>NZ_CM142704.1:0-1752500 GCF_054897805.1 Pseudomonas sp. GT1P32
TGACGCATAACCTGTAGGAGCCGGCTTGCCGGCTATGGCGTCTTTGAAAACGCCATCGCCGGCAAGCCGGCTCCTACAGGGTCGTGTGTAGTCAGTCAGAGGCGCTTCTGGAAAAAGAAGCGCTTGTGCCCCGGCGGGTAGTCAACGATCTGCCCCAACTCGCTGAACCCCAGCTTCTTGTAGAACTCCGGCGCCTGAAAATCGAAGGTGTCCAGCCAGATCCCCACGCATTCCTTCTCCCGCGCCAGGTCTTCGGCCATCTGCATCAGTCTGGAGCCGATGCCTTGTCCCCGGCCCTGTTCCGGCACCGACAGCAATTCGATAAACAGCCATTGATAGAAAAACCGGCCGTACAGCCCGCCGATAATCTCGCCCTGGTCATTGCGCACCAGCAAGGCCAGCGGCTGCGCTTTGCCGTCCCCCGCTTGGGCGACGTTGTAGGCCCGCAACGGTGCGAGGATCGCCTCGCGATCTTCCGGTGTCGGGTTGTGCGACTGTTCGATGCTGAGTGTCATCGGCTACATCCTTATGGCGGTGATGCACGAGGGTATCCGGGTCGCGAAGATTGTTCTATCCCTCGTTAATCAGAGGAACCGTCGCCAGCGCGCAGGTGTCTAGCCTTTACAGCGTCATTCCAGAACGCGGCCGATGAGGATTGCCAATGAACATTTTCGAAGCCTTGCGCGAAAGCCACGACCGCCAACGCACCTACGCCGACGCATTGGTCAAGACCAGCGGCGACACCCCGGAACGCGTTGAAGCCTACAAGCAGCTCAAGTCTGAACTCCAGGCGCACGAAACCGCAGAAGAGCGGCATTTCTACATCCCGCTGATGGAATTCGACAACGGTGTCGACCTCAGTCGCCATGCGATTTCCGAACATCACGAGATGGACGAAATGATGGAAGAACTCGACGAGACCGAGATGTCCAGCCCGGCCTGGCTGGCGACCGCGAAGAAGCTCTCCGAGAAGGTCCATCACCATCTGAAGGAGGAAGAGCAGAAGTTCTTCCAGATGGCCGGCAAGCTGCTCGACGACAAGCAGAAAGAAACGCTCGCCGGGCAATACGAGAAGGAATACAAGGCTCAACTTTCGTGAGGACCTTCGTTTAAGATGGGCGTTTTCTGACGAAATCAGGATGCGTTGTCATGCCGAACACAGCCGAACGGGTCAACATCATCGAGTCCCAGGTGTTGTCCCACGACTGGTATCTGCTGAAGAAAATCACCTTCGACTACCAGCGCAACAACGGCGAATGGCAGCGCCAGACCCGGGAGGTCTACGACCGTGGCAATGGTGCGGCGATTCTGCTGTTCAACCGGGAGAAGAAAACCGTCGTACTGACCCGGCAATTCCGCTTGCCGGTGTTCGTTAATGGCCACGACGGTCTGTTGATCGAGGTGGCTGCGGGATTGCTCGAAGGCGCCGCGCCCGAAGAACGCATCCGCGATGAAGCGGAGGAAGAAACCGGTTATCGCGTGCACCATGTGCAGAAGGTGTTCGAGGCCTACATGAGCCCCGGCTCGGTGACTGAAAAACTGCATTTCTTCATCGCCGAATACGATGCTTCATCGAAAGTCGGCGAGGGCGGCGGGCTCGAAGAAGAGACCGAAGAACTGGAAGTGCTGGAGTGGCCGTTCGAGGCCGCACTGGAAGCGTTTTATCGCGGGGAGATCTGCGACGCGAAGACCATCATGCTGCTGCAGTACGCCGCCATGAAAAACCTTTTCACTACCCCCTGAACCTGTAGGAGCCGGCTTGCTGGCGATTCGGCCTTAAGGCTTGCAGTGCTGCCAAGGCCATCATCGCCAGCAAGCCGGCTCCTACAATGTTGCGTGAGTCGCGCAATCCTGGATTAACGCAAACCCTGTAGGAGCCGGCTTGCTGGCGATAGCAACCTTGAAGCTTGCACTGCCGTTGAGGCCGCCATCGCTGGCAAGCCAGCCCCTACAATGTTGTGTGAGTCGCGCAATCCGGGATTAACGCAAACCCTGTAGGAGCCGGCTTGCCGGCGATAGCGGCCTTGAAGCTTGCATTGCCGTTGAGGCCGCCATCGCTGGCAAGCCGCTCCTACAAAAATCAAAAGCCTTCCAGTCGCCCGGTTCCACCCCATTGCCCGCCTTCCAGCGTCAGCAATAATTCCTTCGCTTCAAGCCCACCTGCAAACCCGGTCAATTTCCCCGACGCGCCGATCACCCGATGGCACGGTGCAATAATCGAGATCGGGTTCTTGCCATTCGCTGCGCCCACCGCACGCACCGCGCTCGGGTTGCCGATCTGCTCGGCAATCTGCCTATAGCTGCGCGTTTCGCCGAACGGAATGGTCAGCAGGGCTTGCCAGACCTTTTTCTGAAAATCCGTGCCGGCAAAATCCAGTTCCAGGTCGAAGCGGTTTCGTGTGCCGGCGAAGTATTCCTGCAACTGTTGAACCGCACGCACCAGGATCGGGTTGTCCACTGCCTCACTCATCGGCCCGAGCCGTACGCGGTTCGGTTTGTCGTTTTCCCAGAGGATGGCCGCCAGTCTCGAACCGTTCGCGACCAGCTTCAACTCGCCGACCGGGGACGCCATGGTGGTGAAGGTGTAACTCATGCGGGCGGACTCCGAAAACAGGTGAGCAGGCGGCAAGCATACTGCCTCGACGGGGAGGCGCAATACGCAATCCCGGCCATACTGCGTACTGCTCTTGAAACGTTTTCTCTGTTTTTTTACCGACCCTAAAAACAAAAAGAGACCGACTCATGAAGTTCGAACCTTTTGCCAAATCGCTCATCGCGACTTCATTGGCACTCAGTTGCCTGGCGGCTCACGCCGCTTCCGTCGCCCCCGTCGCCGCCGAAAACGGCATGGTGGTCACGGCCCAGCATCTGGCCAGTCATGTGGGCGTCGATGTGCTCAAGAACGGTGGTAACGCCGTCGATGCCGCCGTCGCGGTCGGGTATGCGCTGGCGGTGGTGTATCCCGCTGCAGGTAACCTGGGCGGCGGTGGTTTCATGACCATTCAACTGGCGGACGGGCGCAAGACCTTCCTCGACTTCCGCGAAAAAGCGCCACTGGCCGCCACTGCCGACATGTACCTCGACAAAGAGGGCAACGTCGTCCCGGACCTCAGCACCCGTGGTCATCTGGCGGTCGGCGTGCCGGGCACCGTGTCTGGTATGGAACTGGCGCTGAAAACCTACGGCACCAAACCGCGCAAGGAAGTGATCGCCCCGGCGATCAAACTCGCTGAAGAGGGCTTTGTGCTGGAGCAGGGCGATGTCGATTTGCTGGAGTACGCCACCGACGTCTTCAAAAAGGATATGAAAGATTCCGGCTCGATCTTCCTGAGCAACGGCGAGCCGATGCAGGTCGGCCAGAAACTGGTGCAAAAAGACCTGGGCAAAACCCTGCGGGAAATCTCCGAGAAGGGCACCGACGGTTTCTATAAGGGCTGGGTCGCTGACGCGATCGTCACCTCCAGTCAGGCCAACAAAGGCATCATCACCCAAGCCGACCTCGACAAATACAAGACCCGCGAACTGGCCCCCATCGAGTGCGATTACCGTGGCTACCACGTGGTCTCGGCACCACCTCCAAGCTCCGGCGGCGTAGTGATCTGCGAGATCATGAACATCCTCGACGGCTACCCGATGAAAGACCTGGGTTACCGCTCGGCGCAGGGCATGCACTATCAGATCGAAGCCATGCGCCACGCGTATGTCGACCGCAACAGCTACCTCGGCGACCCGGACTTCGTGAAAAATCCGATCGCCCATCTGCTGGATAAAAACTACGCGAGCAAAATCCGCGCTGCCATCAATCCGCAAAAGGCCGGCGTGTCCCGCGAGCTCAAACCCGGCGTCGCGCCGCACGAAGGCAGCAACACCACCCATTACTCCATCGTCGATAAATGGGGCAACGCGGTGTCGGTGACCTACACCTTGAACGACTGGTTCGGCGCCGGGGTCATGGCCAGCAAAACCGGGGTCATCCTCAACGACGAGATGGACGACTTCACCTCGAAAATCGGCGTGCCGAACATGTACGGCCTGGTGCAAGGGGAGGCCAACGCCATCGCGCCGGGCAAGGCGCCGCTGTCGTCCATGAGCCCGACCATCGTCACCAAGGACGGCAAAGTCGTGATGGTCGTCGGCACGCCTGGGGGCAGCCGCATCATCACCGCGACCTTGTTGACCATCCTCAACGTGATCGACTACGGCATGAACATTCAGGAGGCGGTGGATGCGCCGCGTTTCCACCAGCAGTGGTTGCCGGAAGAGACCAACCTGGAGGCGTTCACCACCAGTCCGGACACGGTGAAGCTGCTTGAAAGCTGGGGTCACAAGTTTGCCGGGCCGCAGGATGCCAACCATATCGCGGCGATCCTGGTCGGCGCGCCGTCGCTGGAAGGTAAACCAGTGGGCAAAAACCGTTTCTACGGAGCGAACGATCCGCGTCGTAACACCGGGTTATCGCTCGGTTATTGAGGGTTGTGTTTGGAGGGGGACGGATTTAGTTTCTGTCCCCAGATCCAACGACAGATCAAGGATGGAACCATGACCACCGCAATGTTGATCATCGATGTCCAGCAAGCACTTTGCACGGGCGAGTACGAGTGCTTCGAAATCTCGCGCGTCATCGACACCGTTAACGGGCTCAGCACCCGTGCCCGAACGGCCGGCATTCCGGTGGTGCTGATCCAGCATGAGGAAGACGGCAGTCCGCTGGCGTATAACGCTGACGGCTGGCAACTGGCCGAAGGGCTGGAAACCTCGCCCAAGGATTGGCACGTACGCAAGACCACACCGGATTCGTTCTACCAGACCAACCTGCAAAAGCTGTTGCCGGTGCAGGATTTCGAACGCCTGGTCATCTGCGGCCTGCAAACCGACTATTGCGTCAACGCCACGGTGCGTCAGGCGCTGCAACTGGGGTACGACGTGGTGCTGGCGGCTGACGCTCACTCCACGGTCGACAACGGCAACATCCCCGCTGAAGACATCATCGCCGAGCACAACAAGGACCTGGCGCATTTGACCGGTTCAGTGGCACGGATCGATGTGACGCCAGCGGCGTACATCACCTTCTAGCACCCATGATCACAGGCTCCCCCCAACCCTGTAGGAGCCGGCTTGCTGGCGATGGCGATTTCCCGGACGCCATCGCCGGCAAGCCAGGCTCCTACGGATTCGGGCGTGTTTGGGAATGTAGGTTCACACCACACCTGTAGGAGCCGGCTTGCTGGCGATGGCGATTTCATGGACGCCTTCGCCGGCAAGCCTGGCTCCTACGGATTCGGGCGTGTTGGGGATTGTAGGTTCACGCCACACCTGTAGGAGCCGGCTTGCTGGCGATGGCGATTTCACGGACGCCTCGCCGGCAAGCCTGGCTCCTACGGATTCGGGCGTGTTGGGGATTGTAGGTTCACACCACACCTGTAGGAGCCGGCTTGCTGGCGATGGCGATTTCCCGGACGCCTTCGCCGGCAAGCCTGGCTCCTACGGATTCGGGTGCGAACCCATCGATTGCTCCTGATCGAAAACCTGCAACCGCTGCACCAACGCCTGAAAGCGTTCCGACGCCACCCAGGCCGGATCCGCGTCGTCCACCAGCAGCATGATCCCCAGGTAATGTTCCAGATGCAGCGTAATGAGCTGCCCCTCGACCTCCAGGTCCCAATAACGCTGGTCCAGCCCGCTAGCCTGTAATACCCACGTCCCGTCGAGAGCTTGCCTCAATTCATCGGCGATCCGGTCGAACAGCACCCGGTCGGATGTATTGGACAGGTAGATCGTGGGGGTGGGTTCGCTCATGTTGGTCTCCGGAAAATCCCGCGACTTTACGTCAGCCGCAAACCCTGTGACGAAGAAGCAGACCCAATCTCTGAGTGAACGGGATGTGCAGAGGCTTGAACTCGCACTACACTTAAGAACCGTTCTCTATTGCGGTTAAATTTCAATACCTTTTCTTTGAGGGAGGCAAGCTCCTGGTGGATGCCCTTGTGCTGCTTTTTAACGGCCTGACCGAGTGGGTGATCGAGCCCGTCACTCGCCAGTTCCTGGGCCTTTTCGATCTGAATGGGCGCATGGGTTTACTGTTTCTGTTCTCGTCTTACAGCATCGCTTACGCCCTGTTCCGTTTCAGGAAACATCGAGGTCTCACCGACGCGCAGTCGTTCGGGCAGTTCATCGGCGGGCGTCGGGTGTATTTCCATCGTTCGGCGTTGCTCGATTACCGCTACTACTTCGTGCGGGCGATTCTGAAAGTGGCGTTGGTGTTGCCGATTGTCGGACTGGTGGACCCGCTCGTCCTGCGCTCCGGAGACTACATCGCCTTTTTCACCAACTTGTGGGGTGCGCGGGTGCAAGTGGAGCAGAATCTTTCACTGTCCTTGCTCTACGGGCTGGGCGTTTTCCTGGTGAAAGACTTCATGGCCTACTGGGCGCACCGCGCCTTCCATTCCAAATGGTTGTGGGCATTCCACAAAGTCCACCATTCGGCGCCGGTGCTGGTTCCAGCGACCGCCAGCCGGGTTCATTTCGTGGAAAAGATTGTCGAAAAGCTCTCGACGATCATCGGCATCGGCGCCTATGCCGGCGTCTTCTGGTACGCCTGCGGCGGCGAGATCAGCCGCTATACTTTGTTCGGCGTGACCTGGCTGGTGTTCATCCTCAACGGGCTGGTGGGAAACCTGCGTCACAGTCATGTCTGGCTGTCGTTCGGCCCGGTGTTCGAACATGTGCTGAACAGCCCGGCCCAGCACCAGATTCATCACAGCGACGCGCCGCGCCATTTCAACAAGAACTTCAGCATCAACCTGTCACTGTGGGACTGGATGTTCGGCACGCTGTACGTCACTACGTCGAAACCCGAAGTCCTGCGGTTCGGCACCGGTGATCAGGATTCTGAGCGTTACCTGACGGTTTACAGCCTGATCGTCACGCCGTTTGTGGACATTGCCCGCAGGATCCGTTTGACCAAACGACCCGATCGTTCGCGGGCGCCCTTGCGAACAATCCAGAATGCGTTAGCAGAAGTGGAGGTGAGACATGACAACTGATTCCGCAGAAAAAGAGTCTGTCAAAGAAGCCGTCAAACACTATGTCGAGGGTATGGTCTTCGCTGACGAAGCCTCGTTGCGAAAGGCATTTCATCCGTCTTGTCGCATCATCGGTCACTACCAAAAAGCGCTTGAATGGCTGTCCCTTGATGAGTTTGTCGACGCGATCAAAAACGAAGGCCCGGCGGCAAAAGAGGTGAAGCCTTTTTGGGAAGTGATTGACCTGGATATAACAGGCGACGCTGCCGCCGTAAAAATCATCGATGATTATGCGGGGATGAGATTTACCGATTACCTGTCGCTACTGAAAATCGATGATCGCTGGGTCATCATCAACAAGCTGTACTACTACCATGAGTCGTGAACCGCACGGAGACCATTGAGATGGATGTTCAGGTACATCGCGCAGACGCAACGCACATCGATCAAGTCGCCAGCCTCTTCGACGCCTATCGGGGTTTCTATGGCCAGCCCTCGAACCTGAATCAGTCCCGCCACTTTATCGCCGAGCGCATTGCCCGGGATGAGTCCGTGATCTTCTTCGCCCGGGACACCGATGGCGAAGCACTGGGTTTCGTCCAGTTGTTCCCGACTTTTTCGTCTATCGACGCGCATCGCACCTGGCTGCTCGGCGACCTGTTCACCGCGCCTGCCGCCCGAGGACGCGGGGTCGCAACGCGGCTGATGAACACCGCGCGCGACTTCGCGGTGTTGAGCGGCGCCAAAGGCCTGGTGCTGGAAACCGCCACGGACAATTACGGTGCGCAGCGGTTGTATGAAGCCTTGGGCTATGAGCGCGATACGGGTTACTACACCTATTGCCTGGATTTGAAGCAGGGCTAACCGATCACCGTTCCGGCAGGTTCCAGCGCTCGCGAACGTGCTCGTATTGCGCCTCGGGCATTTGCACCAGCAGGGGAGACTGCTGCGGATCGAGCCAGTCGAACAATCGGCTGATGTCCGCTTGATCCATGGCCGTGCAACCCGCCGTCGGCGATGTCGGGCTACGCCAGATGTGGAAAAAGATGCACGAGCCCGAGGCGGGGGATGCCGGTGTGTTGTGCTCGATGACAATGCCTTTGCGATAGCCTTCTTCGCTGCGCATGCGTTCGGAACTGTTCCAGTCCTTGGGCATCGCCGCGCCGTCGACCAGGGTGTTGTAGTGTTCGGAATGGCTGTCGTCCACGCATTCGGTGGTCGCTGTCAGTGCGAGGTAGGGCAGTTTCGTGTCGGCGCTGGTCTCGTAACCGAACGCTGTTCCCAGCTTGAAAATCCCGGCAGGCGCTTTTCCATCGCCTTCGTGTTTGACGGGTTCTGCACCTGGCTCATCGTTGTCCAACCCTTTGCCCCAGGCCATGCCGTTTTTGCCGACCACCACCGCAAACGCCTCGCCATATTTGCGGAAGCTGTTCCCGTCGCGTTCATAGCGCTGGGCGCTGCCTTGCAGGTCATCCCAGTTTTTTGTGGTGACCACAATCAGCTGATGGCTGGTGTCGAGTGCTGCATTGGCGTCGAGCGGCGTAATGGGGAAATCCATCACGTTGTTCGGTGCCTGTGCGCTGCCATAAGTGAAGTGCCACCATTCTTTCGAGTACCCGGAGAAACCCTCTTTTGCCATGGCACTGCCGAGCCGCTGGCGATTGTCCTGCGCGGTCGCATTGATCGTCGGGTTGGCGGTATGCGCCCGCTCATCGAAGCAATCGAAGCCGGTGCCCATGTCGAGTGCGCCGTCATGCCAGCGCTGATCGTAGGGGGCGGTGCAATCAACCTGCGTGGCCGAGGGCGTCCATTCGCTGTCGGGCAACGCCTTGGGACCGGTGAGTGTCAGGTCCACGGTCGAGCCTCTGGAGTGATTCGACACCCGCGCCACATACCCCAGGCGCCAGAAGTCCTGCTTGTCCACGCGCGGGTAGAACTCGGCCTTGCGTGGGTCGCCCGGTTCGGTGGCAAAGCGGCCCATATCGGCCACCGCCCGATTCGGTCGATAACAATCAAATACCTTCAAACCGTAGCCTTGCGTGCGCAACGACGCTTGCACTCGGGCGAGCGCCCTCGCGGCGTCCAGCGTCAACAGGCATTCGGCGGCGGCATAACCGTCGAGTGGGTGACCGGTGAAATTGTGGGCGCTGGCGTAGCGAATGTCTTGCTCGATGCTCGGATCAATCGTGCGCAGATAGACCATGTGCCCCGGCCGTGGCTCGGCACTGGACATGCCCGCTATGACGCTGCACAGCAACAGCAGTGATTGCAGCCAGGGGCGGGCGATGGTGCGAAGAGGGCGCATGCGATGCCTCCAGAATGCCGGGTACCCAATGAACGGGGGAAAGGTAGCAGACTGGGGTGAGGCCGACTAACCTCAGTCTACATTTGCGGATCACGACGTTAACCTCGTACAGATCATGCGGAGCATAAATACAAGATGCAGGATCATCGCCCAAATCCGACGCTTAATCTGGAGTATTGTGCCGATCGCCCGATATTCATGGACTTCTTGCAACAGGCACAGCGCTCGCCTGACGCCATTGCGGTCGTCTCCCAAGACGCGACGTGCAGTTATCGTCAGCTTGAACAGATAAGCCATGGCATTGCGTCCTTCCTGAAAGTCAATGGCGCGACCGAATCCGACCGGGTGGTTATTGTTTCCAATCGCTGTGCGGGGTTGGTCTATGCAATGCTCGGCGCCTTGCGTGCCGGGTTGACGTTCACCGTTGCCGATGTCGCGTATCCGCCTGCGCGCATCGGGCAAATCATCCGAACGCTGAAGCCTTCCTTTGTCCTGCTTTGCGGTGGGGCCACCGTCGATCTCAGTTCCGAACACCTGGAGGCAGGGCGTTCGGCTCCACGGATCGTCAGCATTGCGGAAGATCCCGCCGACTCATTGCGTGAGTTCGCCTTTCATCAGCATGCCTTGCCGCAAGTCGACCCTGCACAGCCGGCCTATATCACCTTCACATCGGGCAGCACCGGCGAACCGAAGGGCATCGTGGCCACTCATGCGCCGTTGGTGCATTTCATTGAGTGGCATACCCAGCAACATTCCTTGTCAAAAGACGATTGCTTTTCGCTGCTGTCCGGGCTGGGGCATGACCCTGTGTACCGGGATGTATTTACCCCGCTGTCGATTGGCGCAAAAGTTATCGTTCCCGCACAGTCGACCGTCATAGACCCTGTGGCATTGGCGGCGTGGATACATAAAAATGCCATTTCGATTATTCATCTGACGCCGCCGTTGGGAAAGCTGATAGAAACCGGCGCAACACTTCAGGGTGCAAGATTCAACGCGCTTCGATACTTGTTCTGGGGTGGCGATACATTAGGCATTTCGCTGTTCGAACAAATGTGCGTGATCGCCCCCAATGCCGTCAGTGTCAATTTTTACGGTACGACGGAAACGCCTCAGGCAATGGCGTACCACCACGTCGACCCTGAAGCCGACAATTCCAGGATTCCACTGGGCAAAGGCATTAAAAACGCACAATTGCTGGTCGTGAATGACACCCGTCAATTGGTGCATGAAGGCGAGGTCGGAGAAATCCTGATACGCAGCCCTTACTTGGCGAAGGGATACTGGGAGGACATCGCGCAAACCCGGGAAAAGTTTGTGGTGAATCCGTTTACGAATGTCGAGAACGACATTTGTTATAAAACCGGCGACCTTGGGACCTATCTTTCAGATGGCAGAGTCAGCTTTCTGGGGCGGGGCGATAGTCAGGTCAAGATTCGCGGACATCGCATTGAGCTGGCTGAAATCGAAGGCGCACTTTCGCAACATCCGCTGATCAAGCAGTGCGTTGTGCTCGCCGTCAATGACAACGCGCTGGTCAGGTTGGTGGCCTATTACGTTTCAATCAACGCTGTTTCAACGGGGGAACTGCGTGAGCACCTCAACACTCGGCTCCCGGAATACATGGTGCCGGCGTTGTTCGTCTTTCTGGATGCGATTCCACTGACGCCGAACGGAAAGATCGATAGGCGGGCGCTGCCGCGGATAGCCGCCAACACTGAGGCGGCGTCCATCCATTCCGATCAGGATCTATCGCCGCTTGGGTTAAAACTGACGCAGGCCTGGGCCGAAATACTCCAGGTCCCGCGCATCGACGCAAACCTGACGTTTGTAGAGCTGGGTGGGGATTCGCTGTCGTTCGTTCAGGCCTCAATGGTGCTTGAAGAACTGATCGGCCATCTGCCCGATCAATGGGAAATGACACCGGTACATGAACTGTGTGGGTTGGCCGGTAAAACCAGCAGTTCAAAGCTGTCCATCAGGGCAATGGAAGTCCCTGTCTTTTTACGTGTTATCTCGATAATCCTGATTGTCATTGGGCATCTTCATCTGTTCTCGACCTGGTCAGTGACAGGCGAGACGACGGTATTGTTTTTGATCTCGGGCATCAGTTTGGCGAGGTTCCAGTTTCAAGCCATCAATGAACGCGGCAATGTGCGTACGCTGGTCAGGTCAGTGGTCTGTATTGCGGTGCCGACCCTCCTTTACACACTTTTGAATCAGATACTGTTCGACCGGGTTCATTGGCAAACGATGTTGCTGATCTCCAACTGGTTCCCTCCGAATCTGATGGGCGGTTTTGCCTACTGGTATGTTGAAGTGCTCCTGCAGATGATCGTCATCATCGGGTTTGTTCTGTCGTTCGAACGCGTCAGGAACATCATTGTTGCGAACCCGTTTCGGTGCCTTGTTCTGGCGGCATGTGCATTGGCCGTGGCCGACATTGTGATCAGTGCGTTTCTGTTTGACGCGTCAGCGCTCTATAACCGCGTGCCACAGCACTACCTTGCGGTCATGGTGCTTGGAATGGCCGTTCACTACGCTCATTCAAGTGCCCAGAAGTGGATCGTCAGTGCGGTTGCTGTGGGTGTGATGGGTGGACAGGATCTTCTGGCATTCTTTGGGCCGGGGACACAGGACATTGCGAAGGACTATGTTGATATCGCCATCCCTGCAGTTCTCTCACTGATTTGGGTCAGGTCAATCCCGATGCCAGGTCTTATCGCCCGGGGGCTTGCGTTGGTTGCGTCGTCAACGCTGTTTATTTATCTGACGCATTTTCAGTTTCAGTCCCTGGCCCGGCATATTGTTGACCTGCCCGTGTTCGCGGTGGTCTTTGCCGTCGTAGGTGGCATCGGGGTCGCGTATGGGTGGAACAAAGTTGTTCGAATCGTTTTGGTGCGTTGGAGTGGCGCAGGCAAGAAGAGCGGTTCGGATACGGTAGAGCGTGTGGCTTGATGGTGAGCTTTGTTTATTGGATGGGGGGCATATCCGTTGCTGCGGTGATGGCGGCTAATGGTTTCGCCCTTACGGCGAGTCACTTGGAAGAGCGCCAAGTAACCAAGCGCTCTTGCCCCTTTCGTTCGGTGCCTCGCTAATGCTCGGCATGCCCTCGCTCCGGTCCTGCTCCGTGGGCCCGCCGCGATCGGCCATCCATGGCCGTGCGCGGCTAACCCGGCATCCATGCCGGGTTGCCCACTGCGCAGAACCTGCGCTCGGCCTCTCGAGGGGGCGTGTACCTCAAAATCAAAAGCTGAAGGCGAGCTAACGCTCGGCCTGATGAGTGGTGAGAATCAAAAGCGTATGGGATTCCCTGTAGGAGCCGGCTTGCCGGCGAAAAGCGTCTGGACGACGCGTTCTTTCAGACAGCCCGCGTTATCGTTGACGTCCATCGCCGGCAAGCCAGCTCCTACAAGGGATTGGTGTCATGTCTAAGTAACCAGTCCGCTTGAGGTGCCGCCCCCCGGGATCGGTGCGCAGTTCAAGATCGATATCACCAGCGCTTTTGAGTTGCATCAACCTTCACGCTTAGTGATGGGGTGGCAAAAAAACACGGGTTACAGTGGCCGTTGCAGCGGGAACTTCAACGTGCCGGGCAGGTCAGTTGGAGCCCTGTATCGAGTGCTGTGGTCGGTTGTACGATCGTGCCACGAGAGATCAATCGAGTTCGCCCACTGATGCCAACCAAACGTTTTCTGACCGGTTTCATTCTGGCGTTATGCGCCAGCGCGTCGCTTTATTCGGTGGCTGCTGAGCGAAGAGTTACAGCGCAAAGTAACAGTGCATCAACCACCTTGATCGAAACGGCCTCGCGGCAGTATGAAAATGGCCAGTTGGACCAGGCTGCTGCCACGCTGGAGCGAGCCCTGCATATCCAGCCGAACAATCCCGCGACGCTGCATTACCTCGGTGTGTTGCGTCTTCAGCAGGGGCAGTACCAGCAGGCTGAAACCTTGGCGATGCGCTCGAACATTCGGGTGGGTCGTAACGTCGAGTTACGTAACCGCAACTTGCAACTGATACAGGCTGCGCAGCAGGCCCAGGCTTCCGGTATCCCACCCAGTGCCAACGCAGACAGGGTCGCAGTACTGAACAAACCGGAAGTGGAGACCCAAAGGCGCAGCGAAGAAGAAATCAGCATTGCTGAACAACCCGCACTGAACACTGGGCGCGACGCTGGCAGCTTCGCTCGCGCAGAGGCAGCGCCGGTAGTGGACTCGCCTATGGTTGGCAGGTCGGGGCCCGAAGGAAATATGCAAATGGCTTCCACCGAGCCTGCGGGTACGTACGATGCGGTCGAGATTCCCCGCGGCCATTGGCCGCCGCCGGGCAAATGCCGAATCTGGTTCCCGGATCGCCCGCCGGGGCATCAGCCCGGACCCGGCAAATGCAAGAAGCTGCGACATCGGGTTCCGCCAGGGGCCTATTTGGTACGCGGTTGAGCTTCTGGATGTCCGGATATGGACTCATCAGGTTCCCTTCTTCCTTGAGGTCAGGCGGGTGAGCCAATCGGTAATCTATGACATTACCGATAGCGAGACCGGCAAAGTGGACGTGTCCTTCAAAGCGCGGATTCGGCAACCCTCACGCTGGGCGACGGCAGCCTGTCGAACTGCATCCGCTCCTTGAAGCAGGGGAAAATGATGAAGTACGAATACGTGCCAGCGTTCCAAAGTGCGCTCTACGCGCCGAAGCCGTTAGCGGCACTGGCTAACACGCACTGACTAAACCTGCCGGCAAAAATCTGTCAGGCCTCATAAGCCTGACAGGGGACGCTTTACTTGGACGATGCAGAATCACGGCCGCGTGTTGCTGCCGCCACACCTTCCTCGCGCAGACGATGCAATAACAACTGCGTGTTGTCCACGCAACCCATGCCTTCAGGCTTGCTTTCAATGCCCTCGATAACCAGAAGAAGTTGTGCTTTATTCTGGGCCAGCCGTTGCTGCAGGACTTCGATTTCCTCAACCTTGCGTTTGAGCCCGCTGAGCAACTCTTCATGCTGCCAATCGTTCGCATTCATCGGCAGTAATTGTCGGATTTCTTCCAATGAAAAACCCGCCGCCTGAGCGCCCGTGATGATCTCCAGAACCCACTCCGTGTCAGGTGCGTAGTCCCGATACCCATTGGCTTTGCGCACGACAGATTTAATCAGGCCGCTCGTTTCGTAGAAACGAATACGTGAAGGCGGCAATCCGCTGATTTTCGCCAGTTCGCCTATTCTCATATTCCCCCCAAAACCATTGACCTTAAAGTTGACTTTAAACCTAAGTGATTTGGTGGCCAAGCAGCGCGGATGTCATGCGTTGCTCAAACGCCATGGAATGCAGGGATAGGCGAAAGCCGGACCAGGACCCGTCTCAGAACCGCCTATGGGGTGAGCTGCACTTGTTCAACAAGGGGCACGATCAGGACACGATTCCGGTCTTGGCCTCCATTTCATTCGGGAGATGCGAACATGGGTTATGTCACTACGCAGGACGGTGTTGAGATCTTTTATAAAGACTGGGGACCACGCGATGCCCCAGTGGTCTTTTTCCATCACGGATGGCCGCTCAGCGCGGACGACTGGGATGCGCAAATGCTATTTTTCCTGGCGAACGGCTACCGGGTGGTTGCACACGACCGACGCGGTCATGGGCGATCCAGCCAGGTCTGGGACGGGCACGACATGGATCACTATGCTGATGACGTCGCGGCCGTAGTCGACCATCTTGGCGTGCAGGGAGCAGCCCACGTGGGGCACTCCACCGGCGGTGGTGAAGTCATTCATTACATTGCTCGCCACGGCGAAGACCGAGTGTCCAAGGCCGCCATCATCAGCGCCGTGCCTCCGCTGATGGTTCAGACACCGGCTAATCCAGGTGGCTTGCCGAAGTCGGTTTTCGATGACTTGCAGGCACAGCTCAAAGCCAACCGTGCACAGTTCTACCACGACGTTCCAGCGGGACCTTTCTACGGTTACAACCGCCCAGGCGCCAAACCGTCTGAAGGCATCATCCTGAACTGGTGGCGCCAAGGCATGATGGGCTGTGCAAAGGCACATTACGACGGGATCGTAGCCTTTTCCCAGACCGACTTTACCGACGATCTGAAGAGCATCAAGATCCCCGTGCTGGTGATGCATGGTGATGATGATCAGATCGTGCCTTATGAAAACTCCGGACTCTTGTCAGCCAGACTCTTGCAGAACAGCACGTTGAAAACCTACTTGGGCTACCCACACGGAATGCCTACAACGAACGCCGATACGATCAACGCCGATTTGCTCGCTTTCCTGCGAGGTTAGGCAACCGGGGGAGGGCGGGTTAAATCCTGCCCTTACCTTCTCCGAAGTCACTGAATCGACGCGTTTCAGATTCGGCTGAATGCGCGAAAGTTGTGCTAACCAAGTGTCTATTTTTGGTTGATTGCTGATAGCCAGCAAGGACTGCAATCGGCCGTGGATTCAACCGGTTAGCGTGGAAGTTCGGTTAAGCCATTCTCCGCTCTGCGTATTGATCGAGCGCGCCAGCGTTATCCGCCGTGGAGGGGCCGGTGAATTACCTATTCCGGGTTATGCGCCCTACGGTACTAGCGATGGTTGCGATAGCGTTCGGTCAAGGACTGCACGAGGGTGACGTAGGAATGCGTCTCGGCATAGGGAGGCACCCCGTTGTACTCGACCACGGACGCTTCGCCGGCGTTGTAACCTGCCAACGCCAGCACCTGGTTGCCGTTGAAGCGCTTGAGCAGCCAGGCCAGGTAGCGCACGCCGCCACGAATGTTCTGTCGTGCATCGAACGGATCGTCCACGGCGAAGCGCTCGGCGGTGGCGGGCATCAACTGCATCAACCCTTGGGCGCCGGCTTCGGAAATGGCGTTGGGGCGAAACGCTGATTCGGCATGTATCACTGCGCGGATCAGCGCCCTGTCGACACCATAATGACCCGAAGCGGCTTCGATCTCCCGCCGATAGGAATGGGTGTCCAGGCGCAGTGAGGCGATCTTGAAATCCTTCGGTGCCATGCACAGATAGCAGCCCTTGATGTAATAGAGCTCAAGGACATCGACCCGTGCGGAGATCCCGACGGGGCGCCGGCTCACATATTGACGAATACCCTTGTGGATGAAGGTCCACACCCGAATCCGCACCGCACCTGAGTTGTCGTCCCGCACAAGCTGTGCCAGTGCCTTTGCCTTGGCGCCGACACCGGCGCCCGCCATGCCATTCAGGCGAGTGCAGCGGGCGCTGGCGATGGCTTGGCTGGTGTAGCTGATGGCTCCGTCCCTGGCTTGGCACTTGAACATGGCGCTGGCGCACAGTGGAGCGACCAGCAAGGCCAGCTCGATGCAGCCAAGAAGGCTCTTGCGAGCCCATCGCCATGCTCTGGAACTCATCACATCGCTCCGCGCCGCAGGCGCCGATCAGGCCTGGGACGCTTGGTCCGGGCGCTGCCTTTGGAGGGCCTATTCTGGGTGCCCCGCCTTTTGTTCTGTTAGTTATACCCCTTGTAACTATTGCATGCATCCGCGCGCGCTGAACCATGTTCTGAGTCGCACTGCATCGTTCGCGCACTGTTTATTTGACTGGATAGTACGTAACCTCTGGTTCTCGTCCTGCGCGAAAAACGATGAGTGCCGAAGATCCGATTTCCGGTATCACTATCGAGAGCAATAGGCTGGAGGCGGAAGGCCAACGAGAGCAGATCAGAACGGAGAAGGTTCGCAGTTCCACGCTGATCTGATCCTTAAACACCTGCAAATGCTCAGCCGGCTCGGCTAGCTGGATTTCGAGGCCAAAACCGATGCGGTGCCATTTCGCCGGGATATGATTCAGGCGATAGTGCTTGCCCGCCTCGCAAGCAACACGAACGGCAGTGCTGTCGCGCTTCGTGGGCATCGCCTTGGATTCAAGATCTGTGTGCGGATCAAACACCAAGCGTATTCCTGGTTTCTCCGCAACGGTGCCTTGGCGTGCGGCGGCCGAATTAAATGACCGGCTGCGCGCGATCATGGCGTCGACGATGCCGGTGACAGATGGCGAGACGATCCGCAGTCCCGGCGATAAGTCTTTGATGAGTTCGGACAGGCGTGGCGCCCCTTCTCCGATCAGGGCGACTTCCGCCCCAGATGCTGGCGCCAATTCACCGAGCAGTTTGCGCAAAGCGTCTGCCGTCACTTCGTCGATTGCTGTTGCATCGGCGCTGCCAAATGTCGCGGTGGCCCAGCCGAGCGAAGTCCATTCCCGCATATCGAACGACCACTGGGGCTCACACGCCCCCCAGTAGCGCCCTATCAGTTCGTGTAGCGGGGGGAGGGGGCAGGCCGCCGGCGAGGCGGATTCCCGTTTCAGTGCCGTAAGCATCCTATTCTCTAAAGTGACTTCATCTACGGCGGCGACTGCCTCGCGGACGAAGGTCGCACCGCGTGCATCAGTCGACAATGTCACTCCAGAGATCATCTCCCGAGATGCGTGGATCAGTAGCAGAGTGCTGGGTTCCGAGGAGGAAAGTACCTTAGCTAAATCGCCGAGATCGACTGGCTCGAACTGATTGAAGCCCGCAGCAAAGGAAGCCGCCTCCAAGCGCTCCAGCAACGGCAATGGGAGTCTCGGCGGACGATGGACGGTGAGACGGTCCGGAAGACGGCCGGTGAATTCCAGCACGTGTCCCTTTAGGGTTTCCAAGGCGCTGATTACATCGTGGATGTCCAGTGCGGGATCCCAGGGGGCTAACGGGAGAGAAAGCTTCATTCGAACGGCAGTGGTACTTTCGAACAGCAGGCTCGCTTCCGCCTTTTTGCCAAAATGTATGTGTAGATCGATCATCGAAGTGCCGTCCTCAAGCTGCCGCCGGGGCCGATTAGTTGTTCGAGTTGTTGCTTGATATATGTCGAGCCGCCAGTGGGATTGTTAAGTTCCCGTGAGAGCTCAGTCTTCAGGTTGGACAAGATCGCGATGACGCTCGGTGCGCTAACTGTCCTGCTGCTACGCCCACTAGACTGTGCGCCCTGGTGCGACTTGATCTCGTTGGCGATCTCCTCTACTCGGGACATAGTGTCCTCCAGCACGTCGCCATAGCAGCGGGCTGCCGCCTCCATACCCGCCTTCGAAAGCAGCTCACGCAGGCTCTCCATTTCCTCCTGCAGGCGTTCCTCCTCCAGGGCCCTCGAGGTGAAGTACGAGACGACAGTAATAATCAGCGCCAGAACAAGGGCCCCCAAGGTGACCGGCTTGCGCAAGGCGGTAGCTTGCTCCGTGAAAACCGATAGGCCGAGGAATACGAGCATGAACAACCCGGCGATTTCCATGCGAGCACGCATGAGGCGGTTGACTATGCCCAGCCGCTCGAACTTGAAGTGGAACCCCCGGCCCGCCGTGGCGATCGCTTCGTGTATGGTTTGCGACGGTCCGGAGCGAGACGCAGACGGCTGCAGCCAGTGTTCGGCGTCTTGGCCGAAGCGCCGAGAGAATCGGCCGGAATCAAGCTTGTTGATGCGACGGGCAATTCCGCGGATTCTCTCGTCCGCAGCGCGGTGCGCTGCCTGGTCAATGGTTACGACCAAGTGGTTGATTGCCTCGTCGTTGAGCCGCACTTCGACAGAGGTCTTGCCGAACACGTCGCGCAGCCAGCGCGGGCGGAAACGGTCGATTGCGCTCGCCTTGATCTCCTGTGTAAAAGCGTCGGTGCCGATCTGCTCCACGACCTGATGGACGATAAGCTGGAAGTTCCGTTGCGCGGTCTCGCGATCGCGCGACCGGTCTCGCTCTTCCTGGAGTAGATCGGCCACTAGCATGCCAAGGCGGGCGAGGTAGTTGGAGTCCTCGTCTGGATCAGTGGGCGAGGGCGTGCTGACCTTGAGTTTATCGATCAGGCGATCGAGAGCTTCCAGCTCGCGGCTAACGATACGCTGCAGTTCGTCCAGGGAAAACCAGGCTTGGCGTGCAGCGCCGAATGCTGCCAGAGCGGCATCCGCGTCACTGTCGGGCAAGGTGTCGCAGAGCAGGGGCGTCGTCGCACGATGCTCCGTCATGGGGGCCGCGGTGTCGCGCAAGCTAACGTCGCAGAAATGACGCCGCAAGCCGAGACCGGAACGGTCGTCGAGCAACAAGACGCCAGGCCGGACCCGGTGCGCCATTACGGGGCCTGCGGCGCCGGGCAGTTCGACTTCCTCCAAGTCGGCTGATGCATCCGCCGCATCAGCGTGGAAGACATAGAGCGGCTGCTGACGCCGGAGCCTTAATTGCCTTGCGAGGCCAGCCACCTCGGCGTCCCGGTGCAGCGGTTTGAGGAGATTCGCCATCTTCTCGAGTAATTTCAGAGTGTCGTCCACACCTTTCCAGGCGCTGGAGACCGACGGGGTGCTGACAGCCGATAGTCCCTTCTGCATGATCAGTCGCAAACCTCCCTTTTTATTTGCACTGGATGGCATTGCTCAAGCGGAAAAGTGACTTCCTCGCATACTTCGCGGATGGAATGGCATTGGGCACGTGCCGCAACAAGGCAGCGATGGATGGCGGCCGCCCCGTCCCCCCATGCACAATCGCAGCGAATCGTGACGTCGCCGAGTGTGCTGTCGCATTCCTCACGGAACCTGGGACGGACGAAGTCATGCGCCTTTGCCCGGCAGATTCTTTCGGCTTCGGATTGCGTCGTGGCACTGTCGTTGATCGGCCAGGAGTTCTCGTACTTCAGTTCTACTCCAGTATCGCGACGGCAGCGCGAAGTTGTCCGCTGCTCCACAGTGCATTCCTTATGGGTTTCGTAGACCGTTCGACAGGGCTGTTTTGGGGACACTACAAGTGGGGGGAGGGGGACCGATTCGACCGGTGCAGGTCCCGTCTGGTCTACGCTTCTATCCGTCGTCTTCCCTGCGTCGCCTATTAACGGGGCAGGAGCATTCCTGGTGGGGTCAGGATCAGGCGAGTATTGAGCAGGCCGCGAATTGTCATCCTTCAGTACGCCCTGAATAGTCAGGGCGGCGACCAGCACGACGAAGGCGAGCGCGGCAGTAAGTAGTGGCCAGTAGCTCTGGAACCAAGCACCGCTGGCTCCCAAGTCTATTTGGCCAACACGAATCGCGACCGCTGTGTAGTTGTCCTGCCGTGGGTTGTTGGCGGCCACAACGGTCTGCCGGGCGAGATCGAGTAGGGTAACCTCGTCCCGGGCCCCGGCCGCCCAAGCACCAGGGTCGTCCTCCGGAATCTGCTGTGAGATGCCGTCCGAGCAGAGCAGCAGAAGGTCGTTCTGGCGGAGCTTCAGCCGGCTGACGGTATCCTCCATGTTTTCTTCCAGCGGATCACCGAGGGATCGCGTCAGCTTCGAGGCATCGGGATCGTCCGCCGCGGACAGCGGGACGAGGCCGCTGACGGCGCGCTTCAACTCTCGCACGTTATGGTCACGAGTGCGATGGATCAGTCGGCCATTGCGGAACTGGAACAGCACGCTGTCGCCCGCATGGCAGACAAAGCCTGTGCGCCCCAGCATGGCTAAGCCGACGAGCGTCGAGGAAGGTGCTCGGTCACCGACTCCCTCGCCGCGCAGGGCACCGACGGCCACCCTCGCAGCGGCGATTCCCTTGAGCACGGCAATTTCGGGGTCTCCGTGGGCAGACGCTGTATCCAGGAAGGCTTTTACGCCAGCCTCTGCAGCCACGTCACCATCGTCGTGCCCGCCCACACCGTCGGCCAACACCCAGAGAGTGATGCCCCCGGGGCCCTGGCGTAAGTCCCATCGGTCTTCATTGCGCTGGCGCGCGCCGAGCTCCGAAAAAGCAGCCCAGTGATGGCCGCCCGAGCCGATAATGCCGGTCTGGGGGCTACGGGTCACGACAGGCCCTCAGTTGTTCCATGTGTCGATTACCTCTTCGCAGATGTCGACGCTGGACTGGACTATACCGACGGCGGTTTTCAGACCGACGTTGGTCACATTGAGCGCGTCAACGACATCATCCGCGCCCTTCACCAGCGTAGAGGTCACGTTGCCGATCGTCTCTGTCGCCCGCTCCAGGCCGTCCCGCGCCGCGCCTGCGGCCTGCTTGAGTCTATCGATCTGCACGCCGATGCCGGTCTCCAAATCACCCTGATCCCGAGTGGTCCGGGAATCGAAATCGGACCAGCGATCGGCCACCTGCTGGATAGCTGCCTGCTGCCGTGCACGGGCGTTTTCTGCGGTAGCCCGGCTATGCTCCGCGTAGTGCCTGATCGATTCGTCGATTGCCTGTTGGCTTTCAGTTGCCTTGGTTGACACCATGGCGCCCAGGACTGGGCTTCCTCTGATCGCGGTTTCCACGACCGTCGTGCCCGCGCCTTGCAGGGTCTTGTCGTGCGATTCGGTGAACTGACGATGGTCCGCTGCGCTCGCCTGGCAATGCTGCTGATGTTCCGCAAGCGCCTCCTGCACTGCAAGGAGATTGCCGGCGCAGGCCGCCCAGTGCTCGTGCATCGTCTGCCAGTGCTCGCCGAAGCCTTGCTCCAGTGCGTTCCAGTCTTGTTTCGCGCGCCCGGCCAGGGAGGCGATCCGTTGTTCGAGATGTCCCCATCTCCCGGAGAGACGGTCGGTCACACCTTCGGTATGCTCCCGGTCATATTCGATGGCCTCGTGCCAGGCAGCGGCCTCGTGCTCCAAGAGCTCCAGGATACGTCGCGCGTGTGCTTCGACTTCCTGTGCGCGCTGCTGCGTGGCGACCAGACGAGCGCGCGCATTCTCAAGGACAGCCATCACATTGGTACTCATCGTGCTTCCACCTCAGGTTCCAACGATCGCCCTAATTTCTTTCACCGCATCCAACTTTTCCTCGAGTGTGCCGAGCAGGCTCTGCAAGGTGTTGAAGATAGCCTCTAGGGCCTTGCGCTCGGGGTCCGAGCGGTCACGTTGCTCGAGGATTTCATCGATCTTCTCCTTGACCACCTGCTTGATGGTATCGATCGCCTGATTGATGAGCTCGCTGACCTCATTGCGTACCGCGTCTTCCACCGTGCCGCCGAGGGACAAGAGCCCTTCGTCGAAAAGCCTTGTGCCCAGTGACCGCATCAGCTCGTCGAGCTCGGCAAGGGCTTGCTCGACCGGAACGAAAACTTCCTGCTCCAGGCCGGCAGCGAAGGCGTCACCCGCAGTCCGGGCCTCGTCCATGGCGCCGGCGAGCTGGTCGGCGAACTCCTGCGACATCTGCATGGCCTGCTGGTGGAAAGCCTGGTTGGCGCCGTGCGCCTCCACCCACAGTTGGGTGATTTCGCTGAGCCGGGTGCGCAGTGTGGAGATCAGCGTCTGGAGCTCGCCGTCCAGCGCTTTGACGGCATCTCCCGCAAGCTTTTCGTTGTCGTTCACAGACCTGGCCTGCTGGTCGATGGCCTGGCTAATTTCATCAGCCACTGAGCGGGTCAGTTGCACTGCTTGGGCACGAATGTCGTGGGATAGGGTGTCGAGCCCCTTGGACAGCTCGATGACAGCTGTCTGCGCGCTGTGTGCCCAGCCGGTGGCTTGCTGCACCGCATGGCTCACTTCGCTGTCCAGTTCGCGGAGGGAGGCGTGCACCATCTGCTCAAAGTCCAAGGTGGTGGTCCGGATCTCCTCGACCAAGTCGGCGAGGGACGCCGTTTGGAGCACGAGCCTCTCGAGCTCGGTCACTAGGGTTTCGCCGGCCTCTGTTGCACCTGAATGCTCTGACATCAAATAATATCCCCGAGCGGATTCTTGAAGATGCGGATCGCTTCGAGCAGCAATTCCAGCGCTTCCTTCACCGCGATCATGTACGCCAGGTAGGGCGACAACGCGGTCGAGATCTCGGCACCGAGAGTAGACATCGTGATGCCCTCGATGATTTCCACACCAAGTGCATGGGCCGCGTGCTCAATCAACTCTCGCTGCGCGTCCGGCAGCTTCTGCTCAAGCGCTCGCAGGATCTCGTCTCCGAAAGCGTTGAAGGCGGCCTGCGCTACGTGCTGCAAGTCCTGGCCACCGCGGTCGGCGAGCTGAGACAGGTCGGCGAAAGACCTCTGCAACTGGTCCTGAGCATTGCCGACAAGGCTCTCCAAACGGGTGCTGAGGCCCTCTCGCGCATACTGCTGCATCTGCTGGAGAACCCTTTCCAGGTCCTGGACCGATTGATTGACGTGGTTGGCGACTGTGCCTTCCAAGGCGCCGCGAGTGCCTTCGGTCGCCGCGACCAGTTCGTTGTTGCCGGCCAGTAACTGCCCCTGATGGATTTCGAGCAACTCGGGAAAGGCACTCAGTTGTCCGGTGACCGGTTCCAGGAGTCGGTCCAGTTCTTCGATCAACTGCGTCAGTGCCTTTTCCAGAACAGCCCAGTGCGCCGATAGATCCCCGAGCGCGTTCGAGGCTGCCGTATTGATCGCACTGATTTCTCGCTCGATGGTGTCCTCGGCATGACCGGGCAGGTTCCCCACCTCGGTGGCGAAATTGCGCACCGCACTTTCGAGCGCAGGAAGGGCCTCCTGGGCGTCCTGCAAACTATCACCGTCGAAGCGATGGGTTATTTCGCCCAACGCCGTGAGGGAAGCAGCAATGCGCTGCTGTTCGGCTGCGAGTCTCGCGGCGGCAGCTTCGACCCTCTCGATAATCTCGCTCATGGCGCTACGTCCATTGTTTCACCGCTTCGAGCAGAGGTCTGATCTGTTCGATCACCTGCTGCAGATCTTGAACCTTATCCAGCAACTCACCGGCTTCGCCGTCGAACAGTTCCGAGACTTTCTCCGCCGTGGCAGACAAGCTGTCCAGGATTTCCCCTGCGTTACCGCAGAAGTCGTCTATTGCGCGGCTAGCGTCGTTGCTCATTTTCGTGATGCCTGCATCGGCGTGCTGCATGGACTCGTTGGCATGGCTCTGCAGTACGTCGAGGCGCTGCTCGACCAACTGCTGCAATACGCCGAGGCTGTCCCCAAGTCTTGTCTCCTCTGTTCCGATCCGCTCCCCGGCCTCATTGAGCAGGCTGACCGCAACCTGCACCGCCTGGTCCAGAGCCTGCCAGGCGATCTCGAGCTGACGCACTATTTCCCCTATACCTCGCTCGGCCTCGGCTGTAGCGTCTTTGCTAGATTTATGCGCTTGCGATAGGGCCTGTTGTATCCCTCCAAAGCTATGCCTGACGTCATTGACGCCCTTGCTAGCTTTGCCGGACTCGGTCTGGAATAGTGCCGCCGTCGGCGACGTTGCCTGTTCGAGCGCGGGAATGACGAGACTGTCGAGCAGCGCCTCAATCTGATTCAGGTTCTCGTCTGCTACATCAAAGGGTGCCGTCAGTTCCGCGTCAACGTGCTCCATCGTGGCATGCAGCCTTTCGCGGACCTGCCGGGCCTCACGCAGGAACTCCTCGATGGCCATCTCCTGGCGCTGGAGTTCTGGCCCCAGGTTGTCCGACAGTAGGCGGTTGAAGCCCTCAATCGTGGCGGAAATTTCGGCGGGTTCGCTCATGTACGCTCCGGTACGCGCGGTTCGCAAATTTCGCGAGGGACATCTTCCTTCCAGCATTTCTCCTCAGGGACTTGTTTATTTCTGCAGACGTCCTTGGTCCTTTCGCAGTCGGCACTAGCTTCGTAGTCGCAGGATGCACCGCTAGGTGATGAGCGATCGTAGTTGCAGTCGCAGGAAGCATCAATGCTGCCCAGGGTTCCTTTATTACATTGCTGCCTAAGCTCATGTCTGAGGCGTTGCCTTGCCTCTCTACTGCACGCATTGTCGGCAGCCTGCTTCGAGGGGAAGAATCCATAGAGCGAGTCGATGCCGCTGGCTGTGACCGTATCGGTGCTGGACTCTGGCTCGCAAATCTTTTGAGTGCGGTAAGTCGTTTCGCACTTCTCCTTTTGCTCGTTGATGGTTCGGCACACTGGTGCCTTCATCCTCTCTTCATCGGCGAGCCGGTCAGCTTCTTCTTTCGCTTTTTTGATTCTCTCTTGCTCGGCGAGCCGGTCAGCATCGTCCTTCGCTTTTTTGATTCTCTCTTGCTCGGCGAGCCGGTCAGCATCGTCCTTCGCTTTTTTGATTCTCTCTTGCTCAGCGAGCCGGTCAGCATCGTCTTTCGCTTTTTTGACTCTCTCTTGCTCAGCGAGCAGGTCAGCATCTGCCTTCGCTTTTTTGACTCTCTCTTTTTCGGCGAGCAGGTCAGCAGCTGCCTTCTCTTTTTGGGCTCTCACTTCAGCAGCTACCCGCGCAGCATCCTGTTCCACATAGACCCATGCACCGGCACTAACTAAAACCAGCAAGCTGGCGACTACCAACCATTTAGAAATCCCTTTTTCCTTCCCTGTTTTCACGCCGTCCTGGAGTACCTTTCGGAAAGCATCAGCGCTGGCTGGACGTCCGCCGGGACGTAGTGTCAGGCCATGGTCAACACCAGACACAAAGTTGCGTCCGTAGGCCTTCACCCAAGAGCGGTTGGTGATCAACTTAACCAGCGTGTCCTCGATGCTACGATTCGGCGCGTCGATGGGCTTGTTGCCACTAACCAGCCAATAGAGGATCGCGGCAAGACCGTAGATATCCGTTGCCGGTGTCGCCTTAACGCCGCCCACGCTTTCCGAGCCGTATTGCTCGGGCGCCGAGAAACCGGTCTTGGTCAGCTGACGTGACGAGCTTTCGGAGATGTCGGTGACGATCCGCTTGGCGCCGCCGAAATCGATCAGCACGAAGCACGGCGTTCCGCTCTTCAGGTCTACCAAGATGTTATCTGGCGCAAGGTCGCGGTGGATGAGGCCACTGGAATGGACTAGGGCGAGGGCATCAAGCATCTGTTTGGCGAAGTCCTCAACCATCGCCTTGTCCGGAACCAGCGATCCGCTTTCTACCGCAGCCTGCAATGTCTGGCCGTCTACCTCTTCCATCACGAGGTAGGCGGTGCGGTTCAGCTCAAAGACTTCGATGACCCTAACGATATTGCGATGCCTGAAAGTCTTGAGCTTAGCGCCTTCGGATAGCAGTCGCTCCACACCCTTGGCGAAGGCTTCCTGCGAACGTGGTGTGGAGGGCACAATCGTGCCGTCGGCCACACGGCTCGCTTGGCTCTTCGGAAAAAACTCCTTCAGCGCAACTCGACCGTGATCCGGATGTTGCGCCCGGTACACGATACCGAAGCCCCCCTGGCCGAGCACTGACTCGATGGTGTACAGGCCTACCTTTGCGCCAACTGGCAGAGCGTCAACGTAATCCATACGCGGGACTCCAAAAATCGCAGTGGTACTGCCAAGGCTTGTATGTAAAGCCGACCATCTTCGGTCTACTCGGCTCTCACTGACTGAGGTAGGCAAAAAACCGCTTGGTCTTCACCAATTCAAGCGTGAGTGTAGACCGGCGCAACAATTTGTGTGGTTTGGGCAAGCAGGTTGCAAACGGGGCGCGTTGGGGGGGGACAATTTAGAAGAGTGAGCGACATTTCTGAAAAGGATATGCAGCGTGCAGCGTTTTGCTGGCGGCTGTGGTGGTCGGGTTGGATGTGATGATCAGCTCTGCATCTGATCATCGATTTCATGGTCGACGCTCTTGGTAGCCTTGGGGTTTCCCTTGTATTTCGTGTTGCGACATAAACTCGCCACGGCACACCTCGGCGGCCTTTGGTTTGACATACTTCTTACGTTTCCGGTTGCCGTCTGTTTTGTTGGTGGTCATCAGTTCGGCCGCATTCATGGCCTACACCGTTGCAGGCAAGCTCCTGCCGTTCAGCCTGTTCGGTTTGCCGGGTTATGTTGAACCGATATTGATGGTCGCAGTGGCCTTGGCCCTGGGTGAACAGATCAGGGCAGAGCAGTGGATGACGTACCTTCCAATCTGGATGGCGGTGGGCTTGCTTGTTTTCGACGGTGGCCGCTATTTGTGGCGCTCGCGGCGGTTAGCAGGTAGACAAAATGTGGCGAGGATAAGGAAGATTTAAGGGCATCCCCTGGCTCCTTCATCGCGCATCTGCGTTGAAATCCAGCACCCGCGTGGCACCGTCAAAGTGACGCGATCTCGTGCCTAATGGATCAGCAATGGCTCTCAGCCTTCGTAGCTGGTAGCCAGAGGCCAACCGATGCGCGCTGCACGGAGGAGGCTGGCCTTAACAACCAAGCGGTGGAATGGGGCAATAACGAATATGTAGGCCCGGCCTAGACGGTTGTGGCAATGGACCACGGTTGAAAAAACGAGTTGGCGACTGCCTTCTGGCTCTGCCTCTCCAGAACACAGGATCGATATCCGGAAGTCGAGGTGCTTGTCGTCCTCTCCCAACACGATTTCAGTCTGGTTCGAGCTGTAGACCTTGAAGATTTGAATCCGATCAGCAAGCGTTGCCAAATGTTTGGCTGTCTTGATACCAAAACAGGCAACGATAGTGTCTCGGACTTTCATGAGCCATCCGATCCAGGATGGCTGGTGGGAAAGGATGAATCGAGCCAGCACATCTGGATTGCTGGAGGTGCCCGCCGGGAGCCGAATCGCAAAAGCGTCCGCCAGGTTCATCGACTTGTAAAGGTGGGTGATGCCGGACCTCGAAGGTACTGGCACGGACATAATGAGCTCAAATTCTCGGGGCATCGGGGATCTCTCCTGAGTTCCAACTACCAATTAGATGACATGCCATGTCGCGTTTCTTGTTGCGATGGTCTGTCGTATAACGCTCCTTGTCGGATGCTGAGCCCGATCAACGCATCATAGAGCTCTTGCTGCCCAGCTGGCAAAACAGGGAGCAACGTCGCACGGCGCTTGCCGACATCGAACCAGGATTCAACCAACCATCCCACCAGATAGAGCGCCGAAAGGCATCCGCCAGCAGTTGCAACGTTCCCCTGGCAAACAAGAGGCTGGTCCACGGACTCAAGTCCCAGAGCTTGCAAGCTCGATCGTGCATCCGGGTGTGTAGTTGCCTGGCCGCTGAGCAGCCCAAGCCGTTCGAGAATGAACGCTCCGGCGCATATGGAGCCGATCCGCTGGCGTCTGGAGTCAAGTTCAAACGACGGCAGGAAATCCGGGGCGGCAAGTGCAGCGGGTATCCCTTCCTTGCCGCTGACGAACAATACCGCGTCGGCACTATTGGCCTCGGAAAGCGGGCCGTGCACCGAAACAGGCAGGCCATGCGCCGATCGCACGATAGCGCTGGAACCCAATATCCGGACGTGCCAGTCCTCAGTGTTGCGACCCAAAATGTCCCACATCAGGAATAGGTCGATATCAGTGAATTGGTCGAAAGCAACCAGTACGATTTTCTTCAAGGCGAGCTCCATGAAAAGTGCTAGCGTGCAAAACGCAACGGCTATCTTTGCTGGTGTTCGCAGCGTATCAATCGGTTGCGCGCCATACACAGTCTGTATGGCGCTAAAAATGGAGCGAAATAACGGGTGGGAAAATTAACTCGCAACCATTGGATCGCGGCTGGTTTTGAGGCCCTCGACCAAGTAGGACATAGTGGTGTTTCGGCCGAGAGTCTATCGCGCCGATTGAATGTGACCCGTGGATCGTTCTATCACCATTTCCGCAATCGCGAAGACTTTGTCCGCACCTTGCTGGCCGCTTGGGAAGAAGACTACACGGAGCGCATGCTCGCTTATGCGGCGCAGGGTCGTAGCGCGGGCGAAATCTTGAAACGCTACTTGAGTATTGCCGCTGAGAAACAACCTGGGCGGGAAGTTTCCATCCGCGCCTGGTCGCTGCACGATCCGTTGGTAGGCGAGTTTCAGCAGCGTGTTGACACAAGACGACTGGACTTCGCGATACGGACGTGCCGCCGCTTGGTCCCTATGCCAGGCGAAGCAGAAGTGATTGGTCGGGTGGCCCATCTGTGCCTGATTGGTGGTCAACAGGCAGGGCTGCGTCGTGATGCCGTTCGTTTCAACAGTTTCCTGAGTCGAGCCTTTTCACTTTTCGAAGGGGCTCTTCCGCCTTGGAGGGCCTAAGTCATGAGCTGGATAGCGCTGAAGAGCGCACGCGTCAGTAAGACGCGTGCACGGGCTTTCCCTTGTGGTTCTGACATGACGTCCGGACGACCAGCGTCATATTCGTAGATCAACGCCATGGGCCGGCAGTGCCCAGGCAAGATGAGTGCTTAGTTCTCCATCACCTCATCCAGTGCCTGCTCAAGGGTGCTGACCGTGCGCTCGATATTTTGCAGCTTTTCGAGTCCGAACAGACCGATGCGAAAGGTCTGGAAGTCGGCCGGCTCGTCGCATTGCAACGGCACTCCGGCGGCAATCTGTAGGCCGTGGCTGGCAAATTTCTTGCCGTTCTTGATGTCGGCATCATCGGTGTAGCTCACCACGACGCCAGGGGCCTGAAAGCCGGCTGCGGCCACGCTTTTGATGCCTTTTCCGGTCAACATGGCGCGCACCCGATCGCCCAGCGCCTGTTGTTCGTTGCGGACCTTGTCGAAACCGTAGGCTTGCGTCTCTTTCATCACTTCGTTGAATCGCGCGAGGGAATCGCTGGGCATGGTCGTATGGTAGGCATATCCGCCCTGTTCGTAGGCCTGCATGATCTGAAGCCACTTTTTCAGGTCGCAGGCGAAGCTGCTGCTCTGCGTCTGTTCGATGCGCTCGAGGGCCAAGGAACTGAACATCACCAGGGCGCAGCAAGGGGAAGCGCTCCAGCCTTTCTGCGGTGCGCTGATCAGCAGGTCGACGGCGCATTTGTGCATATCAACCCAAAGCGTGCCTGAGGCGATGCAGTCCAGCACAAACAGGCCACCCACCGCATGCACGGCGTCGCCGACGGCCCGCAGGTACTCGTCGGGCAGGATAATCCCTGATGAGGTTTCAACGTGGGGGGCGAAGACAATCTGCGGCTTCTGCGCCGCAATGGCTGCCAGCACTTCGTCCAGAGGGGGTGGGGCGTAGGCAGCCTGGCGACCCGTGTCGACCGGTCGGGCTTTCAGCACCGTGGTGGCCGCCGGGATGTTGCCCATCTCAAGGATCTGGCTCCAGCGATAACTGAACCAGCCGTTGCGTATCACCAGGCATTGCTGGCCGGTGGCAAACTGTCGCGCCACCGCTTCCATGCCGAATGTGCCGCTGCCCGGGACCACCGCAACAGCCTGGGCGTTGTAGACCTGTTTCAGGGTCCTGGAAATGTTCTTCATCACGCCTTGAAATGACTGCGACATGTGGTTGAGCGAGCGGTCGGTGTAGACCACTGAGTACTCGACCAGCCCCTCAGGATCGATACTGGGATATAGCTTTGACATGGAGTGACTCCTTTGGCAGAGATGTCAGTGGTATCGACCCTGCCTTAAGCCTTGGGAAATGACAAGATTGCTCGGAATTGAATTGCGACTTATGTCGAGCGGTTGGCATCATCAGGTCGATAACGACCAGTTACGAAGGGCAGCAGCCGACCCGAAGCTGCCCTTCGCGGAGGGCAGCTAACGGCTGTGGCCGACCAACCACTCCGGAGGCCCACCAGCATCGTGGGCCCGTATCGTCGAACTAAAGCGTAACTTCGGGTTGAAGTAAGACCTGGAAACGATAATCGAAACAGGGGCTCTTGCCGAATCATCGTTTCCGCACGGAGCTTTAGCACCGATAGCCTTTTTCAGGGTTGGCTGATTTGTGTGGCAACAACTATGCCGATAGTGTTCCCCGTTCAGTTTCAATAACTGGAGGCGTTTTTTGAAGTCCGATCTTGGCATTCGCAAACGAGTGCTTGGCGCCTTGCCGGAGCTACCGCTCGAGTGTAATGTGCACAGCAGCTACAATCTGTAGCGGAGCCAACTACCCGTGATGCTCTCTATTGATGATGCCAAAGCGTTAGGTATTGAGCGTAAGGGAATTACCTTGAAGTCTTATGTTTAATCGTTCGTGCTTGCTGCATGTGTAACTGCAACAGCCCAGGCCACTACAAAATCGGAAATCTGTGGATGGCCCGCCGACATTTATAGAGCAACGCAGGAGAGGTGCGCCTGTAATACGGGGAATGGCCGCTGCGAGGTGCTCGCTGCGGCTGAAAAACCAGAAATGAGTGAGTGATCTGAGCGTTTTGGATCGACTCGCCACTTTCAAAATCGGCAGTGGTCGAAGTTAGCCCGAAACGTATGGCTACTTCAGACCATCCCTAGCGCGTGATAAAGCAAAGATTGTCATGTAGCATAGATCAATGAGTAGTTCTACAGTCAGCCCCTCACTACGCGCTTCTGCACCAACTCTAGAAGGTTTGTGAATGATAAAGACTATCCCGATGTGGAAAATGATGATGGCCACCAAAGGTAAGAAAACGGGACTTGCAATACTGGCATGCTTACCTGTTTTCATCGTTACCGGTGCGTGGATGTTTCTTGAAGGGTTGCAAAATGGGCAAAAGCGCCAAGCTGCAATGGGGCTTATTGGTCTGATTTTTTTTGGTGTGTGCCTCCTGCTATTTGCACCTTCAAAAAAATATATTCCCGGCAAAACATTTCAGGCTTATAGAAATAAAAAGCCCAGTACAAAGACGGCCATAAATTACGGTTACGGAATCATTGTTTTTATTTTCGCAGTTTTTGTGGCTCTTGCACCGGAAGACGCGCTGAGAGCAATAGGCTATGGATTAGTAGGCATCTTTAGCCTTTATGTTCTGTCAAAAAGCTTAAAATTTCACGCAGATATCGATTTTTCGACAAATGAATATTTGGCAACCGCTCTGGGATTTCCTGTGGGGGAGAAAATTCTGGTCAGCTACCAGAATTTTGATGCTGACGAGGTTGAAGTTGGTAGCAATGCTTTTGCCGCAACAGCGACAAAATTCATTGTAGCGTCGTTTGATGGGTATCTTTGGAGAAAGCTGTCGCGGGATCTGAATCAGGTCTCGCGCATTGGGATCGCTGGCGATGAAAATCAAAATTACTTCGTTAAATTGCAATTCAATGATGGAGCCGATGCTTTGTTGCGTATTGGGCTATATGAAAAGCTCACATCAAATCCCATTCTGGTAATAAGAAGGCTGCTGGAAGCGATTGATGCAAGTCTTCTTTGTGGTAGTGGTGCATCACAGGCAGCACAAAGACGTCGGGTAGTTGTAAACTCTGGAACTCCAACATCGGTTTCAGAAATTGTTGCGCCTGAGGCTGCGCTTGCATCCATGGCGCCTATGCGCAACATTGAGGTAGCCCCTGACGTAATAATTGCTATCCAGAACGCCGAAGAAGTTGTTCCCGGTCGCAGGCTGGAGCTTTAACAATGTCTCATTGTACAAAGTTTGAATTTTCTTATGTTAATGAAGAAGCCATTGCCAAAGCGTTCGGCAAGATGGGCCTAAGCCCAACGACTGGTCTGGTTTCCGTATTTGCCAGCGACTTCAGTAAAAAGGTATTGAGCAAAATAGGCTATATGGGCAAGCAGCAATTTAGGGCTATTTGTGGCCAAACGGCTGATAAATTCAATCTATTTGTTTGCCAAATTGAGGAGGGCTCCTACAAACTCCTCATCGAACGGGGAACTATTTCGTCCGACGACGAAGCGATAATGGCTGATTTGGCTTTAAGCTTTCAGAAAGCGTACATCAGCGTAGCCATCGATGAAACCATCAAGCGCATAGACGCATCAGGTGTTCCAGCAAGAGTGAAAGAAACTCTTCAAGGGTTCGAGGTTGAATTTGGACCTAACTACGAATACAGCATTCGTGTCACCTTTACGGGCGATGAAATTACTGAGGAAGTGCATGGCGTGAAAGGCGATATTTGCACAAAACTTACTGAAGAGCTTGAGTCTCTACTTTCTAGCCCTACTGCGGAACTTGTGACTGAGTGGAAGCCGGAATATACCGTAGTCCATGAAGAGCAAACCCTTCAAATTCTCAGCGCGAATTTCTAAATGGAAATCAATGTACACCATATGGAGTTGAGCCGCGTTAACGGCCCCGGGTTGCGCTTGACATTATGGGTGCAGGGTTGTGCGCTGAATTGTAAGGGGTGCTTCAATCAGAAGACCCACGCTCGCGAAGCGAGTACGCTGATGCCTATTTATGAATTGGCACAGAAGATAAATGCACTGGACATCGTTGGGGTTACCCTCTCTGGGGGGGAGCCGCTCGACCAGGCGCCAGCCTTGGAGCAATTAATACATGCCGTCAATGGCGAGAAAAACTGGGTACTTTATACAGGCTATACGCCAAAAGAGATATTCCAGAATGAAGCCATGATTCGTGTTGTTAAAGCCGTAGACTTGACGCTGGCTGGTCGGTATCGGCATAACGCAAAACATCCCTATCAGCACAAGCAGATTATCAAAACCAGCGACAGAGTCGACATTGACTTTTTCCGTACTAGAAGAGTTGTCGAGTTTGTTGTTTCAAAATCTGGCGTTACCAAAACCGGTCTTCCGATGCATGTATAACTCAGTTCAAGCGCAGGGATAATAGGCATGAGCCGTACCAAGCAGATAACAGATTACCTCAAAGCGCGTTATGCGATTTTGGTCATTGAAACTTTCGAGGAAGAGCGTGCACTCATTGAAGTTTCTGAAATCGCCAAGGCGCTTGGCCATCGTTTGTTCGTTTGGAACTCGACGCTAGGAGTCCAGATAAATGGCGTCGTGGCTGGGGATAAAACCTTTGATTTGAAAATGGCCTTGGACTTTTGCGAAGAAAAGGCGAAGGAGGAGGGCAGCAAAAATATTTTTGTTTTTTGTGATGCTCATAACTACCTTTCCTCAAGCTCAAATCCTGTCTATCGTCGTCGACTTCGAGATTTAGCCATAAATATCCGCTCGCGTGGATATCGAAGCAATTGCATTGTCGTGGCACCCAGCTTTGAAATTGCCAATGATCTTCAAAAGGAAATCACGTTGATTGATTTTCCTTTGCCATCAAGAGATGAAGTTAAGGCTCAGATAAATAACTTTGTTAATTCCTGGCAAGGCAACAGCAGCGTTAAGATTGATCTTTCTAGCGAAACAAAAGATAAGCTCATTGACGCCGCTTTGGGCCTCACGGGATTAGAAATTGACAATAGCTTGTCTCGTTCATTGGTATCCAGTCTTAGTTTAAATGAAGATACCGTAAAAGATCTGCTTTCCGAAAAAAAACAAATTATACGGAAAACAGGTATCTTGGAATACATCGACTCAAAGGTAAATCTTGAGGATGTTGGAGGGCTGGCAACTCTTAAGAAGTGGCTCCATTTGCGTAGCCAGTGTTTTGGGCAGATTGCTCAGGAGTTCGGTGTCGGAACCCCGAAGGGTTTACTCTTAACTGGAGTTCCTGGTTGCGGTAAGTCTCTAACGGCGAAATGCGTATCGTCGTCTTGGAACATGCCCTTATTGCGTTTGGACATGGGAAAAATCTTCCAAGGGGTGGTTGGTTCTTCAGAATCCAATATTCGTTCGGCACTACGTACTGCCGAAGCTATTTCGCCCTGTATCCTATGGATCGATGAAATTGAAAAAGGACTTTCCGGCTCTTCCGGAGGAGCATCTGATGGTGGCACGGCTACACGCGTATTCGGCACGCTGTTGACTTGGATGCAAGAAAAAACGGCGCCTGTTTTTGTGTTTGCTACCGCTAACAACATCAACAGCTTACCTCCGGAGTTGTTGAGAAAGGGGCGATTCGACGAAATATTTTTCGTTGACTTCCCGTCGACATTAGAAAGAAAAAAGATTCTTGAAATACATCTGAAGAAATTGAAACGTGACCCGGAAAAATTTGATTTGGATCGATTGGCTGCTCTAGGAGGCGAGTCGAATTTTGGTAAAGACATTGTGCTTTCTGGTGCTGAAATCGAAGCTTGGGTTGGGGACTCGCTGATTGAAGCGTTCTCACGGCGGATGAATGGCTCTGGTGATGTAAGCGACCTGACTATGGTTGATTTTGAAACTACTATTTCGCGTTTAGTACCAATGAGCAAAATGCGTAAAGACGAGTTTACAAAACTTCGTGATTGGGCGAATCAAAATGCAATTAGTGCTTCAGCTATGGTTGCCGGTCAGAGTGATACGGAAACTCAAATCGGCGGCAGGCAAATTGATTTTTAATCTGCGGTGATTTTTCAGTGGGTAAGGCTTTGTTGCACAAATCGCGGCTGATGGTCTGGCCGGTAAGATGACTGCATGAGCTTCTGGCCGATTGCCGCCTTCCGTGAAGGGCAGCAATCGCCTGAGATCCGCTAGTGAGTCTTCAACCAAACAACCCCCAGCCGACATCCATCAAACGAACTCACCTTCGCGGTTCAGCCACCAACAACAACGACTGCGGCACAGGGCTTTGCGGGTGCTGTGGCTCCTGCAGGCCGGTCAGTTGAAAGCCGGCCATGTCCAGCGCATTGAGCCAGCTGGACAAGGTGCGGAAGTACCACGGCATGGGTTGCCACTGTCCCTTGAACCCGGTGAAAGTCTCTTGCCGCCAGCCATCCTGATAGTCGCCTGCCGCTGCGCCCCACGGATGCAGCGTCTGGATCACCAGCGCGCCGCCGGGGGCGAGCAGGGCGTTCATGGCGGCGAGCAGGGGGATGATGTCCTGGTGCAGCAGGGCGAAGTTGGCGCAGATCAGGTCGTAGTCGCTGCCGATGTCCACTGTGGCTTGCGCCAACTGTTCATAGTTCGCCAGATGCACCGGCGAAGAGCCCGCCGCCCGCGCCGCCTCGACCAGCGTCGCATCGCCATCCACGCCGACCCCATTGATCGCCCGTTCAGCCAGCGCCCGCAACAGCCAGCCCTCGCCGCAGCCCAGGTCGAGCACACGTTCGGGCTGACGGCTTGCCACTGCCAGCAGGATCGCCTGGTCGGTGACCTTGAGGCGGCTTTCGATGGCGCCGGTGCGGATCGCGTCGATCCAGGATTGGGCGTTGTGGTGCCAGCTGTCGAGAAGGGTCGATTCGGGGGCGGGCATGTCGATGTCCGGAGTTGTGGGTTGGAGAGAAGGATAGGGCAAGTGCGCGTGCAGCGGACGCTGTCAGTGACGCTGCATTATTTTCTGCACTCTGCCAACACCACCTGGCAGGTATCCGGCGCGCCACCGGAGCGTCCGGCGTAGCGAATGCAATTGTCCATGGATTTCTGGCGTGCCATGTCGAGGGTGGAACCCCAGGCCAGGCCACCCTCGCCGACAGTGGGCAACGCTTTGGCGTAGCAAGATGAGCCTTGGTTTGAGGCCCAAGTGCGAGGCGTGGCAGTGTTGCGTGCGCAGCCCGCTGTCAGCGCCAGGTTGATGGCGAGCAGGGCGGGCAAGACCCATGACCCGCATGGGCGCGCGGTTTTTCCGGTCATCCCGTGTTCCCTGTATCAAGAGGCTGGAGGCGTGTTTGTATCCTGCAGTTTAGACGCTGTTGCGCCTATCCTTTGCCCGGTTTGGCGCATTTGGGTGCAGTTGCCGGGAGGGCATTTTTGAACCCGTGCCTGTCCGGAAGAGAAGAAATTCTGGCGTCATGAAATATACGGTTGACGCTGCCCGTGCGCCGCTTGCAAAGTCCCTGCCTTGATCTTTAATAGTTACTGACAGGGGCGCGTAACCCCGTCAAATATGTCTTGAATATCAATGGTTAAGCGCAAGTACCAAGTCCCGCCCGGATCTTTCTCTGATCTCACGACAGATTACTCAAAGGATGACGAAGAAATGAAAGAGAAGCTGGCGGCCGTTATCCGAAAACTGATTTCTCCTTCATTACGCTATGAAATCAGGAACGCGGCAACCTGGCTGCGGGACATCCTGGGGCGTGCGTGTTTCTGGAAGTGGGAGATTGCCCGCTTCAGGCTGCAGAAGGACAGTCCTTACGAATTCCTCTACATCGGCAGGAAAAAACAGCGGGAAATGGCCAAGCTGCTCATCGGCGGCAAGTCCCAGGAGCCGTCCGATACGGTCGACGGCGAACCGGCACCTGCCGCGTCGAATCATGTGGTGGTGGTCAGTGAAGCGCCGTCCCCGGGGGCCTTGAATGTGCCCCTCTACCTGAGTGCCGTCGTACCGCTGGGGCGCCCCATCGAAGACATCACCGCCAAATACGATAGCGAGTTGCGTCGAAGTATCCGCAAGAACCGACCTCGCTACCGGATGGTCCAGACACTGCTGGATGACGAAATCGAAAAGGCCGACAGGGAAATGCTTCGACCTTATGCCGAAGCACGGCAAGGTATCCACGCTGCGCAGTTTCCCTCTCAGGAAGTCTTGAGAATCGCCAAGACCGTCGGCCGGCTCGACCTGATCATGCTGGAAGACGAGGTGGTCGCCTGCCACCTGGGTTGCGTCGTCACTCGCGGCGGCAAGCGCTACTGGAGCACACTGCGTTTCGGGTACGTCGAGGCGATTTTTTCAGATGCGAAAAAACTGCGCGAGGTCAACTCGATTACCACCTTCATGGCACTTGAATGGGCGATCGACAATGGCTTCGATTATTACGACATCGGTCTTTGCGTGGCCCGCCCGGATGACGGGCTGCTGAAATGGAAAAGACGGCGCGGCGGTGATATCGATTCCCTGGGAAACCACGCGTACATGTTCGTCCGGCTGCCCAAGACCGGGAGGGCCAGATTCCTCTGGGACACGCCGCTGTTTGCTGTCGAAGGCAAGGAAATAACCTTGCACCTTGGCCTGCCGGACGGGCCAAGCGATGAGGAAGTCGCCAGCCGTTATCACGAAATGGTATTTGGCGGGCTGCACAAAATTTACCTGTATTGTGCCAAGAGCTCGGGCGAACAGTTTCTCGACACCTTGCGCAGTCGCTACGCCAATTTGCAGACACCACCCGTCATGGAACGGATTCCATCCAGCTGAGCCATTTCCAGGACTGAAAAATTACAGCGCTCGCACCTGACTTTTGACCCTGCCCGCAGGGAGGACTCTTCATGGAAAGCGATCTCTCGCCAATCAGCACGTCGACCGCTGGCAATCAAAAAAAATGGACCCTGGCCGCCTACAAGCACATGGCGAGGAAAAGATTCGCCCGCCAAGCCGATATCAACTTGAAAAGCATCGCGCTGAAAAGTTGGGATATTGCGCCGGGCGAGACGACTCATTCTCCGTCGGCGTTCTTCCTGCCCGGTCAAATGGACCGCGTGACAGGGTGGGAGGCGAAGCGTTTTTATCCTTTCGAGCATCCCGCGCGCACCATGCAAGGGCTGGGCGACGTAGAGCAAGGCCCGACCCGAGGCTACCTGCTCAAGGACGTCTGGATGATCGATGGCGCGCTCTACAAGGACAACGCCAGTCTGTGGCTGTCGCTCAAGCCAGGCATGTTCCCGCGCATTACCGTGGACACCGAGATCGATCGCGCCGCCGTCTACTGCACGCAAAACGGCAATACCTGGTTTGGAACCTGGTTGATGGAAGACTGCCCGACCTATTCCCTGGCCTGCGATGAAGGCGTGCCGGTGACCACTGCGCCCTCCGCCAGGTTTCCGTTGTTTACCCAGGCTCCCCCTTACGAAGACTGGTTTGGCATGAAACCGGTGCGCCTGCACAGTGCGTTTTTTCGTGAACTCGTGCTGTTCGACGACATGAGCAACAATCGAAACAGGCATCTGCGTTACCGGGCCATGGGGGAAAAACTGCTGTCGCACGTCAAGCATGAGACTCACCCTGGTGTGTTCATTCTGCGCGGTGGCGACGGTGACTTGCGCTTTTTGCGCAATGAACTCGAGGTCGCCGAACACCTGCGCAAGAGCAGGGGGTTCCGCGTTCTCGATCCTTTGAAAACCGATGTGCCGACCATCGTGGCGACCTGTGCCGGGGCGCGGACGGTGGTGGGGGTCGAAGGCAGTCAGCTGGTGCACGGCGTCAATGTGCTCCAGCCGGGCGGTTCGTTGCTGGCACTGCAGCCACCGAACCGTTTCGTCAGCTACTACAAGTTCCTGACGGATCGCGACAGGCAGAATTTCGGCTTCGTGGTCGGAACGCCAGAGGGCGACGGCTTCAAAATCGACATTCAAGAGGTCGAGCGCACACTGGACCTGTTCCCGTCATGACGGCCTGAGGGAACCTCGGCAGAAGACTTTCCGAACGGGTTTACACCTGATCCCCAAACACCGGCCGGAAAAAACTCCGCTCATAGCTGAGGATGAATTTTTTATCCTCGGCATACTTGAACGCCGCGATGCAGTCCGCGTCGCTCATAGAGTCCTGCCGATAGCGCTCGTACTCGGCAAGGCTCGCAAAAGTGAACATCGCCAACGCGATGTTGTTCGCGCCCTCTGACGGCAGGAAATAGCCGTGGTGCTGGCCGCCGAATTTTTCCACCAGTGGAATCCACAACTTTGCGTAGTGTTCGAATGCGCTGATCTGGTACGGATCCAGCACGTACTTCAGGTAACAAGTGACCATGTTTTCGCTCTCTTCTACGGGAGGGTTAAACCATTCAAAGGCTGTTCAGCCATTCGGCAGTTTCGCAGATCACCTGGCTGCATGGGAGTCTTCACTGAACCCTGTATCCCGTAAATGCGGGCCATCTGTGTCTATCGGCCACATCGCGAGGTTGTTACGTTTGCGCCTCTACCGTATTCGATGAGGTAAAAATGGATCTCACCGCCATCCCGTTCGGGACGACCGACTGGTCGACGATCGAACCTGTCACCCATGCCGGCCAGACAGGAAACGCCTATTGGCGAACCTGCCAGTTCGGTTCGACGCGTGTGCGAATGGTTGAATACAGTCCTGGATACCTCGCCGATCATTGGTGTTGGAGAGGTCATATCCTGTTGTGCCTGGAGGGCGAGTTGCACACGGAACTGGAGGACGGTCGACAATTCACGCTGACTGCCGGCATGAGTTATCAGGTGGGCAACAATGCTGAAGGGCATCGCTCGTTCACCACCACCGGCGCGAAACTGTTCATTGTGGATTAAGGCGTCGGATTGAGTTTCGTCACTGGCCATGGCGCTGGTTATCTCTACAGGAGATAACCGTGATCAGATTAATTCGCTTCTTGAGATATATCCCGCGCGCGTAGTGTCTGCCCTGTCTGAAGTAGAGAAGGGCGGATGATGAACAGGTTGAACACAACGATTGCCAATGCGAAGCCCGCGTTGCGGCCAGTCAGCGCAGGCTGGGCAACGGTGGCAGGTTTTGCTGCAAGCCTGGTCGGCATCGGCCTTGCGCGGTTCGCTTATACGCCGTTGCTTCCGGCGATTATCGGCGCCCACTGGTTTGATCCGTCCATGGCGGCGAAAAGCTCCAGCGATTCCCGGAGCCTTTGACACCGTGAATTACTCCGATAGAAACGCGATGTATTGGCGCCGCAACCTGACCGTTTGTGTGTTCGGCTCGTTCACGACACTGGTCAGCCTGAGCATGTTGTTGCCCTTTTTGCCGTTGTACGTTCAACAACTGGGCGTGACGTCGCAGGCGGACGTGGTGCAATGGTCGGCCGTGGCATTCGGCGCGACTTTTTTCGGCACGGCGATCACCGCGCCGTTGTGGGGGCGCCTGGCTGACCGCTATGGCCGAAAACCGATGCTGGTCAGAGCGGCCATCGGGATGGCCATTGTCATGTCGTTGATCGGGCTGGCCCGGGACGTTACCGACCTGGTTGCACTGCGCCTAATCGCCGGGCTCATCGGTGGCTACGCATCGGCGTCCATCGTCATGATCGGGTCGCAGGTCCCGCGCGAAAGGGCGGGTTGGGCACTCGGCGTCTTGTCCACGGGAGCCTTGTCCGGCAACTTGATCGGGCCACTGGTTGGCGGTTTTTTACCTGAGCTTGTCGGTATTCGCGGCACCTTTTTCGTCGGTGGAGCAATGATTGCGGTCGCCGCCCTGACCACCATCCTGTTTGTTCGTGAGGATTTCGACCGAGCGTCGGACGCCAGACAACGGGACAGGAAAAACCGGCCTGAGGGTGCCGGTTCGAAATGGCCGGTCATCGCTGCACTGCTCATGACCGCAATGATGGTGTTGTTGGCCAACATGTCGATCGAGCCGATCATCACCGTCTACATCGGCGACCTCGGCGTACCGGTTGATCATCAGGCGCGGATAGCCGGCGTGGTCATGGCCTGTTCCGCGTTGGGCAGTATCCTGACCGCAGCCAGACTGGGGGCGCTGGCCGACCGGGTGGGCGGCTGGAGCGTAATTGTCGGTTGTCTGTTGCTGACGGCCGTCGTCATGGTGCCCCAGGCGTTCGTCACGCAATGGTGGCAACTGGCGGTACTGCGCGGCGTCATGGGCATGACCATTGCCGGGCTCCTGCCCGCGATTGCCAAGCTGATCCGGCATTCGGTCGAAGAGCACAACACCGGCAAAATCCTCGGTTACCTGCAATCGGCGCAGTTCTCAGGGCAGGTGATAGGTCCATTGATTGGCGGCCAGATTGGTGCCCATTTCGGCTTGCATCATGTGTTCCTGGTGACGGCGGCATTGCTGGTGTTATGCGCGGGGATGAACGGCTGGGTGAGGAATCGCTACCTGGGTGACACCGTCCAGACGAACGCTGTCGAGAAAGGTGGATAACGCGCTGGAAAAGTAACCATCCAGGCGCCTGACAAACACGGTCTCAACGTCGGCGATGTCTGGCGCGAGCTCATGCACGTTGACCAACCCCTCGCGCAAAGCGTTCGCCACAACGCCTCGGGGCAACAGCGTGACCCCGACGCCAGCGGACACACAGGCAATGATCGCTTCAATCGAGCCAAACTCCAGTGGCTCAGGCGCCAGGATGCCCAGGTTGGCCAACAGGGAATCCAGGCGCTGGCGGTAGGAGCAGCCGATTCGAAAGACTACTGTCTTCAGATTGTCGACCGCGGCGACGGCGTCCAGCGTGTCAATGGCACAGGACGTGACCAGCACGAGTTCTTCGCGGAAGGCTTGTTCACTGAGCAACTCCGGGTGATTGACCGGGCCCACGACAAACGCCCCTTCGAGCTTACAGTCGATGACGCCCTGGATCAGGCTGCAGGTGGTGCCGGTGCGAATCACCGGGCGAACTTCAGGGTAGGCCTTGGCAAACTTTGCGATCAGCCGTGGAAGGCGCAGCGCCAGCGTCGTCTCGAGTGTACCGATCTCGAAGACACCTCTTGGATGCCCATCATCGCGCGCAGCGCTGGACGCATCGGACAAAAGTCTGGAGAGGCGGGCGGCGTAGGGCAGGATCCGGCGCCCGGCCGGCGTGACCTGGACACCTCTGGCGCTGCGTTGAAACAGCGCCACCCCGAGCTCGTCTTCCAGCGACCGAATTCTGGCGGAAACGTTGGACTGCACGGTGTTCAGCTCGCTCGCAGCCTTGTTCATGCTGCCGTGGCGCGCAACCGCATCGACCACCTTCAGATCCGTGACATCCATCGAATTCACCTATCTCGAAAACCAATAACCAACTGTAAATAAACAGCGTTCAGCAGATTAGTTTTCGTGTGCGGCAAAGGCAAGCAATGGCCGACATAGGGAGTGATTGAATTCATCAAAAAAGATCATACGCATCATTAATGATCGTTTTACATGATCTTTGGCCGGGCATAGGTTGAGGGTGCAAATACACCGCAGCCAGTGGCAAATCGAGTCTTCGAATTTGAGGCTGTGGAACAACAATAACTGTCCACTGCTACACGGAGTCAACGTGAACCATGCATCCGAGTCAGCCAGAATTCGCAACCATCCCCGGTACCAGGATTTGGTATCACGGCAGCGAAGATTCGTCGCTTGTCTTACTGCCGCCACCCTTGTCCCGTACTTCACGTTCATCCTCGTCGCGGCGTTCGCGCCCCACCTTCTAGCGCAGAAACTCTCCGCGACCAGCATCATCAATATCGGTTGGCCGCTGGGCGTCGCCTTCATCGTCGGGGCCTGGTTGTTTACCGGCCTGTACATCCTGCGCGCCAACGGCGAGTTCGATGACCTCACCGCAGAAATTCGCGAGGGGGCCATCGTATGAAACCCATTCTTCGGTACCTCATTGCGCCTTCTCTGTTGGGCGCGGTCGCGACGTGCGCCTCGGCCGCCGACGTCTTGCAGGCGGTGGAAAAACAGCCGCTGAACATCACCGCTATCGCGATGTTTCTGGTCTTCGTGCTGACGACCCTAGGCATCACTTACTGGGCTGCCTCCAAGACCAAATCGATGGACGATTTCTACAACGCCGGCGGCGGCATCACCGGTTTCCAGAACGGTTTGGCACTGGCGGGGGACTACATGTCGGCGGCGGCGTTACTGGGCGTCACCAGCATGATTTTCTTCAACGGTTTTGATGGCGTGCTGTACTCGATCAGCTTCTTCGTCGCATGGCCGTTGCTGTTGTTCCTGTTTGCCGAGCGCATCCGCAATCTGGGGCGCATCACCATCTCGGACATCGCCTCGTTCCGGCTCGATCAAAACCGGATTCGCACCATGACCGCGTTCGGTTCGTTGACCGTGGTCTGCTTTTATCTGGTGGTGCAGATGGTCGGAGCAGGGCAACTGATCCAGCTGCTGTTCGGTCTTCCCTATAACTACGCGGTGATCGCTGTCGGTCTGCTGATGGCGATCTACGTCACGTTTGGCGGGATGGTCGCCACCACCTGGGTGCAGATCATCAAGGCAGGCTTGCTGCTGGTGGGCGGGACATTGCTCGCCGTGTTGGCATTGAGCAAGTTCGGTTTTTCTTTCGAGCTGCTGTTCGAAAAAGCGGTTGCCGCCCATCACGATGGCGAGCGGATCCTGCTGCCCAGCAAGCTGGTGGCCGACCCATTGGCGCTGATCTCGTTGTCGCTGGGGCTGGTCTTCGGTACCGCAGGATTGCCCCATATCCTCATGCGCTTTTTTACCGTGCCGGACGCCAAGCAAGCGCGCAAATCGGTATTCGTCGCGACGGGCTTCATCGGTTTCTTCTACCTGATCGTTGCGGTGTTGGGGCTGGCAGCCATCGTGATCGTCGGGCAAGACCCGGCCTTCTACGAGTCCGGCATTGTCGGTGGAAAGCTCATCGGCGGCGGGAACATGCCGGTGATGCATCTGGCAAAAGCCGTCGGCGGCGACCTGCTATTGGGCTTCATCTCGGCCGTCGCGTTTGCCACGATCCTGGCCGTGGTCTCGGGGCTCACCATGGCGGGGACCTCGGCGATTTCACATGACCTCTATGTCCGGGTCTTCCGCAAAAACCGTGCGGATGCGAAGGACGAGCGGCGTGTGTCGAAGATCGCCTCGGTCGGTATCGGCATCGTTGCAGTGGTGCTGGGCATTTTGTTCAAGGACCAGAACATCGCCTTCCTCGTCGCGCTGACCTTTGGTGTGGCGGCCTCGGTCAACTTCCCGATCCTCGTGCTCTCGATGTACTGGAAAGGGCTGACCACACGCGGGGCATTGATTGGTGGCATCGCCGGGCTTGTGAGCTCGGTCAGCCTGGTGATTCTCTCGCCGGCGGTGTGGGTCAAAGTGCTGGGCAATCCCGACGCGATCTTTCCCTTCGACTACCCGGCCATCATCTCGATGAACGTGGCGTTTTTGTTTACCTGGCTCGGCTCGGTCACCGACCGCAGTCGCGGGGCAGCGCTTGAACGCGAGCGTTTCGATGATCAGCTCATTCGCGCCCGCACGGGCCTTGGCGCATCGCAAGCGGTCAGCCACTGAGCCGCGGCACACCTTCATCGCGATGAAGGTGTGCCAGTCATTTCCACACACTGATTTGTGCTCTCTGCAAAAGGAGTCAGCCATGCAACTTCGAGACAATGGCTTAAGGTTTTCACCCATCACGGTCCTGCTGCACTGGGTCGTGGCGTTGTCGCTGCTCGCCATCCTCGGCTTGCAAGTGATGATCGGCCAGGCGTCCAGTGAGGCCGGGCGGATGTCGTTGGTCCACCTGCAAAACCTCATGGGGCTGATCCTGTTTCTCGTATCGATCTATCGGTTCTGGGCCAGGATCACCGCTTACCACCCACTGCCGGTGGGCACGCCCAATCCTATTGAAGTAATCATCAGTCGTTCTGTTGCGGTGGCGCTCGCCCTGGCGATGGTGCTGCTGCCGGTCGCGGTGTGGGCCTCGCGGTCGGCGGCCGGCGAGGGGGTGGGGTTGCCCGGAGGTTTTTCGATTCCGGCGCTCTTGCCCACCAGTGCAGCGCTGAAACAGGTGGTCGATGTGCTCTTTGATATTGGGGCCTCGGCGTTCCTGGCCGGCCTGGCCTTGCATGTCTTCGGTGCGCTCAAGAATCACTTTCTCCTGAAGAACAACACGCTCAAGCGGATGCTTGGAAAACATGTGGAGCTGTGAGTCATGAACGAAGCCAGATTTGATTTTGCAGGTAACGCCATCACTCAACTGTGCGGCGTGAAATACCCGATTTTTCTCGGCGGGATGGCGGCGATTTCCGGCCCTCCGCTCGTTGCGGCCGTCGCCAACGCCGGTGGCCTGGGCGTGGTGGGCGGTTTACGCCTGCCACCATTGACCTTGCGCCGATGGATACAGGAAACCCGAGCGCTGACCGACAAACCCTTTGGTGTGAACCTGGTGCCGCAGTTCGGCGGGCCTGACGTGTTTGAAGCGCAATTCCAGGTGGTCCTCGAAGAAAAACCGCGCCTGCTCTCCTTGTTTTACGCCGAGGCCTATTCCGCCGACATGATTCCCCGGGCGAAAGACGCGGGGTTGGTGGTCATGGTGCAAGCGGGCTCGGTGGAGCTGGCGAGAATCGCCATCGCCCAAGGCGCTGACATCATCGTGGCGCAAGGCAGTGAAAGTGGCGGACATTTGAATCGAGGCACCATCGGCATCATGCCGTTGCTGACGTCAATCCTTGCGGTATCCGAGGGGCGACCGGTGCTGGCGGCGGGTGGCATCACCAACGGTGACGATGTCCGGGCGCTGATGTCGCTCGGCGCGTCTGGGGTGGTGGTGGGCACCGCGTTTATTGCCACCGACGAGTCGAATGCGCACCCGCTCTACAAGCAAAAAATTGTCGAGGCGACGACGGATGACACCGAGTACCGGACCGGCTATTCGTTCGGCTGGACCTACGGCACGCCGCACCGGGTGATTCCCAATCGTGACAAGTGGAACCTGCTGCGCTTCATCGGCGGTGGCGCTCGCGCAATCGACAAACCGCGCATGGCCAAGAAGCTTTCGCTGTACGCGGGGCAGGGCGTTGGCAAAATCCACAGCGTCGTCCCCGCTGCCGAGCGTGTGGCCGAGCTTGCCCTTGGCTTGTAGTAAGCCTCTCCTCGTTTAACCTGTAGGAGCGAAGCTTGCTCGCGAAGGCGGTAGTGCATTCAATTTCAATATTGAATGCCCTGACGCTTACGCGGGCAAATCGGAACGCCGCACCGCTCGCAACTACAGTGTCGAGCTGTGTGTTTTACGCCGCCGGCCGGGCAATCTGCTCCTGCGCCAGACCGATGAACGCGCTCATCGCCGAGGTGATCATCGAGTCGTTTCGGCGGATGAACACGGTCGAGACGTTGGCGAATTCGGCCGGTAGCGTGTGGCAGCGAATCGCATGCCGCACGCTGCAATTCTCTGCGATGGCCTTGGGCAGCAAGGTCACGCCCATGCCCGCCGCGACACATGAGAGGATGCCGTCGAGGGTGCCCAGTTCCATGATCTGGTTGGGCACCAGCCCGACTTGGTAGAACCAGTTTTCCAGGGTGGAGCGATAGAAGCATCCGGTGCGGAAGACCAGCACGGTTTGCTGGGGGATTTTCTCGATCAGCGCGGGCAGTGTCTCGAAGTGGCTGCTACTGACCAGCACCAGTTCCTCCTGAAAAACCTCTTCCTGCGCCAACGCCGGGTTCTGGTGAAATCCGCCGACAAACGCGCCGTCGAGTCGATGGGCTTCAATCGCCTTGATCAGCTCGACCGTCGTGCCGGTCAGCAGCGACAGTTGTACCTCGGGGTATTGCTCGCGGTACTTCGTCAGCACCTGCGGCAAGCGAATGGCCGCCGTGGTTTCCATCGAGCCCAGCCGCAGCAGGCCGGTCGGAACACCGGTGTCCGTCAACGCGCTGCGGCTCTCTTCTGTGAGCTGCAGGATGCGCCGCGCATAACCGAGGAAGGTCTCGCCCGCCGACGTGAGCACCACCCCGGATTTCTTGCGGATGAACAGCTCCCGATTCAGTTCGGCTTCCAGCTCCTTCACCCGCATGGTGACGTTGGACTGCACCGTATTCACGTTGACGGCGGCTGCGGTGAAGCTGCCGAGTTCGGCAACCGCGCAGAAAATCTTCAGTTGGCGCATTTCCATGATCGTCACCATCCATCATAAAAAGTGATTATGGACATATTTAACGATCACTTTACGGTCATTGTCGGTGGTTAGTAAAGTGGCCGAAACCCGGTAAAAGATGCGGATCGACCCATGACACTGACTTCGAAAATTGATCACGTCTTCGCCGGCGGCCTGGGGGTCTTGAAGCCCGAAGGGCAGCGTACGGGCATCTTCAAACAGCGCCGTTCAGGCCCCGTTCGCGTCGAGCTTCACGGGATTGTCGGTGACCAGCATGGCGACACCAGGGTTCACGGCGGCCCGGAAAAGGCTGTTCATCACTATGCGGCCGAAAATTATCAGCACCTGGCGCAGGCCTTTGCGCACTGCGCCCATGAGCTGCTTCCGGGCAGCCTGGGGGAGAACATTTCTGCGTTCGAACTCTCTGAGCGCAACGTGCACATCGGCGATGTATTCCAGATGGGCAGTGCGGTGTTGCAGGTCTCTCAACCGCGCAGCCCGTGCTGGAAAATCAATCATCGTTTCGACGCCGAGCGTATGTCGATGCATGTCGCCAAGGAGCGAATCACCGGATGGTATTACCGGGTGCTTCAACCGGGCTTCATTGAAGCGGGCGACAGGATCGAGCTGCTGGAAAGGCAAACGGAGCGTTTTTCCATCGATGAATTCTGGCAGGTGCAGTTGTCGCACCGGCCGGTGATCGACGACCTGCTGGCGCTGGCGGCAAGCCGTGGGTTGGCCGAAGACTGGAAGCGGCGCCTGTCGGAGCGGGCGAAGTGGCTGCAGAAAGCGCTTCAGGATTGATAGTTGTACACGCACTTGTACGGCTTTTTGTAGGAGCGAGCCTGCTCGCGAAGAGCCCATAGACACCGCGTATTTCCAGGCTTCACGCGTTATCGTTAACGCTCTTCGCGAGCAGGCTCGCTCCTACAATGGATCACCCGCTTAGCGGTGTTTAGTCTCGCGGATCAATCTGATCCAGCACCCGGTTCGCCGTGATCTCCGCCAGCATGATGCTGTTGGAAATGCCGAGCAGGGCATTGCGCGACCCACCGTCCAGAAGGTCCACCAAGTGGTGGACCATCACATCGACCGAGGCCAGCGTCTCGACCAGATAAACCATCAGGGTTTCGGTGGTGAGCTCTGGGTCCACGGTAAACAAAGTGCTGGGTGTGCGCGGCGTGGCTTTGATGTCGGCAGTCGACGGGAAGTGGTAGTCGAGGGCACGCTCGGCGGCCTCGTTGAGTTTGTTTGAATCGGGTTCGTACGGGGAGGCTGGATCGGTGTTTGGCGGATTGGGTGAAGGTTTGATCATGATGCTGTCTCCAAAAACGTGGAGCCATCACCGACTTGCGACTAAACAAGGGGTGGCAGCTGTACGCAGGTTAGTCGACCGGGGGAGACTCAAAACCGGCGCACCCGAAGGCGCCCTGCGCACAGCTACCATAAAGTTCAGGCATGAAATGACCTGACTGTCTGGATGCCAATACGCTTTGAATCACCCCCGAGCGACTAAACCCGACCACTGATGAGCAGTGGCACGAATCAAGTTACCGGGCACCCCCAAAGCGCACAAGCCGGCGGATTCTGGCGTACCCGTAGGCAACGGCGCAAGGTTTTGTAGCTTTCATCTCGTAACCACGAGCGCGCTTAAACAAGCATTCACCAGCGCTGTTTAACTCCTAAAACACCTTCACCATTTATGATCCATAAGATCATTAATCATCATTTTACATGATCCTTTGGCTGGCCTACTTTGACCCTGGCAGGCGCGCCACCGGCCGCCTGGCGCTCTCCCGACAACAACAAGAGATGGCTCTTATCCACCACCAGGGGACACCCGCCATGAGCAACCAGCCAGCAGACATCGCACACTACATTCACGGCCGCGTGACGCACGGTACTTCCGGCCGAACGCAGAACGTCACCAACCCTGCCATTGGCTCCGTCATCGGCAAAGTGGCCCTCGCCAATGCCGCTGAAGTCGACGCGGCAGTGAAGTCGGCAGCGGCCGCGTTTCCCGCCTGGTCGGCGCTGCCGCCGCTGCGTCGCGCCCGCATCCTGTTCAAGTTCCTGGCGTTGCTCAATGAACACCGCGACACACTGGCGCGCATGATCACCGCCGAGCACGGCAAAGTTTTCACCGACGCCCAGGGCGAAGTGACGCGCGGCATCGAGGTCGTCGAGTTCGCCTGCGGCATTCCGCAACTGCTCAAGGGTGACTACACCGAACAGGTCTCCACCAACATCGACAACTGGACCATGCGCCAGCCGCTGGGCGTGGTGGCCGGCATCACCCCGTTCAACTTCCCGGTGATGGTACCGATGTGGATGTTCCCGGTGGCCATCGCCTGCGGCAACACCTTCGTGCTCAAGCCGAGCCCGATCGACCCGTCGCCTTCGCTGCTGATCGCCGAATTGTTCAAGGAAGCCGGGCTGCCGGATGGCGTGTTCAATGTGGTGCAGGGCGATAAAGAAGCCGTGGATGCGCTGATCGATCACCCGGACGTCAAAGCCGTGAGCTTTGTCGGATCGACGCCGATTGCCAATTACATCTACGAGACCGGAGCCCGCCACGGCAAGCGTGTCCAGGCGTTGGGCGGCGCGAAGAACCATATGGTGGTGATGCCCGATGCCGACATCGATCAGGTGGTCGACGCGCTGATCGGCGCGGCGTTCGGCTCTGCCGGCGAGCGCTGCATGGCGATCTCGGTGGCGGTGTTTGTCGGCGATGTCGCCGATAAAGTGATGCCGAAACTGGTGGAGCGCACCCGCACGCTCAAAGTCCTCGAAGGCATGAACCTGGCCGCCGAGATGGGCCCGATCGTGTCGCAAGTCGCACTGCAACGCATCACCGGCTACATCGAACAAGGCATTGAGGAGGGCGCAGAGCTGCTGGTCGACGGCCGTGGTTTTGACGGCGCCCAGGCTGGCGCGAATTGCGCCGAAGGGTTCTGGCTCGGCGGCACGGTGTTCGACCATGTCACCCCCGAGATGAAAATCTACAAAGAGGAAATCTTCGGTCCGGTGTTGGCGTGCATGCGCGTGAAGGACTTCGCCGAGGCGGTCGATCTGGTCAACTCACACGAGTTCGGCAACGGCACCGCTTGCTATACCCGCGACGGTCACATCGCACGTGAATTCGCCAGCCGCATTCAGGTGGGGATGGTCGGCATCAACGTGCCGATTCCGGTGCCGATGGCGTGGCACGGATTTGGTGGCTGGAAGCGCTCGCTGTTCGGTGACACACACGCCTACGGCGAAGAGGGCGTGCGCTTCTACACCAAGCAAAAGTCGATCATGCAGCGCTGGCCGAACAGCATCGCCAAGGGCGCGGAATTTGCCATGCCGACCTCCAAGTAAGCACCGCTTTCTGCTCCACAGGTTTGGGGTGGATGACGTGTTGGCGCGGGCTTGCACGGCATCGTTTTTCCCAGGGGGAGCGAACGCTCGCTCCCGGTTTTTTCCGTACAGGTGAACCGCTATGCCGCTGCTCAAGTTCGACATCATCCAGGGGCGCAATGACCAACAACTCAAGACCCTTCTGGACGTGACCCACCAGGCGATGGTCGAGGCCTTTGAAGTGCCCGCCAGTGATCGCTACCAATGCGTCACGCAACATCGTCCGGGTGAGTTGGTGCTGCACGACACGGGGTTGGGTTACACACGTTCGGCCAACGTGGTGTTGCTGACGGTGATTTCGCGACCGCGTTTACAGACGCAGAAAACTGCGTTCTATCGCTTGCTGGCCGAGAGGCTGCAAGCCGAGTGTGGCCTGTCACCCGATGACCTGATTGTTTCGCTGGTGGAGAACGCCGATGCGGACTGGTCCTTCGGCCGTGGAAGGGCGCAATTTCTGACCGGTGAACTTTAGGGTTTGCCGCGTGGGCCAAAGGGTCCGTTTTTACCTCTGTGCAACTCTCTTTCAGGTGATGCCATGTCCACTCCGCTGCTGTCCCTTTTGAACATTCGACTGCCCGTCCTTCAATCGCCGATGGCAGGCATTTCCACGCCCCAACTGGCGGCAGCAGTGTCCAACGCCGGCGGCCTCGGTGCGATTGGCATCGGGGCGAGCAACGTCGAGCAGGCGCGGAACATGATCCGCGAGACGGCCGCGCTGACGGACAAGCCGTTCAATGTGAATGTTTTTTGCCACCAGCCAGCTGTCCACGACAGCGCTCGCGAGACGCAGTGGCTGACATTTCTGGCGCCGTTCTTTGCGCAGTTTGGGGCCGCTGCACCGACAGCGCTGCGTGAGATCTATACCTCATTCGTCGAAGACCTGGACATGCTGCAGATGCTGCTGGAAGAACGGCCGGCGGTGGTCAGCTTCCATTTCGGGCTGCCGCCACAACCGACAATCGATGCGCTCAAAGCCGCCGGCATCATCCTGTTGTGTTCCGTGACCAACCTGGCCGAAGCGCAGAGCGCGGAACACGCCGGCGTGCATGCGCTGGTCGCACAAGGTTACGAAGCCGGGGGGCATCGCGGGGTATTCGATCCAAAACAGGATACGCAGATGGGGACGTTTGCGTTGGTGCGTGTGCTGGCGACTGCTTGCCAACTACCGGTGATCGCGGCGGGCGGCATCATGGACGGCGCGGGGATCAAGGCGGTCATGCAGTTGGGCGCCAGTGCCGCGCAGTTGGGAACGGCGTTTATCCTCTGCCCGGAATCCTCCGCCAACAGCGCCTATCGTGAGGCCTTGAAGGGGCCGCGCGCGCACCAGACTGCCGTCACCAGCGTCATTTCCGGGCGTCCTGCCCGAGGCATGGTCAACCGCAACTTCACCGACCTCGAGGCGGCTGGCATGGCGCTGCCAGACTATCCGCGTGCCTATGACGCCAACAAAGCGCTCAACGCCGCGGCTACCGCCCAGGCAAACACGGAATTTGCCGTGCAGTGGGCGGGGCAGGGGGCGCCCCTGATTCGTGAGATGCCGGCCGCTGTGCTGGTAAATGTGCTCGCTGCGGAAATGAACGACTGAGCCAGACGTTTAGTGCAGTGCAACCTCACTGAACTTGAGCATCAGCGGGTCATTGTTTCCGTCACGAAACGCGAGCTTGATCGCCGGCGTTTTACTCAACTTGCTGTTGCTCTGCTGGAAAGTCAGCGTGACCCGGGTCGGTACGTTGCGGATCAGCTGAAACTGCAGCCAGATGTTGTCCTCGACCTGGCCCACCCGGGCCGATTGGCCTTTGAGCGGACCGCCAGATTCGTCGAACAGCACCGTGTCATCGTTGAAGCGGAAGCTGCGGTCGACGTTCAGGTTGGTCAGTTCAAAGGTGCAGGTCGGCAAGCGACCGATGTTTTCGCAACCTTCCAATTCAATGCGCACGTTATCCAGCACTTCCATGCGTTTGCCGAGCAGATTACTGCCTTCGTTTTCGACGACCTTGGATTGCAGTTTGGCGAATTCGAACGAGGGCTTGGCGTACTCGGTGCCCAAAATGAAAAAGCCGAAAGACAGGCCCGCCACCATCAAGAACTGCAGCGCACCCCTGAGCATCGGCGTGAGGTTACGGATCTGCCAACCGATGGAAACCACCCCCAGGAAAAGGAAGGTGCTGACCAGCAACACCACATTTTTCCAACTGATGAAACTGAAGCCGAACACGCTGGGATCCGGCACGGCATAAGTGATCAACGCCCACATGGCACCCAGCAAGACACCGAGGCCTGCCATGCCACGGGTGATCATTGAGGCGATTTTCTGGGTGCGGGTAGGTGCTGTAAGGGAATCTTGATTTGGCATCAATGCTGCCAACTCCTTGTCGTGTAGCCGTCCGTGCTTGAAGGCAAATGTCGGGCTGTTGCAAAAGAAAACCGCGGGAGGCCGAGGGAAGATCGCCAGTTATGGCAGGTTGCCATTATCCAGTAACGGTGTGGCAGGTAAAGCGTGGTATCGCCTGATGTGCAGTGACGATCTCCCACCAACGGCCTGGAAACAAATACTACTTGTTGCTTGCTGTAGGTGTTGACGCCTATTAGTTGGTTCTGTATCTTGCGAAAACACACACAGCAAGGATTGATTTCATGAGCAAACTAATAGACACCTACAGCTCGCTCGAAGTCGTTTCCCAGGGGGAATTCAATCGCCGCTTTCCAGGGAAAAACACTATTGGTGACGTCGTGCTGGGGATGGGGGATCTCGTTGAGTCCTTGAAAGAAGACTGCGGTCTGTCGCTGCGCAAGATTGCTGATATCGCGGGGGTTTCCGTGGCCGGTCTTGATCGCTGGCGGAACAACGGCTACGGCAGCAAGAAACATTGTGAAAAGCTCATGAGCTATTGCGAGCAACGCCTGCAAGTGACCGACACAAAAAACGAAACGGCGATTCTTCCGAGTGCCAGCGTGGCTGACAGTCTGCGTCTGTGCAGCCCCGCGCAGTTGGAGAAGGTTATTCAAGAGGCGCTGCAGGCACGCCTCGGCTTCCCCGATTCGCTCGTTTGCACCTTGATCAAGATGGAAGCCGGCACCGATGGCCACCGGCTGGAAATAGTGGTGCGATGATTTCGCAGGCTTGAACGGTCAGGACATCGGTACCCACCATTTTAATCAAAGCGCTGATTGCGAACGGCAAGAAATGCCTTCGCCTTAGCGTTTGAACATCAATATTTCAGGGAAGCAAAAAATGAACGCTATGCAAACTTTGGCTCGGGATAAGGCATCTGAAGCGCTCAAGGCCAATGCGGCAAAGCTGTCGCCAGGTGAGGAGCGAAAAATAAGTGAAATTATTGGTGAAACGCTCTGGGAGCCTCTGGAAGATCAGACTCGCAAAAGCTTCGGCAAGTCCGTTCGCGCAGATCTTGAGTATTACGGATTGGTATTCGTCCGCCACGCAGGGACCATCGCGGTCTATAAGAAGTTGTGCATTTAATACACCTTCTGAATGTGTTTGAGCGACCCCGGCCAAGTTCACCCGACTCACACATTTCCTGCCTCAAAACCGCACACAAACAGGCCAGGCGCGATGAAAATCCGCCTGGCCCAGTTTCAAAAAACACGACCCCCCATGCCTCTGCACGACAACCCTTATCCCTCTACGAAAATTACTTTCGCCTCGTTTGAAAATCACCTCTCGAAATGTTTTATGAGTTTCACAACCCATTCGACGTGACCCTTTCGAGGAGTACCGCATGACCCTGTCCTTCGGCTATTGGCTGCTGGTGTATGCCGCCATCGCCATCATCGCGCTGATCGTTTTGATCGCCCGTTATCGACTTAATCCCTTCATCGTCATCACCCTGGTCTCCATCGGCCTGGCATTGCTCGCCGGCATGCCGCCGTCTGGCGTGGTTGGCGCCTACGAGGCCGGTGTCGGCAAGACCCTGGGGCACATTGCGCTGGTGGTGGCGCTGGGCACGATGCTCGGCAAGATGATGGCCGAGTCCGGCGGCGCCGAGCAGGTGGCGCGGACCTTGATCGACCGTTTCGGCGAGAAGAACGCGCATTGGGCGATGGTGTGCATCGCGTTTCTGGTCGGGCTGCCGCTGTTCTTCGAAGTCGGTTTCGTGTTGCTGGTGCCGATCGCCTTTACTGTGGCGCGCCGGGTCGGCGTGTCGATTCTGATGGTCGGTTTGCCGATGGTCGCCGGGCTGTCGGTGGTGCATGCGCTGGTGCCGCCGCACCCGGCGGCGATGCTGGCAGTGCAGGTGTATCAGGCGTCGGTGGGGCAGACGTTGATGTACGCGATTCTGATCGGCATTCCGACGGCGATCATTGCCGGCCCGCTGTACGCCAAGTTCATCGTGCCGCGCATTCAACTGCCGGCGGAAAACCCGCTGGAACGGCAGTTCCTCGACCGCGAACCGCGCGACAGCCTGCCGGGTTTCGGCATCACCATGGCGACCATTCTGTTGCCGGTGCTGTTGATGCTGATCGGCGGCTGGGCCAACCTGATTTCCACGCCGGGCAGCGGTTTCAACCAGTTTTTGCTGTTCATCGGCAACTCGGTGATCGCGCTGCTGCTGGCGACCCTGCTGAGCTTTTGGACCCTCGGTCTCGCCCAGGGCTTCAACCGCGAATCGATCCTCAAGTTCACCAACGAATGCCTGGCGCCGACCGCCAGCATCACCTTGCTGGTGGGCGCCGGCGGCGGCTTGAACCGGATTCTGGTGGACGCCGGGGTCACCGACCAGATCGTCAGCCTGGCCCACGAATTTCACTTGTCGCCGCTGCTGATGGGCTGGCTGTTCGCCGCGTTGATGCGCATCGCCACCGGCTCCGCCACCGTGGCCATGACCACCGCCTCGGGCATCGTCGCGCCGGTGGCCATTGGTCTGGGTTATCCGCACCCAGAGTTGCTGGTGCTGGCGACCGGCGCCGGGTCGGTTATCTTTTCCCACGTCAACGACGGCGGCTTCTGGTTGATCAAGGAATACTTCAACATGACCGTTGCCCAGACGTTCAAGACCTGGACCGTGCTGGAGACCATTATTTCGCTGGTCGCCTTCGCGCTGACCGTGGGTCTTTCTTACCTGATCTAGCTCGAACACTCCGATCGCTTTCCTCAAGGCTCATGGTCACTCATCGAGCGCGGCCATTGTGCGCGCCGCGGTTGAGTGCCCGTGGCGGACAGCGGTCGGCAAAAACTCAAAAAAAACATAAAAAAATGACCCAGGAGCACCGTATGTTCAAGCGAGCAATCCCCACCGCACTTTTGCTGGCCACCGGTTCGATGTGCGCACAGGCAGCCGATTCTGCCGCGCACGGTTTTCTGGAAGACAGCAAAGCCACGCTGTCGATGCGCACTTTGTATTTCAACAGCGATAACCGCGATGGCACGGCGGCCCCGTCGAAAACCGAGGAGGCCGCGCAGGGTTTTGTGCTGCGTTATGAGTCCGGTTTTACCCAGGGCACGGTAGGGTTCGGGCTGGATGCACAAGCGTTGCTCGGTGTGACGCTGGACAGCGGCGCAGGTCGCCACGTGGGCAGCGGCATGATCCCGACTGACGGCGACGGTGCTGCCGACAGCTGGAGCAGCTTCGGTCCAACGGCGAAGATGCGCATCTCAAAAACAGAGTTCCGCTACGGCACCTTGATGCCGAAACTGCCGATCCTGTTGTCGAACGATGCCCGTGTATTGCCGCAGTCGTTCACCGGTGCGCAGGTCACCTCGAATGACATCGATGGCTTGATGCTGACCAGTGGCGTGCTTGAACACGCAGTCGGCCGCGCCTCGACGGACCGGACCGGTTTGTCGGTGCCGGGCGCCATCCAGGACAGCAACAAGTTCTACTTCGCCGGCGGTGACTACTACATCACCAAGGAACTGAAGGCGCAGTACTACTTCGCGCAGATGGAAGACTTCTACAACCAGAACTTCTTCGGTCTGACCCACGTGTTGCCGATCGACAGCAAAAGCTCGTTCACCACTGATCTGCGTTACTTCAACACCACATCGACGGGCGCCAACAGTTCCGCCACCGGCCGCGCACAAGGTTATCGAACCTCGGGTTACACCGAAGACAACAACGGTGAAATCGACAACAACACCTGGGTGGCGATGATCACCTATGTGAACGGTGGACACTCGGTGTCGCTGGGGCATCAACAGGTGGGTGACGGCAGCAACTTCGTGCAGCCCAACCAAGGCAGCCTGGTCGATAAAGGCGCCGGTGGTGGCAGTGTTTACCTGCCGACGGACCGCATGATCCAGAGTTTTACCCGCGCGGGCGAGCAGACGAACTTTGGTCAGTATTCCTATGACTTTGCGCCTTTGGGCGTGCCGGGCCTGAGAGCGTCGATCGCGTATCTGAAAGGGACTGACATCAAGGTTCGCAACGCGGGGGATCAGTCCGAGTGGGAGCGTGATATGACCCTGGACTACGTGCTGCAATCGGGGTCGCTCAAGGGGCTTGGTTTCAGTGTGCGCAACGGCAAGTCGAACACCGATGCGGGCCGCAACGTTGATCAGAATCGTTTCATCATCAACTACACATTGTCGCTGTTGTAATTGCCGACGGGTTTCAGGCGAGCACAGTCTTTGTAGGAGCCGGCTTGCTGGCGATTGGGCCTTGAGGTTGGTGATGCTTTTGCGGACGTCATCGCCGGCAAGCCAGCTCCTACAAGGTATGCGTTGTGTCAGTTGCCAAGGTGTCAGGCGAGCACGGTCTTTGTAGGAGTCGGCTTGCTGGCGATTGGGCCTTGAGGTTTGCGCTGCTTTTGCGGATGCCATCGCCGGCAAGCCGGCTCCTACAGGGTATGCGTTGTGCCAGTTGCCAAGGTGTCAGGTGAGCACGGTCTTTGTAGGAGCCGGCTTGCCGGCGATTGGGCCTTGAGGTTTGTGGTGTTTATGCGGACGCCATCGCCAGCAAGCCGGCTCCTACAGGGTATGCGTTGTGCCAGTTGCCAAGGTGCCAGGCGAGCACGGTCTTTGTAGGAGTCGGTTTGCCGGCGATTGGGCTTTGAGGTTTGTGGTGTTTTTGCGGACGCCATCGCCGGCAAGCCGGCTCCTACAGGTTTGGTGGTGTGTCAGGTGAATACAGACCCTTGTAGGAGCCGGCTTGCTGGCGATTCAGGCGACGCGGTGTAAACGTTACGCCACCATCGCCGGCAAGGTATGCGTTGTTGCTAAGGTGTCAGGCGCTGGGTGAGCAACGGCAATAGTTGTTCGCACGAAGCCTCGATTTTCAGATCGAGGATGTCATCCGCTCGCGTCTTGCCCAGGTTAATCGCTATCAGCGGCTTGCCCTGATCCGCCACCGCCCGGCATAACCGAAACGCCGAATACGCCATCAACGAAGACCCCACCACCAGCAATCCCGCAGCTTTTTCCACCGCAGCCATTGCCTTGGCCGCCGTTACCTGCGCCACGTTCTCGCCGAAAAACACCACGTCCGGTTTCATTCGCTCGCCCGCGCAATGCGGGCAGTGCGGTACTTGAAACCGCGCTTCGAACGCCGCGTCGAGCAGCGTGTCACCGTCCGGTGCCTGCACCGCATCCACGCCGGCCAGATACGGGTTCTGCGCTTCCATCAATTGCTGGATCGAATCCCGCTCACTTCGCTGCCCGCAATCCAGGCACAGCACCCGATGCAGGCTGCCATGCAGTTCGATGACGTCGTGGCTGCCGGCCTGGTCGTGCAAGGTGTCGACGTTCTGGGTGATCAGCCCGCTGATCTGTCGGGTGCTTTGCAGGTTGGCGAGGGCTTCATGCGCCACATTTGGCTGAGCCTGACGCACCCGCGGCCAGCCGAGCATCGCCCGCGCCCAATAGCGGCGCCGGGATTCGGGGGCGCTGAGGAACTCCTGATACATCATCGGTTGCCGCCCTCGACGCACGCCCTGGTGGTCGCGGTAGTCCGGAATGCCCGACGGGGTGCTGATGCCGGCACCGGTCAGGACCACGAACGGCTGGTCGGCCATGAACTGCTGGAGCCGGTCGAGTTGTTCGCGGGTGCGACTGTCGAGCATGTTCAACACTCCGATGGGCCTGGGGTGTTTGCAGGTTAGCACTGAACCTGTAGGAGCCGGCTTGCCGGCGATGGCGATCTTACGGGCGCCATCGCCGGCAAGCCGGCTCCTACAAGGGGCGGTGTTTACTTGCGTGCTTCGAGTATCAGGTTGAACGGCGTTTCCGTCGCCCGACGGAATGTGCTGAATCCTGCTTCCGTAAACACTTTGCGCAACCGCGCCTCACCGGCCTGGGCGCCGAGCCCGAGGCCGACTTCCTGGGACAGCGAGTTCGGGGTGCAAATGAACGTCGAGGCGGCGTAGAACAACCGGCCAACCGGGGTAACGTTGTCATCGAGCTTGTCGTTGGCGAACGGTTCCACCAGCAGCACCGTGCCGTCCGGTTTCAGCGACTCATAGGCGTGCCGTGCCGCGCCCACCGGGTCGCCCATGTCATGCAGGCAGTCGAAATAGCAGATCAGGTCGTAGTCGTTACCGGGATAGCTTTTTGCCGTGCCCTGGAAGAACCGCGCCCGCCCGGACACACCGCCTTCCTCGGCACGCTGGGTGGCGACGGTGACGGACGGCGCGTGGTAGTCGAAGCCGACGAACCTCGAGTCGGGGAACGCCTGGGCCATGATCACCGTCGATGCGCCATGCCCGCAGCCGATGTCCGCGACCTTGGCGCCAGCCTCCAGTTTGGCGACGACACCTTCAAGGGACGGTAGCCATTCGGCGACCAGGTGCGCTTTGTAGCCGGGCCGGAAGAACCGTTCCGTGCCGCTGAACATGCATGGATGGTGTTCGCCCCAGGGCAGGGCGCCGTTGCCGCGCATGGCTTTGACCAGCTTGTCCTTGTCATGGAAAAACGACGCGACCACCCCGATACCGCCCGCCACGTAGACCGGTGAGTCTTCGATCGCCAGCGCCAGGGCTTGCTCTTCGGGCAAACGGAACAGGCCGTCGCTGTGTTCCATGTAACCGGACGCGGCGTGGGCGCTGAGCCATTCGCGCAGCAGGCGGGGGTTGCAGCCGGTTTTGTCAGCGAGAGTTTCGGGACTGATCAACTGACTGTCGGCCATCGCCCGGTACAGCCCGAGCTCTTCGCCGAGGATGACGTTGGCGAGCATCGCCGCGCCGCCCATGTCGTTCACCAGTTTGCCCATGAAATCGTTGAGTCTGGCCTCGTCCATCACGTGTGCTCCTTCAGCTGGATCACGGCCCAGGGGCATTCTTTGTCGAGGCATTCGCCTCTGGGCAGTGGTCGTGGAAATGATCAGGACGGTGAGTGCGTCCTGCGTGCAGTAAGTTTAGTCCGCAGGCCGTGGGCTGCTGGCCGGAGCGACGAAAGCCCGGATGGACTGCCCAGAACCTCTGTAGGAGCGAGGCTTGCCCGCGAAGGCGGAGTGTCAGACCCAGGGATTTACCTGACACTCCGCCTTCGCGGGCAAGCCTCGCTCCTACAGGAATTTGTGGTGTGTATCGCACTGTATCTAACGTCCTGCTCGATACATTTCCCACAAAACCGGTGGGTTGCCGAACACAGCCCAGATACAAACCTGCGATGAACTGCATAGGCCGTTTGGCACCCTATACACCGTGAAGGGGACAACAATGACTACGCTCCAGCTTGAAACCGACCTGACATCTACCCCATTCGATCGCCTGCGCGTCGACCAGTACACCACCGGCCTCATCGGCCCAAGCCAGCCAATGCTCGGCCCCTTGGCCGACGGCGGCACCCTGATCACCGGCACGCCGCCGGGTTGCTGGGGGCCGATGATTACGCCGGCCTTCGAGGGCGGCCATGAAGTGACCCAACCGGTGGCCATTGCCGGTGCCGAAATCGGCGACGCCGTGGCGATCAAGATCAAAAGCATGCGCGTCACCTCGCTGGCCACGTCGTCCGGCGTGATGAGCTTCGTTGAAGGTCGCTACAACGGCGATCCGTTCGTCGCGAAATTCTGTAGCAAATGCGGCACCGAGCACCCGGCCAGCTACGTCGAAGGCATCGGCGAAGATTCGATTCGTTGCAGCAATTGCGGCGCCGAAGTCAGCGCTTTCCGCTTCAGTCACGGGTACGTGATCGTCTTCGATGCGCAGAATCAGGTCAGCCTGACCGTCAATCAGGACATCGCCAACCAACTGGCCGGCAACGCCTCCGAGATGTCGGCGCTGCCGGAGTTCGCCGCCCAGCATTCGATCCTGTCCCTGGCCCGTGCCGACATCCCCGGCGTTGCCGCGCACATGCGACCGTTCCTCGGCAACATCGGCACCACGCCGTCGCGGGACTTGCCGGACTCGCACAACTGCGCCGATTTCGGCCAATACCTGATCGGCGCACCGCACCGTTTCGGTATGACGCGTGAGGAACTGCACGCGGCCAAGACCGACGGTCACATGGACACCAACTCGATCCGTGAAGGCTGCGTATTGATCTGCCCGGTGAAAGTCCCGGGCGCCGGTGTGTACATGGGCGACATGCACGCCCAGCAAGGCAATGGCGAAATCGCCGGGCATGCCACCGACTGCTCCGGGGAAACCGAAGTGCAGGTCGAAGTGATCAAGAACCTGACACTGGAAGGGCCGATCCTCCTGCAAAACCTCGACGATCTGCCGCCAATGGCGCGGCCGATGAATGCCGTGCAACGGCAGAAAGTCCGCGAACTGGGCGAGCGCTGGGGCCAGACCGAGATCGAGCAGAGCGGCCCGATCACCTTTATCGGCAGCGGCGAAAACCTCAACGTGGCGGTGGAAAACGGCCTGAAACGTGCCGCTTCGGTCACGGGCCTGCCGTATGACGAAGTGCTCAACCGCGCGACCATCACCGGTTCCATCGACATCAGCCGCTTGCCCGGCACCGTGCGTGTGACCTTCCTGTGCCCGATGAACGTGCTCGATCGCATCGGCATCGGCCACCTGGTGCGCGAGAAATACGACCTGGCGTAACGCCCAACGGCGGCTCTGTACCGAAGTGTGTACAGACCCGCCGGCGATACAACCGCTGCGATTTTCTGCCGGAACGCAACACAGGCCCGATACACCGTTTCGGTTAACTGTGATTCCGTTCTGACAACCTTTGAGATCGACATCATGCAGACTTCCAACACATCAACGAAGGCCACCGTCGGACTTGGCCTGCGTCGCGGTTTGATGAAAGACCTTCAAGCCGCCCGCGTGGGCGATTTCGACTTTCTGGAAGTCGCGCCGGAGAACTGGATCGGCATCGGCGGCGCCCATGGCGCGGCACTGCGGGGCCTGGCCGAGCGCTATCCGTTGTCCTGCCATGGTTTGTCCCTGTCATTGGGCGGGCCGGCGCCGCTGGACGTCGCTTTTCTGCAGGAAGTGCGGGTTTTTCTCGATCAGCACAACGTGCCGCTGTACAGCGAACACCTGAGCTACTGCAGCGATGACGGTCACCTTTACGACCTGTTGCCGCTGCCCTTTACCGAAGAAGCGGTGCACCACGTCGCCGCGCGCATTCGTCAGTCCCAGGACATTCTCGGTCGGCGCCTGGCGGTGGAAAACGTCTCGTATTACGCCGCGCCGCAGCAGGATATGGATGAGCTGACGTTCACCAACGCGGTGCTGCGCGAAGCCGATTGCGACCTGTTGCTGGACGTCAACAATGTGTACGTCAACTCGATCAACCACGATTTTGATCCGCAGGTGTTTCTGGCCGGCATCGATTCGGACCGGGTAGTGGCGATGCACGTGGCCGGGCATTTCGATGAATCCGACACGTTGAAAATCGACACCCACGGCGCCTCGGTGAAACCGGTGGTCTGGTCGTTGCTGGCCCAGGCTTATGCGCGGTTCGGCGCGCAACCGACGTTGCTTGAGCGGGATTTCAACTTCCCGGCGTTCTCTGAACTGGTGGCTGAATTGCAGACCATCCGCCGCTTGCAGGCCAAGGGGGTGAACCGTGGATAACGCAAGCCTGTTTCAGCAGCAAAACACCTTGGGGCTTTACTTGCGTGACCCCGATCACTGCGCGCCGCCGGCCGGGATGGACGTGGCGCGGGCACAGGTTTATCGCGACCTTGTTTTCAACAACCTCTCGATCTTGCTCAGCGGCACTTTTCCGGTGCTGATCAAGATTCTTGGTGATGAGCGCTGGGGTTCGCTGGTGCGCATTTTCTTGCGGGACTACCGTGCGCAAACGCCGAAATTCGGTGAGATCGCCAGGGAGTTTGTCGACTTTCTCGCGTCAGAGCCGCCTGCGTTGCACGAGGGGTCGTGGCCGCCGTTCATGGTGGAGCTGGCGCATTACGAGTGGATCGAGATGGTGTTGCAACAGTCCGACGCCGAGCCATTGCCGGCGAGTGATGTCGGGTTGTTGCTGGATCGACCGTTGCAGATTTCACCACTGGCCTGGCCGTTGGCGTATGCCTGGCCGGTGCAGTTGGTGGGGCCGGACTATCAGCCTGAAACGCCTCCGGCTCAGCCGACGTTGCTGTTGGTTCGTCGGGCGGAGGACTGGAGTGTGAAGTTTTCCGAACTGAGCCCACTGGCCTGGCGCTTGTTGCAGCGGATCGGCGAGTTTCCCCAACTGAACGGGCGTGAGCAGCTGGAAGGATTGGCCGTCGAAGCGGGGGCGGCGGGATCGCAGGATTTCATCGACAGCGGAGCGGCGTTGTTGCGGCAGATGCACGGGGAAGGGGTGGTGAGCCCGACATAATCCCCTGTAGGAGCCGGCTTGCCGGCGATGGCGTCTGTACAGGCGATAAATGTGTCGACTGACCTACCGCTATCGCCAGCAAGCCGGCTCCTACAGGGGATGCGTTTTTATTGGGCGGAGAAGAAGTACCGCGTCAGGTGAAAGAAGATCGGCGCCGCGAAGCAGATCGAGTCCATTCGGTCGAGCATGCCGCCGTGGCCCTTGATCATGGTGCCCCAGTCCTTGGCGCTGAGGCTGCGCTTGATCGCCGACATCACCAGGCCGCCCAGGAAACCCATCACCACAATCACGAACGACATCATCAGCGACTGCCAGAAACTGAACGGTGTCATCCAGAACATGCAGCCACCAATCAGCGTGGCCGACAAACCGCCGCCGACCAGGCCTTCCACGGTTTTCGACGGGCTCACCAGCGGCGCAACCTTGTGCTTGCCGAAGAGCTTGCCGAACACGTACTGCAACACGTCACTCAACTGCACGACGAACACCAGGTAGAACAGCAGCAGCGCGTTCTGGCCCTGGAAGCCTTCCAGGTCCAGCAGTAACAGCGCCGGCGCGTGGCTGATGCAGTAGACGCAAATCATTACCCCCCACTGAATTTTGGCCGCCCGTTCCAGGAAGGCGTCGGTGTCCTGGCTCAGCACCGCAATCGCCGGCAGCAGCAGGAAGGCGTACACCGGAATCAACAGCGTGAACAGCGAATACCAGTGGGTGCCGATCAGTACGTATTGCAGGGGTATCAGAATGAAAAACGCCGAAAACAGCGCGTTATGGTCGCCAGGCCGGGTCGGTGTCAGGGTAATGAATTCCCTGAGCGCGAACAGGGAAATGAAGCCGAACAGAATGACCGTCGCGTTCCCGCCCAGCAGGTAGGACACGAAGAAAATGATCACCATCCCCCACCAGGCATTTACGCGCTGGTTGAGGTTTTCGATGGTCGAGACCGAGCCCTCTGTCGTCGCCCGCTTGGCCAGTATCCGGCCGATGATCGAAGCGATCGCCAACAGGGCGGCAATGGCGCCGAAGAACCACAAAAACTTTTCATCAAGATTCATTCCGACAACCTCACAATCGCGCCACGCGCCCGATCCAGAAACACCTGTTTTTCCTCGCCTCTGATCCGTTGCAGCGGATCGCCGATACGGATCGTGCAGATGATGGGCAGGGGGACGTGTTTGCCTTTTGGCATGGAGCGATGCAGGTTTTCCAGGTAGATAGGCACCAGGTCAACCTCAGGGAATGTCTCGGCCAAGCGGAACAGACCCGATTTGAAAGGACCGGGCAACGCCTCGCTGCCGCGCGTACCTTCCGGAAAGATGATGATCGAATGGCCGGCGCGCACCACGTCGAAAGTCGGCTCCAGTACGTTGACGCCGGGCGCGGGGTTGCGATCGATCAGCACCGCATTCAGGCCTTTCTGCGAGATGTATGACAGGAATTTGTTCTTTCCCCAGTAGTCAGCGGCCGCGACCGGTTTCACGTTCACTCGGGCTTCCGGTGGCAGGGCCGCGATGATTGCCAGGGTGTCCATATGGCTGGAGTGATTGGCGAAATAGATACGCTGGCGTGTCAGGTCCGGCGGGCTTTCCCATCGGGCCGTGACGCCGATCACGAATCGAAGAACAGAAATCAGCGCGTTACTGATCCACATGAGAATTCCCCTTCAGCTCGCGCGCGATGGCCAGGGTGCGCATGACGCAGGTCGCGGCGGATCCGGCCGCGATGATGACCAGCGCAATCAACAGCACGTAGTGAGTGGCATAAACGCTCGCTTCGACAGCGTTCAGCAGCAGCCCGACCGTCATGACTGCCATTCGGTGTTGCTTGGCCATCGGGCCGATGAAGCTCTGCTTGAGACCGATCGAGCCGCCAAACACCCTGACGTAAGCCGTCAATGCCGCAGCCAGCGCGGCAAACCAGCCAAGGTCAGAGTAGCCGATGGCGTAGCCCAGGCCGACAATCAGCAGGCTGTCGGCAATACGGTCGGGGAATTCGTTGTAGAGGCTGCCGATGTCGGATTTTTTGCCGCCTTCAATCGCCACCATTCCGTCGAAGAGGTTGCACAACAAGCGCAACTGAATGCCGAGGGCGCAGAGGATCGAGCCGATGACGCCCGTGTCGATATTGAGAGCGACGATGCCAGCGAGTGCGAAGGCGATGCTGGCCACGGAGATCTGATTGGGGGAGAGGTCCCTTTTCACCAACAGGTCGGTGATGTATCTGGCCCATCCCGCAGAACGCGTTTTGATGGGTCTTCTGTTTTCATCCATGTGCAATGTCCATATCACTTTGTAGGAGCCGGCTTGCCGGCGATGGACGTTAACGATAACGCGTTTATCCAGACAACACGCGTTAACGTTCACGCCCATCGCCGGCAAGCCGGCTCCTACAAAGGTCTGGTGGGTAGCTTTAGTTCTGCGCAGAGTCCGCCGCCTTCGCGGTTGCTCAGCGTCAACGATCCGCCGAGGGCCAGCGCCAGTTGCTGGGCAATCGCCAGGCCCAGGCCGGTGCCGCCGGTGCTGCGGTTGCGGGAATTCTCCACGCGGTAGAACGGCTCCATCACGTGGGCGAGTTCTTCTTCGGCAATCCCGGGGCCGCGGTCCATCACCTTCACCGACAAGCTGCCGCCAGGTTTCGATTCCACCTGCAGTTCCGCCGCGCCGGCGAATTTGAGTGCGTTGTCCGTCAGGTTCACCAGCACGCGGCGCAAGGCGTGCGGCCGGGTGTCGATGACGGTGTCACTTTTTCCGCTGAGCTGAACGTCCTTGCCCACGTCCTGATAGTCGAACACCAGGCTGTCGAGGAACGAATCCAGATCGGTGCGGCGGCTCTCTTCGGTGGCGCCATGGACGCTGCGGGCATAGGCCACGCCTTCGCGCACCAGGTGCTCCATCTCGCCAAGGTCGTTCCACAGTTTGTCTTTTTCGTTGCAGTCGTCCATGAGCTCGGCGCGCAGTTTCATCCGAGTGATGGGGGTTTGCAGGTCGTGGGAAATCGCTGCCAGTAATTGCATGCGTTCTTTGAGGTACGCCGCGATGCGCGCCTGCATGGCGTTGAAGGCCATGGCGGCATGGGCGACTTCGGTCGGGCCTGTTTCGTCCAGGTGCACCGGGTGGGTGTTGGGGTCCAGCGTTTCGACGGCCTGTGCGAGGCGGGTGAGGGGGCCAATGGCGATTCTCACCGCCAGCCAGGTGCACAGAATCATCAGCAGCAGTTGGCCGAGCAAGACGACCGGCAACCAGGGCGACAACGGCACCATCGACGGACGCACGTCGATGGTGACGGGGCTGCCATCGGCCAGTTTCAGATGGACCTGGAAGTGTTTGACCGGACCGGGAATGTCCGTAACCGTCATCGGGTAATCCTTGCCGATGGCGTCCTTGATCGAGGTCATCGCGATAGGTGTATCGCTCATCGCCGTGCCGGGCGAACCTTCATCCAGCAAATAGCGGTAGTTGCGGCGATCGAGTTGTTGCAGCCAACTCATGCGTTCTTCGGCCGGCAAGCGGTCGAGGATGGCGATGGACGTTGAAACGTCGGTTTCCAGATTGCCCAGCATGGTGTTTTTCGCGCTTTCGTAGCGCTCGTAGTACTGCGCGCCGAAAGACAGGACTTGCGCCAGAATCAGACCGATCAAGAAAATCAGCGACAGGCGCGAGGCGAGGGTGCGGGGCCACCGGAAAGAAAGGTTCATGCGGGCGCCCCGAGGACTTCCACCGGCAGCGAAAACACATAGCCTTCGCTGCGCACGGTTTTGATGTAGGCCGGTTCCCGCGCGTCGTCGAGCAAGCGCTGACGCAGGCGGCTGACCAGCAAATCGATGGAGCGGTCGAACAGATCGGCATCGCGGCCCTGGGTCAGGTTCAGCAACTGGTCGCGGTTGAGCACCCGTTGCGGATGATCGAGGAACACCCGCAGCAGTCGATATTCCGCGCCGCTGAGCGCGACCATGGTGCCGTCGTCATCAAGCAGATGGCGGGCCGAGGTGTCCAGGCGCCAGCGACCGAAGGCCAGCAGGCGACCGCTTTCGGTGACCACCAGGTTAGGCGGCAGCATCCGCGTGCGCCGCAGCACCGCGTTGATCCGCGCCAGCAGTTCACGGGCGGCGAACGGCTTGACCAGGTAATCGTCGGCGCCCATTTCCAGGCCGATGATACGGTCGGTTTCATCGTTGCGCGCAGTGAGCATCAGCACCGGGGTGGTCTTGTGTTTGCCGGCGCGGATCTCGCGGCACAGCATCAGGCCATCGTCGCCCGGCATCATGATGTCGAGCACGATCAGGTCCACCGGCGTGGTCTCCAGGAACGCGCGCATCTGCCGGCCATCCGCCACGACGGTGGTGCGCAGGCCGTTCTTCTTCAGGTAGTTGCCTACCAGCTCTCGAATCTCGCGGTCATCGTCCACGATGAGGATGTGATCGACGTGTTCCATGGGGCCAAGCCTCTTCAAATAGGGAATGACGCACAGTCTATCGAGCCTTTGCCCGCTCGCCCGCCACCCTTTGTATTGCAGTGTATCTGGTGTGTCGGCGGATACACATGGACTTAAAAACCCGGGATTCCAGGGGGTTTGTATCGCTGTGTATCGGCAGGCCCCTTTGATACGTACCGATTTACACGCGCCGCTTCTCGACACAGACGAGATACCTCAGGGCCTTCTAATAGGTTCCATCGAGGCAAACCCAACCGCCTCGGCTCAATTGAACGATCTACCCATTGAAGCCTTGAGGAAACCACCATGAACACTAAAGCCATCTACGCCGCTTGCCTGTTTGCCGCCCTGAACATCTGCACCCTGTCGGCCCGTGCCGAAGCCGACGTCAGCGCCAAGACCTACAGCTACGGCACGCACCTGGACATCAAGAAAGTGGTGTCGTTGACACAGGACACCACGAACGCCTGCGGGATTGTCGATGCCCAGCTGACTTACCTGGACTCCCAGAACAAAACCCAGGTGCTGGACTACCGAAAAATTGCTGACTGCAACGAAGACAACTGAGTCCTTCGCTGACCGATTACCAATCCCCTTTGAAACAGGAAGAACGCCATGAACAACGTAACCCGCTTTTTGACCGCTACTGCCTTCGCCCTTGCCGGCGCCGCCGCTCACGCCAACGCTGCGGTTGAACAAAGCACTTGCGGCAGCAGCACTTGCTTTCAGCTGACCCCGGTGAACGAGCAGGGCGCCAACGACTTGCTGGTGCAGGACGGTTCGAGCCGTACGCCGCAAGGGCAGATGGTTGCCGAGAACGGTGGCAGCCGCACGCCACAAGGCCAATTGCTGGATACCCAGACGGCCTGAAGTAACACCGTTCCCTTGTAGGAGCTGGCTTGCCAGCGATGGCGTCATCACATGCACCTCATAAGTGACTGACAGATCGCTATCGCTGGCAAGCCAGCTCCTACAGGGACCGCGTGTGAATCGCCACCCTCGTATTTATAAGGTGATCCCCATGTTTCTCATCGCTTTTCTGGGCGGCATTTTGACCGTCCTCAGTCCCTGCATCCTCCCGGTCGTGCCGTTCCTGTTCGCCGGGGTCGACCGCACTCGCTCCTCGATCCTGCTCACCCTCGGCGGCATGGTCCTGACCTTCGCCCTGATCTCCAGCCTGGCCGTGGTCAGCAGTGAATGGGTGGTGCAAGCCAACAACACCGGTCGTCACGTGGCCCTGATCGTCATGGCGTTGTTCGCCCTGTCGCTGATTTCCGCACGGGTCGGCGGCTGGCTGGCACGTCCGTTCGTGCTGTTGGGCAATCGCCTCGACCCTGACACCCGCAAAATGTCCGGCCCGCTGGGTTCGGTGATGATCGGTGTCGCCACCGGTCTGCTCTGGGCGCCGTGCGCCGGGCCGATCCTCGGCGTGATCCTCACCGGCGCCATGCTGCAAGGCGCCAACGCGCAAACCAGTCTGTTGCTGGTGGCGTACGGCCTGGGCAGCGCGTTGTCCCTGGGCACCTTGATCTTCGCCGGTCGCGGCCTGGTCAATCGCTTGAAAGCGTCTATTCCGGTGACCGGCTGGTTGCGACGTGGTGCCGGGTTTGCGGTACTGGCTGCTGCGGCGGTGATTTCCACCGGCGCCGACAAGACCCTGCTGGCCGGCACTTCTTCCGAAGGCGTCAGCAGTATCGAGAAAGGCGTGCTGGAAAGCGTACCGAAAGTGGTCGATTACCTGGTCAGCAAGGTCAAGGCCGATTCAAGCCTGGACAATGCCCAAGGCCCGATGCCGTCGCTGTCCGGCGCCGTCGAATGGATCAACTCGCCAGCACTGACCAATGACTCGCTCAAAGGCAAAGTGGTGCTGGTGGACTTCTGGACCTACGACTGCATCAACTGCCAGCACACCCTGCCTTACGTGAAGGAGTGGGCAAAGAAATACGAGAAGGATGGCTTGGTGGTGATCGGCGTCCACACCCCGGAATACGGCTTCGAACGCATCATCGCCAACGTCAAGGATCAGGTGAAAAAGCTTGGCATCACCTACCCGGTGGCCATCGACAACAACTACACGATCTGGCGTAACTTCGATAACCAGTACTGGCCCGCTCACTACCTGATCGACGCCAAGGGGCAGGTGCGTTACACCCACTTCGGTGAAGGCAGCTACGACACGCAGGAGAAGGTGATTCAGCAGTTGCTGGAAGAGGCCAAGGCAGACGCCAAAGCCCCCGCGCCAGCGGCATAAACCGGCAAATCAATGGCTCACAGGTTTCGCACCATGAGCCATTGTTCTTTTTCCCAGGCGCGAAAACGATCCAGAACTGTCCAGCCACGCTTGGCGTAATAGTCTTGTTTGTCCTGGGTGTGCAGATAGAGCCTCGACACACCGCTGACTTTCGCATCCTCGCAGATCCCCTCGATCAAACGCTCCGCCAGTCCCTTTCCCCGTGCTTCGGGGGTGATGAACACACAGGCCAGCCACGGGCCGAGATCGGGGCGTTCGGCCAGATCCGCTTTGGCCAGCGCAGCGCCACCCTTCAATTGATCCCCCTCCAGTGCAATCAGGCATTTCCAGTCGCCGTTGATCTGGCCCTCGGCAAACTCCCGTTGCCAGTCGAGCAGAGGTTGTTCCGCGTATTCGTAGTGAAATTGCCGATGGATCCAGCCGGCAAAGGTGTCACTGTGCTGCGGATGATCGGCGAGCCATTCCAGGTGAAGCGTCATGGTTGAGTCCTTTCAAAAAACCGGTCGCACATAAGAGCTGATTCACGGCGTACCGGCAATCCCGAGGGTGCCCCTTGATACAGCTTGACCTCGCCGCCACGCTGCGGGCGGTGCGCCGAACTCCCGCCGAAACGCCCGACTGAACGCCGTGTCGGTCTGGTAACCGACCTCTTCGGCGATGCGCATCAATGAGCTGTTGCTGCTGCGTAACAGGTTGGCCGCCAGCAACATGCGCCATTGCGTCAGGTACTGCATCGGCGAAATCCCCACCAGTTGCTGAAAGCGTTCCGCCAATACCGATCTTGAGGTGCCGGCGGTGCGCGCCAGCTCATCCAGTGTCCAGGCATGACAGGGTTTTTTGTGCAGCGCGTTGAGTGCGGCGCCGACGATCCGGTCGCCCACACCCGCCAGCCAACCGGTGCGGCCTTCGCCCTGTTCGTGCATGTACAAACGCAGCACTTCGATGAACAACACCTCGGCCAGTTTGGCCAGTACGCCTTCACCGCCAGGCCTGGGCGAGCGTGCTTCAGCCAGCGCATAACGCACCGAAGATTCCAGCCAGATCCCGGCGTTCGAGCCGCGCACATTGACCTTTACCACGGCCGGCAACCCGGTCAACAACATGCCCGCCAGCCGCGTATCGCACGCCAGATAACCGCACACCAGACGCGTGACCGCGCCGCCACCGCCATAACTCAACTGCCGTGGACGGCGCGCGAGCACGACGTCCAGCCGTGCACCGCTGGCCGGCGCGAGACCGGGTTTAGAGCACATGCGGTGGGCATCGCCCTGCGGAAACACCACCACATCGCCAGCCGTCAGCAATTGCGGAGGATCATCACCGAGTTCGACATAACACTCGCCTTCGGTGATCAAGTGAAAGATCACCACACGTTCGGCGCCGGGTTCGAGAAACGGCGCGGCGGTGTCCGCGCTCGGTGACTGATAACACCAGGGGGCAGTGAACCTGGCGTTGATGAAAATCGCGCCGACCAGGCGGACGACGCGCAGGGTCTGGGACAGGGCGTCCATGGTGGTGTTCCCCTGTGTGCGGGCAGCTTTTGATTGTGAGCCTGTCGCGGCACAACGTGAAACCTCCGGACGATCGGGCAAGGTTGGCCGACGATCGGGCAGGACGCCGATGGTCAGCGGCGCGATAGTTGGCACACAGGGTCTGCCGACCCTGTCATCAATAACAAAAATGAGAGGTTGCCATGCCGAAGTTCATCATTGAACGCGAGATTCCGGGTGCTGGAACACTGTCAGAAAGGGATTTGAAAGCGGCTTCGCAAAAGTCCTGCCGGGCGTTGCGCGACTTGCCGGAGGTGCAGTGGCAGCAGAGTTATGTCACCGGTGACAAGCTCTACTGCGTGTACATCTCGCCCAACGAAGAGTTGATCAGGGAACATGCCAGGCTGAGTGGTTTCCCGGCCAACAGCATTTCCCGGGTCATGACCGTCATCGACCCCACCACGGCGGAATAAGCCGGGGGCGTTTGAACTCGTAACGGAGCGATTTGATGAGTACTCCCATTGATCTCACTGCCTTGAAAAACCGTCAGATGGCCGCCTGGGCCAGTGGCGACTATGCCGTGATCGGCACCACCTTGCAGATTGTCGGCGAGCAGCTCGCCGAAGCCTGCGACCTGCTTTGCGACGAGCGCGTGCTGGACGTCGCCGCCGGCAACGGCAACGCGACATTGGCGGCCGCGCGTCGGGGTGCCCACGTCATGTCCACCGACTACGTCGCCGCGCTGCTCGAGCGCGGCGAAGACCGGGCCCGGGCGGAACGCCTGGAGGTGACCTTTCAAGTAGCGGATGCCGAGGCGCTGCCGTTCGAGGACGGCAGTTTCGATGCGGTGCTGTCGACCTTCGGCGTGATGTTCGCACCGGACCAGGCCAAAGCCGCCGCCGAGTTGGCGCGGGTCTGTTGTCCGGGGGGCCGGATCGGCCTCGCCAACTGGACGCCCGAAGGTTTCGTCGGCCAGATGTTCAAGACCCTGGGCCGGCACATGCCACCTCCGCCGGGGGCACAACCACCGTCGAACTGGGGCTCCGAGGCCTGGCTGCATAAGCACTTCGATGAGCGCGAGTTTTTGCTTCAGGTGACACGGCGGTTTTTCAATTTCCGCTACCGCTCGGCCGCGCATTTCATCGACACGTTCCGCACCTGGTATGGCCCGGTCCACAAGGCGTTCGCGGCGCTGCCCCCCGAAGGCGCCCAGGCCCTTGAAGGTGACCTGACCGAACTGATCAACCGCTTGAACCGCACGGGTGAAAAATCGCTGGTGGTGCCGAGTGAATACCTTGAAGTGGTGATCACCCGACGCTGAAAAACGCCACGCCCCCTTGTAGGAGCTGGCTTGCCGGCGATAGCGTCCGTCCAGTTACCATCAGGTTAACTGGCAGACCGCAATCGCTGGCAAGCCAGCTCCTACAGGGTTCACGTCGAGTTCCCGGTTTTGCGGCGTGCCGGATTACTCATCCAACCGTTCGGTGTACACCACCCAGACGCTGCACGGCATTTTGTACAGCACGTGCTCCACCGTGCTGCCGATCAACCTGCCCAGACCGCGATGGCCGACGCGACCCATGACGATCACGTCGATGTCGTAGGCATCGGCGTAGCGGGTCAGGATTTTTGCCGGGTTGCCCATGATCATGTGCCGTTGCTCTGGCGCGATGCCGTTGCGTTCGGCCAGTTCGTTGAAGGCGGCTTCCTGGTAGTCGAACAGGGTCCTGGCTTTGCCCGACGAAAAAAACGCCGAACCGTTGTCGAAGCCGAATTCATCGGCGCTGATCGATGACAGGTCATAGACATAGACCACATCCAGCTCGGCATTGCAGGCGCTCGCCAGTTTCGCCGCTTCGTGAAGAATGCGGTCGTTGAAGCTTTTGTAGTGATCATCACGATGGAACGGGTCGACCGCCGCGACGATCTTGCGCGGCAAGGCACGCGCGGCATGGCTGACGAAGTGCAACGGCACCGGACATTCACGCAGCAAATGCACGTCGAGTGGCGTGAACATCAGCCTTGAGAGCATCGAATGCGGCTCCAGCGCCTTGATCAGCACGTCCATCGGCTGCTCTTTCAGGTGAATCAGGATTTCCTCCAGCGGCCGTTCGACCCACGTCACTTCGGTGGTGACATGCACCCCGATCTTGCGCAAGGGCCGCGCCTGGTCCTCAAGCCATTGACGGTGTCGATCGACATAGCCCAGGCGCATCTGCTCCAGGGCCTTTTCATTGACCAGACTGGCGGTCGCCAGGCCTTCCAGATAATCGAACGCAACGATGTGCAGCGCCGCGTCTTCGGCCTTGGCCAGCGCTGCGGCCCTGTCGAAGGCGGGGCTGTGTTCCATCAGGGGTGAGGCGACCAGCATGAAACGTGATTGCTCAGACATGACAAACCTCCCGTGGGTAAACGAGCGTTAGGGTCATTCGACAGGCATTCAATCCTTTGAGTATTGACCATGATCAACCTGTCGTCTGGTCAGGTGGGAGTGGTGCGGGGGGATGAGGGTGGCGATTACGCGCGAATGGAAATCTCGACAACAACGCGATCCCTTGTAGGAGCTGGCTTGCCAGCGATGGCGGTCTGTCAGTAAAAGTAAGGGCAACTGGACGGACGCCATCGCCGGCAAGCCGGCTCCTACAGGGGGGATTTGTGGGGGTTTGGAATTTAAATAACCTTGGCGCCGCGTGCCTGCAACAGCTCGCGCAGCACAGAGCGATGGCAGTGCGCTTCATCTTCGCAATAGCAGCCGACGGCCAGCGAGGTTTGATGGGAGAGGGCCGCCAACAGATCCAGCAACTGGCTGGGCGCAGGCTGATTCATTTCAGCCTTGAACTTGCGCTTGAAGCCTTCCCAGGTTTTTTCATCAGCCGCCGCCTTGGCTTCGGCGACTAATTCAGCACTGGGCGACAGCAGCGGTTGCCACACATCATAAAAATCCCGACGGGCAAACTCAGCCTTCGGCACGCCACGAGGCGGGCGGCGCACGGTGCCTAACCGAAGGCCTTCATCGGGCAGGCGCGGTGAGCCGAGTCGTACGATATGAATAGGCATGGCTTATGGGTGCCGCGAGCCGTCAAACCATTCCATCGCCGTGCGCCAGATGCAAATCCCCAGGAAGTAGGCCGACATCAGCAACCAGAGCCCCATGACCATCGGGTTGATCACCGGATGGTTGATCACCAGCGACAAGCTGCACAGCAACCAGATGGCCGTCACGGCGATGTTGATCGGCATGAACCTGCGCACGCGAAACGGGTGCAGGAATTTCATCCGGGTCACGGTCAGCAACGCCAGGCCGATGACGGTGAGCAGGGTGATCCACGGCGACGGGGCGATGATGTACAGGCACAGCGCAACCACGTTCCACGCGGCGGGGAAGCCCTGGAAGTAGTTGTCTTTGCTTTTCATGTTGACGTTGCAGAAACAGAACAGCGACGAGACCAGAATCAGCGACACGGTCAGCAGCAGGGTGTAGTCCGGCAACGGGATGTAACGATAGATAAACAGTGCCGGGATAAACACGTACGTCAGGTAATCGATGACCAGGTCAAGGATCGAACCGTCGAAGCTTGGCAACACCGACTGCACATTGACCTTGCGCGCCAGTGCGCCGTCGAGCCCGTCGACGATCAGTGCGACGCCCAGCCATAGCAGGCAATTGGTGGGCTGGTTTTCCAGCAGGGCGAGGGTGGCGAGGAAGGCTGTGACTACGCCAGTGGCGGTAAAACCATGGGCGCCCCATGCTTTGAGCCTGGCGATGTGTAGGGTGGATATCACGGGGGCGTTCTCCAGAAAGTGAAGCAAGCCAGTCATCACCCTCGTTGATCGGGGGCGGCGGCGAACCGGGTCGGGTTGCAGGTATCGACCGGAAATCCGGGAATAAGGTTCACCGTCTGTAAATCTTAGCTGGGTCGTCAAAAAATACCGTGGTGCTGGGGATGAAATCCTTCACCGAGGGGAATGTCGCTGTTGGACTGCGCTTGCGTCCATTTCAGGGGGGGCTGACCTGATTTTGTGGATGTACCCGGAGCCCTTGTGGGAGTGAGACCGGCTTGCCGGCGATGGCTGTGTATCAGGCGGCTATTTTTTTGAGGGTGTACATATCCATTCCTGCGGTAATGGCGGCTATTGGTTTCGCTCTTACAGCGAGTCCCTTTTTCAAACGCCAAAAAGGAACCAAAAGGCTTTGCCCCTGACGTACGGTGGCTCGCTAAGGCTCGCCATGCCCTCGCTCCGGTCCTGCTCCGTGGGCCCGCCGCCATCGGCCATCCCTGGCCGGGGGCGGCTAACCCGGCATCCATGCCGGGTTGCCCACTGCGCAGAACCTCCACTCGGCCTTCCGACGGGGCAGATCAAGATCAAAAGCCAAAGCAAAAGCAAAAGCAAAAGCGAGGCGGCCTGCCGGCCGACCTGGCTCTTCAACCGTACGCACACTTGGCGCGTTGGTGGCCGCATAAATTCTGACATTTACGCACTCCCCCTGTAGGAGCCGGCTTGCTGGCGATGGCGTCCTTCCAGCCGACCTTTCACTCACGAATGTCCGCAACCCCCTGTAGGAGCTGGCTTGCCGGCGATAGCGTTCGTGCAGCCAATCAACAGGTGACTGACCCTCCGCCATCGCCAGCAAGCCGGCTCCTACAGGGAATCGCGTACGCTTTTGATTGTCGCCACTCATCAGGCCGTGCGTTAGCTCACGTTCCGCTTTTCGAAAGTGACTCGCCGTAAGGGCGAAACCGCCAGCCGCCATCACCAAAACAATGGATATCCCCCCAAAACGCTTAAACACCAAAAGCCGCGAAGTCAGCCAAACGGTAATGGCGCATCGGCGTACGAAGACTATCGTTGCCTGACTGGATAACTCCAACCGATGAGGACGTCGTCATGAACACCAGCGATTTGCTCGAACAACTCTTGCGAGCCGGTCAGGGCTCGATGACGCAGCAAGGTGGCGGCGCACCTCAAGGCGGCATGGGCGGCGGTCTTGGCGGGTTGCTCGGTGGCCTGTTGGGCGGCGGTGGCGGTGCAAACGCCGGGTTGGGCGGTTTGCTCGGCGGCTTGCTGGGCGGCGGCTCGGCCATGGGTGGCGCGACCCAGCCTCGCTCGGGTGGGGGCACCAACTACGCGGCGTTAGCGTCCCTGGGGATGATGGCTTTCCAGGCGTATCAGGCCTGGCAAAGCAGTCAGGCGGCCGCGCCGCAACAGGCGCCGCGCACCGTGGACCAGCTCTCCGGCCCGGAAGTCGAGGACCACAGCCACGCGGTCCTGCGCGCATTGATCGCGGCGGCGAAGGCCGATGGCCGGATCGACGACGCCGAGAAACAAATGATCAGCACTGAAATCGGCCGCCACACCGATGATCCGGAACTGCAGCAATGGCTGGATGATGAAGTCGCCCGGCCGCTGGATGCAGCGGATGTGGCGCAATCGGCGACGGACCCGGCGATGGCGGCGGAAATGTACCTGGCCAGCGTGATGCTGGTGGACGATCAGCAAGACGCCGAGCGCAGCTACCTGGATGAACTGGCGGCGGCGTTGCAGATAGATCCGCAGTTGCAGGTGCATCTGGAGCAGCAGGCCAAGGGTGGCGCGGTTTGACTGATAGCTTTTTGTAGGAGCCAGGCTTGCCGGCGAAGGCGTACTGACAGGCCCCTTCGCCGGCAAGCCTGGCTCCTACAGAGGCTGCGGTGATTTCGGAATCAGAAACGTAACCCCGTGCGCTTCGGCAATTTCCAGAATCCGCGGCAAATCCTCCGGCACCCTCAGATGGTCCACCGCCGTAAAAAACTGACCACCGCGCGGATCGGACACCACACCAATCATCCTCGCGGTTGCGCTGATGTTCTTGTAGGCATGGATCGAGCCACCGGGAATATGCACGTAGCCGCCGGCAGAAACGGTGGTGGACTTGCCCTCGACCGTCACTTCGACCTGCCCGTCGGTAACGTAGAAAGCCTCGTCCCACGGATGGAAATGCAGCGGCGGCCCGCCCCCTTGCACGCCTTCCTGAATGTGCATTTCAAAGGGTTTGCTCAGATCACCACCGGCAAGAACCGTGATCGCCTCACCTACGACATTGACCGGCCCCGGGGTTTTTTCGGGTGCGATGATATGAACCGTTCGCATGATTGCTCTCCGGTGGATGTGTCCACACCCGCTGAGTATATTTACTTGCCGGCGTGCCCAGTGCCCGCCCATCTGTCCGTCTGTCAGGGTAGTTTCAACCCCGATTGAATTTTTCCCCGGCGTATCGCTCTGCTGCTGAGGCAATCACTGCCGAGATGCGGCGGCGGGTGGGAATGAAGAAGTAGCAGGATCTAAAGCCTGACGCTGCCCAAGTGCGGGTGCCACAGGTGCACGCGCGTTATTCTGAGTGCTGGGAACGCTGACAGAGCGCCTGCGTCGTGGCGGCGAGCAAGACTCGCCGCCACGACGATTATTGCTTGCTGACAGCCGCCGCCAGCAGCGGCCCCGCCTGCTCATCGGTGAGTGCCGCATGAACCTCCATGCTCATCAGGTCACTCCATTGCAGCACCCATTTTTGAATCTGTACGACATCGTCGGTTTCCGCGATGCCAAAACCGCTCGAGCCACCGACCGCATGCCAGCGCCCGAGCATCTTGACGCCGGGGGGTGGGGCACCTTGGGTCTCGATAAAGCGCTTGATCGCGCTGTTGCGGTTTTGCGGACTGATTGACCAACTGACTATGAATAACATCTGCCACCTCCTGATAGGGATTGGCACCTGTTGCTCTTCGCGCACCTGGCTGGCGCCGGGACCACGGTCACGCCTGTTTGCCGCTTCATCCTGACGGGCTTGAATGTCTTTCTCCCTTTGAGAAGGCATAGCAGCGCGCCGGGATTCGCGTACGACCGCTGATCCTCTTTCGGGGCATTCGGGATTGTTGGGGGCATTGAGCCGTCAAGCGTCGCGCAACAGGTCGTTGGCGTTGAGCAGTTCGTAGGCGATTTCCGGACGTTTCTCCAGCCCGCGACGAATCGCGGCCGGGATCGCCTGGCGGGTTTTGCGGCACAGCCCCGGCAATTCGCCGATGGAGATGGCGATGCCGCGCATGGTGCGGACTTCGTTGAAGCCGGGGGCGATTTCGACCCGGATGCCCAGTTGTTCGAACATCCGCTGTTGCAGACGTTCGAGGTCGCTCAGGCTCTGGAGATTTTCCAGGCGGTCGAGCAGGCGTTTTTCCTCGGTGCGGGTCAGGAACAGGATGCGCAGGTCCGCGCCCGCTTTTTCCAGCAGCGGTTCACGCTCGCAGTTGCAGGCACCGGGCGGGCAGGGTTGGCGGATCGGCAGCGAAGTGGTCATAGGGTTCAATCATAGAGCGCGCTGTGCGTGTTTGCCCATATGACCTGACTCTTGCGGATGTACCTGGCCCGTGTAGGAGCTGGCTTGCCGGCGATAGCGGTCTATTCGGCGACTATTTTCTTTCACGTGTACATATCCATTTCTGTGGTTATGGCCGCTATTGGTTTCGCCCTTACGGCGAGTCACTTGGAAGAGCCCCAAGTAACCAAGGGCTCTTGCCCCTTTCGTTCGGTGCCTCGCCTAGGCTCGGCATGCCCTCGCTCCGGTCCTGCTCCGTGGGCACGCCGCGTTCGGCCATCCCTGGCCGGGCGCGGCTAACCCGGCATCCATGCCGGGTTACCCACTGCGCAGAACCTGCGCTCGGCCTCTCGAGGGGGCGCTCAGATCAAAAGCTGAAGGCGAGCTAACGCTCGGCCTGATGAGTGGTGAGAAGCAAAAGCTAACGCGATTCCCTGTAGGAGCCGGCTTGCTGGCGATAGCGGTGGGTCAGTCAACGTGTGCATTGACTGAACGGATGCCATCGCCAGCAAGCTGGCTCCTACAAGGGAAATGCATATGTGTTTGGATAAATACGATCAACTGTAGGAGCCGGCTTGCCGGCGATAGCGGTGGGTCAGGCTATGAGTGCGTGACTGAACAAACGCCATCGCCAGCAAGCCGGCTCCTACAGGGGGATGCGTACGGTTGAAGAGCCAGGTCGGCTGGCAGGCCGCCTCGTTTTTGATGTGGCTTTTGATCTTGATCTGCCCCGTCGGAAGGCCGAGTGGAGGTTCTGCGCAGTGGGCAACCCGGCAAGGATGCCGGGTTAGCCGCCCCCGGCCATGGATGGCCGATGGCGGCGGGCCCACGGAGCAGGACCGGAGCGAGGGCATGGCGAGCCTTAGCGAGCCACCGTACGTCAGGGGCGCGGGCGCTTGGTTACTTGGCGCTTTTCCAAGTAACCCGCTGTAAAAGCGGAACCAATAGCGGCCGTTACCACAACAACGGATATGTACGCCCGCAAAAAAACCGTCGCCGACCTCAAGCAAGCATCGACATCAACCCCCCCTGACGATCAAGTTTGGCCAACTCGTCAAACCCACCAACATGCACATCACCGATAAAAATCTGCGGCACGCTACGGCGACCGCTGCGGCTGAGCATCTCCTCGAACTTCCCAGGTTCCGATTGAACGTTTATTTCCTGCGCCGCAATGCCTCGGCTGGCCAGCAAAATCTTGGCGTTGCGGCAATAAGGGCAAGTGTCAGTGGTATAGAGCGTCACGGTGTTCATCAGCGGTTCTCCCGAATTGACAGTCGTTCAAGCATCGATAGCCGGAAAATCGATCTCGGTCAGGGCGACGTTGTTGAGGTAATTGGTCAAGGTCTGCGAGGCAACGTGAGCGATCACTTCGACGATCTTGCTGTCGTTGATCCCGGCTGCCCGTGCCGCTGCGATCTGCTCGCTGCTCAGGTGGCCACGGCTTTCGGTGATCTGCCGGGCGAGGGTGGCAAAGGCATTGAGCTGGCCGTTGCGGGCGCTGAGGATGTCTTGCGCCGATAACCCTGCCTTGCCGGCAAACAATGTGTGGGCCGCGAGGCAGTAGTCGCACCCATTCACCTGGGACGTGGCGAGGAAGATCGCTTCTTTCTCGGTGGCGCTCAGTGAAGTTTTACCGAGGGTCGCAGACTGTTGCAGATAAGAGGACAGCACGGCGGGAGCATGCGCCAGGGTCTTGAAGACATTGGGCAAAAAACCGATTTTTTTCTGCACGCCTTCCAGCAGCGGGCGAGTGGTGTCGGTGGCGTGTTCGAGGCTCAGGGTGTTGATGCGGCTCATGGTGGATCTCCGTAGATGACGGCGCGGTGTGCGCTGGGTACGGGGTCCATGCTAATGACGAGCGCTGGTCTATTGGCTGCAAATCGTCGAGGATATGCGACTGATCGTCCAGATATGCCGTCAGGAGCCTGTCCATGGATCGCTTGTCCACCTTGCTCAGCCATTTCGGCGTCAGCGCCGGTACCTTCCACAGCGGGACCTTTTGCGGCACCACCGGTTTTGACGGTGATCAGGCCTGCGGGCACCTCCATCTGCTGCAATCCGGCGGGCTGACCCTGAAACTGGCCGATGAGCGCGCGATTGAGCTCAATACACCCACCTTGATTTTCTTCCCTCGACCTTACCGCCACCGATTGATTGCCGCTGACACGTCCGACACGCAACTGGTGTGCGCCTCGCTGACGTTTGATGGCGGTGCGGGGAATGCGCTGGCGGCGGCGTTGCCCGATTACCTGGTGCTTGATCTCGATGAAGTGCCAACCATGGCCGGTACGCTGGACTGGCTGTTCAACGAAGCCTTCGGCGGCATTTGCGGTCGCGAAGCGATGATGGACCGCTTGTTCGAAGTGCTGGTGATCCAGTTGCTGCGGCACATTCTGACCAATCGCGAACAAAGCCCCGGCATGATGGCCGGTCTCGCCGACCCCCGCCTGGCACGCTCGTTAAGCCTGATGCACGACACGCCCGGCAAGTCCTGGACCGTGGCTGAGTTGTCGACGGCAGCCAACATGTCCCGGGCGAGTTTTGCCGAACACTTTCGTCAGGTGGTGGGGCAAACCCCGGTGGATTACCTGGTGAGCTGGCGCATCAGCCTGGCCCAGAAACGCTTGCGTGAAGGCAAGTCCATTGCCCTGATTGCCGATGAAGTGGGGTATGAAAGCCCTTCGGCGCTCGCTCGGGCATTTCGGCGCAAGACCGGCGTCAGTCCACGAGAGTGGATGCACAGCGGCCAGCGCCGATAGTTTTTTGTCACCGGTGTTTTGGCGGGAGAAAAGCCAAGCGTTCAGGCCCGTTTTCGGTAGGGCTGATGCCCATGTTTGAGTCGTTTCAAGGAGATAGAAGCCCTTGTTATGATGAGGACTAATTGTCGATTTATTGACGCCATTCTGCCTTGATTTTTATTTTAATTTATTGTTGTGACAGACCATTGACGTGCTGGCTATGTGCTTATAGGCTCCAATCAGCTGGGTAACGAATCCTTCATTCGATATCAGGAACACCCTGTGTGCAGGGAGGCGGTCTTCAATGCGTTCATCACTGGTTCTCAAATCCGTTTTGTTCTGCGTGCTCTTTAATGGTGCGGCCATTGCCACCGCACAAGCGACCAATTTGGTCCATGAAATTAACCGCATGGGCAATGCTTGCGAAGGTAATGGTCCAAAAGCGGGCATGACCGCCGCCGAGCAGGGTGGTGCTCCTTCAACCGTTGCAAACGGGACTGGCGCGGCAGCTTCGGCCAGCGATATCAGCTTCGCTGATACAGCAAAAAATCAACTCAACAGCCTTATAGAGTCCGCCACCAAGGTGGGCGCCACCGTCAATAGTTCTTCCTGTGACGGATTAATGGCGCAACTTGCCATTGACAAGTTAACGGCAGATTCAGGTACGCAAAGTAAAGTTTTGGGTGGCGGGGATGATGCCCTCACCAATCAACCGAATGCAGTTCCGTTAGCTGCTGCCGCCTGGTTGTTTTCATCCGCGTTATTCGGTTTTGTCATGGTCGCCAACCGGCGGAAGGTGTAGCTAGCTTTTTGTTTTTGCTGGCGATTGTGTGGCGCATTGACACTAGTGATTGATATCAGTTTGATCTACTAGTGGGTTGGCGATGTATTAGCTGAATGACGGGCTCTATTAAGCAGAGTGCTATTAATTTGGCAGGTAGACATCGAGGACGACATGTTTAACGACAACGTATTGTTAAATAAAAAACTTCCTTCGCCAGCTGTTTCCCGGCAGGTAATAGAGGCGGCGGGCCGACGAAAACCGGACGGCGTCGAGCGCAAAAAACTGCCCCTTGATCGTTTCCTTGACCTAAAAATGAGCAAGAGTGATTTACCCCGGATTTTATGTAAAACTCTTGGCAAGGCTACTTAGGCGGAGGGATCCCGATGTCGCGTTTCTGGTTACCTGTGGTCTGCGCGCTGGCAGTTATGCCCAGCATTTCCAATGCCGTCGCAAACGATACGACATACCGGTTGAGTCCGGGTGACAAGCTTGCCGTTTCCGTTTGGGGCGAAGACAAGCTCAAACAGGATGTGATCGTTCTTCCCAACGGAAGCATTACTTTCCCGCTGGCAGGGCAAGTCGATGTGGCGGGTCTCGATACCACCGCAGTCGAAGAGAAAATAGCTGCCAAGCTTGTAAAATACATACCCGATCCGCAGGTGAGTGTTGTCGTCACCGGCACGGAAGGTAATGTCGCTTACGTTCAGGGCAAGGTGCTGAAGCCCGGTACCGTGCACATGTCAGGGCAAACGTCAGTGCTGCAGGTAATAAGCATGGCGGGCGGGCTCGACAAATTCGCCGACAAGGATGAAATCAAGGTCGTGCGACTCAACGGGACCAAGCAACAGATCCTGCCAGTCAATTACAGCGATCTGATGTCCGGGCGTGACATGTCCACCAATATTCTTCTCCAGGCCGGCGATACGCTGGTCGTGCCTTAGACTTGCTCGATGCATTAAGGATTAACTTGCTTGCTCTTCGAACCACCGGGGTTGCCACTGCAACCCTGATCCTGTCGTGTTCCGGTATGGCCCATGCGGCGACCTGGCAATCATCAATCGCGGTGCCTTCGACTGTTGAGTACGACAGCAATCCACTGTTGCTCACGAGTGGCGAGCAGGGCGTGACCCGCACCATCATCGCCCCCGAGTTCGGCCTTGTCGGCACTGCCGGTCGGGATGAATTTCAATTCGGTCTCGGTGTATACGTCGTGCGTTCTTCCGATACCGACATCGTGACGGACCGTGAAGACCCACGATTGAAACTGGGGTGGCAGCGGGAAACCGAAACGGGCGGTTTTGGACTCACGGCCAAGTATGAAGAGAGTTCAACGCTCTCCACTGCCGTTCAGGAAACCGGCGTGGTGGCGACCGACGGCACGCAAAAGCTTTATACCTTGGGCGGCAACTGGCACACGGCTCTCAGCGAGCGAAGTACCTTGCTCAACGAGACTGACTACACTCATGTCACTTACGACATTCCCACCCTGATCAACTACGACGAACTGGCCAACCGCTTGACGTGGAGCTACGCGTGGAGCGAGCAGACCGAGGTGTTCACCCGTTTAGGCGTCAGGCGCTATGAGCCTGAGAAGGGCTCTGCGGTGGCGTCCTCCTCAAACAGCTATACACCCACGGTCGGCGTGAACTTCCAGGTCTCCGAGCAGTTAAAGGGTACGGTGTACGCGGGCGTCAATCAGGTTTCCGGTTCGGGTGAAGGCCCCAAGGGCCAGGGCGGATTGACCTTGCAATACACCGGCGAGCGGTTTGATGCACTCGTCGACGCCGGTCGCAGTACGGTCGCCAGCGGTGACGGCGGGTTCGTCGAGGCGGATAACCTGAAGGGAACATTCAGTTACGCCATCGATGAGATCCGACGCACCGGTTTTGATGCCTCCTGGCAGGACACCAAAGGCCAGACGCCGAACACTTTGCTTAATTACAGTGCCTGGATCAGTCAAGAGCTCTCGCCTTTTTGGATTGCGCGCCTATCCTTCACGTACAAGGAGCGCCAGCAGGACGGCTTGCCGGATGCCAGCGCAAATATTGTCGGGATGACGCTGGTTTACAGTTACCCCGGTCTCTGAAATTCAGTTGTGTGAGAAATATGGCCTCTGAATACGAAATGTCGGTCAACGACTACATCGCCATCGTCAAACACCACGCCGTGCTGTTGATCGTGAGTTGCGCAGCCATACTTGGCGTGAGCATCGCGGTCGCGATGTCGCTTCCGCCCACGTTCGAGTCCTCCGGCACGATCCTGATCGAGTCGCAGCAGATCTCGCCTGAACTGGTCGCGGCAAACAACGGCACCTTTGCCGATGAGCGCATTGAGGTCATTCGCCAGCGTGTGATGACCCGGGAGAATCTTTTAGCGATCATCGACAAATACAACTTGTTCTCTTCTCAAGGCCGGCAGTTGAGCGTTTCCGAGAAAATCGATGAAATGCGCAATACGATCGGGGTCAACCTGGTCAGCGCCGCGATCAAGGGGCGTGGGGAAGTGACGATTGCGTTTCGTCTTTCCTTTGAGCACCGCCAACCAGAGATTGCCAACAAAGTGGCTAACGAGCTGGTGACGCTGTTCCTGAATGAAAACATCCGGCAGCGCACCGAGCGCGCCAATGAAAACACAGAGTTCGCAAAGCAGGAGGCGGACAAGCTCGAGGTTGCCCTGAATGCCCAGGACAGTCGTGTGGCGAAATTCAAGGAGGAGCACAGCAAAGCGCTGCCCGAGAATCGGGAATTGCTCACGAATATGTTGACCCGCGCCGAAAACGACCTCAAGGAAGTCGATCGTGACTACAAGGCTGCCCGTGAGGAATTGCGTTTCAATGAGCTGGAGCTTGTCGCCGCCAATGCCGGCGTAGCGACCAAGCCTGGCGTGGCAGGTGCAGCCGCTGACAAACCGCAGGATCTGGGCAGCCTCAAGGCGGAATACGTCCGTTTGCTGACGCTGTATACCGAAGCACACCCCGATGTGCGTGCCGTGAAACGCAAGATTGCGGCACTTGAGGCGAACAAGTCGGTGGCAGGGAGTTCGACAGTGTCCGTCAGTATGGACGTAGCAAAGGCTCAGGCGCGGATCGCCGCCACCGACACACGTATCAAGTCGCTGGCCGATCAGAAGCAGCAGACGCAGCAGAAAATAGCCGAGTACGAAGCGCAGATTATTGAAATGCCACAAGTCGAGCGCGGCCTGATCACGCTGATGCGCGACCATGACAACGCGAAAAAGAAATACGAGGAAATGCGCGCCAAGGAGATGAGCGCGAGAATTTCCGAAAGCCTGGAACAGGAAAACAAAGCCGAGCGTTTTGTTCTCCTGGAGTCGCCGCTGATGCCTGAAAAACCGGTGCGGCCGAACCGCAAGAAAGTGGTTGCCATGGGCTTCGTTCTTGCCCCTGTGGGCGCTGGCGCATTGGTGATGCTCCTGGAAATGCTGACTCAGCGCGTGCGCGGAGCTGAAGCCCTGGGTAGCGTGTTGGGGCGGCGTGTACTGGTTGCCATTCCCTACATTCACACCAAGGCGGAGCTGGCGAATCGCAAGAAGTGGCGAACGCGCTTGATCATCTGTGGGATAGTGGCAATCGTGATCTTTCTGGTGCTCGTGCACTTCCTCTACATGCCACTGGATCTTTTGATTTTTAAAGCTTTGGGCCGGTTTGCATAAGGAATACAGCCATGGAAATAAACAAGACCGATACCGAAGATGATGAAAAACAGTCATCCTCGGCTCTCGTGACCACGCCAAAAGCCATGACCGCAACCGGGCACTCTGCAGGTTTGAATGCGCTCAGTTATGTGCAAACCAAAGTCGTGCCTTTGCGCCCGGATCATCTCGAGCGCAACCGCATTGTGGCGTACAACAAGAATTCGAACATGGGCGGGGCGTTCGATCTGTTGCGCACGCAAGTTCTGAAAATCATGGAAGAAAACGGTTGGCGTACGCTTGCCATCACCTCGCCGACGCCGGAGGCAGGCAAGACGGTCCTGGCGATCAACCTGGCAATGAGCATCGCCCATCACACCACCAAGACCGCATTGCTGGTGGATTTTGACCTGCGCCGCCCGACAGTGGGTGCCTGCCTGGGTCTGCCGATGGATAAATCGCTCAATGAGTACCTGGCCGACGAAGCAGAACTGCAAGAGGTTCTGGTCAACCCGACCTTGCCGCGTTTTGTAGTCCTGCCGACCCGTAAGCCGATTCCTCTCTCCACCGAGGTGTTGTCATCGCCCGCAGTCACCCATTTGATTAGTGATCTGCGTGAACGCTACAACTCGCGTATCGTGATTTTCGACTTGCCGCCCATCCTCAGCTCGGACGATGTGATTACCGTCCTGCCGAAATTTGACTGCGTCCTGCTCGTGGTCGCCAACGGCATGAACAGCAAGAAAGAGATCGAGGAAAGCCTGCATCACCTGGGCTCAGCCAATCTGATTGGCACGGTGCTGAACAAAGCCGAACCACAAAACCGCTCTTACTACTAGCGCGTCACCCTTCGGCGCACGGCGCGTTATGCGCCGGCGCCGACTGTCAGTGCCAAGGGTGCTTCTGCTCCCACTTCCAGGCGTGCGTCACGATCTCTTCAAGCGAGGCAAATTGTGTTTGCCAGCCCAGTATTTCGTTGGCCTTTCGGGGGTCGGCCACCAGCCGTGGCGGGTCGCCGGCACGGCGGGGCGCGTCACTGACGCAGAAGTCCTGGCCGGTGACGCGACGCACAGTGTCTATCACTTCCTGTACTGAAAACCCTTGGCCGTTACCGAGGTTGAACGCCGTGCTTGCGCCACCGGCCAGCAGGTAATCCACGGCGAGAGCGTGCGCGGCAACGAGATCGACCACGTGGACGTAGTCGCGAATACAGGTGCCGTCCGGTGTGTCGTAATCCCGACCAAACACGGTGATGGATTCGCGTCGGCCCGAGGCCGCTTGCAGGATCAGTGGCAGCAGGTGGGTTTCCGGTTCATGGCGTTCACCCAGCTGTCCTTCAGGGTCGGCGCCGGCTGCATTGAAGTAGCGCAGGCACACCGATTTCAGACCGTAGGCGCGGTCGAAGTCTTCCAGTATCTGCTCCACCATCCACTTGCTGCGGCCATAAGGGTTGATGGCAGCCTTGGGATGTTCTTCGTCGATGGGCACGTACACCGGGTCGCCATAGACGGCGGCGGTCGAGGAAAAAACGAAGTGTTTGACCTTCGCGCGCACCATGGCTTGTAGCAGCGTCAGCGTCGCGGCGAGGTTGTTCCGGTAATACTTGGCAGGTTCGGTGACGGATTCGCCGACCTGGATAAATGAAGCGAAGTGGAACACCGCATCAAAGTGCTCTGCGGCAAAAACATCGTCCAGGGCTTGCGCGTCGGCGATGTCCAGTTCGACCAGTTTCCCGCCCAGCAAGGCGCTGCGGTAGCCAGTGGAAAAGTTGTCTGCCACCACCAGCTCGTGACCCGCACGCAGCAATTGTTTCACCATGTGCGAGCCGATGTAGCCTGCGCCGCCAATCACCAAAAATTTCATCCTGACCTCCTGGAAACTGTTCCTGTACAAGCGGATTGCAGCGTCAGCGAGTGGCGTTTTTTCTCAAAAACAACCAATTGGACATCTGCAGGTCGTCGAACTTGATCGTATAGCGTCCATCAACATAGGTTGCGGGCAGCTTCTTCATTTGCGCGAGCGTGCCGTGAGTGAAGAGCGTCAGGCCAGGCGGTGCCTGGAGGCTCAGCGTGCCCTCCAGAGGCTCCACATAAAACGGTGTTTTGTCGTCTTCCTTGGGGATGGCGCGGGTGCCCAACGAAATCAGCAAATCCTTCGATTGTGCGACGGGTGCGTTGTCCAGACTCTGCACCACCACGCTGGCATTCGCCGTTTTCACTTGCACCTTGATGTTGCCCAGGCTGATCGATTCGCCGCCGATCCAGCCGGTGGCAGCCTGGGTGCGCGGCGTATCGATGGTGTAGATGCCTTGTTTCCAGTTGCGCTTGAGCTCGCCCGTATCCGTCGTGGACTCGCTGGCATTGGCGTCCAGCAACGACTGGTCAGGGTCATGAAACACCTTGGCAGTGCTTGGGATAATGCCCGGCTGCAACCAGGCCAATTCCGGCGTTGGTGGCATGGCGATTTGCAGCTTGCCTATCTCCATCGCCGTGCGCAGCAGTGCAGAATTGGCCGGTGACACGGGTTTGTTGAACAGGGTGTCGGGCGTCGGTGCGAAGACGTATGTCGTGTTGGCTTCGCTGACGTCGCCGCGACGATAGAGCAAGGCGGCGGCGGGCAGGGTGGACAGCATGGCGGGGTCGTTGTAGGCGTGCCAGTTATCGGCCGTTACCCAGCCGCCGTCGAGGGGTTGCTGGCTGTAGGCATATTGCATCAGCGCGTCCCAGCCTTGGTGGCTGGCGGTGCCGGCGACATAGAGTGGCAACGAGTGGCGGTCGGGTGTCGGGAACGGTTCGTTGTTCCACTCGGTGACGGTCAGGGGTTTGCCTGTCACCTGGCCGGCGGCGATCCAGTCGATGATGCCGGCGGAGGTGAGCGGGTTTTTCTCCAGCTGGCCCGCGCCACCGTAGCTGTGAACGTCGATGACATCACCGCTAGTCAAGGCCGGCAAAGAGCTCAGGCCGTCACCTCCCCAACTGCTGGTGGTGGCGATGGGCACCTTCACGCCGAGGTCGCGCAGATGCTGAATCATCTCTACGTTGAAACTCTGTTCCAGATCGTTGAGGAACAGCTTGGCGGGGCCATGCTCCCACGAACGCCAGGTGAGTTCTTCCGATAGCTTGTGCTGGCTGGCAAAGGCATCAGCCCGGTTTTTGTAGAGCTTCCAGTGCTTGGGGACTCCCTTGTCGCGCAACAGGGCATTGCCGAAGTGTTGAGTGACGTCATTTTCGTTGGTGATCAGGACGGCGGCGATTGCCGGCTCGTCTTTGTAGGCGAGGCCGGTAAAGGGATTTACATGGGTCATGTAGGCTTCGGTGAAGCGTTTCATGGCCTGCTGAATGGTGATGTTTACATACGCGTAGCCCTTGAGGCTGGCGTTGTTCTGCTCATTTTTTGGCAGCTCGTCGAAGGCAAAAATGTTGTCCTTCGGCATAAGGGCTCGCTCGACGTGCATGTCGAGCCATACATAAATGCCTTCGTCTTTCAGGCACTTGATCCACCAGTCGATTTTTTTCAGCGACTGCTCGCTGAGTTGCTGAGTGTCATGGGTGAGGTCGCGCTCGCCAAAAATATTCGGGCTGACCCAGGGCGAGTCATGGTGGTGCAGTCGCACGAGGTTGAAACCGAGTGCCGACAGGCGTTTGGCTTGCTGTTTGATTGCATCGTCGGACGTTCGGAACAGCGCGTAGGACGTGATGTTGGTGCCCCAGAAACGCGCCGGGGTGTTGTCGGCGAACATCAGTTGCTCGCCGGACGCTTTGACGAAACCGCGCTTGCCCGCAGGTTTTTCGTCAGCATTGAGAAACGACAGATCGACCGGTGAGGTTTTTATGTCGACGTTGTCGTTCGGCCAACGTGTCGGGTCCGCCAGGCCAAAGCGCTCGCTCAGGGTCGGGCCGAGTGTCACATCACCCGAGACGCTCAAGGTGGCTTTGACGTTTTGCCGGCCGGGCCTGATCGTGCTTTTGTAGAAAAAAGCGCGCACCTCGGATCGGTCGCCGAGTTCAAAATACACACTCGCCAGTGCCGGCTCAAAACGCATCTCGATGCGTCGTCCTTGTGCGTTTCCCCAGGCCCAGCCGCTGTTGTCGGGGAGCAGCACCGGTTCGCCCATTTCTTTAGCGAACAGTGCCGGGTCAAACTTGAAGACGATGCCCCCGCCCATTACACCCGACTTCGTGCTGTGCGCATCGAGGGCAAAGTTCCAGGTCAGCTTTTGCTCGCCGTCCTTTTGAATCTGCGCCGTCAAGTCGAAGTCCAGGTCTTTGTTCTGGCCTTCCAGGGAGTAACTGTAGGGGGCGTTTAACTTGAACCGGGACGCAAAATACGACCAGTCCCAGTTGCTCCCCCAGAAGGTGAATGTCGACCCTGCGACGGGGCTGCCGCCGCGCGTCAGTATCGGCAGGCCGCTGCGCTCATCCACGCTCGCGACCCAGTCCGACGCCCAGCTCCTGAACGGCCAGATGGCAACGCACAAGAGCGCGATGAGCAGCAGAGGTGTGCGGCGAAACAAGCTGGGCATTGGCATTACCGAAGTTGAGGATGGGCACTTACAGCGGTTGCACGTGAGGTGTGCTTGAGCTTGCGAACCATCTGGACATAGGCAACGCCCAGCCCGGCCACCGACCAATACACCACGGGGATTACCGTGATGCTGCTGACAGTAACGATGGTCACCAATATCCCCGCCAGGGTCGCGAAGAGCGCACGTCCCAGTCGGCGCGTCTCATCGTTCTTGTCGGAAAAAGAACGCATTGCCTTGCGCAGACCCAAGAGCACCGTGACGAAAAAAGCCACGAACAGTGTCAACCCGATCAACCCGACCTGCAGCGCCACGTTGATGTAGGTGTTCACGATATCGATGATGCCCTGGCCCTGAATCATGGACTGCATTTCCGGCGTGTTGCGGAAGTCGAAAGCGCCGAACAAGGGGTTGCGCTGGATCACGATCATTGCGTTATCGAACAAGCGTTGCCGGTACGTGATGTTCTCTACTTCGATCGTGCCGAAGAACGGTAGCAGGTCCAGCACTTTTTGCCCGCCAGGCACAACCGCCAGCAAGGGCAGGGCGAGCACGCCGGCCAACGCCAGCAGGATCAGGCGTTTGACAGCACTGCGGCCGGTGGCGATGAAGGTTGCGATCATGACGGCGGCGCCGATCCACGGGCCGCGCGACAGCGGTGCAAACAACCCGCCGGCCAGCAACAGTGCGCCGAGGCGGCGCTGGAACTTGCTGCGCACGTTTTCCTGCAAATACATATATAAGCCGATGGCTGTGCTGATCACGAAGCCCAGCGCAATCGCCTGGCCGGTCGTGGCACTGGCGCGCAATGAACCGCCACGGCTCAGGTATCCGGACATTTCCCATTGCATGCCCAAGGCATCGATCAACGCGCTGTACAGCAGCCAGCTGCGGGCAAATTCGAACAGGCCAATAATCGACAGCACCATGGCGGCGAGGACAAAGGCCAGCAGCGCGTCCTTGAAGTCACTGAGGTTTTTCAGAGCCCGGCTGGCGACGTAGTACGGCAGAAAAACTTCGATGAACATGTAGAGCGCTTGGCGCAAGGTGTCGGTGGGCGTGGTTTCGCGCAGCAACAGCAGGCTCGCCAGCAGGATGTTGGCGGCCAATAGTTTGTCAGGCCAGGTCCGCCCGAATGCCAGCGTGTCTGCACGCCGGCGCAGTACAAAAAACGCCGGCAGCAAAACGCACAAGGACAGCAGGCGAATATGGTTGAGATCGAAAAAGTAGTTGATCACGCCCAAGCCTGGAATCTGCGCCGAGGCCGGCGGGACCAGGAACAGCAGAAAGAAGAACAGCGCGATGGGGTTGCGCTCGCGTTTTCCCGCGACGGTCAAGATGACGGCGGCAACGGCTGCATACACCCAGAAACTGTGCGAGACGAAGACCAGGAGCGTCAACACGAACCACAGATTGCGGCGACGCGTGAAGTCGCTGTAGGGGACAAGGTCCGCTGCAGCCCGGCGTGAAAGGGCAAAAACGATGCCGGCCAGAACCAGAATGACGGTTAACGCGCGTAAGTGCTCAGGCATGAGTTTTTAAACTTATTGAATGGTGAGCGAAGCATAGTGGATTGCCTGATTGCGGCTATAGTAACGTTCGTGCCACAGAGTCCGGGATTGATGTTATGCCTTCAATTGATTTATCGCCATCGTTGAGCCTGCGCAAGCGAGCGATATTCGCCGGGGCATGGAATCTCGGGGCACTTGTCACGTCTCAAGCCGTGCGCCTGGGCGGCAACCTGATCATGGCTCGCCTGCTGATGCCGGAGATGTTCGGCATCATGATCATCGCTACCACCGTTTCGGTCGTCATCCATTTGCTTTCCGATGTGGGTTTGCGCCAGAACATCATCCAGAGCCCGCGTGGTGACGATCCGGTATTTCTCAATACCGTCTGGACCGTGCAGATCGTGCGCGGTTTTATCCTTTTTGCCTCGACACTTCTGATCGCAGGCTTCGCCTGGTTTGCGCAGGTCATCAATCTGTGGTCGCCTGGATCCACCTATGCCGCACCGGAGTTGCCGCTGGTGTTGGCCATTACCGGTTTGTCCGCGCTCATCTATGGTTTTCAGTCGACAAAAGTCGATGTGGCCGTTCGTGCATTCCAGCAAAAGAAAGTCGTGCTCGCCGAGTTTGCGTCGCAGATTTCCGGCCTGCTGGTGATGCTGCTTATCGGCTACTTCACCCGGTCTATCTGGTCGCTGGTGGGGGCGGGACTGGTTTCCGCACTGGTCGGTTTGCTTCTGGGGCATTTCTGGTTCAAGGGCCCGCATAACCGTCTGCAGTGGGATCGTAGTGCGCTCCAGGAACTGGTCGTCTTCGGCCGATGGATATTGTTGTCTTCGGCAGTGGGCGTACTGGCCATGAATGGCGATCGCATCTGGTTCGGCGGCAGCATGTCGGCCGCCGAACTGGGTGTCTACTCCATTGCCGTGTTGATTCTGGGGGCTATTACACTCGGCGCGCAGAGGCTGGTTGGCGCCGTGGCGTTGCCAGCCTTCAGCGAGGCGTCAAGAAGCAATGACACCGTACGGCTGCGCGCTTTGTATGACCGCTTCAGGCTGATTATCGACATCGCCTTGCTGTTTATCACCGGACTGTTGTGGGTCATCAGCCCGCTCATCATCCACTGGTTATACGATGAGCGTTATGCCGAGGCCGGCAACATGATGTCCGTGCTCTCACTGTCTTTCTTCATCTTGCGCTATGGCGTGGCGCATCAAGCCTGGCTTGCCTTGGGGCTCACGAAGTACCAGGCCATGGATAACATTATTCGCGCCGTCTCGTTATGGGTGTTACTGCCTCTGCTGCTGGCTGTTGGCGGAGTGAAATATGCAATTTGGGGTGTCGCGCTGCATACGTTTCCTACACTTGTGCTAATTGTTTATGTGAACCGTCGTGTGGGGCTGTTTAATCTCAAGCGAGAGCTGGCTGTGCTGCCAATGGTGCTGGTAGGGATCGGGTGTGGGGAGTTAGTGTTGGGCCTTGCCAATTGGCTTTGACTTGATTCAAGTCTTTTGCAGTATTCAATTTCAATGTCGGGGAGCTTGAAGCATGAGTGAACTTGATTTGAGTACCTCTGCGATGGGGCGCAGAGAACTCCTCCAGGCGTTTGCTCTATTAAGTCTGGGGGGGATGACATTTGGATTACCCTCGCTCCTTGCTTCGCCTTCTTCTGAAAAAAGCGGGTTTGTCGTCGTCAACGGCTGGGTGTTGCCGGCCCAGTATTTTCGGCAAACGCGAACATGATCAAAGATTACCAATCGCAGAAAGAACTCCGCGATCATTATGACTTCTGCATCATCGGGGCCGGGCCGGCGGGCATCACGCTGGCGTTGCGCCTGGCCGGGAATGGTCGGCACGTGCTGCTTCTCGAGGGCGGTGGGCACGAGTATTCGCAGCCCTCGCAAACCCTTTATGAATGCCCCTCGACAGGCATGGATGTCTACGCACAAGAAACACGCCTGCGCTTTCTCGGCGGCACGTCCAACCACTGGGCGGGGCGTTGCCGCCCCTTCGAAAAGTCAGACTTCGAAGTGGCTCCTCCCGTCAAACTGCCCGGCTGGCCCATAGCGTTTTCCGAGATCGAGCGTTATCTGCCAGCGGCCATGGCTATTGTGGATCTCCCGACGGATTCCGGATTCAAGGCCATTAATGCGTCCATGGATGGCAACGACTTTGAAGCGGACCGTTTCCTGCTGAGCCCGCCGACACGATTTGCACAAAAATACGCCAAGGAACTTCAAGAGACCGAGGGGCTTGATGTCTTCATCAATTGCAACTGTGTCGATCTTGAGTTCGATGCCAAGACCGGCTGCATAGCCACCGTCGTTGTGTCCGATTACGAGAAGCACCGGGAACGAGTGAAGGCAAAGCAATTCATTCTGGCGACGGGCGCCATCGAGAATGCCCGGCAACTGATGAACAGCGAATCCCTGGCATCCGCCGGTATTGTCAGCAAGGACGGTTTCGTCGGCAGATGTTTCATGGAACACCTGAACCTCGACCTGGGCACCTTCATTCTGGGGGAGGGGCAGAGTACCGAGCCTCGGCAGTATTTCACCACCGATGCGTTTGTCGCGCACTATCAGTCAGGTAAAGGGAATATCTCTGCTGCGCTGCTGGCGGAAGTGAAAGCCTATGGGCGAACAGCGGCCATCAAGGACTTTCTGGAGAACCTCGTCTGCGACGTCGGGTTGGCGCACAAGATCGATTTCATTACCCACTTCAATTGTCCTGGCGACGGGGTGATTACCACCCTCATCGAACAATTTCCCAACCGCAACAGCCGCGTCAATTTGCTCGAAACGCGGGATGCGTTGGGGATGCGCAAGGTCAACATCAACTGGGAACTGGCCCCCGAAGACAGACATACCATCAAGTCGATAGGGCTGGAGGTCGCCAAGTGTTTTGCCGAGACGGGGCTGGGTTTCGTCAAGCTGGATGAGTACGTGTATGACGTCTCTGTGCCACTGAAAGTGGCGCCCCACGCTCATCATATGGGGACTACACGGATGGCCTCGACGCCTGAGTCCGGCGTGGTCGACGAGAACTGCAAAGTGTTCGGCACCGACAATCTTTACGTGGCGGGCAGCAGTGTCTTTCCTACAGCCGGTGCGAGCAATCCGACCATGCCTCTTTTACAGCTTGCCCTGAGGCTGGCAGATCATCTTAATCATCAAGCGGGCCCGGCGGGCAGATATTCCTGATACTACAATCAAAAAAACCGGGGTGTATCTGGCTCTGGCACGGATGAAAATCGCAGAATTTGTGAGGCTGACAGGATGATAGGGCTGGCAAGACGTGCTGTAAGTTTTTACGTCAACAAAACGGGGCGGGGACGCTGGCTCTTTAAACGGTTTTGTAATCCTGACGGGTTCGAGTGGGCCCGATATCTGGCGCGCTGGGGATCGCTGCATTCCGTCGGCAGCAATGTGTGGATCAATGTCGGGTGCAATATCGCTGACCCTTCGCTGGTGCGTCTCGGCAACAACATCGCTTTAGCGGATTGCACGCTGTTCTGCCACGATGGAGCCGTTTTCTTCTCCACTCTCTACAACGTAAAACTCGATTCCGTCGGACCTGTCGACATCCGTGACAACTGCTTTGTCGGGCATGGTGCGATCATCATGCCGTGCGTGACCGTAGGTCCGGGTTCAATTGTCGCCGCAGGTGCTGTGGTCAGGAAAGATGTTCCGCCTGGTGTCGTGGTCGCGGGCAATCCAGCGAGGGTCATCAGTACCGTTGACGAGCTGATGAAAAAATTCGAGACGCGCTGCAACGACTATCCGTGGATGGACATGATCAGAGAACGCAACGGTGCCTTTGATCCAAGCGTGGAGCCGGCGCTGATGGCCATGCGAGTGCAGTACTTTTTTGGCGAGTCACAAAAATGATCAATACTCCCCTTGATGTGCTGGTCGTCAACTACAACACAGCGAAGCTGTTGCAGCCGATGTTTGATGCATTGCGCCAGTCAAACAGTGCGGATCGAACGCGCTACTTGATGGTGGACAATGCCTCTGCCGACAATTCGCTGGAGTGTCTGGCCTCCATTTGCCCAGAGGCGTTGCTGCTGGCCAATGACAATAACGTGGGTTTTGGTCGTGCCAACAATCAGTTGGTTGAACACCTGCAGGGCAAGTACGCGCTACTCCTCAATACCGACGCTTTTGTTGCCGCCGACACCCTGAACAAAACCCTCGAATACATGGAGGCTCATCCTGATTGCGGCGTGCTTGGCGTTCGGCTGGTCGGGCGCGAAGGCGACTTGCAACCCTCCTGTCGCTTTTTCCCCACGCCGTTGAATGTCTTCCTTTCCCGTACGGGGCTTGAACGTTTTTTTCCGGTGGTGAAGCGGGTCGACGACATGGAATGGGATCACGCCTCGGTCCGTGAATGCGACTGGGTGCCCGGGTGCTATTACCTGATTCGCCGGGAAGTCATCGACCAGGTGGGCTTGTTCGACCCGCGCTACTTCCTTTACTACGAGGAAGTTGACCACTGCAAACGCGTTAAACAGGCCGGTTGGAAGGTGGTTTTCTACCCGCATACCACGGTGGTGCATATCGGTGGTGAAAGCGCCAAGACAGTGGTTGAACTCAACGCGGTCAGCCGGCAAATACCCAAGATGCAAATCGAAAGCGAGTTGTTGTACTTCCGCAAGCACCACGGTCTGCTGGGGTTGGGCTGGCATATGTTTCTGGTTTGCCTGGGGGATCTGATTCTGGCGCTCAAGGCGCTGCTCAAAGGTCGTGGCCGAGCCGCCATCGCAGCGTGCTGGCAGCATACGCGTGCCACTTGGGCGCTGCTGCGTGAAACCCGATTCGCTACCCAACCCACACGATAGGTCAATCAATGTTCGAGAATATACGGGCGGACTTGCGTGCCTATGGTGGTGATTGGGGCGCTCAGGGATTCTGGGTCATGCTGGTTTATCGTTTTGGGCGCTGGCGCTACGGTGTGCGCCCGGCACTGTTACGCAAACTGTTCTCTTTTATCTATAAAGTGCTCTTCAAACTGGTGCAGATCATGACGGGCATCGAGTTGCCCTGTGAAGTCGTGGTCGGGCGCAACTTCGTCATCGATCATTTCGGCGGCATTGTGATCAGTGGCTATGCGCAGTTTGGCGATGATTGCCGGATCCGCAATGGCGTCGTCGTGGGCCTGAAGAATGTGAACGAGCCGATTGCCCCGGTGATTGGTAATAACGTGGATATCGGTACCGGGGCCAAGGTATTGGGCAACATCCGCATTGGTAACAATGTCGTGATCGGGGCCAACGCCGTGGTGCTGACCGATGTACCCGACGACTCGGTGGCCGTGGGTGTGCCCGCGACCATCAAGAAAAGGAAGTCTGTTGAAACAAAGGAATACTCATGAGCTATCCGAAGGGCTGTTTCGATGGCGGCGCTGAGTGAGCGCCATGACTACCGGCCTGGGTGTGGTGGTTATCGGTCGCAATGAAGGCCTGCGGTTGCAGCGTTGCCTGGCGTCGCTGGTTGATGCCGCGCAGCAGGTCGTTTATGTCGACTCCGGCTCAACCGATGGTTCGGTGCCAATGGCGCAGGCGCTTGGCGTCGAGGTGGTCGAGCTGGATATGAGCATCCCTTTTACGGCTGCACGCGCGCGCAATGAAGGATTTTCCCGGGTGCAACGCGTGTTGCCTTCGCTGCGTCATGTGCAGTTCGTCGATGGTGATTGCGAGGTCGTCGGCGGCTGGCTGTCAAAGGCGCAAGCCTTTCTGGATGTGCATCCTGAGGTGGCGGTGGTGTGTGGGCGACGCCGTGAACGCTTTCCTCAGCATTCGGTTTACAACCTGTTGTGCGATCTCGAATGGGACACGCCGATAGGTGAAGCCAAGGCCTGCGGGGGCGATGCGTTGATGCGGGCTGACGCCTTCGCCGAAGTGTCCGGGTTTCGGCCGGATCTGATTGCCGGGGAAGAGCCCGAGTTGTGTGTGCGTCTGCGTGCCAAGGGCTGGAAAGTCTGGCGTCTGCCTGAGGAAATGACCCTGCACGATGCGACCATGACCCGGTTCGGCCAATGGTGGAAGCGAACCCTGCGCGGCGGCTACGCTTTTGCCGAAGGTGCTTATTTGCATGGGGCGGCCCCCGAGCAGCATTGGTTGCGTGAGTCACGCCGCGCCTGGTTCTGGGGCCTGGGCATTCCGCTGGCAACTGTTCTCGCCAGCCTGGTGCTGGGAGGGGCAGGCCTGCTGTTGTTGCTGGTCTACCCATTGCAGGTCGTGCGCCTGGCCCGTCGGGGTACGGGATCCACGCGGGAAAACTGGCTGCAGGCATTCTTTCTGGTGCTGGGAAAATTCCCCGAGATGCTGGGGCAATTGAAGTTTCTTTTGAACAGGTTCGGCGCTCGCAAGTCCGCGTTGATCGAATACAAGTGAGACTTAAATGAATAACTGGCAACTGCTGAAAAACGCGTTTTCTTTACACGCTGGTTATTCATTGAGGGCCGTGAAAAACAAGCTCAGATTAATGATTTTAGTGGCGAAGAACTGGGCTGACCTCAAGTTGTTCACGGGGCGCATGTCGAACGCTCTGGGCAGCGCCGGTTTTGCGAAGTTGGGCGGGGATTGTGTGGGGGTCGTTCATTGGCCCTACATCAGCAAAAGCTGGAACCCTCAGGACCGGCTGAGTGTGTTGGCCTCGCACTATGAGGTGGTGACGAAAAGCTGCCCGCAGCTATTGCTGTTTGGTCGAAGTGAAAGTCTGGTGCTGAGTGACTTGTCGGCCTTCGCTGCCGATTGCTCCCTGGTGCTGGATCGACCCATTTGGTTTATGCGCGAAGGCGAGCTGGTGTTGAACCTGTTTCAGGGTGATTTACGCATTGCATCGATTGCGTTCACCTTGTGTTGCACCGAGGGTGAGCTGTGTATTTTCATCGGTGCCGTGCAAGGGATTCACAAAGGGGTGGAGAGCGAACGCTCCCTGGAGATTTACCGGGAGCTGACAAAAAGTTTCGAAGGTCTTCGGCCACGAAGTTTTCTGATTGAAGTCATTAAATACATCGCAACCCGGATTGGCGTTGAAAAGATCTACGCAGTAAGCGATGGGTTCCGTCATCACCGGCACGCCTATTTTGGTGCTGAAAAAACCCAGGACCTGGCAGCCAATTACGATGTGATCTGGCTGGAACATGGCGCGACACCGTCAGCGCGGGAAGACTTCTTTGAAATCCCCATGGCCCCGTCGAGCAAACCGCTTGAGAGTATCGCGTCGAAAAAACGCGCCATGTACCGCAGGCGTTATGAGCTGCTGGAGGACACGTTCAAAAAGATAGACGGCGTGTTGATTGGCAGTTATAGCCACCCGCGTGGGGCTGATTGACGTTCCAGTCCACTGAACTACTGCGGGATGTCCCGCCGTAATCATTCACCGCAACGACAGCCAAGCTTGGTGCCTATGCGTATCGCTTATTTCATCAATCAATACCCCAAAGTCAGCCATAGCTTCATTCGTCGCGAGATTCTGGCATTAGAGCGTCAGGGCTTTGAAGTGCAGCGCATTGCCCTGCGCGGCTGGGATGCGCAGTTGGTGGATGCCGAGGACGTGTCCGAACAAGCCCAGACCCACTATGTGTTGCAGGGCGGAGTCAAAGCGCTGGCAGGGCCGGTGCTGCAAGTGCTGCGCGCGCAGCCGCGGCGCTTTTTTTCGACGCTGTGGCTGGCGTTGCGCATGGGCCTGCGGGCCGATCGGCCGTGGCCGTACCATGTGATCTATTTGTTCGAGGCGTGCCGGTTGTTGTCCTGGTTGCAAGCGTTCGATGCCAGGCATGTGCATGCGCATTTCGGCACCAATTCAACCGAGGTGGTGATGTTGGCCCATGCGCTCGGTGGGCCTGCGTACAGCTTTACCGTGCACGGCCCGGAAGAGTTCGACAAACCACAATTTATCCATCTGGGCGAGAAAGTCCGGCGCGCGGCGTTTGTCGCGGCGATCAGTTCTTATGGGCGCAGCCAGTTGTTTCGCTGGGTGGAGCATGCGCATTGGGAAAAGGTCAAGGTGGTTCACTGCGGCCTGGAGCGGGCGTTTCATGAGGTGCCGACTGTCGCAGTGCCGTCCGTGCCACGGTTGGTGTGCGTGGGGCGCTTGTGCGAGCAGAAGGGGCAACTGTTGTTGCTTGAGGCGGCGCGAAAACTGGCGGCGCAAGGCGTGGTGTTCGAGATCGTACTGGCCGGCGACGGGGAAATGCGTGCAGAGATCGAAACCCTGATTGCGCGGTACGGCTTGCAGGCGCAGGTGCGCATTACCGGCTGGATCAGCAGCGATCAGGTGCGGGCGGAAATCCTGGCGGCGCGGGCCCTGGTGTTGCCGAGCTTTGGCGAGGGCTTGCCGGTGGTCATCATGGAAGCCATGGCCTTGCGCCGGCCCGTGCTGACGACCTACGTGGCGGGCATTCCCGAACTGGTGCGTCAGGGCGAGAACGGCTGGTTGTTTCCCGCGGGCGCCGTGGATGAGTTGGCGGTGGCGCTGGCCGACTGCCTCGCGCAACCTGTCGAGGTGTTGCAGCGGATGGGCGATGCCGCGTATCAGCGTGTGCTGGAGCGGCACGATATCGATACCGAAGCGGCCAAGTTGGCTGAATTGTTTAAGGCGAGCGCATGATCACGTTACTGGGTTGGCTGTTCAGTGCACTGCTGATACTCATCGTCGTGCCGGTGTTGGTGTTGTTCGTGCAGGTGCTGCTGGCCAGCCTGCCGGCGCGATCACTTGCCCCGGCGCAAGGATCGCGACCGAGGGTGGCGGTGCTGGTGCCGGCTCACAATGAGTCCTCGCTGATCGTCGCGACGTTAAACAGCATTCTGCCGCAACTGCTGGCGGGCGATCGCCTGGTGGTTGTCGCGGACAACTGTACTGACGACACGGCCGCGCTGGCCCGCGCCGCGGGTGCCGAGGTGGTGGAGCGCAGCAATGCTCAGCAGCGAGGCAAGGGTTATGCACTGGACTTCGGGGTGCGTTACCTGGCCAGCGATGCGCCGGATGTGATGATCGTTGTCGATGCCGATTCGCGGGTGGGTGAAGGCTCGATTGAGCGTTTGGCACTGTGCTGCATCGACTCCGGGCGTCCAGCACAGGCCCTGTACTTGATGCATGCGCCTGCAGGCTCCGGGTTGAAAGTGCAAATTGCCGAATTCGCCTGGTGCGTGAAGAATCGGGTGCGAGCGCAGGGATGGGCCCGCGTGGGGTTGCCTTGTTCGTTGATGGGCTCGGGAATGGCGTTCGTCTGGCGGGATCTGGCATTGATCGAATTAGCCAGTGGCCACATCGTCGAAGATTTGAAGATGGGCCTGGATTTCTGCCGAAGCGGCAAACCGCCCCTGTTTTGCCCCGGTGCGTTGGTCAGCAGTGATTTTCCGCGCAGCGAAGAAGGCCTGGGTATCCAGCGTACACGCTGGGAGCATGGTCATCTCGGGGTCATCCTCAGTGATGCGCCAACGTTGCTGTTAGAGGCTATCCGCAAAGGCAACTTGAACCTTCTGGCAATGACCGCGGATTTACTGGTCCCGCCGCTGGCCTTGCTGACGTTGCTGCTGGTGGTCGCCTTCAGCCTCTCATGGCTGGTGGTGTTGCTCGGCGGCGCGTTGGCGCCAGCCTTGATAGCGTCTTTCGGGCTCGCGCTGTTGGGCGTGACTGTCTTGCTGGCATGGAGTCGATTCGGTCGCGGGATCATCGCGTTTTCAGCCTTGTTGTATGCGCCGTTCTACGCGTTGAAGAAAATCCCGCTGTACATTGGTTTTGTGCTCAAGCGCCAGGTCGACTGGGTGCGTTCGAAGCGAGATGACACCTGATGAGCCCCTTATCCTGGCAGCACAACTGGCAAACCATCCTGCGCAAACTCAGGGTGGTTCGCGATGCTGGCGACGAACAACAATTGATTGATGCGTTGTCCCGGTCTGAGGGGACGACAGTGCTTGGATTCGTCAATGCCCATGCCATGAACCTGGTGACGGCCAACCCCGCCTACTACGACGCGCTGTCGGCGGCTGACGTGTTGTTACGGGATGGCTCCGGCATGGCCATCCTGTATCGTCGACTCGGTCTCGAACCGGGTCTGAATATGAACGGCACCGATTTCATCCCCAAATTACTGGCCGCCTACAAGGGCCGGCGCGTGGCGTTCTGGGGAACTGAAGAGACCTTTCTGACCAACGCGGTGCGGCACAGCGAAGCGGTGTTTGCGGTCAATGTCGTCTCTGCTCACCATGGTTTTGCCGGGGTGGATGATTACGTCAACCTTGCCCGTCAGTCACTGCCGGAACTGGTGGTGCTGGGGATGGGCATGCCCAAGCAGGAAGTCGTTGCCGCGAGGCTGGCCGCCAGTGGCGTGCCATGCCTGGTGGTATGCGGTGGGGCGATCCTGGATTTTCTCGGTGGCAAGGTGACGCGTGCTCCGCAATGGGTGCGTCGCCTCGGTTGTGAGTGGGTGTTCAGGCTGCTCAGTGAGCCAAAGCGATTATTCACTCGCTATATCGTGGGTAACCCAACGTTTTTGTTACGCACACTCATCTGTCGAAGTTCCTGATGTAACAGGAATTTGACGTCAGTTTTAATATTCGGGCTGCCTGAAAAGCACGTCTGAAATATCTTGCAAAACTCTGCGCCAGCATCTTTACTCAGCCTTGTATTGCCGACTCGGCGGATGAGTTGGAGCGTTTTTTTGTTAAGGTTGGAGGCGAATAAATGACGTCAGAAAATCTTGATTACAGAGAGTGAGTGGCGAGTTTCTCGCAAGAAAGACAGCTGGGCGTACATTCAAAAAACAGCGCACATCATATTGGCAGTTATGGTTTGCCGCATATTTTGAAAAGCGTGATGAGCTATCGACTCTCATTTCGAGTGTTTGATCTATTGGTTTGAAAACTCAAATGAACGCTTCTTGACGTGTGCTAATAAACAAATGAAAGCATATATATCAAAGCTGATACATAAGTTAATGTCGCCTTCCTTGCGATTTGAGCTAAGAAAAGCGCTCGCCTGGTTACGCGATATAGCCGCGCGGGCCTGTGTTTGGCGCTGGGAAATTGCCAGGTTCAAACTGCGGGAAGACAGCCGCTACGACATTCTTTATGTGGGCAGAAAATCCCAGCGGGAATTTGTGAAGGTGCTCTTGGGGGCTGAGACTCAGGGGGCTGATAACCTGTCGAAATCAGACCGCACGGTCGTTGTCAGTGACATGCCGACCTGGGGTGCATTGTATGTGCCGCAATACCTGAGTGCTGTCGTGCCGCTGCGCAGATCCATTGATGAGATTACGGCGCGATACAACACCGAGTTACGGCGCAATCTACGCAAGAACCGGTTGCGCTACGGTATGAAGCAAGCATTGAACGATGATGAGATTGAAACGGCGGATCGGGAAATGCTTCAACCCTATGCCAGGGCCCGTCATGGCTCAGCCGCCTCGCAAATCGCATCACATGAAGTTCAACGGGTGGCTAAAAGTGCCGGACGCCTCGATCTGGTGGTGTTGGAAGACCAGGTTGTTGCCTGCCATCTGGGGTGCGTCGTCACTCGCGCGGGCAAGCGCTACTGGAGCACTGTGCGTTTCGGCTACCCAGACGAGGTGTTTTCAGACGCCAAAAAATTACGTGAAGTCAATTCCATCACCACGTTCATGGCGCTTGAGTGGGCAATAGAAAACGGATTTGATTACTACGATATCGGGACGTGTCTGGCACGTCCGGACGACGGGCTTCTTGAGTGGAAAAGAAGGCGCGGCGGTGATGTCGATACGCTGGGAAACCATGGCTACGTGTTTGTTCGGCTGCCCAGGACCGGCGCTGCGCAGTTTCTGTGGGAGACGCCACTTTTTGCTGTTGAAGGCAAACATTTGACACTTCATCTTGGAATACCCGACGGGCCAAGTGATGAAGAAGTTGCAAATCGATATCGTGAAATGGGCTTTGGGGGACTATCCAAACTGTATCTCCATTGTTCCAGGGAGCCGGACGCCGCGCTGCTCGATAACTTGCGTAGTCGCTACGCTCATTTGAATTCACCGCCCATTCTGCAAACTATTCTCTGCACTTGAATAGGCGGGAGACGTTGAAAAAGTAAATGCTGTGTAATCATATTGCGCCGGGGTGTCTATGACGGAATTCAACGCGTTGGCAAGTAGCGGCCCGGCGAAGTGGAGCCTGGAGGCCTATAAACACCTCTTTAAAACACGCCTTGCCCGGAAACCAGCGTTAACGCTGCAAAGTATGGCGGTGAAAACCTGGGACATTGCGCCGGGTGAAGTCGCGTTTGTTCAACCCGCCTTCTTTCTTCCCAATCAACTTGAGCGTGTGACGGGATGGGAAGAGCAACTTTTTTATCCCCATGAACATCCTCGTCGCACAATGGAAGGCGTCGGTCGTGTTGAACATGGGCCGACCCGGGGTTATTTGCTCAAAGATGCCTGGTTAATCGATGGCGCGCTCTACAAAGGAAGCGCCAAATCCTGGTTGACGCCTGGCGTGGGCCGGCTGCCTGGGGTTCGCGTTGAAAACGAAATCGAGCGCGGCGCGTTGTATTGCACGGCGGGGGGCAACAAGTGGTTTGGCAGTTGGCTGACGGACGATTGCCTGACCTATTCACTGGCCTGCAACGAAGGCGTTCCAGTGACCACGGCTCCCTCCGGCAACAGTGTTTCCACCACCAGGAACGGCATCCTTCACACCCCCGGTTATGAGGACTGGCTTGGCATGAAGCCGGTTCGTTTACGTAATGCGTTTTTTCGTGAACTCGTGATCTTTGACGACATAAGCCAAAATCGCCACAAGCATCTGCGCTTCCGTGCAATGGGCGAAAAGTTGCTGTCCCACGTCAACACGAGCGCTCATCCAGGCGTGTTTATTCTGAGAGGTGGCCGCGGCGATTTACGCTTGTTGCGTAACGAAATGGAGTTGGCTGAGCGTCTGCGTGATCGTCGAGGTTTTCGCATTCTCGACCCGGCGCTGTGCGATGTTGCGACCATTGTCGCGACCTGTGCCGGTGCAAGAACCGTGATAGGGGTCGAGGGCAGTCAATTGATCCATGGGGTTAATGTATTGCCGCCAGGTGGTTCGCTGCTGGTGTTGCAACCTCCCGAGCGTTTCATCTGCTATTTCAAGTACCTGACCGATCGTGATCATCAACACTTTGGTTTTGTCGTCGGTACTCCCGCGGGCAATGGTTTTACTATCGACCCCGATGAGGTCGAGCGCACGCTGGACCTGTTTCCGTCATCGTGCGGCGAAGTGTAGGAGCGAGGAAACTCGCTCCTGCAGTTTCATTTCCGGCCAGGCATTCACCACGCACTAATAGGCCTGTTTGCCGGAGAAGGCAGATACCGTTCGTAAAAGAATGATGAAGTCGAGCCAGAGCGACCAGTTGTTGATGTACTCGATGTCTGAGTCAACCCGGCGAATCATTTGTTCTACATCTTTCGTTTCACCGCGAAGACCCCGCACCTGCGCCAGCCCGGTGATGCCCGGTTTAATGTTATGTCGCGCAAAGTAGCCCGAGACATCGGGCGAGTACTGCACGTCGTGTTGAATCGCATGTGGGCGAGGTCCCACCAGCGACATTTCGCCCATCAACACGTTGAACAATTGCGGCAGCTCATCGAGGCTGGTTTTGCGAATAAAGGCGCCCACCCTGGTCACGCGTGGATCATTCTTTTGTGCCTGCTTGACGGTGCCGTCCGAAGACTGATGGACCACCATGCTTCTGAACTTCCAGATACGGAAAACCTCGCCACTCCACCCCATGCGTTGCTGACGAAAGAACACGGGACCTGGGCTATCGATCTTGATCGCAAGGGCAACTAACGCCAGCACTGGCGCCGCAAAAAGCAGGATCAGAAAAGCTCCGACCTTGTCTTCGAGATTCTTCAGGAACAGTCGCATCCCCATCAGCGGAGTTTCAGACAACGTCAGCACGGGAATGCCGGCAATCTCGCGAACACTGTGGTTGATCAACTTCAAGGCGAAAATGTCAGGCACCCAGTTAACCCTGACGTGTTTATCAAACAGACTTAAATACACCTTCTGGATAACTTCGGAGCCACCCACAGGGGTCACAAAATAGACGGTACGAATGGCGTGTTTGACAACCAGATCATCAAGATCAGAGATATTGCCCAGTATCGACAGGCGTGGTGCGCCTTCAACGCCTTCCTTTCCCCAGTCATCGTCTGCGCCAATCAACACACAGCCAACGATGCGTTCACCGAGCCAGGGGTTGTTACTGATTTTCCTGTGGAGGTAGCTCGCCAGCTCGCCCGAGCCAATGATCAACGAATTTTCCAGTTGCGTCGGGTGGGCCAGAAACTTCTTCTGCATTTCCCGTGTGGCGAGGTGCAAAAACAACTGGGCGAAATAGCCAAGAACAAATAACTCCCCAACCAATAGCCGCGAATACCGTTCGCTGGTTTTGGTCAGAAAAGCCATGGCAACGAGAAAACCAAAGGTCGCGGTCCATGCCTTCATAAGCTTGAAGGCTTTGACAGTGAACCCGACATTGCTGCGGTAAATGGCATAGTGGTCGTACACGACGGCCAACGCGCCAAGCAGCAGCAAGAGCATGATGACGTAGTCTTGCGAGATGAAGCCGATGTGATAATTGATCAAAAACCACGCAACACCGGTTACCGCAACGCAATCGAGACCGGCCTGAATAACGATACTGGTACTGCTTCTTCGCTGGAGAACGGAACGGGTACTGTTAGGCTCAAATATCATCTTTAGACCTCATTTGCTTTCCCTTGCGCTCGGTGATGACGAGATTCAAGTCAACACAGCTCTCGTTTGAGAGCCTTGGCGTCACCGACAAGCTGCTCATACTTGTGACAGGTTTGCACCCTCAAATGCGTAAATCCGGTGAGACAAAGACAGGTGCTGTCACTTTAGCACCACTGTGCAAACATTCACTCAATAGCTGCGGATTCAGACAACATCCATAAATAAAAATGCACTCGGACACAAGGTGCCGGGCAAACCACGGTGAGACGCCTGCGTGGCGTTTGCCCCAAGGTCGTCTTGTCATCAGAGAGGAGAGTTGGTGGAGCGGAAGGGCGGGGGACCAGGCCCCCGTTGTTGCAATGACGGCTTTGATTCAAGCCGTTGTCAGTTGTTCATCCCGTCTTCAATTGCGATGCCTTGCGCACGCATTTGCTGGATCAGTCCGGCGCGGGTGCCGGGGAGGTTGAGCATGGTTTCTGCGCGCAGTGCCGCCACTTCTTCGGCGCTGTAAGGCTGATAGTCGGCTGGCGTGCTTTTGCCTGCCATCCCGTCGGCACGGATCAACCAGTTGAGCAGATCGGCCAATTGCGCATTGTTCAAGGCGGACTGCGACATGCCCGGCACACGCACGAGAAACTCGCGGCCGCCCGGCACTTTCAGAAAGTTGCCGACAAACCCGGCCATCCGGGGCGTGTCATTCGCGGCAGAACCCATGCCATTGCCCAAGTGGCAACCGGCGCATTGCAGTTGGTAGTTCACGCCAACGCTGTAACCGGCCTGGGCAATTGGCTTTTGCAGGGCTTCATTGCCCGGCGCATGCCGTTGCGCCGGGTCCGGGATGGCCCGGGCATGAACGAGCGGGGCGGTCATGGCGCAGACAAGACCGAGGATGAGCAACCTACCCATAAGCAGCACTTCCCTCTATGCAGGAGAAATCGGACCTGTAGGAGCCAGCTTGCTGGCGATGGCGTCCTTGAAAACGCCATCGCCGGCAAGCCGGCTCCTACAAATAGCCAACCGCAATCAAGCGTTAAACCGCGACGCCACGAATGATCGAAACGGTGCAGTGGTAGATGTGCGATTTGGCGGCCAGGCACCAGTTCACATCGTTGTTGTTGAACGGGCGATAGGCCGGTTCTTCACTGTCGTTACGGGTGCAGGCGCACTGCGCACAGCTCTGCTTACCGCAGCAGTCGTTGTACGAAATGATGTAATCCTTGCCGTCGGCCGGGTTGCGGCAGGTGCCGATCCAGGTCACTTGCGACGCTTCCGTGCCCGGTGGGCAGGACGTCACCGACCCTCCGCAGCAGCTGCACAAAAAGCCGTCGATGGAGCAGTAGCGCCAGTAGTCGCAGGTGTTTGGATCACCCGGGTCACCGGCTTTCGGGTTATCGGCGGCCAGGGCTTTGCTGGTGCGATCCAGCGGCAACAGCAGCGGCAACGCGGCGCCGGCAACCATCAGAGAGCCCATGCGCGACAGCAGTTTGCGTCGCGAAGTGGTGTCGGCAACACGACGAGTCGAACGCTCAAACAACAGATCCAGCAGTTTCATGAAAGTCTCCTGCCTTATCAGTGGCTATGGCCGTGGCTGTGGTCGTGTGCATGCGGCTGGCTGTTGAGGTATTCCTGCAGCGTCGCGCTTTTCAGGTGCTCGACTTCGAACAGGCTGTCCAGGTGCTCGCGGGAATTGACCAGGCCTTTGGCGCGCAGGGTGCCGCTCTTGTCGATCAGCGCGGCGTACGGCAGCTTGCCGATCTGGTAGGTCATGCCCACTTCAGGCCCGACCACATAAGTGGCGTCTTCCAGTTTGTGTTCGGTGATCAGCTTTTGCTGTGCGTCCATGTCGCCGTCGCTGATGAACACCACGTCGAGTCGATCGGCTTGTTCCTTGGCGATGGATTTGATCGCCGGCAGCAGCGACTTGCAGATCGGGCAGGTTGGCGAGAGGAAGAACAGCAGTTGCGATTTCTCGCCGGCATAGCCGAAGTTCACTGGGCGCCCTTTGCGGTCGGAAGCGGTGACCTGCGGCGCGGCTTCATTGACCGCCACGCCCTTGTCCATCATCAACGCACCGGCCGGGGCCAGACGGCCGTGCAGCACACCAATCTGACGGACCAGGCCCATGACGGCAAACGCCACGGCCACCAGCAGTACCCAGAGCAGAACGTTGGAAACGATTAAGCCTTCCATTGATCACCTACCAATCAGTTTGAGCAGAAGAGGGGAGTTCGCCAGCAAGCCATCGGCTGCGGCGTAAATCAGCAGCGCGACGGCGCTGGCGGCGACAGTCACGAAACCGTCGAAAAAACCCAGGTCACGAACCACCGGCGAGACGCTGGCCAGCAACGCCAACGCTACCAGCGCGCTGTTGCGCAGCAGCAGAACCGGGCGCAGCGGTTGAGCCTGGTCCGGGCCGGCACAGCCGCAGTCGATATCGCGACGGCCGCGCCACAGGTTGATGCCAATGACTGCTGCATACAGTGCGATCAGGCTGGCGGCGCCCAACGCTGCCCAGGCACGGCTGACCGGTACCAGCAGCGCAAAGGCGATGGCCAGTTCAACCACCGGAATGAATCGTGCGATGGGGCGTACGGCCACGTCGGGCAGCAATTGGTAGTCCGCCAATTGCCGGGCAAAACGTGCCGGCGCGCGCACCTTGTGGGTCGCGGCACTGGCCAGCAGCACCGCGATGGCGAGGGCGCTGGCAATGATGAAGATCGGATCTAAGTGCATGGCCGAACCTCGGTTAGTAGCTCATGACCTGAGTCGCGGTTTTCGCGACCTTCGCCATGCTGCCGGTGAGCGTGTTGGTCTTCAGGTCGAAGATCTGCAAACCGCCTGCAACGTCGGCGCCCAGCAGCAGCGGCTTGTCGTCGCCGGTGGCCTGCATGCTCCACACCGGAACCGGTGCCTCCAGCGTGGCGATCTTCTTGTGGGTTTTCAGATCAAACGCCCAGATCAGCGGGCTTGGGTCTTCCCACTTCATCGGTTCGTGCGCGTCGTGCATCAGCACGTACAAGCGGTTCAGCTTCGGCGCGACGGCCATCAGCTGCCAGCCGCCGGGTGCCCAGCCGGCCTTCTTTTCCTCGTCGCTGGTCAACGACCATGACGGCAGGATTTTCGGCGCGTCGGCCGAGAAATCCACCGGGCGCACGGTGCCCGTGGTGGTGGTGAAGTAATAGGTGTCGCCGACGTTCACCGCGCGTTCCACCAGTTTTTCCGCGTTCGGGTCGAAGAACGGCGTGCGGCTGCGTGCGGTTTCCTGGCCCTGATCGTTCAGCGTGATCACTTGCAAGCTGCCGTCGCCGCACAGCGAGGCGAAGCGGCGATTGCCGATCGGGTAGTTGAGCACGCAACCGGGAATCGCCAGTTCGGCGGTGACGGCTTTGGCCTGGGTGTCGACCACGGTCACCGAGGTCGACGGGGTGAAGTTGTAGACGTAGACAAAGCGGTCATCGCCGCTGGTCTTCAAGCCGTAGCGCTGGGTCAGCGACTCGGCGCGCTTGGTTGGGATCAACAGCTCCCAGGCCGGCGACAGGGTCGAACTGTCCCAGGCGGTCAGCACGTCGGTGCGGGTGCCACGAGTGCCGCGCGAATAAAAGATGTCGGCGCTGTAGAGGGTTTTCTGATCGTGGCTGAGCGTCGAGGGCGCAGCAAAACCAGTCGGCACCATGCCGAGCACGCGCTTTTTATCGGGGTCGACCACGGTGACACGGCCGGCCACGAAACTTTCGAATTCGACGTCGACGATAAAGGCCCGATGAACTTCCGGCGGAAATGCCAGAACGGTCTGGCCGATCGTGTCAGCGGGCAGATCCGCGCTGGCATTGTTCAAACCCAGTACCAGCAGGCTGAGACTCAGCGCTGACTGTACGGTGATCCTGGTGGCTCGCATTAGGGGGAACTCCCTGAATTATTGTTCGTGCAAATCGCAAGTGCATTGGCAGATTTTTGCAGTTCGATTCTGCCTCGCTGGCAGAAGGGGGGAATTGCTGTGGCTGCCAAGCGTTTGTGTGTCTGTGCCAGTCTCGAAAAACAGGCTGAACACACCGCAATTGCAAGCCAAAACCACTGACCTGTAGGAGCCAGGCTTGCCGGCGAAGGCGTCCTTGAGTACGCCTTCGCCGGCAAGCCTGGCTCCTACAGGTTCGTGGTTTGATTCAGGCCTTTCGGAGGCTTCAGGCGGGAGTTGCGAGGGGAATGGAGAAGGTGAAAACAGCGCCGCAGGGCTCAAGGTTTTGCGCCCAGATGTCGCCGCGATGGCGGCCGATGATGTTTTTGCAAAGCGCCAGGCCAATGCCGTTGCCGCTGACCTTGGAGGAGAAGAAACCGTCGAACAGCTTCTCTTGCGCCTCGGCCTGAATGCCGCGACCGCAGTCTTCGATGCGCACCAACGCCACGTCGTTTTCGCGGCTGGCGTGAATGCGCAGCATCCGTCGTTCAACAGGCAGATCGCTCATTTCTTCAATCGCGTTGAACGCCAGATTAAGAATGACCTGACCGATCAGCACCTTCTCGCAGCTCACCCACAGCGGCGCGGGACTGGCGACAATCTCGACGCGGACCAGGCTCGGATCGGCGCGCAGGCTGATGAAATAGCGGGTTTCGCGCAGCAGTTCGTTGAGGTCGATCAGCTCTTCGGCCTGCTCCAGTTTGACCACGTAATCGCGCACGCTTTTGATGATCAGCGACGCATGTTCGATTTGCCGCACGGCGTTTTGCAAACCCCAGGCGACGCCCTGATCCGTGGTGGACTCCTTGCCCAGGCGAATCACCGCGCCTTCGATGAAGTTGCGGGTGGCGGCCAGCGGTTGGCTTAGCTCATGAGCAATGGCCACGGCCATTTCACCCATGGCGTTGTAGCGCGCCAGGTATTCGAGTTTCTGCTCGCTGACCCGTCGAGCTTCTTCGGCGCGCACTTGTTCGGTGACGTCGCGAAACAGCAGCAGGTGGCCGACCAGGTCGTCTTCGATCTCGATAAAACGACACGTCGCCTCATGCCAGCGCCACTCACCGTCGCGGCGTTGCAGGTGGTAGTGCACGCGGAACGGCGCATGTTCCGGGGTCCCGCTGGCCAGCTGTTGCAGCAGCCGCTGGCGTGAATCGTCGTCGCACCAGGACAGGAAATTTTCGCCGATCAGCGCGTGTTCTTCGCTGTTGAGCAGGTGCGCGCCGGAGTCACTGATAAAGCGGATATCACCTTCAGGGCCGAGCACCGCGACACCTTCGGCGAGGTCCTGCATGAATGCCTTGAGCCGGCTTTCGAAACGCTTGAGGTCGCGCTTGACCTTGTCCTCCCTGGAGATGTCGCGGAACTGCACCATCAGCACATCGCGACCGTCCAGATGCACCAGCGTCGCGACGGCCTCGGAGAGGATTTCCACGCCTTGCTTGGAGCGATAACACCACTCGATGGCGCGCTGGCCCGTGCGCGCTGCGCCTTCCAGCCAGCGCAGGCCGACCGAACGCCGGTACTTGGGCGCGTCGCGGGTCATGTCCGGGGCTTTCAGCGGCGTCAGTTCTTCCAGGGTAAAACCCAGCGCGTCGAGGGCGGCGGTGTTGGCCCAGAGGATCTCCTTGCTCTGCGCATCGTGAAGAATGATGCACAGCGGCATGGCTTCGATGAGGGTGAAGAAGTCGTGCGGTTTTGGCAGGTACATCGCGCAGTCCTGAGGAACCGGTGAAGGGAAAGTATGGCTTTTTATACCCGCTTGCGCGTGGGGATGCGCTCAGAGGTAACCGGGGGCGGGCTAGGGGATTCCTTTAGTGAAGAGGCTGCACGCACCAATAGTGGCGACCCGACGCGGTTTTTACACTGGACCTCAATGCAAGGGCAGCCACGCATCTTCTCTGTAGGAGCGAGGCTTGCCCGCGAAGAACGATAACGCGGTCTGCCATTGAAACCGCGGTGCCTCGTTCGCGGGCAAGCCTCGCTCCTACAGGGGGCGATGTTGTCCAGCCTCGGCCCACTAACAATAAGTAAAACGGAGAGAAGCCCATGCTGCGTTCAGCTGTCGCGGAGAAAGACCCTCTACCAGGCGTCGACGGCAACACCGTCCACCGCCAGGCCTTTGAGCAGGTGCTGGCGGAAGTGCGCCAGCGTCGCGATGAATTCGACGCCGGTTCCCACGTGCCACGGGACATGATCGAACGCTTCAAGCACGTGGGCATCTACCGCGCCGCCACGCCGAAATGCTTCGGCGGTGACGCCCTGGCGCCGGCGCTGTTCCTGCAAATGATCGAGCGTATTTCCGAAGCCGATGGCTCTGCGGGCTGGGTCGCCAGTTTCGGCAGCGCCGGGGTCTATCTCGCCGCATTACCGACGGAAACCCTCGCCGAAATCTACGCCCAAAGCCCTGATCTGGTGTTCGCCGGCGGTCTGTTCCCGCTGCAACCGGCGGAAGCTGTCGAGGGTGGCTGGCAGGTCAACGGCACCTGGAAATTCGCCAGCGGCTGCAAGGGCGCCGACTTGCTCGGCGTGGGGATTGGCGCGGCGGGTGGCAAGCCGCGCACCGCGGTGTTCCGTGCGGACCAGGTCGAGATCATCGAAAACTGGGACGTGGTCGGGCTCAAAGGCACCGGCAGTCACGACCTGCGCGTCAGCGACAAACAAGTCGACGAACGCTGGACCTTCATCCGTGGCGGTGCCTCGACCATTGACGAGCCGCTGTTCCGCTACCCGTCGATTGCCTACGCCGCGCAAGTGCTGGCCGTGGTCAACCTTGGCCTGGCCCGTGCCGCCCTCGACGAAGTCAGTCGTATGGCCGCCGGCAGCGGCATCACCGGCGCACCGAAAATGGCCGACCGCGCCTACGTGCGCATCGAGATCGCCAAGGCCGAAGCCCGGCTCGCCGCCGCCCGTGGCTTCTTCTACAACGCCACCGAGCAAGTATGGAATTCGATCCTGGCCGGCAACCCGGTCACCGCCGAGCAAACCAGCCTGTTGCGCTTGTCGGCGATTCACGTGTCCCAGGCCGGTGCCGCCGTGGTGCAGAGCGCGTACAGCCTCGCCGGCACCACTGCGATTTATCTGCGCCATCCGCTGCAGCGCTACCTGCGCGATTCGATGGTGGTCACCCAGCACGCGTTCCTCAGCGAAGGCCTGTACGACGGCGCCGGCTCGGTGTTCCTCGGCGTGCCGCCGTTCCCTGGCTACATCTGAACCCACTATTCAAGGATCAATATTCATGTCCCAGACCACTCAAGAACCGCTGCGCGTCGTCTTCTGCATCGGCATCACCCAGAACTTTTTCGACCTGCCCACCGGCGAAGGCCTGAGCGTCTGGAAAGGCTTCAGCCAGATGATGGGCTCGCTCGGCGCCATGCCCGGCATCACTGTGCTCGGCGCGATGGACGATGACCGGCTGATGGTCGGCCCGTCCACCACCTCGCCTTGGACCGTCTACATCATGGCCGACGTCGACTGCCACCAATCGGTGATCGATGCCTGCAACCTGTTCCGCACCACGCCGGTGAACGAGTACAGCCTGTGGCGTTACGCCAAGGTCGAAGCGCGCATCGGTCGTCCACTGACCATCCCTGATGCCGCCAGGGTGTAAGTCATGAACGAGGCCTTGTTGCAGCGTCTGGCGACGCTCGAAGGGGAGAGCCAGGTGCGCCGTTTGATGGCGCGCTACATGGACCTGTGCGATGTGCCGAGGGCGATCACCCACGTCAGCGAGCTGGCGCTATTGTTCTGCATCGACGCCGTGTGGGAAGGCGTCGGCAGCGTCACCGCGCAGACCTTCGGCCAGCATCACGGGCGTGATGCGATTGCGGCGTTTGTCGGCGGTTACTTGCCGCCCTCGGAGCACTTTCGCCTGAACCTGCATTACCTCACCAGCGAGTCGATCCTGGTTGACGGCAGCACCGCGCAGGGGCAGTGGATCATGCAGCAGGTGTCGACCTACGCCGATGGGCGCAGCGAGTTGTTCGGCACGCGCTTGAACATCGATTTTCGCTGTGTCGAGGGTGTCTGGCTGATCGCACATTTCCGCACGCAACGCTTGTTCAATTCGGAGCTGGGAAAATGAGCACGTTTATCAGCGAATTTTTACTCGGTGGCGACGGCAAGCGGGTCGCGATCAAAGACTCGATCGACATCGCCGGGCATCCGACGCGCTCGGGCAGTCGTGCGTTTGCCGAGGTTGAACCGGCGCTGCGCAACGCCGACGTGGTGGACGCGATCCTCGACGCAGGTTGGCAAATCGTTGGCAAAACCAATATGCACGAGTTGGCGTTTGGCGTGACCGGGATCAACGACTGGACCGGCACGCCGATCAACCCGCAAGCACCGGAGCGCGTGCCGGGCGGCTCTTCCAGCGGTTCGGCGGCAGCGGTTGCCGCCGGTCTGGCGGACATCGCCATCGGCACTGACACCGGCGGCTCGGTTCGCGTACCGGCGGCGTGCTGCGGCATCGCTGGCTTGAAACCGACTTATGGGCGGGTCAGCCGGGTCGGTGCGCATCCAGCGGTGTCCAGCCTCGATTGCGTCGGGCCGTTTGCCGCCGACATGGCGGATCTGATTGCGGCGATGCAAGTGATTTGCCCTGGGTTTCAGGCACAAGGCTTGCCATCGAGCAATGTGTCTGTGGCTTTCCTGAACGTCGACTGCGACTCGCATCTTCAAGCATGCCTCGGCGCCGCCGTCGACCGCGCAGACTGGCGTCGCAGCCAACTGCACCTGAGCGATTTCGAAGCCGCATTCGCCGCCGGCCTCACCGTGATCAATTTTGAAAACTGGGCCGCGTTCGGCCACCTCACCGGCAAAGGCCTGATCGGCGCGGACGTTGAGCAACGCCTGCTGGCCGCGAGTCGCACCAGCGCGGCGGACCTGGCGCAAGCCGAGAAAGTCCGCGCGCGCTTCAGCCAGCAAGTGGACGCGGCGCTGGAAGACTTTGCGGTGCTGCTGTTGCCGACGATGCCCAGCCTGCCACCGACGCTGGTCGAAGCCCGCAGCGCCAGCAAAGCGGTGGCCGGCATGACCCCACTGGTGCGGCCGTTCAACCTCAGCGGCCATCCGGCGTTGACGGTGCCGGTGGAGCTGGAGGGCAGCGGGCTGAAAGTCGGCCTGCAGATTGTCGGCCGTAAAGGTCAGGACGAGCTGGTCTGCGCCTTCGGTGCGCAACTGCAACAGAGCATGGCCGGCGAACGGTCGACCCCTAACAAGAAATCATAAAAAGCCATGAGGAGAACCGCATGAGCACTCATGAATACCGGCTGATCGCATCATCGAAAAGCCCGGACGAACTGGTCAGCCACGACCGCATCGACGTCTCGCTGTACAACGATCCGGCGCTGTTCGAAGCCGAACTGGAAAAGATTTTCTACCGCACCTGGGTGTGGGTTGCCCACGAAAGTGAAGTGCGCAACAGCGGCGATTTCAAGACCGCGACCATCGGCCGCCGCCCGGTGATTGTGGTGCGCGACAAGAAGGGCAGCATCAACGTCCTGGAAAACCGCTGCCGGCACCGTGGCGCCACGGTGTGCGAAAAACACAAGGGCAACGCCACCGGTTTCACTTGCCCGTATCACAGCTGGTCTTACGGTCTGGACGGCAAGCTCCGTGCGCTTCCGTATCCGGACGGCTACGAAGGCATTCTGGAGAAGTCCGAATTGCCGCTGACCAGCCTGCGCGTGGAAAGCTACGCCGGCATGGTTTTCGCCAGTTACAACGACGACATTGAACCGCTGGAAGATTTCCTCGGCGGCGCCAAACACTGGATGGACCTGTTCATGAAGCAGGGCGCCGGTTTCCCGATCAAGACCCAGGGCGAGCACAAATTCAGCTTCAAGGGTAACTGGAAGATACAGCTGGAAAACACCACCGACGGTTACCACTTCCCGATCGTGCACAAGTCGTTCATGTCGTCGGTGGATGAAGAAACCTCGGAAATGCTCTCGTTCATGACCGACGAACAAGCGGTCACCCATTCGCTGGGCAACGGCCATAGCGTGATGGTGATGGTACCGGAACACGTCGATCTGGATCACGACGACGGCACCGAACAGTTGCAGGAGCGCTTCGCTCACGTGACGGAAGAGCTGTCGAAAACCATGGAGCCTGCGCAAGTCCGTCGCATCGTGCGCTCGCTGCACGGCGCCGGTTTCAACCTGAACCTGTTCCCGAACGTCGCGATGTCGATGTCGTTCTTCCGCGTGCTGCGTCCGGTGTCGGTCACTGAAACCGAGATCCGCCATGTCGCCCTCGGCATGGACGGCGGCCCGGAAATCGCCAACCGCGAACGCATGCGCATTCACGAACACTTCCAGGGCCCGTTCGGTTTTGGCAGCCCGGACGATGCCGAGGCCTGGGACCGTGTGCAGCGCGGCTCGTATGCCGGTGTCGATGCGCCAATCCTGGTCAACCGTGGCCTCAATCGCGAAATCACTGCCGAAAACGGCGACAAGGTCAGCCACGCCACCGACGAAGGCGGCATGCGCGGTGCCTACGACATGTGGAAAAGGATGATGAGCCAATGAGCACTCACGACACCCTGAACGGTTTTTCCGGCCCGCTGGCCCAGGCCATCGAATTCATCTGGCGCGAAGCCGAGTTGCTTGATCACAAGAACTACGCCGAATGGGCGACCTTGTGGAGCGACAGCGGCAAATACATCGTGCCGATCGACCCGGACACCGAGGACTTCGAAGCCAACCTCAACTACGCCTATGACGATGCGCGCATGCGTGATTTGCGCATCGAACGCCTGACGGCCGGCTACTCGCCATCGGCGGTGGACGCGGCGAAAACCATCCGTACCGTCTCGCGTTTCCGCCTGGTGGAAGCCGCCGGCGACATCGTCGAAGTCAACTCGGCGCAGTTGCTGTACGCCTACAAGCGCGGCGTGCACACGCCGTTCGTGGCCGACCTGAACCACCGCATTCGCTTCACCGACGGTGTGCCGTCGCTGGAGCGAAAAGTGGTGCGCCTGATCAACTCCACCGACAGCCTGAGTGCGCTCGGGTTCCTTTTGTGAGGGCAGGATCATGAGTCGAGTAGCCCTTGTAACGGGAGCTTCGCGTGGACTGGGCGAGTGCATCGCCCGACGTCTGCACGCAGCCGGTTATCGCGTCGGCCTGGCGGATGTGCGCCTCGATGGCGTGCGGCAACTGGCCGCCGAGCTGGATGGCAGCGGCTCCACGGCGGTCGCCATCGAGCTGGATGTGCGCAGCAAGGCCGACTTCCAGCATGCCCGCGACGTGCTCGCCGCGCACTGGGGCGGCACCGACATTCTGGTGAACAACGCGGGCGTGTCGAAAGTCGCAGCGCTTATGGACATCACACCAGAAGAGTTCGACGAGTCGATGGCAATCAACCTGCGCGGCACCTTCGTGGCCTGCCAGGTATTCGGCGCGCATTTTGCCGAGCGTGGTTTTGGCCGCATCGTCAACATCGCCTCGCTCGCCGGACAGAACGGCGGCACCGCCACCGGCGCGCACTACGCGGCAGCCAAGGGTGGCGTGGCGACGCTGACCAAGGTCTTCGCCCGTGAACTGGCCCCACAAGGCGTGACGGTCAACAGCATTTCGCCGGGGCCGCTGGACTTGCCGGTGGTGCGCGAAACCGTGGCCCCGGAGCGTCTGGAACAGATCCTGAAAATGATCCCGGCGGGCACCCTCGGTGACCCCGGATACATCGCCGACAGCGTGTTGCTGCTGATCGCCGATCACGCCGCCTCCGTAACCGGCGCGTGCTGGGACATCAACGGCGGCCTGTTCATGCGCTAAACAAGGCTTCACACACAACCCTTGTAGGAGCCGGCTTGCCTGCGATGGCGCCTTCATCGGCGATACAAATCTCAAGACCGGAACAATCCCTTGTAGGAGCCGGCTTGCTGGCGATGACGCCCTCATCGGCGATACAAATCTCAAGACCGGAACAATCCCCTGTAGGAGCCGGCTTGCCGGCGATGGCGCCCACGTTGGCGATGCAAATCTCAAGACCGCCATCGCTGGCAAGCCAGCTCCTACAGGGGCCCTAACAAACGTCCCAAAAATCAACCGTATTTCAGGTGATGCAATGATGAAGGTGAAGATCGAAAGGATCGTCGACGAAGCGCTGGATATCCGTTCCTTTCGCCTCGTGCGCAGTGACGGCCAGCCGCTCGACGCCTATGAACCGGGAGCCCACGTCGACCTGACCGGGCCGACCGGGGTGACCCGTCAGTATTCGCTGTGCAGCCCGCCACAGGACCGTCACGCGTACCTGGTGGCGGTGAAGAAAGAGGCGCAGTCCCGTGGCGGTTCAGCGGCGCTGCACGAGGTGGAAGAGGGTATGGAGCTGGAAATGGGTGTGCCGCGAAACCTGTTCCGCCTCGACCCGACGGCCAGCGAACATGTGCTGTGCGCCGCCGGTATCGGCGTCACGCCGCTGCTGAGCATGGCTTATCGGCTGAGCGAAAACGGCCAACCGTGGCGCCTGCATTATTTCGCCCGTTCGCCGCAATACGCAGCGTTCGCCGAGCTGTTGGCGAGCACGTTCGCCGGGCATGTGCAGTTCCACTACGGCATCGAGCCGGGTGACATGGATGCCACGTTGAGTGAATGCCTTGACCACGCTGGCAGTGCCGCACACGTGTACACCTGCGGCCCGGCGCCGTTCATGAACAAAGTGGTGGAAGTGGCGGCGCGCAGCCGCTGCGACGATGCGATCCACCTTGAACACTTCCAGGCAGACCCTGCAGCGAATGCCGGTCCGAGTGGCGGTTTCGAAGTGGAGTTGGCCAGTTCCGGCGTGGTGCTTCAGGTGCCGGCCAACGCGAGTCTGGTCGATGTGTTGCAGGCCCACGGTTGTGACATCGACACCGAATGCCGCGAAGGCATCTGCGGCACCTGCATCGTCGAGGTGCTGGACGGTGTGCCGGAGCACCGCGACAACTGTTTGTCGAACAAGGAAAAGGCGTCCAACAAACAGATTTGCGCCTGCGTTTCCCGCGCCGTTTCCGCTCGTCTGGTATTGGACATCTAACGCAAGGGAAGGCTGGCAAGCCAGCGCCGGAGCCTGTTGAATAGGGCCCGGCGGCCGTCGAAGGAGGAGACAGCCAAGGTACGTAATATTTGCCGAACCGCTCGACGAAGCGGTCGAAAAAATAACAATAAAACGCGTGAGGCTTTGCAGTGATGATGACTTCTTCGGCGGTTCGCAACGAGGCGTTCGAAAGCTGGCTGAGCCAGGTCAACCAGGCTTGCGGGCGTTTCGATGCCCGGGCCCTGGATACGGATTTCTACGGTGAGCTGGCGGAATATCGCAGCGGCGCGATTAACCTCAGTGTCGTCGACATGGCGCACGTGCACCTGTACCGCACCAGTAAAGACGTCAGCGTCAGCAGCGACGGCCACTATTACGCGGTGTTCCAGATGCGTGGCAGTTCCCGGCTGGAGCAGGGCGACAACCGCGCTCAATTGGGCACGGGCGACATCGCCCTGATCGACGCCTGTCGCCCGAGTGACATGACCTACAACGAGGATTCCCGACAGTTGTCGCTGATCCTGCCGCGTCAGGTGGTCGAGCGCGGTTCGCATTTCAATGCAGTCAACTGCGCCACACGCATCGCGGCCAGTACACCACTGGCGGCGATGGCCAACCGCTTGGTGCTGGATACCCGGCAGCAGGAAGGCCTGGACATGCAGGAAAGCGAAGCGGTACTGGATGCATTGGTCAGCCTGTTGTTGCCCGGGATCAGTGCCCGCGACAGCGGCGCGGATGCCCACGAGCGGCAGTTTCGCAAGATCATCGCCTACATCGACGAACACATCGGCGCCGAAGACCTGTGCCCCGAGCTGATTGCTCGTGAGGTGGGCATTTCGGTACGCGGGTTGTACCGGATGTTCTCCAAGCGCGGCCTGGTGGTGGCGCAATACATCAAGCACCGACGCCTGGATTTCTGCGCGGAAAACCTGCGCCGCTCACCTGACGAGCAGAAGCTCTCGGCGCTGTGTTACGCCTGGGGCTTTTCCGATTCCAGCTACTTCTCCTCGGCGTTCAAGTCGCGCTTCGGCGTCTCGCCGGGGGCCTATCGCAAGCGCTACAGCCACAACTGATATCTCCTGTAGGAGCCGGCTTGCCGGCGATCGCAGGGCATCAGGCGCCATCAATGTTGAATGTGCCGGCCCCTTCGCCGGCAAGCCGGCTCCTACAGTAGATCTTCGTCGCGCACATACCTTGAGTTCACTGCAGATCCCATGTAGGAGCCGGCTTGCTGGCGATGGCGGAGTGACAGGCGCCATTGATGTTGAATGTGCCGACCCCATCGCCAGCAAGCCGGCTCCTACAGTAGATCTTCGCTGTGCACATACCTTGAGTTCACTGCAGATCCCCTGTAGGAGCCGGCTTGCTGGCGATGGCGGAGTGTCAGGCGCCATTGATGTTGAATGTGCCGGCCTCATCGCCAGCAAGCCGGCTCCTACAATAGGTCACTGCCGTTCACATATCCTGCGTTCACTGGAGATCCAATGTAGGAGCCAGCTTGCTGGCGATGGCGGCCTCATGACCGCCGCAGATCCCTCAATGCCGCGACGGCTCATCCACCGGCAAATGCAGCACTTCGCGCACCAGCATGGCAATGCTGGTCACGCCCATCTTTTCCTTGATCTTGGTCCGGTGCACATCAACGGTTTTCACGCTGATGTTCAGCTCCCGGGCGATGACCTTGCTGGCCTTGCCATCGATCACCAGCATCAACACCTCCCGTTCACGGCTGGTCAGCAGGGCGAGTTTGCCTTGCAGGTGCTGGCGTTGTTGCTGATCGGCCTGGGCATGCACGGCGGTCTTCAGCGCCGCTTGAATGCGGTCGATCATCTGCTGCGGGTTGTAGGGTTTCTCGACGAAATCCAGTGCGCCGTTCTTCATCGCCGTCACCGACATCGGTATGTCGCCATGGGCGGACACGAAGATCGTCGGCAGGGTGCTGCCACGCTGGTTGAGGATTTCCTGCAGCTGAAAGCCGCTGGTTTCCGGCATGCGCACGTCCAGCACCAGGCACGCCGGTTGCTTGGGGTCGTACTGGCTCAGGAACTCTTCAGCGCCGGCAAAGCATTGCGCCTGGACGCTGACCGACTCCAGCAACCAGGCCAGCGAAGTGCGCAGGTCTTTGTCGTCATCAACGATATAAACAATCGGTTTGCGGGTTTCCATCAGGGGTTGCCACGAGAATTTCTAATTATTGTTTTCGCACGCGTGCACGCTGCGGCGGACGTCGGCACCTATGTTGGCGCCTTCCAGCAGAATACCCACTGCGACGGGTCCTGACGATAAAGAAACCACCTAGTCGACTAGCGGAAAGCCCACCTCGGCATGGGGATCGTCAGAATGGTTGCACGCAACGCCGGGCTTTAGTCTTGTTCCATCACCCACGGGCCGCGAACGCGCGGTCCTCCTGAAGGAAGGGGCACCGACATGGCCAACCTGAGCCAGCAGCAAATCGACTTTCGCAACGCCATGGCGCAACTGCCGGCGGCGGTGAACATCATCACCACCAACGGCCCCGGCGGTCGCTGCGGCATCACCGCCAGCGCCGTGTGCTCGGTGACGGATTCGCCACCGACCGTGCTGGTGTGCGTCAACCGCAACAGCGCCACCCACGATGTGTTCCGCACCAACGGCCGGCTGTGCGTCAACGTGCTGTGCGGCGAACAGGAAGAACTGGCCCGACACTTCGCCGGCATGACCCAGGTGCCGATGGCCGAGCGGTTTGCCTGGGACTTGTGGGACGGCGGCGACACGGGCGTGCCGGTGCTGCGTGATGCGCTGGTGCAACTGGAAGGAAGGATCAGCGAGTGCAAGGAAGTCGGGTCGCATTCGGTGATGTTTGTGGAATTGTCGAAGGTGGGTGTGCGTGGGGAGGGTGACAGCCTGGTGTATTTCAACCGGTTGTTTCATCGGGTTGAGCATGCTGTGGCGGCTTGCTGAAACACCGCGTTATCGTTCATCGCGGGCAAGTCGGGTCGCCGCATTGCCCGCGAAAGCGATGTCCGTTCGGAGTGTCTGTTTAAAAGCGTTTAGCGTTACTTCCTGAAAGCCACAGCACCTTGCGCCGTTGCCTACAGGTACGCCAGAATCCGCCGGCTTGTACGCTTTGGAGTCCCCCGGTAACTTGATTCGCGTCACTGATTCCCAGTGATCGGGTTTAGTAGCCCGTGGTATTAGAAGGTCGTACGAGCGTCTGTCAAACAGGTATTTTCATGCCTGTATTTGATGGTGGCTGTGCGTAGGGCGCCCCCGGGCGCGCCGGCTTTCTTCTTTTCCCCGGTCTACTAACCTGCGCACAGCTGCCACCCCTCGTTTAGTAGCGAAGGAGTGGCAGCGTCACTACCGGAAAAGAAAATAATGACAAAGATTACTCCTGATCCACCAGACACTGACCCAACATCCCCACACGAAACTCCCGACCCATTACTCGACGAAGCCTCCGAACGCATCCCTTCGGCCGCTGATATCCGCGCCACCCCACGCACTCCCTGCAAGATGTTCATCGTCAACCCGGACTACGACGTCGAAACCCTGCTGGGCCATGCCTGTGAGTCGCTGGCATCGGCCAATGTCATGGTCATGGATCTGGCGGATCGCACGGAGGGAACGAGCCGCAATACCCTGCTGGGCATTGCGCAAGTCATCAATTCAGGTGAATTGGTGGTGAATCGGGCGCTGGATCAGCTTGACCCGGTCGGGTAGCTGCCAGAGATAGTCAGCAAGACCGCGTTATCGTTCATCGCGGGCAAGCCTCGCTCCTACAGGTGACAGGGGTGCCCGGACGGACGGGGTCACTGTAGGAGCAAGCTTGCTCGCGATAGCGATAGATCAGGCAACACTGCCTTTAAATGCGAAAGCTGCCGACCAACTGATTCAGCCGCCCAGCCTCGCGTTCCAGCTCGGTACATGCCTGCAATGTCGATTGCAGGTTCTCCACTCCTTGCTGGTTCAGTGTGTTGATCTCGGTGATGTCCTCGTTCAACGCCTCGACCACCGAGGTCTGCTCTTCAGTGGCTGCGGCGACCGATTGATTGACGTTGTCGATCTCGCCAATGCGTTGCGTCACGCTGCCCAGCCGCGTGCCGGCGAGGTTGGCGATGCTGACGCTTTCCTCGCTGTGCTGCTGGCTCTCGGTCATGGTTGTTACCGACTCACGCGCGCCGACTTGCAGTGCTTCAATCATCTGCTGAATCTCTGCTGCCGAGGTCTGTGTGCGCCCGGCCAGGCTGCGCACTTCGTCGGCGACCACGGCAAAGCCGCGACCCGCTTCACCCGCCCGTGCTGCTTCGATGGCAGCGTTGAGGGCGAGGAGGTTGGTCTGCTGGGAGATGCCTTTGATTACTTCGAGGATTTGCCCGATGTTCACGGTTTTGCTGTTCAGCGCTTCGATGTTGACGCACGACGCGCTGATTTTGCCGGACAGTTCGTTCATCACTTCAATCGTGCGCTCGACCACCTGACGCCCGTCTTCGGCCTGTTGGCGCGCGGCGGAGGCTTGCTGCGAGGCATCGGAGGCGTTGTTCGCAATTTCCTGGGCGGCGGCGCCCAGTTCGTTGATCGCGGCGGCGACGCTGTTGGTGCGGGTCGATTGTTCATCGAAATTGCTCAGCGATGCGTTGGACGCCAGCAGCACACGCTTGGCGCCTTCGTTGACGCCAAGCGCCGCCGAAGACACCTCGCGAATGGAGTGGTGGATACGTTCGACAAAGCGGTTGAACGCCGTCGCCAGTTGGCCTATTTCATCCCGCGACTGCACGGCCAGGCGCCGGGTCAGATCGCCTTCGCCCAGGGAAATATCCTCCATGACCCGCGTCAGCAGTTGCAGCGGCCGGGTGATGCGATACGCCGCGTACCAGATCAACACCAGGCCGAGCAGGGCCGAGCCGCAGCCCAGCAACAGCTCAAGCGCGGTGCTTCGCACGGCTTGCGCATCGAGTTCCTGTTGCAGCGTGGTGACCGGGGCGAGCAGCACGTTCTGCGGCACGCCGACCAGCACGCCCCATGGCGCTGCCCCGGCAATCGGTGCCAGTGGCTCAAGCACTTTGATCTGCTGTTGATCGACGAACACTTTCGGCTGTCCCTGACGCAAGGTATCCATCACCTCGGCATTGTCCAGCGGTTGCCCGAGGCGACTGATGTCCTGGCTGTTGGCGGAAATCACCCCGCGCGGGCTGACGATGCTGATCTGGCCGTTGCCGTCGAACAGTTGGAGCGCGCTGGCTTCGCTGTTCTGTTGCAGGGCGGCGAGGTTGATGTCGAGGCCGACCACGGCGATGACCTTGTCATGGTCCAGCAGCGGGAACGCGATGCTGGTCACCAGTTTGCGGCTGCCGGAGGCCTCGTCGAAATAAGGCTCCAGGACGCAGGCTTTGCGGGTGTCGCGGGCGCAGGTGTAGAAGGCGTTGTAGGGCGCGCCGCTGGGGCCGGGCGAGGTGTTGGCGAGCAGCGCTTCGTCGCCGATCACCGCTTGCAGTTCGCCGGGTTTGCTTTGCACCCAATACAGCGAAAAGCGCCCGGTTTCGTTGCTGCCCATGGCCGCCTGATCGACGAAACCGGCGTCGGCGCCGTCCAGGGCATCGGGTTCGAAAATGACATAAAGCCCGAGCAGGTCGGGCTTGTCGATCAGGGCCTGGTGCAGCTGGGTGCTCAGCTCCTGGCGCAGTTGTGGACGGGTAAGGTTGCCCTGATGTTGCAACTGCCTCAGGTAGAGCAGATAGCGCGACAACCCTTGGCCATATTCGTGCGTCTGCATGAAGGTGCGTTGCACCTGCATCGCTTGCACTTTGCCCAGCGCCTGCATGTGTTCCTTGGCGGCGTTGGCGAGCATTTCGCTGCTGGCCTCGGCCACTTGCTGGCTGCTTCGATGGGTTTGATACAGCGACAAACCCATCAGTAAACCCACCACCAACAGCAGGCAGAGGCCAGCGAGCAGGGCGATTTTGCTCTGAATCGTCAGGAATTTCTTTTGCATTGGAAAGGCCTTTTTCCTTGAGGCATAACACGGTCCCCTGTAGGCGCGAGACCGGCTTGCCGGCGAAAAATGTCTGGACGACGCGTTCATTCAGGCAACACGCGTCATCGTTGACGTCCATCGCGAGCGGGCTCGCTCCTACAGGGATTGCGTAGGGGCTTAGAACGTAGTGGCGAAAATCACCTGGTTGTAGAGGTTCTTGTCGTTGCTGCCCAGCTGCGTGCCACCTTCGTCGGCGCTCTTGTCCGGCTGATAGAGGCCGATCAGCGGCATCACCGTCAGGTGCTCGTTGACGTGCCATTCGGCATACAGATCGACTTCGTGGCCGTCGGTATTGCCGAGGTTGCGGTCGATGGTGTCGTAGTTGAAATACATCGCACCGACCGTCAGGTTCTCCAGCGGCGAGACGGTGAACTTGACTTGCTGGATACGCGAGTTGGTGTTGAACGGGCCGGCGTAGTTGCCGGCGACCTCACCCTGGAACCAGGTGCCGAAGCCACGGCTGAAACCATAGAACAGCGTGTCGTAGCCTTCCGAGAAACGGCTGTAGCGGTAGCTGGCATTTGGCGTCCAGGCCACGTCGGCGAAGGTCCAGCCGGCTTCCAGGTACCAGGCGTCTTCGGTGCCGGTATGGGGTTTGTCCTGCTTGGCGTATTCGCCGGAGAGGAACAGGTTTTTCACCCCGGCATTACCGGCTGCGCGCAGGCTGTAGGTTTTCATGCCGTCGCGTTCAAGCTGCATCGGTGAGGCGAACTCTTCGTCGACATCGGTGGTGTCGATGTAGGTCAGGCCGACCGTGCCTGCTTCGGCGACGTGCTCAAGCGTGCCGACGTACATTTCGGTTTTCGCTTGTGCGCGGTTATCGGATTTCAACCACATCAGGTCGCCACGCCAGCCTTCCTTGCCTCCCAGACGCAGCACGGCGGTCTCGTCGAAGGCTTTGCGTGCCGCCAGCCAGTACGCGCCTCCACGGTTGAACTCACCGTCCGCCAGACCTTTGCCCAGGTTGAGCGCGTCGCCATTAATCAGGAAACCATCACCGACCACGATGTTCTGGCGACCGAAGGACAGGTCGACGCCGTCCTCGCCGAGCACGTCGAACAGCTTGCCCGAACGCCAGCCGAGGTAGGCGTCTTCGAATTTGGTGGTGCGTTCCGAACCGTCGCTGAAGCCTGCGGAATCGCCGTCACCCCAGGTGCCGGAGCTGAGCAGGTTCGCTGCGCCATACGCGGTGCCGACACCGGCCAGGCCCTTGTCGAAGCTCAGACCATATTTGATGTAGCCCTCGCGCCACGACGAAGAACCCGGGTCGAGGCGGCCGGACAGCGCGTAGTTTTCCTGGCTGTGGAAGATGCCGAAGACCGCTTCCAGCGTGGCGTTCAGGTGACTGTCGTCATCGGCGTAGAGTTCATACGCGCCGGCATGGCCGGCGCTGATCATCAGGGCAAGCGTAGAGAGACGCAGCAAGGGGGACTTGAGCATGGTGTGGCATCCGTTCTTGTTCTTGAGCGCAGGTTTGCGGTCTTTTTCGATACTAAGGCGCGGAACTTTTCCGGCCTTTTGTGTGGTTGCCAAAGAGTTGGCTGTGCTTGCCAAAATGCCCGGTTTGGCAGCCTCGCCAATACGACTGGCACGCAGGGCAAAACCTGCGCATCACTGACCATCGACAATCCCTCTCAACCCTGTCGATGCACCGCTGCGTCGGCGCTCCCGTGTTGCCGCTCAATGGACGAGCGCGGATTTTCAAGGTCGTTTTCCTATGTTCACCTCGCTGCGATTGCCCCTCATCGGTCTGCTCTCACTCACCCTTGCACACACCGCGCTGGCCGCCGACTGCGCGCCGGACCAGGGGCATGGGGCTCAGGTCTTCGCCAATGAATGCGCGGTCTGCCATTCGGTGACCAAGGGCATGACGGGGATGATGGGGCCGAACCTGGCGGGTGTGGTCGGGCGTAAATCCGGCTCGCTGGAAGGCTTCAACTATTCCCAGGCCATGCGCAGCAAAGACATCAACTGGCAGGCCGAGAACATCGCGCAACTCATCACCCAACCCCAGACCTTCGTGCCGGGGACTTACATGCCCTACATGGGCCTGGCCTCCGCGGACGATCGCCAGGCGGTCGTGTGTTTCCTCAAAGAACAACAGTAATCAGCCCGTTATGCGGCTGAACAACGCGTCTGAACCAAAGGTGATTTATGAGCAACGTTGAAATCCTGCCGCAGGTTGCTGCATTCCTTGACCGCCGCCACGGCTGCTTTATCGATGGCCAATGGGTGTTCGCCGAAGGGCCGCGCATTGCCGTGGTCAACCCGGCCACCGGACAAACCCTGTGCGAAACCCTCGACGCGCCGCTGGACGTGGTCGAGCAAGCCGTGCAGTCGTCGCATAAAGCCTTCAAGTCCGGCGTGTGGTCGGGCCTGCGCCCGGCGGACCGCGAACGCATCCTGCTGAACTTCACTGCGCTGGTAGAAGCGCATGCCGAAGAGCTGGCGCAGCTGGAAACCCTGAGCCAGGGCAAGTCGATCAACATGGCACGCGCGCTGGACCTGAACGCCACCGTGGAGTTCATGCGCTACATGTCCGGCTGGGCGACCAAGATCGAAGGGCAGACCTTTGACGTGTCGATTCCGCTGCCGCCGGGGGCGAAATTCACCGCGTTCACCAAGCGTGAACCGGTGGGCGTGGTGGTCGGGATCGTGCCGTGGAATTTCCCGCTGCTGATCGCTGCGTGGAAGCTGATGCCGGCGCTGGCCACCGGTTGCACGGTGATCATCAAACCAGCGATGGAAACGCCGCTGACCGCCATGCGTCTGGCTGAACTGGCGCTGGAAGCGGGGATTCCGGCGGGCGTGTTCAACGTTGTCACCGGTGGCGGTGCCAATGTCGGCGGTGTGCTGACGGCGCATCCACTGGTGAGCAAAGTGTCCTTCACCGGTTCCACGGCGGTGGGCAAAAGCGTCGGCGTGGCGTGCATGGAAAACATGACGCGGTTCTCGCTGGAGCTGGGCGGCAAAAACCCGATGATCGTGTTGGCCGATGCCGACATCGAAAAAGCCGTCCAGGGCGCAATCCTTGGCGGTCTGCTGAACAACGGTCAGGTGTGTGCGGCGGCTTCGCGCTTCTACGTGCATCGCTCGATCCACGATCAATTCGTTGAAGCACTCGCCGCCGCCGTTTCGGCGATGCCCATCGGCGCAGGCATGAACGGCGAAGCGGCGATCAACCCGCTGGTCTCGCGCAAGCAGCAGCAAAGCGTGCTCAAACACATCGAACTGGCGCGCCGCGAAGGCGCACGCGTGGTATCCGGGGGCGAGTTGGTGGAAGGCGAGGGCTTCTATGTGCAGCCGACCATTCTGGCCGACATCGATCACAGCATGGCGGTGGCCCGCGAAGAGGTGTTCGGCCCAGTGCTGGGGGTGATGCCGTTTGACGATGAGGACGCCGTGATCGCCCTGGCCAACGACAACCGCTACGGCCTGGCCGCCAGCCTGTGGACCAATGACCTCGGCAAAGCGATGAACCTGGTGCCGCGCATCGAAGCCGGCACCGTGTGGGTCAACGCCCACGTGCTGCTCGACCCGGCCATGCCGTTCGGTGGCGTCAAGCAATCCGGCATGGGCCGCGAGTTCGGACGTGCGGTGATCGAGGCCTACACCGAACTGAAATCAGTGTGCATCGCACACTGATTCACACTGCGGGTGTCGGCGGCTTCGCCAGCTCGATACCCGCGTCACTCAGGCGCTTGAGGATTTCAAACAGCAGGTCGCTCTTGGTCACGCCGACGATTCTCGGGCTGCCGACATAGCCGGTGACCGTCAGCGTGATGCCATCGGGGGTCAGTTTGCTGAAGCGCACCATCGGCGCCGGTTTGTCGAGAATGGTCTCGTGCTCGCGGTAGGTGTTGTAGAGCAGGTCTTTCACCTGTTCGGGGTCGATGTCCAGGGGGAAGGTCAGTTCGAGTGACGCCACCCCTTGGGCGCTGCCACCCAGGGTTACGTTACGCAGGTTTTGCGAGATCAGCTGCGAATTGGGCACGATGACAATCGAGCGGTCACTGAGCTGGATTTCGGTGGCCCGCACGTTGATCCGGCGGATGTCGCCCTCGACCCCGCTGATGCTGATCAGGTCTCCGACTTTCACCGGGCGCTCGGTCAGCAGGATCAGGCCTGAGACGAAATTCTTGACGATCTCCTGCAAGCCAAAACCAATCCCCACCGACAACGCGCTGACGATCCAGGCCAGGTTGGTCCACTGCACGCCCAACGATGACAGCGTCAGCAGAATGACCAACGCATAGCCGATGTTGGCAAACAGCGTGGTCAGCGAAGCGCGCATGCCAGGGTCCATCTCGGTTTTCGGCAAGAGCTCCTTGTCCAGCCAGCGGCCCAGCGTGCGAATCAGGTAGATGCCGACCAGCAAGGCCAGTGCGGCATTGAGCAAGTGCCCGGGGATGATGTTCAGTTTGCGCAGCCCGGCGCCGCCGAGAATGGAAAAGACGTTGGTGAGCAGTTGCCCGAGCGTCGTGCCGACCCCGCCGACGAACAGGGTGACCAGCGCCAGCAGCAAGAGTCCGGCCCGCCCGACCCCTGAAAGAACGATCGAGATCTGCTCCAGGCGCCGGTCTTCAATGCCGAGCAACTGCTTGAGCGCCTTGCCGCTGGGGCTTTTGATTGAAAAAAAGTATTCGCAGGCATCTTTGAAGCACTGCATCAGCAAATAGAAACCGGAGAGGATAAGAAAGCCCCAGACCAGTTCATAGGTGACGAACCTGGCCAGGGACACGTAACCGGTCAAGAGGGAAACCAGGCAGATCACCATCGCAAGACTGGCGAGGGTGTAAAGCACGCCCGCGAACGTCCTGCCGGCTTCATAGGCTTCGCCAGACGCCACGACGGCTCTGCGGACTTTGCCGGTGCGCCACAGTAAATCCACCAGAACGCACGTAACAACCAGTGCGACGACCCCTCGACCGGCGATTACGATGCCGCTGCTCATGCCGGTTGCGTTGGTAATCTGGATCATTGTCACCAGAACCAGCAGCACGCCCGCCAGAACCCGCGGATAAGGTTTGAGTGACAGCGCCACCTGATCGGCAAGCGCCGGCAGCCGCCACGACGGGTGTTTCGTGGACAACAGGGCGCGGCTCAACGCGGTGATCAGCACGCAGGTGTAGGCGACTTTTTCGAATTCCTGGGAGAACGTCGACAGTGTCGGCGTCAGCGGAGCCTGGCGTGTGAAGACATAAAACAGCAGTTGCAGGGACAGGCCGACCGTCAGCACCGTGGCCAATACGGAAGCCAGCGCCAGGGAGCTGCGGCGCAGGCGTCCTTCTGGCATCCGGTGAATGCAAAGCCACGTCAGCCCTCGTTCCGCGAGTCGGCGTCCCAGCGTCCAGATAACCAGAGCCAGCAGCAGCAATGTGCTGGTGTAGAGGCGTTGGCCCGGTTGCCAGGCCAGTTTGACGACCTCACTTGCCTGACCGAGGAACGATGCGAAGCGCTGTCGATCGTCCATCGAGGGGCTCAGGATCGGTGACCAGAACTCGGGGTTCAGGACGCTTCGGGTGCTCAGGGTCAGTTCGCTTTCCAGCATGTTGCGACGGATGCCGGCAATCTGGGTGATGAGGTCGGTGGCACTCGTTTTCAGGGTGGCCAGGGTTTTCAGGGTGGCGTCGATTTTGTTTTTTTGCTCGGTGAGCGCGACCCTTTGCGCGGTGATATCGGGCTGCTCGGCCGCGGCGTCATCACGCGGGACAGGCCCCAGCACACCCAGTTGCGCGCGCAGTTGAGTCTGCAGGGGAAGCAGCGAGGTCGAGAGGCGATCGACATCCAGCATGAACATCTGGACGAGGTCCTGCGGGGCCTCCAGCTGGCTGTAGTTATCAACCAGCGAGATCTGTTGTTTGAGGGCGTCCAGCCGAAGTTGCAACGCCTGGAGGTCGCTTGGGGAAACACTGGGGGGCGTGGCAACCGCCCTGGGCATTGAAATGTCCGCAGGGTCTGCCGCCAACAGCATTCCGGGTCCCGCCCCGAAAAGCGTGAAAGCGACGAAAATCATGGCTTTCAGTGCATGACGCATAGGAGTGTCCGACTCTGTTGTTAGTCATTCAGCCTATGAGGTTAGGTCATCAGTCAAACCTTCGAGCAATAGTTTGGTCGATTGCCCCCGTTGAACGGGGGCAGGGTGGACGTATCAGACGCGTTCGAACAACACGGCGATGCCCTGGCCGCCGCCGATGCACATGGTCGCCAGTGCATAACGGCCCTGGACGCGGTGCAGTTCGTGAATGGCCTTGGTCGCGATGATCGCGCCGGTGGCGCCCACCGGATGGCCCAGCGAGATGCCCGAACCGTTGGGGTTGACCTTCTCCGGATCGAAGCCCAGTTCCTGCGCCACGGCACAGGCTTGCGCGGCGAAGGCCTCGTTCGACTCGATGACATCCAGGTCGGCGACGGTCAGGCCGGCACGCTTGAGCACCAGGCGAGTGGCGGGAATCGGGCCGAGCCCCATCAGTTCCGGCTCGACACCGGCGTGGGCATAGCCGACCAGCCGGGCCATTGGTTTGAGGCCTTGTGCGCGCACCATTTCACCGGTGGCCATGATCAACGCACCGGCGCCGTCATTCAGGCCCGAGGCGTTGCCGGCGGTGACGCTGCCGTCTTTCTTGAAGGCCGGTTTCATCTTGGCCAGTTGCTCGGCATTGACCTCGGCACGCACGTGTTCGTCGGTCGCAAAGGTCACGGTGCCTTTGCGCGATGCCACTTCGATTGGCACGATCTGACCATTGAAGCGGCCTTCGGCGATTGCCCGCGCGGCGCGCTGCTGGCTGAGCATGGCCAGTTCATCCTGGGCCTGACGCGTGATGCCGTAGCGCTCGGCGATGTTTTCCGCGGTGATGCCCATGTGGAAACCGGCAAACGGGTCTTGCAGCACGCCGAGCATGTAGTCGATGGCCTGCATGTCGCCCATGCGTGCGCCCCAACGCGCTTGCGGCAACAGATACGCGCCACGGCTCATGGATTCGACGCCACCGGCCAGCGCCGCGCCCGCATCACCGAGCATCAGGCTTTGCGCGGCACTGACGATTGCCTGCAAACCGGAACCGCAGAGGCGGTTGACGTTGAAGGCGGGTGTCTCTTTCGGCAGGCCGGCATTCATCGCCACCGCCCGGGAGATGTAGGCATCGCGGGCTTCGGTCGGGATCACATGGCCCATCACCGCATGACCGATGTGCTCAGGCGCCAGCCCCGAGCGTTCGATGGCGGCGCGGCAGACGTCGGTGGCCAGTTGAATCGGTGGCACATCCTTGAGCGAGCCGCCGAAGCTGCCGATGGCGGAACGGACGGCGCTGATAACGAAAATGTCGGATGGGTTCATGAGGGTTTTCCTGGTTCGGTCTGGTGCGCGTTTGGCGCTTTTATTCGGGGCAGAGTCTAGGGGCGGTGGTTTGGTTGGGATAGGTCGAAAGTGCTCAAGGGGGGTGGTGTTTTTTGCCAGTTCTGGTGGGGGGATTTTAGATTGGTCTGAGTGGTTGGGGGGGCATATCCGTTTCTGCGGTAACGGCGGCTATTGGTTTCGCCCTTACGGCGAGTCACTTGGAGAAGCGCCAAGTAACCAAGCGCTTTTGCCCCTTTCGTTCGGTGCCTCGCCTAGGCTCGGCATGCCCTCGCTCCGGTCCTGCTCCGTGGGCCCGCCGCGATCGGCCATCCCTGGCCGTGCGCGGCTAACCCGGCATCCATGCCGGGTTGCCCACTGCGCAGAACCTGCGCTCGGCCTCTCGAGGGGGCGACTACCGCCACAGCCGCCGAGGCGGCCTGAAAGCCGACCTGGCTCATTTGCGTACGCGTTCTCCTTCACTGCTGCGTTCACTCATTCCCGACATGTACACCAATCCCCTGTAGGAGCCGGCTTGCTGGCGATGGCGGTGGTTCAGTCGACGCATTTATTGACTGGACGGACGCTATCGCCAGCAAGCCGGCTCCTACAATTGATCGTGGATATACCGAAAATCTATGCATTTCCCCTGTAGGAGCCAGCTTGCTGGCGATGGACGTCAACGATAACGCGGGGTGTCTGAATGAACGCGTCGTCCAGACGCTTTTCGCCGGCAAGCCGGCTCCTACAGGGATCTGCGTTTGCTTTTGATTTCCACCACTCATCAGGCCGAGCGTTAGCTCGCCTTCAGCTTTTGATCTGAGCGCCCCCTCGAGAGGCCGAGCGCAGGTTCTGCGTAGTGGGCAACCCGGCATGGATGCCGGGTTAGCCGCCCTCGGCCATGGATGGCCGATGGCGGCGGGCCCACGGAGCAGGACCGGAGCGAGGGCATGGCGAGCATTAGCGAGCCACCGAACGAAAGGGGCAAGAGCCCTTGGTTACTTGGGGCTCTTCCAAGTGACTCGCCGTAAGGGCGAAACCGTCAGCCGCCGTCACCAAAAAAACGGATATTCACACCAACCGCGACAACACCAAACCTCACTCACCCACCCGCCGCCCCGGAAAAAACAACTCAAAACACGTCACCCCCTCACTGCTGCTGACACTGTAAGCCCCGTTATGCAACTGCATGATCGTCGCCACGATCGACAGCCCCAAGCCATTGGAATGAGCCGAACGCTCGCGGGATTCGTCAACCCGGTAAAAGCGTTCAAACAACCGGGACAAGTGTTCGGCAGGGATAGTCTGGCCATGGTTACGCACGATCACCCGGATACCCTCAGCCGAAGGTATGGCGCGAATGACCAGCTCAGAATGCGCCGCGCCATATTTGATGGCATTGGCGCACAGGTTGGCCAACGCACGGCGCAGCAGCATCGGCTCAGCCCAGATCACGCCGCTGCCCTGGGCATCGATGCTGATCCCGACATCCGCCGCCAGCCCTTCAAAATAGTCGGCCATACGTTCCATTTCGTCAGCGGCATCCAGCTCCTGGCGTTGGCTCAGGGCACTGGCCGGATCGGTACGCGCCAGAAACAGCATGTTGTCGAGCATTCGCGCCAGACGCTCAAGCTCTTCGACGTTGGAGGCGAGCAGTTGCTGATAGGCCTCGACGCTACGGTTCTGCTGCAGCGCGACCTGGGTTTCGCCGAGCAAATTGTTGATCGGCGTACGCAGCTCATGGGCCATGTCGGTCGACACCTGACCCAGTTGCACGAAACCCTTGCCCAAACGGTCGAGCATTGCATTGAGCGCGTCGATCATCGGCAGCAACTCCCGTGGTGCGCCCTGGCCATCGAGGCGCTCGGTGAGGTTGCCGACACCAATGCCGTGGGCATGCCGGGCCAGGCGTCGCACGGGCAGCAAGCCGCGATGCACCAGCAGATAGCCGGACAGCGCCAGCAGAATCGCCGCCACGCTGGCGAAGAGGTACACGTTGAGGCGATAGCGGGCGAGCACGGCGGTGCGCTCGGTCATCAGGCGTCCGGTAACCACCTGCAAGCTTCCCATGTCGTCGGATTCGATGGTCGCCGCGACGGCCGCGAAAGGGATGCCGTCCACGCCGGGATAGTGCTGCACATCGGCCAGACTCAACGGATGGTCCATAGACACCGGTGCCAGCGATGGCAAGGCGAGGTTGCCGGGATTGACCACCAGCAGCGGTTTCTGTCCGGCGGCGCCGATGGTCAGCAGGGCTTCGCGATTGCCCAGCATGTTCTGGAACAGCGCCGGTTTGGTCCTGATCAGCTCCAGCGTATTGCTGTCGTTGAGGAAGGTGCGCAGTTGATCGATTCGGTTTACCAACGAAGCGTCGTCGCGGCGGATCAGCTCGCGCTCCAGGTCGCGGTACAGCGCCACGCCCAACAGGGTCAGCGAGACAAACGCGAGCAGGGCAAACACCAGCGCCAGCCGCAGTGTCAGGGAATGGCGAAGGCGACTCATGCCTGGGTGTCGAAGCGGTAGCCGATACCGCGCACGCTGTGGATCAGCTTGAGCTGGAACGGGTCATCGATTTTCAGGCGCAAGCGACGCACGGCGACGTCGACGACGTTGGTGTCACTGTCGAAATTCATGTCCCAGACCCGTGACGCGATCATCGAGCGCGACAAGACCTGGCCTTGATGCGTGGCAAACAAATGCAGCAGGGCGAATTCCTTGTTGGTCAGGGTGATCTTCACGCCTGCGCGGGTGATGCGGCGCTTGAGCACGTCGATCTGCAGGTCGTCCACCTGCAGCTGTTCTTCTTCGCGGGTGGGACCACGGCGGGTCAGGGTGCGCAGGCGCGCCACCAGTTCGGCGAAGGAAAAGGGCTTGATCAGGTAATCGTCGGCGCCCAGTTCCAGGCCCTTGATGCGGTCGGCGATGTCATCTCGCGCGGTGAGAAACAACACCGGCGTGTCGGCCTCCTTGCGCAAGCGGCGCAGAACCTCCCAGCCATCCATTTTCGGCATCATCACGTCCAGTACGATGACATCGAAATCGTGCTCCAGAGCCAGGTGCAGGCCATCGACGCCGTCCCGCGCCAGGCTGACGGAGTAACCGAGTTCCTGCAGGCCGTTGAGCAGGTAATTGCCTGCCTTGGGTTCGTCTTCGACTACCAGGATGTTCATGGGGTTATGCCTCAGCCAATTGGCGCCAGTGTAGCCGGATCAATGATCGTTGGTGCAGCCCGTGCCGCTGACCTGGTAATCGAGGACGTGCTCACGACCCTGGTGGTCGAGGTAGTCGAGTCGCGCCGGGATCACGCCGCATTGCTGCGAGATGTCGGTACTGGCGAGGACTTTGGCGACGTCCATGTGCACGAAGAAACCGGTCTTGTCGTGGATCACCGGCGCAGTGGTCTGCGTATCGGCAAACGCCGAGCCGGTGGCGAGGAGGGCGGCGAAACCGAGGATTAACATTTTCATGATGTGGCTCTCTATTCAGGTTGGCTGCCGGGAATGGCCTGACAGTGAGTTCAGGTTAACCAGGCGATCCGGACAGCCGACCAACAGTTCAATGACAAAGTTGTAATGAAACCGGGCCTGGCGTCAGGGCTGGCGGCCGGAGGCTTCGAGGATCAGGTCGGCGATTTCTTTGGAGTGGGAGACGAGCGACAAATGGCTCGACGGCAGCTCGATGGTGGTCGCGCCCATGCGTTTGGCGAGGAAGCGCTCGAGGTCCGGGTTGATGGTCTGGTCGAGGCTGGAGACCGCGTACCACGACGGTTTGCTGTGCCAGGCGGCTGCGGTGGTGCGATCAGTGAACAGGGTTTTGGCAATCGGTTGCTGCACGGCAAACAGTTGCATCGCCTTGTCGTGGGGCACATCGCTGGCGAAGTATTTGAGGAAGGCATCCTGTTTCAGGCTGACGAAACCGTCGTGTTCTTCGGTGCCGGCACGCACGGGCATGGTCGGGTATTTGGCTGACAGGGCGACGAAATCTTCCCCGGCGTCCGGGGCGCGGGCCGCGACGTAGACCAGCGAGCTGACCTTTGGATTGCCCCCGGCTTCACTGACCACAGTGCCGGCATAGGAGTGGCCGACCAACACCGTCGGGCCGTCCTGTTGGTTGAGTACACGCTGCGTGGCGGCGACGTCATCGGCGACCGAGGTCAACGGGTTTTGAACAGCGGTGACGTGCAATCCGGCGGCCTGCAACCGTGAAATCACGTCCGCCCAGCTCGAGCCATCGGCCCAGGAACCGTGCACCAGCACGACGTTGTCGGCCTTGACCGGCGCGATGTCGCCGGCCATGGCGGAGCCGGTGCCGAGCATCAGCAGGCTGGCGGCGATCAGGCAGAGTTTGCTCAATGGTTTCATGGTATCGACCCTTGTCATCATCAGTGGGAGGCGTCACCCGGTGTGGGTGACTGACGACGCCACTTTAGGAAGCGAGGGTGCTGGCTACGCTGACAAGTCGATGACAAGTTTGTAATGCACGGCCATTGGGTTTTGCGGTGATCTTGCGACCGCCATCGCCGGCAAGCCGGCTCCTACAAGTTCGCGGCGTTTGTACCGAATCCTTGTAGGAGCCGGCTTGCCGGCGATGGGGCCGGTAGGGGCACCTAACGCTCAAGGGCTTCCATCTCGGCCTGCTGCGCAAACCATTGCAGGACCATCGCGCAAGCCGGATGAGCAGCGGCTGAAGGTTGCAGATTCAACGCGTAAATACCGCGTGTTGCCAACGGCCGGCCAAACGGAATAACCAGCACCCCCCGTTCTATCGACTCCCCGGCCAGCGTCATGTCCGTCATCGCCACACCCAATCCTCTCGCCGCCGCATCCAGCGCCAGTTCATCAAGGTTGAAGGGGATGTGCCGGTAATCCTCCAACGGCCTGCCACCATTGGCTGACAACCACTGAACCCAATCATTGCGGTCCGCCGAGCGATGCAACAACGGGAAACTCACCAGGTCTTCCACCGCCGCCAGTGGCCGCGTCGAGGTGCCCAGTCCGGGCGCGCACACCGGCACCAGCGCTTCCTTGAACAGGGTCAGGCTATCCGGATCAGCAGACGGCTCGGGCAGATAGAGAATGTACGCATCACTGTCGATGGCCGGCTCCACCACTTCTGTCGCCACGGTCTCGATCGACAGCGAAACCTGCGGATGACTTCGATAAAACTCGCTCAACTTCGGCAGCAACCAGCGAACCGCCAGCGACACATGCATGCGAATGCGGAAGGGGCGTTCCTGTGGCGAGAGGCGGTCCTCCAGGGTTTTCAGTTGCGCCAGGATATTTCGCGCGGTGCCCAACACCTGTTCACCTTCCGGCGTCAGGCGCACATGGCGGCTGTTCCTCGCAAACATCGGCACGCCGAAGTGACTTTCCAACAGCTGAATCTTTCGGCTCACCGCACTTTGGGTCAGGCACAGCCTGGCCGCCGCTTGGGTGAAGCTGCCCAAGTCGGAGACTTCCACCAGCGCCTGCAAGGCCTGGAGCGAAGGAACGTGGCGAATTTTATCCATGCGTTTTCTGAATGGCTCGATGATTTTATAACGTTGGTTGTATCACTGCGGGCCTTATAGATTCTAGCTCTGGCGAGCGTTTTCCGGAAACGTCCATGCGATTACAGCATGCGCTCGCAGAATGACAGTCAATGAGGTGAGGCATGACCAATGAATGTGGCTGGATTGCGCAGGCGGGAAGCTCAACCGCTCGTGGTCCTCTCAAAGGCACGGTAAAAGCCGACTGGCTGATTATCGGTGCCGGTATCACCGGGCTGAGTGCCGCGCACTCGCTCGCGCAATTGCACCCTCAGGCGCGGATCGTGATCGTCGACCGCCAGCGCGCGGCGCAAGGCGCTTCGGCGCGCAACTCAGGCTTCGTCGTAGGCCACGAACACCCGACCAGGGACGAGCTGATCGGCAACCACGGGTTTGCCGGTTATGAAGTGGACACCGCGATTTCACGGGCTGCCAGCAACGAAGTGCGCCAACGCATCGCCCGTCACGGTATCGAATGCGACTTCAGGGATTGCGGTTACTTCTTCGCGGTCAGCGACCCAGGCAAGTTGACCGATGTCGAAGGCAAACTGGCCACGCTACGCGCCGTCGGCGCCTCTGCTGAATTTCTGCAAGGTGAGCAACTGAGCGAAAAACTCGGCACCCGGCACTACCAGGCCGCGATCTGGTGCGGTCAGGGCAACGCGCTGCTGCAACCGGCGAAATACGTGAAGGGCTTGCTGGATGCACTGCCGGACAACGTGACCGTGTTCGAGAACACCGACATCACCGGCCTGGAGCGTCTGGGCAAAGGACGAATTCGCGCCAATGGCATCGCTGGCAGTATCGAGGCGACGCAAGTCCTGGTGTGCCTGAACGCGTTCATTCCCCGGTCGGGCATAGAAGACAGCGGAACCTTCCCGATGGAACTCAGCGCCAGCCTTACCCGTCCGCTCAGCGATGAAGAATTCCAGTCCATCGGCGCCGTCGAACCGTGGGGCGTGCTCTCCACCCGGCCGCTCGGCGCCACGGTGCGCCTGACCCCGGACCGCCGCGTGATGATCCGCAACACTGCGGAGTACCGCTCTCGTGACCTGACCGACAGTGAACTGCTGCATCGGCGCAAACACCATGTGCTCGGTTTGCAACGGCGTTTTCCGTTTTTGGGCGAGCAGGACATCCAGTACACCTGGACCGGACATTTGAGCGCCTCGCGCACCGGGCAACCCTTTTTCGGCAAGGTCGAAGAGGGCGTGTTTGCGGTGGCCGGCTGCAATGGTTCGGGTGTCGCGCGCGGAACGCTGTGGGGGCGATTGCTCGCCGAAATGGCCTCGGGCACCTGCTCGCCGATCCTCGAATCGGTCATGCGCAGGGCGCAACCGGGCTGGCTGCCGCCAAAGCCCTTGCTCGATATCGGTGCCATGCTTCGCATGCGCGTGGAGGCGGTCAGGGCCAGAACAGAAATCTAGAAACCCCGGCGATCAAAAAACAACAAAAGCTCATCAATAAGGTGATTGAACATGCGCGTGAACACAATTCCCCTGATGGTTGTACTGACCACGTTGTCGGCCGCCACTTACGCCGACGAAGTCGTCAATATTTCCAACTGGAACGGCTACATCGCCGACGACACCCTGACCAGCTTCACCCAGGCAACCGGGATCAAGGCGACTTACGACATCCACGACAGCAACGAAGTGCTGGAATCGAAACTGATGACCGGCAACACCGGCTACGACGTGGTCAGCCCTTCGAACCATTTCCTGTCGCGCCTGATCAAGGCCGGGGCCATTCAGAAGCTCGACCGGAGCCAGCTGCCGAACTGGAAGAACCTTGACCCGGCGTTGATGAAAAAGCTCGAGGTCAATGATCCGGGCAACCAGTACGGCTATCCGTACATGTGGGGCACGGCGGGGATCGGTTACAACGTCGAGAAGATCAAGGCGATCTTCGGCAATACCGATGTCACCCATTCCTGGAAGCTGTTTTTTGAAGAAGAAAACATCAAGAAGCTCAGCCAGTGCGGCGTGGCGATCATCGATAACCCGACGCAAATCCTGCCAATCACCCTCAATTACCTGGGCCTGCCGCCCCATAGCCACGAGCCGGCGGACTACAAGAAAGCCGAGCAGGCGCTGCTGAAAATCAGGCCGTACGTGCAGTACTTCCATGCGTCCAAGTACATCAGTGACCTGGCGAACGGCAATGTCTGCGCTGTGATCGGCTTCAACGGCGACATCGTTCAGGCGGCCGCCAGCGCCAAGGAAGCCAACAACGGCATCGACATCGCCTATTCGATTCCTGACGAAGGCTCGACCCTGTGGTTCGACATGGTGGTCATGCCCAAAAGCGCGCCTCACGAGAAAAACGGCTACGCCTACATGAACTACCTGCTGACGCCGCAAGTCATTGCCAACATCAGCAACAGCATCCACTACGCCAACCCCAACCTCACTGCGGATCAGTATGTGACCCCGGCCGTGAAGCAGGACCTGGCGATCTACCCGCCGAAGAGCGTGCTGGACAAGCTGTTTACTGTCGAGGAATTGCCGGCGGCGATTGCGCGGTTAAGCACGCGCCTGTGGACCAAGTTGAAAACCAATACCTGAGGGTGATTGCCCCTTCCTTTGACGCGCGTGAGTCAGGGAGGGGGCAGTATCGGCGGGGCAATCCCGGTCAATGACGCTCAAAAGCCATCCAGCAACCCTGCAACTGTTCCCACCGCGACGGCCACCACTTTGAGCCCGTGCGGCGCGTCGTGCGTCCATGCAGGCGTCTTCCTGAAATGAACTGATTCACTGTTGTATGCCGCCATTCCAACCATGGCCTACGCTTATCCCGAGATGGCCGTTCATCGATCCGGATTTATGCCCGGACCGACGTTCAGCCGGCGCCCCATAAAAACAAAAGTCCCGGGAGAAAACGCATGTTCGCATCGTTACGTCGATCCACCCTTTGCCTCGCGGTTGTCGTCACTGCCGCTGTGTTCACAACGCCCGCCTTTGCGCTGGAAACCGTCAAGTTCATGGCCCCAGGTTCCGTGGGTGGCGGTTATGACCAGACCGCACGCGTGTTGGGTAAAGCCTTGATTGAAGCCAACGTGGCCAAATCCGTTACCTTCGAAAACAAGGGCGGCGCAGGTGGCACGCTGGGGCTGGCGCAGTTTGCCAACAGCACCAAGGGCGATCCGGATGCGCTGCTTGTGATGGGCGCGATCATGGTCGCTGGCATTGAGCAGAACAACCCGCAGATCACCTTGAAGGATGTGACGCCGATTGCCCGGCTGTTTACCGAATACAACGTAATTGCGGTGCGCAAGGAATCCGAATTCAAAACCCTGGACGACTTGCTGAAAGCCTTCAAGGAAAAACCGACCAGCATTGCCTGGGGCGGGGGCTCCAAAGGCTCGATCGATCACATCGGCATTGCCGAACTGGCCGCGAAAATGGGCGTCCCGGTCAACAAGGTCAATTACGTCGCCTTCGCCGGCGGGGGTGAAGTGGTTGCCCAGGCGTTGGGCGGGCAGATCAAAGTCATCACCGGCGGTTATGCCGAACTTGGCCAATACATCAGGAGCGATCAGTTCCGTGTACTCGCCATCGGCGCACCGGAGCGCGTTGCAGGCATCGATGCCCCGACGCTTAAAGAAAGCGGGTATGACGTGATCATCGGCAACTGGCGCGGTGTTTATGGTGCCGCGAACCTCACGCCCGAGCAGCGCAAGGAAGTCACCGACGCCGTGGTGGCGGCCGCCAATAGCAAGGTCTGGAAAGACAACATCGAAACCAACAAATGGGCACCCAACGTCCTCACCGGTGACGAGTTCGGCAAATTCGTCGACGCGGAGCACGTGCGGCTGCGGGCGATGCTGGTGGAAGTGGGGCTGGTCAAGCCATGAGTCAATCGCGTGCAATCGTACCGGTGCAACTGGCGATTGGCGTCGGTGTAATCGCCATCAGCGCCATGCTGGGCTACGGCGCCTTTCTGTTTCCCGAGGAGATGGGGTTCGTCATCCTGGGCGCGTACGTCTATCCCTATGCCGTGGCGGTATTCCTCGCGGGCGTAGGCGTGGTTCTGTGCTTTCAAGCGGTCACCGGCGGTTTTCGCGAACTGGCCGATCACGATGATGAATCCGCCAAAGTGTTGCCCGGCGGCAAAGCGGGGGTGGCCTGGGTGACAGCGGGGCTGATAGGCGTTGCCGCGCTTATCAATCTCATTGGCTTTGTCCTGTCGGCCGCGCTGTTGTTTGCCTGTTCGGCGCGGGGTTTCGGCAGCCGTCATCCGTTGCGCGATCTCGCCATCGGCATTGCCCTGACGCTCCCGATTTACTGGCTGTTCAATGCCGGGCTGGGGGTTTCCCTTCCGCCGCTTGTCAACGCCTGGATCTGATTCAGGCCGCAGGAGATCAACAGGGTGGATATTCTCGCAAGCCTGGCAATGGGTTTTTCCTCGGCCCTGACGCCGATCAATCTGATGTGGGGTTTCATTGGCTGCCTGCTCGGCACCGCCATCGGCGTCTTGCCGGGCATCGGGCCGGCGCTGACCGTGGCGCTGTTGCTGCCCATTACCGCGAAGGTCGATCCCACCGGCGCGCTGATCATGTTCGCCGGTATCTACTACGGCGCTCAGTTCGGCGGTTCCACAACCTCCATTTTGCTCAATACCCCAGGGGAATCGTCTTCCATGGTCACGGCCCTGGAAGGCAACCTCATGGCCCGCAATGGCCGGGCGGGGCCGGCCTTGGCCACGGCGGCCATTGGGTCCTTTGTGGCGGGCACTATTGCTACGGTTCTGCTGACCTTGTTCGCGCCCATTGTGGCGAAACTGGCACTGAAGTTCGGGCCTGCGGAGTATTTCGCGATTCTGGTGCTGTCGTTCACGACGGTGTCTGCGGTGCTCGGGGCGTCGATGTTGCGCGGCTTTGCATCCCTGGGGATTGGCTTGACCATCGGTTTGATCGGGCTGGACTCGACCTCGGGTATCGCTCGCTACACCTTGGGCGTCCCGGAGCTGGTCGATGGCATAGAAGTCGTGCTGGTGGCGGTTGGGCTGTTTGCGGTGGGCGAGGCGTTGTACAGCCTGCTGTATCAGAAAGAAGAGGCCAGCGGTCGACACCGCATGTCCTCGTTGTGGATGACGCGCGCGGACTGGAAGCGCTCGGTTCCCGCGTGGCTGCGAGGGACGCTGATCGGTTTTCCTTTCGGTTCGATTCCGGCCGGTGGTGCGGAAATCCCGACGTTCCTGTCCTATTCGACTGAGCGCAAACTCAGCAAGTATCCGAAAGAATTTGCCGCCAACAAAGGCGAGGGCGCCATCGAGGGCGTCGCCGGCCCTGAAGCGGCGAACAACGCAAGTGCCACCGGTTCGTTGGTGCCGTTGCTGACCCTCGGTATCCCGACTTCCGCCACGGCAGCCATCCTGTTGGCGGCGTTCCAGAACTACAACCTGCAACCGGGGCCGCTGCTGTTTGAAACCTCGGGTGAACTGGTCTGGACCCTGGTGGCTTCGCTGTATATCGGCAACGTCATCCTGCTGGTGCTGAACCTGCCGTTGGTAGGCCTCTGGGTCAAACTGCTGCAAATCCCCCGGCCTTATTTGAATGCCGGGATTCTGGTGTTCGCCACCATCGGCGTGTATGGCATGCGTCACTCATCTTTCGACCTGTTGCTGATGCTGGCGATCGGGTGGGGCGGGGTGTTGATGCGGCGGTTCGACTTCCCCGTCGCGCCGGTGATCGTGGGCATGCTGCTGGGACCGATGGCGGAGAAACAGCTGCGTAACGCGTTGTCGATCAGCGAGGGCGACTGGACGGTGTTTCTGACACAACCGATCTCCGCCGCGTTTCTCGCGTTGACGTTGCTGGTGCTGGTGGTGCCGCATCTGCTGCACGCAAGGGGCATCAAGTTGCATGAGGATGATTGACTAACAGCCAACCGGCTTCTTCGGGTGAACTCGTTCCCCTGTAGGAGCCGGCTTGCCGGCGATAGCGTCCTTTCAGGCGATAAATATATTGACTGACCCACCGCTATCGCCGGCAAGCCGGCTCCTACAGGGGATCGGTGTTATGCATCAATTAGCGGGGCAGTTGGAAATGTCGTTACTCGCCCCCCGTTGTTTTTGTTGATGAATGCATTCGCATCAACGTTATGTCCGTTAGGCGATATCTACTGGCTTGTTAGCGTTAGTCGGTAATCGGCAGGCGCGTTAGAGTCGACCCACGCCCCTCGCCACCGCCGGATAATACCGATGACTCGCCCCCGTTTTTTACCCGACAACTTCACCCTGACCCTGATCGGCGTGGTGATTCTCGCCAGTCTGCTGCCCGCCAGTGGTCAGGTCGCGGTCGGATTTGGCTGGTTGACCAACATCGCCATTGCCCTGCTGTTTTTCCTGCATGGCGCCAAACTGTCGCGTGAATCGATCATCGCCGGGGCTGGCCACTGGCGCCTGCATTTGCTGGTGTTCAGCCTGACGTTTGTCCTGTTCCCCTTGCTTGGGCTGGCACTCAAACCCTTGCTGTCGCCGATGATCGGTGCCGACCTGTACATGGGCATGCTTTACCTTTGTGCGTTGCCGGCTACGGTGCAGTCGGCGATTGCGTTCACTTCCCTGGCGCGCGGAAATATTCCGGCGGCGATTTGCAGTGCGGCGGCCTCCAGCCTGTTCGGGATTTTCCTCACGCCGTTGCTGGTGACCTTACTGCTGAATGTGCACGGCGAAGGCGGCTCGACGCTCGATGCAATTCTGAAAATCAGCGTGCAACTGCTGCTGCCGTTCATTGCCGGACAGATCGCCCGACGCTGGATCGGCGCCTGGGTTGCGCGCAACAAGAGCTGGCTGAAATTCGTCGACCAGGGCTCGATTCTGCTGGTGGTTTACGGCGCGTTCAGCGAGGCGGTGATCGAAGGCATCTGGCATCAGATTCCGCTCTGGGAACTGGCCGGACTGGTGGTCGCTTGCTGCATCTTGCTGGCGTTGGTCTTGCTGGCGTCCACCGTGCTGGGCAAGGCGTTCGGTTTCAATCAGGAAGACCGCATCACCATCCTGTTCTGTGGTTCGAAGAAGAGCCTGGCCACCGGCGTGCCGATGGCCCAGGTCCTGTTCGCCGGCAGCACCATGGGGGTGTTGATCCTGCCGTTGATGCTGTTCCACCAGATTCAACTGATGGTCTGCGCAGTGTTGGCGCAGCGCTATGCCAATCGCAAGGAAACGGTCGCTGAACTGATGGCTCAAGTCGATCCTTGAGCGACCCAAACAGTGCGCAGCTGACGCAAATACCTCGACGCTGAAGCTGCGACTTGCCGACCCACTCGATATCACTTGCCCGATTGAGCCTGGTAAACCAGCAGGTTCGTATAGACCAAGGCCAATATCGGCGCTTCCAGGCCTTTCGCACTGGCCCTTTCCAGAAGGTCTCCAATGATCTGATCGGCCTCGATGCCTCGACCCGCCATCAGATCCCGGTACATTGACGATGTCTGTGGAGAGCCTTCCAGTGTGAGAAGACGATAAGCTTGCGCCAGGAACGGTTCGCTCGGTTCTTGACCCACGGCGCGGACAATCGACACCACTTCATCGATCGCACGCATCGCGAATGTGTGACCTCCTTTGACGGATGCAACATCGCCAATGCTGCCTCTCATCAGGCAATTTATCGTTCCCATGGCGGCGAGCAGCGTCCATTTTTCCCACATGTCTCTCAAGATCGTCTTCGACGTTGTTGCGTCAAATCCGGCCTCCCGCATGAACGTGTGCACAAGAGTAATTCGCTCTGAGTCGCTGCCGTCCAACTCGCCATAGGCGATATCGTTAAACGTGCCCTGTTGGATGATGTGGCCATTCTCGTCAAGACTCGTCGCGACTTTACAGACGCAGCCCAGCAGGCGGTCTGCACCGAATTGTTTTGCGATGACGTCCATATGCCGCATTCCGTTCAGCAACGGCAGGATAACGGTGTCAGGACCAACGGCAGCCTCCATGTCGCGTAAGGCCGAGTCGAGTGCATAGGCTTTAACCGCCAGCAGAACGATGTCGAAGGGGCCCTGGATTTGCGCCGATGTGATGAGCTGCGGTTGTATTTCGATGTCGCCGGCCGGGCTTTTTACGCAGAGGCCATGTTGCTCCAGCTGGCTCAGTCGCTGCGCTCGCACAAGGAACGTGACATCTCGACCGGCGCTGGCGAGCTTGGCACCGAAAAATCCACCGGTCGATCCGGCACCTACTATCAGAATACGCATGGGTGACTCCGTGGCGCAGCATTGTGGGCCTGAGCTGAGTATGGGCTCAGTTCAGGAAGGCATTGGCTTGCTGCACGAAATCGTCGGCATATTGGAATAACGCACCGTGCCCCGAGTTTGGATAGATCAGCAGTTTGGCGTTCGGTATGTGCTGTTGCAGCGTGAACGAGTTCTGGGTGGGCACCATGATGTCCTTGCTGCCGTTAACCACCAGGGTTGGCTGGGTAATTTTGCTCAGTTGCGCAAAAGTGCCATCGCCAGGAGCGTTCCACTTGCCCAGCGCGGCCCCTTGGGCTGCGATGACCTTCATCGAATTGAGCTTGTCGAGGCCCTCTGTGCGTTGGTGGCGTCTTTCCCAGAATTCCCGGGCCGCGAGTTGGCTGGACGGCGTCGGATCGAAAAACAGGTAAGCCGTTTCTTCCAGCGTGGCGATGGACTCGCGAAGCGCGATTTCGGGAACCCGAGGATCATTTCCCGCAATCCCGCCGCGCGGCGACGTTCCTGCCAGGATCAGTCGGCGCACCAACTGCGGATGGCGTAACGCAACTTCCTGCGCCACCATGCCGCCGATTGAAAAGCCAAGTACGTCAACCTGCTTCAAGCCGCGTGCGCGGGCAAATGCGGCGACGTGGTCGGCCATGCCCTCGAACGAATCGGGTGTTTCGCCGCTACTGAGGCCCACCCCAGCATTGTCGAACAGGTAGACCGGTCGCTGCTTCGCCAGGCCATCGGTCACGGCCGGGTCCCAGTAATCCAGATTGCCGCGAAAGTGCTGGAGCAAGATAACGGGAACACCCGTCTGCGCCCCGAATTGTCGATAGGCATAACGCACGCCGTCAGCTTCGACGAATTGATTGGGAGCGCTGTTATGCGTGGCAGCCGGCGCCGCGAGGGCGCCGCTGACCGCGATGGCGAAGAATGAAGCCCCGAGGGCCAACCGCTGGAAGAGGTTCACTGTGTGCTCCTTACGCAACGGTCTGGGCGTTGAGGTAAGCCGCTTGCCCGGTGGACAGGCTGGCTTTGATGGCGCGTGTGCCTTCGTCTGCGAGCACTTCCTGAAGTCCCGCTTCCACTCCGTCCAGCGATTGGATCACGACGTCGGATGGCTGGACTTTCGGTACATCAAAACCGTGTGTCAGGTCGGTGTCGATGAAACCCACGTGCAGCCCTTGCACACTTGTGCCCTGGCCATGGAGTTCGATTCGCAGCGAATTGGTGAAGCTCCACGCCGCTGCTTTCGATGCCGCATAGGCGGACAGGAAAGGCGCGGCAATCCAGGTCGCATCCGACAGTACGTTGACGATCGCGCCACCGCCGTTGGCTTTGAGGATGGGTGCGAAGGCGAGGCTGACGTGCATGACGCCGTAGTAATTGGTTTCGAAGATTTCGCGGGCGGCTTCCACCAGGCCAGGATCCAGCATGGAGGGCAGCACGCGGGCGATGCCGGCATTGTTTACCAAGAGTGTCACGTCGCCAGCCTGGGCCACCGCCGCAGCAACCGATGCCGGGTCGCTGACATCAAGGCGAATGGCGATCACCCCCGGAATGTCGACGCCTTCAGGGTTGCGCACCCCTGCATAAACCTTGCTCGCGCCACGTGCCACGAGTTCTTTTGCGAAGGCGAGGCCAAGACCACGGTTGGCGCCGGTAACAAAAGCTACGGAATCTTTAATGTTCATGGTGGTGTGCTCTGGCTGGGCGAGCGACTTACGCTCATTGAGATTGCGGTCGCAATCAATGAATTTATAATGGTAGTCATAATTATTAAAGTCAAGATGGAATTTGATCCTCTGCGACGGCCGGTAATACCTGCCATTCTTGTTAATTGCGACTACAACGATAATGTGCCAGAGTGCGCGCGGAGGAGTCTCATTATGAAAATCTCGAAAGAAAAAGCTGAAGAAAACCGCGCCGCACTGATCGAGGCGGCGAGCCGTCTGTTTCGCCAGAAAGGAATCGACGGGGTGGGCGTTGCCGAAATCAGCAAATCGGCCGGTTTGACCCACGGCGCGCTGTACGCGCACTTCGCGTCCAAGGAAGCGCTGGCGGCCGAGGCGCTGGCGTGGAGCCTGGAGCAGAGCAATGCCAAGCTCTATTCGGGCACCGTCGATGGCGAGCCGGACCTGGATCGCTTCCTGTCTGACTATCTATCCGTCGACAAGCGCGACGACTACGCCGATCACTGCGCAATGGCCGCGTCCGCCAGCGAAATCGGCCGTCAGGATGTTGCGGCGAGCGCTACGTTTACCGAGGGTTACATGGTGCTGGTTCGGGCGTTCGAGCGCAGGGTTGCTGCGAACAACCCCGGCGTCGACGCGCTGGACACCGCCATGGCCATCGTTGCCGCCATGGTCGGAGCCCTATCGGTTGCGCGCGCCACGGCGAAGGCCAGGCCAGAGGTGTCGGCGCAAGTGTTGCGGGGCGTGCGCCTGATGATCGACAACGCACTGGGCAAACCGGTCTAGCTGGAAAGACCGGCGTTTGGGAGTGCGCCACTTTGCTATCGATCGCGATTCTGGCCACTGACGTCGCAAGACGTTCGGCGCTGGGTGGCGCCTACTGCCCGTCCACCAGCCGAGGCAGCCCCAGCGGGTTGAAATCACGCAGTGCCTCAGGCAACAGCGCGTCCGGAAACCCCTGGTAAGCCACCGGCCGCAGGAAGCGTTCGATCGACGTCATGCCCACCGAAGTGAAGCGACTGTCCGAGGTCGCCGGAAACGGTCCGCCGTGAACAGTGGCGTGCGTCACCTCTTGTGGATGGGCGAAGGCGTTGACGACGATGCGTCCGGTTCTGCGTTCCAGCACCGGCAACAGGCGCCGGGCCAGTGGCAAGTCAGTTGCTTCGAGGTGCAGGGCGGCGCTGAGTTGGCCTTTGAGCGAGCGGGCAATGGCGAGCAGTTCAGCCTCGTCCTCGACGGTCACCAGCAGCGCCGATGGTCCGAAGACTTCCTGCGACAGGGCGGCTTCCTCAAGGAAACGTTGGCCGGTGACCTCCAGCAACGCCGATTGGCCGTCAACGTCCGCGCTGGCGGCCGTGCCTTCGGCGATGCGCTGCGCACCGGCGTTTTCCATCGTAGCGAGACCGTTCAGGTAAGACGCATGGATCCCCGGCGTCAGCATCGTCCGGGCTGCGGCCTCGCTGACGCGCTGCACCATGGCGGCGCGCAGCGCTTCAAGGCCGGCGCCTTTGATCGCGATCAACAGCGCGGGTCTGAGGCAGGCTTGCCCGACATTGACCAGCATGCGCTCGATAAAGCCATCGCCGATCTGTGCGCCGCGCTCGGCCAGGGCTGCGGGCAGGATGAATGTGGGGTTGATGCTGGTCATTTCGGTAAACACCGGAATCGGATCGGGCCGCAGTTGCGCGCGCCGATACAGCGCCATACCGCCTTGCTCCGAACCGGTAAACGTCACGGCTTTAATCAAAGGATGATCGACCAGCGCTTCGCCGATGGTGTTGCCGCTGCCGCGTACCATCGAGAAAACCCCCTCGTGCAACCCGTGCTCCTGCACGGCTTTTTGGATGGCCCGTGCCTGGATTTCTGAAGCACCCGGATGGGCGTTGTGCGCTTTGAGGATGACGGTCGCGCCGGCGGCCAATGCCGAAGCGGTGTCGCCACCGGCTACGGAATAGGCAATCGGAAAGTTGCTCGCACCGAAAATGGCCACCGGGCCGATGGCCATTTTCTGCAGGCGATGGTCCATGCGCGGGCGAGGCTGACGATCAGGTTGTGCCGGATCGATGGCCAGTTGCAGGAAGCGGCCTTTGCGCACGACCTCCGCGAACTGACGGAACTGGACGGCGGCTCTGCTCGCTTCGCCCTCAAGCTGAGCTTCTGGCAGACCCGTTTCGAGCGCGGCCCGTGCCGCCAGCTCCTTGCGCACGGCTTCAAGATTGTCGGCAATGCTCTCGAGAAACGCCGCGCGCCGTGCGAGCGACGTATGGCTGTAACTGTCGAACGCTTCGTCGGCGAGTGTTGCCGCCTGGTGGACTTGCGCGACGCCGCCGAGGGCAAAACCCGGTTCGATCAACGTATTGGTCGCGGGGTTGAGCGCTTTCATCGTGCCTTCGGTGGCCGCGACATCGTGGGTCCCGATGATCAGGTTTCCTGTCAGTTTCATCATCGGTCACTCCTGCCCTGCGAGGGCGGCGACGAGCTCGTCCGTGGTCACAATCGAATGGGCAAACGTGGGGCCGTTCAGCTCGTGGGCGGCGTGCATCATTTCCGGGCGGAAGGCGGCGGTCGCATCGCGCACCAGGGTGACGTGGTAACCCATTTCCGATGCATAACGGGCGGTCGCTTCGATGCAGGTGTTGGCCAGCAGACCGACGATGATTACGTGGGTGATGCCTTTTTGCTTGAGGCGAAAATCAAGGTCGGTGTTGGCGAAACCGCTCGAACCCCAATGCTCCTGCACGACGATGTCACCGTCCTTCGGCGCAAAATCCGGATGCCATTCGCCGCCCCATTCCCCACGAGCAAAGTGGTGCATGTGCATGATCTTGCACTGGGTCGGCGTTGGATGGTCCCAGCCTTCGTAGTCACCGTGTTCCCAGCGATGGTGCGGTACGATGACGACCGGAATGTCGAGGGCGCGAACCGTGCGGTCGAGCGTGCGCAGGTTGTCGAGCAGGCCGACTTGCTCGGCGATCGGCTTGATCAAGGGAAAGACCTTGCCGCCTTCCGAGAGGAAATCGTTGTACGGATCGACCAGCAGATAGGCGGTCCTGTTGAGCGGATAAAGGGCGTTCGACATGACGATGTTCTCCACAAAAGTTGAGTGACCGGTGCTGAGGACTTGCCTTGGCATCCTGTTGATATGATAATCATAGTTACATCGAAAGAGGCAAGCCCATATGTCGACCAACATTGCTGCTCCCGACACTCTATGCCCGATTTCGCGGGCCGAAACAGTCGTGGGCGACCGATGGACCGTGCTGGTCCTGCGTGAGTTGTTCATGGGAAGTCATCGATATGACGAGATCCAGGCGCAGACCGGCGGCACCCCGCAAATGGTCGCTACACGCCTGAAAAACCTGGAAGCCGACGGCCTGGTCGAACGCCGCCTCTACAACGAACGGCCACCGCGCTACGAGTATCACCTCACCGCGAAAGGGCAGGCCTTCTACTCGGTGGTGTTGGCACTGCGCGCCTGGGGGGAAACCTGGTGCAAGTCGCCGGAAGAAGGGGTGGCGGTGGTGTACACCCACAAAACCTGTGGCGAGCCCGCCGGGTTAGGGCCGCTGTGCGCACATTGCGGTGAGCTGTTGCGCCGCGAAGAGTTGATCAGTGAGCAGAGCGCGGCCTACCGCACAGAGAGGCAGGCGCGGCGTGAGGCGTTCAAGGGCAGTCGAAGCGCGTAGCCATCCGCCAGAAAAAGCAGCACGTTGGCGTGCTGCTCTGTGGCGGGTTATCCCGCAGCGAGTGCTGTCCGGGCAACTTCGGCGAAATAGTGCGCCCCCGTGGCCAGCACATTGTCGTTGAAGTCATACCGGGCATTGTGAAGCGGAGTCCCCCCTTCATCCGCTGTGTCACCGTTGCCGATAAACACGAAATTGCCGGGTACGACCTGCAGGAACGCACCGAAATCCTCTGAAATCATCATCGGCTGGATGTCCGCATTCACCCGGTCCTGACCAACAATTCGGGTCGCCGCCGCGACAGCGATGGGGGTGCACTTTTCCCAGTTCACGGTGGGTGCGAATTCATGGGTGTATTCGAACTCGCACGATGCGCCGTGGAGCCTGCAAATGCCTTCGCAGATTTCTCGCATGCGCCTTTCCAGCATGGCCTGGACCTCGGGCGCGTAGCTGCGCGTGTCGCCCTTGATGACGACGTGGGTTGGAATCGCATTGCGGATGCCATCGGTGATGAACTCTGTGCAGGAAATCACGGCCGGAACGCTCGGGTCGAGGTTGCGGGAAATCACCGTTTGCAGGGCCAGCACCACCTCGGAAGCGATGACGATCGGGTCAACCCCCATGTGCGGTCGTGCCGCGTGCGTGCCCTGGCCCTTGATCCGGATAACGAAGTTGTCCTCACTGGCCATGATCCCTCCAGAGCGCGTCGCGATTGTGCCGGCGGGCAGCCCCGGCATGTTATGAGCGCCGTAGATCGCATCCACCGGGAAACGCTCGAACAGGCCATCAGCGATCATCGCTTTGGCGCCACAGCCGTGTTCTTCGGCGGGCTGGAAAATGAAGCGTACCGTCCCGTTGAAATCGCGAGTGGTGGTCAGCAGCCTGGCGGCGCCGAGGATCATGGACATGTGGCCGTCATGACCGCAGGCATGCATTTTCCCCGCGGTTACCGAGGCGTGATGCCGCCCCGGAGCATCTTCGTGAATGTGCAGGGCATCCATGTCGGCCCGAAGCCCCACCACCGCCGGACCGTCTCCGAGCTTCAAACTGGCGACCAGGCCTGTGCCGCCAATGCCCCGATGCACCTCAAGGCCCATCGACGCGAGCGCATCAGCCACGTAGTCGGACGTGTGGATTTCTTCGAAACCGACTTCTGGATGTTGATGGAGGTGGTGACGCCAGCTGACCAGCTGCGCGTGAAACTCGTGGTCGTCGATCACTGCATGGGCTCCTGCGTTCTGTTGATCACACATTTTTTTGTAGCTGCCATTGGTGCTGACGGGCAGTGACCGCTTGCGCGGATTCACCCACCAGACGCTCGTAGACCGACGGGGCCGTCGCACCCTCGGTACTGATGATGAGCACTCGGGAGTCACGGTCGATGCCGACTGTTCTGGCTGTTGCCGAATCGCGTAGCAGGATTTGAAGCGCTGCCAGACCGGCCACCGCCGACTCACCGGCAACCACGGGAATGTCGGTTGGACTGCCGTGAGCCAGCTGCTGCATGGCAGACACGGCGTCGTCGTCGCTGATGGTCATAAAGAAATCTACGCACGGTTCGAGGAATCGCCAGGCGAGGGGAGAGGTTTCGCCGCAGGCGAGGCCCGCCATGACCGAGTCCACCGAGCCTGTTGCTTTGGCGGGCAAGCCCTGAATCGCACTTTGGTACAGGCAATCCGCTTGCCGGGGTTCGACCATGACGAAGACGGGACGCTGTTCCTGGTAAATTTCCCAGAGGTAACTGCTGATGCCCGCTGCCATTCCTCCCACCCCCCCTTGCAGGAACACGTGGGTGAAAGGGCAGGCCGCCTGGGCCTTGCCCGTGGTTTGCTCGATCAATTCGGCGGCGATGGTGCCGTAGCCTTGCATCACGTCGCGAGGGACGATCTCATAACCCTCATACGAGGTGTCCGACACGACCGGCCAACCGTTTTGTTCTGCCACGGCGGCGGTATGTTCCACCGACTCGTCGTAGTTACCTTCAACCCGGATGATGCGGGCGCCATACGCGGCAATGGCCGCCTCGCGCTCCGTACTCACGTTGGCATGCAAAACGATGACGCATTGGCAACCGACGCTTTGAGCCGCTGCCGCCAGGGCTCGCCCGTGATTGCCGTCAGTGGCACTGATCACGGTGAAATCATGCAGGCGCTGCCGATACTGACCGGTGATGAGCCCTTTGGGATCAAAGGATTCATGGGGCATCAGCCGCAGAATCAGCCGGACCAACGCGATCGGTGCGCCGAGTGCCTTGAAGCTGCCCAGGGGTGAGCGTGTCGATTCGTCTTTGACCCAGAACCGGGCCACGCCGAGTTCTTCAGTCATGCCCGGAAGCTCCCACAGCGGTGTCGCCTTTTGGTTCAGGTGTTCCCAGCTCGATAGCCAGTCTCGTGACTCATGGGCCGCGTCGACACTCATGATGTCCTGAAGGTGTTTTGGGTAGGTGCAGCGAGAGGCGCGTGGGTTAGCGAAAAACATAGCGGTTCCTTGTAACGCTGGAGAAAAGGCGTGCGCGTTTTTGCGAGAGTCGGGGGCAGTCATGCAGTGGTCGTTCTGTAGCGCCCTAAAAACTGCCGAACGCGCTCACTGTCTGAGTTGGTAAAGAATTTTTCCGGTGCCGCTCTTTCAATGATCTGTCCTTTTTCAATGAACACGACCTCGTTGGAGACGGCGCGGGCAAATTCCATTTCATGCGTCACGATGACCATCGTGAAACCGTCCTCGGCCAGTGAGCGCATCACCGCCAGGACTTCCCCGACCAGTTCTGGATCGAGCGCAGATGTCGGCTCATCGAACAAGATGACTTGCGGGTTCATCGCCAAGGCTCGCGCAATGGCAACACGCTGCCGTTGGCCTCCTGACAGCGACCAGGGATAAGCATCGTGCTTGTGCGACAGGCCCACTTTCTCCAGCAGCGCTACCGCCTGATCATTGGCCTCTTTGCGACTGACACCCATGACGTGAATAGGCGCCTCGGTGACATTCTGAAGCACCGTCAGATGGGGCCAGAGATTGAAGCTCTGGAACACCATGGCGGTTCTTGCACGCATCGCCGCCAGTTCGCGATTGGACATGGCTTTGCCGCCGCCACTTTTAACGCCCATGCGATCACCGCCGATGTAGATTTCACCGGTATCAGGCACTTCCAGCCAGTTGATGCAACGCAACATGGTGGATTTGCCTGAGCCGGAAGAGCCCAGAATGCTGACAGTCTGTCCTCGCTCGACCTTGAGGTTGATGCCGCGAAGCACCTCAATGCCGGCGAAGTGTTTATGCAGGTCGCGGATTTCAACGACCGGGGCGGACTTATTCATGGACCAATCCTCTTTTCTGCGCTCGGCGACCCAGGCGACGAAGTAATGCCTCAACCAACAGGGTGATGGACCAATACAGTGCGATCACGAATATGAAGGGCGGCAACGGAACAAAATATTTGGCTTGTACAGCAGAGGCCGCAGCGGTCAGATCCATCAAAGTGATGATCGACAGGAAGGCGGTGTCCTTCAGCAGGCAGACCAATTGGTTGCCAAAGAGCGGCCCGGAACGCATCACCATTTGCGGGAGGAGAATCCTCCAGTACATGGTTGAGTTGACGAAGCCGTGGGCATAGGCCGCTTCCGCCTGGCCTGCGGGCAGCGCCGTTCTCGCCGCCCGCAGGATCTCGGCGAAATAAGCACCGTGATACGTAATCAGGGCAATGAAACCCGCCGACCATACATCCAGGCTGATACCCAGGTTGGGAAGCCCGTAGTAAAGGAGGTACAGGAAGATCAGGAAGGGCAGCATTCGCATCAGGTCCAGCGCCCAGCGAACAAGCCGTCCAAACAGGTTGTCCTGTCCTTCCAGCAGGAAGGCGATAACGCAGGCCAACATAAATGAGCAGGCAGACGACACGCCAAAGAGTATGAGTGTGTTCTGCAGCCCGGCCGCGAACACGTCGAGGTTGTCCCACAGCATTTTAATTCCGTTCATGGGAGCCCCTACATGGCCAGGCGCTTGGCGCGCGAGTCTGCAATTCTCTGGAAGCGGACAAGTCCACCGATGATCACGATGTAAAGCAGGCCCGCCGCGAGGATGGGAGGAAGCGGATCGTAAGTGACGGCCGCGATCCGATTCGTCACGCGCGTCAGGTCCACAATGCCGATCATGGCGATCGCGGGACTGCTTTTGACCAACAAGGACATTTCATTCACAAGCCCGGGAAGGCTGGTGGTCAACATCTGCGGGAGCATGATGCGGCGAAGTGTCAGCCCCGTGGTCATGCCGGCGGCTTTTGCCGCTTCCAGTTGTTCGCGCGAGAAACTGGTCAGGGCACTGCGCCAGATCTCGGCGTTGAACGCCGTGGTGTTGACGGTCATGGCCGCAATGGCCACCACTCGGGCGTCGACTTCCCAGCCGATGGAGGGCGCAATCACAAACAGAAACAGCACCAGCGTGACCATCGGTGTCGCTCTGATCAAACTGACATAGACCGCGAGGGCCTGGCTCAAGACCGGGATTTTTGCCGCCCGCAACACGGCAACAACCAGCCCCAGAATGATGCCGAGCACGATAGAAATGCCGGACACCCAAATGGTCGTCCAGGCCGCGTACACAAGCGTGATCCAGTCACTGCTTTGCATTGAAAACATCCTTCGAACAAGTCTTTTGGCCGTCGGCTACCTGCCGGGTCAAAAGAACGATCCACTGACCTGACCATCGCTGACACTTCTTGCATCAACGATGGCGGCTCTCAGGTTATTTCGCGGTCAGTTGAGTGAACTGTGGCGCAGAAGTAATCGGTTCGCGGGGCAGGTCATCGAACGATTGTCCGAGCCATTTTTTCTGCAGTTCGGCGAGCTTGCCGGTGTCACGCAAGTGGTTCACAAAACCACTCAGGTAATCGAGGAGCTCCTTGTTCCCCTTGGCCACTGGCCACGCGATGTAGCCCATGCTTGAAGTGGCCTCGCCAACGGCAAACGCCTGTGGACGTTCCTTCACCAGCATGTTGGCGGGCACGATCGAGTTCACAACGTAGTCGAGCCGGTGATTCGCCAGGTCGGCATACGCCTCCGGGTAGGATTGGTACTGAACGATCTTGCCAATGGAACCGCCGGAGGCTTTGAGCTTTGCATCCAGCTGCGTCAATCGGGCCAGTTGCGCACCACCGGCCTGCACGCCGACGATCAACCCGGAAAGGTCCGAGATGCTTTTGATGCGGTCATCGTTTGCGCGCTTGATGTAATGCGAGACCTCAGGCGCGACCGGTGCCACGAAGTCAAAGGCGCCCAGGCGTTCCTCCGTAACACCGGCGCCGGTGATGGCGGCGTCGTACTTCCCTGAGGTGATACCCGCCAGCAGGCCGGTCCAGGGCATGATGTCCTGATTCACTTTGAATTGAGCGTACTTGCGCAGCTCCGCGATAACGTCCTTATGGAAACCTTCGGACTCACCGTCCTTTATAAATTCGAAAGGGTAATAACTGTCTTCGGTTGCAACGTTAAGTGTGCCGCGACTGTTTATCTCTGCCAGGCTGGCTGCACTCGCTGCGCCGGTAATGCCAAGGCTGAAAATAATACTGGCTGCGCCAACGATAAGAAAACGACCGGCCTTTGAAATGATGCGGCGGTCAACTCGACTTTCTTGAGTACTGTTCATCGTGAAACTCCCATCGGTTAAGTGGTGGGGCAGTACCAAACTAAAAGCTGCGATTGGGGGTGAGATGGCGTTAGTCATGCTTTCTCCGTTTTTATTGTTTTCGGCGGGTGGGAGCGCAGCCCTTGCCTGACAAGCAGGTGGGATAAAACGATGCTAATGCTCAGGGGGCGCACGATTGCTCGAAAATCGCGGCATCAAACGCACCATCGTTGCGTTTTCAGCACTTTGTTGCGCGGCGCTCAGGCCTGGTGCGTTGGTACAAGGGTTTGTGCGCAACGAATGAGCGTCCAGGTGCCTTTTCTGCTGTAATGGCTGGGCCCCAGGTGAAGGAGTTCCCCTATGCAGCTAGATGCCTATGACCGAAAAATTCTCAACTTCCTTCAGGAAAACAACCGGATTTCCCAGCGGGAACTGGCTGAGGGCGTGAATCTGTCTCCCTCGGCAGTCAATAGAAGAATCGCCGCCCTCGAAGCGGCGGGAGTGATCAGATATAACGTGAGTATTGTCGACCCGGCAGCGGTCGGCCGACCGATTACCGTTATCGTCGAAGTTAAACTAGAGAATGAAAGACTTGATTTGCTGGATGAGATAAAGCGGCGCTTTGTGAGTTGTCCGCAAGTTCAGCAGGTTTATTATGTGACGGGGGATTTTGATTTTTTACTGGTGTTGAATGTGCGTGACATGAGTGAGTACGAACAATTAACCAGAGAGTTGTTTTTCTTCGGGAACATCAAGCAGTTCAAGACGTTTGTCGCGATGCAGAATAATAAAAGAACGTTTGCGATACCGTTGGAAATTGAATGACCCTGAAACGGCCCTCCCTGCGACAGCAGCCGGAAGGAGGGCGTTGATGGTCGAACGGTGGCGCTAGAACTCCGGCGTGTATTTCACGCTGAACATCACGTTGCGTGGTTCACCGTAGTTGTTGTTGCCATTGATCTGGTTGTAGGCCGCCGTGTAGTAAGTCTTGTCGAACAGGTTGTTGGCGTTCATCGCCAGCTCGATCTCCGAGGAGAGCTGGTAGCCGACACGGGCATTCCAAACGGTGTAACCCGGTACGTTGACGACGTGGTCGTAACCCAGCGTATGGCTTTGGGTCGTGAAGCCCAGGCCGGTACTCACACGGCTCCAGTCGCCACCCAACTGGTAGTTGCCCCAGACGCGCAGCATGTGTTTCGGCGTCCACCAACTGAAGACTTTGCCTTCGTTGTCCGGGTCCTTGAGGTACTTGGTGGTGTTGTAGGTATAGCCAGCGAACAGTTGCAGACCGTCCAGCACTTCGCCGCTGATTTCGGCGTCGAGACCCTGGCTGCGTACTTTGCCGGATGCCTTCGAGCAGTACCAACCGTCGCAGTTTTGCCCACCGTCCATATCGAGCGTGGCACGGTTTTCCTGGTCATAACGGAACAAAGCCAGGGACGTATTGACCCGGCCCTCCATCAACTCGCCCTTGAGACCCAATTCGTAGTTCGTACCGATAATCGGTTTGACTACCGAGCCGCTTGTACTGCGTTCGGTTTGCGGTGTGAACACGTCGGTGTAGCTGGCATAGACCGCCCATTCGCGGCTCAAGTCATAGACGATACCGGCGAAGGGGGTAACTTCACCGTTTTCGTTGCTGGTGCTTTCAGGATCGGCGGTAATGCTGGTCGCGTCCTGGCTCCACGCTTGATAGCTGTAGTCGTACCAACTGACCCGTGAGCCGAGCACCAGGGTCAGCGGATCAATCGGCTTGACCCGCCAGCTGCCGTACAGGCCTTTTTGGCGGATGTCATATTTGCTCGGTGTCCCACGGCCACCGGGGCTATTGAGCAAACCGTCGTAGCTGATTTCGGGACGGTTGTGATCAATGTCGAAGATGGTGTCGGCACTGTTATTGAAGGTCCGAGCGTATTTGTCATCCGAGGTGTACTTGGAGTAGTTACCGCCCACCATGATTTCCTGCTGCATGGACAAGGCTTCGAATTTGCCGTTGAGGTTCATGTCCAGAGCAACTTTGGTGGAGTCCATGTCCGTCACGAAGTCTGCGTACTGCACGCCGCTGCCATCGGCATTGATGCCGTTGCCACTGGATTGCACCCGTTGGTTTTTCGCTTTATTGGTTTCAGTCATGCGCACGGCGCCGACCTTGAAGGCCCAGTCGTCGTTGAAACGGTGTTCCAGGTCGGTGTAGAGCGTGGTGACATCGATGTCCGAATGGTTCCACTTCGCCCCGGTGTACGTGCTGCGCGGCAGGTCGATGGGTTTACCGTTGGAGTAGCGCGGGAAGCCGCGCACGTTCGAGCGCGATTCGCCGTCGGACTGGCTGACCGCCAGACCCAGGGTGGTGTCTTCACGCAGGTCGACGTCCAGCGCGCCGTACAGCGAGGTGGTCTTGTACCATTCGGAATCGACGAACGAGTGGCTGTCGTCCTGGTCGGCAATGAAGCGTCCGCGCACGGTGCCGTCCTGGTTCAGCGGACCGCCGGCGTCCAGTTGCAGACCGTAGTGGTCCCATGAGCCAGCCTTGCCGGTGAGGGTCACTGTCGGTGCGGCCTGGCCGCGTTTGCGCACCAGGTTGACCGCGCCGCCAGGGCTGCCGGTGCCTTGCAGCAGGCCGGACGCGCCACGTAGCACTTCCATGCGATCGAAGAAAATCAGGTCCTGCGTGGCCCAGTTGCCCAGCGCGTAATAGTTGCGCGGGATCGGCACGCCGTCGTATTGCCAGTCATCGATCTGGAAACCGCGCGAGCTCAGGATCAGGCCTCTGCCGACGCCTTGGGCGCCGACCAGGCCGGTGGTCTTGTTGGCCGCGTCCTTGAGATCGACGATATCCTGATCGTCCATTTGCTTGCGGGTCATCACCGTGACCGACTGCGGGATTTCCTTGAGGGTGTGGGTGCCCTTGCCGATGGTCACCGCACGCGCAGCGTAGGAGCCTGAGCCTTCGGTGGTGGCGTCGGTGCTGCGTTCGACGATGTTGGTCACGCCCAGCTGCAACGCTGCGCTGTTGTCCGGGGCTGGCTCGACGCTGAAGTTACCTTGCCCGGTCACTCGCAATTGCAGGCCGCTGCCCGCCAAGGCCTTTTGCATCGCCTGTTCCGCAGGCATCTGGCCGACCACCGCCGGCGCTTGTTTGCCCTGCACCAGCGAAGGCTCCAATGAAACGATATGGCCGCTCTGGCTGGCGATGGCATTCAGCGTGCTGGCGAGTGGGCCGGCCGGCAGGTTGAACATCAGGTCTTGCGCCTGCGACAGGGCAGGGCTTGCCAGGGTTGCCAGGGCGACAGCGGCGGAAAGGGCATGGGGCCACGGGTTGAACACAGCGTTCTCCTGAAAATGTGGAAGTGTCAGGAGATAGGTGGGACGAGAAATGAAAACCGGACACGAATGAGAGTTATTTTCAAAAAAATTTATCAGCAGGACTATTTCGCACGTATCAGCGTCAACCATGGGCTGTAGCGATCCACGCGAATCGGCAGGGTTTCCGCCAGTGCCGTGAACACCCGATCCGGATCGTTCAACGGGAATACGCCCTGGACGCGCAAGCCGCGAACCTCGGGAGCCACGCGGACAAAACCCCGGCTGTATGGGCGTAGCGCATCGACGACGTGTTCCAGGGGATCGTCCAGCACATTCAATCGCCCGCTGAGCCAATCGGCGCGATGACGCTGATCACCGGCCACCGGTGCAATGTTCCCTGCATACAGCAAGGCCGATTGACCTTCCTGCAGATCGAGTGTCGTGCCGTCGAACAGACGGGCTTCGATGGAGTGCTGCAGCACCACAACGCGAGTCGCGTCTTGTTCCTGAGCCACCAGGAAACGGGTGCCCAGTGCTCGTATTTCACCTTGAGCGGTGCGCACCCGCAGCGGACGCAGGGGGTCGGCCGCCACCTGAATCACCAGCTCGCCATTGCGCAGAATCACCAGCCTTTGCTTGTCATCGAAGCGCAGGTCCACCGCGCTGTTCGCGTTCAGACTCAGGCGGCTGCCGTCGGCCAGCGTGAAATCCTGACGCTGGCCACGGCCGGTGTGCAGGTCCGCCAGCAGCGAGTCACCCAGCGGGCTGCGAATGCCGAGCCACGCGCCGCCGCCCAGCAGGCCCAGGCCCGCGATCACGCGGAGCGCATCGCGGCGTGAACCGTGGGGCTGCAACAGCAGTTGCCGCGCTTCGTTGGCCTGACCGGGCAGGCGCCGATCCAGGGCACGAATCGTGTTGAAGGAACCGCCAAGACGTTCCTGCAAGGTGGCCCAGGCACGGGCGTGTGCGGGGTCCATCGCCAGCCATGCGTTGAACCGTTCTTGCAGTGCGGCATCGGGCTTGCCGGCACGAAGGCTCACCATCCAGTCGATGGCCTGCTCGCTGACCGGGTCAAGGCGCGGCTTGCTCATGGCGCCAACTCGCTCAGGTAGCACTGACGCAATGCCTGTTTCATGTAGCGGCTGACCGTGCGCTCCGAAAGTCCCATTTTGTGAGCAATCGCCACGTAGCTCAGACCGTCCAGCTGGCTGTAGAGGAACGTGGCTTTGACGAGCAGTGGCAAACCGTCGAGCGCCCGGTCGATCGCGACCAGGGCTTCGATCAGTTGCAACTGTTCTTCAGGGGAGGGAGCGAACGATTCAGGCAGCGTGGACAGGCGTTCGAGGTAGGCCAGTTCCAGCTTGCGCCGGCGATGACGGTCAAAGATCAGTCGTCGGGCAATGGTCGACAGGTACGCGCGAGGTTGTTCGATGCTGTCGGGGTCTACCCGGGCTAACAGCATCTGGCAAAACGTATCGGCGGCGGTGTCCTCGGCGTCCGCGTGATTGCGCAGGCGCCGCTGGATATGCTGCAGCAGCCAGCGATGATGGTCGCTGAAAAAGAAGCCCAGCTTGCTGGTCGGAGGAACTTGCACCGGTTGGCTTTCCAGATGTTAGTGTGAATCGTTCTCAATATTACCTTTGAGATGATCGCCACTGCAATCTCTGACTTCGCCGGATGCCATTCGGCCAACGCTGCCTCGACCTGGATCGGGGGGGCGGCGAGGTGTACGCGTCTTGCGATCTGGGCGATGTTGAAGACGGCTCAATCATCAACCGGATCAGTTTGCTCAGAAGGCCGCACGTTATCGGGCCCGGTGGCCGTTTCTGCGCTTGGTCGAAGCTTGAACCGGCAGACGTTACCGCCGCGCACCATGCATTCCGTGTGGTCAACTTCTGCACCGCCCAGCGCGCCGATCAAGGCCAGGTCCAGTTCACAGACCACCGGATGGGCCTCTGCGAGTCGGTGAAAAACGCAGTTGTGCGCGACGATTTCCGGGGCACCGCTGGAGCGAAAGAACACCTCCGACTGGTATCCCGCCTGGTTCATGTGCTGCACGATCCTGGCTTCGTCGACCACCTGCGATTCACGATCCAGCGCCAGTTTTCGGCCCATGCTGCGCATCAGCGTGGCCAGCGCCTCGGGACCGATGATGCCGGCCACTTCATCAATCAGCACACTCGCCAGCATCTGATACTGGCGAGGAAACTGCTCCTTGGCATGGTCGGTGAGCCGGTACAGTTGCTCTGGGCGCCGGCCCGTCGGCCGGGTTTCGCCCCGCAACACCAGGCCGTCACGCTCAAGCGCCGCCAGATGCTGGCGAATCGCAGTGCGCGTGACGGCCAGTTGTTCGGCCAACTCGTCAATGCTCATGCCGCTCGCATGGTGCAGCAGCGCATTGAGCAGGTCTTGCTGTGTCCGGCCCAGTCCTTCCAGCATGGTGTGTCCTCGCCCGACGTCAGAACTTGTCCGGGAACTGCTTGACCAGTGCCGCCGTCAGCGCGTCGGCCAGCGCCAGGATATGGCCGCGCATCATGTGCCAGGTCCGCGCTTCGCCCGGGTAATCGTGTGCGGCGAGTTCATCGATCTGCGCGACATGATGGCCCCCGTGAGCACCGAGCATGGCAACCAGCGTGGCTTCAGGCAAGTTGGGGTTGGCTTTGGCCAGGAAGGCGGCAATCGCCTTGGCATTGCTGGTCAGGTCCGCGACTGCGGCTTGCTTGCCTTTGCTGTCTTTGGCGACCGTTGCATCGCTGTAGTGCTTGACCGCGCCCCAGTGGCCGGCCAGCAATTTGAGCAACTGATCGGCAGCGGGCTGACCGTAGAGCGGGGCGATGCTATTGGCGATTTTGGTGGCGTTGTCGACCACCTGATCGGCGGCGACTTTGGCTTGCTGCTTGTCGGCGGACTGGTTGGCGATGGCGTAGTTTCTGATCCAGAAAACATGCTCGACCCACAGGTCGCGCAAGGCCAGGCGTGTGGTCAATGCAGCGCTATCAAGCGCAGCCGTTGAGGCGGGCGGCGTCTGACTCCAGACCGGTTGAGCACAGAACGCCAACAACATTAAAGCCAGGATCTTGATATTCATGACGGCACCCTCGGGAAGTGGGATTGTTCGACAATATCAATTTAAGCATAAAAATATGTTTTTATCGGGTGCACGCCAAATTCGCAGATCAACGGTCGTTTACGGACCCCTGTAGGAGCGAGCCCGCTCGCGATGGACGTCAACGATTACGCGTATTTCCTGAAAAAACGCGTCGCTCATCAATCCTCGCGAGCAAGCCCGCTCCTACAGCGGTTACACGGAAATCAGAACTTGAACGCCTGACGCCCGACCAGCAGCCAGTGGCCTTTCTGCTTCTGCCAGATCTGGAAGTTCTCGATTTCGGTCGGAATCACTTCAGTGCCTTTCAACGCCTGTGCCGAGAAATGGTTGCGAACCAACGCCACGTCACCGGACAGGGTGATGGTCTGGTTTTGCATTTCGAGGGTCTTGAAGGCGCTTCGACCGGTTTCGATGTCGGCGATGTATTCCTGTTTGTTCTGGATTTTCCCGCTGGAATGCCCGTAGGTCAGGTTTTCGGCGGTCAGAGCGTTCAGTTCGGAAATGTTCTTTTTCAGCATGGCCTGGGTCAGGTGGTCGACAGCCTGGGCCACGTCTTTTTCAGCGGCGGCCGGGGCGGCCGCGACATAGCCACTGAACAGGCACAGAAATCCAACCAGCAATTTCGCTTTTTTCATGGGTGTTTCCTTGTTGTTGTGGGTGATCGAGTGATGAGCATAAAGATCATTCATCAGTCGTCGTACAACCTAGCATGCGCTGAGAAAAAAACGAACATGGCCAGGGGGAATTACCGCATGTCGTAAAAAAGCGCGTGAACGCAAATAGCCTTCAATTGCGCTGTGACGCAGTCGATAACCTGTTCAGAAGCCATCCGCGCATGGCTCTACCCAACTGACAGGGGACCACAGAGTGTCGATAAAATTACGTTTGATCCTGCTGATTGGCACCGGTCTGCTCACGGCCTTGATCATGAGCTTGGTCAGTTACCTGGGAAATTCGCAAATGGCGACCGCAGTGAATGACAACGAGGTCAGCATGGCCGCGCTGCGCAATCACCTCGAAGCCGACATGATGCACGACGCGTTACGCGCGGATGTGCTGTCGGCGATGGTCGTCGGGCTGGGCAAAAGCACCAGCAGCAAAGCCGAGGTGCGCAGTTCCATCGAGGAACACGCGTCACACTTTCGTGAAATGCTCGGCGACAACCTCAAGCTGCCGGTCAACGACACCATCAAGGCTGGCTTGAACAAGATCAAACCCAGCCTCGATACCTACATCAGTGCCGCCGAACGTATCGTCGGGCTGGCGCTGGAAAATCCGGATGCCGCGCAAAAGGAACTGGGCTCTTTCAACGCGACGTTCAGCCAACTGGAAGACCAGATGGCCGCCCTCAGCGAGCTGATCGAGACCAACACCCAACAGACCAGCACGGGCACACAGCACGCCATCGACAACGCCAACCTCACGCTCGGTATCGTACTGATCGCCAGCCTGTTGCTGCTGATCGTTCAGGGCCGCTGGGTGATCTTGAGCATCATGGGGCCGTTGCGGACCGCCAGCCGCATTGCCGAGAGCATCGCCCATGGCAACCTGAGCGAGCCGATTGTCGAACCCACCCATAAGGACGAAGCCAGCGCACTGATTCGCAGCCTCGCGACCATGCAGCGCGATTTGCGCGGCATGATCGAAGTCGTGCGCAGCAACGCCCACGGCGTCAGCGGCATGAGCGAGCAATTGAGCAACGGTTGTCACGAAGTGGCCGGCAGCAGCCAGCAACAAAGCGCCGCCGCCAGCACCATGGCGGCCGCCGCCAGTGAGATGACCGCAAGCATCGAAGAAATCACCCGCCACGCCGAGCGTGCGCTGAACATGGCCAACCAGGCCGAGGCGCTGGCCAAGGATGGCGGTCGGGTGATCCATCAGGTGGTCAATGACATGGACGGGATCGCGCGTTCAGCACAGCAATCGGCGCAGGTCATCCGCACACTGGACAAGGAGTCCGAGGCGATATTCAGCATCATTCAGGTGATCAAGGGCATTGCCGATCAAACCAACCTGCTGGCGCTCAACGCCGCCATCGAGGCGGCTCGCGCCGGTGAGCAGGGCCGTGGCTTTGCGGTGGTGGCCGACGAGGTCCGTAGCCTGGCGGGCCGCACCAGCGCCTCGACCCAGGAAATTGCCGCGATGGTTTCACGCATCCAGCAAAGCACCCGCGAAGCGGTCACCAGCATGGAGGCGGGCGTCGCGCAGGTCGACAAAGGCATGGCCGTGACCGCCGACGTCGAGCGCGCCATCCGCGAAATTCTCGAGGCCACGCTGAACACCACGCAACTGGTGAATGACATCTCCCGCACGATTGGCGAGCAGAGCCTGGCCAGCAATGAAATCGCGCATCAGGTGGAGATGATTGCCGGCATGTCCGAAGGCAACAGCAAGGTGATCGGCCAGACGGCATCGACGACGGATGACCTGTCAGCGCTGGCGGGAAAATTGTCGCAGTCGGTGGACCGGTTTCGGCTGTGATATCCATTCAACATTGATGTTGCCAGACCGGACCCCATCGCGAGCAGGCTCGCTCCCACATTGATTGCGTCAACGCGAAGATCAACTGTGGGAGCGAGCCTGCTCGCGATGGCAATCGCTCAAACGAGGCAGAATCAAAGCATTAAAGGTATTTATCGGTGACGGCACCCTCGGAGGCGCTGGACACCGTCTTCGCATACTTCGCCAACACCCCGCGTTTGTACCTGGACTCAGGCCGCACCCAGCGGGTTTTGCGCTCGGCCAGTTCGGCATCGGAAACGTCGACCGTGATCTGCCGGGTTTCGGCATCGATGGTGATTTTGTCGCCATCTTCGATCAACGCAATCGGCCCGCCATCAAAGGCTTCCGGCGTAATATGCCCCACCACAAAACCATGGGAACCACCGGAAAAGCGGCCGTCGGTAATCAACGCAACATCCTTGCCCAACCCCTTGCCCATGACCGCCGACGTCGGCGAGAGCATTTCGCGCATGCCCGGGCCGCCCTTGGGCCCTTCGTAGCGAATCACGATCACGTCGCCCGCTTTCACTTCACCGTTGAGAATCCCGGCCAGCGCGCCTTCTTCGCCGTGATAAACCCGCGCCGTACCTTCAAAACGCAGGCCTTCCTTGCCCGTGATCTTGGCCACCGCGCCAGTGGGCGAAAGGTTGCCGCGCAGCACCACCAGGTGCGAGTCCTTTTTCACCGGCTGGTCGAAGGGCAGAATCACGTCCTGGCCTTCCGGATAATCCGCCACGTTTTCGAGGTTTTCCGCGAGGGTCTTGCCGGTCACCGTCATCGCATCGCCATGCAGCATGCCGGCCGCGAGCATGCGCTTCATCAGCGGTTGAATGCCGCCGATGGCGACCAGTTCGCTCATCATGTATTTGCCGCTGGGGCGCAGGTCGGCCACCACCGGCGAGACCTTGCCCAGCTCGACGAAATCATCCAGCGTCAACTCGACATCCACCGCATGCGCCATGGCCAACAGGTGCAGCACCGCGTTGGTCGAGCCGGCGAGGGCGATGACCACGCGGATCGCATTTTCGAAGGCTTTGCGGGTCATGATGTCGCGAGGTTTGAGGTCCAGCTTCAACAACTCCATGACCTGCTGGCCGGCGCGGAAACTGTCCGAAGCCTTGTCGCTGCCGACGGCGTCCTGAGAGCTGGAACCGGGCAGGCTCATGCCCAGTGCTTCAATGGCCGAGGCCATGGTGTTGGCCGTGTACATTCCGCCGCAGGAGCCGGGGCCGGGAATCGCCACTTCCTCGATCTGCTTGACCTGGATTTCGTTGATGTCGCCACGGGCATTCTGGCCCACGGCTTCGAACACGGAAATGATGTCGGTGTGGCCGGCACCGGGCCGAATCGTCCCGCCATAGACGAAGATGGAAGGGCGGTTCAGCCGCGCCATGCCGATCAGGCAGCCCGGCATGTTCTTGTCGCAACCGCCCACGGTCACCAGGCCGTCGAAGCCTTCGCAACCGGCCACGACCTCGATGGAATCGGCAATCACCTCGCGTGACACCAGCGAATACTTCATGCCTTCTGTGCCGTTGGCGATGCCGTCGGAAATGGTGATGGTGTTGAAAATGACGCCCTTGGCCCCGGCGGCATTCGCGCCTTTCTCGGCCTCGATCGCCAGTTTGTCGATGTGCATGTTGCAGGGCGTGACCATCGCCCACGTTGAGGCGATTCCGATCTGCGGCTTCTTGAAGTCCTCGTCGGTGAAACCCACTGCCCGCAGCATCGCGCGACCGGGCGCACGCTCCACGCCATCGACCACTTGAGAGGAATATTTGCGCAGATCGTCTTTAATACTCATGACTGCTCCTCACCGGCTCATCGAAAAAACAGGTTGAGTATAGTGGCCCCGACGCGCGTGTTCGGACTATCAGGTCGGGAACAGACGCGCGGGTTTGCTCCGGCGTGATATTCTTCACCTCAACTTGGTTTGACCTATTCAGTTTGCGTGTTCTCGAGACGCGCCAACAGAATCACTGTCGCTCAAGTAGCTGAAGCCAATAAAGATAAAAAGTCAGTTCAGTAGGGACATATAAACTGAGGTCGATGGATCACGTCGGCCTTGTGTGCCCACCCTCCGGATCTCATGTACGAGCCCCCACGACATTTGCCTGAATGCCGTGTGAAACAAGGGTTTCGTTGTGAGGATGGAAGGGCGGATGACGTTTTATCAAAGGTGCTACAAGATGTTTAAGAAAATGAACACGGCCCTGCTGGGGCTGGCTTTGTCGATGGGGATCACAACCGTTCACGGGTCAGAGGCAAAGAAAGTCGATGTCCTGCTGATCGGCGGCGGCATCATGAGCGCGACCCTGGGTGTCTGGCTCAATGAGCTGGAACCTGGCACCTCGATGGAAATGATCGAGCGCCTCGACGGCGTCGCCCTGGAAAGCTCCAACGGCTGGAACAACGCCGGTACCGGTCACTCCGCCCTGGCCGAGTTGAACTACACCCCGGAAGACGACAAGGGCAATGTCTCGATCCCGAAAGCCGTTGAAATCAACGAAGCGTTCCAGATCTCCCGTCAGTTCTGGGCCTGGCAGGTTCAGCAAGGCGTGCTGAAAAACCCGCGTTCGTTCATCAACTCCACACCGCACATGAGCTTTGTGTGGGGCGATGACAACATCAAGTTCCTGAAAAAGCGCTACGAAGCCCTGCAAGCGAGCCCGCTGTTCGCCGGCATGCAGTACTCGGAAGACCCGGCGCAAATCGCCAAGTGGGTTCCGCTGATGATGGAAGGGCGCGACCCGAACCAGAAAATCGCGGCCACCTGGTCCCCGATCGGCACCGACGTGAACTTCGGCGAGATCACCCGCCAGTTCGTTGCGCACCTGCAAACCACCCCGAAATTCGACTTGAAACTGTCTAGCGAAGTGCAAGACATCACCAAGAACGAAGACGGCACCTGGCGCGTCAGCTACAAAAACCTGAAAGACGGCAGCAAGTCCGAAACCGACGCCAAGTTCGTGTTCATCGGCGCGGGCGGCGGTGCCCTGCACCTGCTGCAGAAGTCCGGCATTCCTGAAGCCAAGGAATACGCAGGCTTCCCGGTCGGCGGCTCGTTCCTCGTCACCGAAAACCCGACCATCGCCGAGCAACACCTGGCCAAGGCCTACGGCAAAGCCTCCGTTGGCGCACCGCCGATGTCGGTTCCGCACCTGGACACCCGTGTCCTGGACGGCAAGCGCGTGATCCTGTTTGGCCCATTCGCGACCTTCAGCACCAAGTTCCTCAAAGAAGGCTCGTACCTGGACCTGCTGACCACCACCACCACGCACAACGTGTGGCCGATGACCAAGGTCGGCATCAAGGAATACCCGCTGGTCGAGTACCTTGCCGGTCAGCTGATGCTGTCTGACGAAGACCGCCTCAACGCCCTGAAAGAATACTTCCCGAACGCCAAGGCTGAAGACTGGCGCCTGTGGCAAGCCGGCCAGCGCGTGCAAATCATCAAGCGTGATGAAGCCGCCGGTGGCGTGCTGAAACTGGGCACCGAAATCGTTGCTTCCGCTGACGGCACCATCGCCGGCCTGCTGGGCGCATCGCCAGGTGCCTCGACCGCTGCGCCGATCATGCTGACCGTGCTGCAGAAAGTGTTCAAGGACAAGGTCGCTTCGCCGGCCTGGCAGGAAAAACTGCACCAGATCGTGCCGAGCTACGGCACTCAGCTGAATGGCAGCCCTGAGAAGGTTGCACAAGAGTGGGCTTACACCGCCAAGGTCCTGCAACTGACCCCGCCACCGGCGATCGGTCAGGTAGCGGCCCCGGCAGCTGCCCCGGCTGAAGCGCCAAAAGCGCCGAAGGCAAACGCTGCAACTGATATGGCTCTGTAACCAGAAACCCAGTCAAAAAGCCCACTGAACCGGTGACGGTCAGTGGGCTTTTTTGTGTCTGGAATTCGGGGCTGGCGGGTAGCTTTCGCTTACCCTCACACAACTTGCAAAAGCACTGCGAATGGGGCTAGATCGCCTGCAAACGGCCATTCACCACAGAGATCTGTCTATGCCGCTGAGTTTCCATAAGATGCACGCCAATGGCGACGACTTCGTGGTCGTGGACGCGCGAAACTCGGCCAATCCAGTGACAAGCGCCCTGGTTCGGCGAATGGGGGATCGCCACCGTGGAGTCGGTTTCAATCAACTCGCCGTGGTGCTCGATTGCGAAGACGCCGATGCGCGATTGATGTTCTGGAACACCGATGGCTCCACGCTGGATGTGTGTGGCAGCGCAACGCGGGGTGCTGCGGACAGGCTGATGCGCGAATCGAATTCGACGTCGATAACGCTCCGCACCAACCGGGGGCTGCTCACTTGCCAACGAACCTCCAACGGCAACATTTCCGTCAGCATGGGGCAGCCGCTGTTCGGCTGGTCGGATGTTCCTCTGGCTCATGAAATGGATACGTTGGTTCTGCCCCTTGATGGCGGCCCGAGTGCGTGCAGCATGGGCAATCCGCACTGCACCTACTTTGTGGATGACCTGACAGCGATTGATATTGCGGCCATCGGACCCACCCTTGAAACCCACCCGCTGTTTCCGCTCAGGACGAATGTGCATTTCGTCCAGATCATTGACCGCAAGCATATTCGACTGCGCATTTGGGAGCGCTGGGGCGGTATTCCGCTGGGTTCAGGTTCGTGCTCTTGTGGTGCTGCGGTTAACGGGATTCGTCGAGGGTTGTTGGACGATACTGTTGAGGTTGAATGTGATGGTGGGAGTGTCACGGTTCAATGGGATGGCGTGGGGCCGGTGTTTCTTATTGGGCCGGTTGAGGCAGTTTTTTCGGGGACAATTGCGAATGGCTTGTTGAAAGATTGATTGCTGCTTTGTCGTGATTAGCGTTGGAGCCCCCATTGGGCTTCGAAGCAGAGCTGAGTGGGCCCATTCACTACCCTTCGCGAAAGGCAGCAATCGGCCAGAAGCGGACGGTCATCTCTACCTCTGCGACGTAATGAAGTTCGTCGTTGAAAATGACCAATGCTGTGCCTGCATCGCGGGCCGCCTCGCCTATCTGTGTCAGAAGAATGGCTAGATCGCCTTTGAAATCGCCGTTATCCAGGCACAACAGCAGGAGCGCGCAGCCGCGAGGGCGTGCTAAGAAGAATCAACTAATTACAGAACGCATCAGATTTAGGTTCCGGTGCTTGGCTCAAGCCTTGGGACGTATGCTACAGGCTCCCTAAGCAAGTGGTAGGATTTCGCGGTTCACATGCAAATCAGCGATTTATAAGAGTTGGATGGATTCATGGATATAGAAAATTTTCAGCAGTGTTTAAATTACATAGAATTTGCGAGCCCAGCCGAGAATCATTTAGAAAAAATAATCGCCATAGATGGAGCTTTAACAGGCACAGTCCTATGCTTTGCATCGAATTATTTTCATGCGAAATGCAAAGAGATCAAGATCTGCTAAAAATGTGCCGGCCGCGTAGACGCAGCATGTTCGACTTTTACCGGGCAAATCAGTAGATCTGAGCACTCAAACTAATTATGCTACAAGCATCAAATATTGGATGAGTTTCTATGGATGAGCGTATAGGACAACATATCTACTGGCTCTATCGTACTCGTCCCAATGATGCGTATCCTGAAGTATCATTTTCTCAGGCTGAAAAAGAAGGGGATCGGTTGAGGTCAGATATTTTATATCTGATTGAAGAGGATGAGAGCCTCAAAAAGCTTTTGTCTGGCTATCAGGTTATCGGCTCCTCTAGAAACTCTGTTACGTCAGGAAAAGTAGCGGCGTGGATTTTGTCTTGCATCAAGGCCAGCTATTATGGGCCATTTGAGAATCAGTTAAAGACTTATTTAAAGGAGTCGTCATTCCAAGCATACGGGATAGCGCTATTGGCAGGGATTGAAATAGAACGGACGCTAAATGTCGGTAATTATGGAGCTCTCATGAGTATTTATAATCTGCCCAACCTATCCTTGCAGGTTGCCTTAAGCGATTCTTTGGATGCCAATGCTTTAACTCCACAGTATTCGGCGGCTTTGGTCATTCCGTTTCGGCATCCACTTATGATTGGAGAGGAGAAGGATGGTGAACCACACCCAATAGTAAATGGGCGATTGGAGTTATTAGATGATGTGCTGGGTTGTTTAGCTCTAGGCGGTAGTGGCTCTGTCGCTGTACAGAAAGTAGCCACTTCTATAGTCGCTGCGGATGACGTGCCATGCTTCGGGTCGGCTGTGTGGGAGTATCATTCCTTTCGAGTAATGCCTGAAGTTTCCACAATAGTCGATGAAGATGCTAATAGTGCTGAATCATTACTAGATAAACTCTATGCAATGAATGAAGCCCAAAGGAATAGAGTAAGGTTGCCTTTAAGTAAGCTTAATGAGTTTTATGCCTGCAAGGATATCTCTGAGGCAGCGGTGCTTTTGCGTACATGTCTAGAATCTATTTTCTTGGACAATGACAGTGGCGAACTCTCTCATCGCTTGTCCATTCGGGCATCACTGGTGATGGGTGGATCGCTCGAAGAGCGCGTTGCTACTTATCGCATGATGAAAAAAGCATATGACCATGGATCCGCCGCCGTTCATCGTGGAAAAATATCCAGTAAACGACCTAATGAGGTCGCGATGGTATTACAGCAAGCCGCAAAGGTAGCGAGGCAGGCGATTAATCTTTACCTCGATTCCCCTGTTGAGGACTGGTTAACGCTCGAGCTCGGTGGGTCCTTGACTTATCCTTCTAATGATTAGTCCCCCAGAACACTATTCCGACCTTTATCAACATATCGATCAGAAGATCAAGCAGCAAGCTTTGCCATAGTCACTTAATGATCCTGATGATTTGCTTCAAATGACCGGCTAATCCGCCACTAATGCTTCTAGCTGGGGACTTGCCATAAACGATCGAGCTTCGTCCCGTAACTCTGGCTCATGAGGCTTCGCCGCATGGCCCACTAGGGACTTAATGGAACACTTGCCACTCGCAGAGTACCGCGGCCCCATCTACTGTTGATTTCATTTAATACCGACATAACCTTTGTCGAGAATGAGTTTACATACCCGCGCAGCGAAGGTCTTCGCCGTAGCAAGGGATAGGGTCGTTGACAACTTAGCCCTGCAAGTGACCAACTAGAAAAAGCTGGGAGGCACATAGCGAACCATAGGCGACTTTCGATATGTCCCTGCCAAGCCCTCGCTTTTGCAGCCATGAGCAGACATTCCGTCGTTGATTGGGAAAGCAGCCATACGACCCAAGCTCGCGCTAAAATCCCACGACGAGTGAACGAGTGTTAATCTTGGTCGATATGGAAAATTTGGTGCCCTAATCTCGAATGTCCGTGCGCGATGATTTCTCGACCAAAACCATTCGTACTCTCGCCGCGCGGGTGGGGTATCACTGTTCGAACCCAACTTGCGTGGGCTCGACCTCTGGCCCAGCGATCGATGAGGCGCGTAGCGTTAACGTCGGTGTCGGCGCGCACATCGCTGCCGCCGCCGTAGGGGGTAAACGCTATGACCCTAACATGAGCCAGGCCGAGCGCAGCAGTGGCGCAAACGGGATATGGTTGTGCCAGAGCTGCTCAAAGCTCATAGACTCTGATGAAATTCGCTATACGGTCGCGCTACTGCATCAGTGGAAGACTGATGCGATCCAGCGCGCCCACGATGCCATCGCAGGTGGTCGTCAGCTCGGTCCAGTGATACCGACTGTCATGCTAGACGCTGCGGACGAAGATTTTCTTCGCGGGCTCAACCTTCCGAGTGCAGACGCAGTCTATGCCGTCAGGGCGCGGATTCGCACTGCATCCCAAAGAGACATCGAAGCGTTTGGCGCTGCGCAAGGTCGGCCCGCGCGGGCCATTGCGCGAACACTTAGTCTTGAAGGCAGCACCGTACGTTACGTGACGCTCCAAAGCGTGGCGGGTTTGATAGCCCTTGCTGAACCGCTCGGTGTGGTTGCTTCAGGAGGCACCGGCAAGTCAACCACGCTTGTGCAGCTAGCAGAATGCATGGGGGCGGAAGATGGTCCGATCCCACTTTTAGTGCCGCTGGGCGAATGGTCTGATCGGCAGGAAGACTTTTTCAATTTTATCTTGCGCCGTAACGCCTTCGTCGCCTTCAGGCGGCAGCACCTGATGATGCTTTCCTATCACGGGCAGCTTGCACTTCTGCTCGATGGTTGGAACGAGCTGACGCCTCAAGCTCGACTGCGTGCAACGAACGATCTCACCGCCCTGCAGCGTGATTATCCACAGCTCGGCATTGTGATCAGCTCCCGACGCCAGGCCCTACCTGTTGTTGGCCAGATCGTAAAGATTGAATCGCTTTCGCACGATCAGCAGATGGAGCTTGCGCGGGCAGTACGTGGGCAGGAGGGCGAAGAACTTGTCGACCGGGCATGGCGTACTGGCGGCGTACGTGAGCTCGTTGGCAACCCTCTCTACCTGACGGCCTTGTTAACCTTACCGCGGGGTGAAGCGTTCCCCGAAACGAAGGAAGCTGTGCTTGGCATATTTGTGCGGCACAACGAGACCGCGCCGGACAGAGTCGAACGATTACTCCGAGATACGCTGGGCCACCACACTACCTTGCTAGGAGCGCTCGCCGTAGAAGCGAACCGAAGCGAAAGCACGGTTATTTCAGACGCAAGCGCCAATCGCACTATCTCAGCGATCTTGCGAAGGCTTTACGAAGACGGTCAGATCGGCGCTCAACCGAACCCCCGAGACATCATCGACAGCTTGGTCGACGCACACATATTGGTCCGTATGGCCGGTGCCAATGGTGCCATTAGCTTCCAGCACCAACTTTTTCAGGAATGGTACGCGGCAGCAGAAGTCGAAAATCTTATGATGAAGGCGGCTGCGGGCGATGCCGAGGCGCGTAGATATCTGCGCGAGAACGTTCTCGACCGATCAAATTGGGAAGAGTCGATTCTGTTCGTGTGCGATCGGCTTTCGCGCGAAAGTACAGAAGGCGAGCGTGTTGTGGCCGTCGCCGTCGACGAGACGCTTGGCATTGATCCGCTTCTCGCTGCAGCAATGCTCGATAGGAGCGCAGACGCCGTTTGGCAGCGCCTGCGCGATCGAGTCCTACGCTTCATCGGCCGCTGGCACACATCAGGAGTGTTCGATCGTGCAGTGCGTTTCATGGTCGCATCTGGCAAGCCAGAGTTCTCGGAGTACATCTGGCCACTTGCGTCGAATGATAATGAGCAGATTCAGTTCGCGACATTCCGGGCAGTTGATCGCTTTCGCCCAGGTGTTCTCGGGGTCGATCGCGAGAGACGTTTGCGTGCGTTGCCCTCGCCTCAGCGAAAAATCGCCCTGTCCGAGATCGCACGAAACAGCAGCTTCGACGGGATGGAGCTTGCCGCAACGTTGGCCGTTTCAGACCCTGATCCAGAAGTGGTGGTTGCCGTCGTTGCATCTCTGGAGTTTCGCGGCGGTGACCGGCATGTGAATCAAATCATGATGGCGGCTTCGGACGCCACCTGGAACGAATTAGGCAGAGAACACTACCCTGAGCACCTGACGGACTCGCGACTTGATACGCGCCTGGCCGCAGAGCGCGAAGCAGCAAACAGCGCAGAAATCCATCCGCAGCGTTTACTTGGTTGGATCGTCGATGGAAGGCCCGCGGACGCTGAGGCTCGAATCACGCAACTGCTTGGGACTACCGAAGTTGGTACAAACGACATGAGTTTCGAGCATGCAATTGCGCAAGCCTACTCTCAATACCCGAGCGCCGTTGCTGAAGGGCTTGTCGCCCGTATCTCTACCGACTTACCGCTTCCACATCGTGTAGGCGACTATCTTGTAGAGGCCCCGCTACTAGACACAGGGCCGGTGGCCGAGGCCGCCATCGACCCATCTACACCTGTGCAACGGCTAATTGCGGCGGCGGCAATAATTGGCCCGTTGACCGTCACGACACTCTTCGAACAGCTGATTGCAGTAGACAGCGAGATACAGGCGCTTGGTCGCTATGACAATCAACTTTCGGATGCCCATCATCGTTTAGTAGGTGCACTGTCAGCGACGCGACAGGACGCTTTCGTGCCGGCCTTGATCGCCAATGCCCAGAGTGGCGATCCTCGTCGAATTGGTTTACTGGCTGATGTTCTTGCCCGATACGGCAGAAGCAGTGCTGATTCCGAAATACCGTTTGACGCCGCGCACCGCCTAGGTATGCGTGACGTAGTCGTAGACTGGATAGAGACTTTGCGCACTGTACAGCAGCCAGCAAGGCACGAAGCTTCTGCAGTGGCACGGGCTGCAGGAAGATTGGCCGACGCAGAACTTGCTGAACCCTTGTTCGCGCTTCTTGAGCGAGACTTGGCGGACTACGACGCTGCACGCGCCGTGCGTCTCACGACGGGTCGCCAGGGAGCAATCAGCGAGATGGGCTACACCCTGATTTATGCCCGCGCCTTCAAAGACATGCATGATGCACCTGCGGTTGCCGTACTAACCCGCGGCCTTGGAGATCTCCGCTGGGGCAGCGACGCAGCAGGTGCGTTGCTTGGAATCTGGTCTATGGATCACCCGTCCCAAGAAAAACGCATCTTCGGCAGTTGGACTGATTATTCACAGCATCTAACTCGCAGGGCACAGCTTGCTGCGGGAATCCCACCGACGTCGGATTTTGCCGAAGCGATCTTCGTCATGGTTCGCGATCTTGGTGATGCGGCGAGGTCCGACGCAGAACAGCAACACGCGCTTACGCTTGCCGCTACCGGCCTTGCCCTCCCACACGGAGACAAGCGACGCGAGATCACAACTCTACTCGCTCTACTTCAACCGGTAATCTGCAAGCAGCGATTGCTCGCGGGATCTGCCCGTGCAGGCTACATCATCCCCGCGGCACTATTGATAGAAGGGGTGCGGAACGTGCTCACCGCGTCCCAAACGCAACCTTGGCGTCTTGAAGAAAATCGCGGCGAGTTGATGGGATGGATCGATCTGTTTCCCTTTTCTGATGATCCGCAGAGCGTACACACTGCCATTGCGCTATTACCAACGTTGCACCGGCGACCGCATGCATTGCGGCGTCTGCTCGAGACCGTGCCGCAAGCACCCGCTAGCTCCGCCCTCCTTATGTTGGAGCGCCTCGCCGCAGACGACCCTGCTTTCCTGCGTGAATTCGAATGGATGAACGCAGCGCTGAAGCTGGGTACAGAGGACTCGGCGTTGGCTGTACTCGATCACCTTTGCAGGGGCCATATTCCGGTTGGGAATGATCTTCGGCTGTCGACGGCATTGACTGCATTGGCAAGCAAATTTGCCAATGTTCGCGCAGCCATGATCGAGCATTACCGTACCCTGCCGCCTGGCGACATCCGCCGGGTTTTCGAAATGGCTTTGGACGATATGACCGGAGAGGATGTCTTCATGGCGCTGTTCGACGGGCACCTCGACGCACCACATCCCCCACGTGGCATGGGCAACGTGATACGGAATCTGGCGCTCGGTCGAAGGCCGTCGGAGGAGTGGGCCGGGGCATTCGAGGAGTTCGGGCTTCCGCTGACCGGCCTTCGCGCTCGGCTGTTTGCCATGCTTCCGGCGAACGATGAACGGGCACTATTGGCTAAACAGTGTCTGATTGAGATTGAAGAGTATCGGGACGTTCACGGTAGGGTTCTCAATGAGCCACGTCATCCGGACATTGGCACGGACCGCTCATGGCCTCCGGAAGCGGATGAACTCGTCTCGGCTTTAGGTCAGTAAAAAATCAGAGTGTTCTAAGGGGGCGATTACCAAATAGGGACCTGATAGAACCGCGTAGCCCAGAGCGTCAATAAGGTGATCCTTATTTTGCGGGTTTTAACCGCAAACCAGACACCTAGGTGGAATGTCTGAAAGGTTGCCATTTGGCCGATTGCCGCCCATTGCGAGGAGCCGCAGCCGACCCGAAGCTGCCCTTGGCGGAGTGCAGTTTACGGCAGGACGCAGACGGTCGAACAGGTAAACCGAGACGGTTAGCCTATTCCATGTCTTGAGGTCGACTCAGTGCTGATACTGCGTCTGCCACGGTGTAAAAGAGCCTGTTTTTTTCAACAGTAGGGGGCCTGAAGGTTAGAAAAAAGGGGCTCCCGAGTGATCGGGGGCCCCTCTATCAGGCGGTGGGTAAGTCGCCTTGATTAGAGCGAGAAGGCCGCCGCGTATTCCCGCGCCGCAGGGCCACAGACGACTACCATTTCTTCATGGAGGTCTTCGGGCAATACCCGGAAATCGTCCAGTGCATTGGTATGATGATCTCTGGCGACTTTTTGGATATGCGCAGTAAGGGCATCTTGGATCTCGCCCTCCATCTCTTTCTGGGTCAGCTTCGTGCCGTAGTCAAAGATTGTTGCGTGCCATTGGCTGTCCACAAGGTGGAAGCTCAGGACGCTACGCCGCGTTTGCTGACTTTCCCGGAAATAGTCAGCACTGGTGACGCGGTGAAAATACGCCGAATCGATTCGGAAATGCTCGGCCCGATCACCAGCGGCTTCCGAGCCAATCCAGAATTCGGGGATCTCAAACACAAGGCGCTGAAGCACCTCCTCAGAGAACCCGAGCATCGGAGTAACCTGAACCTGGAGGTGGCCAACGCGCTCCCAGAAATAGCGGCTACGTTCCGCGTACCATTTGAATGAGCACTTCACACCCACCAGAGCTTCCAAGGGCTCTTTGACCCGGAACACGTTGAAGGCGTGATTCCAGTTTTGAAACCCAGCTGCCTCTGCTGCCAGATTGAGGCCTTCCATGTACTTCACCCCCTGTTCCTTAGAGAGCTGTTTTGCGTGTTTCTTGATGTCTTGCAGGTTTGTTGCGGGTTGAGTTTTTTTGCTCATGGCTATTTCCTTAAGCCCGGCAGAGGGGTGCTGTTCGCGATCACCCCCAAGATGCCAGGCGGATAGCTAGGCAATTTGGGTGTATCAACATGCATTAGCTAAGGCGAACACGAGGTTGCTGTCTTACCTGGCCGTAACCATACCTGACGTCCCCCAGGTTGGGGAATAGACACACCTCATGCGCATTTCTGACAGCCAAAAGGACACCGCCTTGAAAACCTTCGCGACGAGCTAGTTAACCAGGGTTTGATGGCTGCAATCGCCCCAAAACTCCCTTCAGCGAAGGGCCGCTATGGGGCGGAAGCAGCCCTTCGTGACAGGCAACAATCGGCCAATAGCTGCCGTTTGCGAGTGGTTGTTTACGACCTAACGCGGGCACTTCCCATCCAGTAATCGGGTATGTTAACGGTCTGTCGGTGCCGTCTCATCGTCCCTCAGTCATGCCACAGCCGTACCTGCCCGCATCGTCTGCGGCCTTATTGTGTTCGCAGCGCTTTGTTCGGCACCGCTTGACATCGTCGCCGCTAGCTCTTCAGGATAATGCGGCATTGCTAAATCATATAATCAAAAATGCCCCCGTGGAGTTTAACTAGGATTGCAACCTCCACCTGAAACTTCCCAGACACGTGGACACGATCAGTGCAACGTAAATACTCGACAGAATTTGCCATCTCCTACATGAATAGTTATACCGCCATGGTGACGGCAGACCAACTGATGGGTGGCGGAAAGATGTCTCCTGAGCAGAAGGATATGTTATCGAGGTGCCACATCTACATCATCGCGGCCCGACCTGTAGTTAGATATAAGCCTGAGTCGATCAGTCATGAAAATGATACATTCGGCGGTGTTTTGACTTACACGGTAGCAGGAGCAGAACGACAGCTGCCATTCGACGGCTATCAGTGGAAGCTGGAGGACGATGCTACTCAGTTGGCATGCCCTTATCCCCACCTTGAAGTGCATGCACTGAATCCGGAAGGTAATTTAGTGACTTACATGCCTGCGAACGCGATCGCGACGATGTATACGCTCAGCGAAGCTGAGCATGCAGACCTCAACGCATTTCAGGTTCTTTATGTCGGGCAGGCGATCGGTGATGGTAGTCGGGGGGCTATGGATCGATTGATTAGCCATTCTACGCTCCAGAAAATTCTAGCCCGAGCGCCCTACGATCATCCTGACCAAGAGATCGCGCTCTTCATGTATCAGTTCGACCATTCTCAGGTTCTTTCTTCAATGGGTGGGCGTACAGACGGTACTATTGATGACGATGAGAACGACGCAAGGTTGCTAAAGGACATCCCAAATCCACCTGAGAAGCGAGAGGCGATCGGGGTTATCGAAGCGGCCCTCATTAGGTATTTTCAGCCCGTATATAATGAAAAATTTAAAAATAAGTTTCCGCATACCAAGCAAAAGGCTCTAAAACCCTTCTATGACCTCGATATCTCTGGCTTAATTGTGGAACTCGATTCGAGCGAACTGGGGATATTTCTGTCTTCGCCAACTGCTGACGCCGCCAACCACCATTTGGTTATGTTCGACTTAGTAGCGCCCTTGAGCCGAGTCTCATACTTTGATGTCTTGGGAATTTCGGAAATGCCTGGGATTATCAAGGCAACCTAGGCGGCAACACCTGTCTTTTGGCTGAAAGCGGGCCTCACGAAGGCCCGCTATTGGCCGGTAGCTACCTGTTGCGTCGACCGGTTGAATCCACAACCCAAAGCGGACACTAGCCTGTTGCGAGCTCGTCGCTTGGTGCTTGTCAGCTCTGGGGGGGCAACGCGTTGGTATACTTCATAGATACAGCGCGGCGAAAACGTCTCCCCAGTCGACTTTGTTGAACTGAATTTTTGTATCTTTCATCTTCTCACGACACCAAGCTTCGAACTCCTCTGGGTCTACTTCGCTAGGGGAAAACTGCCAATAAGCGACACCTCGCAACCCTTCTTTGTATACGTCCTCCGAGCTGTATATCCAATCCACTACGCTGTCGGTGGGCGTCCGATTGGACCTGGTTGCCTGCGCAAGCTGACTGAACTCTGTCGCTTCCGTAGCGTTGTGGGCAGTAGATCCAAGCTTCTCAATGATTTGCTCAATAGTTGCAAATATGATCCCTTCTCCGCCGGTATACCGCTGAAATTCCGCGAGCAACTCAGGGTTGGGTAAGCGCAAATCTTTTGCTGCCTCGCTAGACCAGCGAATCTCTTTTCCGTTTTCGAGAACCACGTTAACCGGCTTGTAGCACCAATCGCGCTTAACGTCGTTGCTGACAAAGAGAGCTTCGCCTTGGCCTGTCTCCGCACAGTAATAGAGGATCTCCTTCCAGATAATGAGATCACCGCACCGATTCTGTGATTTGTCTGCGTCTTCGCCACCTGGTGACAGCCGCGAGGCTGCCCGTGCGTCAAACTCCAAGTGCGCTCTTTGAGAGAGTTCATGAATATCAGCGGGGTTAGAACGCCAAGATAGCAATTCCTCGTAGAATTTCAGGAGATCAGTCCGATGACCATTGTCATTTTTGGACACTGCCTTCGCAATGTTCACAATAAAACCCGACGTCTCGGCTAGTTTACTCTCCAAATCAATTTTGCTCGGATACCCCAAATCCGAAGCGGCAGCACCATCCAATGCACGTGCAGCGCAGTCCCGAACCTCATCCAAGACTACCTGGAGCTTCTTGGGCAGCGCTTTATAGGGAGAAAAGACTTCTGGCTTATCCGAATGCTGGTTGTATTCATGGACAACCCAAGCCGGAATGACTAGGCGCGTGTGCAGTCTTTGCAGCCACTTCTGCCATGCTGCGGAGGCTTGCTCGTTGAGACCAAAGCTCCAAATCAAAATATTTGTGTCTAGAAAAACCGGGCAATCACTGTGGAGGAGCGCAGCTAACAGACGGTTTTGCTCAGCTTGGAGCGAAACAGTTACTCGTTTCGGGCGCAAACGGGGCCTGTCTAAACATACTGATTCAGGTTTGTCGTTTTCGTTGGTGGACATGTTGCTTTTCCTAGGCCGCTTGCAAGCGATTAAATTCGACCAGAGTCACTCATTCAAAACCATGATGGTGGCGCTGTAAATGACTCTGGACATGGCAGTTCCCAGACGTTTGTACACGTTTGACTAAGCCGATGACAGTGTACTCAAAGCTCAATTCATCAGGCGAAGTGGACTTAGGTATCCTCGACAGACGCTTTTTCGAACGGCAGCGTTTGGCCGAACTCTGCCACTGCTGACCGGCAGCTATTGGCCGTTAGCTGCCCTCCGCGAAGGGCAGCTATGGGTCGAATAGCGACGGTCTAGCGTCGACTGTCACTAAGGATGATCAGACTTCCGTCTGTTCCGCCATTTCTAGGGCATCATCGACTTCGATTCCCAGGTATCTGACGGTGCTTTCAAGCTTCGTATGACCAAACAGAGGAAAAGGGGACAGATTTATTTATTCGCGCTGAAAGAAAACCTGCTTCGGCCGAAATCAACCCCTACAGATTCGTCTCCAAACCCCATCGAAATTTCCTACAACCTAATAGGCTTGCACCTAGGAAGCGACCTTACTAACCTCCCTCTGCCGCTGCCAATACAGCGACCGGGTGTGGTAGCCCGACTTTCTCATAGGAGCCCAGTTCATTGGAGTTCCAAATGCTCGACGAAAACGTTAACCCATCCGAAACTTCTGAATCCCCACCCCGCAAACCCGCCGAGGCCGAGCGCCGTCCCAATCCCATTTTCACCATCGCCCCCAACGTCAATAACGAAACCCTCCTGGTTCACGCGTGCGAAACACTCGCTTCTGCAAGCGTTATGGCCAGTGAACTGGCGTTCATACTCGAAGGTCCCAAATGCAATTTGGCACTCGGAATTCAGCAAATGATTGCTTTAGCCGAGTTGACGGTGAATCGAGTGCTGGATCAGGTTGACCCGCAGGAGTAGGCGAGGGCGTTGATATAACGTGATGCGCCAACAGAAGCTCTGCCCCAATTTAGTCGGGGCAGGGCTTTTTTGTTTTTGGATTGAAGCCACAGCATCAGAGATCGCCAACCCAGTGCCTTCATCACTCGGAAAAGAATGAGTTAGGATCATCAAAGCCTAAAAACGGAACATCTCAAGCAAAGGACGAGACATTCATGGAAACCCTTTTTTCTCAAATCAGAGAGCGTTTGAACAATCGCCGATTTACCGTCGCGAATAACGCTCAAGGGCTGTCCGGTGCAGGCACCGTGTTTCACTACCACGTTGAGGGGAATGCCATTTCGAGCACCTACCAGGGCGGACGGATACGCATCGGTCATCAAGTCGGGCGTGTGACAGGCCCCGATACCATTGAGCTGCTTTTTCAGTGTTTGACGGCGGATGGCGAGATGCTTGCTGGCTGGTCTCGTGGCACGGTGGGCGTTGATCACGCAGGGCGTACCACTCTGGCCTTCGTTTGGGGTTGGTTGTCGGGCGCGACGGGTGGTGGGGAGTCGAGTTACGTCGAGCTTACGGCGTAGCGGTTAAGGTTTATGATCATTGCGTCGACACCCGTGCGGCAGTCGCTCCGACTCGTTCAACAGTCCGATCCGTAATCAATAACGCGCCACTTTCATTGAGGAGATTGACCGTTCATGACGACGCAAACCGAAACCGCCATCCTGGCCGGTGGTTGCTTCTGGGGTATGCAGGATTTGCTGCGACGTTACCCCGGCGTGCTGTCCACACGGGTGGGTTACTCGGGAGGCGATGTGCCGAACGCGACTTATCGCAACCACGGCAATCACGCGGAAGCCATCGAGATCGTGTTCGATCCGCAACAAATCAGCTATCGCCAGATTCTCGAGTTCTTTTTCCAGATTCATGACCCGACCACCCAAAATCGCCAAGGCAACGATGTCGGCGCGAGCTACCGATCTGCGTTGTTCTACCTCAGCGATGAGCAGAGAGAGGTTGCCGAAGACACCGTGGCCGACGTCGAAGCTTCCGGCCTTTGGCCCGGCAAGGTGGTCACTGAAATCACCCCGGCCGGCCCGTTTTGGGAAGCGGAACCGGAACACCAGGATTACCTCGAACGGCTTCCCGACGGTTATACCTGCCACTTCATCCGACCCAACTGGAAATTGCCCAAACGCGGGTAATCAAGTACAGGGGCGGCTCGAATGAACCGTCTCTGTTCAGCCGCTTTGAGGCAGGCTCAAACCCGCTTCAACACACTATCCCCCGCATCCTTGGGCAACCTGATCACGTCAACCAACGCCAACAATCCCAACACCGCCACACCCACAAACGCCACTCGAAAGTCAGCCACCTGCGCCTGCAACTCATGGCCTTGCACCGACATCGACGCTCGCAACAACAACGCGGCAACCGTCACCCCCAACCCCATGGCCAGTTGAAAAAACATGCTGAACAACGCCGACGCTTCGCTCATGCGTGCCTTGGGTACGTCGGCAAAGCCGATGGAGTTGTAGCAAGTGAATTGCATGGATCGCGACAAGCCGCCGATAAATAGCACAGAGGCAATCACGGCGAAGGGTGTCTGTGGGGTGAAGAAGGCACAGGCGACAATCGAGCTAACGCCGATGACACCGTTGACCAGCAAGACTTGGCGAAAGCCATAACGCTGCATGATCGCCGTGGTGAACGGCTTCATCGCCAGGTTGCCGGCGAACACCGCGAGCACCAGCAGGCCGGCGTCGACGGGCGATAAGCCGAAGCCGACCTGGAACAATAGCGGCAGCAAAAACGGCAAGGCGCTGATGGCCAGGCGAAAGAGTGATCCGCCGAAGAGGCTGACCCGGAAGGTGTTGATGGACACGGTGCCGAGTGGCAAAAGCGGGTGGGTGTGATGTCGGCAGTGATGCACGGCCCACACGGCGAGAATCGCGCCGGCGATCACTAGCGCGAGTCCTGAGTACATGGCGTTGCCGTGCTGGCTGCCCAGCCATTCCAGGCCGCCCAGCAGCGAGGCGCAGGCGCCGGCCAGCAGGGCGAAGCCTTTGCCGTCGAATGGGCGGACGTTGTCTTCTCGTCCTTCCGGCACGAGCCACAGAGCGGCAAATAGCGCCAATGCACCGAGCGGCAGGTTGACGTAAAAGATCCACGGCCATGACGCATGGGTGACGATCAGGCCGCCCACGATTGGCCCGAGAATGGGCGCTACCAGGCCGGGCCAGGTAATCACCGCGATCATTTTCACCAGGTCTTTTTTGTCGGTGTTGCGCAGCACGGCCAGGCGTCCCACCGGCACCATCAGCGCGCCGCCGATGCCCTGGAGCACGCGGGCGAAAACGAATATTTCGATGTTCTGGCTGAGCCCGCACAGGAGCGAGGCGAGGGTGAAGACGATGATTGCGCCGGCAAACACCTTTCGCGCACCAAAGCGGTCGGCGATCCAGCTGGACAGCGGGATGAAGATCGCCACGGCAAGAATGTAGGCGGTGATGCCGATGTTCATGTCGACCGGCGTAATGCCGAATGCGCTGGCCATGGTGGGCAGCGCGGTGGCGATGACCGTCGCGTCGAGGTTTTCCATGAAAAAGGTCACCGCCACCACCAGCGCGATCAGCCGGGTTTGCAGGCTGAGTCCTGCCTCGGCTGTGGTGCGTGAATCTGGCGTGGCGGGTGACTTCACCGAGGTGATCCTTTTTCGAGGTCATTCAAACAAAAAACAACGCCACGAGTTTTACCATTCCGGGACCACTCAGTCTCTAGCTCCGAGGCTTGAGACGCTCGACGATTGCCTTGCCCACGTCCAGTGCCGAACCGGGGTTTTGCCCGGTCACCAGTTCGCGGTCGATGACGACGTTGGAGGCCCACGGCGAGGTATTGCTGCGATAGACGCCGCCCGCTTGTTCCAGCGCCGTTTGCGGATAGAACTTCATCGCGCCGCCATTCAACAAGCCCTTGGCCAATTCCTCTTCCTGATTGCTGATGACCGTGAATTTGTAGCCGGCGTAGGTCCAGCCTTTGGTGGAGGCTTTGCCGCCGGTTTCGAGTTGTCGGGTGAATGCGACGGGATCGGCCAGCGTCGACAGCAGGGCAATCGGACCGTGGCAGACGAGGGCGGTGGTCTTGCCGTTGTCATGGAAGTTGTTCAGCAGTTTTCCCAGCGCGGCGCTGTGCAGCAGGTCCTGCATCGGCGCGTGGCCGCCGGGGACGTAGACGGCATCGAAATGCTCGTAGCCGATTTGTTCGACCCGCGCCAGGCTGATGACCGGCGACTCGCCTTTTGAAGTGACTTTTAGCTGATCCAGCAACGCCTTGTGCGCCTGCAAGGCTGTCACGTCATTGTTGAAATACATCTTGTCGTTGGACGATTGGTCCAGTGTCGGCGCCTTGCCGGTCGGCGTGGCGAAAGTGACCGAGTGCCCGGCATCGAGCAGCAGTTTTACAGGTTGCATCAGTTCGTTCAGGTAGAAACCGGTGGCAAAAACCTTCTGGTCCTTGAGGTCGAGGTGGTCGGAATCGGACAGCACGATCAGGACATTGCTGGCCTGAGCGTTGAAGGCAGCCGCGGAAATGGTCATGGCGAGGGCGAGTCGGGCGATAGGGCGCATGGGAGCTTCCGAACAGTGAGGTGATCGATCGGCGGTCGCCGGATCGTTGATTCACTATATTCATGCCTGTTTGGGCGATAAACTCGCTGAGAAGGAAAGCACTTGTTCTTTGGAGGTAAGAGTGACCCGTCGATTCGATTATCTCGCGGACGTTGAAGTGTTCGTCACCGTGGTGGAAAAGGGCTCGTTGAGCGCCGGGGCGGTGTTTCTGGCGACCACGCCGTCGGTGGTCAGCCGGGCGATTTCGCGCCTGGAAGCGCGCCTCGGCGTCCAGCTGTTGCGGCGCACGACCCGGCGTCTGAGCCTGACCGAGGCGGGCCTGCTTTACCTTGAACAATCCCGCGCGGCGTTCGGGTTGATCGACGATGCCGAACGAACGATCCAGGGGCAGGAAGGCGAGTTGACCGGGCGTGTGCGGCTGAGTGTACCGACGACCTACGGGCATTACCGGTTGCCGCCATTGCTATGCCGCTTTACCCGGCAGTACCCGCAAGTGCGCATAGAGTTGAGCATCAGCAATCGCAATGTGGACCTGGTGGCGGAAGGGTATGACCTGGCGATCCGTCTCGGGCAATTGCCGGACAGCGGCCTGATCGGACGCAAGCTGGAGGACGCGGGTTTGTGCCTGGTCGCCGCGCCGGACTACCTGAAACGCGCCGGCACCCCGCGCAGTGTCGACGAACTGGCGGCGCATGCCTGCCTGCCGTTTGTGATGCCCAGCAGTGGCCGCGTCGGGCCTTGGCTGTTTCGCGAACAGGGGGTTGATCGGGAGTGGATACCTGAGGCGAATGTGCAGGTGTCCGATGACGTGTTGGGCATTGTGTCCCTGGCCGAGCACGGCATGGGGATCTGCCAGAGCTACGATTTCATCGTCCGCGAGCGCATTCAAAGTGGACGCCTGGTGCCGCTGCTTGAACAGTCGGGCGGACGCTCCCGACCGTTCTCGGTGATCTATCCGCCCCATCGCCAATTGTCTGCGACCGCGCGGGCCTTGATCGACTTCCTGACCCGGGAAGTGGCCGAGCCAGCCAGCGAGCCGTCCCTGTAGGTGTCAGCGTACTTGATGCACCGCGTCGCCTGGATCGCCAGCAAGCCGGCTCCTACAGGTTTTGTGTGAGCCCTCAATCCCGAACACACCCACAATTTGTAGGAGCCGGCTTGCCGGCGATGGCGATCTCTCGGACGCCATCGCCAGCAAGCCAGGCTCCTACAGGTTTTGCGTAAACCCTCAATCCCGAACACCCCGACAATTTGTAGGAGCCGGCTTGCTGGCGATGGCGATCTCACGGACGCCATTGCCAGCAAGCCAGGCTCCTACAGGTTTTGCGTAAACCCTCAATCCCGAACACCCCCACAATCTGTAGGAGCCGGCTTGCCGGCGATGGCAATCTCACGGACGCCATCGCCAGCAAGCCGGGCTCCTACAGGTTTTGCGTAAACCCTCAATCCCGAACACCCCCACAATCTGTAGGAGCCGGCTTGCCGGCGATTCAGGCGACACGGTGTGCCTGAACAGATGCCATCGCCAGCAAGCCCGCTCCTACAGCTTTTTATGAAAAATATTCACAAGTTCAATGAACATTGACCCGCTTATTTCGGCGTATCGAGGGGTGTCGCCTGTGATATTTTTTCACTAATAAATGAACGGGAGACAGACGTGGATAACAGAGCGGGCGAGATGCAGGTTTTTGTGCGGGTCGTCGATGCCGGCAGCTTTTCACAGGCTGCGCGGCAGATGCTGATGACACCTTCCACGGTCAGCAAGCTGATCGTTCGCCTGGAGCTGCGCCTGGGGGTTCGTCTGCTCGAGCGCTCGACCCGCAAGCTGTCGTTGACCGATGAGGGCCGCATTTACTACGAGCGCAGTAATGCTTTGCTGGCCGAGCTCGACGACGTCGAAAGAGTCCTGGCCCAAGGTGCACAGAAAGCCCGTGGGACCGTGCGCATCAATGCCTCGGTGGCGTTTGGCACGCTGGCGATCGAGCCGAATCTGCCGGCCTTCTGGGAAGCCCATCCGAACATTCAGATCAACCTGTCCCTGTGCGATGACATCGTCGACATGTACCTGGACCGCACCGACGTTGCCTTCCGGGTCGGCGTCTTGACCGACTCGACGTTGCGCGCACGAAGTATCGGTGTTGCCCGACGCAAGATGGTGGCGTCCCCTGGCTACCTGGAAAAGTACGGCGTGCCCCAGACCCTTGAAGACCTCGCCGAGCATAATTGCCTGAGCTTCAATTTCCGCCGCTCCAGTCCGGTCTGGCCGATGCATCAGAGTGGTCGCATCGTTGATCGCATCGTCCAGGGCAACCTGCAAGCGAACAATGGCGAGACGGTTCGGCGCATGGCCATCGCCGGGGTCGGGATTGCCCGATTGGCGGATTTTCACATTGATGAGGACCTGGCCTCGGGGCGTCTGGTCGAGGTGCTTGCGCAGACCGGGCATGATTGCGAGGAAGTCCATGCGCTGTATCAGGGTGGGCAGCATGTGCCCCAGCGTATCCGGACGTTCCTCGACTTTATGGTGCCGCGTCTGCAGGCCTTCATGAACCGGGGATGAGGCTTTTTCGGTGCTCAGTCCATGGTTTCGACGATGGCTTTGAGGCGCTCGAGACCATTGCGGTAGAGCGCCTCGAGATGCGCGACGACCTGCGCCTCGTCGGCCTCCAGGACCTGGAAAGTACTTGACCAGGAGGCCAGCGTTCTACCGTTGCCATCGCTCTGGGCTGACATCGTGCCGACATAGTCGGTGACCGGTGAGGGGCCTTCGAGCAGGGCATAGCTGTAGTATTTTTCATTTTCGTCGAACGTGAGCAAGCGCTCGACAATGACGGCACCGTCAGTGGTTTTCAGATGGCGCAGGCGGCCGCTGTCGCTGAGGCGGCTGCTGGCGATGACCTCGACCCAGCGCGGGAGCCAGTCAAAGCCGCCCAGTAGCGACCAGACCTGTTCGATGGGGCGTTCAATGGCAATCCAGATGTGGACTTCACTCATGTTTTCACCTGTGTGGGGGGAGAGTTTTTCAAGGTGTTTTGATAACGGTTTGTGGTGTGATCGGGTGATGTCGTTGTTGGCGATGCTTCGGCGGCCAGCCTGATGCATCGGATGTACATGTCTCCTGTAGGAGCCGGCTTGCTGGCGATGGCGTCCTTTCAGTCGAAAAATATGTCGTCTGACCCACCGCTTTCGCCGGCAAGCCAGCTCCTACAATTGATCGGGGGTTGGCAGAAGCCCTTCATTCACCGGCGAATCACCCTGCCAATTCGCGGCACGCAAGCCACCAGCAAGGCATGAACAAACAGCAGAATCCCGGCAATCGAAAGAATGTCCCGCAGGTCTCCACGCAGCCATTGCGCCAACAGCAAACACACCAGCGCTGCCAATTGAGTCAGCAAACGATGCGCCAGGGAGACCCTCGGCCCCTCGAACATACAACCGGGCCAACGGTCCGGACCGCCCCGCGAGAGCGCTGCCGCCGCGAGCGCCACTGCGGCATAGATCCATACGCCGGCACCCACACCCGCGAGCGCCAGGCCAATAGCGCTTACCGTCAACAGCAGCGCAATGACAACAGACCGGATGCTCATGGCGCTTCGCTCAACCCCATCGGTGCATCCACCCGCAAACGCAGAACATGGAAGGGCGGCTGGCTGGCGTCTTCACCCGCATTGAGCAGCGGGTGTCGGTGCAACTGGTTCGCCGTGATGTACAGCCATTTTCCCTGTGCATCGAGCTCGACCCCGTCCGGCCAGGCAAGCAGTCGGTCGTCCTGGGCCAGGATGCGATAGCCAGCAGGAGAGGCCAGCCCGATCGCACTGTTGGCGATGTCCGTCACATAGACGTTGCCCAGTGCATCGACATCAAACCCGTCGCAATGGGGCTTCTCGCACCAGTATTCCACCGCCTCGCTCAACGGCGCGTCGGCGGCAGGTTGCGCGAGGATTTCGGTGGCGATGCGGTAGACCTTGCGCGCCGACATCGAACCGAAATAAACCCAGCGGCCCAACGGGTCGATGGCGATGGGGTTCAGCCCGTACTGGTAAGCAATGACCTCGCCGTCCGGTGTGCGCCGCGACAGCGGTTTGCCGGCGACCATCAGCGGCACATCACCGGGCATCAGGCCCGGGTAGCACTCCAGCGAACGCCACGAAAGACCGCTTTGCAGGTCGACCACGACGATGGCCGGATAGTCGCTCGCACCGCTGGGGTTCATCGTCATGTCGGCGATGTAAATGCGTTGGCGGCGCCAGTCGATGACGAAGTCCTGGGTGAAGGAACTCGGGCGAAGTACGTTCTGCGGCAGCACGATCAGGCGGTGCAGGCGTTGTTCGCGATCATTCCAGGCGATGAGCCGGGGCTGTTGCTGCGGGCTGCCCATGTCGAGGATCCAGACGATCCCTTGCGGGTCCGTGCGAATGCCGATCACGGCAGACATGCCACGGCCGTCGACGCCGGGTTTGCCGGCCCAGACCTCATCGGGATAGGCCGCATGCTCGCCGTTTTCGGACACGGCGCGCACCGAGATCGACGGCGCGATGATCGCCGAGACCGATACCAGCACGCGCCCGTCCGGCATCACGGTCGGATTGCCGGGACGCTCGACTGGAAAGGTCGCGAAAACTTCTAGTGCGCTGCTGTTCATGGCTTTGCCTGCACGAACGATTCGGCGGTGCCGCTGGATGGATCGACAAAGATGATGTCGCTTGGATCGCGACGCGGAGTGTCGACCGACACCATGAACAGCGGGTGTTCGAGAATCTTCGGCATGCCGTGGATGGTGAACTTCTTGAAGAACAGCATCTCGCCCGGACCGACCTCGAATTCTTCGCGGTCACCCATGAAAAAGGTCGCGCGCCCGGACAACACAATCAGGTATTCGTCGCAGGTGGCGTGATAGTGCGCAGGCGTCGGGTGATAGACCCGGAAGACCCGCGCACTGGCCTCGTCTTCGTCAGTCAGGCGCGTATCGACCAGCAGTGTTTCGGCGGTTTCGGGGAATGTCTTGACGATCTCGTCGAGATTGAACGAGGCATGGGGTGCGGCCTCGACCAGTTTTTTTCGGGTGCTTGCTTCGGTCATCTTGAAACCCTCATTCAGGCGCCTCTGGGGACGCTGTGATGTTGTTTGCGGGTTCAGGATAAGCAGTGGATGGGTGGCCGGGAACGCGGTGGCCGAGCACAAGATTTGAGAACCGAAATAACAATTCGACCCGAGTGCGTGCCCGTCGGGACAGCATGCTTTTGCGAATTCAATTCCAAACAGCTACGCCTGGCGATGCGTTTCTGAGGTGGGCGGGCTGCGGCATAGTGATGAGTACTCACTATCGAGTCCAGCTGCGTCGGAGACGAAAGATGCAAGTCAGAGCTGCTGTTCTAAGACATATGAATGTTGCGCCGCCTTATGCACAGAGCAGGCCGATCGCAATTGAAACCATCGAGCTGGCGCCACCGGGGCCGGGCGAAGTGCTGGTGCGTATCCGTGCCGCAGGCCTGTGCCATTCCGACCTGTCGGTGATCAATGGCGACCGCCCGCGACCAATGCCCATGGCGCTCGGCCACGAAGCGGCGGGTGTAGTCGAAGCGCTCGGCGATGGGGTCAGTGACCTTGAGCCAGGCGACCATGTAGTGATGGTGTTCATGCCCAGTTGCGGCCACTGCCTGCCGTGCGCAGAAGGTCGGCCAGCGCTCTGTGAGCCGGGGGCAAAAGCGAATGCCGCCGGCACGCTGATCAATGGCTCGGTGCGTTTAAGCAGTGCTGCCGGTCACGTCCATCACCATCTCGGCGTTTCGGCGTTTGCCGAATACGCGGTGGTGTCGCGCAACTCGGTGGTCAAGATCGACCGCGATCTGCCGTTTGTCGAAGCGGCGCTGTTTGGTTGTGCAGTGCTGACGGGGGTTGGCGCTGTGGTGAATACCGCGCAGCTGCGGGTGGGCTCGACCGCCGTGGTGATCGGGCTGGGCGGTGTCGGCCTGGCATCGGTGTTGGGGGCGAGGGCGGCCGGGGCGAGCAAAATCATTGCCGTCGACCTGTCACCCGAGAAGCTCGCACTGGCTAAAGAAGTCGGGGCCACTGCGGTGGTCAATGGCGGCGACCCGGACGCCGTCGAGCAGGTGCGGCAATTGACCGGGGGCGGCGCGGACTATGTGTTCGAAATGGCCGGTTCGATCCGCGCACTGGACAACGCCATGCAAATGACCAAACGCGGTGGCATGACCGTGACCGCCGGTTTGCCGCCGCCCGGTTCGGCGCTGCCGGTCAACGTCGTTCAACTGGTGGGCGAAGAGCGCACGCTCAAGGGCAGCTACATCGGCACCTGTGTGCCGCTGCGCGATATTCCACGCTTCATCGAGCTCTATCGCGATGGCCGCCTGCCGGTGGATCGGCTGCTTAGCGGCCGGCTGAAACTGGACGACATCAACGAAGGTTTCGACCGCCTGCACGATGGCAGCGCGGTCCGTCAGGTGATTGAATTTTGAGGAGTGACAGCAGCATGGCCGATTCAAACTTCCTGTCGACGCTCGACGATCCCTCGCTGTTTCGCGAGGCCAACTACATCGATGGTCAATGGCTGGCGATTGGTGAAGGTCGCAGCATCAACGTCATCAACCCGGCCACCGGCAAGGTACTGGGGCGCGTGCCTTCACTGGGGGCGAGCGAAACCGCGCGAGCCATTGCCGCCGCCAGGCGCGCACAACCGGCGTGGCGTGCGCTCACCGCCAAGGAACGTGCGGCAAAGCTGCGGCACCTGTTCGAATTGATGATCACCCATCGCGAAGACCTCGCGCGGATCATGACCGCGGAACAAGGCAAACCGTTGGCCGAGAGTCGCGGCGAGATCACCTACGCCGCGTCGTTCATCGAGTGGTTCGCGGAGGAGGGCAAGCGTGTTTACGGCGACACCATCGCTTCGCACTCGCCGAACAGCCGCATCATCGTGCAGAAAGAACCCATCGGCGTGTTTGCCGCGATTACCCCGTGGAATTTCCCGTCCGCGATGATTACCCGCAAGGCCGGGCCGGGCTGGGCGGCGGGGTGCACCGGTGTGTTGCGTCCGGCCAGCCAGACGCCGTTTTCGGCGATCGCGATTGCCGTGCTGGCCGAACGTGCCGGCCTGCCTGCCGGCGTGTGCAACGTGATCACCGGACCGGGCAGTGAAATCGGTGGCGAGCTGACCTCCAACCCGGATGTGCGCAAACTGTCGTTTACCGGCAGCACCGAGGTCGGCGCAACACTCTTGGCCCAATGCGCACCCACGATCAAAAAGACCAGCATGGAACTCGGTGGCAACGCGCCCTTCATCGTGTTCGACGACGCCGATCTCGATGCGGCAGTGCAGGGGGCGTTGGCGTCCAAGTACCGCAACGCCGGGCAGACCTGCGTCTGCGCCAATCGCTTGCTGGTGCAGGACGGCATCTATGAGGCGTTTGCGGCCAAACTGAAAACCGCCGTCGAAGCGCTCAAAATTGGCGACGGCTTTGAAGACGGCGTGACGATCGGTCCGTTGATCGACGACAACGCGGTGCGCAAGGCCGAGGAGCATGTCGCCGATGCCGTCGAGCGCGGTGCGTCGGTGTTGACCGGTGGCGAGCGTCATCCGCTGGGGGGCAGTTTCTACCGGCCGACGATCCTGGTGAATGTGCCGCGCGAATCGAAGGTGTTTCGTGAGGAAACCTTCGGCCCGGTGGCGCCGTTGTTCCGTTTCAGCACCGAGGCGCAAGCCATCGAAATGGCCAACGACACCGAGTTTGGTTTGGCCGCGTATTTCTACAGCCGCGATATCGGCCGGATCATGCGCGTGGCTGAGGCGCTGGAGTGCGGCATTGTCGGGATCAACGAAGGGTTGATCTCTACGGAAGTGGCGCCGTTCGGTGGCGTCAAATCGTCGGGACTTGGCCGTGAAGGTTCCAAGTACGGCATCGAGGATTATCTTGAGATCAAATACCTCTGCCTGGGAGGTATTAATCGCTGATAGTTCTGGGGGGATGGCCGCCAGGTCATCTCCTTGTTTATTGAAAGTTAATTATCCCTGCCTGCTTTTAATCTTCTTGTTATTAGTCCTGCCTCCATAATTGGCAATCGCCCAATCATCAGTGAATGCGCTTCACAAGTCATTGTCCCGTGGTGTCGGATCGGTGCGATGGTGTTTGTATAATCCTTGTGCTAGAGCGCTAGTTCGTGTCTTTTAGTCAATATTGTTTTCGTATTCCTGCGGTTTATCTTCGGTGGGTGGTGCTGGAAAATCCTTTCCATTCTGATCACTACCGAGATTTTCCATCATGACTTTTTTCAAAAAAATCGTTGCCTTGTTTGCCACCGTGGCTGCTCTTTCTGGATCTTTCGCAGTTCATGCAGAAGAGTCGGGTGCTTTTGTCGGGCGCAATAAAACACTGGATGAGCGCGCTGTCGGAAGTTGATTAAGCCAGTTCTGGATAAATGAACTGATGTTTTAGTTTTACCCACTTCGGAGAGCACAAAAGTGAACTTGCACACCACGGGGAAACCGGCAGCATCCCCAGTCAAATCGAAGGTATTAAAAGGCGCGGCGTTGTCCGCGATCAGCCTTGCGCTGGTGGCTGCCTTGAGCGGATGCGGTCCGGAAAAGGCCAGCAGCGCGCCGGCGGCACCGAGCGTTACGGTCAGTCAGCCGGTCAAGTCGGTGATCACCGACTGGGACAGTTTTACCGGGCGCTTCGAGGCCACCGATTCGGTGGAAGTTCGTTCGCGGGTCAGCGGCTATCTGGAGAAAGTCGCGTTTCAGGATGGGGCCATCGTCAAGAAGGGCGATTTACTGTTCGTAATTGATTCGCGCTCGTTCCAGGCCGCCGTGATCCAGGCGCAAGGCAAACTGGCGCAGGTACGCTCGCAACTGGCCCTCGCCGAGCAGGAGTTCGCCCGCGCCAACGTCTTGATCGAGTCCAAAACCATCGCCCGCAGCCTCTACGACCAGCGCTTGCAAGCACGCCAGGCAGCACAGGCCGAAGTCCTCAGTGCCGAAGGCGCGTTGAGCGCAGCGAAGCTGGACCTGGAATTCACCCGCATCACCGCGCCCATGAGCGGGCGGATCAGCCGCAAGCTGATCAGTGAAGGCAACCTGGTCAATGGCGGCAACAGCAGCGCCACGTTGCTGACCACCATCGTCTCGATTGACCCGATTGATATCTACTTTGATATCGATGAACAGAGCTACCTCAAATACCGTCGCCAGGCGAACGCCGCCGGCAAACAGAGTCAGGTGCGCATTGCCTTGCCCGGCGAAGCCGAGCCGAGCATGACCGGACGCATGGACTTCATCGACAACCGCCTCGATCCATCGACCGGGACCTTGCGGCAGCGAGCCCGGGTCAGCAATCAGAACCTGCAACTGAGCCCAGGGCAATTTGGCCGGGTGCAGTTCTCCAGTCAGGCACCGTACTCGGCGCTCCTTCTGCCGGACACTGCGATCAGCGTCGATGCGACCCGCAAAGTCGTCTACGTGTTGAATGCGCAGAACAAGGTCGAAGTGCGACCGGTGACGCTCGGCAAACTGCATGACGGTTTGCGCGAAATTGCCAGCGGACTGCAGGCGCAGGACCGGGTGATTGTCGATGGCCTGCAACGCGTGCGGGCCGGTGATACGGCCATGGCCGAGGATCGCTCGCTGGCCCAGGCCGCGAAAACCACGGGCAACGAGGAGGCGCCGTTATGAGCCTGGGCCGTACATCCATCGAACAGCCGGTATTGGCGATTGTGCTGTCGATCGTCCTGATGATTATCGGTGGCCTGGCCTATCTGGTCTTGCCGACTTCCGAGTACCCGGACATCGCGCCGCCCACCGTGGTGGTCACCGCGACCTATCCCGGTGCCTCGGCGCAAACGGTCGCCGAGACCCTGGCAATCCCGATCGAGCAGGAGGTCAACGGCGTTGAAGACATGCTCTACATGTACAGCCAGGCAACCTCCGATGGCAGCCTCAACCTGACCGTGACCTTCAAGAGCGGCACCGATGTCGACAAGGCCCAGGTGCTGGTGCAGAACCGTGTGGCGCTGGCTACGCCGCGCTTGCCGGAGCCGGTGCAGCGCAGTGGCGTGACGGTGCGCAAATCGTCGCCGACGCAGTTGTCGACGATTTTCATCTCCTCGCCCAAGGGTACTTACGATCAGCTGTACGTCTCGAACTTCGCGATCCGCAACGTCGCCGATGTGCTCAAGCGTATCGACGGTGTCGGCGACATCAACCCGCTCGGCGCACGCGAGTACTCGATGCGCATCTGGCTCGATCCGGAGCGCGTGGCGGCGTTCAACCTGACACCCGCCGACATCATCGCGGCCGTGCGTTCGCAAAACACCCAGGTGGCCGGCGGGGTGATCGCCCAGCCGCCAGTGGCGTCCCAGGCGTTTCAGCCGAACCTGATCTTCGAGGGTCGCCTGAAAGAGCCGGCCGACTTCGACAACATCGTTCTCAAGTCGGGAACTGCCGGGCGTCTGGTGCGGCTCAAGGATGTGGCGCGCACGGAAATTGCCGGGCTGGCGTACGTCAATAACACCTATTACTTGCGCAACCCGGCCATCGGCCTGCAAGTGCTGCAACGTCCGGGCGCCAACGCCCTGGCGACGATGAAAGTGGTCGAAGAGACCATGGAGAAAATCGGCAAGGACTTCCCGGAGGGCATCGAATACAGCATCGGTTACAACCCGACGGCGTTCATTGCCGACAGCATCGGCGAGCTGGGCAAGACCATTTACGAGGCGGTCATCCTTGTGGTGCTGGTGATCATGGTTTTCCTGCAAGGCTGGCGGCCGTCGATCATTCCGATCCTGGCCATTCCGGTGTCGCTGGTGGGCACCTTCGCGGTCATGGCAATGCTCGGTTATTCGATCAACAACCTGACCCTCTTCGGGCTGGTGTTGGCCGTGGGTATCGTGGTCGATAACGCCATCGTGGTGGTGGAAAACGTCGAGCGGCATCTGGCCGATGGCAAGAGTCCGCTGGAAGCGACCATCGTCACCATGCAGGAAATCGGCGGTGCGTTGATCGCCATTACCCTGGTGTTGTGTGCGGTGTTCATTCCGACTGCGTTCATTCCGGGGATCTCGGGTGAGTTCTTCCGCCAGTTCGGGATCACGATTGCGGTGGCCACCGCGATCTCGCTGTTCAACTCGGTCACATTGTCTCCCGCCCTGGCGGCGATGATCCTGCGCCGGCATGAACCTGAAGCGCATCACGCTGCGAAAACAGGCGTGCTCAAACGGGCGGCTGATGGCTTCAACCGTGGCTTCCTGAAACTCTCTTCGAGTTATGCCGGCAGCGTACGTGGCCTGGTGGCCAGAACACCGTTGATGCTGACGATCTACGCGGTGCTGATCGCCGCGACCGCTTACCTGCTGGTGTCGACGCCCAAGGGTTTCATCCCGGTTCAGGATCGCGGCTACCTGGTGGTCATCGTGCAACTGCCCGATGGCGCATCGCTGGAGCGCACCAACGAAATCTCCCAGCAGATCGAGGCGATTGCCCTGCAAGTGCCGGGAGTGGATCGCGTACCGACGTTCTCCGGGTTCTCGATGGTGACGGGCACCAGTTCCTCGAACTCGGCCGGTCTGGCGCCGGTGTTCCAGCCGTGGTCCGAGCGCAAGGTCCATGGGCTTACCTCGGACAGGATTGCCGAAGACTTGCGTGAACGTTTGAAAGTGGTCAGCGGTGCGACGGTGATTGTTGCCACGCCGCCGCCGGTTCAAGGCTTGGGCAGCACCGGTGGTTTCTCCATGCGTTTGCAGGACACTGCCGGGCTGGGCACTGAAGCCCTGGCCAAAGCGACCGATAACCTGATTGCCGCCGCCAACGCCACCCAAGGCATGACCGGCGTGTACTCGCCGTTCTCGGCCCGCACGCCGCAGGTGTTCGTTGAACTGGACCGTGAACGGGCGGAAATGCTCGGCGTACCGAGCAGCCAGATCAACCAGGCCATCGAAACCTACTTTGGTTCGTCGTACATCAACGACTTCAACCTCGTCGGGCGGACTTATCGCGTTACGGCGCAGGCTGACCTGCCGTACCGCGTCACGCCGGAGGATCTGGCACGGGTCAAGGTGCGTAACGATGCCGGTCAGATGGTGCCGATTGCCAGCGTGACGCGTCTGCATGAAGCGCTGGGTGTAGAGCGATTCCCGCGCTACAACCTGTTTCCGACCGCGGAAATCAACGGTGATACGTTGCCGGGACTGGGCTCCGAGTTCGGGATCAAGACCATGGAACGCCTGGCTCAAGAGACGCTGCCGGCCGGTATCACTTATCAGTGGACCGACCTCAGCTACCAGCAGACCACGGCCGGCAACATGGGTTTGTTGGTGTTCCCGCTGTGCGTGATCTTCGTCTACCTGGTGCTGGCGGCGCAGTACGGCAGCTGGAGTCTGCCGCTGGCGATCCTGTTGATCGTGCCGATGTGCTTGCTGGCAGCTGCCGGAGGCGTACGGCTGATGGGGCTCGACATCAACATCCTGACCCAGATCGGTTTCATCGTGCTGGTGGGACTGGCGGCGAAGAACGCGATTTTGATCGTCGAAGTGGCGCGTCAGCAGGAGAAGGAAGGGCAGGGCATTGTCGATGCCGTGGTTGAGGCGTGTCGTCTGCGCTTGCGGCCGATCCTGATGACCTCACTGGCTTTCGTGCTGGGCGTGTTGCCGCTGGTGATGTCCGAGGGCGCGGGTTCCGAGATGCGCCAGGCCGTGGGTTCGGCGGTGTTCTTCGGGATGATCGGCGTCACGTTGTTTGGTCTGTTGTTCACCCCGGTCTTTTATGTGCTGATCCGCCGCCTCGCGGGTGGCGAACGTCACGCCAAGGCTCATTCCATTCATTCTGAACAGGGCGTGGCCCATGAATAACTTGCTTCGTGCTCCAGGCCTGATGCTGGGAGCGGTGCTGTTGAGCGCCTGTGCTTCGCCGGTAATGCCACCGCCGTCCGACGTGCCGGTCGAGCGTTTCGTCAACGCACAAACGGCACGTGCGGCGAGCGTTACCGACAACTGGTGGACGCGTTATCAGGACCCGTTGCTGGACCGTCTGGTCGAGCGCGCCCTGGGACAAAACCTTGACCTGCAGATTGCCCTGGCGCGCATCGAAGCCGGGCGCGCGCTGCGCAACATCAGCGCGGCGTCGGGCAGCCCACAGGTCGACCTCGGGGCGAGCGCGGCGCGTCAGCGGATCTCGGCCGATCAGGCCGGTTTCACGGATTCGCTGATCACCGAGCCGACCTCGGTCGGGTTGAGTGCCGCCTGGGAAATCGATCTGTTCGGACGCATCCGCGAAGGCGTGCGGGCTGCCGACGCAGACCTCAACGCGACCGAGGAAGAGGCGCGGGGCGTGCGGGTAGCGTTGATCACTGAGGTGGTCCAGGCCTATGCCGAGGCGCGCGGCCAGGAGGAACGCCTGGCGATCGTCAAGCAAAGTGCTGCCAGTCAGGCGCAGACCTTGCAACTGACCGAGCAGTTGTATGCGGCCGGGGACGCGCCGGAGGCGGATGTGTTGCGTGCACGTTCGCAGTCGGACTCCACCGCCGCTCAGGTGCCGGCGCTGCAATTGAACTGGCAGCGTTCGCTGCATCGGTTGTCGGTGCTGCTGGCCCAGCCGACCGAGGGCTTGTATCAGCAGTTCAGGGACAGTCCGGCGCCGGTTTCCACGGTGTCGTTGTTGGAGGCCGGAACCCCGGCGGATCTGTTGCGCCGCCGGCCTGATATCCGTGCCGCGGAAGCTCGCTTGATCGCGGCTTATGCGCGGGTCGGCGTTGCCAAGGCGGATCTGTTGCCGCGCTTGAGTCTGTCAGCTGCGCTGGGGTCTTTGATTGATGGTGTGAGCGCGGCGAACCTGGCCAGTTCGACGTTCTGGCTCGCGGGTTTGAATGCCAGCGTGCCGGTGCTCGATGGCGGCCGTCGACGCAATGTGGTTGATTTGCGGGACGCGGAAGCGCGGCAGGCGTTGTTGAGTTATCGGCGCACTGTGCTGGTGGCGGTGTCCGAGGTGGAGTCGGCACTGGCTGCTGCGCAACGCAATGCCGAGCGCCAGACGTTTCTGGCCAGTGCGGCGAGTCAGGCCAGTTCGGCCGCCGCGCAGATTCAACGGGCGTGGCAGGCGGGGGAGACGCCGTTTCTGGATGTGCTGCAGGCGCAGCGGGTGCAGTTGGCGGCGCAGAATGCGTTGTCCCAGGTCAAGACGGCGCAGTTGCAGAATCAGGCGACGTTGGTGAATGTGTTGGGTGGGTAGGGGGGATTGTGTACATATCCGTTTCTGCGGTAACGGCTGCTGGCGGTTTCGCCCTTACGGCGAGTCCCTTTTCCAAACGCCGAAAAGGAACCAAAAGGCTTTGCCCCTGACGTACGGTGGCTCGCTAAGGCTCGCCATACCCTCGCTCCGGTCCTGCTCCGTGGGCCCGCCGCCATCGGCCATCCCTGGCCGGGGGCGGCTAACCCGGCATCCATGCCGGGTTGCCCACTGCGCAGAACCTCCACTCGGCCTCCCGACGGGGCAGATCAAAATCAAAATCAAAAGCAAAGCAAAGCAAAGCAAAGCAAAGCAAAGCAAAGCAAAGCAAAGCAACAGCAGACGCGGTAATTGGCCATGGCACCAATCAACTGTAGGAGCCGGCTTGCTGGCGATGGACGTCAACGATAACGCGGGCTGTCTGAGTGAACGCGTCGCCCACACGCCTTTCGCCGGCAAGCCGGCTCCTACAGGGAATCGCGTTTGCTTTTGCTTCTCACCACTCATCAGGCCGAGCGTTAGCTCGCCTTCAGCTTTTGATCTTGAGGTACACGCCCCCTCGAGAGGCCGAGCGCAGATTCTGCGCAGTGGGCAACCCGGCATGGATGCCGGGTTAGCCGCCCCCGGCCATGGATGGCCGATGGCGGCGGGCCCACGGAGCAGGACCGGAGCGAGGGCATGCCGAGCCTAGGCGAGGCACCGAACGAAAGGGGCAAGAGCCCTTGGTTACTTGGGGCTCTTCCAAGTGACTCGCCGTAAGGGCGAAACCAATAGCCGCCGTTACCGAAGAAACGGATAAACCCCCAACCCCAACTCAGATCTTGTCAATCGGCACCCCATGGTTATTCTTCCACATCAGCACCACAGCACTGGCAATCACCGCAACCACAATCAAGTAAATGTTGAACATCCACCCAATATTCTCCGAGTACAACCAGGTCGTCAGATACGAAGCCGTCCCCCCAAACACCGCCACCCCCAAAGAAATGCACACCCCGAACATCCGCGTGCGATAACGAGTCGGAATCTGCTCCGAAATCGAAGCCGGTTTACAGCCGGTGATAAAGCCTACCAACAGCAATCCAGCCGTCTGCGCCACCATCAACGTCCACGGCTCACTGGAAATCAGCCCCCACAGCGGGAACAGCGTCGCGGCGATCCCGAGCAACGAAATCAGCGCCGAAATCTTGCGTCCCCACTGATCCGAGGTCCAGCCCGAGATCGGCAAAAACACCAGGTAAATGACCTGAGCAATGCAACTCATGGTGAACGCACTACGCGGATCCATGCCCTTGACACTGATGGCGTAGATCGACGCCGAAGTCACCCACGTGTAATACGTCAACGTGGCGCCCGCTTCATATAGAAACAACCGAACGCCGTGCTGAATGATTGTGCCGCGACTCCACGCCGGTTCTTCGCTCGTACCACCGGCACTTGGGCTGTGCTCGCTTTCCATCATGTTGCGCCGCAGCCACAAGGCAACCACCGCCAACAGGCCACCGGTGGCGAAGGGGATACGCCAGCCCCATTCCTGCATTTCACTGACCGACAGCAACGACGTCAGCAAAGCCATGTAAAACGTCGCCAGCAACGATCCGCAACCCACCGCGAGAAATACCGTGCTCGACCACAACCCGCGACGTTTCGGTGGAGCGATTTCAGCGATGTAGGCGTATGAGGTGGTGGTTTCTCCACCGTGGGCAAAGCCCTGCACCAGCCTGGCCAACAGCAGGAGCGCCGACGCCCAACTGCCAATTGCGTCATACGAGGGGATGAACGCAATCAGCAAACTGGCGCTGGCCATCAGCAGCATGGTGCTGAGCAACACCATGCGCCTGCCGAGTCTGTCGGCAAGGATGCCAAAGAAGATGCCGCCAATCGGCCGTAACAGGAACCCGGCGGCAAACACCGCCAGCGTGTTGAGGAGGGCAGAAGTGGCGTTGCTTTTATCGAAGAGTGCCGCCGCGATGTACACCGATGCGACGGTATAGATCGTCCAGTCGAACCATTCCAGCAGGTTGCCGACGCCGGTGGCCATCAATGACTTTCTGCGCAAGGTGGTACGTGTTTTGGCCTGCCCGATCGAGTAGTCGGGCATGGTCTCGGTGATGTTATTCATTGTTGGCTCCGAGATGTTTCATGAACCACGGGATGTGGTGGGTAACGATGAGTTGCGTAAAGTTCCCTGAAAAAACGAGATGTCCCTGAAATACACAATTCTGTAGGAGCCGGCTTGCTGGCGATCCAGGCACCGCGGTGTGTCAGGTGCACCGTGGTGATTTCATCGCCAGCAAGCCGGCTCCTACAGGTGACGTCCGCGGATCAGGCGCGCAGATGCGCCAGCGCTACTTCCTCGATGCCGGCGGCATCCAGTTTGTAGTGCTCGTACAAGTGTGTCGGCGGTGCGATCAGGCTGTATTCGTCGTAGATGCCGTGGCGTTTGAGCTTCACGCCGACGCCTTCATCCGCCAGCACTTCGGCCACCGCAGCGCCCAGGCCACCGAGCACGTTGTGCTCTTCGACGGTCATCATGCGTTTGCTGCGTGCAGCGGCGCGCAGGATGGCGTCACGGTCGATCGGCTTGATCGACGCCATGTCGATCACGCCCACCGAACGCCCTTCGGCATTCATTTTGCGAGCCGCCGCGAGTGCCGGATGTACGGTGATGCCGCAGGCGATGATGGTCAGTTCCTCGCCTTCGAAGTGTTCATGAGCCTTGCCGAACTCGAAGGTCACGCCGTCTTCGTAAACGATCGGATCGCGACCGCGACCGATGCGGAAGTACACCGGCTTGTCGTAGGTGGCCGAGGCTTTGATTGCTGCGACCAGTTGCGCGCCGTCCGCCGGCGACACCACCGCCAGATCAGCGATCGAGCGCATGGTGGCGATGTCTTCAGTGGCGTGGTGCGAGGTGCCATAGAAGCCCAGGGAAATCCCGGTGTGGTGCCCGATCAGGCGCACCGGTTGCGCCGAGTAGGCGACGTCCATGCGGATCTGTTCGCAGCACAACAAACCGAGGAACGAGGCGAAGGTCGCCACGAACGGCATCACTCCGCAGGTGGCCAGACCGGCGGCGGCCGTGACCATGTTCTGCTCCGAGATACCGAATTGCAGGTAGCGCTCGGGGTAGCGGCTGGCGAATTTGTTCAGGCCGTTGGAGTACTGCAGGTCGGCGGAACCGGCCATCACCGGATACCCGGCCTCGGTCAGCTCAATCAGCGCATCGGACAAATACGACAGGCCAGGGTTGAGCGCGTTAAGGCCACGGTACTGCCAGGAATTGGGGGAAAGAGGGGCATTCATGTTCAGATCTCCATGGCTTCAATTTCAGCGATAGCGCGTTTGGCGTCTTTCGGGTCGAGGTAACCGAGGTGCCAGCCGGGTTCGGTTTCCATGTAGGAAACGCCTTTGCCCTTGACGGTTTTGGCGATGATGCACACCGGCTTGTCGCGGGTTTCATCGGCTTTGACACGGCGCAGGGTTTCAGTCACTTCGGCAATGTTGTGGCCGTCGATGACGTGCACTTCCCAACCGAACGCGCGCCATTTTTCGTCCAGCGGTTCGATACCGATCACGTCGTCGACCGAGCCGTCGAGCTGGAAGCCGTTGCGGTCGACAATCGCGATCAGGTGCCGGGCTTTGTGATGAGCGGCGCTCATTGCGGCTTCCCAGACCTGGCCTTCCTGCATTTCACCGTCTCCGAGCATGACGAACACGTCGTAGACTTCGCCGGTGAATCGCTGCGCCAGGCACATGCCCAGACCGCCGGAAAGGGCGTGGCCGATGGAGCCGGAAGAGAAGTCGATGCCGGGCACTTTGCGCATGTCAGGGTGATCGCCCAAAGGGCTGCCCAGGCGCGTGTATTCATCGAGCCACTCCTTGGGGAACACGCCAAGGTCCGCCAGGATCGGGAACTGGCCCACGGCAGCGTGGCCCTTGCCCATCAGGAAGCGGTCGCGGCCCGGCCATTTCGGTTCGTCGGGGCGAATGGTCATCACGTCGTAGTACAGCGCCGAGAACAATTCGGCGGCGGAAAACACCGAGGTGTAGTGACCGGTCTTGGCGATTTCAATCAGGCGGATCGTTTCCAGTCGGACGAATTTCGCCCGGTCTTTCAACATCCTCACGGTCTCGGCGGACGGCACAAAATTGCTGGCTTTCCACTGTTCGAGTGTTTTGCGGGGTGCAGACATCTCTACCTCCAATCACAGGCATGAATTTGTTGAAGTTGAATCTCAGTGGCGGGGTTTGAACTTCACCCGGATAGTGGTGGGTTCAACGGCGCTTTTGAGTCGGTGCTCAGTGGGTCAGGCCTTCCAGCGCGCGCATCGCCCCGATCAGTTCGTCGCACGTCAGTGCGTCGCCCGATACCGAGAGAAAATTGCGCGCGTGAGGCGCTTTCAAGGTGGGCTCGGCCACTTGCATCAACACCGAATCATCGATGTTGAGTACGCCCAGTTCGGTCAAGTTGCGGGGCAGGCCGATGCGTTGATAGAAGCTCAACATGTCGCCCATGAGTTCGGCATTGCGGTCCTCAAGCACCAACTGCACGAGCAGGCCGTAGGCCACCTGGAAACCGTGAACCTGCTGTTGCGCGCCGGGGATTTTCGACAGGCCACGGGTCATCGCGTGGGCAATGGACAAGCCGCCGCTTTCGAACCCCAGGCCGCTCATCAGCAGCACCGCTTCAATCAGGTGGTCGAAGGCGACCGTGACCTCGCCGGTACCGGCCTGCGCCAGTGCGGGTTCGGCGTATTGGCGAATGATGTGATAGCACTCGCGGGCGAGCACCAGCCCTGACAGTGCCGGTCGGGCGCCAAACATGTTCACGCCACCGGACTTGTAGCACTGCTCGGCTTCGAATTTTTTAGTCAGCGCATCGGCAATCCCCGCGAGCAAGAACTGACGCGGTGCCTGGGCAATCAACGCGGTGTCCACCAGCACATAGCGCGGGCTGACCAGCAAGTGGCCGACTTCGCTCAGTTGATGATGGGCGTCGTAGACCACGTAGTTTTTCGACGTGGGTGCATCGTTGGAGGCCACGGTCGGCATGGTGATCAGCGCACGACCCGAGGTGTGGGCGAGAGCCTTGCCGGCGTCGATGCACTTGCCGCCACCGACGGCCAGGATCATGTCGAAACTGACCTCTGAAGCTGCCGCTCTCAGACCGGCGATGCCGTCAGCGGTGATCTCGCCGTCGAAGGTGATGTAGTGCAACTCGACGCCATATTGCGCACAGGTGGCATCGAGGCGTTGCCGGATCAGGCCCAGCACATAACTGTCGATGACCACCACGGCCTGGCGTCCGCAGTGCGCCAGATAAGTGCCCGCCTGAGCGAGCACTTCAGTGCCTTGGACATACCGTCCGGGCGAGCCGAAAACCAGATTCATTCAGAACCTCTCACTTCACTGCTTATTGTTATTCGAGGACTCGGCGACAGGCTGCCGGGGTCTCGGTCTTGTTGTGATGCATGATATATCATGTATTTAAACGGTCAAGCGCTCAAGCGACGAGATGACGTCAGGCGATCGAATAACCGCCGTCGACCGGCAATGTTGTCCCCGTCACGTAACGCGCGTTGTCCGACACCAGGAAGGCGATCACGTTGGCCACGTCTTCCGGTTCCCCCCAGCTCTTCATCGGAATACGCGCCATGATCCCTTCGGATCGCGTCGGGTCCTCGAACGCTCGGCGCGACAGGTTGGTCATGATCCAGCCCGGCGCCACGGCATTGGCCCGCACGCCATCGGTCGCCCAGGCCACGGCCATGCAGCGGGTCAGTTCGGAAATGGCGGCTTTGCTCGATGCATAGGCCGGGGTCTTGGCGGAACCGAAAATCGCCAGCATCGAGGCGAAATTGACCACCGCCCCGCGCGCGGCTTTGAGGCCGGGCAGAGCGGCGTTGGTGATGCGCATTACGGCGGTGAGGTTGACGTCCATTACGCGGCTGAAGCCTTCCAGTTCCCACTCGCGGTTGTGGTCAATGATGCCGGCGGCATTGACGATGGCGTCGATGCGCTCGAACGGCTCGAAGAAGCCGCTGACCGCTTCGTCGTCGGTCACGTCCAGTTCCCGGTAATGAATGCCCTCGACCCGTTGCTCGGGTTCGCCGAGCCCTACGGTGAATACCTCATAACCGTCCGCGTGCAGACGTTGAGCAGTGGCCAGGCCGATACCGGAGCCGCCGCCAGTCACGATTGCAGTCTTTTTCATGGTCTTTCCTTATGCAGGGGAGGCGGGCGCGTCAAACGCCCGATTTGGAAAACAGAAACTCGGCCAGCAGATCGATCTGGCCGGTGATCATGTGCGCACCTTTATGAATGACGCAGCCACGCTCGGCGGCGGCGCTGAGCAGCGGGGTGATGTCCGGGTTCATCACCACTTCACCGACCACCGTGCCGGGGGCTAGGGTTTCGAAAGGCAGCGGCAGCGGGTCCTCGGCTTTGAGGCCCAGCGCGGTGCCGTTGATCACCACATCGAAACCCGTCGCGTCGGCGGGGCCGGCGCTGACCTGCCGACCGGGGAACATCTGCCGCAGTTCATGGGCCAGCGCTTCAGCCTTGGCCGGCGTGCGGTTGCTGATCACCAATTCTTGAAGAGGCTCGGCGAGCAGTGCGTGAGCAATGCCCGTCGCTGCGCCCCCCGCACCGAGCAACAGCACGCGTTTGTTGCTCAGGTCATGGCCTTGCTTTTTCAGGCCGGCGACAAAGCCGTCGCCATCGAACATGCGCCCGCTGAAACGGCCGTCGGGCAGGCGTTTGGCGACGTTGCACACTTGCAACAGGCTGGCCGTGCCTTTGAGCTCATCGCACAATTTCGCCACCTCAAGCTTGTGCGGCACGGTGACAATCACCCCCGCCAGGTTTTCAATCCCGCGCAAACCTTCCCATGTTGTGGCGAGGTTGGCCGGTGAGACTTCCCAGGGCACCAGCACGCCGTCGTGGCCGAGACGTTCCAGCAGCGGGTTGAAGAATTCCGGGGTGCGCAGGTGTTTGGCAGGGTAGGTGAGATGAACCACGACCCGGGTTTTACCGGTGATAGGCATTGCCATGTTCCTTTGTGATTTTGTTGTGATGCATGATATATCCTCAATGTGAGCGTGAGTCAACACGGTGGTGAATCCAGACGCAGTAGCGGTGGAAAACCGATGATGTATCATGCGTTATTCGCGCTTGAGGCCTGCAGGTCAGTCAATCTGCCGAGCCGGCGCACCTTCATTGAACCTGGAGATCGAGTAACCGTGACCGTGCATAAGCCCATTGATAAAGGCAATTTGAGCGAACGGGTGTATTCCATTATTCGCACCGCGTTGATGGACGGGCAGTACCAACCCGGCGACCGGCTGCGTATCAGTACGTTGGCCGAGGAGTTCGGTGTGTCGATCACCCCCGTGCGGGAAGCGATTTTCCGTCTGGTCAGTGACCATGCGCTGGACATGAAAGCGGCGACCTCGATCTATGTGCCGGAGCTGACGGTCAGCCAGCTGCGTGAAATCCAGTTGATCCGCCATTTGCTGGAAGGCGAGGCCGCCGGCGTGGCGGCCCAGCGGATCACCCTGCCGGAACTGGAGAAACTTGAAGCCATTCAGGACGCGTTCCAGAAGGCGGTCTCGGTCGACTACAAACAGGCGGCGCTACTCAACCGCGAGTTCCACTTCGGTTTGATCTCTGCGGCGCGCATGCCCGTGGTATCGAAAACCCTGGAAAACATGTGGGTCATCATGGGGCCGCTGCTGAGCCGGTTTCATGCCGAGGTGCCCAAGCGAGAGTTGGCCAGCGCCAAACACAAGCATTTCGAAGTGCTGGACGGCTTGCGTAGCCGTGACTCGGCCAAAGCCAAAGACGCCATGCAGGCCGATATCGCCTGGGGCGAGCTGATGATCGATTGGCTTGAGAAAAAGGAAAACCTCGCTGAGGCATAACTAACGCGCCTCTGTCGCATCAAGCTGAACCTGCCGCCCGAGCTCCACATCAGGAGCCGCGGGCGCTGTCGTTTTATGGCTGGCCGAGCGGGGTGGGCTCTGGATCGTTCAGTCGCCACCTTCGCCACCTTGTTTGAGCGGTCAACCTTGAGGGCATCAGTATCGTTGCCATCCCTCCCGAGCAGAACGCCTGATTGCGCAAAGGTGTTTTGAAAAGGATTCAGCAATCTCTCCGAGGTCTTTGCGTTATGGATGTCGGTGTCGGAGGGTTTCTGTGATTTTTCGAGACGCCGCACTCGCCCGGGGTTTTGCTCTGATCCGTATTTTTCTGCGCTATCTGCATCTGTCATGTACCCGGCCCGCGCCCCACAATGACCGCACGGTCCGCAGTCGCGGTAGCCACTGAACCGCAAACTCATCATGTAGGAGGCCCCATGCCCAAGATGGCCATTTTTCTGGGTGGATTTCTGCTGTTAACCATTTTGATCGGTGCCTTGGCCACGATCTCTCCGACCTGATTCCTTCCTTCAATGCGCAACAAGCACAACGCCTCCACTTGGGAGGCGTTGTTGTTTCAGCGGTACCGTTTATTTACAAGAATCCGTCGATGAACCCCGAGACTTGTAGGAGCCGGCTTGCCGGCGATGGCGTCATCACGGCCACCACCGCTTCGCCAGCAAGCTGGTTCCTACAGATCAAAACGATCCAGGTTCATCACCTTCGTCCACGCCGCCACGAAGTCTTTGACGAATTTCTCCTTCGCATCACTGCTGGCATACAGTTCGGCCAAGGCCCGCAGTTGCGCATTCGAGCCAAAGACCAGATCGACCCGCGTCCCGGTCCATTTCACTTGGCCGGTTTTGCGATCGCGCCCTTCGAACTCCTGATTGGCGTCCGACACCGGCTTCCATTCCACCCCCATGTCCAGCAGGTTTTTGAAGAAGTCGTTGGTCAACGCCTCCGGTTGCTGGGTGAACACGCCGTGTCGGGTCTGTCCGACGTTGGTGTTCAACACCCGCAAACCGCCCACGAGCACAGTCAGTTCCGGTGCGCTGAGGGTCAGTTGTTGCGCCTTGTCGATCAACAGGTGCTCGGCCGTTACGCGGTAGCGGGTTTTCAGGTAGTTGCGGAAACCATCGGCAATAGGTTCGAGGAAGCCGAAGGATTCGACGTCCGTCTGCTCTTGCGAGGCGTCCGTCCGTCCCGGTGTGAACGGCACCGTCACGCTGTGACCGGCATTTTTTGCGGCTTGTTCGACACCGGCGCTGCCGGCCAGCACGATCAAGTCCGCCAGCGAGATTTTCTTGCCGCTGTTGTTGAACTCACTCTGAATGCTTTCCAGTTTCGCCAGCACGCTCGCCAGTTGTTCGGGTTGGTTGGCTTGCCAGGATTTCTGTGGCGCCAGTCGCAGGCGTCCACCGTTGGCGCCGCCACGTTTGTCGGAGCCACGGAAGCTCGACGCCGCCGCCCAGGCCGTTGATACCAGCTGCGAGACGCTCAGGCCAGAGGCGAGGATTTTGCCCTTGAGTGCAGCGACGTCACTGTCGTTGACCAAGGCATGGTCGACCGGTGGAATCGGGTCTTGCCACAACAGTTCTTCGTTGGGCATTTCCGGGCCGAGGTAGCGCGAGAGCGGGCCCATGTCGCGGTGGATCAGCTTGAACCAGGCGCGGGCGAAGGCATCGGCCAACTGATCCGGATTGGCCAGAAAGCGCCGGGCAATAGGTTCATAGATCGGGTCGAGGCGCAGCGCCAGGTCCGAGGTGAGCATGGTCGGGTTACGCCGCTTGGACGGGTCGTGTGCATCCGGAATGGTGCCGGCCCCGGCGCCGTTTTTTGCCACCCACTGGTTCGCGCCTGCCGGGCTTTTGCTCAACTCCCACTCGAAGCCGAACAGGTTTTCCAGGTAGTTGTTGCTCCACCGGGTAGGCGTGGTGGTCCAGGTCACTTCCAGTCCGCTGGTGATGGTGTCCGGGCCTTTGCCGGTGCCGAAGCTGTTTTTCCAGCCAAAGCCCTGGGCTTCGAGACCGGCGGCTTCCGGCTCGGCACCGACGTTGTCGGCAGGGCCGGCGCCGTGGGTTTTACCGAAGGCGTGGCCGCCGGCGATCAGTGCCACGGTTTCTTCGTCGTTCATGGCCATGCGGCCGAACGTTTCGCGGATGTCCAGGGCCGAAGCGACGGGATCGGGATTGCCTTCCGGACCTTCCGGGTTCACATAGATCAGGCCCATCTGCACGGCGGCCAGTGGGTTTTCCAGATTGCGCCCCTCATCGGTACGGCTGTCTTCATTTCTCCCGGGCTCGGCCACCAGTGGAACATCGCCGGGTGCTTGCACGGGTTTTTGCGCTTTGTCGTAGCGGGTGTCGCCGCCCAGCCATTTGTTTTCCGAGCCCCAGTAAACGTCTTCATCGGGTTCCCAGACGTCCGCGCGGCCACCGGAAAAACCAAAGGTCTTGAAGCCCATCGACTCCAGCGCGACGTTACCGGTGAGGACGATCAGGTCCGCCCAGGAAAGGTTGTTGCCATATTTTTGCTTGATCGGCCACAGCAACCGGCGCGCCTTGTCGAGGCTGACGTTGTCCGGCCAGCTGTTGAGCGGGGCAAAGCGCTGCTGACCGGAACCGGCACCGCCACGACCATCACCGGTGCGGTATGTACCAGCGGCGTGCCAGGCCATGCGAATGAACAGCGGCCCATAGTGACCGAAGTCCGCCGGCCACCAGTCTTGCGAATCGGTCATCAGTGCCGTCAGGTCGCGCTTGACCGCCGCAAAGTCGAGTTTTTTGAATGCTTCGGCGTAGTTGAAGCCTTCGTCCATGGGGTCAGACAGGGACGAGTGCTGGTGCAGGATCTTCAGATTCAGTTGGTTCGGCCACCAGTCGCGGTTGGTGGTGCCACCGCCTGCGGCGTGATTGAACGGGCATTTCGATTCGTTTGCCATGTGCGAGCTACCTTTGGTCGTGTTCATCCGGCTATCGGGCCCGGGGCGGGCGTTAAATAGCAACGAGCGGAATCAAGGACATAGGCTGCAGGGCCAGCAGTTGGATCAACTGATTGTGGTGACCACACGGGAATTCTGAACAGCGGCAATCAGGTTGCCTGCGCGGTGGCCCACGGGTGGCCTAGTCAAGCTTCGGGCTCATTCCTGTCTCCTTTTCAGCGCTAATCCGGCCGGCTTATGGCGCCAGCGCAGACTAAGGTTAGACCTGAGTCGGGAAGTCAGCTAATAGGGCGAGTGTTGGGGCGTGATAGACGTACTCTTTCAATCTGGCGCCCGGAAACATTTCAAGGCCTCGGTTGTTTGAGCTACTGGCTGGGTGCCACAATACTTCTTTGTCGAAGCATCATGATCAGGCGGATCAAATGGACGGACTCGGACCCCGGTATGCCCCGGATGCTTTGATAGCAGCGCAGGTACGCACTGATCGCCTGCACCAGTTGTTCCATCAGTCGGTGAGCGCGATTCCGGGCAGTGTCCTGGCGGCGATCATGCTGTGCCTGCTGTGTTGGGAGCGCTTCGATCACCACGTCATTTTTTGGTGGATGGGCATTCTGACGGCATCGACCTCATTGCGCGTCGCGATGTTTATCGCCTATTTCCGCAGCGACAAAAGTACGCGCACACCTGAGCAATGGGAGTGGAAATACTGGAGCACGCTGGTGTTATCTGCCGGTATCTGGGGCGCAGGCGCGCTGGCATTGATGCCCCCGGACGATATTCTGGCCCAGGCACTGGTCATGCTTTTTACCGTCGGGATGTCGGTCAGTGCGGTGTCCTGCTATTCGGCCTACCGATACATGACGTTGGTGTCCATTGGCCTGGTGTTGTTGCCGTGCACGATATGGCTGTTGTTCCAGCCGTCAGCGATGCAAGTCGGCATGGCACTGGCGGTGCTGGTGTTTGCCTCCTTCGTGGCCAGCGCTACCCGCAAACTCTCCGATGCGGTGGAAACGGCCTTTCGATTGACCCGTGAAATGGAACAGGCGCACCGCATTTCCAATCTTGCCGCGCAGACCGATGAACTCACCGGCCTGAGGAATCGCCGGGCTTTTTTCGAGCACGCCCAGCAGTTGCACAGTTACTGCAAAAACAATCAGCTGCCGCTGTGCGCCGTGATGCTGGATATGGATCACTTCAAACACATCAACGACACCTATGGCCATCAGGTCGGGGATCAGGTGCTGAGTCAGATGGGCCTGGTCATCAGCACCTCGTTTCGTGAAACGGATGTCTACGGCAGGCTGGGGGGAGAGGAGTTCGCCATTCTGCTCCCGGACACTTCGATTGAAGAAACCCTGAACATTGCCGAGCAACTCATCCGCTCCATTGCCGAATTGATGACCGGCCCGGTGCATTGCATAACGGCCAGCCTCGGTGTCGCGTCGATGGACGCCGCCGACCTTGATTTGCACAGCTTGATGAACAACGCCGACAAGGCCCTGTATCGAGCCAAGGCCCGTGGCCGAAACCAGATCGCCGTTTCCGAGTGATGCCGCGCTAGGTTTGTGCTCCGGCAGTCATTCAAGTTGCACCGGCAGAGTGCGCTTCTATATAGTGGCAAAATAATATCAACTATAAATAATTTGCCAGCAGGGCTGCATTCACACCGTTGGGCGCTCCGTGCTGGTTGACGAATCGCGCACTTGAGAATGTCCATGCCTAATCGCTCTCTGCACTTCAAGCTGTTCTGGACGGCCCTGATTGGGACCGTCGTCGTCATGGCGCTGCTGCTGGGCTCCATCGCCTATATCGCTTATGGCTCCTCCGTCAAAGAAACCGCCGCGCTGGTCGACACAGTCGTCAAGGCCAATGCCAAGGAAGTGGAAGTCGAACTGGGTGTCGGTTTTACCGTCGCCGAATCGCTGGCTAGCGTCGCAACGGCCATGCAACAACAGCACGTTGATCGCAAGACCGCCGATGCCGTGACCCGCCAACTGTTTGAAGCCAACCCGCAACTTTTGGGCCTGGGGCAATATTGGGAAACCAACGCCTTCGATGGCAAGGACAGCGAATTCGCCAACCAGCCGAATCACGACGCCACCGGCCGTTACCTGACCTACTGGAACCGTGCGAGTGGCTCGGTGAAATCGGAAGCGCTCAGCGGTTATGCCCCGGAAAATGCCGATAACCAGTACTACTATCAGCCGCTGCACAGCCGTCAGCCGTGGGCTTCCGAACCGTTTGCCTACAGCACGGGCAGCGGCCAGAAAGTCATGATGGTCTCGATCATGGCGCCGCTGTTGCAGGGCGGCAAAGCCCTGGGCGTGGCGGGTGTCGACATCCCGCTTGAAAGCATCAATCGGCAACTGGCGAAAATCGATGCCTACAAAGGTTATGGCGCACTGGTTTCGAGCAACGGCCTGTACGCCAGCCACCCTGATGCGAAGCGCTTGAGTCAGCCGGCCGACGATTTGCCGACGGCTGCCAAAGAAGCGATCAAGGCCGGTCAGCCGTACAACTTCCAGCGCGATGGCTGGGGTTATGTGCTGCAACCGGTGCGCATCGGCAAAGCACCGAACACCTGGGCGCTGATGGTGGCGTACCCGCTGGCCGAAGCCATGGCGGGCATCAATCAGTTCCTTTGGACCGCCGTCGTCATCGGCCTGGTGGCGCTGTTGGCATTGGCCATCGTGCTCTGGCATTTGCTGGCGTGGCACATTCGTCCACTCTCCGGCCTGACGGTCGGTATCCAGGCCTGGGGCGGCGAATTGGGCCTGCGTTTTGAACAACGCAGTGGTGATGAAACCGGCAAACTGGCGGGCGCGTTCAACCAGTTTATCCAGCGTCTGGGGGATCTGGTGGGGTCGATTCGCCACAGCAGCGGCGCCCTGATGCAGATCTCCAATCACTTGGGCGATACCACTCAGGCCGTTGCCGACCGGGCGACGTCGCAGCACACCGCAACCGAAGAAATGGCCAGCGGCGTCACCGCGCTGGCGCACTCGGTCACCGAGATGTCGCAGCAAGCCGAAGACGTGGAGCAACTGGCGCGCAACACCGAAGAGCTGACCAAGCATATCTCCGGCGATATGAACCAGACCCTGGCCGGGATCACCCACATCGACCAGACCATGGACGTCGTCGCCGGCGCCGTGGGCGACCTGGAAAAACGCTCGCAGCAGATCGCCGGGATCATCGCGGTGATTCGCAGCATCGCCGACCAGACCAACCTTCTGGCCTTGAACGCTGCGATCGAAGCCGCGCGGGCAGGGGAGCAGGGACGCGGGTTCGCCGTGGTGGCGGACGAAGTGCGGCAACTGGCAGAACGCACCAGCCGCTCGACCGGTGAAATCGGCGAGATGATCGGCGCCATCGGTTCTGATGTGCGCAACACGGTTGCTAACGTCCAGCAAGTCGGCGAAGCGGTGCGACTGGGCGTGGTGCAACTGACCACCTCGGCACAAGGTGTCGATCAGATTCGCCAGCATGCCCAGGACATTCTGACGCGCATCAGCGAAGTGGCGCGCCAGACCCAAAGCCAGGCCGCCACCGGTGAGCAATTGTCCGTCGCCATTCAGGGCGTCAGCCGGATCTCCGAGCAGAACGATCACGCGATCCGCAGCCTGCTCGATCAGTCGCTGCAATTGCGCGATCAGGCCGGGTCGTTGAACCAGCAACTGACGCAATTCAAGGATTGAGAACGGCCTGCAGGAGGCGGCGGCGAACTCTTGCGCCGTCGCTTCTGACCACCGGCGCTCAGGCCTTTTTTGCACGGACGGTGGCAGTTAATGCGCAGGGTGTTTGATGACAGTATTCTGTCTGCATAACAATCACCGCTGAATTGTGCGAGCGCCAACCCTTGAAGAGTCGAGCATTGCTGGTTGGGGTGGACATGGGCACCTCAAGCACTCGAGTCGTTGTCATGGACGAAAACGGCCGCAACCTGGGCGCCGCGAGTCGCCCCACACGTTTGTTGAATCCCGCGCGTCAGGTGTTCGAGCAGAGCCCTGACGAACTGTATGCCTCGGTCCTGTTGGCGATAAAGGATGCCTTGAGTCAGTCCGACTTCCAGCTCGCGGACGTTGGCGGCCTGGCGATTTGCGGACAGATGGCCGGGATTTCCACCATCGGCCGGGACTGGGAGGCGACCACGCCTTATGACTCGTGGCTGGATCTGCGTTGCGCCAGTCAGGTCCCGCGACTGAAGGCCTGCGAGCCACAGATCATCCAATGCTCGGGTGGCCCGGTAAGTGCCAATCACGCGGCGAAATGGCTGTATTGGCGCGAGGAACAACCGCACATCTACCGCAAGATCAGCAAGATCATCATGCCGGCCGCGTATGTGGCGGGGCGCATGGCCGACTTGAACAGCGATGCCGCGTTCATGGATTACACCTACCTGGGCTTCAACAGTTTTGCCGACAGCCAGGCGATGCAATGGAACACTTCGCTCATTGAGGCATTCGGCCTTGAGGCCGACCGGCTGCCCACGCTGGTAAAACCCTGGGATCGCATCGGCTCGGTCGGCCCCAGCGCGTCGAGCGTTTGCGGACTGTTGGCCGGCACGCCGATTTATGCCGGCTGTGGGGATATCGCCGCATCGTTGCTGGGCATCAGGGCCTTCACGCCGGGGCAACTGTTCGACATTGCCGGCACCGGTTCAGTGTTGGCGACGTTGCTCGACCACTATGCGGTCGACTCGCAGCACAACACCCTCACCACGTTCCGGCATTGCATCCCCGAGCTGTTTTATTCGATGGCCTACGTCGGTGGGGCCGGCATCAGCCTCAATCGGTTCGGTCTCGATGGCGCCGAATGCCAACAACTCGAACAGCGTGCCGCGGCGCCGTTGTCTGAGCGCAATAAATTATTGTTCCTGCCCCATCTCGGCGGGCGCCATGCGCCGTTCGATGCCTCGCTGGCCGGCGCCTTCGTCGGTCTCGACTGGACCCACGACCGCAGCGACCAATACCGGGCGATGCTGGAGTCGATTGCCTACGAATACGCGCGTTTTCTTGGGTGCATGAAGGACATGCAGATCGCTGTCGATCAGGTTGATGTATTCAGTCTGGGCGGCGGGTCCGGCAGCCAGCTGTTTAACCAGATCAAGGCCGATGTGCTGGGCTTGCCTTATCGCAAACCTCCGGCCGCCGAGTACGGTGTGCTCGGCGCAGCGATGTTGGTGGGGCACGGTGCCGGGGTGTTCGCTGATTTGCAGAAAACCGCCACTGATTGGCCGCGTCCGGACGAAACCCTGACCTTGCCTGACGTTTCGAAACAGGCGTTCTATGCCGGCATGCGCAAGGCCTATGAGCGGATGCTGACAAACCTCAAGCCGGTATTTGCCGATCTGCAGGCGGTTTCGCTTCCCTGAGCACGATGGCGTCGGGCGTCGGGCTCAAAATGTGTCGCGACGCGGTGTCGAGGTGCTTGAAGTACTGAACGGCAAACTCGACAAAAGATCTGACCCGTGGCGGTAATTTCTTCCCGCCTTCGGTGAGCAAATGGAACCCCGTGGTGGGGCATTGATAGTCTTCCAGCAGCGGCACCAGCCGCTTGGCCTGAATGTCTTCCGCCACCTCCCAGACCGACTTCCAGATAATTCCCAAGCCTTGAACCGCCCACTGGCGCAGGGTAAAGCCGTCGTTGGCCAGCCGGTTGCCCTTGACCTGAATCGTGGTCGGCACGCCCTTGCTGATGAACTTCCAGCGATCCAGTGCAAAGTCGGCGCGCAGTTGCACCAGGCAGTTGTGTTGATGCAGGTCTTCGGGGTGCAGGGGAGTGCCGTGTTGTTCAAGGTACTGCGGCGAACAGCAGACCATTTGCCGGTCCACACCCAGGCTGCGGGCGATAAGCGAGCTGTCCGGCAAGTCGCCGAAACGGATTGCGATGTCCGAGCCGGACTCGACGAAGTCCAGTATCCGGTCGGTGAAAAACAGGCGGATGCTGACATGCGGATTTTCGCGGATAAACGCATCGACCAATTGGCTGACCCACTGCCGCCCAAGATCAGTCGGGCAGGTCAGGCCGATGGTGCCCAGCAGATCGCTGTGACCGTTTTTGATGACGCTGTCGAGTGCATCAACCTGTTCGAGAATTTTCAGGGCGTTCTCAAACAGCAACTGCCCTTCAGCGGTTGGGCTCAGGCTGCGGGTGTTGCGCTTGAGCAAGCGCAAACCATAGAACTCCTCCATCGCCTTGAGCCGGCCACTCATGGCCGCTGGTGACAGGCCCATTTGTCGTCCGGCGGTTGAAAGTGACCCGGTCTGCACGACCAGGCGAAACATTCGCATGTCCTGTAATCGATCAACCATGGCAGTTCGTCTCGCGGAAGTTTCTTGTTAGTTGTTCATGAAGTATCGGCCGATTATTCAGTTAAAGCCATATTGTCGGCGGCGTTGATAAGTGCGGCCATAAACATGTGAGCCCCTTGGGGCGGGCGTTTCAGGGCACTTGTGAAGATAATTCAAATGAGTTTGTTGTTGGCTTCACCTTTCGGAATAGTTGAAAAGTCAATTTTTTAAAAGTGAATAGAAAATGCTGGGTGATTGTTAATAATGAATGCCTGCGCTTGATGAGTCACAATAAAAAGAGGGTTTATGTATGCGTGTTCAATATCAAGAGGCCGCTCCAGCGATTGATCTGGCCGGCCAATTCAAATTGGCGATGGGTCGCTTCGCCTCCTCCATAACCCTGATCACCACACTCGATGATGACGGCCACCCCCATGGTCTGGCGGCAACCGCTTTTTCTTCGGTGTCGATGGACCCCGCGTCGGCGCTGATCTGCATCAACCGAAGCGCCAGCGCCTCACCCGCGATCAAACGCTCCGGGCTGTTCTGCGTGAACATGCTGCAAAACAACCACGAACCGATCTGCAAGATTTTCAGTCAGCCGGACCTGCGCGAGCAGCGCTTTGTCGCGGGCGAGTGGCAGACCGGCATGCACGGTATCCGTTACCTGGTCGACGCGCAGGCAGCGATCTTTTGCGAAGTGGTGCAGGAAATCGAACACGGCACACACACCATATTTATCGGCAACGTCATTGATGTGATTACGCAACCTCTGGAAGAGCCGCTTCTGTATATGGGCGGGCGTTACAGGGAACTTGGGATTTAAACAGTCGTTGTGTCTTGCTCGGTCTTATAACAATTAGATAAGAAGTGGATGTGGGTATGAATAATCAGTTGCTGGTGAAATCAAGACTGTCCGGGTCCATTCCCAAGTGGATCGGACTGGACACCAATGTCGCAGGTCCGATGATCGGCCTTTTATTGTTATGCACGGTATTAACAGTCTTCACCGATAGTTTTCTGACGTTGAGTAACCTGCTCAACGTACTGGATCAAGTCACCGTGCTCGGCATCATGGCGCTGGGCATGACGCTGGTGATTCTCATCGGCGGAATCGACCTGTCCGTGGGCGCGGTGCTCGCGGTGGCGATCATGGTCATGAGCTGGCTCGAACAGGTGCTCGGCTTGCCGATGTGGGTCGCCATGCTCGGTGCGATCGCTGCCGGTGCTGCGTGTGGTTCAACCACGGCGTTGATGGTGGTCAGGGCAGGGTTGCCGTCTTTCATTGCGACGCTGGCAATGATGTCCATCGCTCGCGGGCTGGCCTACATGGTTACTGACGGCGCGCAAGTCAGCGGTTTTCCGGAGTGGTTCAGCAACCTCTCGGTGATTCGCTACGGTGGTGTGCTGTCGCTGACCGTGACCTGCTTCATCGTACTGGCCCTGGTGTTCTGGTTCGTTCTCAAGTTCACCGTCCCCGGCCGCAGCCTGTACGCCATCGGCGGCAGCAGCAAGGTGGCCAAGCTCGCCGGCATTCGCGTCAAGGGCTACACCAGTGCCGTCTACATCATCTCGGGCATTTGCGCCGCGCTGGGCGGAATCATCATGACCTCGCGTCTGGACACCGCCGGAGCGGGCGCCGGCGTCGGTTATGAGCTGGATGTGATCGCGGCGGTGGTCATCGGTGGCGGCAGCCTCAAGGGCGGCGCCGGCAGTGTGGTCGGCACGATTGTCGGCGTACTGATCATCGGCGTTTTGCGCAACGGCTTGAACCTGGCCGGCATCTCTCCCTTCGTGCAGCAAGTGGTCATCGGCGCGGTGATTGCCTTCGCGGTGATGCTCGATCTGCTCAAGCGCAAGGCTGACTGAACCCCCTGTGGTCGAACCGTCCAACACACAATAAAAAGGATAAAGACATGAACCTCCACGCATTTTCGCGGCGCTTTCTGTGGCTGCCGCTGTTGACCTGCATGATGTCGGCAGGCGTCCACGCCGAGAGTAAACCGGCGGAACAAATCACAGTCGGGATGTCGATCCCGAGCCTGCAATGGGTGTTCTACCTGATGGTCCGTGACGGCGTCATGGAACAGGCCAAGACCTTGGGCATCAAGAACGTGCTGGTGGCCGACGCACAGGCCGATCCCGCCCGGCAGGTCAGCCAGATTCAGGACATGTTGAGCAAGGGCATCGATGTGCTGCTCTATACCGCCACGGGTAGCGCGGCGTCGGCCGTACCGGTGCGGCTGGCGCGTCAGCAGGGCGTGCCGGTGATCTGCATCGACAATTTCCCGAAGAACGTCGAATGCGATGCCTACATCTCCACCGATAACCTGGCGGCAGCGGGTGAGCTGGCCCGGCAGATGATCTCACTGACCGGGGGCAAGGCTGAAATCGGCCTGCTCCAGGGCACCTTGGGCGACTCGACGGAAGTGGCCCGGGCCAAGGGCCTGAACGCGGTGCTGTCCCAGGCTCCGGAGATGAAAATCGTCGACCAGAAACCTACCGACTGGCTGCAGGACAACGGCTTCAAAGTCGCCCAGGACATGCTGCAAAAGAACCCGAAGATCAACGTCTTCATTGGGCGTTCCGATGCCCCGGCGCTCGGTGCCGCCCAGGCGGTCAAAGTCGCCAACATCGATCACAAGGTCTGGGTGTTCGGCTACGACGGTTTGCCGTCGGCCCTGGAAGCCATCCGCGACGGCAAACTGGACATGACCATTACCCAGCAAGCGGTGGGAATGGGCCGTACAGCCTTGCGCACTGCGGTGAATCTGCAACAAGGCAAACCGGTCGAGAAGACCCAGCTGCTGCCGGCCTTCGTCACCACCCGGGAAAACGTCGCGGCTTTCCTTGAGCAACATCCTTGAGATCGGCGAAGGAGGGCACGTCATGAAAGCGATCACCAGCGATCAGGCGCCGCTGTTCAGCGCCTGCAACATCGGAAAATCCTTCAACTCGGTCAAGGTGCTGGAGGACATCAGTCTCGATATCGGTTACGGGGAAGTGGTGGCGCTGCTGGGGGAAAACGGTGCAGGCAAATCGACCTTTTCCTCCATTGTCGCCGGAGCGCTGACGCCGTCCAAAGGCACGATGTTCCTCGCCGGCCAGCCCTATGCACCCACCGGTCCGGGGGCGGCGATTGCCCTGGGGATCAACATGATTCATCAGGAGATCCATCTGCTGGCTGACCTGAGCGTGGCCGAGAACGTTTTCCTCGGCCATCTACCGACCCGGGACGGGATCATCGACCGCAAGCAAATGTACCGCGAGACAGAAAAACAGCTGCGTCGACTGGGCCTCGATATCTCGCCGGACACCCCTGTGCGCCAGTTGAAAATCGCCGCGCAGCAACTGGTGGAGATTGCCCGCGCGCTGACGCTCAATTCGCGGCTGCTGATCCTCGACGAACCGACGGCGGCGCTGGGCAAGGAAGAGACCGACCTGTTGTTCAGACAGATCGAGGAGTTGAAGAAAGAGGGCGTTTCTTTCATCTACATCAGCCATCGGATGGAGGAGATTGCCAGGATCGCAGACAAGGTGGTGGTCATGCGCGATGGTCATCTCATTGCTCGCCACGAAACCGGAGCGGCCGATGTCAGCGTGCTGGTGTCGCAGATGGTCGGGCGTTCGATCGAGCGCTTGTTTCCGCAGTTGCCAGCGCCTCGCGAAGAGGTGGTGTTGAATGTCGAACAGCTGTCGGACAAGGCTGGGCGCTTCCACGACATTTCTTTTTCGGTGAAGGCCGGCGAAGTTTTCGGCATTGCGGGCATCGTCGGTGCCGGCCGCACGGAACTGGTTCAAGCGATTGCCGGGTTAAGTGCGGTGAATCACGGCAAGGTGATGCTGGGTGACCGGCACCTGCCGGCCAACAACGTGCTGGCGGCGATCCGTGCCGGCGTGGTGCTGATTCCCGAAGACCGCAAGTCCGAAGGTGTGGTGCTGAGCCAGACCATTGCTGAAAACCTCGCCTACTGCAATCTCGACAGCCTGAGCTCCTGCGGCGTCATGGCCAATCAGCGGGTGCTGGCGTTTGCCCGTGAGCGCATTGCGACACTGGGGATCAAGGGCCTGGCGGAACAGATGCTCGACAAGTTGTCGGGCGGCAATCAGCAGAAAGTGGTCATCGCGAAATGGATCGCGCGCAACCCGAAAGTCATCATTCTCGATGAGCCGACCCGGGGCATCGACATGGGCGCGCGAGCGGCGATTTACGAGTTGATCATCGAACTGTCGAAGACCGGCGTGTCGGTGATTGTCGTGAGTTCCGACCTTGAAGAAGTCATCGGTTTGTCCCATCGGGTGATGGTCATGGCGCGCGGTTGTTCCCAAGGGATTTTGCACCGACCGCAGATCGCGCCCGACACCATCATGACCCTGGCCACCGCTTGATAACGGGCTGTCACTGAGGAGCTCCATCATGTCTACCCCGTATCAACCGTTACCTTACCGGCCCTTTGCCGAGTTGCTCGACTTGCGCGGTAAAACCGCCGTCGTCACCGGCGGTGGCAGTGGCATCGGGTTCGCCATCAGCCAACGGCTGGCCGAAGCCGGGGCCAACGTGCTGATCGGCAGCCTGGCGCCGGAGCGTTGCCATGAACTGATCGAAGCCGGTTATGCCGTTTCGTTCCTGGCCACCGACGTCTGTCGTCCCGCCGACATTCAGGGCCTGGCAGACACCGCCATCGAGCGTTACGGCCGTCTCGATATCTGGATCAACAACGCAGGTGTTTACCCGCTCAAGGCCGTTGACGACATTGATCCGGGTTTCTGGGACGAACTCCACGCCATCAATACGCGTGCGGTGTTTCTGGGGGCACAGGCCGCTCAACGGCAGATGCGCAAGCAGGCGAGTGCCGGGGCGATCGTCAATCTGTCGTCGATTTGCGGGCACCGGCCGATGGCCAATCACTGCACCTACGACGCGTCAAAAGGTGCGGTGCTGGCGATGACACGAAGCCTGGCCAAGGACCTGAGCGCCTTCAACATTCGCGTCAACTCGGTATCCCCCGGGTTGACGGCAACGCCAGGCAATCTGGAGCCGGAGCTGCTGGAGCAACACCGGCAGAACAACGTGTTGAACAACATTGCACTGGGGCGGCCGGCAGAGCCCTTCGAGATCGCCAATGCGGTGCTGTTTCTGGTGTCGCCGCTGGCCTCCTACGTGACGGGTATCGATCTGTTGGTGGACGGCGGCTGGTTGCTGCACGGCAGTTGAAGAAGCGCGGCTGATTGCGCTTGCTCAAGCCGATCGCCGCGAAAAATTGAACGCATCCCTTGAACGTTGCGACTTGCAGCGCCGGCACTGGCACGCCTGCAAAACGAGCGCACGTCCTGAAAGCGGTGTGCTGCGCATTGAAATCAAGCAGCGCACCGATCACTGAAAACAGCAGGAGAACGACATGAAACTTGCCATGTTCATGCAGCCCCTTCATCACAAGGGCTGGGATTATCACGAGATGTACGACCAGGATATTGCCTGCGCCGTCCACGCCGACGCCGTCGGTTTTGATGAGCTTTGGGTCGGCGAGCACACCTCGCAACGCACGGAGCCGGTGACCAATGCCCTGCAATTCATGTCCAGCCTGATTCCGCTGACCCGGCGCATGAAACTGTGCACCGGGGTGCTGAACTTGCCGCATCATTTTCCGGCGCGGATTGCCGCCGATGCCGCGATGTTCGATCACATGTCCAAGGGCCGATTCATCATGGGCATCGGCCCGGGTGGCCTGGCCTCGGATTTCGAGGTGTTCGGCAGCAACGGCAAGGACCGTGGGCAGATGATGGTCGAATGCTACGAGATGATCCGCGCCATCTGGAACTCAAGCGCCCCTTACGAGTTTTCCTCGGAGCACTTCCAGGTCAGCCTCAAGGACTCGGTGAATCACGAGCTGGAAATCGGCTACATGCCGACGCCGTTCCAGAAGCCGTTCCCACGGGTTGCAACCACGGCCATGAGCCCGTTTTCCGGAACGGCGAAACTGGCAGGGGCCAAGGACTGGGACCTGATGTCGGCCAACTTCAACCCGACGGCGACCGTGGCCTCGCATTGGCTGGCTTACTGCCAGGGCGCCGAAAGTGCAGGGATCAAGGCCGATGCGAACAACTGGCGCGTGGCCCGTTCGGTGTTCGTCGCCGACTCCCAGGCCCAGGCCGAAGACTACCTGGCGCAAGACAGCTGCACCCTGCGCCGTTACTTCGATTACATGATCGATAACCTGTCCTCCAACAACTACACCAAGATCTTCAAGACCCGCCCCGACATGACCGACGAGGAAGTGACGGTCGATCACTGCATCAAGGAAATGGTGATTTACGGCGACGTGAATTCCGTGACCGAACAACTGGTCGCGTTCAGTGAGCAGACCGGGCCGTTCGGCACCTTGATGACCGCCTTCCACGAGTGGGATGACGAAGCACTGTGGCGGCGCTCGATGGAGCTGACGGCGCAGCAGGTCATGCCCCGTTTGAACGACTACATGACTCCGCGTTTGAAAGCGCAGTAATCGCCTTGTCGCGATTGCGCGCGTGTGTACGGCCACATCCCGGATGTGGCCGCAACTTTGGTAATGCGCCTGGACACTACACATGACTGATTTGACAAGACAGGACCTGCGCGAAGGTGATCGCGCGTTCGAACTGACCGCCACTGAACTGGCTCGCCTGCGGGAAAAAGCCCAGTTCATTCGCCTGGAAACCATCCGGCTGATCGAGATCGCCAAGGTCGGTCACTACACCTCGGTTTTTTCCGCCGCCGAGTTGTTCGCCGCGCTGTATTACGACGTGATGGACCTGCGGTTTGGCGAACCGAAATGGCCTGATCGCGACCGCTTCATGATGGGCAAGGGGCATGCGGCGGTCGGCCTGTTTCCGGTGCTGGTGGAGTGGGGATTCTTTGCGAAAGAGATCCTCGATAACTACACGCGCCTCGGCAACCCGCTGGGCGATCACCCCGACATGCGCAAAGTGCCGGGCGTGGATTTCTCCTCCGGCTCCATCGGGCACGCCTTGTCCGGCGGCCTGGGCATGGCATTGGCCGGGCGCATGCTCGGCAAGTCGTTCACCACCTACGTGATGCTCGGCGACGGTGAAATGCAGGAAGGGCAGGTCTGGGAGGCGGCGCTGGGAGCAGCTCACCACAAAGTCCACAACCTGGTGGCGATCATCGACCGTAACGGCTACCAGCTCGACGGCAATGTCGACGACGTCATCGGCATCGAACCGCTGGCGGACAAATGGATCGCCTTCGGTTGGGAAACCCACGTGGTCGACGGGCATGACCTGGCGGCGGTCACCCGCCTGTTGCGTCGCCTCAAGGCTGATAACACTCGCACGCAGCCGGTTTGCATCATCGCCAACACGGTGAAGGGCAAGGGCGTTTCCTACATGGAAACCGAGCCCGGCTGGCACCTCGGTTATCTCGATCCGGAAGATGCGCAACGTGCTATCGACGAAATCAAAAGCAAGGTGATTTAACTCATGAATACCGCACCTCTGTCGAACAACTCCTGGCAGTACCGGGAACTGAACAGCCAGACACCCAGCTTGAATGCCTTGTCCGATGCGCTGATCGAACTGGTCGAGCAGGGCGAGCCGATTGTCGCCGGCACCGCTGACTTGCAGTACTCCAACGGCCTGTCGAAATTCGCGCAGCTGCACCCGGAGCGCTTCGTGCAATTCGGGATTTCCGAGCAAAACATGGTGTCGGCGGCAGCCGGCATGGCGGCAGTGGGCATGAAGCCGTTTGTGGCGACGTTTGCCTCGTTTCTGCCGTTACTGTGCTGCGAGCAGATCCGCATGGACGTGGCGTACTCGGCGTTGCCGGTACGTTTGATCGGTCACCACGCGGGGATTTCCCTCGGCTTTTACGGCACTTCGCACCACGCCACTGAAGACCTGGCGATCATGCGTTCGATTGCCGACATCACAGTGGTCGCCCCGGCGGACGGCAATCAGCTCAAGGCGGCCATTCTGGCGTCAGCCAACTACCCGCAACCGATCTACTTCCGCATTCAGCGCGGGCGTGATCCGGTGGTGTATGAAACCGTTCCGGACTTTGTCTTCGGCAAAGCCACCGTGCACCTGACGGGCGATGAACTGACGATCATTGCCACCGGTTCCACGGTTCACCCGGCCCTTGAAGCGGCTCGGGCGTTGAATGCCGCGGGGCGTTCGGTGGGGGTGATCGACATGACGACCATCAAGCCGCTGGACCGTGAGGCGGTGCTGACTGCGGCGCGCAATAGCCGGGCGATTCTGACGGTGGAAGAGCACAACATCATCGGCGGGTTGGGTGGGGCGGTGTGTGAGGTGATTGCGGAAGAGGGCGTTGGGGTCAAAGTGCGGCGGCATGGCATTTACGACGAGTACAGCCTGATTGCGCCGCCGACTCATCTTTACCGGCATTACCGGCTTGATGCGGCCGGGATTGAAAGTGTGGCGCTGGAAGTGCTGGGTTGATTGCGGTTTTTTGCTGACTGATTGAGGCGGCTTTTGGTGAGGTCGCCTGGGGTTTTTCCCTTTGGGCTTTATGGGCCTGTACGTGTGACCGGGGTGTTCATTGAAGAGCGCGCTGGTTGCACGTTTTTTTTTGCTTGGTGATTGTGTGTATATCCGTTTTTGCGGTAACGGCTTCTATTGGTTTCGCCCTTACGGCGAGTCACTTGGAGAAGCGCCAAGTAACCAAGCGCTCTTGCCCCTTTCGTTCGGTGCCTCGCTGTGGCTCGGCATGCCCTCGCTCCGGTCCTGCTCCGTGGGCCCGCCGCGATCGGCCATCCCTGGCTGTGCGCGGCTAACCCGGCATCCATGCCGGGTTGCCCACTGCGCAGAACCTGCGCTCGGCCTCTCGAGGGGGCGTGTACCTCAAGATCAAAAGCTGAAGGCGAGCTAACGCTCGGCCTGATGAGTGGTGAAAATCAAAAGCAAATTGTAAGCGCGCGCCGGATTTGGCACCGCCTTGCGCGATAATTGGCACCGACCAGATCAAGATGTGTCGAGTGCTTTAGCGTTCTATTTGGCACCTGTGAGCGTGAAGTCGTATTCGGTCCGCATTACCCAACGCATTTAAGCTGGGCTAACCGGCCAAGTTATCGTGAAGGGATAACCTGGTTGTTGCTCCATTCGGTTCAAATCCACGCTGTAACGCATCCACGCGAGCAAGGCTTCTTTTTCTTGCTCTGTCGCCATCTCTAAATTAGCTGCGTACTGTAGCGGCGCTATGCGCATTTGAGCCACGCCAAGCCGACCATCCCGCTCAGCCAGAACCTGCACCACCTTTGCTTGTTTCTGGGCTACGACGTCCAGTTGCCAGCCATCGTCTCGCCACACATAGTAGTCACCTGGCGGAGGCAATAGGCCATGCCAAATCACTCTTACAGGCTGGCGAAACACCTGCGGATTGCCGGTGGCGTCGATAATTTCGGCGTGTAGGACAAGCCAGCCGTTGTGAGGCTGCTCGGCGGAGATGGAAATCTTTCTGGCGCGACCGTCATTGAGCAGGGGCTGGAGCGCTTGTTTGGCGTATTGCTTGGCAAGAATGCCAACCCTTGGGCGGTCTTTTTCGCGGCGAAGTTCGTGCAGGCGGGAACCCAACGTGGGGTCTGCCAACCAGGTTCCGAGGGGAGTAACGAGGCGGATGTAAACGGCATTTGCCAGCGTATTAATACGCTGGCCCGTCAAGTCGCCTGTGGTTGGGTTTATGCCTGCGTCCATGGGGATGCATGGTGCAGAGGTACGCGCAGTGAGGGTATTTCAGGACGGTTTAAGATTTACAGTCAGTCGCTAGCAGAACCATCATCCTTCTGATTGATAAGGACAGTGGTATAGAAATCCCGCTTGTGGAAACTGTGAGCAATATCTGAAAGATCACCTACATTAATGACCCTGGAATCATGACCGGAAGTCCCATCGTAGACGTAAATCCGATACTCCTTCTGATGACTGAAACACTCCCTTTTCTGCAGTATGGCTTGATCCTCTTCGAACGAACCATTGAAGGTGTCAGGGTCAAAATATTCAACCATTCCACGACCCACGATGTTTCCTGCCTGCACTTCAGCCTTTAGCGCGATGTCTAAACGCGCAATGAATTCTGAAGCAGCAACAACTACGCAGTAGTCCCCCAAATCCCCCTTTTCGACGTCTAACATCATGTGGGATTTTAGCTCGTCGAACGTTTCAAAGGTTAACTCATCATCTGTACAAAGGGTCGACATGCAGTAGACGTGGTAGTCATTGTGACGCGTTAGTCCCAGCACAACCGGACCTGCCAAACTCTTTATTACATGCTCCTCTCCAGTCACGTTATTCTTGATGGTCATCCTCGATATCTGATCAGGTTGGTACCAGCCTGTTACCCCCTCATGCTTGTCCCCGATATTGCAGGCGTCGTGCTCTTCGTATGCCTTGAAAAACCTCAAACGATTCATGTACAAATCACCGCGCAAAAATGCGTCGCGATGTGCCTTTTCTTTGAAAAATCGAATGAAGACGATAATTTTTTTCGCCATGTATTGCCTGCATGAGATGCGGTAGAGAGGAGATCATTGACCGCCTAAAGGAATAGCAGAAACTCACTGCAATGGCGATGGCTTTGCGCCACTTCCGCCAGCATGGTCGTGCTGGTTATACAGATCTCTGTCCGCCTGCATGGATCGCGTGTGATCAGCAATCTCTCCATCTGCCTTGATATCTTTGGTGACTGTCAGGTTCTCCGTCATCTCGACTAAGGGCGTTTCAAATCGCACCTTGTTCTTGTTCTTGTTCTTGTTCTTGTTCTTGTTCTTGACCTTGAACACCAGGTCATCAGTCACGACCTCAATCATGCGGCCGCGCTTCATATGCACATAGTCACCTTCATCGGTATAGAGCGACACCTCTCCATCCTCAAGCGTCAGCCGGTATCGACCATCTTCACTGGCGACTACCACTGCATGTTTGCTGTTGCCCTCCACCGGAATAACGATGTACTCCGCACCAGGTAATGGGGCGGTACTGAAGCCGTAATTCTGAAACTGCTCACCCGAAACGGTCTCACCCGCCAACCCCTGGATCTGGACAGCGATCAGCTTTCCATGTGTGTTCCGAGCTGCGACCGCTCGAAACGGCATTCGAAAATTAGCCATAACTCTACCGACTTGCTCGCGTACCAGGCGCGCCATGCTACTCATCAAAGCACCTTGATTTTTTGAATAAAGTCGGCGTCCGGATCGGCCTTGCCTTTACGCTTTTTAATCGGATTTCCGTCCAGTACCCACATTTTGTCTTCTCGCAATCGCAGCTCAGTGAAGGCACCCTCGCCACGAGAAAGCCGCAGTGTTCGAGACATCAAAAAAAACGTGTCATCAAGTGCATGAGGGGCACTATGAACGATTACGCGTTGGCCAGGTGTCCATACCTTGCCGTTGCCCGCCCTGTGTCCTTTGACAATGGCACGGATCTCGAATCCCTCCAGACGACTATCTGACAGCAGCTTTCGAGCGCGGGTCGTCGCCATATCCTGACTCTCGTTTGAGCTGTCTATGACAACCTTCGGTCGAAAGATCCCACGACGTGCCAGCGCTTGATCCTGGACAGTTGACCTAAGGTGGGAACGCTTAGCATCAAGTTCGTCGGGATCATACTGACTATGCTGGCCAAGCACAGTGATCTCCCTGTAACGGTTGGCAATGGAGCTGACTGAATTGGATCTCGCGACAATCGCCGACGCGGATGCAGATCTGGAAAAAAAAACGCGGGCCGCGGAGCGCGGCAATGCCGACTGGCGACGAATCGAACACATCTTTGTCCGACACGGCTACCGCCTAGACGAAATCCGAAAAATGACCAAGCACGAGATCGATGCTCGCATTGATCTGATTATTGGCAAGCCCACAGCCAGGCGGCTGGTGAGCACTCGGCAACGCAAGCCATTGCCGAAGCCTCGCTAGAATCAAGGCTCGAACTCCGAGCCTTTCTTGTCCCTGTAAGACCTTCGGGAGTATCAGATGAGTTCCGATCTGCGCGTCGCACTGCGCTTTCAAGCCCATTCCACGGTTGCTGGCGTAACTTTTCCGGCCTGTGTCGCTGAGGTGATCAGCACGTCGACGGCCTTGTCGTGCTCGGTTTTCTTCTGGGTGGCCAGCGCCTGTTCTGCATTGGTTGCGCAGGTTTCCAGCGCGTTGTAGTCCGCCCGAGGGACGAACTGTTCCAGGTTGGCTATTTCGGTGTTGGTCGCCTGGACCGCAGCCTTGAGCTGAGTGGTGGCCGCGAGGGCTTGTTCTTCGATAGCTGTGTCCGGCAAGCCGAGCGCGGCCAAAAGCGCAGGTGGAGTTTTCCAGGCGTGTTCTCCGTGATTTCTTGATTGAGGGCTGTCAGCAGGAAGTTAGGTTTGTTGGTCAGGCCTGCGCTGACCAAACGCGCAATACGCGTGGTATCGGGGTCGAAGTCGAAGACGGGGGATAGAAAACGGTATTCGCGATTGATGACCTGGGAGGACGCACGGGGTGTCCAGTCAACTAGCCCCCACAGCGCGCCTCCACGAATATCCAATTGCTTTATCCAGCCAGCGACCGGGGCGTCTTCACCCTTTGTAGCGCGGTGCTGGGTGGCATGCTCCCAATCAATGGGCAGATCGATAGAGCGGCCGGTGAAGCTGGATTGCACCAGCACTTCTGCTTGCTCATCGAACAGCCATTGCCGACCATCGCGGCCGGTGACGTTGGGACCAGGGGGAATTAGTTCGACCCACTCCGGGGCCTTACCGTCAGAGACGGTGGCGGAAAGGTCGGTGTTGAGTGCGAGTTGAGTTTTCATGCCGCCATTGTTGGCGGCATGTCTAAGGGGGGATATTTCAGGGGCGTTTAAGGTTTTTTGAGGTTTCGTGCTGAGCGTTGATCTTGCGTACTAATTTTTCGATGGCTTCTTGCACGCCTACGCGACTGTCATCGTTACTAATTACCACAAAATCTTCAGGTAGCAAAAGCTCAGATGAATCAGAGTTATTGTCGTCAATTACTATTTGCACAACTGGATTTGTTCCTAGCAGGAATTTTAGATTTTCCAATTGAAGATCTTCTAAAATCTTGCCTCGCCTATAAATAATAGAAGCGCAGGTCGTGAATATGTTTTTCTCCCGTCGCCCGTCTAACATGCCTTCCATTGGAGTGTTGCTATTCACACCTATAGAACGCAAATCGCTCTGGAGCAAATCCTGCACTCGTGCTGCTCCCGCGCTGTCATCAAGCAAGTAGTTATCGCAACTTTGTCCTGTCCAAACCCTATAGTCATAGGCGCCAGGGGTCAAGTCATCGTCTTCTGAGCATGCTTTAACAAATCCAACTCCAATAGCTGTAAGTTTCTGACCATCTACAAAACCTTTTGCGGTCAAATTTCTTACAGACAAAGCACGGACGCTCTCCGATGGGATTTGTACTAAAAAGTCTCTTGAACTTAAATTGCCATTGCCAGAGCTAGGAATTATGGGGTTGTTAGATATCACATAGGCTTGTCTGAGAAAATCCAAATCCTCCCATGCAATATCTTTAAGTGAAAGTACGTAATGCCTTTTTAGGTCATTACTTACTTTGCCTAGTGCAATTGCGCGAGTTAAGTTCGCATAGGGGATAGTTTTTTCATCCTCTATATCAGATAGACAGGCGTTGAGTAAGGCATGGTAATTTGCTTCTTCTATCTCTCCCTTAAGAATTTCCGCATCAACTACGTCGTCGAGGTACAAAAGTTTTTTATGGAATTCATAAATGCGTTGGTCGTCTCGGCCATGTATATAGTCTCGGAGCTTTCCCAGACCAAATTTAGAAAATTCATAAGCTGCATCTGGGAGTACTGCACCAACAGTGGCGAACCCTGTTTTGATGACAATATCTGCAATCTTCAATATCGAAGATGTCTTTGAATGCTTCGTTACGCCTGAAATACCCTTAACAATCTTGTCCATACTCACTCCTTTGCGAGATTTTCCAGCGGCTAGGGGTTGAATGCTTCAAGACTATCACCTAGAGGCAATCTAACGCAGGTCTAACGCCCTTTGCGTAGCTCCTGACGGCGGATGTACCCATGTAAAGCGATCAGCGCCCCTCTGGTATTTTGCGCAGTCATTCCTTTGCCGGTGCTAGTAGGTATTCATGAATAATGAATAGCACCTCTATTTCGTCGTCAGCCGACAGGCCAAGATACTTCCGCGCAGGAATATCCCCCCACGGTATGGAGCTGCCTTTGCCTGTTTTGCCTGAGGCACCTTTCTTCTGCCCGAACTGGTGGACCGCCCCATACGGGCGGTCTGTACCAAAGGCCAGTTCGGTGCTGGTGACTTGTTTGTGTAGCGTGTCCTGGAGTGTGCCTTTCTCCCGCAGGATGCCGGTGCCTTTCTTTCTCGCCAAGGTGACGGCCGAGAGTGGCGCCCAAGATGAACCGTCCGGCGCTACCTTGCGTTGGAAACGTTCGTCGGTGGATTGGTGAAGGTATTCACCGATGTCATTAAAGGGTGTTGTGAGGTCGCCAAGTCGGCGGGTCAGTTCTTCCAGGACGCTGCCGACCTGTCTGGTGTCGAGAGTAACATCGAGCATTGCACCTGCCATCAAGGTCCCCTACTCAGGTCGGCGATAAAGCAAAACACCCTGGCGCAGGGGCTCAAGGTACTGCTCGCTATCTTCAACAAATCCCGTTGCGCCGTTCCAGCCTCCATCGCCCTGGTCGAACACGGCCACGGCAGAGCTGGCTTTGCCCTTCACCTGGCCGTGCATCAAGTAGCGGCGCCGCAGTGTGGCTTTGCCCAAGTCCGGATGCCATTCCAAGCGAGCCCAGATCTCGTCGGGCGTCTTGATGGCTTCTATCAGCAGGGGCAGTTCGTGGACTTTGATCTGCTGAGCCAGCGTTATCGCGCCGGTTTTGGCATCTGTGAACATCTCCCGGCCGACTACCAAGGCCTCACCGGTCACATCACGGAACACTGCCGGAGCGGCATCAGTGGCGCCGAACTCGCCAAGGAACTGGGTCACCGCTTGCGGCGCAGCGACTTTGGCCGGTTGCAAGCGCTTCGCCGGGATTGACCGAGGTAGCGGCAATGGGCCGGCCGGCCGATGGCTAGGCAGTCCTGTTGCCAGAGCTGGAGCTGTTGACGGCGCAGGTAGAAAATCACGGGCGCGCAGCTGGGGCACGGAATTCGCCAGGCGTGATTGACCTGGTGCGTACTCGAAGCCAGGATCGATCCCCTTGGGAACGCGAACAGTGCGCGAGCCGTTGGGGCTGTTCTTGCCGATAACCCGATCTTCCCACTCAATAGCAGGCGCGGGGCCAATCGTCAGGCCCTGGCGCTTGCGTAATTCCGGGTCGGCCATCTGTGCTTCGCGGCCAGCGTTGTAAGACTGACGCAGGTTGGTTTCCCAAATGACGTTGGTGCGCCAGCCACGTTCGCTCTGGTACTGCCAGCCATGTTTGCCAACGACCTGGTCAAAGTCTTTGCGGAATTGTTCCAAGGTAGTGCCGTTAGCGATGGATTTCTCGACCGCAGCGCGCAGGTCGACCAGAAGTTCCCGTTTGACCGCTCCAGCCACGACAAAGGCGTAGTCATGTTCGGAGGTATAAATGTCCGTCCAGGAGCGAGTAGGCAGATTGACCTTGCCATGGAAGTAGTCGATCTGTTCTTTGAACGGAATTGACCCGTGGGAGACGGCCATTTGCTATACCTCAAACTCTGAAATTATGATCACTGTTCATCAAGCCAGGAAATGGAGCGCCTTATGAATATCGTCGCCTTAAGACACGTCGTTGAAAACAACCCAGAGCTGATCGAAGAAAACGTACCAGCAAGGGGTAACCCTGCTGCGGCGATAGGTGTCGCCAAGTTTCTCGTCGGCAACAATGGCAACGTAGAAGCGCTGTCAGAAAACCAACGCTATCACTACGAAAATCACATTCGCCCGCTAGTCGAAAATGTTCCATGCAGTGGAGTTTTCGGTCCCGAAGATGAGGACGGGAATGGTGGCTGCATTGGCAACGGTAGAATTGATGATGAGGATCTAGACGGCTGCTACATCCTGGATGAAATGCTTTGCCAGGAATGCCAGGCACTACAGACCAGGATGCAAGACGCTTAAAGCCCTCTCAATATGTCATCCCGCCCAGCCAGGCTGGCTGCCGTCAGCCCATCGGCAATAGCATCCGCTAACTGGCTGGTCGTCATAGCCGGATAGGTTTCAATCAACCGATCCCGGAACTCTTCCAGGCTATTGACTGTGTCGAGCAGTTCCTTGATCTGCTCGACCATGTCATCCACATACACCCCCGCCGCTCGCTCCATTGTCCGCACCTGGTTATCCACGATGTCCGCCATTACCACTGGTTTAGTGGGCGTCTGCTCGCTGTTGGTCGCTTTGGCCAGCGGCGGAGCAGCAACAGGCGCCGGAATCCCCAGCAGCTCGGCACCCACGGCCGGAGCCGGGATATTGAGTTTGTCGCGGATCACCGACTGTTCGACTCTCAACCCCAATGGCACCAGCTTCTCCAGAGCGTCGACCAGGAGTTTGGTGTCTTCGGGCTGTGGTACGTCGATAATCAGCTGTGGATATGGACGACCAGGTGCAAAGTTTAGATCGCACCAGGGCCGCACAAAGTAGCGGTTCAGTGTGTTGGATTCCGCTTTGGCATCCGCTTGCAACAGATCGAGTCGTACCTCGTTGTGAACCATGGCCTGCGCCATGCTGGAGCCATCGTCGGTGGACATTGTCTGCCCTACAACTGCTTTTCTGACTTGCTTGTCCCACCACTCGGCCAGACCTTTGAAGAAGTCATCGGCACCGGTCACGTTCGCGGCCTGGGTAAAGTCAATGCGCATGCTGTCCGGTATCACCGCCGCCGCGTCACTGCCCAAGTTGCCCACTGCTGACATAAGAGTTGCGATATCGTCCTTGCTGGCACCTGGCCCATAACGCCCAGCGCGCATTGGCATACCGAAGATGTCGGCGAAGCCCATCCAGTCCTTCCAAGTCCAGGCCTTGCACATGTAACCCACGGCGGCGAGACGTGCCAACCCGCCCCGGATCGGCAAGCCCGAACGGATGCGTGGCAGGTGGACGATGAATTTGTAGGGTGCCAACGCAACGCCGTTCACTGGGTCTGCCTCAGTCACCTGTTACTTGATTGGGTGGACGCCATCGCTGGCAGGCCAGCTCCTACAGTGGGAATGTGGATGTGTTCGGAATGAGATGACCGCAAAGGAGGAGCAGAACGCGTACTACGTTTTTTCCCTTTGGGCGTTATAGGCTTGAACGTGTGACCAGGGTGCTCGGCCTTTCGAGAGGGCGACTACGGCAACAGCAACGCGAGGCGGCCTGGCTCTTCAGTCGAGCGCGGACTCCAGCATTGTCGTGGCCCACAAATTTCGGACACTTACGCATTCCCCTGTAGGAGCCGGCTTGCTGGCGATGGACGTCAACGATAACGCGTGCTGTCTGAATGAACGCGTCGCCCAGACGCTTTTCGCCAGCAAGCCGGCTCCTACAGGGAATCGCGTACGCTTTTGATTTCCACCACTCACCAGGTCGAGCGTTAGCTCGCCTTCAGCTTTTGATCTGAGCGCCCCCTCGAGAGGCCGAGTGGAGGTTCTGCGCAGTGGGCAACCCGGCATGGATGCCGGGTTAGCCGCCCCCGGCCATGGATGGCCGATGGCGGCGGGCCCACGGAGCAGGGCCGGAGCGAGGGCATGCCGAGCCTTAGCGAGGCACCGAACGAAAGGGGCAAGAGCCCTTGGTTACTTGGGGCTTTTCCAAGTGACTCGCCGTAAGGGCGAAACCAATAGCCGCCGTTACCGAAGAAACGGATATGTACACAACTAAAAGCATCACAACATAAAGCGAACAATCACCACTGCACACCGCTAGTCTCGATCCACTGCTGAATCGACTCCCGCTTCGGCGCCCAGCCCAGCAACACACGAGCATTGACCGCGCGCACGCGGCTATTCGAGCCAATGGCAAAGCGCGCCCAATCCCCCAGCTCGGCAATCGCCTCATCCGCCGGCCAGCTCTGAATCGCCCCGCCAAAACCCAACGACTTGCTGATCGACGTCGCAATCTCGATAAACGAAGCCTCGCCATTCTCGGCAAAGAACAACGAAGCAGAAGGCGCCTTCTCGATAGCCAGACGATACAACTCCGCCAGGTCCTCGATGTGCACGTTGGACCAACGATGCACCCCGGCCCCCATATATGCCCCCGCGCCATACTTGCGCGATTGAGCGAACAGTTTCGGCAGTTGATCGCTTTTCGCCGGCACGCCCAACGTCTCGCCATAAATCATGGTCGGGCAGAACACGATGCTGCGAATACCCAGCTCAACGCCGGCATTACGCACCAGCTGATTGATCTCGACACGGTCCTTGCGGATGTCCATCGGCGTGAACGGCGTTTCATCAGTGAAGATGTCCGGGCGTTCATAGGCACCGCGAGCATCATCACCGACCACGCTCGAACCGGAGGTGTGCAACAGCACTTTTCCGCTGCCGCTCAGGGCGCTGATAAACGTTTCCACCGAAGCACGATGGTCGGAGTTGGCGGCGTTGACCACCGCGTCTGCAGCGCGCGCCTGTTCGCTGAGAATATAAGCATCATCGAGGGTGCCGAGTACCGGGGTGATGCCCAGTGCCTGCAACGCTGCGCGGTGTTCCGGGTTACGCACCAGGCCGCTGACTTCATGGCCCGCATCCACCAGGTATTTGGCCACGGAACCGCCGATGTAACCGGTCACGCCGGTAACGAAAATTTTCAATGGATTATCTCCCTTGCATCTTTGAGTTATGCCCGGCCTCGCATTAAATGGAAGGCGCAGGTATTCCTGGTCAAGGAATCCGGTCACGATACGATCCACTCCGTATATGAGCTAGACTGCTGGAACTACAAGTATCTGTGAATCAAGTTCATGCTAACGATCAAAGACATCAACCGCTCCGGCGAGATGGAAGTGTTCACCCGGGTCGTCAACGCCGGCACCTTCTCTGAAGCCGCACGACGCCTGGACATGTCGCCTTCGGCGGTCAGCAAACTGATTGCGCGCCTTGAGGCGCGCTTGGGTGCGCGCTTGTTGCATCGTTCGACGCGGCGTCTGGAACTCACGGCGGAAGGAGAGCGGTTCAACAACGAATGCCTGCGGATTCTCGAACTGATCGATTCCGCCGAGCGAGACATCGCCAACGTGACCCGGCCCAGCGGGCTGATTCAGGTCAACGCCAACCTGCCGTTCGGTCTGCATTGCCTGTTGCCGCTGCTGCCGGATTTTCTTGCGGCCTACCCGGACATCACGCTGAACGTCGAGCTGACCGACACCGTGGTGGACCTGCTGGAGCGACGCGCGGACGTCGCGATCCGCACCGGCCCGATGAGAGAGTCGAGCCTGGTTCAGCGACGCCTGGGTGAAAGCCGCATGATCACCGTGGCCTCACCGGGTTACCTCGCCCGCTGGGGGCAGCCGAAAACCCTGGAGGAGTTGCAGCGGCATAACCGCCTCAGTTTTGGTTTTCATCGCCATTCCCAGGCCTGGGTTTTTCGCGGCGCTGACGGTCAACGCATCGAGATCGAGCCCAAGGGCAATGTCCTGCTCAGTGACGGCGAGAGCATGCGTCAGTCGGCGCTGGCCGGATTAGGGATCGCCCGGCTGGCGAATTTCCACATCAGCGCCGACATCGAAGCGGGGCGCCTGGTACCGGTGCTGGAGGCATTCGACAGTGGTGAAACCGAGGCGATTCACGCCGTGTTCATCGGTCCGGGACAGCAATTGCCCCATCGCGTACGGGTGTTCATTGATTTTCTGCTGGAGCGAATCGGGCCGCAGTTGACCTTGCCCTGATTGCGACACAACCCCGCGGTTTCGGTTTTTTGCTGAATCAGTCTTCAGCAACCCTTGAAAGTCTTCACGCCAGGCCTGGGGCATGATTGTCCGTATAACAACAAACCAGGGGTGTTCATGGACTATCAACTGACTGGAAAAACCGCGCTGATCACCGGCGGCGCGACGGGGATCGGCAAAGCCATCGCCCAGCGTTTCATCCTTGAAGGCGCCAACGTGGTCATCAGCGGGCTGTTGGCGGAAGAGGTCAACGCAGCCGTCGCAGAACTGGGTGAACGCAGCAAAGGGTTGGTGGCGGACCTGACCGAGGAAGGCGCGGCGGAACGTCTGGTGGCCTTGGCCCTTGAGTCCGGGCCGATTGATTTCCTGATCAACAATGTCGGCATCTTCGAGGTCCGGGACTTTTTCGAAACGGACGACGCCCAGTGGTTTCACTACTTCAACGTCAATGTCATGAGTGGCGTGCGCATGACGCGCCTGGTCATGAAGCAGATGCTCGAACGCGGGCACGGTTCGATTGTGTTTATCAGCAGTGAATCCGCGGTCAAGCCGCAGCCGTGGATGGTTCATTACGGCGCGATGAAAACCTGCCTGCTGGGGATTTCCAGAGCGTTGGCCGAACTCACCAAAGGCACCGCGGTGCGGGTCAACTCGATCCTGCCGGGGCCGACCTACACCGAGGCGGTCAAGCGTTACCACCGCGAAATCGCCGCCGAGAAAGGCATCACCCCGCAGCAGGTGGTCCACGATTACTTTGACGATACCGAACCGACGTCGTTGATCCGGCGCATGATCGAGCCTGAAGAAGTGGCCTGCAGCGTGCTGCATCTTGCGGCGTCACCGGCGCTCAATGGCATGGCCATGCGCGTCGAGGGCGGCACCATTCGCTCGATTCTTTAAGCGGTCGCATCCCTGCGAACCGGTACGCGTTAAAGCAGCGGAATGCTGTAGCTCACGATCAAGCGGTTCTGATCCTGATCACGGCTCGCTTCGCTGTTGGACTTGCCGTTGCGCCAGCCAAACCCGACACCTTTGAGCGCGCCGGACTGAATCGTGTAGTCCAGGCCGAAATCCCGTTCCCATTCCTTCTGGGTGTCGCCGGTGACGGTCTTGATGTTATCGCCGCTGAGGTAGATGACCGTAGCCTTCAAACCGGGTACACCCAAACCGGCAAAGTCATACGCATACTGACCGAAAGACGTGCGCTCGCCCGCGCGGGTGAAGGTCTGGATCAGGCGGTCGGTGAACAGGTAAAGGCTGGCGCCGCCGGCACCTTTGTTGGGCAGGTTACCCTGGCTGAGTTGAGTGAAGTTGCTGCCGCTGGAGACGCTTTGATAACCGGCGGTGAGTGCATGGGCACCGGCGGTGTAGATCAGTGCAGCGCTCCAGGTCCGGTTGTCGATTTCGCCATCGGCGCCTTCGGTGTAGCCGCTGATGCGGTAGCCTGACGTGCCCGAGCTGTTGGCGCCGGACGAATCGGTCTTGAAGTAGCGCAGGTCGGTTTTCAGCGATTGATTGTCCGAGATCGCCAGCGTGTGCAGCAGGCCGAAAAACTGCTGGGTGTAATAGTTGTCGAGGTTGGCGTAGTAATACTGGGCGGTCAGGTCCTTGGTGATTTTCCAGTCGCCGCCGGCGAAATCGAAGGCATTGCTTTCGCGGGTGCCGCCGGTGGCCGCCAGGCCTGTCCGGTCGCTTGAGCCACGGCCCGTCGCATGTTCAATGCGGCCACCCGTGAGGGTCAGGTCCTTGAACTCGCTTGAAGTGATCTGGCCGCCGTCGAATGTCTGTGGCAGCAGGCGCCCGTCGTTGGACACCAGGATCGGCAGTTTCGGCATCAGCGTGCCCAGGCGCAGCTCGGTTTTCGAGACTTTGACTTTGCCGGTCAACCCCAGCCGGCTCCATTCATCGACCGCGCTGTTGTCGCTGTCCGATGGAATCATGCTGCTACCGACGTGGCGTCCTTTGCCGCTGTCCAGCGTGACCCCCATCAGCCCGAGAGCATCGACACCAAAGCCGACCATTCCGTCGGTGTAACCCGACTTGAAGTCGAGCATGAAACCCTGCGCCCACTCTTCGGTTTTCGACGGCGCGGCCGGGCCGTCGCGGTTGTCGTTGTTGAAGTAGAAATTCCTCATCCCCAGGGTTGCCTTGCTGTCACTCAGGAAGTCGGCGTGGGCCTGGGTGCTCAGTGCAATGGCGCCCAGCGCCAGGGTTATAACGGTGTTCTTGTTGCTCATGTAAATCGCCCCTTTTTTGTAGTTTTTGAATTCAGGAGGGTGGCTCCCGCCGTGACAGGCGGGAGCGTGATGCCTGGATCAGATACCCAGCACGTTGGCGCCGATGCATGGGTCAATGCCGCGCTCCAGGCGACGCTGGTGGACGATCACGGTGATTTCCATCGAGCCGGTGGTGACTTCGAAGTCGAGGATGTGGCCGCCATACGCCTGGAACGTGGCGTCACCGGCCACGCCATGCATATGGATCGAAGGCTGATCGTTTTTCCAGGCGACCGAGCCGGTGATGCTCGCCATCTCGACACCGTTCAAGAGCTTGGCGTCGAAGTCCTTCTTGTCCTTGTTCCAGAAACCGAACTTGACGTTGCCGAAGCCGATACCGGTGATGGACGCGCTGGGGATCTTCTCGGCGATGGCCAGTTTGGTCAGCTCCTTGAACGCGTTGTCGCCCGTGCGCAGGACCATGAGGTAACCGGTGGGGGTTTTGGTGTAGCGCGGTGTGGCTTCAGTGGGGCATTGCATGGGCGCGGTCGTCGCGGTGGGAGTGGTTTCGGCAAAGGCCAATTGAGCACCTGCAATGTTGATCATCACGGCGGCGGACACGGCCAGCATCAGTTTGCACAAGCGTTGTTTCGGGTGACGTTGGACTTGCATGAGACTTCCTCTGTTTTTGTTGTTGTGTGGGTGTTGCGGTTTTCGGGACGAGCGAATCCGACGCCTGTTGTTCAACAGGCGCGGAAGTTGTCGCTAAACGTGGGTGTTAGTTGAAGCCGTGTGACTTACAGCGCATCGCGATGGCTGACGCCGTCAACCAGTCGGGCGATGCCCAGCGGATTGCTGTTTTTCAGGGCCTCCGGCAACAGGCTATCGGGGCAATTCTGGTAACATACCGGCCGCAGGAAACGATCGATCGCCAAGGTCCCGACCGAGGTGCCGCGCGCATCCGACGTCGCCGGGTAGGGGCCGCCATGCACCATGGCGTCGCAGACTTCCACGCCAGTGGGATAACCGTTGAACAGCACGCGCCCGACTTTCTGTTCCAGCAGGGCCAGTACGTCGCCGAGGGTATCGAGCTCCGAATCCTCGGTAATCAGCGTGGCGGTCAACTGCCCGCGCAAACCGTGCAATGCCTGCATCAACTCGCTGTGGTCAGCGACTTCAACGACGAGGGTGGTCGGGCCGAACACTTCTTCCTGAAGCAACTCATCGCCGTTGATCAGCAGGCTCGCATCGGCCTTGAACACTTGCGGCCGCGCCTGATTGCCCTGTTGCTCGCTGCCGGCCAAGTGCGTGATGCCGGGGTGAGCGCGCAGGTTGTCGAGGCCATGGCAATAGCTTTTCAAGGCGCCGGCGTTGAGCATCGTTTGCGCCGGTTGCTCGCTCATCAATCCGGTAAACCGGTCGAGGAAAGCCGTGAATTCCGCCGAACGAATGCCCAGCACCAAACCGGGGTTGGTGCAGAACTGGCCCGCACCCAACACCACGGAAGCGCTCAGCTCAGCGGCGATTTTTTCACCGCGTGCCTTGAGTGCTTCGGGCATCAGCAACACCGGGTTGATGCTGCTCATCTCGGCGAACACCGGGATCGGCTGAGGGCGCGCGGCCGCCATGTCACACAAGGCGCGGCCGCCACGCAACGAACCGGTGAAACCGACCGCCTGAATGGCCGGATGCTTGACCAGTGCCTCACCGACGCTGCCGTAGAGCAGGTTGAACACACCTGCGGGCATCCCGGTTTTGCGCGCTGCGCGGGTGATCGCATCGGCGACGTAATCGGCGGTTGCCATGTGGCCGCTGTGGGCCTTGAACACCACCGGGCAACCGGCGGCGAGGGCGGAAGCGGTGTCGCCGCCGGCAGTGGAGAAGGCCAGCGGAAAGTTGCTGGCGCCGAACACGGCGACCGGACCGAGCCCGGTGCGGTACTGACGCAGGTCGGGACGCGGCAGTGGCTGACGGTCCGGCAGGGCACGGTCGATGCGCGCACCGTAGAAGTCACCCCGGCGCAGCATCGTGGCGAACAGGCGCATCTGGCCGCTGGTGCGTGCCCGTTCACCTTGAATGCGCCCGGCGGGCAGGGCGGTTTCCTGGCAAACCAGGGCGATGAACGTGTCATCCAGCGCATCGAGTTCTGCGGCGATGGCATCGAGAAATCCGGCGCGGCGGGCGGCCGACAGGTTGCGGAAAGTCGGGTACGCGGTAGCTGCGGCTTCTGCAGCCGCATTCACTTCCTCGGCTGTCGCCTGATGGAAGCGATAGGGCAGTGCTTCGCCAGTGCTGGCGTCGTGGCTTTGCAGGGTGTGCGTGCCGTTGGCCGAGCGTGTGCCAGCGATGTAGTTGTGGCCTGAAACTTCAAACATGTTGGACTCCTGATGAGCTGTTCAAATCGGGTCAAGCGAGCCGGTAGATGCGTCGGGCGTTGTCATGAAACAGCGCAAGCCGATCTTCGAGAGAGCGGTCCCGGACAATGGTTTTGAAACCGTCGAACACTTCGCTGAGGCTGTTCAGTACGCCATCGACCGGGTAATTGCTGGCAAACGCGCAGCGGCTGACGTCGAAAATCGATATCGCGTCGTTCACCACCACGCGGTTCGCCTCGACCGGCCACGCCTGGCCGGGAATGCAGATGCCGGAAATCTTCAGCACTACGTTCGGCTCCTTTGCCAGCAGGGCGAGGTTTTCACGCCAACCGGCCAGACCTTCTTCGGAGCGGTCGGCGGGCAGTGCGGTGTGATTGACCACGATGGACACGTCGGGAAAATCCCGGGCCAGCTCGGCGGCTTCCGACAGATGCCACCACGGCGCCTGCAACTCGAAGTGCAGGCCGTTTTCGGCCAGTTGTGCGTATCCCTCGCGCCAGCACGGATCGCGCATCGAACCGGGGGCGATAAAATCTTCGCGCCAGGCCTCACGGCTGGTCACTGCCGGTTTGTGGCGTATGCCGCGCACCAATGGGTGATCGCCGTACAGGCGCAGCAGATCAAAAGCGTCTTCACGATCCAGCCAGGCCTGCGCGACCATGGCGCCCAGGGTGGACTCGGTTTTCGCCAGCGATTCGACAAACCGCACTTCATCGGCCGGTGTCGCCGGGTCCCATTCACCTTCGATCACGACCGTTTGCACGACGTGATGGCGGCCGGTCAGCCGGTGATAGTCGGCCGGCAGGAAATTGCGGCAGATCGACGAGTAATCGCCATAACGAAACGGTCGCAACGGGCGGTCGTTCAGCCATGGGTAGTAATGGGTTTCGATATCGAAATAGTGTTGATGCGCGTCGACGATGGGCAAATCCGCATCGTCGCCGCTGGCCAGAAAACGTGCGCGCCAGTCGATGGCCGACAGGTTATCCATGCTGCTCCTCCAATCGATAAAAGCGTCGAGCGTTGCCGGCGAACACCGCTTCCTGCACCGCACGGCCCATGGGGGCGAGCATCGCGGCCATGCCATCGGCAATCGTGTCGTAGGAAGCGCGCAGCCCGGCCACCGGGAAATTGCTGGCGAACATGCAGCGCTCGGGGCCGAAGATTTCCAGCGCGGTCAGGACCACAATCCGGTTGTCGTCATAATTCCAGGGCGAATCTTTAAGCCCGAACTCCGACAGCTTGATGTGCACGTTCGGCTGCAAGGCCAACGCTTCCAGGCCTTTGCGCCAGCGCGCCATGCCTTGTGGGCTGCGGTCCCAGGCGAAACCGGTGTGGTTGAGCGCAATGCGGATCTGCGGAAACATCGCCGCCACTTCCGCCGCTTCGACCAAATGCCACGGCGGCACCCGCAGGTCCCACGACAGATCGTGCTCGGCCAGCCGCGAAAAGCCTTCCAGCCAGTTCGGGTCCTGCATGGTGCCCTTGGCCCCGGCCACCGACACGTCCGGCGATGCCGAGGTCACCGGTTTTGAACGGATGCCTTTCACCAGAGGCCTGGCGACTTGAGCGGCGAGAATCTCTGCACTGTCTTCGCGATCGAACCAGGCATGGGCAACGATGGCATTCGGAAAGCCGTAGCGGGCGTTCACCTGTTCCAGCCAGCGTGTCTCGGCGACTTGCTCATCGCGCGCACGCTCGGCCTCGACGTGCACCGTACCGACCAAGCGTTGATTTTCGGTCAGGGCGAGGAACTGTTCTGGCAGGAAATCACGGCACAGGCTGTGATAGTCGCCGAGGAAGAATTCCTCGTGATACTCGTCCTGCAACCACGGATAGCGCCCGTTGCTCAGGTCCCACAAATGGTGATGGGCATCGACGATCGGCAGCGCGTCCCCGGCCGCCAGGTTCGGCATGCCGTTGCGTTCGTGAAGGGTGATCATGACGGAGACCCTGACTCAGCGTGACGCGGAGAATTGCGAAGGGCTGAGCACGCCGTCTTCGACGTCGCCGGCGGCCGCTGCCTCGGCTTTGGCCTGGACGCGGCTGCGCAGTTTGGCGACGTTCACCACCACGCGGGTATGCGCCGCTGTCGCCACCAGCTCGACGTCATCGCGCACCTCGACATTGAAGGTGACGCTACGACCTTCAATGCGAGTGACCGTGGCGACGATGTTCACCGACATGCCCAGCAGCGTGGCGCCGACGTGACGGATATCGACCGCTGCTCCCACGGTGTTTTCACCCTCGTCGAGGAAGGTCAGCAGGTAATCGAGGCAAGTCTGTTCGATGTCGTCGACCAGGCGTGGCGTGGCATAGATGCGCAAGTCTTCGCCCAGAAACGAAATGGTGCGTTGTTTGTCGACGATCAGTGGGCGCTCAGTGGCGGAGCCTGGGTGCAGTGTGGAGAAATTCATAAAAAACCTCGTGTTTGAGTGCTGACAGTCAAAGGTTGATTCAGGCAGACGGCAGGAAACCGATGGAAATCCATGGCACGGCAATCAGCACCGCCAGCGCCACGACGAGCGCGCCGAGATACGGCCAGACCCGGCGCATGGCGCCACTTGGGTCGACCTTGGCGATGGCGCACGCGGCGTAGAAACCGACGCCGAATGGCGGGGCGAACAAGCCCAGGCCCATGGCGAAGATCGCGACCATGGCGTAATGCACGTCGTTGATGCCCATGGCTTTGGCAATCGGGAACAGCAACGGGCCGAACAGCACGATGGCCGGGATGCCTTCCAGGAAACTGCCGAGCAGGATGAACGCCACGGCGGAGATGATCAGGAAGCCCATCGCGCCCCCCGGAACGGTCGCCATCACTTGCGCCAATTGGTGCGAGAAGCCCGACTGGGTCAGCGCCCAGGCCATGGCGGTGGCGCTGCCGATGATGATCAGGATCGCGCCGGACAACGACGCGGTGCTGACCAGAATCGGATACAACCGGCGCCAGTCGAAGCAGCGGTAGCACAGCAGACCGACGATGAAGGTGTAGGCCACTCCGATGGCGGCGACTTCGGTCGCGGTGGCGACGCCTTCGACCACCGCAGTGCGGATCACGAAGGGAAGGGCCAGCGCAGGGATCGCGACCAGCAGCGAGTGGCCGATTTCCTTGCCCGAGGCGCGTTTGCCGGTGGAGGCCTCGCCTTTGCGGTTCTTCCACCAGATGACGGCTGCCATCGCAATCGCACCCACTACCGCCGGCATGAAACCACCGGTGAACAGTGCGGAAATCGACACGCCGGTCACCGAACCGATGGTGATCAGCACCAGGCTCGGCGGAATGGTTTCCGACATCGCCCCGGAAGCGTTGAGCATCGCCACCAGTTCGTTTTCGTCCTCGCCGCGTTTTTTCATTTCCGGAAACAGCGCCGGCGCGATGGCGGCCATGTCGGCCGCTTTCGAGCCGGAAATGCCGGAGATCAGGTAAATGGCGCCGATCAGCACATACGACAGACCGCCGCGCACATGGCCGATCAGCGAGCACAGGAAACGGATCATCGCCCGCGCCATGCCCATGGCTTCGATCAGTGCACCCAAAAACACGAACAGCGGGATGGCCAGCAGGATCAGGCTCGCCATGCCTTCGTCCATCCGCCCGACCACCAGCGTGAGTGGTGTGCTGGTCATGGTCGACAGATACGCCACCGTGGCCAGGCCGAACGCGACCATGATGGGGACGCCGATGACAATCATCGCCATCACGCCGACCATGAAGAAGATCACCAGGTTCCAGTTGCCCATCAACAGCATCCAGCCTTCGGCCACCCACAACAACGCGCCGAGGGACGCGAGCATCGCCACCGAGACCGAGAAATCGATCAACCGTGCGCTGGTCAACAGCCGGGCGACGCAGGTCATCAACATCAGGCTCAGGCCGACGGCGATGGCGGACACACGAAAGGCGTTGGGGATTTCGAGGGCGGCGGTGGTGATGATCCACTCGTCGCTGACGTACTCCCAGGCCGGGGTAAACAGCAGCCCGATGAAGGTGATGACGATCACCGCGCCCAGGGTGTCGATGAACGCACGTTTTTCCACGGGCAGCCGCGAGATGAACGAGGTCAGCCGCATGTGCTCGCCGCGTCGCATCGCCACCACCGAACCGAGCATTGCCAGCCACAGGAACAGCAGCGAAGCCAGTTCGTCGCCCCAGACAATCGGCTGGTTGAGCACATAACGCGAGAACACGTTGCAGAACAGCAGCGTGACTTCGATGACCACCAGCAACGCCGCGCTGCCCTCGGTCAGCCAGCGCAGACCGGTGTCCAGCGCGCGACCGAGACGAAACGTGGTTTGGTGTGGGCTGAGTCCTTCAGCGGGAGCAACATCCGTCATTGGCAGTTCATTTTTCATGACTTTGTCTCCGGCTTAGGACAGTTGACCCGCGTATTGTTCGAGCAAGCTCCAGGCTTCCGGGCCGTACTTATCCTTCCATTGGGTGTAGAAGCCTTTCGATTGCAGTTCAGTCCTGAACAATGTGCGGTCGACTTTGTTGAAGGTGATGCCGTGGGCGGTCAACGACGGTTCCAGGCTGGAGTTGAGGTCGATCACTTGTTGGCGCTGAACCAGCGCGGCGGCGTTGATCTGCCGGGAGACGATTTCCTGCACGTCCGCCGGCAGTTTCGGGAAGGTCTTGCCAGAGGCGACGATCCAGAAACCGCCCCAGATGTGGTCGGTCAGGGAGCAATATTTCTGCACTTCATAGAAACGTGCGGACTCGACCACCACCAGCGGGTTTTCCTGGCCGTCGACCACTTTGGTCTGCAAGGCCGAGTAGGTTTCGTTGATGCTGATGCCGGTCGGCGAGGCGCCCAGGGCGCTGAACATCGACGTCCACAGCGGGCTGACCAAGACGCGCAGTTTGAAGCCGGCGAGGTCTTGCGGCGTGTTGATCGGCCGCGTCGAGCTGGTGATCTGACGGAAGCCGTTGTTCCAGACTTTTTCCATCGGGATCAGGCCGACCTTCTCGGTCTTGGCGCGCACGTGCTCACCCAGTTTGCCGTCCAGCGCGGCCCAGACACTGTCGTAGTCCTTGAACGCAAACGGCATGCTTTCAATCGACATGGCCGGCACCAGCGTCGAGAGAATCGCACCCGGCAATGGAATGAAATCGATCGCCCCGGCGCGCACCTGGGACAGCATGTCAGTGTCGCCGCCCATGGCGCCGTTGGCGTACACCTGCAAGTCCACCGCGCCGTTGGTTTCGGCCTTGATCGCTAGCGAGGCGGCCTTCATCTGTTGGTTCAGCGGATGGGTGTCGGGCAGGCTGCTGGTGTAGCGCAGCACGATGGGTTTGGTCGCGGCGAAGACGCTGGAAGGCAGCAGGTTGGCGGCGAAAGCACCACCCACGGTGACGCCGGCAGACACTAGAAAGGATCGGCGGCTGACGGACTCGGTCAAGATACGGCTCATGATGTTCACCTATTGTTTTTGTTGTAGTTGTTCTAAAAAAACAGCTGCTTTCTGTAGGAGCCGGCTTGCTGGCGAAGACGGTGTATCAATCACCATTGATGCTGGCTGACACGCCGCCTTCGCCAGCAAGCCGGCTCCTACAGATTTCCCATCGTTCAGGAGGCGAGTGCCACGACGGCCTGGCTTCGAATCAACTCGTCGATTTCGTTTTCCGCATACCCGCTTTCCTTCAGCACTTCGCGGGTGTGTTCGCCGAGCAGCGGTGCAGGGCGGCTGGTCGGTGGCGCGGCGTTGTCCATGTCGGAGAAGTGAATCGGCAAGCCCATGCCGCGCACCCGGCCTTCGGTCGGGTGTTCAGTCTCGACGACCATGCCGCGTGCCTTGGTTTGCGGGTGGGCCAACGCGGCGGCGATGTCGAGGACCGGCCCTGCAGGCAGGCCGAGGCTGTCGAACAACACCATCCATTCATCCGTGGTGCGCGCGACCAGGACTTCGTTGAGGATTTCCACCAGCGCCAGGCGATGCTCCATGCGCAAGGCGTTGCTGGCGAAACGTGGGTCGGCTTTCAATTGCGGAACGGCCAGCGCCTCGACCAGTCGTTCATAGTTGGCCTGGTTGGCGGCGCCGATGTTGATCCAGCCGTCCGCCGTGCGGAACACCTGATATGGAGCGCTGGTGGAGTTGGCCGAACCCATTTTTGGCAGGATGGTGCCGTCGGCGAAATACGCCGCTGCTGGCCAGTACATTTGTTGCAGGCCGGCTTCGAACAGCGAGGTGTCGACCATCTGCCCAAGACCGGTTTTCTGTTTCGCGGCATACGCGGCGCAGATGCCGAGGGCGGCGAGGATGCCGGAGTTGATGTCGGCCACCGGCGAACCGGCCTTGACCGGCTCACGCCCGGCTTCACCGGTCATGCTCATCATGCCGCTCATGCCCTGGGCGATCAGGTCGAAACCGCCTTTTTCGCCGAACGGCCCGCTGCGGCCATAACCGGAGATCGCGCAGTAGATCAGCCCGGGGTTGAGGGTTTTCAGGGTTTCGTAACCGAGGCCGAATTTTTCCATGGTGCCAGCGCGGTAGTTTTCCGTGACCACGTCGGCGTCCATCAGCAGGCGGCGCAGAACGTCGCGGCCGCCGTCGGTTTTCAGGTTCAGGCCGATGCCGCGCTTGTTGCGGTTGACCACCATGAACGAAGCGGATTCACCGCTGGCCATGATCGGCGAGAAGCGGCGCGAATCATCACCGTCCGGGACTTTCTCGACCTTCACCACGTCAGCGCCCATGTCGGCCAGCATCATGCCGCACACCGGGCCGGACATGATGTGAGCCAGTTCTACCACGCGCATTCCTGTCAGCGGTCCCATGTTATTTGCCCTCGAATTGTGGTTTGGCTTTGGCGATGAACGCGTTCAGGCCGATCTGAAAATCGTCGGTGTCGTAGCAGGAGTAACTGCTGTCGATCTGCTCGACGGTGGGTGCGACGCCGGCTTCCAGTTGCCGTGCCGCCTGGCGATGCCAGCGGGCGACGAGGGGGGCGCCGTTGATGATGCGTTTGGCGGTGGCGAGGGTTTCGGATTCGACTTCGGCATCCGGTACGACGCGGGTAACGAGGTTCTTCACGTAGGCGTCGTTGGCGTCGAGAATGCGGCCTTCAAGGAGAATCTCCAGGGTCGTCGAGCGTCCCGCCAGCGCCACCAGCCCGGCCATTTCGTCATAGGACATGACCAGTCCGAGCTTGCCGACCGGCGCGCCGAAGCGGCTGGACGTGCCACAGATGCGCAGGTCGCAGAGTGCGGCGATTTCCAGGCCACCGCCGACGCACACGCCGTGGATCATCGCGATCACCGGGTGTGGGCAGTCGGCAACCGCGCGCATCGCTGCTGAAGTGACTTCGGCATAGTGTCGGGCTTGCGCCTGGTTGGCGCGCACGCTCGGAAACTCGCCGACATCGGCGCCGGCGGCAAAGGCCTGTTCGCCCGCACCGCGCAACACCACGCAGCGCACGCTGAGGTCGGCGGACAATTCGGTCATGACGTCACCCAGGTCTTGCCACATGGACAGGGTCAGGGCGTTCATCTTTCCCGGATGACTGAGGGTGACGATGGCAATGGCGTCTTGCCGTTCGATAAGGACGGTGGGCTTCATGATTGTTCCGCTGTCGTCGATGCTCGGGGGGTGAGATCGACGACGCGGATGCCTCCTGTTTTATTGTTGTTGGGCAGCGGCTGCTTACAGCGATTGTTCGAGCATCGACAGGTAGTCCGCCGAGGATGCTTCGCGCGGATTGGTCTTGTGGCTGTGATCGTGCAACGCGCCCTCGACGATGCCGGCGAACAGGCTTTCATCGACGCCGATCTGGCTCAGGCGGGTCGGCAGGCCCAGGCGTTTGGTCATGTCTTCGATGGCTGCGCCGATGTTTGCATCGGCCTCAAGGCCCATGGCGTGGCGCAGTCTTTCGAGTTTGCGCTCGTCACGGACAGTCGGGGCGTTGGCGTTGAAGTGCACGACCGCCGGTAGAAAAATCGCGTTCAAAGTGCCGTGGTGCAGTTTCGGATTGATGCCGCCCAAGGCGTGGGAAAGGCTGTGCACGCAGCCTAGTCCTTTCTGGAAGGCCAGCGCGCCTTGCATGGACGCGCTCATCATGTTCATCCGCGCTTCGCGATCACCGGGTTCGGCGGTCGCGCGTTCGATGTGTTCCCAGGCGCGCCACAAACCATCGAGGGCGATGCCGTCTGCGGCGGGGTTGAAGGCCGGGGCCATGAAGGTTTCGATGCAATGCGCGATAGCGTCCATGCCGGTGGCGGCGGTGAGCATGGGCGGCAGACCGAGGGTCAACTCCGGATCGCAGATGGCCACGCGAGGCACGACATAGGGGGAGATAACGCCGACCTTGCGACCATCGTCGAGGATCAGAATGGCGCCGCGACCCACCTCGCTGCCGGTGCCGGCCGTGGTCGGAACCGCAATCAGCGGCGCGGTGGCCGAGGTGATGCGATCCAGTCCACCTTCAATCACTGCGAAGCTTTGCAGAGGACCGTCGTGGGTGGCGCAGACCGCGACGCCTTTGGCCAGATCGATCGATGAACCGCCACCGACAGCGATGATGCCGTTGCACTCGCCGAGGTGGTATTGGGCCACGGCTTCACGCACGGCGTGTTCATTCGGATTGGGCGGGGTGGCGTCGAAGATTGTCGGTGCGCGGTCACCGCCGAGGGCGGCGATGACTTTGTCGACGATGCCGGCATTGCGCACGCCGACGTCGGTGACGATCAGCGGCCGGGTGATGCCGGCGCGCTCGGCTTCGGCGGCCAGGTGCTGCAGGCTGTCGTAGCCGAACTGGATTTTGGTGACGTAATTGATGAGTGACATGATTCACCACAAGTTATACAGGATTGTTATTGTTGCAACCGGTCTGGGGCAGGAGGGCTTTCGCGCTCTGGTCAAAACCATTGCATTGCCTGGCTGTGGGGTGGACTATAGGGCCGTCTTGGCCAGCCTCGATACTGACAACTTTCGATACCTCTATAACTTTTAGTTAGCCCTGATGACGCCCTCACTGAACTCGATCATGTCCCGCCTGCACGTCAAGCAGCTCCGTTTGCTGATCGCCCTGGATGAGCACGGCTCCTTGCTGGGCGCGGCCAAACAGGTCGCGCTGACCCAGCCCGGCGCGAGCAAGGCGCTGCAAGAAATTGAAACCACTTTCGGTACTGCGCTGTTCACCCGCACTAACCGCGGGCTTGAGCCGAACGATGCCGGGCGTTCGGTCATCCGGTACGCGCGGTTGATCCAGACTGACCTTGCGCACCTGCGCGAAGAGATCATCGGCATCATGAGCGGCGAGGGCGGACGCGTGTCGGTCGGCACCATCATGGGCGCCGTACCGCTGCTGACCACGGCGATCAGCCGGGTGATTGCCGACAACCCGAAGCTGTCCATCGAGATTGTCGAAGACACCAGCGCCGCGCTGCTCAGCCAGCTCGATGCCGGGCGCCTGGACCTGGCGATCTGCCGTACCACCATCAGCACCACCCCCTACTTGTATGAGAGCTCGACCTTCGTCGAGGAAACCCTGGCGGTGATCGCCAGCACCCAGCATCCGTTCGCCTATGCCCGCCAGTTGTCGTTGAAAGACCTGGTGGATTACCGTTGGGTCGTCTATCGCGCCAACATGCCGATGCGCCTGTTGCTGGAGCGGGAGTTTCATGAGGCAGACCTGCGTTTCCCGGTGCATTTGCTGGAAACCACCTCGGCCTTCGCCACTCTGTCGCTGCTCCAGGAAAACCCGACCCTCGTCGCGCTGGTGTCGACCGACGTGGCGAAGTTCTGCTCCGGCTACGGCTTCACCACCACGCTGCCGCTGCCGATCACCTCACGCAGCGAACCCTATGAACTGGTGTCGCGCAAAGGCGTCCCGGACTCGCCAGCGGCCAGGCTGCTGCGCGAGGCATTGCTGAATCCCGCCTGATTGCTGGCGATGACGGCCTTGAAATCGATGCAAATCCTACGGGCCCCATCGCCGGCAAGCCGGCTCCTACAGTGGATCGCGGTTGTTCACCTTTCCCGTGCCCGCCACGAAACCCTTGTAGGAGCCGGCTTGCTGGCGATGACCACCTCGAAATCGATGCAAAACCCATGGGCCCCATCGCCGGCAAGCCGGCTCCTACAGTGGATCGCGGTTGTTCACATTTCCCGTGCCCGCCACCAAACCCTTGTAGGAGCCGGCTTGCTGGCGATGGCGACCTTGAAATCGATGCAAACCTTACGGGCCTCATCGCCAGCAAGCCGGCTCCTACAGTGGATCGCGGTTGTTCACCTTTCCCGTGCCCGCCACCGAACCCTTGTAGGAGCCGGCTTGCCGGCGATGGCGGCCTCGAAGTCGATGCAAATCCTACGGGCCCCATCGCAAGCAAGCCGGCTCCTACAGTGGGTTGTGTTGCTCACCTTTCCCGTGCCCGCCACCAACCCCTTGTAGGAGCCGGCTTGCCGGCGATGACGGCCTCGAAATCGATGCAAACCTTACGGGCCTCATCGCCAGCAAGCCGGCTCCTACAGTGGGTTGTGTTGTTCACCTTTCCCGTGCCCGCCACCAACCCCTTGTAGGAGCCGGCTTGCCGGCGATGGCGGCCTCGAAATCGATGCAAAACTCACGGGCCCCATCGCCGGCAAGCCGGCTCCTACAAGGGGTTGCGTCGTTGTCAGGGATAGTGCCCGGCATTGGACGTCTGCATTCGTGCGATTCAGGCAAAATTGATTTGTGACAGGCGCGGTGTTTGAAACGAATCGGCGCCGCGATACTCGACGGGATTTTGCCTTTTCCTAAATTGGCCCACGGATGGCCATTGCGAGGTTCGAACCATGACTGTCTCCCGCCGACTGGCGCTCTTGATGACCGCTGCCGCGTTGCTCACCGCTTGTGGTGAATCTTCCAAACTGCCGCCGCAGGCCAGTGTCGGCCCGAGCCCGCAGTTGCCTGAGCCCACGACCACGCTGATCCCGACGTTGAAGGTGTCCAAGGCCATCGGCTGGTCCGGCAGTGATAAACCGAAAGCGCCCGCCGGTTTCACGGTGACGGCCCTGGCCGAGAACCTCGACCACCCGCGCTGGATCTACAGATTGCCCAATGGCGATCTGTTGGTCGCCGAAAGCAATCACCCGCCGATGCCTGAGGGCGCCACTGACGGTGGCAGCGGTCCGCTGGCCTGGGCGCGGCGTACCGCGATGGGTTTTGTGATGGGCCGTGTCGGCGCCGATGCGCCCAGCGCCAATCGAATCACCTTGCTGCGCGATGCCGACGGTGACGGTCACGCAGAACTGCGCACAGTGTTCATGAGTGGACTGACGTCACCCTTCGGCATGGCATTGGTGGGCAACGAGCTGTTCATCGCCAACGCCGACGCCCTGGTCAAAGTGCCTTACAGCGAGGGGCAAACCGAGATCACGGCGACGCCGGTGAAAGTCACCGATCTGCCTGCCGGCATCAACCATCACTGGACCAAGAACGTGCTCGCCAACCCCGAGGGCACCAAGCTGTACGTCACCGTGGGCTCCAACAGCAACGTTGGCGAAAACGGTCTGGAGGCCGAAGAAGGGCGCGCGGCCATCTGGGAAGTTGACGTTAAAAGCGCAGACAAGCGCCTGTTTGCCAGCGGTCTGCGCAACCCCAACGGCCTGGCCTGGAAACCCGGTTCGAGCCAGTTGTGGACCGTGGTCAATGAACGCGATGAAATCGGCAGCGACCTGGTGCCGGATTACCTGACGTCAGTAAAAGACGGCGCGTTCTACGGCTGGCCATGGAGTTACTACGGCAGCCACGTCGACACCCGGGTTGAGCCGCCGCGCCCGGACAAGGTGGCCCAAGCCATCGCCCCGGATTACGCGTTGGGCACCCACGTTGCACCGCTGGGCCTGGCGTTCTCCGATTCACGCGCCATGCCCGCCGGTTTCGCCAACGGCGTGTTCATTGGCGAACACGGCTCGTGGAACCGCAATCCGCAAGCCGGCTATAAGGTGGTGTTCATTCCGTTTCGCGACGGCAAGCCTTCAGGTTTGCCGGTGGATTTCCTCACCGGTTTCCTCAATGCCGAAGGCGAAGCGCAGGGGCGTCCGGTGGGCGTAGCGCTTGATCGTAGCGGTGCGTTGCTGGTGGCAGACGATGTCGGCAACAAAGTATGGCGCGTGGCGGTGGCCAAGCCTGGTCAATGACGCCTGAGCTGCGCTCTCAGTGCAGACGATAAAAGGCGCGTGCCATGAGGCACGCGCCTTTTTTGTGGTCGGAAGAAACCGACTCAAACCCCGCCCTGGGTCTTGTGAACCGCGTCGATGATGACCTTGGCCACGTCGGCCGGGCGCGATTGCTGCGGGACATGGCTGGCTTCGACTTCGGTGACCTGCGCTTTCAACTTCTTGGCAAACGCACGTTGCAGGTCGGGCTGGATCATGCGGTCTTCACGGGCCACGACGTACCACGACGGTTTGCCTTTCCAGGCGGCGGCAGTGGTTACGTCGCCAAACGCCGAGGCTCGAATCGGACCTTGTGTCGCGGTCATGATGTCGGTCTGCGCGGCTGGCAGATCTTGAGCGAAGCCTGTGGCCATACCCTGGCGGGTCATGTACAGAAAGCCGTTTTTATCCGCGGCGATGTCTTTCGTACCGGGTGGTGCCGGGTAGTCCTTGCCCAGGTCTTTACTGGCCTGACCGGCATCGGGCGCAAACGCGGCGACGTACACCAGCCCACGAACTTTCTGGTCAGTGCCGGCCTGACTGATTACTGTACCGCCCCAGGAGTGCCCGACCAGCACGACGTCGCTGTCCTGGTTGTTCAAGACGCGTTGCGTGGCGGCCACGTCATCGGCCAGCGACGTCAGCGGGTTTTGCACCACGGTGACCTTGATGCCTTCGGCCTGCAACAACGGAACAACCTTGGCCCAGTCAGAGCCGTCTGCGAAGGCGCCGTGTACGATCACTACCGAAGGTTGCGCAGTAGCGGCATGGCTGCCGACGGCGAACAGTGACGCCGTCATGGCGAGTGCGAGGGCGATAGCCTTGGGTTTGAACATGGTTAAATCTCCTGTGGTTGGTGTGATCCAGTTTCAGCAATACGCGAACGGTCCGGTATCGGTCGTTTATCCGAGGCAGGCCAAAAAACGAGAGGGGGGGCAGAACGGTATGCGCGACAGTGACGGCATCGAGCTGGAGAGTGCGATCGTGGCGTTGTCCATGGTCGGAGACCTGAGCATGGGCCAGCCCTTCGACCAGTCACGTCGTACCGCCCGGCTGGTCCAGCTGCTCGCACAGTCGTGCCACGGGGCCGGTGAACACACCGAAGTTGCGCGGCAAGTGGCCTTGCTGCGCTGGTCGGGTTGTACCGCGAATGCCGAGGGCTTCACCCGTCTGCTGGGCGATGACGTCGAGGGCCGCAACGCGATGCTCAGCCAGACGCTGGGGGCGGCGGGCTTGCGGGCCCTGCGCAAATCGACGCCGTTGGCGCAGGTGCATTGCGAAGTGTCGGGCGATATTGCGCAGACACTGGGCCTGAGTGCGCCGGTCGAACACGGGCTGCGGCATGTGTTCGAGCAGTTCGACGGCGAAGGCAAACCCTTTGGATTGCGCCATCCCGAGGTGCCGGAGGTGGTGTATCAGGTACTCCTGGCCGGCGATCTGGAAATTCTCTCGCGGGTTCACGGGCTCGACGCCGCGCTGGAATGGATCGCGACCAAGGGCAATCGTCGCTACCCGGCATCGCTGGCCGCCCGGCTCACGCAACATGCCGCAGACTGGCTGGAGTCGTTGCGCGTCCCAGAGGTCACTCCATCACAACCCCGTGAAAACGGGATGAAGGTGCCGCTTACGCTGGTGGGGGATGTGATCGACCTCAAGCTGCCCTGGCTGGCGGGCTATTCGCGTCGCTCGGCCGAATTGGTGCGCGAAGCCGCCAGACTCTGGGGCTTGTCGGAACAGTCGGGCGACCAGGCCGCGAAGGCCGCGCTGGTGCATGGCATCGGCCGGGCGGCGGTTCCCAACCGAATCTGGAACACGGCGGGGGCGCTGCTGGACGGTGATCTTGAACAGGTACGCCTGGTGCCTTACTGGACGTCGCGTACCTGCGGCCAGATTCCCGAACTGTCGGTGCCGGGCCGGCTGGCGGCCAACGCTTACGAACGACTGGATGGCAGCGGCTATTTCCGCGGCCTTGAGGGCGATGCCTTGCCCGCTGAGCAGCGCTTGCTGGCAGCGGCGTTGGTTTGGCAGGCGTTACGTTGCGAACGCCCCTGGCGACCGGCCTTCACTGACAGTGACGCGGAACGTCTGTTGCTCGACGAAGCCGCCCAAGGGCGTTTCGACCCTCAGGCCTGTCAGGCGGTCATCGCGGCGGCGCACGGTGAAAGCGCTGTAGCGGCCAAAGTGAATGGCAGTCCGCTGACCGACCGCGAAACGCAAATCCTGCAACGGATCAGCATGGGCGGGAGCAACAAAGAGGTGGCACGCCAGCTCGGCATCAGCCCGAGTACGGTGCGTACCCATGTCGAGAGCGTGTTCCGCAAATTGCACTGCACCACCCGTGCGGCTGCAACGCTCAAGGCGCTGACCCTCGGGCTGATTTGAGCCTCAAATGGGGATGTGGGTTGTCGACAACACCTGGCGTAACCCCATGAACGAACGGATCTGCCGCACGCCGGGCAGGTACAACAATTGCTCCGCGTGCAGCCGGTTGAAACTGTTGCTGTCCTTGGTTCGTATCAACATGAAGTAGTCGAATTCCCCCGTCACCACATGGCATTCCATGCAGCCGGAAACCTTTTGCGCGGCGGCCTCGAAGGCAGCGAAGGATTCCGGCGTCGAGCGGTCCAGCACCACGCCGATCAACACCACCATGCCCGCATCCAGCGCGTCATTGTCCAGCAAAGCGACGATGCCCTTGATCAAACCAACCTGCTTGAGGCGCTCGACGCGGCGCAAACACGCCGGCGCACTCAGTTTTACCTTCTCGGCGAGCGCCACATTGGAGATTGAAGCGTCGCGCTGCAGGGTTTTGAGTATGGCGCGGTCGGTCCGGTCCAGCGGGTGTGGCTCCGGGCTGGGTGTGCCGGTTTTTTTGTGAGTATTTGTTGCGTTCATATGGATTTATACGCAATAAAAAGTTGTTAGAAGTTATATGTGGTGATTTATGTTTCTTTAATGCATTGAAACTTGCAACACATATTTTTGGCTTTGTTCTTAATATTGAACTCATCGAAGCCCCTCTGAAAGAACCTGGAATGCAGCCTGTTTGCCTTTCGGTCTGGCGCTTGGATATCCAATAATCAAGGAGCAGAGTCATGAACCTGAATCGTTTCAAACGCTATCCGTTGACCTTCGGTCCTTCGCCCATCACCCCCTTGAAACGCCTCAGCGAACACCTGGGCGGCAAGGTCGAGCTGTATGCCAAGCGTGAAGACTGCAACAGTGGCCTGGCCTTCGGCGGCAACAAGACGCGCAAGCTCGAATACCTGATTCCCGAGGCCATCGAGCAGGGCTGCGACACCCTGGTGTCCATCGGCGGGATCCAGTCGAACCAGACCCGCCAGGTCGCCGCCGTCGCCGCACACCTAGGCATGAAGTGCGTGCTGGTCCAGGAAAACTGGGTGAACTACTCCGATGCCGTGTATGACCGCGTTGGCAACATCGAGATGTCTCGCATCATGGGCGCGGATGTACGACTGGACGCCGCCGGGTTCGACATCGGCATCCGGCCCAGCTGGGAAAAGGCCATGAACGATGTGGTGGAGCGCGGCGGCAAACCGTTTCCGATCCCGGCGGGCTGTTCCGAGCATCCGTATGGCGGCCTCGGCTTCGTCGGTTTCGCCGAGGAAGTCCGCCAGCAGGAAAAAGAACTCGGCTTCAAGTTCGATTACATCGTGGTCTGCTCGGTGACCGGCAGCACCCAGGCGGGCATGGTGGTCGGGTTTGCCGCCGACGGTCGTTCGAAGAATGTCATCGGTATCGACGCTTCGGCCAAACCGGAAAAGACCAAGGCACAGATCCTGCGGATCGCCCGGCACACCGCTGAACTGGTGGAGCTGGGGCGTGAAATCACCGAGGAGGACGTGGTGCTCGACACACGGTTCGCCTATCCGGAATACGGTTTGCCGAATGACGGCACGCTGGAAGCCATCCGCCTGTGCGGCAGACTTGAAGGCGTGTTGACCGACCCGGTGTACGAAGGCAAATCCATGCACGGGATGATCGAAATGGTTCGCCGTGGCGAGTTCCCCGAGGGCTCGAAAGTGCTTTACGCACACTTGGGCGGGGTGCCTGCGCTGAATGCCTACAGCTTCCTGTTCCGTAACGGCTGATCACAAACCTGTAGGAGCCTACTTGCCGGCGATGGCGGCCTCCAAATCGATGCAGAACTCACGGGCCTCATCGCCGGCAAGCCGGCTCCTACAGTGGATTGTGTTGTTCACATTTTCGTGTCTGTCACCAAACCCTTGTAGGAGCCGGCTTGCCGGTGATGGCGGTCTTGAAATCGATGCAAAACCAACGGGCCTCATCGCCGGCAAGCCGGCTCCTACAGTGGATTGTGTTGTTCACATTTTCGTGTTTGTCACCAAACCCTTGTAGGAGCCGGCTTGCCGGCGATGGCGGCCTTGAGATCGATGCAAAACCAACGGGCCTCATCGCCAGCAAGCCGGCTCCTACAGGAAAGGGGATAACGTTCAACCGCCAGGAGTAGCGCCATGCATGCGATATCGCAATCCGCCGTCTGGATCAAGGAACCCTCGGCGGATGCCGGGGTGGTCATCGTGACCAGTGCCGCGTTGCCCAAATACATGATCGACAAGCTGCACGTGGCCATCGACGACTGGGATCAGGTGGCTTACCTGGCCGTCAAGCAATCCAGGGCATTGATGCTCGACTGGTTGCGGATCGGGTCCAGCCCCGAGCAAGCGTGTGATGCCCGCCAATTGCTGCGCGGCGTGTGCAAAAGCAGTTTTTTACTGGACGTCGAAGTCGGCACGGTGCCGGGCCTGACCTGGCTGGGATCCGTCTGCGGTCACCCGCTGCGCGTCGTCGACCTGGGAACAATCGCCTCAACCCATGCGGCGATGGATCGACAGGTGGAAGCCGTTTTGTTGGCGACCCGGAGTCTGGCGAAAAGCGTGCTGCAGGAGCGCTACGTCATTTAGCGGATGTCTTCACCCGCTCAATCAAACACACCCAATAAGAAAGGCAACGCCTATGAGCCGATCTGCCGACCGTCGCAATAACGCCAGGAAATGGATGCGCGAGCCCTCAAGTGGCACGCGCATTGTTGTGATCACTGCTGGACTGGGCAGTGAACATCTAGAGTTGATTCACCACAGTTTCAGTTGCTTTGAAAACATTGCACTGATGCAGGTTGATGTCGCGCCGATGACCGCTGGAATGTTTGAAACGCACACATCCACCTGTGATTACTGCCTTGTCGTGTCAGGCGAACTGGATAAGCGCTTTTTACGCGATTTGCCCAAGCGCAGAATCAATATTTACCCGATAGCCCGGGATGCCCGGACCGAGCGCTCCGTCATCGAAGCGGTCGAGCAGGTCAAAAGCCTGGCCCGAGCGAACCCTCCACCGCGTATTGATACCGAATTAGCCTTTTGCAGGAGATGCCCATGAACCCGTCCGATCTTCATGCCCAGTTACCCGGCCAGACCACGGAAGATGCCGAGGAAATCGCTGAATGGCGCGATGCCTTGCTATCGGTCGTTGCCCACGGCGGCGCCGGGCAGGCCCGGCAGATCATGGACATGCTGGTGACGCTGGCCAGCACCTGCGAGATGAATTGGCGGCCCCGTCACGGCACGCCCTACATCAACACCATCAGCGTTGAGCAGCAGCCGGTGTTCCCGGGGGATCTGGCACTCGAAGAACGCCTGGCCTCGATCATGCGCTGGAACGCGTTGGTCATGGTGGCGAGAGCCAATCAGGCCTACGGGGAACTCGGTGGCCACATCGCCAGTTACGCGAGCGCTGCCGATTTGTTTGAAGTGGGCTTCAACCACTTCTTCAGGGCGCGCACTGAAACCAGCGGCGGCGATCTGGTGTTCTACCAGCCGCACTCGGCGCCGGGTGTCTATGCACGGGCTTTTCTGGAAGGCCGTCTCGAAGAGAAGGACTTGCAGCATTACCGACAAGAGATCGGCGCGCGCGCCAATGGTGCCCGGGGTTTGTCGAGTTATCCGCATCCGTGGTTGATGCCGGACTTCTGGCAGTTCCCGACCGGCTCGATGGGCATCGGTCCGATCAGCTCGATCTACCAGGCGCGTTTCATGCGCTACCTGGAACACCGCGGCCTGCAAGACACCGCCGGGCGCACCGTTTGGGGGGTGTTCGGCGACGGTGAAATGGATGAGCCGGAAAGCATGTCGGCCCTGACGCTGGCGGCACGCGAAGGGCTGGATAATCTGGTGTGGGTGGTCAACTGCAACCTTCAGCGTCTGGACGGTCCGGTGCGGGGCAACGGTCGCATCATCGACGAGCTGGAGGCGCTGTTCGGTGGGGCCGGCTGGAACGTCATCAAACTGGTCTGGGGCTCTGACTGGGACGGACTGTTTGCCCGGGATCACGACGGCGCACTGGTCAAGGCCCTGTCCGCCACGGTCGATGGCCAGTTCCAGACGTTCGCCGCCAAGGACGGACGTTTCAACCGCGATCAGTTCTTTGGTCAGAACGAAGCCCTGGCTCATCTGGCCCAGGGCCTGACCGATGAGCAGATCGACCGCCTCAAACGCGGTGGCCACGACGTGGTGAAGATTTTCGCCGCCTACCAAAGCGCGATGCGCGAGGGCAGAAAACCCACGGTGATTCTGGCGCAGACCAAGAAAGGCTTCGGCATGGGCGACGCCGGGCAGGGCAAGATGACCGTGCACCAGCAGAAGAAACTCGATAAGGATGCCTTGATCGCCTTCCGTAACCGTTTCAATCTGCCGTTGACCGATGAACAGGCGACCTCGCTGAGCTTCTTCAAACCAGACGACGACAGCGCCGAAATGCGCTACCTGCATGAACGTCGCCGGGCATTGGGTGGTTACATGCCGTCGCGGCCCACCACGTCGACGTCCTTGGCCGTGCCCGACGTCAACAGCTACGCCGGGTTCGCCATTGCCGCCGAAGGCAAGGAAATGTCCACCACCATGGCCTTCGTGCGGATGCTCAGCGGTTTGCTCCGGGATAAACAACTGGGGCCGCGCATCGTGCCGATCGTGGCCGATGAAGCGCGCACGTTCGGCATGGCCAGCCTGTTCAAGCAGATCGGGATTTATTCCAGCGTGGGCCAGCGTTATGAGCCGGAGGACATCGGTTCGATCCTGAGTTATCGCGAAGCCCTTGACGGGCAGATTCTCGAAGAGGGCATCAGTGAGGCCGGTGCGATCAGTTCCTGGGTGGCCGCCGCGACCAGCTATTCGGTGCATGGCCTGCCGATGTTGCCGTTCTACATCTACTACTCGATGTTCGGCTTCCAGCGTATCGGCGATTTGATTTGGGCGGCGGCGGACCAGCGGGCGCGCGGGTTTCTGCTCGGCGCCACGGCGGGACGCACGACGTTGGGCGGCGAAGGTTTGCAGCATCAGGACGGCAACAGCCACCTGATGGCGGCGATGGTGCCCAACTGCCGGGCCTACGATCCGGCGTTCGCCGGTGAGTTTGCGGTGATCCTCGATCACGGCATGCGCCAGATGCTGGAGCGTCAGGTAGACGAGTTTTATTACGTCACGCTGATGAACGAAAACTACCCGCAGCCCAACCTGCCCGAGGGCGTCGAACAGGCAATTATCAAGGGCATGTACCTGTTCGCCCGGCATGAAGTCGAGGACGCACGTGGCAGCGTTCAGTTGCTGGGTTCCGGTGCGATCCTGCTTGAAGTGATCGCGGCGGCCGAGCTGCTGGCCAGCGACTGGAACATCGACAGCGAGGTCTGGAGTGTCACCAGCTTCACCGAGCTGGCTCGCGAGGCCCGTGAAGTGGAGCGCTGGAATCGCTTGCATCCGGGACAACCGGCGCGGCGCAGCCACGTTCAGGAGTCGCTCAACGACGCGGCACCCATCATTGCCAGCACCGATTACGTGCGTGCCTTGCCCCAGCTGATCGCCAGCTACGTGCCGGCGCGTTACACGGTGCTCGGCACCGACGGTTTCGGCCGCAGTGATACCCGCAGCAGGTTGCGCGCGTTTTTCGAAGTGGACCGCCATCAGATCGTCTTGAGCGCCCTGACGTCACTGGTTCAGGACGGGCGCCTCGATGCCGGCGTGTGTGCCGAAGCGATTGCGCGCTACGGGATTGATGTTGACGCCATCGCGCCTTGGGACGCTTGAAGCCGGGCTTCAGGTCGAGTCGAATTTTCAGGAAATGGTCATGAAGAATGTGCATGAAGTGCGAATGCCCGACATCGGCGATGCCAAGGATGTCGGTGTCATCGAAATACCGGTCAAGGCGGGCGATGCGGTGGTCGAAGGGCAGACCCTGATCATTGTCGAGACGGACAAGGCGTCCATGGAAATTCCATCGCCGCAGACGGGCGTGTTGCAATCGTTGGTGGTCAGTCTGGATGACAAAGTCAGCGAGGGATCGCCGATTGCCTTTATCGAGAGTGAAGGTCTATCGGCGGCGCCTGCCCCCCGCATCGAGCCTGTTGCAACGGTCATAGAGCCTCAGCCGATTGCCTCGCCAGGGTTGCTCATCGAAGCGGCTGATCCGCCAACGGACTTGCCGCTGGCTTCGCCGTCGGTTCGCAAGTTCTCTCGAGAACTGGGTGTTTCGCTCAAGGCCATTCAGGGCACGGGCCTGCGTCGCCGCATCACCAAGGACGACGTGTTGGCCCATGTGAAAGGCGCACTGACGGTAACTGAAACCCGTGCCCAGCCGTTGGGCGGATTGCTGCCCTGGCCGGTGGTGGATTTTGCCAAGTACGGGCCGGTGGAAACCCGGCCACTGTCGCGCATCCGTAAAATCAGCGGGGCCAACCTGCATCGCAATTGGCTGATGATTCCCCACGTGACCAATCATGACGACGCGGATATCACGCAACTCGAACAGTTCCGCGTGCAGGTGAACAAGGAAAAGGCCGGCAGCGGGGTCAAGTTGACGTTGCTGGCGTTGTTGATGAAAGCCTGTGCGGGTGCGTTGAAAAAATTCCCGGAGTTCAATGCCAGTCTCAACGGCGACGAATTGGTGTTGAAGGGTTATTGCCACATCGGTTTTGCCGCCGATACACCCGAAGGGTTGGTCGTCCCCGTCATCAAGGACGTCGATCAGAAAGGTGTGCTGGCGATTGCCCGGGAAATGTCGGCGCTGGCTGAAAAGGCGCGGGCGGGCAAGTTGAGCGTTGCCGAGATGAGTGGCGGCTGCTTTTCAATCTCGTCGTTGGGCGGCATTGGCGGGACCTATTTCACGCCGATCATCAATGCGCCGGAAGTCGCGATTCTCGGGGTGGGCAAAAGCACGGAGCGACTCGCGCTGGAGGGCGGGCAGGTTGTCACGCGCAACATGCTGCCGTTGAGCCTGAGTTGGGATCATCGCGTGATCGATGGCACGGAGGCGGGGCGTTTCAACGCCTATCTGAGCAGTGTGCTGGCGGATTACCGCAGGCTGGTTCTGTGATCGGGGGGACGGTTTGTCGGGTTCGTTCAGCCACTTGAACATACAAATTCCCCGGTCGCGGACACAATGCAGATACATGAGTGCGGTTTGATGAGGCCGTCCAACACCACAAAGAGGCTTTTGCCATGTTCCGCAAACTGCAGCTTGCCGCCAGGTTCCTCAGCCAGAGCACGCGCCTGATGGTGGGCGTTCCGGATTACGACAACTACGTCGCGCAGATGAAGCTGAATCATCCGGACCAGCCGGTCATGAGCTATTCAGCATTCTTTCGCGAACGTCAGGAAGCACGTTACGGCAAACGCAGCTGCACGACGCGGTGCTGCTGAACGCCGGTTGAACGGCGGCTGCCGAAAAGCCTCGTCCTCATTGAGAGGGCGGGGCTTTTTGCATTTCAGGGTCAGCAAACTGTCCGTATGCAGCCACTTTAATCCGGAGCCTGCAATCAGTAATCTGTGACACCGCCATTTGGATGGAGCCAAATCATGCCACTCACCCACCGCCCCGTACGCGCTGAAGATGTTCTGACGATCTGCAACTTCCCGCAAAACCCTGAAGAACTGTTTTTCATGTTTCCGAAGGCGCAGTACCCGCTGACGGACGACCAGCTACTGGCATCGATTGCCCAACGTTCTGACTCAACGGTGGTTGAAGAGAACGGCTCCGTGATTGGTTTTGCGAACTTTTACAAGTTCGAGCGTGAGGGCGTGTGCACGATTGGCAACGTGATCGTGTCCCCCAAGGCCCGGGGGAAAGGCGTGGCGAAATTTCTGGTGGAAACGATGGTGGGGCTGGCGATCGATCGTCACCGGGCCAGTGAAGTGCAGATTTCGTGTTTCAACGAAAACACTGCGGGGCTGTTGCTGTACCCGCAACTCGGTTTTGTACCGTTTGAGATCGAGGAGCGGTTATCGCCGGATGGTCGTCGGGTCGCGCTTTTAAATATGAGGTTGCTCACCCAGGCGCGCCCCGCGGACATCCCATGCGCGTAGACAAGGCTTGCCCCGTGGTTACACGCAACATCGAGCGGCTGGAAATTTTAGCGTTCCGGCATCCGCTGGCAGGTCTGCAACTGGTCAAGGGTAGCGTGGAGCCGGGAGAGTTGACTGGCACCGCGGCTGTCCGGGAGTTGTTCGAAGAGGCCGGTATCAGGGGCGAAGTAATGCGGGATCTGGGCACCTGGAATTCGATGATCACAGGACACACGTGGGCGTTTCACGAGTGTCGCGTGACGCAGAACCTTCCAGATGCCTGGTGTCATTTTGCAGCGGACGATGGAGGTCATGAATTCGCGTTTTTTTGGCATCCATTGGCGAGCAAGCCCAGTGACGAATGGCATCAGGTTTTCAAGGACGCTCTGGGGTTCTTGAGTCGGCGTCTTTGTTGAAAACAGGGCCCTTACAAACGCAAACAATCGCGCCTCGTGCTCAGCTGCCGCGTGACTAGACTAACCAGGGTTATCGAACGGCAGGGGCGACAACCGTGGCGCTACTCTTATGGACTCATTGATCACAGCCGCAGCGCGGGCGCTCGCGGCGGGTGATCCGCTCGGTGCGCTGGACCGGGTGGCGTTGCGTGACGATGCGCCCGCGCTCGCGTTGCGCGGCATCGCCATGGCGCAGCTCGGCGATCTGGTTCGGGCGAAAGCGCTGGTGAAAAGCGCCGCGCGCGCATTCGGGCCGAAAGAGCCGTTGGCGCGGGCGCGCTGCGTGGTGGCCGAGGCCGAAATTGCGCTGGCTTCGCGTGACCTGGGCTGGCCAGTGAAGGCGCTCGAAACGGCACGCCTGACGCTTGAGGCCCACGGGGATCGAGTGAACGCCGCCCACGCGCGGTATCTGCAGATTCGGCGATTGGTGCTGATCGGTCGGCTCGACGAGGCGGACGTTCTGTTGGCCGCGCTGGATCCCGCACCGTTGCCGCCGGTGCTGCGCGCCGCCCATGAATTGGTGGTGGCGGGGATTGCCATCCGCCGCCTGCAATCGCAAACAGCCCGGCTTGCCCTGGCGAGGGCCGAACATGTCGCACGCGAGGCGAGTATCCCGGCGCTCACTGGCGAAGTCGAAAACGCCGTTAACGTCCTGAATTCCCCGGCGGCGCGCCTGATCGCCCATGGCGAAGAGCGACCGTTGTGGCTGGATGAAGTTGAAGCCGTGCTTGGGTCGACCGCGTTGGTGGTGGACGCCTGCCGTTATGCCGTGCGCGGCGTTGGCATGTCGGTTTCCCTCGCCAGGCGCCCGGTGTTGTTCACCCTCGCTCGGGCGTTGGCCGAAGCGTGGCCGGCGGACGTATCGAGGGAAACACTGATCCGCCGGGCGTTCCGCCTGAAGCTTTCGGACGAGTCCCATCGAGCGCGCTTGCGTGTCGAAGTCGGGCGCTTGCGTGTGGCGCTGAAACCCTTGGCGGGCGTCATCGCCACTCAACGCGGGTTTGCGCTGGTGGCGCTGGTTTCATCTGACGTAGTGGTGTTGGCGCAACCGGTCGAAGAACGACACGCGGCGCTGTTTGCCTTGCTCGCCGACGGCGAATCCTGGTCGAGTTCGGCGCTGGCGTTGGCCCTCGACACCAGCCAGCGCACGGTGCAACGCACACTCGACGCGCTGGCGGCGGCGGGCAAAGTGCAGCCATTCGGACGTGGCCGGGCGCGGCGCTGGATGACCCCGCCGGTACCGGGTTTCGCGACGACCTTGTTACTCCCGGCGCCACTGCCGAGTGACTAGGATGAACGCCACGAACCCCTGAAGAGGTAACCGAGATGAAACACTCAACCGCAGAAATCCTCCGCGAATATGGCCCGTTCGCCGGTGTCGACAGCGTGCATGGCGTGACCTGGGACGGTGAGCGCGTCTGGTTTGCCAGTGGCGAAAAACTCATCGCTCTCGACCCGGCCAGCGGCAAGACCCTGCGTTCAATCGACGTCATCGCCGATGCAGGCACGGCCTTCGACGGCCAGCACCTGTTCCAGATCGCCGCCGACCGCATCCAGAAAATCGACCCGCAGACCGGCAAAGTGCTTAACACCATCCCGGCACCGGGTGGCGGCAATGATTCCGGGCTGACCTGGGCTGAGGGGACGCTGTGGGTCGGCCGCTATCGCGATCGGAAAATTCACCAGATCGACCCCGAGACCGGCGCGATTTTGCGCACGATCGAGTCCAACCGCTTCGTTACCGGGGTGACCTGGGTTGACGGGCAGCTGTGGCATGGAACGTGGGAAGGGGATGAAAGCGAGTTGCGCCGCGTGGATGCCAAAACCGGAGAAGTGCTGCACAGCGTCAAGATGCCGACCGGAGTCGGCGTGTCGGGACTTGAGTCCGATGGCGGCGATCAGTTCTTCTGCGGCGGCGGTGGCAGCGGGAAGGTGAGGGCGGTGCGGCGGCCAGCGTGACGCATCACGCTGCTCGCGGTGGGACCGGCCTCAAGGCGCTCCAAACAACATCGTCCAGTAAACCCCTTCATCACTGCGAGCGTCCGTCGCGTAGGCGGCTCCCACTTGGGTGAACAGCGGGCTCATCAGGTTGGCGCAATGTCCGGGGCTGGCGAGCCAGCCTGCCATTGCCTTGCTCGGTGAGCCTTGGCCTGCGGCGATGTTTTCGCCGATCTGGCGGCCACGGAATCCGGCAGCCCGCGCCCGGTCGGCAGGCATATCACCGTCGGGATCGCGGTGTGCGAAGTAATTTCCGTAGGCCATTGCCTTGCTGTGGCCCTGCGCCGCTGCCCCGAGGCTGGCATTCCAGGCCAGTGGCCGGGCGGCGGCAAAGCGCTGGCGCCCACAGATACGCGGTTTTGCCCGCGCGGCGTTGACCTGGGCGAGCAACGCCTGGCTGACGGCTCGCGTGTCGCTCATCTGGCTGTCCAGCACCGGCCGCGCCAGCACCACTTGCCATTCGCTGCGGCTGCGGCTGACGCCGATATCGGCGTATTGGCTATCCAGCAATGCCGTGCAGTAATCGCTCTGCAGCAGGTCGAAGGCCTCTTCGGCATCTTGCGCGCCGACCACGCGCAGAGTGCGCACGGTCACAGCCTGATAACCGGACGCTTTCAACCGGTCCCGCAAGCCGCCGCCGTAGCCGATCGGCAGGGCCAGATTCGATTTCAGCGCCAGCGGTGCCAAGCGTTGGGCGGGACGCCGCTCGCAGCGTTGTGGGTGGGCGCGGTAATCGTTGATGGCTTCCACCAGTTGCCGTTCCGCGCCGGCGTGGGCGGGGCTGGAGGTAAAAGAAAGCAAGGTAAACAGGCACAGCGAAGTCAAGCGCAAGGCGTGGGCGGTTTGGCGCATGGAGGGACAGCTCTGAAGAGATGGCGGCGGTTAGGGGAGGAATTGGCGCCGCTGTAAGACTGGGGAGTTGAAACAAGGTTCACGGGGCAGGAGCGCATATTTACCGGCGACTTCGTGTGTCCGACAGACGTACCTTCAACCCCCCCATCCCTCGCGCACAGCCGTGCGAATCCCTTCCAGCAACATCGCAAACGCCGGGTTGTCATTGTTCTCGCGCCAGATCAAATGCAACTCGCTCTGCACGCCTTCCCCCAGATCGATATCGCGAAACACCACGTTCTTGAACACCACGCTGCTGGCGCACCGTGGCACCAGCGCCAGGCCCATGCCGGCGTTGACCAGCGCCAGAATGGTCAGCGACGAACCCAGCCACTGCACGTATTCCGGGGCGACGCGGGCCGAGCGCAGCATGCCGGTCAGCAGTTCGTTGAACGGTGGGTAGGCGGCGTGGGAGTACATTAGAAACGGTTGCGCATCGAGGTCTTTGACCGACACGATTTCGGCGCTGGCCAATCGATGATGGCTGGGCACGGCCAGGACAAACGGCTCGCGCACCAGGCATTCCGTGGCGTAGCCCGGTTCCAGCAACGGCGCGCGGACGATGCCCAGATCGATGCGGCGGGCGCGCAGGGCTTCGTGCTGTTGGTAGGTATTCATCTCCGACAGGTCGATTTTCACGTGCGGTTGCTTGAGGCGGGCTTCGGCAATGACTTTGGGCAGGAATTCATACACAGCGCTGCCGACAAAACTGATGTTGACCGTGCCGATATCGCCCTCGGCAAAACGCCGGGCGGTCGCGGCGGCTTGCTGGGCGCGTTCGAGCAGGTTCTGCGCTTCGATGAAGAAGGCGCGGCCGGCGGCGGTCAGGGCGACGCTGCGGGTGGTGCGGGTGAACAGCTCGACGCCCAGGTGATGTTCCAGCAGCTGAATCTGTCGGCTGAGCGGCGGCTGGGTCATGTTCAACCGTTCGGCGGCGCGCCGGAAGTTCAGTTCGGTGGCCACCGTGGTGAAGCAGCGCAGTTGGGTCAGTTCGAACATTGATCTAATCCAGGTATCAATCGAATGCCAAGTTAGATTAGACGGGATCAATGTCGGCGTCCATGATCGGCTCGTCCCTAAAAAAACAATGAACGGGAGTCGCCCCCTTGAATACCCTCCAGAGTCCGCCCGATCCAACTGTGCTCGCCCGCGCAGCGGCCAAGGTGAAGCGCCATGTGCTGCCGCTGTTCGTGGTGATGTTCATCGTCAATTACATCGACCGGGTCAACATCGGCTTCGTGCGCAGTCACATGGAAACCGACCTTGGCATTGGCGCCGCCGCTTATGGCCTCGGTGCCGGGCTGTTCTTCATCGGTTACGCAATCTTCGAAGTCCCCTCCAACCTGCTGCTGCAACGCTACGGCGCCCGCGCCTGGCTGACGCGCATCATGTTTACCTGGGGCGCAGCGGCCATGGCCATGGCGTTCGTGCGCGGAGAAACCAGTTTCTATGTACTGCGCTTCATCCTCGGTGCGGCCGAAGCGGGGTTCTTCCCCGGCATCATTTATTACTTCACCCAATGGCTGCCGTCGACCGAACGCGGCAAGGCCATGGCGATCTTCCTCAGCGGCTCGGCCATTGCCTCGGTGATTTCCGGGCCGGTGTCCGGTGCGCTGTTGCACGTCAGCGGTTTCAGCCTGCACGGCTGGCAGTGGATGTTCCTGATCGAAGGCTTCGCCTCGATCGTGCTCTGCGGGTTTGTCTGGTTCTGGTTGCAGTCCCATCCGCGCCAGGCGAACTGGCTGAGCACGGAAGAAAAGGATGCACTGGTGGGCGCCATCGCCCTTGAACAACAGGCCCGCGAAGCCACGCAGACGGTCAAGCCGTCGATGTTCAAATTGCTCGCCGACAAGCAGATCGCACTGTTCTGTTTCATCTACTTTTCCATTGCCCTGACCATCTACGGCGCGACGTTCTGGCTGCCGAGCATGATCAAGAAAATGGGCAACCTCGGCGACTTCCAGGTCGGTCTGTTCAACTCGATTCCGTGGATCATTTCCATCGTCGCGATGTATGGCTTCGCTGCCATGGCCAGCAAATGGAAACACCAGCAGGCATGGGTCGCCTTGACCCTGGTGATTGCCGCATTCGGCATGTTCATGTCCACCACTGGCGGGCCGGTTTTCGCCTTCGTCGCCATCTGTTTTGCCGCGATTGGTTTCAAGGCCGCCTCGGCACTGTTCTGGCCCATTCCGCAAGGCTATCTGGACGCGCGCATCGCTGCGGCGGTGATCGCTTTGATCAACTCCATCGGCAACCTCGGCGGCTTCGTCGCCCCGACGGCGTTCGGTTTCCTCGAACAAAAAACCGGCTCCATCGAGGGCGGTCTCTATGGGCTGGCGGCCACCTCGCTGGTGGCGGCGGTGGTGATCTTCTTTGCCCGCACCGCCCCGCGTGGTGATCCCGTTCGCGTGTTGAGCGGCCAACCTGTCGACATCGCAGTCCCAGAAAAATCAGTCAGTCATCAAGCCTTGAGCTCAGGTCCAAAGGGAGCAGCCTCTTGAAAATCAAACGAGTCACCGTCACCCCCATCGCTTTCCGTGATCCGCCGCTGCTCAACGCCAGCGGGATTCACGAGCCGTTCGCGCTGCGTTCGATCATCGAGATCGAGAGCGACAATGGCTACATCGGTCTGGGTGAAAGTTACGGCGATGCGCCGGCGCTGTTGATCCAGCAGCAACTGCAATCGCAACTGATCGGTCTCGATCCGTTCGACCTCAATCAACTGCGGCGCATCGTCCAGGCCACCGTGGCGGCGCACAAACCGGCGAGCATTGCCGGCGCGGAACTGGCTCCGGGCTCCCATGCCAGCAAAGCGGTGAGCAACGCCTATTCGGCGTTCGAAGTGGCGTTCCAGGATTTGCAGGCGCATTCGTTGAACGTGCCGTTGGTGGACTTGCTGGGCGGGGCGATTCGCGACGAGATTCCGTTCAGCGCCTACCTGTTTTTCAAGTACGCGCAGCATGTCGATTCGCCGTACAAACCGGACAATTGGGGCGAGGCGCTGAACGAAGAGCAGATCGTTGCCCAGGCACGACGGATGATTGAGGCCTACGGTTTCAAGAGCATCAAACTCAAGGCCGGCACGCTGCCGCCGGAGCATGAGGTGTCGTGCATCAAGGCGCTGAAAAAGGCCTTCCCCGGTTACCCGCTGCGTATTGACCCGAATGGCAACTGGTCATTGGAAACATCGATTCGCATGGCTGAATTGCTGGGCGATGACCTGCAATATTACGAAGACCCGACGCCGGGCCTCGACGGCATGGCTGAGCTGCACAAACGCACCGGGCTGCCGCTGGCGACCAACATGGTGGTCACCGATTTCGACGAGTTCCGCCGTAGCGTGGCGTTGAACAGCGTGCAGATTGTCCTCGCCGATCACCATTACTGGGGCGGGCTGCGCGACACACAGGCGCTGGCGAAAATGTGCGACACCTTTGGTCTTGGCGTGTCGATGCACTCCAACTCGCACCTGGGCATCAGCCTGATGGCGATGGCGCATGTTGCGGCCGCGGTGCCCAATCTGGATTACGCCTGCGACACGCATTACCCGTGGCAGGAGCCGGATGAAGAGGTGATCAAGGGCGGCAAGCTGCCGATCGTCGATGGCTGCGTGAAAATCACTCGCGCGCCGGGGTTGGGTCTGGAACTGGATCACGATCAACTGGGCAAGCTGCATGACCAATACCTGACCTGTGGCATCCGCCAGCGCGATGACGTGAAGCAGATGCAGCGTTACAAACCGGACTGGAAGGCGGTCAAACCGCGTTTTTGAGCTCGGTCAGCAGGCGTTCTATTTGCGCCAGTTCCCAGGTGCTGAGCAGGCTGACCGGGTCGGTGCCGTAACGTTGCCAATTGTCGAACAGGCCCTCGCGGCCGTCCGGGCTCTGGCAGCGTTGGCAGTGGCGCAAGTGGTTGTCGTCGATGTCGAGGCTCAGTTGCCAACCCTCGATGTCGACCTGCACCAGGCCGGATGCGGAAGGTTCGCCTATCAGCCGCAGGGGACGAACCTCCAGGGCGGCGTCGCGCAATAGCTGGTAAATCTCGCGGGTGGTCAACGGTGGCACGGGTGTCTCCGGTGGGCTCAGGTAAAAAATCGGCAACGACACCCAACCTTGTAGGAGCCGGCTTGCTGGCGATGGCGATCTTGAGGACGCCATCGCCGGCAAACCGGCTCCTACAGGGGGTAGTGTTCAGCTGGTTTATGGGGAAATGATCCCGTGGTCGATGGCGTATTTGACCAGCGCCGCCGGTTTGTCGATGTTGAGTTTGCGACGGATGCTCAGGCGATGGGTTTCAACCGTGCGCACGCTGATGTCGAGGTCACGGGCCATTTCCTTGTTGTTCATCCCCTGGGCCATTTTGTACAACACCTGGCTTTCACGCGGCGTCAGCTCGTTGTCGGTACTTTTATCAGCAATGAGCCGCTGGGCAATTTCCGCGCTGTAGAACGTGCCGCCACTGGCAATGGCTTCGATGGCTGCGATGATCTCCCGCGACGGTGCGTTCTTCAGCACATAACCGCTGGCACCCGAACGCACGGACTCGCTCACGTATTCATAATTGTCGTACATGCTCAGCACCAGCACTTTGAGCGACGGGTACTGGCTGCGCAGCAACCGGGTCAACTCCAGACCGTTCATGTCCTTGAGGCTGATGTCGACCAGCAACAGGTCAGGCTGGCAGCGTCCGACCATCTCGATGGCGTCCGCGCCATTCTCGGCTTCACCCACCACTTCCAGCGGGGCCATGACGGACAGCAGCGCCTTGATCCCGTCGCGAACCAGGGAGTGATCGTCGACCAGGGCGACGCGGATCGGGGAGGGCAGGTTTATCACGGGCATTCACTCTTATTGTCTGATCAGCGTTTTGTGCCGGGCATTTTCATGGGCAGCAGCACGTCCAGCTCACTTCTTCCCGGCACCGAGATCAGCTCGAACCGGCCGCCAAAGTGCTCGACACGCTCACGGATATTACGCAAGCCGATGCCGGCATGGCCACGTTCGACCTGGGCGACGTTGAAGCCGATACCGTCATCGATCACCGTCAGCCGGATGGATTCTTCAGAACCGTGCAGGTTGATGGAAACGTTTTTTGCCTGTGCGTGGCGTTCAATGTTGGTCAGGCCTTCCTGCACAATGCGAAACAACGAAACCGCCGCGCCATCGACCAGATGGCAGTCGAATTCGTTGTCGATGTAGGTCACGGTGAGGCCGCTGCGTTGCTCGAATTCCTCGGCAAGTTGACCGATGGCTGCCGACAGCCCCAGGGTGTCGAGCAAGGATGAGCGTAGGTCGTGGGAGAGGCTGCGCACCTCGCCAATCGCCTCGCCGAGACGTTCAGTGGCCTCTCTTAAAATACTCAAACCCTTGTCTTGTCCATTCTCCAGCACATGGCTGGCGAGTTCGAACTGGAACTTGATGGAGACGAGCACCTGACTGATGCCGTCGTGCAGTTCACGGGAAACCCGCGAGCGTTCTTCCTCCTGCAAACTGACGATTCGCTGGGTCAGGCGTTGCAGTTTTTTGTCGGCCAGACGGTGCTCGCTGACGTTCAGTGTCATGCCGCTGGCAAACACGAACAGCACCGCCACGAGCGCCACAGCGGCAATCGCCAGCATGGTTTTGCGGATGCCCTGGGCCACTTCGTCACGCGCCTGTTGGGTCGCGCGTTCGACGTCCTCAAGGTAAATGCCGGTGCCGAGCATCCAGCCCCAGCGATCCAGCATCACCACATAGGCGAGCTTGTCGGTGACCTGGCCGGAGGACGGCTTGTTCCAGGCGTAGCGTTGAAAGCCTTCGCCCGATTGCGCACTTTTGAGCAACGCCTGAATCACCGGCAGGCCGTGCGGGTCCTTCATGTCCCACAGGTATTGGCCGACCAGTTCCGACTGCCGTGCGTGCATCAGGCTGCGACCTTCGCGGTCGTACACGAAGAAGTAGCCATTGATGCCAAAGCTGAGTTTGCGCAGTTCCTCCAGCACGCGTTGCTGGGCGTGTTCGTCACCGTGGCCGTCGTCGTACAGCGGCGCGATCAGGCTTTGCGCCATTTCCACGTAGTTTTTCAGTTCGGCGCGTTTGCTCGCCAGGATGCTGTCTTCGATCAGTTGCGCCTGTTGATCACCCACCTGGCGGTTCAGGGAAATCACCAGCCCGCAGATGACAGCGATCGCCAACACCAGCGGCAGAATCCCGAGCGCGACGATTTTGTGTTTGAGCTGCATCTGGGCTCCTGTCCGGACCGGGGGAAGGCGAAGGCCGGCATCATATGCCAAAGATACGCGCGTCCAGTAGCGCTGCTGGACGGAATGACCTGCGGCTTTCTGGACGACGCTGAACTGTAGGAGCCGGCTTGCTGGCGATTCAGGCGACGCGGTGTGTCAGTTCCGCCGCCATCGCCAGCAAGCCGGCTCCTACAGGTTTTGCGCTTTCTACGTAGAACTACGTAGAGAGTGCGTACGTAGTAACGCGGATTTATTTGTGGACGGCATGCGCGGATATTGGGCCAGCTCCGCACAGCGGACACAATTATAAAAATTACCGCCGCAGTCACAAGCTGTCGGCAGGAGACACGCTATGCCCCGTCTGGCTAAACACCTCGCCTGGTTTGCCGTGGCTGTTCTGGGAGCGTTTGCGCTGAGTGTCGTGGCCCTGCGCCGCGGCGAAGCGATCAACGCCCTCTGGATCGTAGTCGCAGCCGTCGCCATCTACCTCGTCGCATACCGCTACTACAGCCTGTTCATCGCCAACAAGGTGATGCAACTGGACCCCAATCGAGCCACTCCCGCCGTACTCAATAACGATGGTCTGGACTTTGTTCCGACCAACAAACACGTGCTCTTCGGTCACCACTTCGCAGCCATTGCCGGCGCAGGTCCGCTGGTCGGTCCGGTGTTGGCGGCGCAGATGGGCTACTTGCCCGGCACACTGTGGCTGATCGCCGGCGTGGTGCTGGCTGGTGCGGTTCAGGACTTCATGGTCCTGTTCATGTCCACCCGTCGCAACGGTCGCTCCCTGGGCGACATGGTCCGCGAAGAAATGGGCCGCATCCCCGGCACCATCGCGCTGTTCGGCTGCTTCCTGATCATGATCATCATCCTCGCGGTGCTGGCGCTGATCGTGGTCAAAGCCCTGGCCGAAAGCCCTTGGGGCATGTTCACCGTGATGGCGACCATCCCGATCGCGATGTTCATGGGCATCTACATGCGCTACATCCGTCCGGGCCGCATCGGTGAAATCTCGATCATCGGCGTGTTCCTGCTGCTGGGCTCGATCTGGCTGGGCGGGCAGATTGCCGCTGACCCAGTGTGGGCCAAGGCGTTCACTTTCACCGGTGTGCAGATCACCTGGATGCTGATCGGTTACGGTTTCGTTGCCGCGGTTCTGCCGGTGTGGCTGATTCTGGCGCCGCGTGACTACCTCTCCACGTTCCTGAAAATCGGCACCATCATTGCGCTGGCGATCGGCATTCTGGTGACCATGCCCGAGCTGAGAATGCCGGCACTGACCCAGTTCATCGATGGCACCGGTCCGGTGTGGAAGGGCGGTATGTTCCCGTTCCTGTTCATCACCATTGCCTGTGGCGCGGTATCGGGTTTCCACGCGCTGATTGCTTCCGGCACCACGCCGAAGCTGCTCGCCAGTGAAGGTCATGCCCGCTACATCGGTTACGGCGGCATGCTGATGGAATCCTTCGTCGCCATCATGGCCATGGTTGCGGCATCGGTGATCGATCCGGGCGTGTATTTCGCCATGAACAGCCCAGCGGCGATTGTCGGCGCGGATGCTGTTTCGGTTGCGCAGACCGTCAGCAGCTGGGGCTTTGCAATTACCCCGGAAGCGCTGCAAGCGGTGGCCAAGGACATCGGTGAAACCACCATCCTGGCTCGTGCTGGCGGTGCGCCGACCCTGGCGGTCGGTATCGCACAGATCCTGCACCACGTCCTGCCGGGTGAAAACACCATGGCGTTCTGGTACCACTTCGCGATCCTGTTTGAAGCGCTGTTCATCCTGACCGCAGTCGATGCCGGTACCCGTGCCGGTCGCTTCATGTTGCAGGATTTGCTCGGCTCGTTCGTGCCGGCGCTGAAACGCACCGAATCCTGGACCGCCAACCTGATCGCCACCGCTGGTTGTGTGGCGATGTGGGGTTACTTGCTCTACCAAGGCGTGATCGATCCGCTGGGTGGCATCAACACCTTGTGGCCGCTGTTCGGCATCTCCAACCAGATGCTGGCCGGTATCGCGCTGATGTTGGCGACGGTTGTGCTGATCAAAATGAAACGCCAGCGCTACGTCTGGGTGACCATGCTGCCTGCGGTCTGGCTGCTGATCTGCACCACCACCGCCGGATTCATCAAGCTGTTCGACGCCAACCCGGCGATCGGCTTCCTCGCGCTGGCCAAGAAGTACAGCGATGCCTTGGCCAACGGTCAGGTACTCGCGCCGGCCAAAAGCATCGAGCAGATGCAGCACGTGATCTACAACGCCTACACCAATGCGACGTTGACCGCGCTGTTCCTGTTGGTGGTGTTCAGCATCCTGTTCTTTGCCCTCAAGGTCGGCATTGCCGCGTGGGGAACCAAGGAGCGCACGGATAAAGAAGCGCCATTCCAGGCTCTGCCGAATGCTTGATCGAGGAGTGCAGCATGTTCAATGACCTGAGTCGCCTCGGTAAATACCTCGGTCAGGCCGCGCGCCTGATGGTCGGCATGCCCGACTACGATACTTACGTCGAGCATATGCAGACCAAACATCCGGACAAACCGGTGATGAGTTACGAGGTGTTCTTCCGCGAACGCCAGGAAGCGCGTTACGGAAGCAAGGCCGGGCCGAAGTGCTGTTGATGCACGAGGCTTAAGCAACACACCACTGTAGGAGCCCGGCTTGCCGGCGATAGCGATCTTCAGGACGCCATCGCCGACAAGCCGGGCTTCTGCTTTTCAGGGTTTACGTTCGATGAGGGTTCGCCCCGGTTCATTGCGGCACACAAGCTTGTCCCGATAGTTGTCACACAGCGATTTCAGCACATCACTCGCGCAAGCCCCGCTGATCCGCCGATCAATCGCAAACCCCGCCACGTCGCCCTTCAGTTGTATGTCCACCCCCGACACCGTCTCCAATCGCTGCTTGATCTCCCCAAGCGTCCACGGCTTTGAACTGAACACAAGGCTGTCAGCCGGGTATTGGCGATCCAGGTACCAATAAATGCCGCCCAACAGCGCAAAGCTAATCGCCAGGCAAAGGAGGGGAGGCGGCAACTTTAAATGGATGTTGTCGTAGAGGATTTCCGCCAGTGTCTGCCAGAGCTTCAGTCGAAAGGACAAGCCAAGGCCGATGAGCAGTAAAATCGCGGCAAAGCCCAGGGCCGCAAACAAAGCCACCCGCTCAAGGTCCGACAGCTCTTCAAGGCATGTGAAGTTCATGAGCCTTCACCTCTGTGCTGGCGAGAAGTAAAGAATGCGCAGCTGAGTATCCTTTCGGTAATTGATCTGGACATAGCCGCGACCTAGCTCAACGTCGCTCTCGGCATCCCACTTGAGGGTGTGCGGCTCTTTTTTGCCGAGGAAAATCGCTTCCATTTCGCCGCTGTATTTGTGTGCCACATCTTGAGTCAAGGCATCGAGCTGTTTGATCGGCGCTTCTGCTATTTGCACGGCTGCGCGGTACAGGCTGGCGCGGGCCATGACAGGCAAACTGCGCTCTATGAATGCGCGATCGCTGAGTTGGGTGATATCGCCCGTTTTAACGAACTCCAGATAACGACTGAAAATATCCGGGGCGATGTCTGACTGGGCCTGCAGCGTGTTGGTGCCCAGCCTCGGGTTAACAAGCACATCGGGATTGGCGCCGATACCGGCGAAGGAGATCTCGCAGATACTGGCCTTCGCGTACATGAACACACCACAGGCACCACTCGTGCCGTAGGCCTGATAGTCGTGGCTACTGAACTCGCATTCGCAGGTTTTGCCTTGCGCTTGAGCGTTGCCGACAACAAGCACCAGCAGCAGAAGTCCGCCTGGAGCCCAGGCAGATAACCTCAGAGACAAAGGCATGATGACTACCTTTTTTAGAGGAAGATGCACAGTGTTGAGCGTAGCGCCAGGTTGCAGGCTCTGCCTGCTTTATGGCAGTTCCTCCCAGATAACGTGAGTCAAACCGGACTTTTCAGCATGTGCGCGCAACTTCAGGTGATTTTGCTGATTGTGGTGTTCGCCATATAAAAGGCTCACGCCCGCGTGCAGGCACGCGTAGTACCAGGCATCTTCATCACTCATGTGGGAGTCCGGCTGGATAAACACCTGCCGTCTTTTTTTGAAGCAATAGCTGATTTGAAAATGCCGAGCGCGGGTCATCCGATTCTCCAGGTCATGCCACTACGACACTGATGGCGTAGTGCCAGTTCCTTTTATTTTTCGGACGTCGCTCTGAGTTTGCCAACGCGCAGGTGTTCAGCACCCACCTGAGGTGCAATGGCGTCTGAATACCCGGCCTCGCGGAACATTGAACTGTGCAATTTGCCGCACGTCCAAGCCATTAAGCCGGTTTGAGCGTTTCAATGTTTCTGGAGGCGGGTGATGTCGAGGCGGGTGCTGATTGGATTTTTTGCGGTTTATCTGTCCGCTTTCCTGGTGTTCGGATTGGGCGTGGCCGCAGCGTCTCCCTGGATTGCCGCTCACATTCTTCTGAAGTGGATGCTATAACCCGGCACTCGCCTCGACGCCAACGGACAGACACATGATTGAAGAGGGACTTTCGCTACTGATCGATTACGGCACTTATCTGCTGCCCGGTTTTAGCCTCTGTGCTCTCTGGTTCTGGCTGACGCCGAAGACGCAACCCGGTTTGCGCATTGCGATCCTGCTGCTGACCTTCGTCCTGATGCGCGATGTGATGACCCCGCTGCGCTTATGGTCCCTGAGTGGCGATGTGCAGATCGGCTTTGTTGCGAATCCGTTTGTCCTGGCCGTGCTGGGTGCGCTGTCGCTGGCGATCGTCGCCGTGCTGGCAAGGATCGCCCCGCAGCTTTGGCAACTCGTCGTCTGGAGGAAGGGCAATCTGGCTGCAGGGCTTGCACTGGGTGTTGCTGCCGGGTGTGCGATCGGCGTTCCGCTGCGGCTCTATCAAGGTATCGGTGTAGGCGAAATAGCCGGTTACTGGCCCTGGTTGATGGGCATGGTCGTGCTGGCCTACGGCGGGAATGCGTTGGAAGAAGTGCTGTTTCGCGGGTTCCTGCAAGGTCACCTCGAACACCACACCTCTGCGGTACGAGCCGCCTTGATCAGCGCTGTCGCGTTCTCGGCCTGCCATTCGTTTCTGGCACTGAGCGTCACCCGGATTGGCTGGCCGATTCTACTGTTCACATTGCTGGAGGGGCTGGTCTGTGCTTTCGTCCGCATGCGCTACGGCGTGATCGCCGCCACCGCTGCACACGGGACGGCGATATTGCTCATCGCCGTTCCCATGTGATTGATCAGCATTGGGGGCTGCTCAGGGTTTGCAGATATCGACTCGGTGCTCAGCGATTAGCAGCCAGATCGCGAATGTTGAGGCCGGTCAGGTAGTGATTCAAGTAGAGATAGTCTGTCGCAAAATTTGACACAGGGGCCTTCTGTCTGCGGCGACGCGGTTCCAGTTTTTTAATTAAATCATTGTAATTAAAGGATTTTATGTCTTTGGCGTGAAAAGTGCTGGTGATTGATGTCAGGGGGCCAGTACTGCTTGCTGAGCTGACCCGATCAACGTTGCCGTCGGGTTCCGCCGTCAATGCGCGCATCGTCGGACCTCAACCAGTATCTCCGCACAAGGACTGCTTCAATGCCTCTTGACCGACTTTCCATCCAATGGAAGATCACCCTGCTGACCGGCCTCTGTCTGCTGGCTATCGTTGCCATGCTCATTGGCATCTCGCTCTACCGCATGGGGGCCGGGACCACGCTGGTCAAGGCAAGCAGTGCGCAGATGCTCGAAGCATCGGCCCGCGAACGCATGCACGGGGAGGGCAAGGTTCAGGCGTTGACCATCCAGCGTTACTTCATGTCGGCCTACCAGGATGGCCTGAACTTATCCCGCGAAGTAATGCGCCAGCGTCGCCAGGCGCAGAAACTGAATCTGGACGGTCAGGCCCTGCGTGATTCGCTCAACCAGCAGATCAAAGAGGCGTTGCAGGCCAACCCGCAACTGCTCAGCCTTTACCTGGTGTTCGAACCGGATGCGCTGGGCGGCGACGACTCCGCTTTTGCCGGTCGTGCCGAAACGGGCAGTAACGAACAAGGCCGCTTCGCCACTTACTGGGCACAGCGCGGTGCAAGCCTGAACACCCTGGCGGTGACCGAAGACATGATCAGCGACGCCACGCCCATGCTCGACGGCAGCCCTTTCAATACCTGGTTCAATTGCCCCAAGCAAAGCCTTAAACCCTGCTTGTTGAATCCCTACTTCGATGACGCTTCGGGGCAGAAGACGCTGATCACCACGTTGACTTTTCCGGTCATCGAGAACGGTCGCATGATCGCGGTGGTGGGTATGGACATCAGCCTGAGCAATCTCCAGCAGTTGGCGACGGCGGGCAGTCAGGGCCTTTATCAGGGGCAGGGCGCCATCAGTATCCTCAGCCCGGCCGGCTTGCTGGCCGGTCACAGCGTGGACGTCGGCCTGCTCGGCCAGAGCCTGTCCAAGGCCTACCCGGGCGAAGCGGCCGAGCTGCTGGACTTGCAACGCCAGGGGCAGGGGCATGAGCAGCAGACGAACGACCACTTGCAGGTGCTGGCACCGCTGCAACCCATTCCAGATGCCAAGCCCTGGGCCGTGTTGCTGGACGTACCCATGACGACCCTGCTGGCGCCGGCCATGGCCTTGCAGAACGATCTGGACGTGCGCAACACCCAGGGAACCTGGCTGGAGCTGCTGCTCGGGATAGGCGCCGCCATCGCCGGTCTGCTCCTGGTGTGGCTGACGGCGCGTGGCGTGACCCGACCGATCCTTGGCGTCGCCAGCATGCTCAAGGACATCGCCAGCGGTGAAGGCGACCTGACCCGTCGCCTCGACTACTCGCGCAAGGACGAGTTGGGCGAGCTCGCCGGTTGGTTCAACCGCTTCCTCGACAAGCTGCAACCGGTGATTGCCGACGTGAAGCGCTCGGTGCAGGACGCCCGCAGCACCGCTGACCAGTCTGCGGCCATTGCCAGTCAGACCAGCTCCGGCATGCAGCAGCAATATCGCGAAGTGGACCAGGTGGCCACGGCCTCCAACGAGATGAGCGCCACCGCCCAGGATGTTGCCCGCAGCGCGGCGCAGGCCGCTGAAGCGGCGCGTGGTGCCGACCTCGCCACCCGCGAAGGCCTCGACATCATTGGCCACACCACCAGCGCCATCGATGCCCTGGCGCGCGACATGAGCAGTGCCATGGCGCAGGTCGAAGGCCTGGCGGCCAACAGTGAACAGATTGGGTTGGTGCTGGAGGTGATCCGCAGCATCGCCGAGCAGACCAACTTGCTCGCCCTCAATGCCGCCATCGAAGCTGCGCGTGCCGGTGAAGCCGGACGCGGCTTTGCGGTGGTTGCCGACGAGGTGCGCAACCTGGCCAAGCGGACCCAGGACTCGGTGGAGGAAATCCGTCAGGTCATCGAAGGTTTGCAGAAGGGGACCCGCGAGGTCGCCAGTTCAATGAACAGCAGCTACCAGCAAGCACAGGGCAGCGTCGTACACGTCGAACAGGCGGTCGCCGCCTTGCGTCGAATCGGCGAATCGGTATCGGTCATCTCTGACATGAACCTGCAGATTGCCAGCGCCGCCGAGGAGCAGAGCGCTGTAGCCGAAGAGATCAATACCAACGTGGCGACCATCCGCGATGTCACCGAATCCCTTTCGGGGCAAGCCGAGGAGTCGGCCCAGGTAAGCCAGGCGCTGAACCGCCTGGCCAACCATCAGCAGGGGCTGATGCAGCAATTTCGGGTTTAGTCTGGTTCAGGGCGTGGGTGAAGGCCATTTATGCGATTCACCCTCGCATTCCTTGCACCAGGCTAACGCAACAGATGCACGGTCAAACCGACGAGCGCGCAGGCCATCAGCACCTGAATGACGCCCCGCTTGAAGCGGAACAAGGCAACCGCCGCCGCAATCGCGATCAGCGCGGAGGGCCAGTCCAGGTTGCCGCTGAAGCCCTTTGGCCAAAGCACGTGATAGCCGAAGAAGCACGCCAGATTGAGGATCACACCAACCACTGCGGCTGTTATGGCGGTAAGCGGTGCCGTGAACTTGAGTTCGTTGTGGGTCGATTCCACCAGTGGGCCTCCTGCGAGGATGAACAGGAACGAGGGCAGGAAGGTGAACCAGGTCACCAGCGAGGCCGCCACGGCCCCGGCCAAAAACACCTGATCGGCTCCGAACACTTGCGCGACATAGGCGCCGACAAAACCGACAAAGGCCACGACCATGATCAGCGGCCCCGGTGTGGTTTCCCCCAGCGCCAGCCCGTCGATCATTTGTGTCGGGGTCAGCCAGCCATAGTGTCCGACCGCGCCCTGGTAGACATACGGAAGCACGGCATATGCACCGCCAAAGGTCAGCAACGCGGCCTTGGTAAAGAACCAGCTCATTTGAGTCAAGGTGCCTTCCCAGCCGAAGAGGAGGGTCAAGATGCCCATCGGCAATGCCCAGAGCGCGGCGCCGATAAGTGCGAGCGACACCAGTCTCAGCCAGTTAAAACGGGCATGCTCAGGGGAGGGGGTGTCGTCATCGATCAAGGCCGGTCCGAAGGATTTTTTGGCGGAACCATGGCCCCCGGTCCTGAACTTCTCGGGCGCCAGACGCCCTCCGACATAGCCGATCAAAGCGGCGCTCAGCACGATCAGCGGGAATGGAACGTTGAACGCGAAGATCGCGGTAAATGACGCCGCCGCTATCGCCCACAGCCAATTGTTCTTCAGTGCCCGAGAGCCGATCCTGTGTGCCGCTTGCACCACGATGGCCGTCACGGCGGGCTTTATTCCATAGAAGAGCCCGGCCACCACGGGTATTTCGCCGAACGCAATGTACATCCACGACAACGCAATCAGGATGAACAGCGAGGGCAACACAAACAGTGCGCCCGCAATGACGCCTCCCCATGTCCGATGCATCAGCCAGCCAATGTAGGTCGCCAACTGCTGAGCCTCGGGCCCGGGCAGCAACATGCAGTAGTTGAGGGCATGCAAAAATCTCCGTTCCGAAATCCAGCGCCGCCGTTCTACCAACTCCTGGTGCATGATCGAGATCTGTCCTGCCGGCCCGCCGAAACTGATGAAGCCGAGCTTTAGCCAGAACCAGAACGCCTCACGCAAACTGACCGGCTGAGGCCTCGACAGATTCTCGTCAACTTCCAATGTGGAAACCTTACTCATCGGGTTATTCCTCTTTCACACATTCGGTGAGCAGGCCGTCGAAGATGGCGCTTGCAGCAGCGAGCAAGTGGTCGTCATGGGTAATGGTTTCACGCAGCCCTGCCAGCACCCGTTCGAGAGCAGATGCAGGCAGGGCGAAATCGCCCTCAAGCGGCGCTATCCAGCACCGAGCCTTGTTGTACGAACCGATCGATCAACCACCTTGCCGCAGGGCCCGGTGGCAGATCCGTACGGTAGATAACGTCGAAGGCATATTTGCCGCTTTTGTATTCCGGTATGTTCAATTGCACGAGTCGGCCGCTCTCCAGATCTTCCTGGACCATCGGCGTCGGCATGTTCCCCCAACCGATGCCTTCACGCAGCAGCATGTGCTTGGCGCCCAGGTCCGCCAGGCGCCAGGTGCGGTTACTGAGCACGGCGAAATCCTTGCCTTTGGTCAGAAGCGAGCGATCGGACAACACCAGTTGCGTGAACTCTCGCCCGGCACCCGGCACATTCGAGCCGCTTGAAGCCAGTGGATGATTCGGGGCTGCCACCGGAATCAACTCCACGCTGCCGACGCCAATTCTTTCGATACCGTCGATGCCTTCGTTCATCGGCCCACTGACGCCGACGATAGCACCACGGTTGATCACCAGTTCCGTGACGGCGCCGAGCGCTTCCATATGCAAGTGCAGGGCAACCGTAGGGAATTCTTCGCGAAAGGATTTGAGTGCGTCGACCACGCGCTCCGGGGGAAGCATCACATCGAGCACCACGTGGACTTCGGCTTCAAGCCCCTGAAGCAGCCCTTTCACTTTGGCGCGTAAACCATGAATGCCATTGGCGATGGTCCGGGCTTCGGCCAGCACGGTGCGGCCGGCGTCGGTGAGCTGCGGCTTGCGTGTCGTCTGACGGTCAAACAGCGACACGCCGAGTTGCATTTCCAGGTTGGCAATCGAGTAGCTGATGACCGAAGTGGCTCGATGCAGCTTTCTGGCAGCCGCTGCAAAACTGCCAACTTCAACGACCGTCAGGAACACGCGCAGTTGGTCCAGTGTCGGTGTTCCGGGATCAGAAATCATGCGTGTTTCCTCGAACGTAATGGTCAATATTATCCCGGTATTGCTAACCGTTTCATCAGCCTGGATTGCCTGCCCGGCTTGCGGTTTCAACCCGACCTGCACCGCGTCGAAAGGGGTACTGGCGCAGTTGACCCGAATCCAGGCGCTGACCGCGAATGTGCAATTCCAGACCTGTTGCAGAGGTCCGCTCAACGATTTGCACGATTGAACTCCCTATTGATGGGGTGAGTGACTTGCCTATTTATTCGAATCTAATGATCTAAATTAGTCGGCTATTCAGATGAGAGGGCGAGGCGCAAGATTTCTTCACAGCAGCGATTCATGGCGAGTCGCACAAACTTTGAAGGAAATACCTCATGACTACTTCTGCAAACATCGCTCATTCCACCGGCTCTGAACAGAGCCGCCGCGACGTGACCCAAGCCTCGGCTTCGTTGATCGGCCGCGTACTGCTCAGCGCAATTTTCATCCTCTCTGGTTTTTCGAAACTGGCCGCTCCCGCGATGATGGTCGGCTACATCAGCTCCGTAGGTCTGCCGCTTCCGCAACTGGCATTGGCGCTGGCAATCATTGTCGAGGTCGGTGGTGGCCTGGCACTGATCGCCGGTTACCGCACCCGCACCGTTGCCGCTGTACTGGCCGTGTTCAGCGTGTTTACCGCACTGGCTTTCCATAACGCACTGGGCGATCAAAACCAGTTCATCCACTTCTTCAAGAACATCGCGATGGCCGGTGGCCTGTTGCAGGTCGTGGCTTTCGGTGCCGGTCGCTTCAGCCTCGACGCTCGCCGTCGTTGAACCGGTAAGTCGCAGCCCGTTATCCCGACAGGATCAGGCAAGTTGTCAGAAGGATCTGACTAACTGGCTGCCCACCGTTATCCCTAATCTGGACTGGCAGCGAGACGCTATCGAACAGCCTGCCGATGTGGACGTCAGTGAGCTGATTGTCCGCCCGACCGCCAGTGCGTTCTGAACAGATGAGTTGAACATGACGGTAAAAAAATCCGCTGATCAGGGCAAGTACGTCGGTATGTGGGTCACGGCAGACGGGCTCATCCGCCATGAGCTCTTGCCGGGTGGCCGGTACGATGAAGCCCGGGGCCGGAAGGCGAGTGCCTACCAGGGGCGGTATTGGCTGGAAGGTGACCACATCGAGTACGTCGATGACACCGGGTTCACGGCTGATGGCGAGTTCCGCGACGGGATTCTGTACCACGCGGGCATGATTCTTTATCGCGAGGTGTAGAGGCCTGGCACCGCCGTGACGGGCTGCCCGCAATGGGTGCCGTTACTGATGCACAAGCGAAGAGTCGGCCGCATTCATCTTCTGGATGACCAACTCGATGAACGCTGATACCGCCAGCGGCAACTGTCGGCGGCTCGGATACAGCACGTTCAGGCCGTAACCGTTGGGTTGGTATTGAGGCAACACCGGGACCAGTGCGCCGGCCTCCACTTCAAGCTTGGCCATCACCGGCGGCAGCAGCGCGATGCCGAGGCCCGCCACGGCGGCCTTGCGCAGCGCCTGGGCGGTATTGCCGCTGAAGCGTCCGGTCACTTGCACTTCTTCCTCACCGTTCGGGCCGACCAAGCGCCAAGTGGCGTGGCCGCCTGGATGCGCCGAGATCACACAATCGTGGTTTATCAGGTCTTGCAGCGTGCGGGGTGAACCACGCGCCGCGAGGTAGGTGGGGCTGGCGACCATCCCGACGCTGCGCGGGTCAAGGATCTGACGACCGACATAGCCTGAATCGCGCAAGGGGCCGCCGCGAAAGGCGACGTCGATCTGCTCGGCGATCAAGTCGGCCTTTGCGTCGCTGAGCACGAAGTCGAGTCGCACGCGCGGATGCGCGGTCAGAAACTCCGTCACCCATTGCATCTGAAAAAAGTCGAAAAAGTCGGCCGGGGCCGCCACGCGCACCCGGCCACTGGGCTCGTGACTGCCCGTCATCAACGCCTGTCCCGCTTCGAGCAGGCCATCGACAGCGCCCACGCAACGTTCATGAAAGCCAAGGCCCGCACTGGTGAGCGTGAGTTTGCGAGTGGAGCGTTGCATCAGCCGAGTGCCGAGCTGCGTTTCGAGCTGCTGGATGCGCCGACTCACGGTATTGGGCGGCATGCCCAACTGTCGCGCGGCTTCTGCAAAGCTGCCGCAACGTACTACCTGCACAAACATGGCGATGTCATTGAGGTCGAGCATGGCGAGTCATTCCTGATGCTGGTGGACGAGTGCAATCCAATTGTACCGGCTTATCAAGTAATCGTTCCGGGCCTATTGTCTGGAGCATCGGGCCGAAAGGCTTCCAACTTCGAGTCATCAAGATGTCTTTAAAGCAACAGCCTCAATTCGCTACACAAGAAACCGTTACCCAGCGGGCCATCCGTTACCGCACCACCGGCAATGGGCATGGCGCGATTGTCCGGTTGATGAGCCCCTCAGACCTCGGCCAACTGCTCAAGCCTTTTGTGTTCCTTGACCTGTTTGAAGGCGAGAGCTCGTTCATCAACGGCATGCAGATGCATCCGCATTCGGGCATCGCCACGGTCACCGTCATTACCGAAGGGAATTTGCGTTTTGAGGAGGCGGATTCGGGTTCGGGGATGATTGACTATGGCGGTGTCGAATGGATGCGCGCGGGTGGCGGGGTCTGGCACGGCAAGGAAATGTCGGTCGGCACATCGAAGCGCATTCAGGGTTTTCAACTGTGGGTTGCACTCCCGCCGGCGCTGGAAAACGCCAGTGTCGATAGCCAATACCTGGAGTCAGGCGTGATGCCAGAAGTGGGGCCGGCGCGTGTGATTCTAGGTGCATACCAGGGTGTCCAAAGCCCGGTTCGCGCACCCGCCGGCATGAACTACCTGCTGGTCACGCTACCTGCCGGAGAATCCTGGAGTTATGTTCCGCCCGCTGGTCATGAGTCGTTGTGGTTGAGTGTCAGTCGCGGCTCGCTTTGCGCTCCGGAGGTAGTCATGGCGGGAGAAATGGTCGTCTTCGAACCCGGTAGCGGCACCGTTACGCTCAAGGCCATGCACAAGGATACGGTCTTCGTGATCGGCTCCGCGCAGCCTCATCCTTATGATCTGGCGCTGGGAAGTTACTCGGTGCATACCAACCCGCAAGCCTTGCGGGCGGGGGAGGCGAAAATTGCCGAGATCGGTGCGCGGCTGCGTGAATACCTGAAAAAGCCGAACGGGTCAGCCAGCGTGCCCGTTTTCAAGTAACCCGAGCGTCTGCTCCGATCTGGCTATTCAGGTGATTAAACGTATGTTGCCTGACCGCTCGTGCAGGGCGAGCGGGGGCAATGAACAACCTGTATCAACTAAAGCGAACATCCCTGCACTTAGTGACGATCCAGCCACACCGTCTGCGCGTTGCAGAATTCCCGCACGCCGAAGTGTGAAAGCTCGCGACCAAAACCGCTCTTCTTCACGCCGCCGAAGGTGACGCGCGGATCGGAGGCGCAGTAACCGTTGATGAATACGCCACCGGTTTCCAGTTCGCCGGCCATCTGTTGGGCACGTTCTACGTTGCCGGTGTAGATAGTCGCAGCGAGGCCGAATTCGCTGTCATTTGCCAATTCCAGCGCGTGGGCGGCATCGCGTGCGGTGATGATCGACGCGACCGGGCCAAACAGTTCCTGCTTGAACGAGGTCATCTGGTCGGTGACATCCGCGAAAACCGTTGGCTCGTAGAAGTTGCCGGGGCCTTCTGCTTTCTTGCCACCCAGCAACAATGTCGCGCCTTCTTCCAGGGTATCGCGCACTTGTTGATCCAGTTCATCACGCAGATCAAAGCGGGCCATCGGGCCGATGTACGTGGTGGCGGCGAGTGGATCACCGACCACCAGTTTGCGCGTGGCTTCGACGAACTTGCGTGTGAACTCCTCGACGATGCCTTGCTCGACAATCAGGCGTTTGGCCGCTGCGCAGACTTGCCCGGTGTTTTGATAACGGCCAATGACGGCGGCTTTCACCGCATCGTCGAGGTCGGCATCGTTGAGCACGATAAAAGGGTCGGAACCACCCAGCTCCAATACACATTTTTTCAACGCCGCACCGGCCTGCGCGCCGATGGCCATGCCGGCCCGCACGCTGCCGGTGAGGGTCACCGCCGCAATGCGTGAGTCTTTGATCGCCGTGGAAACGCCGTCCGGGGTGACGTTGATGACTTCGAAAACCCCTTCAGGGAATTCGGCTTGTTTGAAGGCATCCAGCAACAGGTAAGCGCTGCCCATCACGTTTGGTGCGTGTTTGAGCACGTAGGTGTTGCCGGCGAGCAGTACCGGAACGGCGCCGCGCAGAACCTGCCAGATCGGGAAGTTCCACGGCATTACCGCGAGAATCGGGCCGAGCGGGCGGTATTCAATGCGCGCTTTCCCGCCCTCAACCAGCGTCGGTTCAGCGTTGAGCATGGCCGGGCCGTGCTCGGCGTACCATTCGCAGAGCTGCGCACACTTTTCGATCTCGCCACGGGCCTGACTGATCGGCTTCCCCATCTCCAGAGTGATCATGGTTGCCATCGCTTCTGCGTTGTTGCGCAAGACGTTGGCCAGGGCGATCAGCCGTTGCGCGCGTTGCGCCACCGGTGTGCCGCGCCAGACACGAAACCCGGCCGCAGCGCGTGACAGTGCGGTTTGCAGCGCCACATCGGATTCAAAAGGGTAGTGGCCGATCTGCTCGCCGTTGGCGGGGTTGATCGAAATGGCATGGGTGAGGCTGGAAACATTGGTCATGGCACCGTCCTGCGGGGTGGGAATGTGTTCAGACTACGGTGGCATTTGTTTTCTGGAAACTGAATAATACTGATCGTACCGTTCACGTTTGGAGAATAACTTGGATCTGGTTCAGCTCGAAATTTTCAAAGCTGTCGCCGAGCACGGCAGCATCAGCGTGGCTGCTCAGCATATCCATCGGGTGCCGTCGAACCTGACGACGCGGATCAAACAACTGGAACTGGATCTGGGCGTGGACTTGTTTATCCGCGAGAAAAGCCGCCTGCGGCTGTCGCCGGCCGGTTGGAGTTTTCTCGACTATGCCCGACGCATCCTCGACCTGGTCCAGGAGGCCCGCGCGACGGTTGCCGGGGAAGAGCCGCAAGGGTCGTTTCCCCTGGGGTCGCTGGAGAGCACGGCGGCGGTGCGCATTCCCGGGCTGTTGGCCGCCTATAACCAGAAGCACGCCAAGGTCGAACTGGCCCTGTCCACCGGTCCTTCCGGAACCATGATCGACGGCGTGCTCTCGGGTCGATTGGCCGCTGCGTTTGTCGACGGGCCGGTGCTGCACCCGGCACTGGAGGGCGTGCCGGCCTTCGAGGAAGAAATGGTGCTGATCGCGCCGCTCAACCATGCCCCGATCCACCGTGCGCAAGACGTGAACGGCGAAAACATCTACGCCTTTCGTTCCAATTGCTCTTATCGCCACCACTTTGAAAGTTGGTTCGCCAAGGACGCCGCAGTACCCGGCAAGATTTTCGAAATGGAGTCCTATCACGGCATGCTGGCCTGTGTCAGCTCTGGTGCTGGCCTGGCGCTGATGCCGCGCAGCATGCTCGAAAGCATGCCGGGCTGCACTACCGTGAGTGTGTGGCCGTTGTCTGAGTCCTTTCGCTATTTGCGAACCTGGCTGGTTTGGCGCCGGGGCACGGTGTCGCAAAGCCTGACCATGTTCGTGCGTTTGCTCGAAGAGCGATGCGCAGCGGCGGACCTACTGACTTGAGCGAATCGCGCCGCCATCGATCAGCAGATTCTGCCCGGTCAGGTAGCCGAGTCGGCTCAACGGCTACTAACTTCACTCATAGGACAGTGTGATTGTTACTCCTGAATTCACCTTGCCGGGAGTAACAGTATTCCCGGTTCGAACATACTGCGCGGTGAGTGTTTTAGTCAGGCTTCCTCCGGGAGCAGACATAGTCCCCAACAACCCTGGACCCGAACTTGACCAAGAGCGCGGGCCAAATTTAAAAGGCCCGCCGCTGTCCAGGATCTGTAACTTAACGCCGCTCGCCTGATCGGGTGTCCGCACCCTGTAGCGCTTTTGCAGTGGGAGTAATGAAAGTTGGGCTCGTGCTGCACGCGGCGAGAACCAGTGAAGAGTATCCGAATAATAGAAGGGCTGAAAACATTAAGATGGCAAGGTCGGCTAAGAATTTTTTTTGAATTCATCGAATACGCCCGTAAATAATAGATGATTGAGTTCGCATAAGGTGGAATCAAAATAAAGAAGAGTAATCTTGGATGTACTGAAGAATCGTTGCTTTATGCAGGATTTATCTCATACCTGTCCCGGCAGGTTCATTGCCGAGCTATCCATAATTTTTCGCGGCTTTGAGGCTTACAACCGTAAGGTGATTGAAGCTTCAATCGGACTTTGGGGGCAAGGCAATAACGGAGGCATCGTTGATCAGGTGGATCAACTCACTTAGTTGCGCCTCGGCAATGGTCAATGATGCAGCGCTTCTACTCAACTCTTCCTCCCGTTGATCCAACATGGCTTCACGGGCAGTCAAGTCGCGGTCAAGACGCTCCTGTTTAAGTCGAACGTTATAGAACTCCTCATGTTTGTTCTGCAGCGCCTCTTTATGGTTGCTCAGGTTCGTCATGAGTGTCTGCAAGCTTTGTTCAATACGCGATACGGTATTTTGGGTCATTGGCGCGGTTTCCTCGGATGCTGTCAGGGCGGTAGTTGACGCTACGTGGGTCATAATGAATTTCGGAGAAGCAGCGGGGGCATCTCGGGAGATCTTGTTCAGGGGGAGAGGGGGAACCTGACGATGGTCGTCTTCATGTTGGTTAACGCGTGTAAGTTTCGAGTAGTAGTCGGTGCACTCCAGTTCGATATGTATATCCCGCGTCGAAGTTTTCACGGTTGTTTGTACAAAGAGGCCTGGCGAAGGTTGAAAATTCAACAGCTTTTCCACCCATGTTTCGTTGACCTTCAACGTGCGGTGGGTGTGCACATCCCCGGGAATGATCCGAGTCTCCAGCAGATCAAGTATCCGATAGCTCCCATCGGTCATGTCGGGTGCCGGCGCCAAGGCGTCGCTTATGATGTTTTTGAGGGTTTGCGCAGCAATCTTGAAGTCGTTCGAAGACATGCCGGTCATCAGTAACGCTTCCCCGTCATCACACAGCGACGCTAAGTAGATTCGTATCAGGCCACCACCAAGATTTTCATTCAGGCTGTAAATCACAAATCGCCTGTCAATCACAACCGCCGAAAACACGCACAGTACTGCAGCGTTCAGCGGTTCCCCATCGGTGTTCAATACGGTGATTGTTTTAAAGTTCATTTGGCTTTGCGGCTCCGAGGCTGGGCAAAAATCTGGACTATCGGCCGATTAAAGAATAGCGAGTGTCGGTGCCGTGTTTTGTAGGAACAAGCGCATAAGGCCCCGGATAAATCCTCACAGCCTACAGACCGATCTGGTATTCACTTGCCCCCGTTCAATCGGATCAATCAGCGGTTTATGTTTCCTCGCTTCAACAAACGTAACTGCAAATGTGAAGCGGAAAAATCGCTTAGCGAGCTGGAAGCCATGATTGATATTTCGACACTGACAAAACGTTTCTCAGGAAATGTCGCCGTAAACAATATTTCGTTCCGGGTTGTCACGGGAGAAGTGCTAGGGGTTCTCGGCACCAACGGTGCTGGCAAATCCACGACCCTGCGCATGCTCACCGGCCTGATCAAACCTACCTCTGGAACAGTCACCGTCTGCGGTTTCGATATCAGCCGACACACTCGTCAGGCACAGCGTTTGTTGGGCTATTTGCCGGAAGGTAACGCGTGTTATGGCGATATGAGTGTGCAGGGGTTTCTCGGGTTTATTGCCAGGGTGCGCGGTTATCGCGGCGCTGAAAGGAAGTTGCGGGTAGCGCAGATGCTCGACCGGTTCGAGCTTGGTTACGTGCGCGCCGACACCATTGATTCCATGTCCAAGGGGTTCAAGCGGCGCCTGGGTCTGGCGCAAGCAATGTTGCACGACCCTAAAGTGCTGATCCTGGATGAGCCTACCGATGGCCTTGATCCGAATCAGAAGCACCATGTGCGCGGGCTCATTTCGGAGCTGGCCAAGGACAAGATTGTGGTGATTTCGACGCACATTCTGGAAGAGGTCACTTCTCTGTGCAGTCGTGCCCTGATCATCGACAACGGTCATTTGTTGGCGGACGAGACACTGAAACAACTGCAAAGCCGATCCCGTTATCACCAGGCAGTGACACTGTTCGGCTGCCATCCGCTGGATCTGCTGGCGTTGGCAATACTGCCTGGCGTTGCCGGTATCGAGGCAGGTCTCGAGGCGCATAGCGTAAAAGTGCTGGCCCGGGACGGTGCCGTCATTCTTCCGGCGATCAACGCCTTGATCGTCAGCAAAGGCTGGCAAGTGCGGCGTCTGGAAGAGGAGCGGGGCGGGCTTGAGGACGTGTTCCGGACCCTGACCCGGGAGCGCGCCGCATGAGGATGTTGTCGCCAATCGTCCAGCGCGAATTCTGCAGCTACTTCGCCACGCCAACTGCGTACCTGCTGCTGATGACGTTCCTGGTGCTGTGTGGCGTATGCACGTTTTATCCCGGCGGTTTTTTTGAACGAAACCAGGCGGACCTGGCGCCGTTTTTTGCCTGGCACCCATGGATATATCTACTGCTGATGCCAGCCTTGGCGATGCGTCAATGGGCTGAAGAGCGCAAGTCCGGCACCATTGAAATGCTGATGACGTTGCCGTTGACCCGTTTCGAAGTGGTGGTCGGCAAATACCTCGCGGCCTGGTTGATTGCCGCACTGATGTTGCTGCTGACTTTTCCCATCGTGCTCACCGTCAATTACCTCGGCGAAGCGGACAATGGCGCCATTTTGTGCGGTTACCTGGGAAGTTGGTTGCTGGCCGGCGTTTACCTGGCGATCAGCGGTTGTATGTCTGCACTCAGCAAGAATCAGGTGGTCGCTTACTTGATGGCGGCCATGGTCGGCCTGCTTTTTATTGCCAGCGGTTCGGCTCCGGTACTGGATCTGCTCAAACAATGGGCGCCGATGGCGTGGCTTGATGTGAGCGCGTCCATGAGTTTTCTCGCACGGTTCGGCTCGATCAGCCAAGGCGTCATAGCGCCTCGGGACCTGCTCTATTTCTTCGGTCAAATCGTCGCTTGGTTGGCCGCGACGGCGTTGGTTGTCGATCTGAAGAAGGCTTCGTAAGCCATGGACTTGAGACGCTTGCGTTACGTCACGCTGTGCCTGAGCGGCGCAGCCTTGACGATTCTGGCCGGCAGTCCCGGTGTCGGTACATTACTGGACGAGCCACGGCTGGATCTGACCGAGCAGCAACTGTTTACCTTGAGCCAAGGTAGCCGGCAGATTATCGAGCAGCTCGCCAGTCAGACGGATCTCTACCTGTTTTTCTCCAGCAGGGCTGCCAAAGACCTGCCTGTTCTGCGCAGCTACGCCCGGCGCGTCGAGGCGCTGCTCAGGGAGTATGAGCGACAGGGCCACGGCAAACTCAAATTGCACGTAATCGATCCGCAGGCGTTCTCTGTCGAGGAAGATCGAGCGCGTGAATTCGGGTTGGATGCCATTCCTTTGGGGCCGGTCGAAGGGCAGGTGTTCTTCGGGTTGGCGGCGGTCGATCAGCAACAGCATACGCAACGCATTCCCTTGTTCTCTCTGGATGAACAGGCGTTCCTGGAGTACGAGATCAGTCGTCTTTTACAGTCTTTGGACAAGCCGGAGCGGGCGCCCATCGGTTTGCTGTCATCCCTGCCTTTGGCGGGTGGCTTCGATGAGCAAAGTCGCCGCACGTTACCGCCCTGGTTCGTGCTCGAGGAGATTCGCAAGGCATTCGATGTGCAGGAGTTGACCGACGAGATCGAGCAGATCCCCGAGGGGCTCAATGTGCTGATGCTGGTACACCCCAAGCGAGTCAGCCGCAACACCCAGTTGGCCATTGATCAATTCGTGTTGCGCGGCGGTCGGTTGCTGCTGTTTGTAGATCCGTACAGCGAGCAGGATCGCGGTGAGCAATACTTCGGCATTCCCAGCAAAGACAAATCTTCTGACCTGGCGCCATTGTTGCGGGCATGGGGTGTGCGCCAGGTGCCTGGCAAGGTGCTGGGCGACGGTCACTACGGGCAGTTCGTCAACCTCAAGGACAGCGCCGATCCGGTGTGGCAACCGACAGCACTCGCACTGCCAGCATCGGCGATGAATCAACAGGACGTTGCCACCGCTGGACTGCAAAGCATCAACCTGACCACGGCGGGGATTCTTGAACCGCTGGAGGGCTCGCGCACTACGTTCTGCCCTTTGTTGCGCGGCTCCGAGTACTCGATGCCGTTCAGCACCGCGCGCTTTGACCAGATGAAAGACTCGGGCGAACTGGCGCGGGAAATGAAACCTTCCGGCGAGCGCTTCACCCTCGCGGCCCGGCTGCAAGGTCCGGCGCAGTCAGCGTTTCTGACAGAGGTACAGGGCAAGCCTGGAGCAATCACCTCGACTGAAAACATTAATGTGATTGTGGTGGCCGACACTGATCTGCTCAGCGACAACCTGTGGGTTGACGCTCGGGGTCGCATCGGTGACCCCACGGCCTGGGCTGACAATGGCGTGTTTGTGCTTAACGCGCTGGACAGCCTGACCGGCACCGATGCCTTGATCAATTTACGCTCTCGCGGGCACTACAGCCGCACGTTTACCACTGTGGAAGTTCTCCAGCGACAAGCTCGGCAGCGCTTTCGGGATATGAGCGATACGTTGCAGAGCAAGCTCGATGAAACCGAACGACAGCTGGCGTTTTTGCAATCTGAACATCACGACGGTACGGGTATGAGCCCCGATCAGCAGAAGGAAATCGATCGTTTCATTCAGGAGAAAACCGCCCTTGCAAGTGAGATGCGCGCGGTGGCCAGGCAATCGAATCTGGAGGTGGAGAAGCTGGGGACGCTGCTCAAAGCCATCAATATCGGTCTGGTGCCCGGTGTGCTGACGTTGCTTGTTCTGTGTCTGTGGAGTGCTCGCAGGTTGTTGCGCCGTAGACGATGGCAAACGTTTTAAGGTTGTTCACACAGCGCCGCTTGATCCTTAAGGTTCAGGCGGTTTTTTTTTGCAAACCTCCCAGGCAAGTAGGATTAATCCTACACGCAAGACAGATTTATCTATTGGGGTAGGACGAATCCTGCAATTGTTGCTTTAGCTGCACTCGGTAAAGATTGCCCGACTCTTTTCAAGAGTTCTAGAAGCGCTAACTTTACGCAGTAAAAGGAATACGCAATGTTTGTTTCCCTGAGAAGTATTCTGGCTGCCACCACAGTCGGGCTCATTACAACTTCGGCGATTGCTGCTGACGGTAAAATTGAATTCACCGGCGAAATCACCGCGGCTTCCTGCAGTGTCACCGCCGGTGCCGGTACGGGCATTACCGGTAATAAAGGCAATACAGTTATTGCCGTTGGGTTGGGCAAGGTCAGTATTGACTCGCTGAAAAATGCCGGTACCACGCCTATTGTTTCCGGCACGCCAATCAACATTAATCTTGATTGCGGCAATACAGCCACCGGGTTGACCACCGTGAAAATGAAGTTTGACCCGTACTCGGGCAGCGGTGTGGATGACAAGAATAATGCACTACTGAAAATTGCCCCGGGCGGCGCCGCGGGAGTCGGTATCGGTATCTTTGCTGCTAACAACACCATGTTGAACCTGGCGGCTGGCGACAGTTTTGACTCGGCGTTGATTGCAACGGGCGCAGGTGCTGCAGCTCAGTACACGGCCAATTTGAACATTCGCGCCGCGTATGTTGCCAACGGTGAACCCACCATTACTCCGGGCGTTGCCAACGGTACTTTGCCTTACACGCTGACTTACCAGTAAGTCTTCAAGACAGGGAGACATCAATTGCCTCTCTGTCTCATCTCTTCAAGGTCCAAACGATGATAGTGAAATCCAGATATGTGCTGGCTGGTATCGCTTTGCTTTACAGCAGCGTCGCCGCGGCAGGAATTACATTAGGCGGCACGCGCATTATTTATCCTCAAAAGAGCAAGGAAACATCCATTCTGGTTAAAAACGACGGGAATCAGGACATCATGATCCAGTCCTGGATCGAGCCGGACGTAGCCTTCAAAGGCCGGGATGTACCGTTTGCGCTAACCCCGGCCCTGAGCCGTCTCGCCACTGGCAAACAGCAGACTCTGCGGGTTTTCTATTACGGGCAAGGGCTGCTAGGCGACAAGGAATCGGTGTTCTGGCTCAATGTCCAGGAAATTCCGCAAAAGGCCGAAGGTGACAATACCTTGCAGTTGGCGATACGCCAACGGATCAAGGTGTTCTATCGCCCCGACGCTATGAAGGGCACTTCGGCGGAAGCCGCCAGTGGTCTCAAATGGCGTGTTCAGGATGAAAGTGGCAAGCGCTATCTTCGCGTCACTAACGACTCGCTCTATCACGTGTCCTTCGGCACGACTCAATACAAAAGCGATGGCAAAACATACCCGGTAGACACCGATATGGTCGCACCACTCTCTACCGGAAAGTTTCCGGTCAAGGGCGCGCCTGTAGGCAGCATCGATAAACGGTCTGTGGTCGAGTATTACAACATCAACGATTACGGTGCGCCGGTTAAGCATACGGTGAGTGTTTTCGAGTAATAGCCGAGTGCATGTCCGTGGATTGACTTTCTGTAGTGGAGGGGAGCCACAAGTTGACTAAGAAGTTGCAAGAGGAAAGAGCCTGTGTATGTTTTCAGGAAGAAAGCGAATCCAAGCCTCGTTAATTACGTAAGTGGTTCTTGCGTCTTTCTCCTGGGGATGACCGTTCCTGTTGCGGCGTTTCCGGTCGAATTCAATGTTGACTTCCTGAGTAAGGGTGGGGCCGAGGCTGAACTCAAATACTTTGAGCAGGGTAACTCACTGCCGCCGGGTCGCTACGCGGTAGATATTTATCTCAATCAGATTCTGATTGTCCGCGAGAACATCGAGTTTGCAGTGTCTGGCGACAATGGAGAGGTGCGCCCGATCATTCAGCTAGGCGTACTGCAAAACCTCGGCGTTAACGTCAACCGCTTGCGTCGGGAAAATGTTATTGCCCAGGACAGTGATGATCAGTCCGTCATTGATGTCGCGACGCTGGCGCCCGGTGCGTCGGTCGAGTTTGATGTAAACGCATTGGCGCTGCAGATCAGCATTCCCCAGGCTTATGTCCAGCGTCAGTCTCGGGGCTACGTTGACCCCTCGCTTTGGGATCAGGGGATTACTGCGTTCTACACCAATTATCAGACCAACTTCAGCCGCAATATCAATCAGGGCAATCGCAACGACTACCGCTATATCGGTTTGCGCAACGGCTTCAACATCGGGGCTTGGCGCCTGCGCAATGAGTCGTCGATTACCGGCTCTACCGGCACCCGGAACCAATTCAGCAGCAACCGCAGTTACGTGGAGCGCGATCTCATCGGCCTCAAAGCCAAACTGGCGGCGGGGGAGTTGTACACGCAGGGAGATATCTTCGACAGCGTTCGCTTTCGCGGCGCGCAAATCAGTTCCGAGTTGGGCATGTTGCCGGACAACGAGATCGGTTTTGCCCCGGTGGTGCGTGGTATCGCCGAGACCAACGCGACTGTCGAAATCAGCCAGAACGACTACGTCATCTATTCGACGACGGTGTCGCCCGGCGCGTTCGAGATCAGCGACATCTATCCCAGCGGTTCGAACGGCGACCTCAAGGTCAAGATCATCGAAGCCGATGGCCGCGAACGCCAGTATTCCCAAGCCTATTCGTATCTGCCGGTGATGACTCGCCGTGGCAGTGCCCGGTACAGTTTTGCCGGTGGTCAATACCAGAGCCAGGGGCCCGTTGCGCCGAAATTCGGACAGGGCACCCTGGTCTACGGTGTCAGCGACAACGTTACCGGTTACGGCGGCGTGCTGACTTCAAAGCAGTACCGAGCGCTCAACCTCGGCCTGGGCTTGAATACTTCGGTGGGCGGCTTGTCGTTTGACGTCACCAGCAGCACCTCCGAAGATGCGGCGGGACGCAAGAACACCGGGAAAAGTGCGCGTTTCCTGTATTCCAAGACCCTCAGTGCCACCGACACCACTTTCACAATGGTCGGTTATCGCTACTCCACTGAAGGCTATCGGACGTTCAGCCAGCACGTCGATGAGCAAGGCTACCTCAGTGGCTCGAATTACGGACGGCAGAAAAGCCGATTCGACATGAACATCAACCAGTCGTTTGCCGACCGTGATTCATTGTTCCTGAGCCTCGGTGAAACCAGCTACTGGAATCGTCAAGGCAGCACTCGCCGCTGGCAGTTCGGCTACAGCGGCAGCTACTCGGATACCAGTTACAGCTTCGCCATTTCGCGTACCGATGGCCAAGCCATGACGCAAGGCGCCGATACTCAGGTCACTGCGTCGATCAGCCTGCCATTCGGTGGCAGCAAGCGTTCGCAAAGGGCTTATACCAGCGTAACGTCTTCGTCCCAGGGCGATTCGTCGATCCAGTCCGGCATCGCCGGCAACCTGACCGAAGACAGCAGCCTGATGTATTCGGCCCAGGCGGGTCACAGTAAAAATGGCGGTACCAACGGCGACCTCGGCCTGAGTTGGGATACCCCGAAAGCCAAGATCAACGGCAACTATGGCCAGGGTCCGGGCAGCACCCATATGAACACCGGTGCGTCCGGCTCTATGGTCGTACACGGTGGTGGCGTGACGTTTGGTCAGCCGGTCGGCGAGACCTTCGCACTGGTGGAGGTCCCGGGTGTGGCCGATGTCGGTGTCGCTTCAGCCGGCGCCGCACGCACGGACGGCAAGGGCTACGCAGTGGTGCCGTATGCGCAACCGTATCGCTTTAACTGGATCAACCTCGATACCAGCACCTTGGGTAGCGACATGGAAGTCACCGACACTTCGCGCATGGTCGTACCAACCCGAGGTGCCATCGTCAAAGGCCGGTTCGAAGCGGAGACGGGACGTCGCATGCAACTGACGTTGAGCCTGGACAACGGCGAGAAAATTCCGTTTGGCGCCCAGGCCTTTGACGAAAAAGGCAACGTCAGTGGAGTGGTCGACAATCTGTCGCGTCTGTTGGTATTCGGTGCGAAGGATAAAGGGGTACTGGATGTTCGTTGGAGCCAGGGCAGTTGCCGGGCGAACTTCGACGTGCCGCCAGCGAAAAAAGACATGATGTACGAGAAGTTTGATGTGGTTTGCACGTTCGTAACCACTTAGCGAGCGCTGATGACATCCTTACACTCTCATTTCACTGAACACTACAGGCCCGGGCGCGCAAGCATTGCGCTCTCGGGCCTGTGCTATGTTGGCCGCCATTCAATGCGTGCCACTCGATCGTCTTCACTTCAGGAGCAGTAAACACCATGGGCAATATAGTCATCGTCGATGATCACCCGCTGATGCGTATGGCGGTGAGGGTGATGCTTGAAGGTGAAGGGCACACCATCATGGCGGAGGTCGATAACGGTGTGGACGCACTGGAAGCGATCCGCAAGTTGCTCCCGGATCTGATCGTGCTGGATTTGAGCATTCCGAAGATGGATGGTTTGTCGGTGATCGCGCATCTCAAGGCGATTGGTATTTCCACCAAGGTGTTGATTCTGACTTCCGGCGACACCAGTAACTTTGCCGTGCGCTCATTGCAGGCCGGCGCATCTGGCTTCGTCTGCAAGGACGACAGTCTGGATGAACTGGTGGGGGCCGTAAAAGCGGTGCTGTCGGGATACAGTTATTTCCCCGCCGATACCATTCAGATGTTGCGGGACAACTCCCAGGCTGCCAGCCAGGAAAGCCAGAAGATTTCCCAGCTTTCGGATCGCGAGATCACTGTGCTCAAGTTGCTGGCCCGAGGCATGGGTAATCAGGAAATTGCCGAAGAGTTGCTGATCAGCCACAAGACTGTCAGCACGTATAAAGTGCGACTGCAGCGCAAGTTGAGTGCAGAAAACCTGATTGCCCTGGTCGAACTGGCCAAGCGTAACGATCTGGTTTGAGCCCGGGCTCGAGCGCAAAAAAGAAAAGGGCTGGAGAGCATCTCTCCAGCCCTTTTTTGTCACTGGGATTTGGTGAAGGCCCTTTCTATCAGCAGCAGTTCTTTGTCCACTTCGGCCGTTTTGCCGGTCAGTTCCTCGAAGCTGCTTTCGACACAGGCCAGGTCCATGGCTTTGCATAACTCGATCAGGCGAGTGTTGCGCATGATCGCTGCGCTTCCGCGAATGCGATGGGACAGTTGCATCAGTGCATTGATGTCCATGTGTTCGTTGAGTCGGCGCAGTTCCTCAAGATCCCGGCGGTTGCTTTTCAGCAGTTCCCCGAGCAGTTGCTCGACGACGGCGGGGTTGCCCATGCTGATTTTGCTCAACGTGTCGATCGCTTCGGCGTAGCCCTCGGGCATGTCGGCGAGGGCGTCGCAGGCAGGCACAAACACCTCGTTTGAGGGTGCCGTCGCGACCGCTGGAATCAAGGCGTTCAATCGCTCTTCCAGCACGCCGAGGCTGGCGGGTTTGATCAGGCAGTCACGCATGCCGGCGCTGATGCATCGATCGATTTCCTCTTGCTGTGCGTCAGCGGTAAGACCGAGGATGGTGAGGCGAGGGCGCTGCCGCTCGTGTTCTTCCTTGCGAATCGCCAGGGTTAACTCGACGCCGTTCATGACCGGCATGTGGTAATCAGTGATCAGCAGATCGAACGAATGCTGTCGCCAGAATTGCAGCGCTTCGAGGCCATTTTCCGCCTCTACTGCCGTGCAGCCGAGGAACTCCAGTTGCGCACGCAGCATCTGCCGGTTGAGGGTATTGTCATCGACGATCAGCACATGGGCGATCTTTCTCGACGTCTGTCGGGGCTTGGCTACAGGCGCGTCGTCCATCAAAGGAAGCGGTTCAAGGGTTTTCAGTTTCAGTGTGACATTGACCGTACTGCCGTGCCCCAGCGCACTGTGCATTTCCAGGCGTCCGCCCATCATTTCGCACAGTGAGCGCGAGACGACCAGACCCAGCCCGCTTCCGCCTTGGGCGTTGAGTGTCGATTGCGCCACCTGTGCGAAAGGGCGGAACAACAACTGCAGGTTCTCATCGGAGACACCCGTTCCGGTGTCGGTGACTTGCAATTGCACATGCAACATACGCGAGGCATCGATATGGGTGGTGATACGGATGGCCACGCTGCCTTCGTCAGTAAACTTGATCGCGTTGCTCACCAGGTTCGACAGGATCTGCTTGAAGCGCAGAGGGTCCACCAACACGTCCCGAGTAGTGCCGGCGTCGATCTCCAGCAGCAGTTTGAGGTTTTTCTGGCGTGCCAGACCCTCGAAGACCCGCGCCACGGGTTCGACCAATTCCTTGAGGCTGGAACGTCTTGGCGAAAAGCTCAGGCGACCGGATTCGATTCTCACGATGTCCAGGGTATTGCCCAACAGTTCGAGCAGGTTTTTAGCCGAGTCGTAAGCCACGTCAATATTGTCACGATCCAGCACGCCTTGATCGGCACGCTTGAGTGCAAGCTCCAGTGTGCCGATCACCGCGCTCATCGGCGTTCTGATTTCATGGCTCATGGTCGCCAGAAACTGGGTCTTTGCCAGGCTGGCTTCGTCGGCGTGCTCTTTTGCCTGTTGCAGATCCTGGATCAGTCGGCGGTGCTCGGACACGTCCTGCCATCCGCAGATCACACCTTTGATGCTTCCCGAAGAATCGCGGAACGGCTGTATCCAATGCTCGATACTTCGGCTGTTGCCGGCAATTGAGATTTCGTACTGCTGCTCAAGCGGAGTGCCGGTTTCCATTGCGAGCAGGTAGCTGTTGTGCAGTGCCAGGGCCACTTCAAAATGCTCGATTGGCATTTCCAGTGCAGTCTTGCCCAACACGTCGGCCTGACGCAGATTCATGACCTCTTCATAACTGCGACTGCACGACAGCAAGCGACCTTCCAGATCGCGGACATAGATGGGAATCGGCATGGAGTCGTTCAGGGTTTGCAGAAACTCCAACTGATCGTTGAGCGCTTTTTCGGCCGCCACACGACGTCGAATCTGCCGGCGCAACTGGAAAATTCTCAGCATCGAGATCGTCAGCACAAACAGCGCGCAACCGACGATTTCCAGTATCACCCGCGAATAGTCGCGCCAGCTCTGCCCGCTCATCGCGGCGTTGGAGCGCCAGCGCGCCGTCAGCGCGTTCAGCTCATCCGGTGGAATACTCAGGATCGCCTTGTCCATGATCGATTGCAGTTCGGTGTCGCCACGGCGCATGGCAAAGCTCGCCGTTGCGTCTTCGCCATCGAGGATCGCCGAGATACGCAGTTTTTGTTCGTACAGGCGAGCGGTGTAATAGCGGGCCATGGACAGGGCCATTACCGCGGCATCGGCCTCGCCGCTGACCACCATGTTCATTGCTTCCAGATTATTGGCGGGTTGCAGCAGGACCACATCCGGGTACTCCCGGCGCAGGCTGTTGATCAGCACGTGGCCCTTGGCAATCGCCAGGCGTTTGCCGGCCATGGAGTCCAGACCGTAAATGTCCCGATGATCGACTGAAGTCACGAGGCTGAACGAGCTGGTAGCAAAAGGATGGCTGAATCGCAGAGTTTCCTGGCGTTCGGCGCTGGGTGTCAGCAGGGCCAGATCCGTTTCGTTTTCACGCAGTGCATCCTGAACGCCCTGGAAGCTTGATGTGCGCAATATCTCGAAGCGCAGGCCGGTGCGCTGGGTGATGGTTTCGAAGAGGTCCGAGACCACGCCATTAAACCGACCGCTGGCATCGAAATAGGCCGAAGGCGCCATGTCATCGTTGATCATCAGGCGCGCTACAGGATGTTTGGCAAGCCAGCGTTTCTCCTGGTCCGACAGCGCCACCCGGTCTTCCGGCATCACTGTACCGCCACCGGTCCAGCGTTTGACCAGATAGCGCATTTTCAACGTGCCGAAGGATGACAGGGTGGAGTTGAGAATGTTCAAGAGCCGACCCTCGTCGCCCCTGAGCAAAAAGCCGTAACCGCCGACGTCGAGCTTGATGAATTGCGAAAACTTCAGGTAATTGAAAAAACTGTGATTGATCATGTAATGGGCGGAAAGCGAATCACCGATGTATCCGTCGAGACCCTGAAATGCCACGGCGGCCATCGCCTGGATATTATTATTGAAGGTGATGATCTGCGCTTCTGGATAACGCGCTCGGAACAGGTCCGAGGGGATGTAGTTTTTCGCCACGGCGATCGTCATGCCGCGCAGGTTGTCCGGGACAGGGCGATCATCGCCCGCTCGTCGATACAGCGAAGGAGCATTCACTGCGTAAGGAATGCTCAGGGCTGTTTCCGGGTGGTGATGCTCGTAGACGCTGGAACGGCTGATCAGATCAATTTCGCCAGCCTGTAACGCCGCCAGCGCATCCTGGCGTGAAGCGAACCCCAGCACCTTGATCTCGAGACCCAGTTGTTGCTTCAGCAGCGCGACGACATCGGCGCTGATGCCTTCGTAGTCGCCGTTGCTATAGATGACGTCGAGGGGCAGGGCGGACGTCCCCGGTACACCCAGCGTCAGACTGCGCCGTTCACGAAGCCAGGCCCAATCCTCGGGGGCCAGTTGCAACTTTTGCGGCTCGCTGGCCAATTGACTGGTCAGATGGAGATAGCCTCCGGCCGGGTCGGCGAGGGTTCGACTGCTCGCAATCAGCGAGCTCAGGCACACGAGAAGAAAAGTTAAAACGGATTTGGCGCTGAACATTGAATGTCTTCTTGGCAGGCAGGTGCCCGTGGTGGTGGAACTGCGAGATGCCGGGCAAGGCGTAGTGAGCATCACGCGCAGAGCGAGGTGTTTCGGGGCTGGGCGTTGTATTGCAGGCAATAGTCGATGAACTGCTGCTCCGGCATCGGTCGGGCAATTGCAAAGCCTTGAACCATCGGGCAGCCCAGAGCTTCCAGTTCTTTCATTTGCGCTACGGTTTCCACGCCTTCGATAACCAGCGACAGGCCGAGGGTGTTTGCCAGTTGAATGGTGTTTTCCACCACGATCCGGCAGGAGGGATGAGAGTGCAGGCGTTGCACGAAAGAACCTTCCAGCTTCAGCTCATTGAAGGGCAGGTCGCACAAGTGCTCGAGGGAGGAAAACGCGGTGCCGAAGTCGTTCATTGACAGGTTGCAACCGAGGATTCGCAGCTGCAACAGGTTCTTCAGGCAAGCTGGCGACAAGTGCATCGAGCCGGTTTCGGTGACTTCAAACGTGATTCGGCTGGCGGGGCATTGATACTGTTCAAGCCAATGACGGATCGTGTTGGAAAAGGACTTGCAGCCCAGTTGCGAAGGTTGCAGGTTAAAGGCGAGTTCCATGGGAAAACCGAACGCCGACAAGGTCCTTCGCAGCAATACGCCCTGTTCGAGCATTTCAAAAAACAGCTCGTCGATCAGGTCGTGGTGCTGCATCGCCGGTAAAAACTGCGACGGGCTCAATACTCCGCGCTGCGGGTGATTCCAGCGCGCGAGTACTTCGGCGCCAGTAATGGTGCCATCTTTCAGTGATAACTTCGGTTGGTAATAAGAGGCGAACTCATGATTACGCAGCCCCCGGCATATTTCGTATGAAGTGATACCAGGCGGCGTAGCAACAAGTGGATTTGAAGATGGATTGCGATCTTTTTCTGCTGTCGACAATCGAGCGCGGTCGAGCAAATCCAGATTTTTCACACTCGAATTTTTCATGGGCGCTCCAAGGTCAGAAACAGGTAAGAGAAACTGTTTGTGAACCTTGGCGCAGCTCAGGCAGACTGTCGGTCGGCGGTTTCTACAGCGCTTGTAGGATTAATCTTACAGGCTTCAATGACTCTGCTTTCATGGCTTGTCAGCACGCAAAGGGAGCGAAAACGCTTCTGTGGCGGGGGATTTTTTGATGGTTTACGGACGTGGCTTGATGCCGTCTGATTTGAATTTTTATGCGTTATAGGCAATCAAGAGTAGGGCGGCTGGAAAAAATCTCCCTGCGTCTGGGTTTTGGTTTGATCGTTTCTTTTTTGTTGCTGCTGTTTTTTGTAGTTGTCGGCTATTGGGCAACTTACAAAGTAGTCAGGGGCGAACTTGTCAAAGTCAACTATCACTTTTTGAGACTGGTAGCGCGCGCCAACGATCACGAAACGTTTTTGTTGCGAGCAATAAAAGCCAGTGGTTCGGTTGATTACAAACCGGAGAAAAGCGTCGGCTATGTCTTTGATGAACGTCCAATGGGCGACTTGCGCCTCTACGAGGGCAGGGCCTCACAGTTTTCGACCACAGTATCGGTTCTCGGGCCTGATCGCCTCGACTTGCTGGTCAGTGGCGCGGTTGCTCGGGAGCTGGATCAAGCTCGTGGCATGGCCAATGTCTACAGCGATTTCTGGGGTGGATCATCGTTTACCGCGCCTCAGATGTTTTTGTTCGATCTGGAAGATGGTTTTGATGTAGCGGTGCCCTCGATTGACGCGGAGCCTGCGGATTCACAGCGCGCTTTGCTGCCGGTCATCGAAAAGGTCAAGGCAACTATTGCCAGGAATCCGCCCAAAAAAAGCGATTTGATTGTGCACTGGACACCGGGTAGACGCTTTCTGGCGGATGGCCGACGGGAACTGCTGGCCTATATCTCCGACCAATCCCATGAATACAGTGCAGATGGCCACAACCCCCCGGAAATGATTGTGGCGACCCTGCTGGAGCTCAATGAGTTCAATGCCTTCGGCATCAGTATCGACAAGCAGTTTTACAATCTGCCTGCGTTTGAATCGATTGATTTGATAGCACCTGACGGTAGCGTGCTGGTCGGGTCACAGAACACTGATATTCGTGAATACGAAAACGGCCTGCACCTGACCACCTCCGGTCTGCTGATCAAGCGTAGTGCCGGCACTATTGGAACCTGGCAGGCGCTGTATTACATCAGTTATGAGCGACTTATTCACGACGCGAGATGGCCGCTACTGGGGCTGACGGGCTTGTTGATGGTGTGTGTGTCCGGTGGCTGGTGGCTGATTAACTGGTATCGGCGTCGTGTCCTGGTACCTGCAAGTACGGACTATCGGGAGTTGTTGGTTAATCACGACTTTAATCATTCACTGCTGCAAACGGTGCCGCTGGCGTTGTGCGTTATAAGAGCGGAGGGTTTGGAGCAGGTCACCCAAAACGAACTGTTTACCGAGTGGCTCGGTGATGCCGGAGATCTTCACGACTTGATGCGCGACTGGCCTATGTTCGACCAGGATCAGGCGCTCTCGGGTGAAGGTTGCCTGATGACGGCTGAACGATCGCTGCATGTTCGTTTTGCCCCGACAGATTATCAGGGCGAGCGGGTTTTGCTGTGCACCTTCACGGACATCACTTCCCATCGCGAGGCGGCGGCAACTCTGGTGTTTGCGCGCAAGGCCGCGGATGCGGCCAACGAAGCAAAAAGCAACTTCGTGGCAACGATCAGCCACGAAATTCGCACGCCGCTTTACGGTGTGCTTGGAACGCTCGAATTACTGGGCATGACAGAACTGGAAGAGCGACAACGAGCCTACCTCGCGACGATAAACAGTTCCTCCGACGTTCTGCTGCATTTGATCAGCGATGTCCTGGATCTGTCGAAAATCGAAGCAGGACAACTGGTTCTTGAGCCGATCAAATTCAATCCGCTGGATCTTATTGAAGACATCATTCGCCTCTTCGCAGGTACCGCTGCGAGTAAGGGCTTATCGCTTTTTTGTTGCATCGATCCGGCGCTGCCTCAAGAGGTATCAGGGGACAGTCTTCGTATTCGGCAAATCATCAGTAATCTGCTGAGCAATGCAATCAAGTTCACCGACAGTGGGCAGGTAGCGGTTTTTGTGGCTGTGACCCACAACCCTAATGGTCAAGTCGGATTGGAGTGGCGAGTCGTCGATTCCGGGCCGGGTATTTCGCCGGCTCACCAGGAGCGCTTGTTCGAGCGTTTTTTCCAGGCCAACAGCAAGCAACACACGGTCAAGGGCACAGGGTTGGGCCTTCCCATATGTTCCATGCTCAGCCAGATGATGGGCGGCACGCTCAGGGTCAGCAGTCAAACGGGAGAGGGCAGCGAGTTCACTTTCGCGTTAACGGTGGATGTCCTGAAACCGGCGATGATCCCTGTGTCCGATCAACTGTTATCCGGTAAGAACGTATTGGTGCGCACGCCGTACCCGGCATTGACGCAGAGTCTGGCTGCATGGCTGGAGCGTCTTGGCGTGATTGTTTCGACCCAAGTCCAGGCATTCCACGATGCGCTATTGGAAGTCATGCCTGAACAATTGCCAGTGCTTGATTGGGCTGGCGTCAAAGTCTTTGCCCAGCATGACTTCAGTGAAGTGCCGCAAGTCATTGGCAAAGATATTCTGGTCAGTCAGCACAGCCTCTCGGGCATGCGTCAGGCCCTTACCATGGCCGTCACCGGTGCCATGCCCGAGCCCATTGCCAATGCAATCGCCCCCGATAAACGTCATTTGGGCCTGAGCGTGCTACTGGCTGAAGACAGCCCGGTCAATCAGCGGTTGATGAAAGAGCAACTGCAAGCCATCGGTTGTACGGTCGAGGTGGCATCGAATGGTATTCAAGCGCTGAAAGCTCTTGAACACGGACGCTATGACCTGATCCTCACCGACGTCAACATGCCCGTCATGGACGGTTATGACTTCACAGAGTCCGTCAGACAGCGGGATCTGGAGATACCCATAATCGGCGTTACTGCCAATGCGTTGCGGGAGGAAGGCGAGCGCTGCATACATGCCGGCATGAACAATTGGTTGACCAAACCCATCGACATTCAGGGCCTTTACTTGAGCCTGAAAAGTACGATGAACCAACCAGTGCTCGACCACATAGAGGTGATCGAGGCTACGGGCCCTCAAGACCGGATTCAGATTCCAGAGCGCATGGTTGTGCTCTTCATGCTCACTATTCGTGAAGATTCGAGTGGATTGAAATCCGCGATGAAGGAAGCCGACGCTGCAAAAACCGTTAGATTGTTGCACCGGATTCGTGGCGCTCTTGCGGTAGGCAAAGCCAAAAGCCTCATTGTTCTTTGTCGAGAAGTGGAGAGATTGGTCGAGAGCTCTGGCCACGACTGTGCAGTCGAAGTCGATCAGTTTGTTCGGCGCGTAGAACAAGCTATCCGCGCGAACTGAGACATGCTCAACGGCCCATATTGCATTGGGGCCCCGCCAGAGAAATTCATCGACGTAAGATTAATCCGCGCGAATGTCAGATATTTCCTAATTAGATTTGTTTCAGCTTTAGGCAGGATGGTTCGCCCTCCATCACCGAGCTGATCTCCATGAAGCGTCTTCCTCTACGTGTACTGGTGCTTGAAGATCATGATTTTCAGCGTTCAGTCGCGGTCAGCATGCTGCGCCAGCTTGGCTGTCAGGAAGTTTTCGAGGCTGTAGACGGCGTCCAGGCACTCGATGTTTTACACAAAGTGGGCAAGGTAGACATTGCCCTCTGTGACTTGTGTATGGACGGCATGGATGGGCTGGAGTTTCTTCAGCGAGTCGGACGCTCGGGGCTCGTAGGCTCTGTGATCATCAGCAGCTCGCTGTCCGCCGACCTGCGTCGGGCGGTGCAGCAGATCGTATCGTTGTTGGGGCTGGAAATGCTCGGTGATGTCGGTAAGCCGCTGCAGGCGCCTGCTCTGGACGTCTTGCTGAAAAAGCACCTGCGTGGTTCGGATGTTGTGCCGCCAGTTCGCGCGCCTGTTGAATTGGCCAGTGAAGATGAGGTTCTTCGAGCGCTACGCGAGCAACAGTTGAAGGCCTGGTATCAGCCCAAGGTGAATCTGAGTACCGGGGAGGTGAGAGGCGTGGAAGTGCTGACGCGATGGCAGCATCCGGCTTCAGGCATTCTGTCCCCGGCGGTGTTCATGCCAGTGCTGGAGCGTTGCGGATTACTTGATGAGTTGTTATTCGCACAAATGGATACTTCGCTGCGCCTGCAACAACAAGCGCGCAGCGATGGTTTTGTATTAAACCTGGCGTTCAACCTGCACGTAACGCAACTGACCAATAGCGACCTCACATCGATCGTCAAACGCATTCTGCAGTTTCACAATGCGGCGGGTTCCAGCCTGACTTTTGAACTCACGGAAAGCGGGTTGCTGGAAAGTCCTGTCACTAGTCTGGAAACCCTGGTGCGATTACGAATGATGGGCTGCCAGTTGTCGATCGATGACTTTGGGGCGGGATTCTCGTCGTTGCAGCGGTTATGTCAGTTGCCGTTCAACGAGATCAAACTCGATGGCGAATTTATCCGCACTCTCAAACATGAGCCACGCTGCCGGGCAGCCATCTCCAGTACTTTGGCGCTAGGTAAAAGCCTGGGAATGTCGGTGGTGATCGAGGGCATTGAGAATAAAGAAGAACATGACCTGTTACTGGAGTTGGGTTGCACTTCTGGGCAAGGCTATTTCTACGCCCGACCGATGAGCGGTGAGGATCTGTTGCGCTGGTTGTCGGCGCGCGCAGGGTCTGGAAAGAAAGCCGAAATGAAGTAGGTTTATGGAGGTCGGAGCAAATCAAGCAAGGCATGCGGTTGGCATCGCCTGGTCAATGGGCAGTATCGGTATTTGAGCCTTATGAGAACATTGCTTTTAGTATCTGCATTTTTTAGCGGTAATTTACTTGCTGCAACAACAACAACTTGTACATTCAACGACGTCACAATTCCTACACCTGCTCTTACGCTGGCGGCTAGGGACGCCACTTTGCCGACAGTAATTTCAAACTCTTGGCATGAGGTTGGAGGAGGCTTAGGGTCATGTAAAAACGTTCCATCAACATCCGATTTTTTCTCGTACGCAAATAATGTTGTTAGTAGGACGGCACAAACGTTAGTCTTTGAAGGAGTCTCATATACAATTCACAGCTCAGGTGTCAAGGGTGTTGGAATAATTATGGCCGCTGCCGATGGGAATAGACCTTATGAGCCTTTCTTACTATCAGCTGAAATTAGAATGTGGGCTTCTAGTACTGGGGTCGTTGCTGCTTCTGCGTTAAGTAAATATCGAGTTCGCTTTGTTGCCACAGAGCTCCTGCAGCCGGGAACAATAAACATTCCATCAATCAGAGTTATGCGGCACGGCATATATATGAAAGTGGATGATGAATATTATGGTTTTGGGTTTGTAACGACTCAGGGAACGACTCTTAATGTGAAATACCCTGTCTGTAAGCTCAGCGTGCCAGGGGTAATAAAACTGCCGACAGTCGATATCGGATCTTTGGGAGGTGCACAAACGACGGCTGGAGAAACCCCCTTTTCTATCGATTTGGATTGCGGGGCAGGCGCATCAAACGTAAACGTGAAATATACACTCTCCGATATCTCATCCCCCACGAATACCTCATCGACGCTTGGATTGGCGAACGTACCGGACTCCGCGTCGGGTTTTGCCCTTCAAGTTCTGGAAAACGGTTTACCCGTAAGTTTCGGTCCTGATTCATCAGCGATAGGCACTACTAATCAACGAGACTTTGGCAAGCTCACAAGTGCCGGCGGTCATCTAGGAAAATCATTTACCGTTCGCTATCTCAGAACTACCGTCCCCGTTGTCGCAGGCAAAGTAAACGCGGGAATGACCATCACAATGTCTTATCAATAAACGCTCGGTCCCCGATTTCACGACCGGCCCGTTGTGGTGGCAGTGAGGTTGGCGTACAGCTAGACACAGGCAAGGCTTGAATGCCTGAGCACGGTCTTGAACAGGTGGGCTATGTAACCGCGTCCGCCATCTGGCGTGTTCTGGTCAAAGCCAGGCTCGACCGGTTTGTTTTCTGTGGGCATGGAGGAGCCTTGGCTGGTGTTCGACTACAGTGAGTTGGTCATCGAAATGGAGATCGGACATGCAATGCTTAATTTGCCAAGCTGCTTCTAAAATTGTTCACACGACAGGATGCTGGTCCGAGGTCAAATGCTCGGCCGGATGTGGACACTTCAGGGTCTCAGCAAACCTTGTTGCGAAGATGAAGTTCAAGAACGAATTCTTTGACGTTGAACGAACAAGGCAATGGCTTGGGATGGCTCGGAACGAGGGGCCAGTGCCGTTGATATCGACCTACGATTACAACGTTTCCTTATTGCACCGCGCCACTAAAGAGCGATCTGGCAGCTCGGCGAGTCGTTCCAGGACATCGATCGCTTCGGAATAGATTGACTTTTTACATCGATCCGCCGCTGCGTGGGCATGGGGCGTCCTATGCCGGGTCATGCTCGGGCGGTGGAGGATGGGTGAATGGATGGATATTTCCCGATAGCTTGAAGGGTTCGGCGTAATCGAGACTCAACTCGGGAGATAAGATATTGATTAAGGACAGGGTTATCTGGGGCGGCTGCGTCGGTCTTTTTTTGACTGGCAGCCTGTTCGCTTATGCTTTCGCTGGTGGCTCTTCCGATGGTTTCAAGATTGTAGATTTGTTCGCAATCATCTCTGCGGTTGCAACGGCTATCGCAGCGTTCGCTGCATGAAGAGCGCAAACACGGTGCGATCCTAGAACTGCTCATTTCGGTTAAAACTCCGGCGCCGAAACGCTTCCGGGAGTGCGCCGTGTTGACCTGGGCAATTTCGCAAGTGGCGGGTGCCGAGGGCAAGCGTTCTGCGGCGGTGCTGCCAGCGGCATGGTACGACATCACCAATTGGGACGACGACGGCAAGCCGGAATCAACCCGTTACCGGTGGCGCTCGAGCATCCGCAAGGCACTGGATGACCAGGTGAACGAAGCGCTCACCGCCGCCCAGGAACGGCTCGATATAGAGGGGCTCATCGAAAGTTGCGTGGCATAGCAAAAAGCCTTTGCATTGAAGTGAGAAAGTGAGAGTAAATAGCGCCATCCTGTCGTTTCTACGTGTGTAGGAGTGGCAAAAAAAGCCCGGCCATAGTGTCGGGTTTTTTTTGAGTTTTCGAGTACATAAGGACATGGTCATGCGGGTTGTCACTTTCGTAACTTTTTTTGCTGTAGCACTTGCCGGTTGCTCTGGAATCCCTTCAGTTCCATATGAAGAGCCTGCTCAATCAGAGGGGGTGGCGCGTCTTCGTGTGATCACTAACTCCAGTGTGTATGGAGATAGCATCACTGGCAGTTGTGCCCCTGCTACCCGTCATAAGATGGCTGATGCCGGACGTTTCGGAGGGGACGGGACGGCGAACATCAACTATCCGCAGTACCCCCTGAAGTCGGCGAGCGTTGGCATGCCGAAAAGATTTGCGCCCACTCTTACTGAATACGTCCCAGCAATTCGGATGGGTGAAGGCGTATATAAAGAGGTCGTAACCGAGTATCGCGTCAGGACTGATCTGCCGTTCCAAATTGCAACTCTTGGCGCGACCATTGGTGGCTATGGCAGCACATACTCGTCCTGCGGTGGCCAAGCGCTCGTTTACAAGCTGGAGTCTGGGAAAGACTACGAAGTTTTGGTAGGGGTATTTAGCAGACCAAGCAGCGATGGCGGGCAAGCGCTTACTTGCATGCTCGGAGTTATCGAACTTATGCCCTTAGCTGGAACTTCATTCGTAATTCCCCAAAAGCTGACACCTTCTGCGCCTCCGCAGATGGCCTGCAAAAACTAACAAGCACAGCCCGACATCGAGCGGGTTTTGCGTATAGCAGAAACGAGAAAGCCCCGACATTGATCGGGGCTTTTTTGTACCTCCGAGGAAAGCCGCTACCCAGTGGATGTTTTCCCGGACGTATCAAGTCCAATCATTTCGGCTCCATCACACCTATCGCTATGGCTGGACGCCACTCAATGGCAAAGTGGTGCGCGTTAAGACCGCGACAGCGACCGCGATTACCTTGGAAGCAATCGACACCACCAGCACCCAGATCTTCCCGGCTGGCTCTGGCGCGGGCACGTTGACGAAGGTACTGACCTGGGCGCAAATCCCGCAGATTACAGATGTGGCCTTCTCCGGCGGCGAGCAGAACTACGCTGACATCGTCTTCCTTGAAGACCAGCAAGGCCGCCAACTACCTGGAGCTTGCGCAGGCACGTATCGCCGCTGACCTGGTGATTGACGGAAAGGTGCCAGACCCTACCGGCGGTGCCACGCACTACTACGCCGCCGCGATGATGAAGGCGCCGACCTGGACGAAGGGGGCCAAACAGACGGTGACGATTGGTGGCCATGTCTTCTTCAGGGATGTGCCGTGATGACGCCGGCGCAGAAGCTGATAGCTCTGCTGGTGCTGATCGCGATGTTGATGGGTGGCAGCGCTGCGGGCACATGGAAGGTGTAGGACTGGCGCTATGGAAAGCAGCTAGCCGAGTAGGCCGGGTTGCACAAGGATGACCTGACCGCCATCAGCAATGCAGCCGCAGACCAGGTACGGGCCGATCAGGATAAGCGGCTTGCGCTCGAGCAGTGGCTGTCGGCCAGCGAACAATCCCACTACAAGGAGCTGAGCGATGCCCTGCGTGATCAAGGCCGCCGACGTGATCGTCTTGCCACTTCTGATCTGCGGCTGTCAGTCCTTCTCGACACCACGGATTCAGCCAGTGGCTGTTCAGTGTCAACCGGTGCCGAAGCCGGCGGCGTGATTCATGGAGGAGCGCGCGCCCGACTTGACCCAGCGCATGCTCAACGAATTATCGGAATCACCGATGCCGGCGACCAGGGACTGATCGCTTTGGCGGCGTGCCAAGCCTATGTGCGTGAAGTGTCTCGTTGAGACTGAAGGGCCGCTATCGACTGTGGATTCAACCGGTCGATGCAACAGATTGGCAACTTCTTTGCGGCCAACCATCGGTCGACTTTTCTGTGCGCCGCTTGAACCTCTGTGCAAAGAGGTCTAATTATTAGGCGTGGGAAAAAATCCCACACAATAAATGCCAAAAAATTTATACCGATTCCTGACTTGATTTGGCGTTTCTCGCGGTAATGACCAGGAGACGAAAAATGCAAATTCATAGGCTGTTCAAGAGGGCTCTATTGGCGATGGCCATTGGTGGCGTGCTGTCGGCGTCCATCGTTTTGGTTCCGGATTCGATTTCTCATAGTTCCAGTGCTTACGCCAAAGACGGTGGCGGCGGCGGTGGAGGCGGTGGCCACGGCGGAAATGGAGGTAGTGGCGGCGGAAACGGAGGAGGCGGCAGCGGCAGCGGCGGAAACGGCGGTGGAAGCGGAAGCGGAGGTGGAGGCGGCCATGGTGGAAGCGGCGGCGGTAGCGGTGGTCATGCTGGCAACGGCGGTGGTAACAGTGGTAGCAGCCATGGCGATACAGGCCACGACCACGCCGGGAATTCGAATTCAGGGCGCGGCAACAACCATGCTGAAGCCGGCGATGATCATGGCAATCACGTTGGTGGTGAGCCTGGTGATAATCATGGCAATCATGTTGGCGGTGAGCCCGGGGACGATCATGGCAATCATGTTGGCGGCGAGCCTGGAGACGACCGTGGCAATCACGTTGGTGGTGAGCCTGGTGATAATCGTGGCAACCATGTGGGTGGCGAACCGGGTGATAACCGCGGCGTTCACGTCGGCGGCGAAGCAGGGGATGACAACAGCAGGAGCTGACTCACTCTGATGGGGTCTCATACAAAACCTTCGGGGCGGGTTTTGTATGAGGCTTGGTCTAGCTCATTACAGCCCCAACCAACGCATATGCAGAGAGCGCTTACAGCTATCCCATATCCCTGGCAAAAAGTGGGTGCCAGCTCGTATGGGATTTTTTTCCACGTCGTTATACTGGGTTTATCTGTCAAGGAATGCGCTGAATGCAATCGCCCACCTTACCTCCTTCTCTGTTAAGAGCCCTGCGGCGGGTCATGCGTCCTTTGGTGCGCCTGATGCTTCGCAAAGGGGTCACCTATACGGTGTTCTCCGATTTGCTCAAAGAGGTGTTCGTTGATGTGGCTGATCGTGAGTTTCGCCTGGACGACAAAGTTCCGAGCGACAGCCGCATCAGCCTGCTCACGGGGGTTCATCGCAAGGATGTTCGGCGGCTGCGAAACGAGAGCGAGACGTCGATCGCGGCGCTGCCAGAAAACATTACTTTAGGAGCGCAGCTGGTCAACGCCTGGACCAACAGTCAGCCTTTCTCCACGGGTGTCGGCCAGGCGTTACCTCTGCCGCGACTGGCCAGTGTTGGCGGTGACTGCTCCTTTGACGCCCTGGTGGCGAAGGTCAGCACGGACATCCGCGCGCGGGTGGTGCTCGATGAATGGTTGCGCTTAGGCGTCGTTCGGCTCGATGAACAGGATTGTGTACACCTTGAAGCCCAGGCGTTCGTGCCGCAGAAAGGCTTCGACGAAAAAGCCGCGTACCTCGGCCACAACCTGCACGATCATGCCAGTGCAGCGGTGCATAACTTGAGCGGGGAAGGCCAGCCTTTCTTCGAACGCAGCGTGCACTACGATGCCCTGGCCTCGGTCAGCGTCAACACTTTGCGCGAGGCCGTGGCCAGGGACGGGATGCAAACTCTGCTCAGTTTCAGCCGGCTTGCCGCAGACCTCGAAAACGTTGATTTGCCTAGTATCGAGCAACGCCAGCGCATCACTATCGGACTTTATTTCTACACTGAGCCCACCGATCCCGATTCTCCGATGACGTCTGCCCCATGATTTCCCTCAAGCGCTGCTTCAGTGTCGTCACTCTTGTCCTGGGTTTTGGGCTGAACCTGGTGACTACCACATGGGTAGACGCAGCACCGGCCTGTGTCAGCCGCGATGAAGTGGGCATGTCGGGCGCATCGAGCTTGCAGTTTCCGGGCGGCATTGGTGATACCGGGGCAAAGACAGGCGGTGTGGGCGGTACAGGCGTCCACAGTGAAAGCGGTGGTGTTGGTGGCACCGGCGCGCCGCTCCAACAACGTCCCGGCGGCACAGGCGGTACGGGCGCGGTGGCTGCCGGTGTGGATGGCACCATCATTGATCGTGACAACGGTGGGGTGGGTGGCACGGGCGCACCGATCCTGCGTCCGGGAGGTACTGGCGGCACTGGTATCGTCGGCACCATCACCGGGTTCGCTTCGATCTGCGTCAATGGTATGGAAGTGCACTTCGGCAAAGACGTACCAGTGAGCGAAAACGGCGTCGCCGCCAGCAGCGCTCACCTGGCGATTGGACAGGTTGTCGCGGTGGAAGCATTCGCCACCAAGCGAGGCCTGCAAGCCGGGCGCATCTCGATCCTGAACGTCTATGAAGGGCCGCTGACGGCACTACCAAATGCTTCGGCGCCACTGCGGGTCATGGGGCAACCCGTGCGCCTTGCCGTGGGGGCACGGGTCGCTGAAGGGCTACGCCCGGGCGAACCGGTCAGAGTCAGCGGTCTACGCGACGCTAGTGGTGAAGTAGTGGCTAGTCGCATCGAACGGGCGCCGGGCCTCAGAGAATCCAGTGCCATCGGCTCGATAGATCGTACCGGCAGCCTCCAGGGGCTGAAACTGGGGAGTCGCGTGGCTCCGGCGCAGGAAGTGCTGGTGCGTGGCCAGTGGTCCGGTCGCCAGTTGGAGGTCGCTCAAAGCCGTCCTGACCCGAGCCTGCCTTTTGCCGGCCGTGTGCATGAGGCAGTGATCGAAGGCCTGGTGCAGAGCCGACAGGACCAACATCTGGTGGTCGCAGGCTTCAATGTGACACTGGGGCACGACACAGTGTTTGTCGGCGAGCAGCCCGCCACATTGGCAGTGGATCAACGCGTTCGGGTGAGCGGGGTGTTTATTGGTAAACGTGAAGTACGGGCAACCCGTGTCGAGTTCCATAGCGAACGCGCCGATACCTCGGGCAGGGGCCATGGGGGACGTGACAACCGAACGGGCGCCGACACGGAACAGAGTGCGGATGGCTCAGGCAACTCCAACAACAGCAGCGGTCACGGTGGGCGCGATGTAAGTCCGCGCAGTGATGACAGTAACGACCGTAGCGGTGGGAGCCACGCGGTCGACAACAGCGGCAAATCCGAGACCGTGGACAAGTCTGGAAAATCAGAGCATGTCGAGAAAGTGGAACAACCCGAGAAGGAGGACAACAGCGGACGGCCCGAAAAGGTAGAGAAGGTCGAGAAGGTTGAAAAAGTCGAAAAAGTCGAAAAAGTCGAAAAAGTCGAGAAGGTAGGGCGCCCCGAAAAGGTAGAAAAAGTTGAGAAAGTGGAGCGGCCAGAAAAGGTAGAAAAAGTCGAACTACCTGAAAAGGTCGAAAAAGTAGAGAAAGTGGATCGATCTGGCCGTTCGGCATAAGCGCTGCGGCAATTCTACAAGCGGTGAATAAGCAACTAGGCTGGGTAAGTTCGATCACACTTCTCAACGAGACTTTGAGGTGACGATGAGACCCATGCTGCCTCTTTTTGCCAGCCTGCTGGCAAGCTTTACCGTGCAGGCCTCGACCGATACCTTCAGCACCGCCATCGGCATGGACTATTCAAGCGGTGACTATGGCACCGGCACCACTTCGGAAATCTGGTATGTCCCCGTTGTGGGAAAGTATGAAACGGGCCCTATGACCTACAAGGTGACCGTGCCCTGGTTGCGCATCACTAACCCCGAAGTCGGCCCGGAAGGCGACCCGTTGCCCGGTGGTTGCAGGGACGTGGAAAGTGGCCTGGGCGATACTGTCGCCAGCGCAGGTTATGCCTTGCTCGATGGCAGTGAGGGGGGCGTGTTGCTGGATCTGATCGGCAAGGTTAAGTTCCCCACGGCAGATGAAGATCAGTGCCTGGGCACCGGCGAAACCGACTATACCGCTCAAATCGACATCGCCAAGGCCTTCGGCCCGGTGACCGGTTTCGCGACCCTGGGCTGGAAAAAGTTCGGCGACCCACCCGACAGCGATTTCGACGATCCGGTATTTGCCAGCCTCGGCTTCGCCATCCCCGTGGCTGCGCGCACTACGGCGGGTGCCTCCTACGACTGGAGGCAGAAAGTCGTCTCCACCGGTTCGCAAATTCAGGAATTCACCCTGTTCGTCACACATAAGCTCAGCCACGAGTGGAAGATTCAACTGTACGCGGTCAAAGGCTTTTCTGACGCTAGCCCGGATGCAGAGGGCGGGCTGGTGCTTTATCACATGTTCTAATGGCGATGCGTTGCCCCTGACTTACCAAACGCATCAGACTGACCGCTTCTGGCCCAGAGTGTGTAAAAACGCTTTCGCGAACCCTTGCTATGATTTCTGAGGATTTCATCGCAGGGATCGCCTATGAAGCGCTTTATCCAAGGTGAAAAGGCTCTGTCGGGTTGCTCGGGATGCTTAAGCAACTATAGAGGTCGTATGAAGATACCGCTCCGCTTTCAATTTTTCGAGGGCCGGGGCGCACCCGCTTCGCAACAGATGGGCGGAAACCAGTCACTTGCGAACGGTCGCTTTTCGCCGTTTTCTGCCGATCCCGATGACCGCTATGGGTCGTTCTCTGCCGGTCGCCGACCTTGATCCCTCTAGGCAGTCTGTGCGCATGGGCTACACTCAAAGGTGCGCCGATTTAATCCTACTTGCGGGGGCGCTTGAGAAATTCTCGCTAAAGCGGAGTAGCTACCATGCCTACTCTTACGATTGATTCACACACCCGTCTGCTTATCGCCAAAGCCATCATCTCTACCACAGGTGAAGCCGAAGCTATTCGTATCGTCCCGCTGCCGGACGGCGGTCAACTATTGCTGATGTTCAACTGCGGGCATATCGCCGTCGACCTCGTATCGGATCAGGACGATCTGTTCGACAACCACCACCTCGTGTTCGACGTATCTGCACAGGTCATTGCCGACATGGAAAGCCATCGCGGCGAATAGGTTGGGTTGTTCCGACCTCCTTGCTCAATGCGAACGCGACCCGACGCGCTGCTTCGAATTCGGTCAGGTTGTTCGTATTGAATTGCTGGTTTATTTGAATGTCGGGATCGTCTTTCGGCATGGGTGGGAAAATTCCTAGGATGGATAGTCAACTGGACGACTTCAGCATTCAAGTTGAGGCCCTGTCGAGGCACGCGATGAATGTCCCTTAAGCTTTTAGCCGCTCAATAACTGCTTCTCGCCTTTTCGCGAATGACCGTTTCTTGGCCGATTGCCGTCTGTGGCAAAGGGCAGCTACCGACCCGAAGCGGGCTTTTGCTTTTGCCTATCCGGGGTTTTATATAACCTCGCGAAATTCGTTTCGTACACCTCGTTGCAATATCCAGGATCCCAATATGCAGACCGACCAGAACAGGCTACTCGCCCTCGCATTGCTAGAGATCAGGATGTTACTTGCTGATTATCTGGGTAGCGTTGTAGATGCCCCAACGAGCGTCCGTGTCGCGGCGCATATTACCTATGCACTTCATAATGAGGCGGAGGCTGTGTACACCAACGCTGACTTTCAGCTCGATCACGCAACCCAGAAAATCGCCGCGATCGATCAGATTCTAGGTATTACGGATGGCGCCGCGTTGTTGAGCAGATTTGATATCGAAACCCAAGTCATTCGAGATAATGCTTAGCCTGGATGACTGCTTTTGGCTGATTTCTGTCTGTCGCTACCCTCAGTTATGCGGCTTGGGCTGGCGACCAATTAACATTGAGAGCGGTATGGAGTGTGATGTTAAATCCAGTCCGGGATACGACTACCTCCCCCTAATGTTTGAGGCTTCAATCGACACGAACCTGTTGGCTGATCCGCGGCAACCGAATGCGGTTTAATGCCCAGGCGGGTGAGCCAAGTGGAAGTACCCACTTACATCGACTTGACCGATACCACTTCCACATACCTGAATTTTTTTCTGGCCGTCTTAGTAGCTTCTTGTTCTGCAACTAGGGAGCTCAGCGTATCGGCCTCATGTACCATCTCGTGCATCTCGCCTTCAAATTCATTTCCCACACGGAGCGTGACTCTCAACCTAGGTGTGAAGCCTTTTGAGACTGTTTTTTTCTTCGCTGCCTTCTCCGGTTGCACGATCACAACATCCGGGACTGTGTCCTGCACTTCTGAGTGAATTGCCGGCGCAGAGGAATCAGGATCGCCGAATAGCGCCCGGCGCATCTCATCTTCCATCAATTCTGTATTCATACCATTTCTCAGAAGGGTGTTATCTATAGCCTGATCGATTCTATCAGGATGGCCAGACTCTGTTGTAAAGCGTCCCGATGACTTCGTGCAAATGCAGAAGGCCATTGTGAAATTGCGGAACAATCTCATCCGTACGACGAAAGACCGGGAGTAAGCGTTAATGATTCTGGTATTGAGTAAAAACGCTCACCTCAATAACTATCACCCGATGGCGCAAGCCAGCGCTGAGCAACCGCCAGTGAATCCAGGGCAAAGCGCTTCTCCCAAAGCCTAGTGGCAAGAGCAAGCAATTCGTTGGGTGGACGAGGGGCGCTCAAGGCCTTCTCGACCTCTTCGCGCAGGCCGGGCGCTGTGTCTTCATTGGCCACCTGAATTTCTCCCGATACTTCGACACCTTCAATTTTTGCTTTCCACAGGTAAGTCCTTCCGGACTCGAATGCATTGGGCGCAACCGTGAGAATCCCTTGCTGTAACGTCGCCCCATGAGCGGCAAGGCGTTGTGCATTCTTCGTCACAAAACTCAAGTCAGACACCGTCGAGCCCCCGAGTGGACGAAGGTCATATTGAGCCATCGAGCTGCGCTTGAGGATTTTTCCACTGAGATACTGCTGAAATGCGACAGCGGTCGCTTTGGCTCCCCGACTCACTCCTTGGGATTCAGTTGCCGTGCCAGAAAGAATTTCGGCCAGTATTCCGAGGCCCCAGAACGATGATTCACCGCCTTGGGCCGTTAACGACTCGAGCGTCACGGTTTGTCCTGCCTTATAACGGTTCGAGCTGCGCGTGTGCTCAGCTGTCATCGTTATCAATGTCACTTCTCCTTCCGCAACTTTCAGTTCCAGGCAATTAGCGAACGGCACACCGAACGGCCCTTCGGGAATGACCACCTCTTTCCCGTCTGAAGTCAAAACGCGCGCGTCGCCGTCCTGTTGGAGCACACACGACATCGCTGCCGCAGATGACGGTATGCAGATCATCAACACACTGAGGCCAATCAGCCCTCGACGAAAGAAGCTAGTGTCCATGAAGTGCACCGAAGGAAATGTAGGCGAGAGTTATCGTGATCAACAGCGCAGACACCAGTGATCCTGCGTTTTTTACCCACCAGACCTTGTCTGGAAAACGCGCAGTGCTGTGGTAATGAACCGCGCTGACGGTCCGTGATGCAACGAGCCCGTCAATCAGCATACCGATGACCAAAGGCACCGGGTTAAGCCACGACCCGCGCCAAAGGACACTGGATGACGCATAAATCAGGACGACGGCGGCCCCGATCATCAACAGGAAGATCACCCCGACGTAGAAGAGCCAACGTCCCCAGGCCACCAGCGCTGCACCCACTGCCCGGTGGTGGAGGCGATCCCGGTAGCTGTGATCAGCATGGGCGGCGCGCGAGAATAACCAGCTGAATCCGAAGCCGAGCGCGACGCCGAGTGTAATCTCGATCAGAAACACATAGAGATGGGACAGCGCAGTGACCTTCGAAGAATAGATAGCGGCATGCACGTAAATGCCATCCATCGGTCCGGCGCCGGTGAGGTGGACATCGCGACTGTCATAGGTACCGCCAATGAACACGACGTTTTTTGTCAGTTCCTTGGCCAGGTCCACAGTCACGGTCTCCAGCGGTCTGTGGACAAGGCGGTTCGGAGCGACTCTTTCGAAATCGATCGGGCTCGTGGCGCAATGCTCGCGTATGTCTTTGAAGTGTTCGCGAAGCAAATCCAGATCCTGACCGCCCTTGTGAAACTCGCAAATGGCATCGGGATGCATGGGGGCTTCGCACGAGGTCGGCAGGAGGGACGTGCCTTGGGGGTATTCACGAGTAGCGGCCCAGAGGGCAACGTTGCCGATTGAGGGGTAGTGTTTCGAGTACCTGAGGATGACGCCCCCTTCGCCACTCAGGTAAGGAAACCCGAAGTACAGTGGCCGGCCACGCCGGTCCGCCATACATCGCTCCTTCATCCACTCGGATTGACGTTGCGTGAGGGCGGGGGTGCCCAGGAACGCAGGAACGACGAGAACCACGGGCGGACCGGCCGGGGAGTCGAGCAGGGCATCGAGGTCACGAGTGTCCTGTTCTGGCGTGGCGGGGGAGATGTCGAGATCGATGACCACCAGTTTCGCGGTGGATTTGTCCCCGAGGACCGGACTCAATTCACGCTTGAGTGCCTCGCGCCCCAGCGGCGAAGTGTTGTGATAAGTGGTCTCATAGTTCTGGCGAGTGACTTCGAATATTACTGGCGGCGGAACATCATCTGTCTTTTGAGGAGCCGTGGTAGCGCCAGGTTTTTGCTGCGAAATCAGGCGTTGGGTCGCATGTAAGGTCGCGCTGTCAAGCGCACCGGTAAGCCCGAACGTGCTGGCCCAGTAGACAAAACAGGTGATCAGCGTCGCGATGACCAGGTGATGCCATACATGGTGGATGCATCCATGGCGACGTCGCGCTGCGGCGGGGCTCAATTGCGGGCCTCCAAATCTTTCAACAGATTGCGGGCATCTGCCTCGGAGAACCAGCTACGGATCATCGCAACTTCGATGGCTGAAAGCGGTAGCAACAGGTTTCCATGACGTTGGTACATGCTGATGGCGTCTTGAAGTTCCTTGTCAGTTACCGAGCCATCGTGAATCGGCTCCAAATCACTCACGTTGAAATGCAACGTAGGTTTTGCAAAGCCTGCGTACATCAGTGCCATGCCTCTCTCCTTCGGCGGACGACTGCGGACGAACTCCAGACGGTCCTGGATGTCGAGCAATTCCCAGTATTTGCCGTCCGAACCCAATTGATATTGGTACTCCATCGAGTTCATTTGCATGCCCACTAGGTATTGCAAGGGCGTCTGTTGCTCGGGACAGTACTTATCGAGTATGGGGGCGAAGACATCACCTGATCCGGCCGATTTCATTATGGGTTGCGTGATTTGCTGTCGCTGCTCGGCGGTCGGTTTGCCGTCGACCCGCCAGGTTATCGAGAAGAAATTTTGCGGATCAGGTGCATGAGCGCCAAGCGCGGCAGAAACACCCACCAGTTCTTGCGGAGACATCCGGTCCGGAAACAGCTGCAGAAGTTCGTCGAAAGCCGGCCCTCGCGCCGAATCCGGGAATGCTTTCAAAACGCTCATCGCCTCTTCGTAACTCAGCGCCACCTCATTTTGTTGAAGCAGTTCGTGCAGTGCGAGGCGCATGGTTTGCGGATCATTACCGAGTTCCCCCAGCAGCCGCTGCGCGTTGAGCGCGGTTGGGGCTGTCGCCGGTCTGTTCACGCTCTGCGCTTCAGCGACAGCGCATGCGCCCTGCGAGCGGGCTCGGGACATACTTTCTTCCAGAATATCGAGCGTTGGCGAGGAGGGTGCCGAGATGCGCCGCTTTTCATCATAGTCACGCAGCAGCTCGACAAGGTCCCGCCGGTCGATGAGGTAGCTGTATTCGAGCAGTTGTGAGGGTTCTATCGTTCTTGGCAGTGCCGGGTCGAGCAGTTGCAGTACCTTGGGGCGTGCGGCGATCCAGAACGACCGGAGCAGCTCCCGAATATCCGCGGGTTGTAAGGTGAATGAGCGATTTTCAAGCAGCCTGGCCAGTGTGCGCATGCGTTGCTCACGAGGTGCCTGGCGAATGCTTGAGATCATCAGTTCGATCGCCGAACCCGCCTCTGTGTTGCTCGGTGAGCTTGCCGTCGAACCCGACCGAACGGTGATAGGGGATTGAGTGCGATTGACGGACGTGTCCAAGAAGAAAAAATCCTGGTCCCCACGCAAGGAGCTCTCCTCGCGCGGGCTCTGTGCGCCATGGGTTGCAAGCTCGACATCCGATCGGGTTCGTTTGAAAACCTGTTCGATCATGATGCCCGGCGTCGTGATGTGCTCGAGCAGTGCTCCGGTGTACGTGCCGTGTTTGGGCAATGCGGCCGTGTCTTCGAGTGCCCGCTGCCCTGGCGCTGTGGCATAGGCCACGAAGGTGCCACTGGGCACGGACATGCGCGCAAGTCCGCTGCTACCTTTCGCCGACAAGGTAATGCCTACCGACTGTGAGCTGCTAAGCGCCCGCAGTCGACAGGCATCGAGAATGACTATCGTTGTGTGTGAATGGAGATTGCTGGCCAACCGTTTGAGTACATCGGATTCGACGTCGATGCCGTTCTGGATGATGTTTCCGGGCGCACTCGGGCTGATGTCTGTCGGCAGCAGGTAGTTGCGGTATTCCGTATTGTTCTGGACCTGGACGCCATGACCTGCGAAGTAAAAAAGCACTGCGTCGGCATTTGATGCATGTGCCACGAACTCATCCAGGGCCATGCGCATGTCGACTGTATTCAAGTCCTTCGCGAGTGTGACGGCGAACCCTGCACTCTGTAGCGCTTGCGCCATCGCTTGCGCGTCGGCAGTTGCAAAGGCCAGGGATGATTCACTGTAAGTGCCGTTGCCGATGACCAATGCGAGTCTATCCTGAGCATGACTGACGGCACCGCATATCAGCAGTAGACACATTGCCCCGTACCTCATGAAGTACAAGGGTATAACGAACCAGGGCAAGCACATCAATGCACCTCCCAGCGATGAAGGTATTCATCGTGATTGCGGTGTGTTGCTGTCGAAGCGTAGTCGAGCTCTACCCGATAGGACAGTTCGCCAGGTCGGTCGTTTTGAAGGCGTAGGGTCGACGTTTTTTGGATGCCGCTTCTCCACCCGGCAGCTTCAGTTCCATTTTGATGAGTTGACCGTTGCTTCAGATCTGCCGGACGGTCAGTGCAGCTTGTGGGCTGTGAGCTAATTTACCTGTGTGCAGTTATCTTCAACGGGCAAAAGGAAGAGTTCATGACTGATACAGTTGAGTTAACCCAGTCCAACACAGACGTACTAACGGATGATCCGTTTCGTATGAAAATTGCCGGGCAACAGAGCGTCAGCGAAGATCCCAAGGTCCATGTCTATGGACAGCACGTAAATATAATCTGTGATACAGAGTCTCGTGGTTATAAGCGTAACCCTGCGGAGTTGCAGCTTGACGCCACGGAGGGTTTTATTCCTCTTTGGAGCGAAGGTTCAATACTGAGGTGGAGATTCAAGGAGCAATCGCTGACTAACTTTGAGTCGCCTGATAAAGCCAAAGAAAGGATTGAACATCTTCTTGCGCTTGCATTGCAGGCATGGGGAGACGCTGTGCCAATCAAGTTTGCCAAGGACGATGATGCGTGGGATTTTCAGATAGTCATACAGGAAGTCGAACGCTGTAATACCGCGGGTTGTGTTTTGGCAAGCGCCTTTTTTCCAGACTCCGGGCGACATGACCTGGTGATCTATCCGACGCTGTTTAGTCAGGAGCTAACTGAGCAAGTCGAGACATTGGCGCATGAGCTTGGCCACGTATTTGGGCTTCGACATTGGTTTGCACCACAGAAAGAGCCTGATAATCCTGCTGTTCCCTTTGGTTCAGAGAACCGCGTGTCGATAATGAATTATGGTGCTGACAGCCAGCTTACCGAGGATGATAAAAAGGATCTAAAGGAACTTTATACCCTGGCTCGTAGCGGGAAGCTAAAGCAGATAAATGGTACCGCTATCCGATTGGTGACTCCTTTTCACAATCTTAGGGAGCTATCCAGTAACTTGCTGTTTAAATGATTTTGTTTTGGAGTATCGCCATGTACCTCCCGTGTCGATTTCCATTCGAACGATATTCGGGCACCATTGGTGCCAGTCAGTAAGCCGTAAAGCAATCTGTAATTGGATGGCTTCGCCAGCTGTTACACGAAGCATCTTTCGCGAGAGATTTCTTAACTGACAGGCATTAGCATTGGCGCCTGCTCTTTATTCACCAGATGTCCCTTACGGATGTAGTCCACGCATGGTTCGAGCAGGCCTTGATTGAGACTGTCATTGGACTCCAACAGCTCAAGGTCAGTAAGGAGTGGGGGCCGGAGCCAATGGACGTCGCGCTCTCCGAGGAAGCCTTGACGGCAACCGTCATGCAGCGATACCACGTGCACAATCAATGTCGCCGCGATCTGGGTGCGAAACTTGGTAAAGCACTTCAAACGGAGTAAAGCGGATGTTTGCGGCTCGGCGCACAACAAGGCCCTCCAGTGTGACATTCACGCCTTCGACGTGGCCGCACTTGGGCTGGGGCGCTAGAGACCGCTTTTGGCCGACAGCTGCCTGTTGAAGAAAGCCACATCCACCTGCGTGTCGAGGTCGAACCAGTGATATCGGAAGGGTAGGGTTGCGGAAATGACCGAAAAGATGCGGAAGCGATCCAGAAAGGGAAGACCAAAAACCGCGAGTACCAGAAACGACAAAGCCCTGAATAATCAGGGCTTTGTCGTATAAAGATGGCGGAGGCGATGGGATTCGAACTCATGGACCTGTTACAGTCGACGGTTTTCAAGACCGTTGCCTTAAACCACTCGGCCACACCTCCGTTTGCGTTGCGGGCGCCATAATACCTGAATGAAACACACTGTCAAACTCTCTGCATGGCTTGTTACAGAGCGTCTGTTATGATCTTTGCGACTGAACGTTTCAAACCAACAGGAGTGTCGCCATGCGCGAACAGGATTACGCAGTTAATAACAGCGTGCAGGCTGAGCAGCTAGAGGTTAGCCGCGTCCTGCGCAACACATACGGCTTGCTCGCTCTCACCCTCGCATTCAGCGGCGTGATGGCGTTCGTCGCCCAGCAGATGCGCGTCGGCTACCCGAATATATTCGTGGTGCTGATCGGTTTCTACGGCCTTTTCTTCCTCACTAACAAACTCCGTGATTCCGCGTGGGGCCTGGTGTCGGCGTTTGCCCTGACCGGTTTCATGGGTTTCCTGCTCGGCCCGATCCTCAACCGTTACCTGGGCATGCAGGGCGGCGCTGAAGTAGTGAGCTCGGCCTTCGCGATGACGGCGCTGGTGTTCGGCGGTCTGTCGGCTTACGTGCTGATCACCCGCAAGGACATGAGTTTCCTCGGCGGCTTCATCACCGCAGGTTTCTTTGTGCTGCTGGGTGCGACGCTGGCGAGCTTCTTCTTCCAGGTCAGCGGTCTGCAGCTGGCGATCAGCGCAGGTTTTGTGCTGTTCTCCTCGGTCTGCATTCTGTTCCAGACCAGCGCCATCATTCACGGCGGTGAGCGCAACTACATCATGGCGACCATCAGCCTGTATGTGTCGATCTACAACCTGTTCATCAGCTTGTTGCAGATCTTCGGCATCATGAGCCGCGATGATTAATCGTCGTCCATGAGTAAAAAACCCGCTTCGGCGGGTTTTTTCTTGCCTGCGATTTGGCTGAAGGCTTAGGCCATGGGCGGCAATCGGCGTTTGACCGGGGTTTTCTTGACGATGGCGGTGTTGGTTTCTGCATGGGTGTTGAGGCGGTCGAGGAGGGTGTCCAGCTGTTCCATCGAGCGCACGTGCAGGCGGGCGATGAAGCAGTCGTCGCCGGTGACCTTGTCGCACTCGGTGAATTCGGGAATCGCCTGGATTTGCCGCTCCACCTCTTGTAACTGGCCCGGCAACGGGCGGATTCGCACGATGGCCTGGAGTTGATAGCCGAAACACTTGGGATCAATCTCGACGGTGTAGCCCTTGAGCACGCCCCGTTCTTCGAGGCGGCGCAAACGCTCGGCGACGCTCGGTGAGGACAGGCCGCTGAGGTTTGCCAGCGCCTTGAGCGAACGCCGTGAGTCTTCCATCAACGCCGTAATCAGCACCTGGTCGATATCGTCAGTCATGGCGTAACCCCTGTAAGGCAATTAATCGAAACCGCCTTGATAAAAAAGGCAGATGCCGAGTTTAGCCTGCTTTTTACGCTGGAGAAGCCCCCGGTTGGATGGGCATACTTTGGGCTCAATCACAGGAGTCTGATGATGGACAAAACACTTCGTCGCGGGTCATTCGAGATGACCGCCGCCATGCTGATTTCCGGGACCATCGGCTGGTTCGTGCTGGTGTCCGGGCAACCGGTGCTGGACGTGGTGTTCTGGCGTTGCGTGTTCGGCGCCGGCACCTTGTTGCTGATTTGCGCGGCTTTCGGCTTCCTGCGCCCCGGCATTTTGACCCGCACCACCTTCCTGCTGGCGGTGCTAAGCGGCGTGGCGATTGTTGGCAACTGGGTGCTGTTGTTTGCTTCTTACTCCCGCGCTTCGATTGCCATCGGCACCGCGGTGTATAACGTTCAACCGTTCATGCTGGTCGGCTTGGCCGCGCTGTTCCTCAACGAAAAAATCACCCTGCAGAAACTGTTCTGGCTGGGCGTTTCGTTTCTGGGGATGCTGGCGATTGTCAGCGCACACGGGCAACAGGGCGAGGGCGGCAACGATTACCTGATGGGCATCGCGCTGGCGCTTGGGGCCGCTTTCCTTTACGCGATTGCGGCGTTGATCATCAAACGCCTGACCGGCACGCCACCGCACCTGATCGCGCTGGTTCAGGTCAGCACCGGCGTGTTGTTGCTCGCGCCATTCGCGCACTTCTCGGCGTTGCCGCAAGCACCGAGCGCCTGGGCCAGCCTGGTGACTCTCGGCATTGTTCACACCGGCGTGATGTACGTGTTGCTGTACGGCGCGATCCAGAAATTGCCGACGGCACTCACCGGCGCGTTGTCGTTCATTTACCCGATTGCGGCGATTTTCGTCGACTGGTTTGCCTTCGGTCATCGTCTGGAAGTGCTGCAATGGATCGGTGTCGCTGCGATTCTGCTGGCCGCCGCGGGCATGCAACAAGGCTGGAGCCTGAAGTTTCGGCGGACAGTTACACAATAATCAGATGTTCCAGCACGGCGCGGTCTTGGCCAGGCGCTGGCGCATTTCACCAATGTTGCTGGCCAGCTGCCGGATCAATAGCCGGTAGCCGTCCAGCGGGTTGTAAACCGGTGCGTCCAGGCTCGAATCCGCTGGCAGTTCGACGGGTCGATTCAGCCGCCGGGACGCACCGGATTTCAGCGCCCGCGCCATCCCCACCAATTGCACGCGAATCAGCCGATGCTCCGCTTTCAACGCCGATTGCAGATGCGCCATGGCGTCGGGGTCATTGGCATCGGGTCGGGTGTTGCTGAGGATTTCCAGGGTGCTGACGCACATGCGCAAATGGCGCTGGATCGCATCGAGCTCGGTCATGGATATCTTCACTTCCTTGGACACCGACGGCATCAGCGAGCGCTGTTGCACCATCACCGTGTTCAGGCGATTCATCAACTTCACGTGCTCGTCATCAGTGACGGGTTGGCCATTGATGATGCGTCCGTAAATCGTCGCGCAATCGCGCAGCGCATCGGCCAGGTTGTAGCGCCAGGAGTAAACCGCGTACAGCGGCAGCGCAAAGGAAAACGCCAGGGCCAGGGCAATGCCGATCAGGATATCCACCCCGCGCCACAGCCCGTCGGTCACCGGATTATCGCCATGCCCGGCGACGATAAACACGGTGATCGCCGACAGCAGCGCCGTGTAACCGCCCTTGCCGATGGCATGGTATGAGAAGAATCCGCAGACCACCGACATCGCAAAATAGGTCAGCCACGGCATCCCGAGCCAGGCTTGTTGCGCCACCAGCAACAGGCCGACACCGGCGCCGATCAAGGTGCCGATGGCGCGCTCGGCGGCTTTTTTGCCGATGTTGCCGTGGTGCTGCAAACCGCCGATCACCACCAGCATCGTCACCGACGCCCACTCACCGTGGGGCAGGTGGATGCCGGTGGTCAACAGGATCGTCGCCAGCAACCCCAGTGATACGCGCACGGCGTGAATCAGTTTGGCGTGGCGATAGCGCCGGTACGGGTCCAGTAACGGACGCAGTACCCGGCGCAACAGTGGTGGTAGTCGATGGGCTCTGAAGGTGCTCAGGCTCGTGGTCCTCAGAAGATGTAGTCGGTGGTCAGGAAGCTCGAACTGCGGCCGCTGATGATCTCGCTGATGAGGTCCTTGTTGGTCTCCTGGAACTTGGTCGCGACCAGCGTGCGGATCGAAAACACCCGCAGAGCATCATGCACCGACAACGTGCCTTCGGCGGAGTTCTTGCGGCCGTTGAACGGGAAGGTGTCCGGACCGCGCTGGCACTGGGCGTTGAGGTTGATGCGCCCGACCTGGTTGGCGAAGGTGTCGACCAGCCGGCCAACCGCCACCGGGTTGGTGCCGAAGATACTCAGTTGTTGGCCGAAGTCCGACTCCAGGACGTAATCGATCACTGTGTCCAGATGCCGGTAAGGCACGATTGGCACCACCGGGCCGAACTGTTCTTCCTGATAGACGCGCATCTGCGGCGTCACCGGGTACACCACCGCCGGATAGAAGAAGGACGCGCGGGCTTCACCGCCATTCGGGTTGACCACACGGGCACCTTTGCTCACGGCATCCGCGACCAGCCCGTGCAGATAATCGACCTTGCCCGATTCCGGCAGCGGCGTAAGGGCTACGCCGGTTTCCCACGGCATGCCGGGTTTGAGGCTGGCGAGTTTGGCGTTGAATTTGTCGATGAACGCCTCGACCACGTCTTCGTGGACGAAGAGGATTTTCAGCGCGGTGCAGCGCTGGCCATTGAACGACAGCGAACCGGTGACCGCTTCGTTCACGGCGTTGTCCAGGTCCACCTCAGGCAAAACGATACCGGGGTTTTTCGCATCCAGGCCCAGCGCGGCGCGCAAACGGTGCGGTTTCGGGTGGAGTTTTTTCAGGTCGCTGGCGGCCTTGTTGGTGCCGATGAACGCGAAGATATCGATCTTGCCGCTGGCCATCAGCGCGCTGACCGTCTCGCGGCCGCTGCCGTAAATGACGTTGATCACACCGGTCGGGAAGCTGTCGCGGAACGCTTCCAGCAGCGGACGGATCAGCAGCACGCCGAGCTTGGCCGGTTTGAACACCACGGTGTTGCCCATGATCAGCGCCGGAATCAGCGTGGTGAAGGTTTCGTTCAGCGGGTAGTTGTAAGGCCCCATGCACAGCGCCACGCCCAGCGGCACGCGGCGGATCTGCCCGAGCGTGTCTTGTTCCAGCTCGAAACGACTGGAGCGGCGGTCGAGTTCCTTGAGGGCGTTGATGGTGTCGACGATGTAGTCGCAGGTGCGGTCGAACTCTTTTTCCGAGTCCTTGAGGTTTTTGCCGATCTCCCACATCAGCAACTTGACCACCGCTTCGCGCTGTTCGCGCATACGCCCGAGAAACGCTTCGACGTGCTGGATGCGTTCGGCCACGCGCATGGTCGGCCACAAACCCTGGCCCCGGTCATAGGCGCGGACGGCGGCGTCGAGGGCGGTCAGCGCGGTGTCGGCATCGAGCAACGGCGTGCTGCCGAGGATCACTTGTTCGTCGCCATTTTCGCCGGTCAGGTACACCGGGCTGCGGACTTGGGCGAGGGGGCCGGACCAGGTTTTCAGCTCGCCATCGACCAGGTATTCACGCTGCTCGGTCTGGCCGTCGAGGCGGTACTTTTCCGGAATGTCGCTGGCGTCGGGAAACAGGTTGCCGAGGATGTGTGCTGTGGTCATGTCGCTACTCCATGTGATGTAAGCCATGCGCTGGCGGCTTGCAGTTCAGAATTCACTTCAAAGGTTATACGCCTTATTGCCTCGACTTTTTAAGTGCCGGGATCAAGATCCGGCGATCTTTTGACCTGAGAACACACAACGGCCGACGCTGCGGGTAAACTTCACGCTCTTTCTTAAGGAGTTCATATGAGTTACTACCAGCCGGGCATCCTCGCCACCCCCGTTCCACCTCAGGCCCGTCATATGTTCTTCACGCTGGAATCCGTCGATGCTCTGCCGGCCGCGCTCGACAAGTTGACGCAGCTGGTGGACTGGAAGTCGGCGGTGGCCGGTTTCGGTGAATCCCTGGTCAAGGCGCTGCACGTGCAGATCGACGGGCTGCGGCCGTTTCCGGCACTGACCGGCGTCGGCGTCGACAACCCGTCGACCCAGCACGCGCTGTGGTGCTGGTTGCATGGTGTCGACCGTGGCGAGTTGCTCAATCGCGCCACCGCCATCGAAGCCGCGCTGGCGCCGGCCCTGCGCCTGGTGCAGATGAATGAAACTTTCCGCCACCTCACCGGCCACGACCTGACCGGTTACGAAGATGGCACCGAAAACCCGCACAACGAAGCCGCCGTGGCTGCCGCGTTGATCGGTGAGGGCGCTGACGGTGTGGTCGGTGGCAGCTTCGCCGCGATCCAGCAGTGGCAGCACGACCTGAAGGGCTTCCACGCGATGCCGTCCGAAGAAAAGGACAACATCATGGGCCGTCGCTTGAGCGACAACGAAGAAATCGATGACGCGCCTATCTCTGCCCACGTCAAACGCACCGCCCAGGAAAGCTTCGCCCCCGAAGCGTTCGTGGTCCGCCGCTCGATGCCGTGGATCGAAGGGGATCGCGCCGGTCTGATGTTCCTCGCGTTCGGTTTCTCCCTCGACGCCTTCGAAGCCCAATTGCGACGCATGAGCGGTCTGGAAGATGGCATCACCGACGGCTTGTACCGCATCAGTCGCCCGATCACCGGCGGCTACTACTGGTGCCCACCGCTGAAGGACGGTCGTCTGGACTTGCGCGCACTGCGCGTCGGTTGATCTGTAGGAGCAAGGCTTGCCGGCGATGGCGATTTCAAGGACGCCATCGCCAGCAAGCCGGCTCCTACAAGTGCGTGGGTGTGCCGGGAATGTTCGGTTGACGCCAATCCTGTAGGAGCCAGGCTTGCCGGCGAAGGCGATTTCATGGACGCCATCGCCAGCAAGCCGGCTCCTACAAGTGCGTGGGTGTGCCGGGAATGTTCGGTTGACGCCAATCCTGTAGGAGCCAGGCTTGCCGGCGAAGGCGATTTCATGGGCGCCATCGCCGGCAAGCCGGCTCCTACAAGTGCGTATGCGTGCCGGGAATGTTCGGATGACGCCAATCCTGTAGGAGCCAGGCTTGCCGGCGAAGGCGATTTCATGGACGCCATCGCCAGCAAGCCGGCTCCTACAAGTGCGTATGCGTACCGGGAATGTTCGGATGACGCCAATCCTGTAGGAGCCCGGCTTGCTGGCGAAGGCGATTTCATGGACGCCATCGCCAGCAAGCCGGCTCCTACAAGTGCGTGGGTGCCGGGGATGTTCGGTTGACGCCAATCCTGTAGGAGCCAGGCTTGCCGGCGAAGGCGATTTCATGGGCGCCATCGCCGGCAAGCCGGCTCCTACAAGTGCGTGGGTGTGCCGGGGATGTTCGGTTGACGCCAATCCTGTAGGAGCCAGGCTTGCCGGCGAAGGCGATTTCAAGGACGCCATCGCCGGCAAGCCGGCTCCTACAAATGCGTATGCGTGCCGGGAATGTTCGGATGATGCAAACCCTGTAGGAGCCAGGCTTGCCGGCGAAGGCGATTTCATGGACGCCATCGCCAGCAAGCCGGCTCCTACAAGTGCGTATGCGTGCCGGGAATGTTCGGATGACGCCAATCCTGTAGGAGCCAGGCTTGCCGGCGATGGCGATTTCAAGGACGCCATCGCCAGCAAGCCGGCTCCTACAAGTGCGTAGGTGTGCCGGGAATGTTCGGATGACGCCAATCCTGTAGGAGCCAGGCTTACCGGCGAAGGCGATTTCATGGACGCCATCGCCGGCAAGCCGGCTCCTACAAGTGCGTGTGTGCCGGGGATGTTCGGTTGACGCCAATCCTGTAGGAGCCCGGCTTGCCGGCGAAGGCGATTTCATGGACGCCATCGCCAGCAAGCCGGCTCCTACAAGTGCGTGGGTGTGCCGGGGATGTTCGGTTGACGCCAATCCTGTAGGAGCCCGGCTTGCTGGCGATCCATGCGGCGCGGTGTGTCAGGTGACGCGCCATCCCGCGAATCTAACCTTATTCTCAAACAGTATTTCTCAACCCTCGCGCTAGAACTCTAAGATCACGTCATAACTCGTTATAACAAGTGATCTGCCATGACCGATAACGTTCTCTCCCTCAGCAGTGTTCCTTTGCACACTCAACTGCGCGACGTCCTGCGTGCCCGCATTCTCGACGGCGAATACCCGCAAGACAGCCAGATGCCTTCGGAAAGCGAGCTTGGCGCGTTGTTCAAAGTCAGCCGCATCACCGTGCGCCAGGCCCTCGGTGATCTGCAAAAAGAAGGGCTGATCTTCAAGATTCACGGCAAGGGCACCTTCGTCGCCAAACCGAAAACCTTCCAGAACGTCAGCACTCTGCAAGGTCTCGCCGAGTCCATGACCGGGCGTGGCTACGAGGTGATCAACCGCCTGCGCAGTTTCAAATTCATCCCCGCCGACAAACTTGTCGCCGAGCGTTTGCAGGTGGCCGAAGGCGAGATCGTGGCGCAGATCAAGCGGGTTCGCCTGATCAATCGCGAGCCGATTTCACTGGAAATCACCTACCTGCCCAAAACCATCGGCGAACGGCTGGAGAAGGCCGATCTGGTCACCCGCGACATCTTCCTGATCCTCGAAAACGACTGCGGCCTGGCCCTCGGTCATGCCGATCTGGCCATCGACGCCGTCCTCGCCGACAGCGACCTGACCCAGGCACTGAGTGTCGAACCCGGCTCGCCGATCATGCGCATCGAGCGTCTGACCCACGATGCCAGCGGCCAACCCGTGGACTTCGAACACCTTTACTACCGCGGCGATGCCTTCCAGTACCGCCTGCGGATCGACCGGCAAAAAGGGGCGCAGGCATGACAAGAAGTACCCTCGAACAGGAATACGACATCGTCGTGATCGGCGGCGGCACGGCAGGTCCCATGGCAGCAATCAAGGCCAAGGAGCGCAACCGCGACCTGCGCGTGTTACTGATCGACAAGGCCAACGTCAAGCGCAGCGGCGCGATCAGCATGGGCATGGACGGCCTGAACAACGCGATCATTCCGGGCCACTCGACCCCGGAGCAGTACACCAAGGAAATCACCATCGCCAACGACGGCATCGTCAATCAGGCAGCGGTCTACGCCTACGCGACACACAGCTTCGAAACCATCGAGCAACTGGACCGCTGGGGCGTGAAGTTCGAGAAGGACGAAACCGGTGACTACGCGGTGAAAAAGGTCCACCACATGGGCGCTTACGTGCTGCCGATGCCGGAAGGGCACGACATCAAGAAAGTCCTGTACCGCCAGTTGAAACGCGCCCGGGTCAGCATCACCAACCGTGTGGTTTGCACGCGCTTGCTGACGGACGAAGAGGGCGCGGTCAACGGCCTGATGGGTTTCGACTGCCGTACCGCCGATTTTCATGTGATTAAGGCCAAGGCAGTGATCCTCGCGTGCGGTGCCGCCGGGCGCTTGGGCCTGCCGTCCTCGGGTTACCTGATGGGCACCTACGAAAACCCGACCAATGCCGGCGACGGTTACGCCATGGCCTATCACGCCGGGGCCGAGCTAGCGAACCTCGAATGCTTCCAGATCAACCCTTTGATCAAGGATTACAACGGCCCGGCCTGCGCCTACGTCACCGGCCCGTTGGGCGGCTACACCGCCAACAACAAGGGCGAGCGCTTCATCGAGTGCGACTACTGGAGCGGCCAGATGATGTGGGAGTTCCACCAGGAACTCGAAAGCGGCAACGGCCCGGTGTTCCTCAAACTCGATCACCTGGCCGAGGAAACCATCCAGAACATCGAAGAGATCCTGCACAGCAACGAACGCCCGAGTCGCGGCCAGTTTCACGCCAATCGCGGCACCGATTACCGCACGCAGATGGTCGAGATGCACATCTCGGAAATCGGTTTTTGCAGCGGGCATTCGGCGTCGGGCGTGTGGGTCAACGAGAAGGCCGAAACCTCGGTCAAGGGTTTGTACTCGGCGGGTGACATGGCCGCCGTGCCGCACAACTACATGCTTGGCGCGTTCACCTACGGCTGGTTTGCCGGCACCAACGCAGCGGATTTTGTCGCCGGTCGCGAATTTTCAGCGGTCGATGCCAAACAAATCGAAACAGAGAAAGCACGGGTCTACGCACCACTGGACCGCGAACACGGACTGCCGCCGGCCCAGGTCGAGTACAAGCTGCGACGCTTCGTGAACGATTACCTGCAACCGCCGAAAGTGACCAAGAAGATGCAGATCGGCCTGCAACGTTTCAGCGATATCCAGCGCGATCTCGATCAGATCAAGGCCCACAACGCCCACGAACTGATGCGCGCCATGGAAGTCAGCATGATCCGCGACTGCGCCGAAATGGCCGCCCGCGCTTCGTTGTTCCGCGCCGAAAGTCGCTGGGGGCTTTACCACTATCGGGTCGATCACCCGCAGCGCAACGACAGCGACTGGTTCTGCCATTGCCATTTGAAGAAGGATGAAAACGGCCAGATGAGCAGTTTCAAGAAAGCCGTCGAGCCCTACATCATCCCGCTGGATGCCGAAGAAATGCAGGCCTACGACCGGCTGCGTGTCGGTGCCTTTGCGGCCTGAGCCTAAAAAAGAGAGACCGCGAAATGGCCTATCAACCCCAGGAAATTTTCTTCCGTTCCAACGCGCCCGTCACCGTCGACGAGGACCTGTGCATCGCCCACAAAGGTTGCACCGTGTGCGTCGACGTCTGCCCGATGGACTTGCTGGCGATCAACCCGGCCACGCAAAAGGCCTACATGGCCTTCGACGAATGCTGGTACTGCATGCCATGCGAAAAGGACTGCCCGACCGGGGCCGTGAAAGTCGAGATCCCATACCTCTTACGTTGAAACACCGACCTTGTAGGAGCCGGCTTGCTGCGGGCGGCGTTCCGACGATGGTGTGTCAGCTGCGTTGATGTCGACTGACACACCATCGTCGGAACGCCGCCCGCAGCAAGCCGGCTCCTACAGTTGATCGAGTTCCAATGTGGGAGCGAGCCTGCTCGCGAAGAGGCCAGCCCAAACAACATAAAACGCTACCCGGCAACACCGGACGCCTGCTTCAAACACCCCTCGTTTCCCACCGCGCCCTGATCGTGGCGGAGACGAACATCCTATAAATGATTCGAGGGGATTCACCATGTTATTGCGTGCAGCATTGGCCGGTCTGGTACTGGCTTCATTCACCTTGTCGGCTTCCGCCGAAACCATCCGCATTGCCATCGGCACCCAGGACACCACGATCAACTGCGCCGCCGGCGGCCTGTTGATTCGCGAGCTCGGCTTGCTGGACAAATACCTGCCCCACGACGGCCAATACAAAGACGCCAAATACGAGGTCGAGTGGAAGAACTTCACCAGCGGTGCGCCCCTGACCAACGAGATGGTTGCGGGCAAACTGGACTTCGGCGCGATGGCCGATTTCCCTGGCTCGTTCAACGGTGTCGCGTTCGAAACCGCCGGCAAGCACAGCCTGTTTATCAGCGTGCTGTCGGGCAGCATCAAGGGCAGCGGCAACGGCATCGTCGTGCCGAGCGCTTCGGGTGTGCAATCACTGGCCGAACTCAAGGGCAAGACCATTTCCGTGCCATTCGCCTCGACCGCCCATGGCATGTTGCTGCGCGCGGTGGCGGCTCAGGGTTGGGATCCGCTCAAAGACGTGAACATCATCGCCCAGCCGCCGGAAGTCGCCGGTTCCGCGTTGCAGGCCGGCAAGATCGACGCCCACGCCGACTTTGTGCCTTTCGCCGAACTGTTCCCGAGCCGTGGCTTCGCTCGCAAGATCTATGACGGTTCCCAGGCGAATACGCCGACGTTCCACGGTGCGCTGGTCGATCAGGCCTACGCGAAAAAGTACCCGGAAATCGTCGTCGCGTATCTGCGCGCCAGCCTCGAAGCCAACCAGTTGTTGGCGGCAGAACCCGAGAAGTACAGCGAGTTGATCGCCAAGGTCACCGGCGTCGATGCCGAGGTCAATTACCTGTTCCACGGCCCGCTCGGCGTGCAGACCCGCGACCTGAGCTGGAAGCCGGAATATCGCCAGGCGGTCGGCACCGCCATCGACACCCTCAAGCTGCTGAAGAAGGCTGATCGCGGCCTCGATCTCAACACTTTCATCGACGACCAGTACATCCGCGCCGCGTTCAAGGCCTCGCACCTGGACTACACCGCGCAACTGGCCAACTACGGTCAGACACCGCTCAAAGCAGTGGATGCGTTGAGCGGCAAAGCCATCACCGACTTCAGTCATGTGGCCGAGATCTGGGTGCGCGGCGAGCCGAAAGTCCGGCAGTACGCCTCGGCGGAATCGGCGTTCACGGCATTGGCCGGTTTGAAGTCCGAAGGCAAAAACATCCGCGCGGTGTATGCCCAGGCGAGTGACAGCGGGATCAAGTTGTTGGCGGATCAGGCGTGGTTTGCCAGTGATGCGAAAGGGCGCCTCAGCGCGTTTCTGCTCAAGGGCCAGGCCCAGCAATTCGCCACGGCCCAGGGCGGCAAAGTCCTCGACTTCACCGACGCCACCACCCAGGCCGTAGCCGCCCGCTAACCGCCAGAACACCGCAATCCCCTGTAGGAGCGAAGCTTGCTCGCGAAGGAGTGTCAGTCGACATTGACTTAGCTGACACTCCTTCGCGAGCAAGCTTCGCTCCTACAGGGGGGTTAGGTTGAGAGGAAGAATTGTGTACCGATCCTATTTGCGCTGGATCCCGAGGGCAGCTTCATTGCTGCTCTGCCTTTTGTTCTGGCAACTCGCCGCCAGCCACCACTGGAACCTCGGCCTTGTCACCTTCGCCAATGTCCCGACACCGCTGGCGGTGATCGAAGCCGCCCTGGGCCTGGGCGATTCCGGCAAACTCGCCCAGCACCTGAGCAGCAGCCTCAGCCGGGTCTTCGCCGGTTACCTCGCGGCGCTGATCATCGGCATCGCGTTGGGCCTGGCCATCGGTCGTTCGAAATGGGCCGAAGATTTGCTGTTGCCGCCGCTGGAAGTCCTGCGGCCGATCCCGGCCGTCGCCTGGATTCCCCTGGCGATCCTGATGTTCCCGTCGTCGGAACTGTCGATGGTCTTCATCACCTTCACTGGCGCGCTGTTCCCGATCCTGCTCAACACCGTGCACGGCGTCGAAGGCGTTGACCCGCGCCTGATTGCCTCGGCGAAAAGCCTCGGGGCAGGGCGTCGGGCGATTCTGCTGGAGGTGATTCTGCCGGGCGCCGCGCCGAGCATCATCACCGGCCTCGCCATCGGCATGGGCACCTCGTGGTTTTGCCTGGTGACCGCCGAAATGATCTCCGGCCAATACGGCATCGGCTACTACACCTGGGAGTCCTACACCATCCAGAACTACGCCGACATCGTCGTCGGCATGTTGCTGATCGGCGTGCTCGGCATGGGCAGCAGCTTGCTGATCAAACGGTTGGGCGGGTTGTTGACGCCTTGGCATCGACCACGAGGAAAAGCCTGATGAGCGTATTTCAACACCTTGAAGGGCGCATCGACATTCGCGGATTGTCGATCAGCCTCGGGGAGGGCCGTGCCGCGTTCGAAGCCGTGCAAGGCCTCGATTGCCAGATCGAGCCGGGGCAGTTCGTGTGCATTCTCGGCCCCTCCGGTTGCGGCAAATCGACCTTGCTCGGCGCGCTGGCCGGACACCTGCAACCTCGCGCCGGCAGCCTTAAAGTCGATGGCGAAGACGTGTCGAGTCCTTCGCCCCAGCGCGGCATGGTGTTCCAGCACCACACGCTGTTCCCTTGGCGTACGGTGCGCGACAACGTCGCGTTCGGCCTGAAAATGCGCGGCATTGGCAAGGCCGAACGGCACGAAGCCGCCGATGAAATCCTCGCGCTGGTCGGCCTCGATGGGTTCGCCGAGCGCTGGCCGGATCAGATGTCCGGTGGCATGCAGCAGCGGGTGGAAATCGCCCGCGTGCTGATCAACCGTCCGCGCCTGTTGCTGATGGACGAGCCGTTCGGTGCCCTCGACGCGCTGACCCGGTTGAACATGCAAGAGCTGCTGCTGGACATCTGGACGCGGATTCGCACCACCGTGGTGTTCGTCACCCACGACATCGACGAAGCGCTGTTCCTCGCCGACCGGCTGCTGGTCATGAGCACGCGTCCCGGGCGGATCATCGAAGACCTGCGCCTCGACTTCCCCCGGCCACGCACCAGCGAACTGGTGACAAGCCATGAGTTTTCCCGCTTGAAGCGCCATTGCCTCGAATTACTGCGTCACGAAGACGGTCGGCAGCTACCACGCCTGAACCCTCTCGGACTTCCCCCTGAAAACAAACTGCCGCGATTTGCCCTATGACCTCTCTATTCGATGTAACCGATAACGATGACATTCTCGCCCTGCAACCACGCCTGACCGATGCCGACGCCGGCGTGCGCCGGATCGCCCTGATCGAGCTGGCGGATCTGGAAGAACCGGACGGTTTGCTGTGGCTGGTTGATCGACTGGCCGATGACCCGACCGCAGAGGTCCGCGCCGAAGCCGCGCGCCTGCTTGAAGCCTGGGAGGATGCGCCGGTCGTCGAGGCGCTGTGCCAGGCGTTGACCGATCCGTCGCCGGCCGTGCAGGCCGCCGCTGCGCAGAGCCTGAGCCTGCTCAAGAGTGAAGCCGCGGGCCGGGTGATTCTGCCGTGGACCGGGCATGCCGACATCAACGTGCGTATCGCCGCGTTCCGGGCGTTGCGCGAATTGCGTTTTCCCGATGCCGCGACCGCTGCTTTGGCGGCGCTGGGCGATGCAGATGCCAGCGTTCGCCGCGAAGCTGTTGGCGTGCTCGGCTGGCTCAAACAGCTCGATGCCTTGCCGGCCCTGGCGACGTTGGCCAGTCACGACCCGGACACCGAAGTCCGTCGCGCCGCCACGGGTGCCCTTGGCCTGGCCTCCGATGTGCACGTCCTGCCGGCCCTGCGCCAGGCGTTACAGGACGGCGCCTGGCAAGTGCGCGAAGAAGCCGCGACCACCCTCGGCAAGGTAGGCCACACCGACGCCGGCCCGGCACTGGTCGAAGCGTTGAGCGATGATTATTGGCAAGTGCGCCTGCGCGCCACCCGCAGTCTCGGTCGCTTGCGTTACGCCCCGGCGCTGGACGCATTGATCGAAACCCTCGGCCATCGCATCAGTAACCTGCGCAAGGAAGCCGCGCTGGCTCTCGGCGAATTGAACGATAAGGGCGCTGTCGCAGCGTTGCAGGCTGCGCAGAACGACGGCGACCCGGAAGTGCGCAAAGCAGTGCGTATTGCCCTGAGTCAGCTGCAATGAACCCGCTGGCGATCGGCAATTCCCGGAGCAAACAGCAGCTGCGACTGAACTGGCCGGATGGTCGTGAGCAGTTACTGGATCATGCCGAGTTACGCCGGCAATGCCCGTGTTCGCAGTGCCGGGCGTTTCGCTTGAAAGGGTTGACGCCGAGGGTCGATGACCGAGTGCAAGTCATCGAATTGAACGCGCAGGGCTATGGCCTGCAACTGATTTTCAGCGATGGCCACGAACGCGGCATTTACCCGTGGCCGTATCTTTCGAGCCTGGCCTGATGACGCGCTTCACCGGAGCATGAGCCCGCCGATGAAGCGCGGCAGGGTGGTCAGGCTTTGCTGGCGGCCAGGTAAGCGCCCAGTCGGCGGCCCATCTCTTCACCCAAGGCTTGCAAGCCACTCAGGGGACGGACCATCACTTCGAATTCAACGATTTTTCCTTGTTCGTTGAAGCGGATCATGTCGATGCCCTTGAGCTGTTTTTCACCGACCCTGGCGCTGAACTCGAGGATGACGTTCAAGCCGTCCGCAGTCGCCAATTCGCGGTGGTACTGGAAGTCCTCAAACACGTCGAACACCGTGGTGAGAATCATGTTGACCACCGGCGCCCCCGGATAAGGCGTGTGCGCCATTGGCGAGCGGAATACCGCTTGTGGGTCCAACAATTCGGGCAAGGCCTGCAAGTCAGCCTTTTTGATCATCGCGTGCCATTGGTTCAAGGATTGTGCGGCGTTTGGATGCAGTTTCAGTTCCGACATTTTCAACTCCTGTATTTTTTGTTGTTCTGCAAACGTCGGCGAAGACTGTACATCAAAGGGCTTGAAGGGAAACCCTCGCGCAGCAAAACCCTTGAACACTGGTTAGTATTTTTCCGTCCTGACGCCCGTCGCCATGGGCAAAATCGTTCTAAAAATTCCGGGGCGTGGTTCGGGGGGGTGTACTAGTCTTGAATTTGTAGGTGAAGACGCAGACTGATGCGCAAGCGGATGGCAAGGACACGTGGGGCGCGTTCCGAAGGGTACACGGTTAGAAAGATCTCCGCGCTGAGATCCGGCCCTTATGCCGTGTGAAGCAGAAGAGCACAAAACTGTTCTGTGAGAGGCCTGATAAACCTTGTAAGCCGGAGACCAGCGCCGGCCACCTACTCGAATCCCGAAGCCCGCCTTGTGCGGGCTTTGTCGTTTCGCCATCTCCCAAACCACCACAAATCCCCTGTGGGAGCGAGCCTGCTCGCGAAGAGGCCGTGTCAGTCGGCATCAATGTTGAATGACACACCGCATTCGCGAGCAGGCTCGCTCCCACAGGGGTGGCGTGTTGCTGAAAATCTTTCTGCATCCCCATCAACCGGATCCACCGGGACACCGATATTGGCCATTTCGATCTCCTTTTGGCCGACCTCGCACTATGAACTCACTCGTTCGTCAGCAAGAATCGAAGCAGCATTGCTGTTTCAGCACGCTTGCGAATCCACAACTGAAATCCTGTTTTCCTTGCCCTTGGCAATTTTTAAGGCCTGCCGTGTACAGAACATAAAAACCAACGAGCGACACACTTGGGGAATTCATTCATGGTCATGATGAAACGCATACTGGGCGCCACTGTTTGTGGGCTGACGCTGTTGGCGAGTGCCGTGCACGCCGAACAGCGGGAATTGCGGGTGTACAACTGGGCGGACTACATCCTGCCGTCCGTGCCCAAGGACTTCGCCCAGAAAAGCGGAATCAAAGTGACCTGGGACACCTTCGATACCAACGAATCGCTGGAAGCGAAGCTGCTGACCGGTAACTCGGGATACGACCTGGTGGTGCCGTCGAACCAGTTCATCGAAACCCAGATCAAGGCCGGTGTATTCCAGAAACTCGACAAGACCAAGCTGCCGAACTGGAAACATCAGGACCCGGCACTGCTCGCATTGCTGGACAAGAACGATCCGGGCAACCAGTACGGCGTGCCCTACATGTACGGCACCGTGCTGATCGGTTTCAACCCGGCCAAGGTCAAGGCCGCGCTGGGTGAGAATGCGCCGGTGGACAGTTGGGACCTGGTGTTCAAACCGGAGAACATGCAGAAGCTCAAATCCTGCGGCGTCGCCATGCTCGATACGCCTTCGGAAATTCTGCCGATTGCACTGCATTATCTAGGTTTGGACCCGAACAGCCAGAACCCGGACGACTACGAAAAAGCCAAGGCGCTGATGCTGAAGATTCGCCCTTACGTCACCTACTTCAACTCCGCCAAGTACATGACCGACATCGCCAACGGCGATATCTGCGTCGCCATCGGCTACTCCGGCAGCTTCTACCAGTTCGGCAATCGCGCCAAGGAAGCGGGCAACGGCGTAGTCGTCGATTGGCGCTTGCCGAAGGAGGGCGCGCCGATCTGGTTTGATACCTTTGCGATTCCAAAAAGCGCGAAGAACGTGGAGGAGGCCCACGAGTTTCTGAACAACCTGCTGGACCCGAAAGTCATCGCCCCGATCAGTGATTTCCTCGGCTACCCCAACGCCAACAAGGACTCGCTTGCGCTGATCAACAAAGAGATCACCGGCAACCCGAACCTGACGCCGACCAGTGAAGCGTTGAAAACCCTGTATGTGGTGCAACCGTTGCCGCAAAAGCTTGAGCGGGTGCGCACACGGGTCTGGACCAGCATCAAGTCCGGCGAATAACACTCAGGGCGGAGCGCAATCGGCCGGCCTTACGCATTCCCCTGTAGGAGCCGGCTTGCCGGCGATAGCGGTAGATCAATCAGCATTAATGTTGGCTGACACACCGCCATCGCCGGCAAGCCGGCTCCTACAGGGTTTTTAGATCCGCGTCAGCGCCTGCGCCAAATCGGCACGCAGATCCTCGACATCCTCAACCCCCACGGACAACCGCACCAGCCCGTCGCCGATGCCCAGCTGCGCGCGGGTTTCTGCGGGGATGGTGGCGTGGGTCATGATCGCCGGGTGCTCGATCAGGCTTTCCACGCCGCCCAGACTCTCGGCCAGGGCGAATATCCGTACGCTCTCAAGGAAACGCGTGGCACCCGCCAGATCGCTCTTCAGATCGACAGAAATCATCCCGCCGAAACCGCGCATCTGCCGCTTCGCCAATTCATGCTGCGGGTGCGACGGCAGGCCCGGGTAGTAGACGCGCGCCACTTGCGGCTGGCGCTCCAGCCATTGCGCCAACTCAAGCGCGTTGCTGCAGTGACGCTCCATGCGCAGCGCCAGGGTTTTCACGCCGCGCAGGGTCAGAAACGCGTCGAACGGTCCGGCGATCGCGCCCACCGAGTTCTGCAGGAAACCCAGGCGTTGCGCCAGTTCCGGGTTCTGCCCGACCACAGCGATGCCGCCGATCACGTCGGAGTGGCCGTTCAGGTATTTGGTGGTCGAGTGCAGCACGATGTCGAAGCCCAGCTCCAGCGGGCGCTGGATCCACGGGCTGGCAAAGGTGTTGTCGGCGACGCAGATGATGCCGCGGTCGCGGCAGATACGTGCGACGGCGGCGAGGTCGGTCAGGCTCAGCAACGGATTGCTCGGCGTCTCGACCCAGACCATTTTGGTGTCGTCCTGCAATGACGCTTCGAACGCCGCGAGGTCCGTCAGGTCGACGAAGCTGAAACGATGCCCGGCGCTGCGTTTACGCACTTTGTCGAACAGTCGGAACGTCCCGCCGTACAGGTCATTGCCGGACACGATATGCGAGCCTGCGTCGAGCAGTTCCAGCACCGTGGAAATCGCCGCCAGCCCGGAGGCGAACGCGAAGGCCTGGGTGCCGCTTTCCAGGTCGGCGACGCAACGCTCCAGGGCGAAGCGCGTCGGGTTGTGCGAGCGCCCGTAATCGAAACCTTTGTGCACGCCGGGGCTTTGTTGCAAATAGGTGGAGTTGGCATAAATCGGTGGCATCAATGCGCCGGTGGTCGGGTCCGGCGTTTGCCCGGCATGGATCACCCGAGTGGCGAAGGCGCGTGTCGCGGCGTTTTCATCGTGTTGACTCATGCAAGGGATCTCCGCAAATGATTGAGCAGGTCGACGCGGGTAATCAGGCCATGGAAGCCCGAGGCGTCGGCGATGATCGCCACCAGCCCGCGATCGAGTTCTGCTTGCAACTCGACCAGATTGGCGCTGGCCGGCAGGGTTTGTACTTTGTCGGTCATTGCGCTGGCCACGGTCAAGCGGAAGTGCGAAGGATCTTCCTGCATGCCCAGCAGAATGTCGGATTCGTCAATCACGCCGACCAGTTGCTTGCCGTCCACCAGCACCGGCAATTGCGACACATCCGCCAGGCGCATGCGTTGGAACGCGGTCAGCAGCGTGTCGTCCGGGCCGACGCTGATCACTCGGCCATCCTCGAAACGCCGTGCGATCACATCGCGCAGGTCGCCATAAGGTTTGCGCTTGAGCAAGCCCTGATCGTTCATCCACTGGTCGTTGTAGACCTTCGACAGGTAGCGGGTGCCGGTGTCGCAGACGAAGCTGACCACGCGTTTGGGCGTGGTTTGTTCGCGGCAGTAACGCAGGGCCGCCGCCAGCAGGGTACCGGTTGAAGAACCGCCGAGAATGCCTTCGGCGCGCAGCAGTTGGCGGGCGTGATCGAAGCTTTGCTCGTCGCTGATCGAATAGGCGTGGCGCACGCTGGACAGGTCGGCAATCGAGGGGATGAAGTCTTCGCCGATGCCTTCCACCGCCCACGAGCCGGGCGTCTGCATGGTGCCGCTGCGGCTGTATTCGGCCATCACCGAACCGATGGGGTCGGCCAGCACCATTTCCAGATTGGGCTGTACGCGCTTGAAGAAACGGGTCAGCCCGGTCAGCGTGCCGGCCGAACCGACACCGACGACAATCGCATCCACGTCATGCTGGGTTTGCGCCCAGATCTCCGGTGCGGTGCTGCACTCATGGGCGAGCGGGTTGGCCGGGTTGTTGAACTGGTCGGCGAAGAATGCGTCGGGAATCTCCAGCGCCAGCCGTGCCGCAACGTCCTGGTAATAATCGGGATGGCCCTTGCCGACGTCAGAGCGGGTGATGTGCACCTCGGCGCCCATGGCCTTGAGGTGCAAGACTTTCTCGGTGGACATCTTGTCCGGCACCACCAGCACCACCCGATAGCCCTTGGCGCGACCGACCAGGGCCAGACCGAGGCCGGTGTTGCCGGCGGTGGCCTCGACGATGGTGCCGCCGGACTTCAGCCGGCCGTCGCGCTCGGCTTCGTCGATCATCGCCAGGCCGATGCGGTCCTTGATCGAGCCGCCGGGGTTCTGTGATTCGAGCTTGAGAAACAGGGTGCATGGGCCCGTGTCAAAGCGGCTGACGCGCACCAGCGGCGTATTGCCGATCAGTTCAAGCACGGCAGGGCGGGAGTCATTCGGCATGTTGTCACCTCTTTGCGAAAATTCGCACGGGAAGGACAGCAACCGGCGGCGAGCCATCGCACGCCAGTCGCCAGCAATGCATCGTTTGGACCATAGGCCGCGATTGCGCCTCTCGCAACTTTGTGCGACCAGCCGGTCACCTGATTGCTGGAGAGAATCCGCCAGTCGGTAATACTCAAGCTCTTCAACGCCAGCCTGGAAGGCAATACCCGCCGTGCGATTGATGTGCATGAGGGTGAGACGCTTGATGAAAAAACAGTGAAGGCGCTGATTCGGGCGGCGGTGGTGCTCAACACCTCCAAATGAATCGGCCGGTTTGTATTCCTGTGTATCCCTCGCAGCCAAAGCTATCTTGGCTTACAAAACCATGGCATCCACGACACGTCCCCGATACACGACGGCCGCCTAATGGGGCACCACAACGGTATCCACCGGAGAAATGCCATGTTCCGTATCAACGCTCGTCACACCGCCAGAATGCTTGGCGTCGCTGTTGTCACCACTGCCGCACTCGCTGCGTTCTCCGGGATGTCTCAGGCCGAGGAAGTGAAGGCCCCTGCAAAAAGCTGGCAGACAGGGATTCATCGCACCGATCTCCTGAAAAAGGACCTCGACGTCGACGGTCGTGAAGTGATCCAGGTACGGGTTGATATCGATCCGGGCGTCTCGTCGCCCAACCACTCCCACCCCGGCGTGGAAGTGGCTTATGTCATCGACGGCACGTTCGAATATCAACTGGAAGGGCAGCCACCGGTCACGTTGAAAACCGGTGATTCGCTGTACATCCCGGCGGGCGTTGCGCATGTCGCGAAGAACATCGGAACCAAAACCGGCTCCGAACTGGCGACGTACATCGTGAAGAAAGGCGAACCGCTGGTTGTGATCAAGCAGTAAGGCCTAGGGGGAACCGTCGATATGGTTATCGACGGTTCACCTGTCATGCGCGAATTTTAATACACCGCAAATCCCTGTAGGAGCCGGCTTGCTGGCGATGGAGTGTCAGTCGACTTCGATTCAGCTGACCCACCATCGTCGGAACGCCGCCCGCAGCAAGCCGGCTCCTACAGGATTTACGTCAACCGAACATTCCCGGTACACACACACACTTGTAGGAGCCGGCTTGCCGGCGATAGCGGTGTGTCAGCCAACATCAATGGCGATTGATACGCCGCCATCGCCAGCAAGCCGGCTCCTACAGAATTTACGTCAACCGAACATCCCAGGAGCACACACGCACATGTAGGAGCCGGCTTGCCGGCGATGGTGGGTCAGCTGAATCGATGTCGACTGACACTCCATCGCCGGCAAGCCGGCTCCTACAAAGGTTTCAGCGTTCGGCGGGCTAGTGCGACGCCGAGCGCAACAACGATCAGCCCCAACGCTACCGCGAAGGTGACCCGCATGCCGTGGGCCACGGCTTCGGGTGGCGTCAGGGTAATGTCGGCCGCCTGCGTGGCGAGGGCGAATACAGCGCCCAATGCCGAGGCGCCAGTGATCAGTCCCAGGTTTCGCGACAGATTGAGCATGCCCGAGACAACGCCGCGCTGATCGGGCTGCACATCGCTCATGACCGTGGTGTTGTTGGCCGTCTGGAACACGGCATAGCCGAGCGTGATCACCACCATCGGCGCAACGTACCCGCCGATGCCGACTGTCAGCGGCAACACCGATAACACCAGGCAACCGACGGCCATGGCGAGCAGCCCGGCGACAGTCATCCGTTGGGCGCCGAATCGGTCGGCGATCCGGCCGGCGGGCACACCTGTCAGGGCCGCGACACAGGGCCCGACCGCGAGCACTATTCCCACCACAACCGCCTTCAGCCCCAGCCCATGGGCCAGATAAAACGGCCCGACCACCAACGTAGCCATCATCACCGTAGCGACCAGTGTGCTCATGGCCAGGCTCGCGCTCAGCACCGGGTTGCGAAACATCGCCAGCCGTATCAGCGGCGAGGCGACGTTCATTTCAACCAAAACGAAGAGCCCCACGCCGAACCCCGCCGCCAACAGCAAACCAATATTAAGCAGCCCGAAATGGCCACGGCCCAACGTCATGGCCAGCGCATACGCCGCCAACGTCAGTGCCAATACCAGCGTGCCCCACGCGTCAAAACGGGCGTTCCCTGTGGTTGCCTCCTGCCGATCCGCCGGCAGATAGCGATGCGCAAGCAGCAGCGTCATCAGGCCCAGGGGCACGGTGACCAGGAACATCGCCCGCCAACCGAATCCACTGATCAACAGGCCGCCCAGCGATGGCCCCAGCGCGGTGCCAATCGCCGACATCGTCCCGAGCAACCCCATGGCGCTGCCGGTTTTGGCTTTCGTCACTGTCTCACCGACGAAGGCCATGGTCAGCGCCATCATGATCGCCGCGCCGAGCCCTTGCAGGGCTCGGGCGCCAATCAACATCCCCAATGTCGGTGCCCACGCGCACAACGCCGAGGCGAGGGTGAACACGCCAATGCCGCCGAGCAGCAGCCGGCGACGGCCGATCAGGTCGCCGAGCCTTCCGGCACTGACGATCAGCGTGGTGATCGCCAGCAGATACGCGATGACGACCCACTGCACGTCCTGAAAGGTTGCACCGAACACCTGGGCCAGCGTCGGCAAACCGACGTTGGCGACGCTGGTGCCGAGTGACGACAGCAGCATCGACAGCGAAAGGCTGACCAGCGCCCAGCGAACGGCGGGTGTCTGTGTTGTGTTGTCCACGATGGCGATAGTCGGCTTCATGCTGTCCCTCTGGATCTGGCCACTCCCGAAGTGGAGCTATCAGAAATCTACGCGGGCGCCTAACATGGCGGAAGACGCACGGGTTGCACTCTACTCGTGCGTCAAACGCCATCTCACCCGGCCGTGGGGCAACGCATGTCGACTCCCGATTTCAATTTGCTGATTACCCTTGATGCACTGCTGGCCGAGGGCAGCGTGGCGCGCGCCGCCAAACGCTTGCGACTGAGCCCGTCGGCGATGAGCCGGGCGTTGGCGCGGTTGCGCGAAACCACCGGTGACCCGTTGCTGGTCCGGGCCGGGCGCGGACTGGTGGCCACGCCTCGGGCGCTGGAATTGCGCGAGCGGGTCAGCCAGTTGGTGCAGGACGCCGAAGCGGTGCTGCGCCCGGCTGAGCAACCTGACTTGAAACAACTGGTTCGCACGTTCACGTTGCGCACCAGCGAAGGTTTTGTGGAGAACTTTGGTGCGCCGCTCATCGCCCGCGTCGCCGAGCAAGCGCCGGGCGTGCTGCTGCGCTTCATGCACAAACCTGACAAGGACAGCACGTCGTTGCGGGACGGGACCGTTGATCTGGAAACCGGTGTGGTGGGGAAGGCTGCCGGGCCTGAGTTAAGGACCCAGGGTCTGTTTCGCGACCGCTTCATCGGCGTGGTGCGCATGGGTCACCCGTTGAGCCAGGGCGAGATCACCCCGGAACGTTATGCGGCGGGCGGTCACATCAGCGTCTCGCGGCGCGGGCTCGACAAGGGGCCTGTCGATGAAGCGCTGGCGGCGCTGCAACTGGAACGGCAGGTCGTGACCATCGTCGCCGGTTTCTCGACCGCTCTGGCGCTTGCCCGAGCCACCGATTTGATCGCTGCCGTTCCTGAACGCCACACCGAAAACCTGCGGGCGGGCATGCACAGTTTTGCGCTGCCGTTTGCCCTGCCGGAATTCACCGTCGCGATGCTCTGGCATCCGCGTCTGGACGCCGATCCGGTGCATCGCTGGTTACGCGGGTGTTTTCGTGAGGTCTGTGCGCAATAGCCTAAGACGCCTGCAGGGGTCGCGCCGGCCTATGTCACTGAATGGCGCTGACGGGCAGGCTCAAAAAGTGAACGACCGCGAGGTGTGATGGGCCAGTTCGGCGTCCAGCAGATGCTCGGCCAGCACATCATTCAAAAAGCGGAATTGATCGTTAAGGCCGACCACTTCGTTGCTGAAGTGGTTTCCGGCGGCAGGCATCAGCAGCGCTTCGAAGTTCTTGTCGAACACCAGCGACAGCACTTTGCGCGAGACGGCCTGCTGCGAGTAGTAGTTGTTGCCGAACACCGGAAAGCTCACGGCGAGGGTGACGGTGTGGATCATGATGTGCGCTCCTCGGTCAGGACGTACCACGAAAATACGGTCAGCGTTAAGGCTGTCAGGGCCAGGCAGGTCAGCAGATGGATCAACATGATTTGCCCCTCCGGTTCGGGGTTGTGTGTCGGGTTGAAGTTGATCCTACGCTGACGGTTCATGAGCGGAAGGCATTCGCGGCGATGGTGAATATCGATGTGAGTGATGGTCGGGTTTTTGTGGTGTTCATTCGGGCCTCTTCGCGAGCAGGCTCGCTCCCACAGGGGCCGGTGTTGAAAGTTGTTTTGTGACCGACGCTGATCCCTTGTGGGAGTGAGCCTGCTCGCGATGCTCTTGCAGGCAAACACCTATACTCAGGTAGAAACCCTTAATCTGATTTCAACCCTAGAGAACCACGATCTTGAACCTGCGTTCGCTGATCGTCGCCGTGCTGCTGGTGTTGGCGGGATGCGTCACGCCTGCGCGTGCCCCGGCGCCTGCGCCGCCGGTGATCATTTCCCAGAGCACCTGGCAGCAGGTGGATCGGGACATCGTCGCGGCATCCCAGTCCGCCACCGAACAGGCAAAAATCTATTCGCGCGGCGCCATGGATTACTGGCGAACCCGGGTCTATCAGCTGACCGAAGAAAACTTCATTCCCTGGTTCAGCAGTTACTGGACCCAGGAATGGCTGTCGATGAAAGTCAGTTGGTACAGCCTCAGCGCCCAGGGTGAGCAGGATGCCTCGTCGAAACGCCTGGCGGCCTATCTGCTGGAGCAATACCAGAAACGCGTGCTGGCCCCGGTCGCGGTAGAGATTGATCCCGACCAGATCCTCGGTCTGGCCACGGCGTTCTACGTGGACATTCTTCAGGAAGAACTGCAAAAAATCTCCCAGCGCCACGGCGTGCCCATGGCCCAGCTCAATGGCCGTATCCAGAAAATCCCGGCCATCGCCCTCGGACCGCCCCCCGCGCGGGACGCTTCGCTGTACCAGGTCATGCACACCCAGCCGCTCAACACCCTGCCGGCGTACGCGGCGCTGATCGACAAGATCCACAAGGCCGGCGGTAGCAAGGGCGTTGATTCCACCGACCAGGCCATGGCGCCGGTGGCCAGGCGCGCGAGCCAGCGGATGGAAGCCGAAATGGCCCCGCGCGGTGCCGCCAGCGCGGTGTCCGCAGCGGCGGGGAAATTCGCCGGAGGCTTGATTACCTTGGGCGTGGCGGGGATTCGCGCGTTGATTCAGGCCAACGACCGGCCGGACAGCGAGGCGCTGATTCGCAGCAGTCTGGGCAACACGTTCGACAAGGCCTGGATAAAACTGGTGCAGAACCCGACCACCGGTGTGATGGCGGGGACGTTGTACATGGCAGGGCAGATCGAGGGCAACCTGGCGGGGAGTGCCGACGTACCGTCGGTCAGTTCGGGCAGCGGCGCTGTCGATTGGAGCCCGTCCGAACCGACTAAACCGCAGATCGCCCCTCTACCCCAGGCAGGAGAATGACCATGTCTTACGTCGATGGCTGTGTCTTTGCGGTGCCCAGTGCCAACCGCGAAAAATTCAAGAAACACGCGGAATCCGCCGCTGTGATTTTCAAGGAAAACGGCGCCCTGAGCATCGTCGAATGCTGGGGCGATGACGTGCCCGACGGCAAAGTGACTTCGTTTCCGCTGGCCGTGAAACTCAAGGACGACGAAACCGTGGTGTTTTCCTGGATCGTCTGGCCGGACAAGCCCACCCGCGATGTTGGCATGCAGAAAATGATGGCCGACCCGCGTATGCAGCAGGACGTCAACCCGATGCCGTTCGATGGTCAGCGGATGATTTTCGGCGGCTTCAACATCCTCTTGCAGGCCTGAGTGCGTGACAGGATCACTCCGGCGTCGGGGTGATCCTGCAACTCTTGCGATTGCGGATCTCACTGTCGGTCGGTCGCTCTTTGACAAACTCGAAACGCGGTTCACCTTCGCTATAGTGAACCAGCCAGCCCCATTCCAGCTCTGACTCATCCTGACCCGGTTGCGGTGGCACGGCCCACCATGGCTCTTTGCTGATGATCTCTCGCATGGCCCCGTCCCGTTTATTCGGTTGGTTCAACTATAACGTGCATGTCAGGAGGTGCCAGGCGTGAGCGACGAAACCCCGGAGCCGGTCAAACGGCTGTTTTTCGCATTGGATTGCCCACCCGACCAGCGCAAGGCGATTGCCCAATGGCGCAGCGCGCTGCAATTGCGCATCGGGCGTCCGGTGCCGGTTGAAAACTTCCATCTGACGTTGCTGTTTTTGGGCGCTGTGGAGGTGGCGCAGATTTCCGAGATCTGCGCGGCGGCAGCAAAGGTGCGCGTGCCGGGTGCGACGTTGCGGTTGGCGCTGGATCGGCTGGATGTGTGGCGCAGGGCCGGGGTGTTGGTGCTCGCGCCGGAACAGGCGCCGCCGGAGTTGCTGCGGCTGGTGTATGCGCTGGAGCAGGCGATGTTGCCGTTCGGGTTTGAAGAGGCACACAAGGAATTCAGACCACATCTGACGTTGATGCGTGACTATCGGGCGCCGGTGCCTGAGTCGACGACGCCGCCGGAGTTTTATCTGCGGGCGGATCGATTTGTGTTGTTTGAATCGCACAAGGGTCGTTACCGGGCGCTGGCCGAATGGCCGCTGGTGCCGGCATAAAAAAAGGCGCCCGAGGAGGGCGCCAAATTCACCTTAACCGAGGAAGCCAGGTGAGGCCGTTCGTCAGAGAGGAGTGCAGCGGTGGTAAGGCGCTGCGTGAACGGTAAACAGTAAAAACCCCAATGTTTGTGTCTGGCCTACCCCCTGTAGGAGCGAGGCTTGCCCGCGAAGAGGCCGTCACATTCAACATCAATGGTGACTGACACATCGCTTTCGCGGGCAAGTCGGAACGCCGCCCGCTCGCTCCTACAGGGGGGCGCTCAATTATTTCCCGAGCTTCACCCGCGTCCAGCCCCGGGTCATCACCCGCTGAACGCCGATCGGCATGTCCGGAATCGCATACAACGTCGCCATCACGGCCAAGGGCGGATACGAGCCCGGGTCATTGCGAATCGCTTCATCCACCAACGGCGTCGCCGCCGCGTTGGCGTTGCTGTAGCCGATGTTGTTGGTGATCTCGGCAATGATGTCCGGGCGCATCAGGAAGTTCATGAACAGGTAGGCGTTGTCGACGTTCGCCGCATCCCGTGGGATCGCGACCATGTCGTAGAAACTGCCGGCGCCTTCTTTCGGAATGCTGTAGTCGATCTTCACCTTGTCGCCCGCTTCCTGCGCGCGGGCCTTGGCTTGCAGCACGTCGCCGGAGTAACCGACCGCAACGCAGATGTTGCCGTTGGCCAGGTCGGATATGTACTTCGACGAATGGAAGTACGCCACCGACGGCCGGATCTTCATGAACAGCGCTTCAGCTTCGGCGATCTGTGCCTTGTCCTGCGAGTTCACCGGGTAGCCCAGGTAGTGCAGGGCGGCGGGCAGCATCTCGGTCGGCGAGTCGAGGAAGCTGATGCCGCAGGCTTTCAGCTTCTCGGCGTTTTCCGGTTTGAACAGCAAGTCCCAGGAGTTGGTCGGCGCATTGGCACCGAGCACTTCCTTGACCTTGGCCGGGTTGAAACCGATGCCGATCGAGCCCCACATGTACGGGAAGGCGTGACCGTTACCCGGGTCGCTGGCCGAAGCGTTTTTCAGCAACACCGGGTTGAGGTTTTTCCAGTTCGACAGCTTCGACTTGTCCAGTTCCTGATAGACGCCAGCCTTGATCTGCTTGGCCAGGAAGCTGTTGGACGGCACGACAATGTCATAGCCGGATTTGCCTGCGAGCAGGCGTGCCTCAAGGGTTTCATTGCTGTCGAACACATCGTAGGTCACGCGGATACCGGTCTCGTCTTCGAACTTCTTGACGGTGTCCGGGGCGATGTAATCCGACCAGTTGTAGACGCGCAGTACCTTGTCATTGGCCTGGGCGCCGGTGACGATTGCGCCCATTAAGGACAGTGTCAGCAGAGTCCTGCCAAACATTTTCATCGGTACAACTCCATTCTTTTTTTATTCAATGCGCAAAGCTGTGAAACGCGACGGCACTAGGCCGTCGCTTCTACCATTTGCTTTTTCGGTTGCTGCCAGGATTCGCTGGCGGTCTGGTCCATTGCTTCCTGGATCGCCCGTTTGCGGGTGGCTTCGGCGCGGCGGCTGAAGTACCAGACCATGAAGGTCACGATCGAAACGGCGAGCAGAATCAGGCTGGCCACGGCGTTGATCTCAGGCTTCACGCCCAGACGTACCGCCGAGAACACCTCCATCGGCAAGGTCGTCGAGCCTGGGCCGGATACGAAACTCGCCAACACCAGGTCATCCAGCGACAGGGCAAACGACATCATGCCGCCGGCCGCCAGTGACGGCGCGATCATCGGGATGGTGATCAGGAAAAACACCTTGAACGGTTTCGCCCCGAGGTCCATGGCCGCTTCTTCGATGGACAGGTCCAGCTCGCGAAGGCGGGCGGAGACGACCACCGCCACATAGGCCGCACAGAACGTGGTGTGGGCGATCCAGATGGTGACGATGCCACGCTCCATCGGCCAGCCGATCAGTTGCGCCATGGCCACGAACAACAGCAACAGTGACAGACCGGTGATCACTTCAGGCATCACCAACGGCGCGGTGACCAGGCCACCAAACAGCGTACGACCCTTGAAGCGCGTGACACGAGTCAGCACGAACGCCGCCAAAGTCCCCAACGCCACCGCCGCAATCGCGGTGTAGCAGGCAATCTCCAGCGAGCGCACCACCGAGCCCATCAGTTGCGAGTTGTCGAGCAAGCCGACGTACCACTTCACCGACCAGCCGCCCCACACCGTCACCAGTTTCGAGGCGTTGAAGGAGTAAATCACCAGAATCAGCATCGGCAGGTAGATAAACGACAGGCCGAAAATCAGCATGAACTTTGAAAATCCGAAGCGTTTCATCCCCGACCCTCCATCTCTTTGGCCTGGCTACGGTTGAACAACAGGATCGGCACAATCAGGATCAACAGCATCACCACGGCCAAGGCAGACGCCACCGGCCAGTCGCGGTTGTTGAAGAACTCTTGCCACAGCACACGGCCGATCATCAGGGTTTCCGGGCCGCCCAGCAGTTCCGGAATCACGAACTCACCGACCACCGGAATGAATACCAGCATGCAGCCGGCGATGATCCCGTTCTTGGCCAGCGGCACGGTGATTTTCCAGAAGTTGTTGAAGTTGCTCGACCCCAGGTCCGAACCCGCTTCCAGCAAGCTTTGATCGTGCTTGACCAGGTTGGCGTACAGCGGCAAGACCATGAACGGCAGGTAGGCGTAGACCACGCCGATATACACGGCCGTGTTGGTGTTGAGGATCTCGATCGGGTGATCGGTCAGCCCGGTCCACATCAAAAACGCGTTGAGCAAACCGTTGTTGCTGAGGATGCCCATCCACGCGTAAACGCGGATCAGGATCGCAGTCCAGGTCGGCATCATGATCAACAGCAGCAAGACGTTTTGCGCTTCCTTGCTTGCCTTGGTGATCGCGTAGGCCATCGGGAAGCCGATCACCAGGCACATCAGCGTGCTGAAAAACGCGACCTTCAACGAGCCGAAGTAAGCCGAGATGTACAACTCATCCTCGGTCAGCATCAGGTAGTTGCCGACGTTGAGGAACAGCTGGAGCTTCTGTTCGGCGAAGGTGTAGATCTCGGAGTAAGGAGGAATGGCCAGCGCCGCTTCCGAGAAGCTGATCTTCATTACCAGGAAGAACGGCAACAGGAAAAACAGGCACAGCCACAGGAATGGAATCCCGATGACGAGCTTTCGACCACTCGGCATCAGCCGCATGAACTGCTGATTGAGTGTTTTCATGAGCGCAGTACCACGCCGCTGTCGTCTTCCCACCACACGTAGACTTTGTCGTCCCAGGTCGGACGCGCGCCACGGCGTTCGGCGTTGGCCATGAACGACTGCACGACTTTGCCGCCAGGCAATTCGACGTAGAACACCGAGTGACCGCCGAGGTAGGCGATGTCATGCACCTTGCCCTGGGACCAGTTGTAGCGGGACTCGGGTTGGGTGGTGCTGACCAGCAGTTTTTCCGGACGGATCGCGTAGGTGATGGACTTGTCCTCCACCGAAGTGCTGACGCCGTGGCCGACGTAGATCTTCTGTTCCAGATCCTTGCTGTGAATGATCGCGTGACCTTCAAGGTCCTCGACAACGGTGCCTTCGAAGGCGTTCACGTTGCCGATGAATTCGCAGACCATGCGGCTGACCGGGGCTTCGTAAATATCCACCGGGCTGCCGATCTGGGCGATCCAGCCCAAGTGCATGATCGCGATGCGTTGGGCCATGGTCATGGCCTCTTCCTGATCGTGGGTCACCATTACGCAGGTCACACCAACGCGTTCGATGATTTCCACCAGCTCAAGCTGCATCTGAGAACGCAGTTTTTTATCCAGCGCGCCCATCGGTTCGTCGAGCAGCAACAGCTTCGGACGCTTGGCCAGGGAGCGGGCGAGGGCGACACGCTGACGTTGACCGCCGGAGAGTTGATGGGGTTTGCGTTTGGCGTATTGGGTCATGTGCACCAGGCGCAGCATCTCTTCCACGCGGGCGTCGATTTCACTGGCGGGCAAACGGTCCTGCTTGAGGCCGAAGGCAATGTTCTGTGCGACGGTCATGTGCGGGAACAAGGCGTACGACTGGAACATCATGTTGATCGGCCGTTCGTACGGCGGCATGTCTGTGATGTCCACGCCATCGAGCAGAATCCGCCCTTCGGTCGGGCGCTCGAAGCCGGCGAGCATGCGTAGCAGCGTCGATTTGCCGGAGCCGGAACCGCCGAGCAGGGCGAAGATTTCCCCTTGATGAATCTCAAGCGAAACATCGTCCACTGCGGTGGTTTCGTCGAATTTCTTGGTGACGCGGTCGACTTTCACCAACACCTTTTTCGGTGCCTGGTGACCTTCAAGAGCCTTCCTGTAAATGCTGGAGGCGTTTGCCATGTGAAACTCCCAACAGGTTTCAGTCGTCGGGCCAACGCGGCCTGACTTAAGAGTGGATTGCAAGCCCGGGGCATTCGGTTGGCGCAACCCCTGTAGGAGCGAGGCTTGCCCGCGAAGACGGTATGTCAGTCGATATCATCGTTGCCTGAAACACCGCCTTCGCGGGCAAGCCTCGCTCCTACAAAGGATTGCGCTCGCCTGATCCATACCGCTCGGGCTTATTCGGCGCCGCCGTCCTGGCTGCCTGGGTCGTACTTGTTGTTATTGCAGTGTGTTGTTTTCGCGAGCCACGGACGCGCAAAGGCACGCCCGCCAAACTCGCGGGGGCAGTAAATGGGTGTTTTGGGTCAGCGGGTTTTACGCAGCGCGGCCCGTCGTCGGCATGCATCGCCGAACGCCTGGAAAATACTCAAATAAGGAGGATTCGAAAGCACCTGCCATTCGGGGTGCCATTGCACACCGACAGCGAAGGTCGGGCTGTGGTCCACCGAAATCGCTTCGATCAAGCCGTCCGGCGCAATCGCCTCGGCACGCAGGCCGGGAGCGAGGCGGTCGATGCCCTGACTGTGAATCGAATTGACCATGAACTCGGTCGGCAACTCCAGCGCTTCGAACACGCCACCCGGTTGCACCGTCACCGCATGCGCCGGGGCGTATTGCACCGCCAGCTCAGGGCTGTCCGCTTCGCGGTGATCGAGCATGCCCGGCAGTTCATGCACCTTCTGATGCAGGCTGCCGCCAAACGCCACGTTCATTTCCTGGAAGCCACGGCAGATGCCGAGTACCGGAACGCCCGCCGCAATGGCTGCACGCAATAAAGGAAGGGTAGTGGCGTCCCGCGCCGGATCGTGATCCGTGCCGGGAGCACTGGCCGGGCCTTGATAGTGGAAGGGCTCCACATTCGATGGCGAACCGGTCAGCAACAGACCGTCGAGATGCGCGAGCACATCCTCGATTTCAGTCAGTTCGCCTAAGGAAGGAATGACCACGGGCAGCCCCAGAGCCGCGACGCTGACAGCACGCAAGTACTTGTCGCCGCTGATGTGGTAGGGGTGCAGGCCAATCTGTTTGACGCACGCTGTAACGCCGATCAATGGCTTGAATGCCATTTTTATCACCTCGACCTTGAACGAGTTTTTCAGGAGCTTAGCTTTGTTGATTTTAATTAACAACTCTCATGTAAAAAATTCTAAACGCCATACGTCCGATTGCTAGTCTTTGTGCGGTGTTGAGGGCCTATATGGCACTCTCGTGCCCAGAAAAGTCCCAAAAATAAAGGATGAAAGGCCAAGTGTTCGCTATTGACTTCACTTTGCCGTTCGGGTTGACTGGGCTCCAGAAAGTGCGGTGAACATAATAATTAACAGCTAATAGGTGCATCATGTCGGTCCCTCTGCGTGCCGTTCAACTCAACGAAGCAAACGCATTCCTTAAGAAATATCCTGAGGTTTTGTACGTCGACCTTCTGATTGCGGATATGAACGGTGTGGTGCGCGGCAAGCGCATCGAGCGCACCAGTCTTCATAAGGTCTACGAAAAAGGCATCAACCTGCCGGCGTCTCTGTTTGCCCTGGACATCAACGGCTCCACGGTGGAAAGCACCGGCCTGGGTCTGGACATCGGCGACTCTGACCGGATCTGCTTCCCCATCCCTGGCACCCTGAGCATCGAGCCGTGGCAGAAGCGCCCAACCGCTCAGTTGCTGATGACCATGCACGAACTGGAAGGCGAGCCGTTCTTCGCTGACCCGCGTGAAGTGCTGGCCAATGTGGTGCGCAAGTTCGACGAACTTGGCCTGACCATCTGCGCTGCGTTCGAACTCGAGTTCTACCTGATCGACCAGGACAACGTGAATGGTCGTCCGCAGTCGCCGCGTTCGCCGGTATCGGGCAAGCGTCCGGTGTCGACTCAGGTGTACCTGATCGACGACCTCGACGAATACGTCGATTGCCTGCAAGACATCCTCGAAGGCGCGAAAGAGCAGGGCATTCCTGCTGACGCCATCGTCAAGGAAAGCGCCCCGGCGCAGTTCGAAGTGAACCTGCATCACGTCAACGACCCGATCAAGGCCTGCGACTACGCGGTGTTGCTCAAGCGTCTGGTGAAGAACATCGCCTACGACCACGAGATGGACACCACGTTTATGGCCAAGCCGTATCCGGGCCAGGCGGGCAACGGTTTGCACGTGCACATTTCGATTCTCGACAAAGAAGGCAACAACATCTTTGCCAGCGAGGATCCCGAGCAGAACGCCGCGCTGCGACACGCGATCGGCGGTGTGCTCGAGACCCTGCCGGCGCAGATGGCTTTCCTGTGCCCGAACGTCAACTCGTACCGTCGTTTCGGCGCGCAGTTCTATGTGCCGAACTCGCCGAGCTGGGGCATCGACAACCGTACTGTTGCGGTACGTGTGCCGACTGGTTCGCCGGACTCCGTGCGTATCGAACACCGCGTTGCCGGTGCCGATGCCAACCCGTACTTGCTGATGGCGTCGGTGCTGGCCGGTATTCACCACGGCCTGACCAACGAGATCGAACCGGGTGCCCCGGTGGAAGGCAACAGCTACGAGCAAAACGAACAGAGCCTGCCGAACAACCTGCGCGATGCATTGCGCGAGCTGGACGACAGCGAAGTCATGGCCAAATACATCGACCCGCTGTACATCGACGTGTTCGTGGCGTGCAAGGAAAGCGAGCTGGCCGAGTTCGAAAACTCCATTTCGGACCTTGAGTACAACTGGTACCTGCACACGGTTTAACGAGATCTGCGCCGTCCACACCTTTCGTGCACGACACAAAACTCTGTAGGAGCCGACTTGCTGGCGATGGCGGTAGATCAATCAACATTGATCTCGCCTGACACACCGCCATCGCCAGCAAGCCGGCTCCTACAGTTGATCTTCGTCGTTCACACTTTTTGTGTACGTCACCAAACCCTGTAGGAGCCGGCTTGCCGGCGATGGCGGCAGCTCAGCCACCACCAACGCCCACGGCCCACCCAACATTCCTCTGCGTCGAGTCACAACCATGACAAACACTCGCAGCGACTGGGAACAACGCTTCCAGTCCCTAACCATCGAAAGCCGCGCCTTCATCGACGGCCAATACCGCGATGCACTCAGCGGTGAAACCTTCGAATGCATCAGCCCGGTCGACGGCCGCTTCCTGGCCAATGTCGCCAGCACCGACGAAGTCGACGCCAACGAAGCCGTCGCCGTCGCACGCCGCACCTTCGAATCCGGCGTCTGGGCGCGTTTGGCGCCCGCAGAACGCAAGCGCACTTTGATCCGCTTCGCCGACCTGATCCTGGCCAACCGGGAAGAACTCGCCCTGCTCGAAACCCTCGACATGGGCAAACCGATCAACGACTCGATGAACATCGACATCCCGGCGACCGCCAACGCGATCCGCTGGAGCGCCGAAGCCATCGACAAGATCTACGACGAAGTCGCCGCCACGCCGCACGATCAACTCGGCCTCATCACCCGCGAACCTGCCGGTGTCGTTGCCGCGATCGTGCCGTGGAATTTCCCGCTGATCATGGCCAGCTGGAAGTTCGCCCCGGCCCTTGCGGCGGGTAACTCGTTCATCCTCAAGCCTTCGGAAAAGTCGCCACTGACCGCGATCCGTATCGCTCAATTAGCGCTGGACGCCGGCATTCCGAAAGGCGTGTTCAACGTCCTGCCGGGCTACGGCCACACCGTCGGCAAGGCGCTGGCGTTGCACATGGACGTCGACGTGCTGGCCTTCACCGGCTCGACCGCGATTGCCAAGCAACTGCTGATCTACGCCGGCCAAAGCAACATGAAACGCGTCTGGCTCGAAGCTGGGGGGAAGAGCCCGAACGTGGTGTTCGCCGATGCGCCGGATCTGCGCGCGGCAGCACAGGCAGCGGCCAGCGGCATCGCTTTCAATCAGGGCGAAGTCTGCACCGCCGGTTCGCGTTTGCTGGTCGAGCGTTCGATCCGCGAGCAGTTCATTCCGCTGTTGGTGGAAGCGCTGCAAGCCTGGAAACCAGGGCATGCTTTGGACCCGCAAACCACCGTCGGCGCGGTCGTCGATCAGCGTCAACTGGACAACGTGTTGCGCTACATCCAGGTCGGCAAAGACCAGGGCGCGCAACTGATCGCGGGCGGCAGCCGCACCCTCGAAGCCACCGGCGGCCTGTACGTGGAACCGGCGATTTTCGACGGCGTGACCAACGCCATGACCATCGCCCGGGAAGAAATCTTCGGCCCGGTGCTGTCGCTGATCACCTTCGATACCGCTGAAGAAGCCTTGGCCATCGCCAACGACAGCATCTTCGGCCTGGCCGCAGGTGTCTGGACCAGCAACCTGAGCAAGGCCCACACCTTCGCCCGCGGTTTGCGCGCCGGCAGCGTCTGGGTCAACCAGTACGACGGCGGCGACATGACCGCGCCGTTCGGCGGGTACAAGCAGTCGGGTAACGGTCGGGACAAATCGCTGCACGCGTTCGACAAATACACCGAACTCAAAGCGACCTGGATCAAGCTCTAATACTTCTACAACGGCGGCCGCCGGCACATGCCAGCGGCCATCGGAGAAACCTATGAAACAGACTCATGTAAACAGCTACTACGCCGCAACCCGCAACTTCACCGGCGACTTCCCGGTGCTGGAACAAGCGGTGGATTGCGACGTCTGCATCATCGGCGCCGGCTACACCGGTTTGTCCTCGGCCCTGTTCCTCGCCGAAGCCGGCTACAGCGTGACCGTACTCGAAGCCGCCAAAGTCGGTTTCGGCGCCAGCGGTCGCAATGGCGGCCAACTGGTCAACTCCTACAGTCGCGACGTCGATGTCATCGAAGAGCGCTACGGCGACAGAACCGCTGAAGTCCTCGGCAGCATGATCTTCGAAGGCGCCGACATCATTCGTCAGCGCATACAACACTACGACATCCAGTGCGACTATAAGCCGGGCGGCATCTTCGCTGCGCTGAACAAAAAGCAGCTCAAAGGCCTGGCCGAGCAGAAGAGCAGCTGGGAACGCTACGGCAACAAGAACCTGAAAATGCTCGATGCCGCGGACATCAAGCGCGAAGTCGGCAGCGACAACTACGTCGGCGGCTTGCTCGACATGCAGGGCGGCCACATCCACCCGCTGAACCTGGCACTCGGCGAAGCCTCGGCCATCATCGGCCTGGGCGGCAAAATCTACGAACAATCGGCGGCGGTGGAAATCACCTACGGCGAACCGATCACCGTGCGCACCGCCAAAGGTGTGGTCCGCGCCAAATACCTGTTGATCGCCGGCAACGCCTACCTGCCGCAGGGCCTCGACAATCGCGTGACCGCCAAAAGCATGCCGTGCGGCTCGCAAATCGTCGTCACCGAGCCGTTGTCGGAAAAGGTTGCGCGCAGCCTGATCAAAAACAACTACTGCGTCGAAGACTGCAACTACCTGCTCGACTACTACCGCCTCACCGCTGACAACCGCCTACTGTACGGCGGCGGCGTGGTCTACGGCGCGCGCGAGCCGGATGACATCGAGCAACTGATCAAACCGAAAATCCTCAAGACCTTCCCACAACTGAAGGACGTGAAGATCGACTACCGCTGGACCGGCAACTTCCTGCTGACCATGTCGCGCATGCCGCAATTCGGTCGCATCGAGAAAAACGCCTACTACATGCAGGGCTACAGCGGCCACGGCGTCACCTGCTCGCACCTGGCCGGCAAACTGATCTCGGAAATGATCCGCGGCGACGCTGAACGCTTCGATGCCTTCGCATCCTTGCCGCACATGCCAATGATCGGCGGCCGCACCTTCCAGGCCCCGCTCACCGCCATGGGCGCCGCGTACTACGCGCTTCGCGACCGCTTCGGCATCTAACCCAACACAACCCTTGTAGGAGCAGAGCTTGCTCGCGAAGACGGCGGCACATCCGACATCGATGCCACCTGACACACCGCCTTCGCGAGCAAGCTCTGCTCCTACATTGGATCCATGGCAGGCACAAAATGTACGTGCAGCAGAGGTCAAAAACTGTGGGAGCGAGCCTGCTCGCGATGACGCCATCCGGTTCCCCATCAATGCCAACTGACCCACCACCATCACCAATAACCATGCGCCTACAGCAACACCCCCAAACGTGATTTAATACCCGCCTTTCACAATTACGGGACAGGGAAGCGGTACTTTCGCGGCCAAAAGTCGCCCGCCATCCACCCCCATAACCCTTAAGTTTTTCTCGCATAAGGCTGTCATGGACACGGGCTCACGACTCAAATTAGTACGCGAAAGCTACAAACTGTCCCAGCGCGAGCTGGCCCGGCGTAGCGGCGTCACCAATGCCACCATCTCCCTGATCGAACAGAATCGCGTCAGTCCCTCCGTCAGCTCCCTGAAAAAACTGCTCGAAGGCATCCCCATGTCCTTGGCGGACTTCTTTACCTTTGATCAGCCGCCGCGTGAACATCAATACGTTTTCCGTGCCAATGAACAGCCGGATCTCGGGCGTCATGGGCTGCGGTTGTTGCTGATTGGCGCTTCAGTGCCGAGCCGGCAGATGCGCTTGCTGCGCGAGCAATACGCGCCTGGGGCGAGTTCGGGGGAAGAGCCAATTGTGCACTCGGAAGGCGAGGAGTGTGGGCTTGTGACTCGTGGCACTGTTGAGCTGACGGTTGATGGGCAAATCAGTGTGCTCAATGCGGGGGACGGCTATTACTTCCCGACAACCTTGCCGCACAAGTTCCGCAACATCGGCCAGGATGAGGCGGAAATCATCAGCGCCAACACTCCGGCCAACTTCTGATATCAAAAGCGGACGCCAACCTGTAGCAGCTGCCAAGGTTGCGTCCGCGACCAACACCCATGCCGAATGGAAGCAGCTGCTTCAGGAATTTTCAAAGTAAATGGACTTCACATCATGACCACACCCCGCATCCGCCCCCTCGCACTCTGCATCTTCCATCACGATGGCAAGATACTGGTCAACGAAGCCCGCGACCCCATCACTGAAAAGCCATTCTTCCGCCCAATCGGTGGCGGTATCGAATTCGGCGAAACCAGTGCCCAAGCCGTTGTACGAGAAGTACAGGAAGAGCTCGGTTTACCCATCACCGATGTTCGCTTGCTCGGCACGCTTGAAAGCCTCTTTACGTATAACGGCACACCAGGGCACGAAATCGTGCAGGTGTACGACGCGAAGTTTGTGGATGCCAGTGTCTATGAGTTGTCGTACTTGAATGCTCAAGAAAGCGATGGTGCGGCCTTCGTTGCGAAGTGGCTTCCTTTAGCGAGGTTTACTGATGAAGCGCCGTTGGTGCCTGATGGATTGTACAAGTTGCTCAAGACAGTCGGACTGCTGGGCTGAAAACTCTTACTGAACTGGTTTGTGGGTACGCAACCGGGAACCACAACCGCCTGTCCGCTTCTCGCGAACCCGCACCTGAAGCCACAGATGCGGATCCAGATGCTGACTTGCTTCTTAAAGGGGTGGATAGCGGGACGGCAGATAGCGGTCACACTCCTTGTGGGCCCTGCGTGAGTGGAGCCGGGGCTACTAACTGATTCTCGAATGGTCGCGCGGTCCAAAAACTCCCCGAGATGAGCTGCGAAACATCCTCTCAAGAATGACTTTGGAACCTGCTTGGTCAGAAGCAGCTCAGCGCTCGACGCTCGTCAGGATGTATGATAATTGTTGGCTTAATGTACTAGGCGTGATCCGGAGTCAGATATGTCTCGAAAGAGAGAAAAGCAGCCCAAGACTGAGGCGCAAATAGTCGCCCAGGAGTCCGCGATACCTTCGATTGCAGCCAAAGCATTCAGAGATGCCTACAATGTTGCGCTTTCAAAAGGGGAGGCCGTGCTTGTGGTTCGCGAGGGGAATTTGGTGAAAGTCTCTAGCGCCGGGACTGTGGTACTTCGCTCGGTCGAGACCTACGGGACGATCAAGGCCGGCACTCGACTGAAGGTCAAAAAGACTCGGCAGGGGGAACTCGTTCCTCAGTTGCAAGCTTGAGTACACCTAGGGTCAGGATTTTCGCGGGGCCGAATGGCAGTGGAAAAAGCACGTTCAATTCGAAAGTCCCCGCTCATCTGCTCGTAAACTACATCAATCCGGATGCCGTTGAGCTAGGTATTCGTGAGGCTGGTGCGTTCGATTTCGCACAGTTCAAGCTTCAGACCTATGTTGAACGAGCGGTCTCTTTTCTACGCGCTAGCGGGTTCCTCGCTAAGCAACCTAAGTCCCTGGCAAAGATCGAAGATCTGTTCATTGAAGACAGTATGCTTGTTTTTCCTTCACGGCAGATTGATTCGTACATTGCCTCAGTGCTTTCGGATTTCATCCGTGTGTCACTTATCCAGGAGCTCGCGAGCTTCACCTTCGAAACCGTAATGTCAGATGTCAGCAAGATAGAGTTGCTGCAGCAAGCGCGGTTGGCCGGATACCGGGTGTATGTTTATTACGTAGCTACGGCAGATGCTGAAATCAATGTGGCTCGGGTTGCTTATCGTGCCTCGATTGGTGGCCACGATGTTCCGCTGGACAAGATCCGGTCCCGCTATAAGCGATCTCTGGAAAATTTGTCTGATGCTATTTTGGTGTCTAATCGGGCTTACATCTTTGATAACTCTCAAGATGGCGATTCCAGCTTTGCCCAAATTGCTGAGATAACAGAAGGGGAAGATATAGATATAGTCTCGGATACCCAGCCAGCTTGGTTCAAACAATACGTCCTCGACAAACTCACTTAGCTTTGCGGCTGCGTCTATACTATTGGCACAAATTGACCATCCGTAGTTGCTCGCTGATTTTGGCGGTTATAGGGTCAACAGCAGCTTAGCCAGAATTTAAAGAGTAGATATGTCAATTTTTATTCAGGTTTTCTGTTTTTGCACCTCATTGTCGAACTCTAATGGTTCTTAATTTTGTGCGTTTCCCTTGTTTATTATGCATTTGATGAGAGAATTTCTTCAGCTCTTTTACTACCCAAGGGGGAAAGCTTGCAGCGTTTGTCTAAGGTGTAGTCGATAAGTCGTTCTTTTTTCAGTGTGGTTAGGATTTTTCTAAAGGTCGATGTGTTTTTATATTCTATTGTTTTTTGTACCTCCAAATCGGCTAAGTTGTCTTTTTTATAAAGAACTAATAATATTTTGTCTTGTGCCCTGATTTTGGTTTTTAAAATCATGAATGTTTCACCATCGTCCCAGATGGTATCAACTTTGCGCTCTATTACTTGATGGATGAGGGTGTTTGCTTCGTCGGGTGATAGCGAGGAAGCTAGGCGTACAAACTCGGCTAAAACCCATTTTGTGGAATGTAAAATATAAGTTGCATCAAGTTGGTTGGGGGATATTTCCCCGATGTGTCCTACTCCGCGCTTGTTTCGTATGCAGTACACACTATAAAGTGTGCGGGGGACGAGTATGCGGTATGACTCGTGACCTAGTGCGTTTTCAAATTTAGCCAGAGTATTTTGACTAAATGAACCAAAGCTTGTTGAGAGGGGGGTATGAGTGCCCAGTAATTTTTGCTCAATAATCCGCAAGGCAGTTTCTACAAAATGCCCGGCATCTAATTCACTTGTTTTCCAGTTGGCAAGTTGATAGTTTCTTTCTATTTCTTTGTAGGAGTTGTATAAATGCTCGACTAGTATCTCTGGGTGCTCTCGCTTTAGTAACTCCTTAATTGGCATTTGCTTCAATTTCTTCTATGAGCTGTAGAGCAAGTTTTTTACCGGCCATTGTGAGTTTTAGTGTTTTCTTACCACCTCTTACACCTCCAATGATAAATAGCTTTTTGTCGTCAAATGACTTTGAGAAATTGGCGTTATCGAGGAAGCCATGATTTAAGCAAATATCGCGCACTTCATCACTGGGGTAGGTATCCCTCCCTTGGAGGCTGCAGGCATATCCGTACATCAGGGCGGCATTTCTGGTTGATGTTTTTTTGCTATCGCCAGGGATCTCGGCGATGAGTTTCACTGCTCCATCTAGAGAGTCGAAGGTGTTAGGGAACGCTTCTATGCCAAGGGGCTGACGCTCACTGATTTGGCTGATGGAGGCAGTTATGGTTTCGGTAGTCTTGACGTCGGTAACCGTAACCATCGGTTGCGAACTGGAAGGGGTAGGTTCCTGAGTGATAAAGAAAGATATCACCTCTCTCATTTCGGCAATTTGCTGGCTCACGAAAGCCTCAGATCCTTCTATCTCTATAGTCCTTTCTGCCGCTGAAAATTTGAATCTGCTGCGACCGTCCATGTATTTCCCCAATGCTGTAGATACGTCGACCAGCATCAATTTGCCAGTACCGTAGTCGCAAGTTATTGCAAAGCAGAGGGTTTGTCTAGCCAGGGAGTAGTGTTGGGGAGGGAGGGCTCCAGGGTCTGAAAAATGCGGTTACCCAGGCACGGTAAGTGGAAATTTAAAGCAAAAATTATCTGTTAACTTGTTGATATGGCAAAAAAATAGACAGATATGTTTGAATAAATGAACCTGTCCTCTTTTCAATACTTCTATCCGATAGCAATCTGCGACGCCCCCTTAAAAACTTTCACTGAAAAGCAAGCGACCATTACGGCTTGTGTTCAAGTGAGAAATTACCGCAGCGACGAGTGTTGCTGCGGTTCAAAGCGGGTCAGTGACCCTTGGGTGCCTCAAATCCACGCTGCTCTATGACTCGAAAAACATCACTCACGTCCTGGAGCAAAATCCGGGCGATGTTGGCGACGGTGTTGATGTCGTTTTCGGCGTAGTCGGGGAGGCTGGTGCAGCCCATGAGCTGGAGGTAGGGGAGGACGGCGTTCAGGCGTTCGCTGACGACGTTGTGCAGTTCGCGGATTGGGGCGTGGCTGTCGATGACTAGTACGGGGTAGTCGGTGGCGAATTGGGACATGGGGGTGAAGCGGCGGGGTGGATGTTGGGTCGACATGGATGTAGTCCTAGAAAGATGAATCACAATCGCCATTACTCGTTTGCCGACGGGGGTCGGCTGCGCGGGTCTGGCGGTCTTCGGTGTCTTCTCTTTTGGGCTGCGAATCCCGGTCACCGACAATGGCAGCGACGGGGGAAACTATAAGCTGCGATTTTGGCGCTCACAACCGGGCTGTAGGACGCTTTGGTGTTTGTTGCGACAAGGCTTAATGCCACTGTTTACGGGGCTTTCGCGGTAATCCGGGCGGTATGGAGTGCCTTGGGAAATCGGGGGCAGGTTTTGGGGGCGATTCGCTGCTTATTGGGAATAAACTCCCTCGTTACAAAAGGTGAATTCCTACGCGTTTTTCGGATGTCAGGTTTGTGAAATCGGGTGGGCTGAAAGGTGTGACAGTGAATGTTGGTGTTGAATGTTAGGGCCTCATCGCCGGCAAGCCGGTCTCACTCCTACAGGGGGGCGGTGTAGGCGGGCGCATTGTTGCGTCCGCCTGTGATTGCTTTATGCGGCGTGACCGATCACTTCGATGATTCGCTTCGCAATGTAGTCGACGTGCGTTTCCAGGGCGAAGTGTCCGGTGTCGAGCAGTTCGACTACGGCATTGGGGTTGTCGCGTTTGAAGGCTTCTGCGCCAGGCGGGATGAAGAAGGGGTCGTTCTGGCCCCAGATGGCCAGGGTCGGCAGTTGGGTCTCACGGAAGAAGCGCTGAAAGTCCGGGTAGCGTTTGAGGTTGTTCGCGTAGTCCAGGAACAGGTCGAGCTGGATGTCCTTGTTGCCCGGCCTCTCCAATAGCAGTGCGTCGAGGGTGTAGGACTCGGGAGCGATGAGCTCTGGCGTGCTGACGCCGTGTTCGTATTGCCAGCGCGTGCCTTCCAGGTGCAGGACTGCGTCGGCGATGACCTGGCGATTCTCAGCCGACGGTTCTGCCCAGTAGGCTTTGATCGGTGCCCAGGCATCGCCCAGTCCTTCCAGATACGCGTTGCCGTTTTGCGAGATCAGCGCGGTCATTCTTTCGGGGTATTTGACTGCCAGTCTCAGGCCGGTCGGTGCGCCGTAATCGAAGACGTACATCGCGTAGCGTTTCAGTCCCAGGGTCTCGACGAAATGCCCCAGCGTTTCTGCCAGCGCGTCGAAGGTGTACGCGTATTTGCGCTCGGCAGGCACTTCGGTGAATCCAAACCCGGGCAGGTCCGGGGCGATGATGTGGAAGTGTGCCGACAGCAACGGGATGAGTTGGCGGAATTGGTGGGATGAGCTGGGAAAGCCATGGAGCAGAAGGAGGGTCGGCTTGGCCGGTTCTCCTGCTTCCCGGTAGAAGACGCGGACGCCGTCGACGTCGGCAAATGTGTAGCGGATGGGTGCAGTGGTGCTGGTCATGATGATTGGCCTCGTAACCGCATGGATGAGATCAAGCCGGTTTTCGAGATTAAATCTGGCACGAACAAAGTAACCTGTCAAAATGATTTTGATAGGTTATTGTTTTTCGCCCTCAAGCATCGATGACTTTCTTTTGCCGTTCGCGGTGGGCCGCTGCTTTCGCTCGGTTGCCGCAGACCGCCATGCTGCACCAGCGGCGTTTTCTGCCACGGGTGTGGTCGACGAACATCAGGGTGCAGCTCGGTCCTTCGCAACATTTCACGTTGGTGAAATCTTCCTCGCTGACGAACTGCGCGAGCACTTCGCCCAGTGGCAGCAGGAGGGAATCAGGGCTGCGCCAGCGGCGTTTCGTTTCCCAGGCGAGCTTGGGTGTTTCGCCGTCCTGCAGCGTGATCTGGGTGTACTTTTCGTCCCGTTCGAGAAGGCGATTCAAGGCCTCTAGCTCTGTCAGGGCCGAGGCTTCAAGCGGTTTACCTTTGTATTTCAGGACAAAGCCGCGAAACCATTCGCGCAATGACCGTGCCTGCGCTGCGACGGTTTCCAGCTCGCCAGGCATCGCTTGTGCCTGAAGCCGTTGCAGTATCTCGTCTTCCACCCAGCCCGATTGTTTCAGCCAGTCAAGCCAGCCGTTGCCGTCGTCGATCCAGTCGACGGGTTCATCGACCGGCGTTGCTATCGAGTTCAGGAAATCGAGAGCGGCGGCGTCGGCGACGAAGAGGGCCGGTCCACGGGGAGTGCTGTTCATGAGGGTGTCCACTAAAGCCTGGATTGATAAGGCTCAGCGTAACCACTCAAAATGCATTCGACAAGTTACTATTCGATTGATAACCTCTTCATAATGTCCGGTGGGGTTACTGAATGGGCTCAATTCTTGACCTGCTGATTCCTCCCATAAACATCCTCCAACCGCTCAATATCGTCCTCACCCAAATAGCTCCCGGACTGCACCTCAATCACCTCCAACGGAATTTTCCCGGGGTTGGCCAACCGATGCACCGAAGCAATCGGAATGTAGGTGGACTGGTTTTCCGTCAGCAGGAAGACCTTTTCATTGCACGTTACCTGGGCTGTGCCCGAGACCACGATCCAGTGTTCGGCGCGGTGGTGGTGCATTTGCAGGGACAATTGCGCACCCGGTTTGACGGTGATGTGCTTGACCTGGTGGCGGATGCCGTTGTCCACCGAGTGGTAGCTGCCCCAGGGGCGATACACCGCGCAGTTGTTCTGGGTTTCCGAACGATTTTGGGCGTCGAGCGCGTTCACCAGTTTTTTCACGTCCTGCACGGTGTCGCGGTGCGCGACCATCAGTGCATCTTCGGTTTCTATCACGACGAGGTTTTCCACCCCGAGCAGGGTCACCAGTTTGCTGCTGCCATGGACGAAGCAACTGCGGCTGTTGAAGCTGACGACGTCGCCCTTGAGCACATTGTCGTCGGCGTCCTTTTCGTGCACATCCCACAGCGAAGACCAGCAACCGACGTCACTCCAGCCGGCGCTGAGCGGGACGACCCAGGCGCGGCTGGTGCGTTCCATCACCGCGTAGTCGATGGAGTTGTCCGGGCAGCATTCGAAGGTGACGCGATCGATGCTGGTCACGCCTTCGTTGCTGGGGCTACGTTCCAGGGCCATCACGCAGGTGTCGTACATGTCCGGTTCGTGAGTGCGCAGCTCTTCGAGGTAGCGGCTGGCACGGAACAGGAACATGCCGCTGTTCCAAAAGTATTCGCCGGAGCGGACAAATTCGGCGGCGGTTTGCTGGTCGGGTTTTTCGATGAATTGCTCGACCTTGAAGGCATGGGCGCCAGCATCGCTGCAGTCGGCCTTGATGTAGCCGAAGCCGGTTTCCGGACGTGTCGCCGGAATGCCGAACAACACCAGATTGCCTTTGAGCGCCTCTTCCTCTGCGTGTTCCAGTGTGGCGCGCAAGGCGGGGACGTCGCTGATCACATGGTCGGCCGGAAGGACCAACATGAGCTCATCGCGGCCTTCGGCAATCAGCTTTAGGGCTGCCAGCGCCACCGCCGGTGCGGTGTTGCGGCCGAAGGGTTCGAGCAGGATCGCCTGCGGCTTGCAGCCGATGGCGGCAAGTTGTTCGTTGACGAGAAAGCGATGCTCCTGATTACACACCACGATCGGTTTGCCGATACCGTTGAACGCCAGGCGCTGCAGGGTTTGCTGAAAGAGTGATCCTTCGCCGGCCAGGCTCAGGAATTGTTTGGGATACAACTTGCGTGACAATGGCCACAACCGGGAACCACTGCCCCCGGACAGAATGACTGGAATCATTTTTCTTTCCTCCCGCACCTTCATCGTTCGATATGAAGGCGCTTCGAACAGCGAAGGACTGCCTTCCATTATTTGAAACACAAGCTCAATTCAATGTGGCCGCAATCAGGGCGTGCCGGCTGTTGCACCTAGTCTTTCTGGTCAGCAAACAGCTGGGTGATGTCGCCGCCCAGGCGGTAGTTTTTCATCGGTTCAACCGATTGGCGCCAGCGGTTGGTTTCCGCCGAGCAGTCGTATAGGGCGCAGTACGGTTCCAGCCAGGCAAACTTGCCGTCCTCGTTGAGGTCCTCGAGTGCTTGCTTGTGGCCGGTCTTGCGTTCAAACAAACCTGGATTCTTGATGCCTTCTTCCACGCGCGTCGCCAGACGCCGCATGGCGCCGTGGTTTTCTTCGCGCAGATCGACGCCGTTGGCTTGGGCGAAGGAGGCGATCATCATCAGCGGCCCCATCGCGTAGTTATGGTAAGCCAGTGCGCGGGTATCGCGGCCCAATTCGTTGGGCAAGTACCCGTCGGCATCGACCTGGGACGCGCCGATGCGAAACTGTGCGACCGACCAGTCGAACAGGTCGCGCCGGTCAACCACCACCGAAGCCGCCATGACGGACCATGCTGCCCAATACTGGTGATTGTTGAGACGGTCCAGCGGTTGGTCGCGCCAGTCCCGCACCACCTGTTCGGCGAGCTTGCCGATCCAGGCTTCGATGGGACGGGTCTGCGCTTCACGGCCCTTCAATGGCTGTGAGCGCGAAAACTTGAGCCGCAGGTACGCCGAAGAAATACTGCCCAGCGCCCATTTGCGCATCGATTTGCCGGTGTGGGTGTAGGTGGTACTCAGCAGCGCCTGCGCCTTGGCCCAATCGCCCAGCCAGCTCAACGTGCAGTCCACATGACCTGGGCGGCCGACCCGTAAGTAGGCGGCGACTTGTTTGTTGACGCCTTTTTCCAGTTCGTTGATATCGCCGGACATTTCTTTGTAGCGTTTGTTGGACTCTGCGTTGAGCTGATCCCGGGCCTTGCCCGAGCCTTCGTATTTGCTGGGGATCAACAGGTCGCCGGTATAGGGTTTGGGCGTCGCCGGACAGCTCTGTGCGTCGCCCTTTTTCTCTGTGGCCGGCGCGTAATAGCCCTGCGGTGGGCGAAGTTGTGCGGTCGCCTGCATGATCGACCCCATCAGAATGAGGGCCACGCCAATGGCGGCCCAGCGTGCCGGGCGCATCAGTTTTCCTCCGTCTGCGCGGTGCGCAGGGCCGGTGCCGCCGTGATGGCGGGTTTGACGCACAGTCGGGTCGAAAGCCCTGTGGTGGTCATTCCCGGCGGCGGTTGCACGTCCATGGAAAGAAGCGTCTGTTCGCCCCAGTCCCCGTCGCCGCGCAGCTCGAAGGCGAATCGGCCCTGGGTATTGACCGTCGGCGAACGGCTCAAGCTGAGGTTTTCCTGGCGACCGTTCAGGTAGGTCAGGGTCGCGTTCAACAGACGCACGCCGGGATCCGCGAACTTGAGGTCGACCTGATAACGATTGCCCTTGATCGGATATACGTTGCCGCCACTGCCGTTGAACAACACTTGATTGCGCCCGCTGTGCAGGGTCGCCTGGCTTTTGAGCAGCGGGGACTGGTTGTCGCAGCCATCGCTCAGCGCCGCCATTGCCTGGCGGTAGAAGCTGGGTTTGCCAAGGCTGTCGAGATTGTCGGTTTCCCACACCAGCACCGCCGGCGGGGCGTTCTGGAAGTCGTCGCCGAGCAGGTAGGCGATCAACGAATCATCGTAGCCACCGCCCGGTACGCTGAAGTTGCGGACCGGCGTCTCCAGATATTGTTCGAGGAAACCGGGAAAGTTGAACAGCTCGCTGCTGGCGCTGGTGCCGATCAATGCGACCTTGGCCGGACCCTTGGAATCGCCTTGGGCGCGGGTTTGATAACGGGTCACATACTGCGCCGCATAGCCGTTGCCGCAGATCTGTGCGGCGGCTTTTTGCAGCGTGCCCGAGCGCCCCAACAGGCCGGCCGGTTGGCTGGCGAAGAGCTGATGCGGCAACGCCTTGAGCACATCGTTGCCCTTGAGTGTCTGGGCCACCAATTGGGCACTGCGGTCGGCGCCATAGGGCGTCCAGTTGTGATCGCCCTTGAAGTAGAAGGGCTGCCCGGCGGGCTGTGGCGAACTCAGCAGGTTGGCAAAGTCGGGTGCCAGAATGCCCAGGCCGCGCACTCGGTCCAGGGTTTGCAGGTAGTTCTGCCTAGCCCTGGCCTGATCGAAGCTGGCCAGTTCCAGCGGCGTCAGGCGGTCGGCGTGCAGCAGGCCGCGACTGGGTGGCATCACCAACACCAGTTCGACGCCGCGCTGGGCGAGCCCGTCGCGCAGGCGCTTGAGGGCTTTGTAGCCGCTCTCGTCGAGGCCGAAGTCAGTGCGCAAATCGCTACGGGTGCGAAACAGCCACTGGTCCTTGGCCTCCACCAGCGTCGCGTAGTTTTTCAGTTCCGGTGGTTCGTAATAGGTTGCCTGCGCCGCTTGCGGGCACAGCTGACAGCAGGCCTCGGCCGAATACTGCGGCTGTGCCTGTGCCCCCATCGACATGGACAGCAGGCCAAGCGCGGCAAATCCATGAAAGGTGTTCATCGGCAGGCTCCTCACAGTGTCTCGGGCAGAATCAACGCGGCGGCGTGGCGGCGCAGGAGGATGTCCATCAAGTCGCCCTGAACGTCCCCCAGCAAACCGGTGAAGGCCAGGCCGTCCTGTTTCTGCGGCGCGAGAAAGGTCAAGTCATAGAGTTCCAGGCGCGAGGGTGAAAACACGGCGATGGGGCTGGAACCGTTGCCGATCAACTTGCCGCCGACCACGGTGAGCGACAGTTTGGCTTCGTAAGGGTCTTCCTTGAGATCGCGGTCGGTGCCACGCAAATCCTTGGTGTGGCCATAGATCCCGGTCAGGGCGTTGGCCATCAGCTCGTTTTCATACAGGCGCACGCCGGTGCTGTTGCGCACGCGGATCCCGTGTCGGTCATTGTCCGCCGCGCGGTTGCGCCAGATCAGGTTATTGCCGCTCTCGTACAAGGTGATGCCGTCGGAGCGGTTTTTGTAGGTTTCGTTGTAGGCCAGCAGGTTATTGACGCTGGAACGGTCCAGGACGATGCCCGACAGATGATTGTTGTAGGTGCGGTTGTAGATGATCCAGCTGTCGTTGACCTCGCGCGAGAGGATGATGCCGTGCTTCTTGTGGGTGTCGAAGACATCGTTATGGGCAATGATCAGCCGGCGCGAACGGTCGTGCGGGTCGATGCCATATACGATGTTTGCGCGATAGGTGTTGCGCAGAATCACCACGTCGTCGGCCTCGTAGCAATAGAAGCCGAAATAGTTGTCGATGAACTGCGAATTGATCAGCCAGCCGGTCGGTTTTTTGCGCTTCATCTTCGGCGCCATGCTCGGGCTGTACTGGGAAATACTCACCCCATAGCTCTTGCTCTCGGTGTAGCCGAAGCTGGTGATGGTGCTGTTGACGATGTAGGTCTCGGTGCCGCCCCAGGAAATCAGGAACGGGCGAAACGTTTCCTCTTTTTTGAACCAGGCCGGGCTGTCGTCTTTCTCGCTCCAGGCGCTGACCTTGGTATCGGTAATGAACAGTTTGCCGTCGTTGACCAGGAACGAACCGCCGTCCTGGGACAAGCGCAATTCCTTGACCGACTTGTCGATATGCAGCGTCCCGCCGGGACGAATGACGATCGGCAAGCGCGCCAGAAACACCCCCGGCGCGGTTTCGCGCAAGGCAGTCTGCGGCAAGCTGCGTGCCAGTTGCGTCAGGCTCATGTAGCCACGGTCGATGAAGATCGCCACGGGCATTTGCTTCTGGCGCACCACCCATTCCTTGAAGCGGTCCTGGCCGCCGATGAACTCGTCGAGCGCGTTCTCCTTGAGCATCGGCTGGATCAAGGCACGGCCGGCGGGCTTGTAGGCAATCTTCGCGGCGACTGCCTCGGCGGTATAGCCAGACAGGTCGGGCATTTTCGGTTCCTTGATCAGCAACGGTTTTCCCGGAGCCTCGCTGATGCTGTAGCGCGGTATCAGGAGGTCACCTGCCGCACTGGCACCTGCCGTCTGCACCAACAGCATTGCGGCGAGCATCAGTCCTATCTTGACGACACGGTCCATAAGTCTCACTCATCCAAAAGGCAGCCGGTTGTGATCAATGTGCCGTTGCCCGCGATGGTTTCAGCGCGGGCAACCACCGGGTTCTAGATTTTCCAGATGAAATCGATGAACGCCCGGTGCATGCTCGAATCGGTGTCGTTGGCGTAGGCGTCACCGGGGAAGAACACGCCCAGGCGCAGGCGGATCAGTGCCGAAGGTTCGTCGACCCAATCCACCATGCTCGCGGGCAACAGGCCTTGCTTGAAGTACTTGGTCATGACCAGATCGACTTCCTGGCCCAGGTCCTTCTCGCCGTCCACCAGCGCCGCATTGATGATCCCGTCGTCGCCGGTTTCCGTCTGGTCGTCGACCCGCCAGAAACGGTGGTAGACGAGGCTGGCGTCGTAGTCCTCGCGATACGACCAGGCGCCGAACAGCGTCGCGGTCTGGAGGTTGCTCAGTTCACCGCGAAAGGCTTCGCCGAAGCGGTGTACGCGTGAGCGCGTGCCGGTGTAGTTGGAGCGGTTGCTTTGCAGGCCGGTTTGCTGGAACTGGTTCTCCTGGTCGTTGCCGCCGCCATCGCCACGGGCGGCGGCAGCACCGACGCGCCAGGCGTCATCGATGTTCCAGCGCAAGCCCAGGTCCGCGGCCCAGGCATTGACGTCGCCGCTGGTGTGGCCCGTCGCGATTCGATTACCGGAAGGGACGATCACGCTGTTGAGGTTGTCGCGATCGCCGGTCAGCCAGGTTGCGTTGATCCAGTAATTGAGCGGCATCGTCGAGCGATAGTTGTAGCCGTCACCGTTCGCTTCAAGGCCGACCCAGGTCAGGCTGCCGGTGGTGGTTTTGTCGAGTGCATCGAGCTGTTCACCGGGATCCGGCAGATTGCCGCTGTCTTCCGAGTGATGTACACGCAGACCGACCCAATTATTGGGCGTCCATTGCGTAGAGATGTCGGCGAAGGCATGGGAACGGTCTTTGTCTTCCGGCGCCAGGTCGTCCAGGTCGGTGCGGTAGTCGGAAAAACGTTGAGCGGCGCCGAGGTGGCTGCGCAGCAATGTGGTTTCGAAGGTCCAGTTGAGCGCTTCGATGTTGGTGTCCATCCACTCGCCGCTGTCCTCGCGCAGACGCTGGCGACCCAAACGCAGATGCTCGCCCGGATAGGCCGTGATGCCCGAATAATCGACCCAGAACTCGCGAAGCGCCAGGTAGCTGTCATCCGCTTCACGGGTGTTGCTGTCGTCGACGCCGTTGTTCACGGTGTCGGTGTCGATGGTGTCGGTCGCCGCTACCGCCTGGCCCATCACATAGGCGCTCCAGTTGCCCCATTGGCCAAAGGCCCAGGGGCGCAGGTCGAGGCCAATATCGTTGAGGGTGCCACCGGGTGCAGTGCCCAGGTCCCGGTCGTCCTGCGACTCACCGGTAATCTTCACATCCAGGCCGAAATTCTTCGGCGCCACTTCCGCCGCCAGCACCAGACCGGCGCTGCACATCAGCGAAACTCCCAGACCATAACCTGCCAACAGTGCTTGTTTCATAGTAAGTCCTGTCCATTTTCCGGAGTTTGCAGCCTGGCGAGAGCCGCGCCCGTCAGACGGGCCTGAGCTTCTTCCTCAAGTAAGGGCTGCGCGATTTTCCTCTCTGCCGGGGTCATCCCCGACTGCACGGCCGACAGCACTGGCCCCGCATTTACCACGCCCTGGCGTTGCGCGAGTTGCGCAAAGACAAAAGCATTGATTCGATTGACCTTGACCCCGCGTGAGTCGGAAAACATGTGCGCCAGCGCCAGGTCGGCATTGGGCGAACCGTTGCGGGCTGCCAGCAGCAAGTGTTGCAGCGCTTTCTGTGGTTCGACCTGGCCCAGATAACCGCGCCGGTACAACTGGCCGAGGTAGTAATGCGCCCCGACTTCACCGGCGGCGGCCGCCTTGAGCAGGTGCTCTTGCGCCAGACGCGGATCCTGCGGCAGCCATTTGCCGAGGTAATACAGGCGCCCGGTCAACAGTTCCGCCCGTGGATCGCCCGCTTCGCGCCCGCGCTGCAAGGCCGAGAGCAATTGCGGCGCATCGCCTTGGGCGGGGTAGTCGTCGATCAGCCGAGCCAGGCTGGTCCAGGCCGGTGGATACTCGGGTGCCAGTTCCTCGAGCAGGCGTTGGGCGCTTTGCGGATCGGCCGGGCCTTCGAGTGTCGGTGTCGACAGAACGCGCGCCACCGACTCGACCCGCAAGGGCGCTACTCGTCCTTCGCGCCAACCCTGGCGCATCTGCGCCAGCAAGTCGGCTTGCGCCTTGGATTGGGCGCGCATCCGGTTGATGGTGGCCAACTCCACATAACAGGCATCGAGTACCGCCAATCGCGCCCGGCACATCTGCTCGATCTGCGGCAGGTGAGCGTTATAGGTGCCCTGATTGCGGTAAATCAGGATTTGCGCCATGTCCGCCTCGACAATGCCCTGGGCGCGCCAGCCGTTGACCTTCTGTTGCGGATCCACCCCAGGCGTCAGTTGCGGGTAGCCCAGGTACAACAAGGTCAGCGGCACCACTGCACTGAACTCGCCTTTGTCCAGCGCACCTTCCAGCAATTGCCGGGCCTCTTGCACTTGCTTGGGATCCGTCGGTCCCTGACGCAGCAACACGCGGCCCAGACGTGACTGCGCCTTGACCGATTCCGGCGCGGCCTGCCGGTACAATCCCTCAGCCTCTTTCAGGCTCGCCGGGTCGCCCGCCGAGGCCGTCAAGTCGCCCATTCCGGCCTGCGCGTCGGCATAGCCTTCTTCGGCCAGCGGCGCGTAGTTCTTGCGAGCCGTTTCATAATCGCCGCGCGCCATGGCTTCGCGCGCCAAGCCTTGATCGGGGAGGGTGCCGCACCCATGAATCATTGTCAGGGCCGCGGCCAGCGCGGAAAACCGCAGCCCCGATCGCCATGCGCCGTTCATTTTCCGGCCGCCATGACTTTATTCGCCCAGGTGTTTTTCACCCAGGCATTGGCCGCCGAGGCACTCTGCACCCAGACATTGCCTTGCAGGTCTTCGATACTGACCTCCACCGGCCGTCCGGCCTGATCGGTTTGCAACGGGCTGTCAGGCTCAATGGTGACCCGCAGGTCCGAGGCCAGGCCGCCGTTGTCCAGCGCCACCGCAGTGATTTTGCCCGCGCGTGGCTGTTCTTCGCCGATCAACTGGAAGCTCACCGCCTTGCCAGGCTGGATCTTGGCAAAATTCTTGTAGGGAAAACGCGCCTCGATGGTTGCCACACCGTCGATTGGCATCAACTCATACACCGTGGTGCCCTTGCCGACGACCTGGCCGTCCGGCACCAGTTGCGACACCACGCGGCAATCGCATGGGCTGGTCAACGAACCTTGCAGGGTTCGGCTGAACAGGCGCTCAAGGTTTTCCGGGGTCGCCTGTCCGGGCGGCAGGTTGCCTTTCATCACATCCAGCAACGAGGCGGAAAAGGTCGCCAGCGGGGCGCCCTTGGCCACCACCGACCCCACTTTGACTAACGAATTGACACTGCCGTCGCGCGGCAGGCCGATCAACTGGCCGGGCACGTTGACCCGCGCCGATTCGGCATGGGTGACGAAATAAATGCCATACAACTGGTGCACCACATAACCAAAGGCAAACAGTCCCACCAGGAACATCAGCAGGCTTACCGCGGTGGCCCGCACGCGAGCGAGAATGCCCATGCCGTGGCCGCTTTCGTGCTTTCGCGGCTTGGTGAAGTTGTCGCGTTGCTGGGTCGAGAGCATGTCACCCAGGCTGATCACCCCGCCCGAGAGGTAAGAGGTGATCACGTAACGCAAGGCGGAAATCGCACGAGGGCGCAGGTTTTGAAACTCGCAACCTATGCGCTGCCCTTCGTCGTTAATCGAGCGCACGACAAACTCCACGTCGATGGCAAACCCCAGCGCATCGACCTGGAACACCAGTTTGCCTTTGTGTTGCCGGCCCACGATCAGCGTTGTACCCGGCTGACTCAGGCTGAATCCGCCAGCTGACAAGTCGATCAGCTCGCAATCGAACGGCTCCCGGTCCGGCCCGTGAAACTTGATCCTCGCCGGTAGAGTGAGCCGCGCATGCTGACGCTGCACCTCCGACTCGTGCACGACATTGTCATCAACAGCAACAAAAGCTGTGTTCATAACGCGTTCCTTCCCATCGATTGAGTCCGATCCGGCACGGCCTGCCACGGCCCTGACACCTGCACTACACAATCCACATCAGCAGCGCGCAAAACACGCTGCCGGCCGAAAACGTCATGGCCCGCGACGACCAGGTATTGAACCAGCGCTGATAGCTCGCCAGCCCACGGTCGAGTTTGGTTTTCTGGCGCGTCCACGATTGCTGGTCGAGACGGAAGAACACATAGATCTTCACCATCGCGCCGACCAGTTGGTTGTAATAGAGAATCAGTGGATAAGCCGGCCCGACCGGGTGCCCCGACGCCAGCAACAGAAGGCTCAGGATCAGGCGCGTCACGCCGATCCAGAGCACATAAATCAGCAAGTAGGCGATGCTGTATTTGAGGCTGGCAATGATCGCCACCGACGGCCCAAGCAGGCTGGCCCACATCGATACGCGTTGGTCGAGCAGCACCACCGAGGTGAACCAGCCCAGCCGCCGCACACCCAGGTGCAGGGCCCGTGAGTTCTGCCGCAGGTTATTGCCATACCAGCGGAACATCAGCTTGCGGCTGGCCTTGATGAAGTTCTTTTCCGGTGGATGCTCGACGGTGTTGATCGCCGCATCGGGCACATAAAAGGTGTCGTAGCCCAGCCGCATCAGGCTGTACCAACTGGACTTGTCATCACCGGTCAAAAAGCGGAAACGTCCCAGGCGCCAGTGCTGCAGATAATCGCGCTCGACGTCTTGAATGAAGCCGGGATCGGTCACCACTTGGGCGCGGAACACCGACATCCGCCCGGTCATGGTCAGCACGCGCTTGCCCAGTGCCATCGAGCACATATTGATGTGCCGCTGGGCAAACCGCAGCTTGTGCCATTCGCTCATCAGGTAGCTGCCGCGCACTTCGCAGAACTCATTGGTGGTCAACCCGCCGACGTTCGGAAAAAGCTTGAACCAGGGCACGGTCTGACGTACCAGCCCGGCGGAGAGCACGGTGTCGCCATCGACCACGGCCACCACCGCATCGGCGTCCGGCACGTGCCGGGAGATCGCCCGGAAACCATGGGCCAGTCCATCGCGCTTGCCGGTGCCGGGAATCCGCACGAAGCTCAGCTTGACCTGCTCCGGCGGGGTATAGCTGTCCCAGAGCGCCTTGATCAGCAATTCATCGGCGAGCTCGACGATGGAACAGACCACCGTGGTCGGGTAACCACAACCGATGGCCTCCTCAATCACCGAGCGATACACCTGCGCCGTGGTCAACGCCTCGATCCGAAAACTGGTGACCAGCAAAAATACGTGCGACGGGTCGGCAATGCTGCCGAGCCGGGTGACTTTGCGTCTGTAGTAGGGGAACACCAGATAAAGGAACAGTAACCCTCGTATGTAATGGACAGCCCCCATCGAATAACGCCAGATACCGACCGCCCCCAGCAACAGGAGAAAGTCCCTGGATTGGGGATCGAACACTGAGCGCGGCAGCAGCAATGCAAGCCCCAGCAACGCGGTGACGTAAAACAGCCAGCCCGCCGCTTCGCGCAAGTAATCCCTGGCATCAGCCATACCCGTGACTCCTGTTCGATAAACCCGTATTGCCCGGGTTGCAGTTCGGTGCCGTTCTTACCAGCAGATGCCTTCGAGCTGATCGTCACTGGTGTGTGGCATGAAACCCACCAGGTCAACCACCCGCTTGCCTTCGGGCACATCAAGCGCGAGGGCTCTGAAGGACTCGTCACCGTTGCCAAGCACAATCACCTCCGCCTCGTCGATCACCTTCACAAGGTCAGCGCGTAGCAGCGAAGCCAGGTGCGGAATCTTCGATTCGATGTAGTCCTTGTTGGCGCCGTAGATGCGCGCGTATTCAACGTTGCGGTCGAAGATGTGCAGGTCGTAGCCCTTGCCGATCAACATTTCGGCCAACTCCACCAGCGGGCTTTCGCGCAGGTCATCGGTGCCGGCCTTGAAGCTCAGGCCGAGCAGGGCGATACGCCGCTTGCCGTAACTGGTGATGATGTCGAAGGCTCGCTGAACCTGCGCCGCATTGCTGCGCATGATCGACGCCAGCAGCGGGTGTTCGACATCCAGTTGTCCGGCGCGGTAGTTCAGCGCACGCACATCCTTGGGCAGGCAGGAACCGCCGAACGCGAATCCGGGACGCATGTAATAACGCGACAGGTTGAGCTTGGTGTCCTGGCAGACCACGTCCATCACATCGCGACCGTCCACGCCGGCAGCCTTCGCGATATTGCCGATCTCATTGGCGAAGGTGACTTTGGTCGCGTGCCAGACATTGCAGGTGTACTTGATCATCTCGGCCACTTCGATACTGCGACGCAGGAGCGGTGCGTCCAGCTCTTGAAAGAGCGTGGCGAGCAGGTCACCGCTGCGTTGGTCGAGTTCACCGATCACTGTCATGGGCGGACAGTTGTAGTCCTTGATCGCCGTACTTTCACGCAGGAACTCCGGGTTGATCGCCACACCGAAGTCGACCCCGGCCTTCTTGCCGGAACAGTCTTCCAGTATCGGAATCACCACATTCTTCACGGTGCCCGGCAACACGGTGCTGCGCACCACCACCGTATGCCAACTGTCCTTGGTGTGCAGGGCTTCGCCGATCTCGCGGCAGACCGACTCTATGTAGACCAGATCCAGATCGCCATTCTTCTTGCAGGGCGTACCGACGCAGAGGAACGACATCTGTGTGTCCATCACGGCCGCCTTTACATTACTGCTGCCGCGTAGCCGCCCCGAATTCACTCCCTGTTCGAGCAGCGGTTCCAGGCCGGGCTCGACGATAGGCGATTTACCCTGGTTGATCAGGTCAATCTTGACTTGCGAGACATCCACCCCGATTACGTCATGACCGCGAGCAGACAGACAGCCCGCGCATACAGCGCCCACATACCCCAGACCAAATATGCTGATACGCATTGGTAAGTTCCCCATATACCCGGATTTCGGATGGCCATCGGCATGCCACACAGGCCGACAGTTGCTCTATTTGGCTAACTAAGCGGCAGTTTGGTTCAACTTGTTTTTCGGGTCCGCAAACGCAGAACCAAGAGTGTAGACAAACATCTTCCTGGTACTGTCATTTTTTTTAACAGGAATTTCGAACAGTTCGCGCCAGCAATATAAAGAGTGGGGGTTACAAGGAAAGTGCCAAAAGACAATGCGTAGGTAGTCAATAAAAAACACCATTAAAAACAGATAGATAGATAACTTATTTCAATAATGCATATGAATAGGCTATGTATTTATGCACCAAAATCAGGCGAGAGGCTATGTCGTTTTTTCGAATCGGCACTGGCGCAGTGCAACGCCAGCTTTACAGTTTTGTAATCAGGTCAATCAAGTTTTTCTTATGTTGTAAAGTTGCTGAAACACGTCAATTTTTTAATATAGGTTTTATTGGCGTTTTCATTGTGCGTGATAGTCAATCTCTTGGAGCTGCAAAATATGATCAAGCAATAAAAAACCGCATCAATGCGGTTTTTTATTGCGGTTGAAATGTGGGGGGATTAAAGGCTATTGGCCAGTTTTCCGGTGGAGAGGCGGCGCTTGTACGCGGTGTCGCGATTGGCCAGCCAGTAGTAGAGCGGCGAGGTGATGATCAGGCCCACCAGCCAGGACAGGTCAGCCCCATTGATGTGCTCCGAAATCGGCCCGACGTACAGCGGGGTGTTCATGAACGGAATCTGCACCACGATCCCGATCGCATACGCCAACAGTGCCTGCGGGTTGTACCGGCCATAGATGCCGCCATCGACTTTGAAAATCGAATTGATGTCGTACTGGCCTTTGTGGATGGCGTAGAAGTCGATCAGGTTGATCGCGGTCCATGGCACCAACACCACGAGCAACACCAGCACCATGTCGACGAAGTGGCCGATGAAGTTGGCGGAGGCGCCGACGGCGGCAAAGCAGCAGGCGGCGAGGAGGATGATCGACAGAAAGGCGCGGCTTTTGGCGGTGGGGATCCAGCGGTAGGCGAAGGTTTGCACCAGGGTGATCAGCGACAGCACAGCGCCGTAGAGGTTGAGGGCGTTGTGGCTGATGACGCTGAGCAGGAACAGCACGAGCATCAACGGGCCGATGGAGCCGGTGGCGAGTTTGACGGCGTCCATGGTGTCCATGCCGACGGGCGTGGCGAGGACGGCAACGGCGCCGAAGATGAACGAAAGACTGGAACCGAGCACGGTGCCCAGATATGTCGTCCAGAACGTTGCGGCGACGGGCACGTTGGCCGGTAGGTAGCGCGAGTAGTCGGAGACGTAAGGCGCGAAAGCGATTTGCCAGAGCGCGGCAAGGGATACGGTGGCGAGCCAACCGGAGATATTGAAGCTGCCGCGTGTGAGGAAGTCGGCGGTCTGCACGTGAGTGAAGATGTAGCCGAAGCCGAGCACGATACCCGCGCCGAGCACCCAGGTGCCGATGCGGTTGAGCACGTGGATGAAACGATAGCCAATGATGCCGATGATGCCGGAGCCGAGGGCGCCGATGACGATGCCCACCGGCACCGGCACGCTGTCGACCACGCCATGCAGGGACTTGCCGGCGAGGACGATGTTGGAGGCAAAGAAGCCGATGTACATGATGCCGGCGATCAGCACCACCAGCAGCGCGCCGAGGGAGCCGAACTGGGCGCGGCTCTGGATCATTTGCGGGATGCCCATCTGCGGGCCTTGCGCCGAGTGCAGTGCCATCAACACGCCGCCGACCAGGTGGCCGACGAGGATGGCGACAATGCCCCACACCAGGTTGAGGTGAAACATCTGCACGCCAAGGGCGCCGGTGACGATGGGCAGCGGGGCGATGTTGCCGCCGAACCAGAGGGTGAACAGGTCACGGGTTTTGCCGTGGCGATCTTCGGGTGGCACGTAGCCGATGGTGTGTTTTTCGATGAGCGGGGCGGGGGCTGTTGCTGCGGTAACCATGACGGACTCCAAGGCAATTTTGAGTACGTGGACGTACTTCGGTGAGCGCCGCGTGGGGCGACGCTTTTCTTGTTGGAGTTGATGATGTGCGGTGGGGTGGGATAGATAAATTAGTAGTTTTGTTGGTACAGACGTTAAAAAAAGTAGGCCGCCGGGCAGCCGAAAAACCTGTAGGAGTGAGCCTGCTCGCGATGGGTGAGTGTCATTCAACACAGGTGTTGAATGTTAGTCCGCCATCGCCAGCAAGCCGGCTCCTACAGGGTTGTTTGGGGTGTTCGGGATCGTTGCATCACCACACAACCTGTAGGAGCCGGCTTGCCGGCGATAGCGATTGTGAGACCGCCATCGCCAGCAAGCTGGCTCCTACAAGGTTATTTGGGGTGTTCGGGATCGTTGCATCACCACACAACCTGTAGGAGCCGGCTTGCTGGCGATGGCGATTTTGAAGGCGCCATCGCCAGCAAGCTGGCTCCTACAGGCTGATGAACGCGAGCATTCGTTGCAGCATTTCATCGCAGCGGTTCAATTGTTCGAGGCTGACGAACTCATCCGGTTTATGGCCCTGATCCATACTGCCAGGTCCGCAGACAACGGTGGGGATTCCTGCGGCATCGAACAGGCCGCCCTCGGTGCCGAAGGCCACTGTTCCAAATTCCCTGGAGCCGGAAAATGCAGCGATCAACTCAGCCGCTTCGCTGTGTGCATCCGTTGCCAATCCGGGATACGCCGACAACTCACTGAAGCGAATCTCACTCTGTTCACTTACCGCACGCATTCGCGGCAGCACTTGCTGCTCAGCGTAAGCTTTCAATTGCTGGGCGACTTCACTTGGATCATGCGAGGGCAACGCGCGGATTTCGAAGTCGAACCGGCAATCGGCCGGGACGATGTTCAAGGCTTTGCCACCGGAAATCACACCGGTTTGTACGGTGGAAAATGGCGGGTCGAAACGCGCATCGTGATGCTCGGACGCTTTGAGTCGGTTGCCAATCCGTCCCAACTCACCGATCAATTCGGCGGCGTACTCAATGGCATTGACCCCAAGCGGCGCATACGCCGAATGGCACGCTTCACCGTGAATATCGCAGCGCATCGCCAGTTTTCCCTTGTGCCCGAGCACCGGTTTCAGTTCGGTCGGCTCGCCAATGATGCACAGCATCGGTTTGACCGGGCGTTGTTCCAGCTCCGCCAGCAAGGAGCGTACACCGAGGCAGCCGACTTCCTCATCGTACGAAAGCGCTATGTGCACCGGCAGTCGCAACGAGGCGTTCACCAGGGAGGGAACGATGGCAAGCACGCAAGCAATGTAGCCCTTCATGTCCGCCGTACCGCGACCATACAACTTGCCATCGCGCTCGGTCAGTTCGAACGGCGCAACGGTCCACGGCTGGCCATCGACGGGCACCACATCGGTATGTCCCGAGAGCACGATGCCCGGCTTGTCCGCCGGGCCGATCGTGGCAAACAGATTGGCCTTGCTGCGCTGCTCGTTGTAGATCAGTTCACAAGGCACATCGAGACTCGCGAGATAGTCGCGGACAAACTCGATGAGCTGCAGGTTCGATTCGCGGCTTGTGGTGTCGAACGCCACCAGGGTTTGCAGCACGTCGCGGCTGCTGCTCATCGGTCGTCTCCGGCGACGCCGTAGCCGGGGGATTTGTCCGGGGCGAGGGCGCGGTCGATGTAGTCCTGGACTTGTGGGCGGTAGGCATCCCAGAGTTTTTCGAGCTGACCGATTGGATCGTTGTCCGCCCAGTCGACCCGCAGGTTGATGATCGGCCAGGTCAGTTCGCCGACCACCACCATCGCTGCCGAATGCACCGGCCCGGCTTCGCCACCAGCGGCGATGGCGGCTTTCATCGCGGCGAGCAGGCGGTCGGCCAGTTGACCTTCGCCGTGTTCGAAGGCTTCGACCATCGCCTCGATCACGCCCCGGTCCGCAAGCATGTTGCCGGCGGCCACACATTGTTCGCCGTACACGGCGTTGTGGTTGCCCAGGGTTTGCGCGCCGCTGAAGTGGGCGGTCTGGCCGAGGTGGTCGATGGCGGTGATCTGCCGGTATTGGCTGTAGCCGTTGCGCGTGAGGACCTTGTCCAGCGCATCGAAGGGGGCGAGGCCTTGCTCCATCAGGGCGAGGACGTCCGGGCCGAGGGAGGGCAGGGTGATGTTTTGCGTGGAGACGGCGCCGACGCCCGGCAGCAGCCACGGGCAGCGGGCGCCGACGGCGATGCTGGAGGAACTGATGGCGATGCCGAACTGACCGGTTTCGGGGCAACGGGCGGCGATGGAAAAGGTCATGGGATTTCTCCTTGGCAAATGAGGTGTCTGGGCGGGCCTCTTCGCGAGCAGGCTCGCTCCCACAATTGGATTTGTGTCGTACACAATTCCGTGACCACTGAAGATCCCCTGTGGGAGCGAGCCTGCTCGCGATGGCCGCGACTCGGTCTGGTTCCTTACTCGGGAATCACCGCAATCACATCAATCTCCATCAACCACTGCGGTTGCCCCAACGCCGACACCACCAACCCGGTAGAAATCGGAAACACGCCTTTCAACCACTTCCCGACTTCCTGATACACCGGCTCGCGATACCGCGGGTCGATCAGGTAAGTCGTGGTTTTGACGATGTGACTGAGGTCGCTGCCAGCCTCTTCCAGCAACTGCTTGACGTTGCGCATGGCTTGCTCGGTTTGCGCACGCGGGTCACCAAGGCCTACCAGATTGCCTTCGAAATCAGTCCCGACCTGGCCGCGGACATAAACCGTATTGCCGGCGCGGACCGCCTGGCACAGGTCATTGTCCAGGCTCTGGTTCGGGTAGGTTTCCTTGGTGTTGAACATGCGAATACGGGTATGGGTTGGCGTGGACATGTGAAGCTCCTGGGAAATGGCTTAAGCGCTGACGGTTTTTTTAGGTACGAGCGAAACAAATTCCGCCTCGCGTTGCGCCGCATCGTGGTAGTCGAGGTACGAACGCTGAATGGCGATGTGATCCGCCACGTACTTGGCGTCATGCCAAACGCCCCAGATGAACGAAGATCCGCGACGGGATTGCCAAGGCAAACCGAGGAAGTACACCCCCGGTTCGCTCGACACACCGCGTTGATGCTGCGGCTTGCCCTTGTCGTCGAAGGCGTCCACCTTCAGCCAGCTGTAGTCCGTGGCAAAACCGGTGGCCCAGATGATCGAGGTCACGCCGGCCTTGGCCAGGTCCAGCTCAAGAATCGGATGGGTCACGCAGTCCGGATCGGGGAAGGTGATGCGTGCTTCCGGTTCTTGCGGCAGGTCCAGGCCATTGCGTTCGATGTAGACGTCGGCGGCGTTGAGCAGCGCCAGATAATTTTCGTCACCACGCGCCAGGTTCTCGGCCAGGTTCGGCTGGAAGGTCGCCACGCCGCCGTTGAACGCCTGGGTCAGGCCGACCAGCGTCATGCCGCGATGAGCGAGGCCACGGAAGTCCACCGTACGGCCGCCATGTGCGCCGCTGACCGCGATGGTCACGTGTTCGCGACCGGGCTTCATCGCCGCTTGATCCCACTCGCCAAGCACCCCCAGCCACCAGCAGAAATCACGGTTGCGATAGGCGCGAGGCGGGCGGTCGTGGGCGCCGACGGAGAGGTAAACCTGCTTGCCGGCCCGCTGCAATTCATCGGCGATCTGCACGCCGGACGAGCCCGCGCCAACCACCAGCACTGCGCCTTCAGGCAGTTGCTGCGGGTTGCGATAATCGGCGGAGTGGATCTGCAGGAAGGGCTGATCCTGCGGCGCAATCGGCGGAATCACCGGCCGCTGGAAAGGCCCGGTAGCGGCGACCACACGGTTGGCCTCGATCACGCCTTCAGAGGTTTCGATGGTGAAACCCGGACGGCCAACGTTGCGTTCAACTTTCAGCACGTCCACGCCGGTGCGGATCGGCGCGTTGAATTTCTTTGCGTAGGCTTCGAAGTAATCGGCCACACGCTCTTTCGGTGCAAACTCGTCGGGGCTCAGGTCGTCAAAATCAAGGCCCGGAAAACGGTCGTGCCACGCCGGACCATTCGCCACCAGCGAATCCCAGCGCCCGGTGCGCCAGCGCTCGGCGATACGGCTGCGCTCCAGCACCAGGTGCGGCACGCCGAGTTTGCTCAGGTGTTCACTCATGGCCACGCCAGCCTGACCGGCACCAACAATCAGCGTATCTGTTTTTATTTTTTCAGTGGTCATCTCTATACCCTTCGAGTTGGATTTAGGTCGCGAACGGCCTGCCATTTCTTGGGCTCAAGACTAGGGATGACCCTGTTATCGGTAAAATATTATTAAGCTGGCATTTGAGTATAAATAACTGATGCAGAGCGTTTGACTCAGCGCCTGTTGAACCTCCACGCTGAAATATGGTTGTATGGTGCAACTAATTTTCAGGGGAGGCCTGAAGTGACCACTCATCCCGCTCTGGTTGAAGAAATCCGCTCTGCGTCGCGCACGATGGTGCGTGAGTTGGGCTTCATGCGCGCCACGCTGGCGGCGACCGACTACTCGCCTTCAGCCGTACACACGCTGCTGGAAATCGAAGCACACCTGGCGCTGACCGCCGCTCAACTCGTGCAATTGCTCGATCTGGACAAGTCCAGTGTCAGCCGCATGGTGGCCAAGCTCATCAAGGCCGGCGAGCTGGTGGAAAGTGCCGACAGCGATGGTCGCGTCAAGCGCCTGCAATTGACGAAGCAGGGCCGGCGCACGGTGGCTGCGATCCATGCTTACGGGCGAACGCAAGTCCAAACGGCGCTGGAACACTTGAATCCATCACAACAACAAGCGGTCGCCCAGGGGCTGGCGGCGTATGCCCACGCCCTGAATGCACACCGTACCGGCGAAGGTAAAGCGCCGGGCAACCCGGTCGAGATCAGCGCCGGTTACCGTCCTGGCGTCGTTGGGCGTGTGACTGAAATGCATGCCGCCTTTTACGCGAGGCACTCAGGGTTCGGGCAGTTCTTCGAGAGCAAGGTCGCCAGTGGCATCGCTGAGTTCGTGGGGCGTCTGGACCAGCCCTGCAACAGCCTCTGGGTGGCGACAGTGAATGATCGCATCGTCGGCTCGATCGCCATCGACGGGCAGGATCTGGGCAACAACCAGGCCCACCTGCGCTGGTTCATCCTTGACGACGGTTGCCGTGGTGGCGGGGTTGGTCGTCAGTTACTGCGCGAGGCGGTGGAGTTCTGCGACCGGTTCGGCTTCGAGGCGATTGAGCTGGCAACGTTCAAGGGTCTGGAGGCCGCGCGTCGACTTTATGAAGCCGCAGGTTTTGAGCTGACCCACGAACAACAAGGCAGTCAGTGGGGCAGCGTGGTGACTGAACAGCAATTCACCCGCCGCAGGGGAGGCGCAAGTCACCCGGTGAAGCTGTAAACTCCCCACACTTTTTACTTCCTCGAACAAGAGAACCCCATGGCGAACCAAGACATCACCTTCACCCCTGATCCCGACGCGGATTCCATCTCCTCTGACGTTACCGGTTTCAACGGCATCCTGGTCTCCACGCAGATCCCGACCCGCGCCGACGGCAGCCTGGAACTGGGCGACATCACCCTGCAGAGCGAATGCACGTTGCAGGCATTGAAGGTTGCGCTGGAGCGCGCCGGCAGTTCCATGGACCGCGTCATGCACCTGACCATCTACCTCACCGACATGGCCGACCGCGCCGCGTTCAACGAGGTGTACAAGCGCTTCTTCGCCAAACCGTGGCCGGTGCGTGCGGCTGTTGGCGTGGCGTCGCTGGCGGTTGAAGGCATGCGTGTGGAAGTGACCGCGATGGCAGCCAAGGGCTGAGCAAAATGGTAGGAGCAGCCGGTCGACGCTCGATTGCTCGCGATGAACTCAGGCGCAACGCGTTTATTCAGAAAGCCCGCGTTATCGTTGACCTCCATCGCGAGCAGGCTCGCTCCTACAGGGAAAGTGTTGCGCATTTTCATCACATTTATGTGATTTTGGTATTAGTTCTATCCGATTAGTACTGTTTATCAATCAATAGCCTAAGGGTAAGTTGCTTCTCTGCGTTTTCTCGCCGAGAGCACCCCATGACCCATCCCGTTATTCTCTATCGTGTTTCAGCCCTGGCAAAGGCAGGCACCCTGTGCTTTGCCCTGTGCACCTCAGCGGTCGCCGAAGCGGACCAGCGCAGTCCGCTGGTTATCAAGGAGCAGGGCAGCGTGATTGCCGGCGGGAGGGTTGAGACTCAGCCGGGCATCTTTGACCCCTACAAGCCTGCCCTGTCTGATGGCCAAAGCTACCATGGCGACCATGTGTATGCGTTCTACCAGGTCCCGGTTGACGCCCGCCCGTTGCCGATTGTCATGTGGCATGGCGCGGGGCAGTCTGCGAAATCCTGGGAAACGACGGCTGACGGACGTGAAGGGTTTCAGAACATCTTCCTGCGTCGTGGCTTCTCCACCTGGTTGATCGACCAGCCGCGCCGTGGCGATGCAGGACGCAGTCTGGTTGAAACGACGATCAAGCCGGTTGCGGACGAGCAGATGTGGTTCAACCAGTTCCGCATTGGCCTGTGGCCCGACACTTTCGAAGGCAGCCAATTCCCTCGTGGGCCGCAGGCGCTGGAGCAGTTCTTCCGCTCGATGACACCCAACACCGGTCCTTATGACATTGAGGTCGTATCCGATGGCGTATCCGCGCTGCTGGAAAAGACAGGACCGGCCATTCTGTTTACCCACTCGCAAGGTGGCGGGCCCGGTTGGCTGACGGCGATCAAGAGCCACAATGTGCGGGCTATCGTCGCATTTGAACCGGGCAGCAGCTTTGTGTTTCCGGAAGGCGAGATTCCCGCGCCGATCCCCAGCGCGTTCGACACAGTCTCGGCACAGACCGTCTCGAAGACGCAGTTCGAAGCGTTGACCCGTATCCCCATCCTCATCTTCTACGGCGACAACATCCCTGACAAACCGGTTCGTTTGCCGGCTCAGGACAGTTGGCGCGCGCGACTTGAGATGGCGCGCCTGTGGCGTGATGCGGTGAATCGCCATGGCGGTGACGTCAGGCTCATCCACTTGCCGGAGATCGGGATCAAGGGCAATAGCCACTTCCCGTTCTCGGACATGAACAACATCGAGATCGCGGATCTGGTTTCGACCTTCCTCGCAGAAAAAGACCTTGATTGATGACGCGCACGGCCATGGCTGCCGTGCACCTTGGAAACTGAAATTGACGGGATATTCATATGACGCGAACCACGATAAAGGCCACATTCCTGGCCGCCATGATCGGAATGTCCGGAGCCGAAGCAGAGGCCGGGGACTACAAGCAGAATCCATTCACATTGACCTACGGTGGCGCGTTGACTAAGAACGAGCCCGGCAAGGTCAACATCCATCCGGTCACCTACAAACTCGATGGCCTGGACATTGCCGCCAACGTTTACACCCCCGCGAACTATGACTCGGCGAAGAAGTACCCGGTTGTTGTCGTGGCGCATCCCAATGGCGGGGTGAAGGAGCAAGTCGCAGGCCTGTATGCCCAGCGTCTGGCAGATCAGGGTTACATCACGATCACTGCGGATGCGGCGTATCAGGGAGGCAGTGGCGGTCAGCCGCGCAACGTCGACAAACCGGCGAACCGCGTCGAAGACATCCATGGAATGGCGGATTTTATCGCCGGCTATCCGGGCGCCGACGGCTCGCGTTTGGGCTTGCTCGGTATCTGCGGCGGTGGCGGCTATTCATTGAAGGCGGCGCAAACCGACAAGCGCTTCCAGTCCATCGCAACGGTGAGCATGTTCAATTCCGGGCTGGTACGGCGCAATGGCTACAGGGATTCGCAGCTGTCCACCGTTCAGGAGCGTTTACAGCAGGCTTCGGTCGCACGTGCCCAGGAAGCGGCAGGCGGAGAAGTTCTCTACACCGGCGATGCCAAACTCACCGACGAGCAGATCGCCAGGCTGCCATTTGATTTGTATCGGCAGGGTTTTGAGTACTACGGCAAGACTCATGCTCACCCCAACTCGACCTTCAGATACACCTTGAGCAGCCTGCTGGACCTGATGAGCTTCGATGCGACGGATCAGATCGAACTGTTCGACAAGCCGTTGCTGATGATCGCAGGCAGCAAGGCGGACAGCCTGTATATGTCGGAGCAAGCCTTTGCCAAGGCCACCGGTACTCAGGACAAGAAGCTGTTCACCATCGATGGCGCGACGCATATCGAAACCTATTGGGTGCCTGAGTATGTGGACGTCGCCATTGCGCAGTTGAACGCGTTCTACGCCAGAACGCTCTGACTTGAGGGATCGGTCATTATGAAAAACACTCTTTTGGGGATCGCGGTTTGCGTCGCAGCGCCCTTCGCCAGCGCTGCGGGTGCTGAGAATGCCGGTGAGTCCCGGTCCGTTCAGCAGATCAGTCGCGCAGGCTCCCAGTCTTCCACAGCGGGACCGGCGGATTATTTTACCGGGCAAGTGCGCGTCGACCCCTTGTTCCCCGTCACGAATGAAATCAATGCGTCCAGCGCCTACGTGACCTTCGAGCCGGGTGCGCGTTCGGCCTGGCACACCCATCCCGCAGGCCAGCGATTGGTGGTGGTTTCCGGTGTGGGCTTGACCCAGGAGTGGGGCAAGCCTGTGCAGGAAATTCTCCCCGGGGACGTGATCGTCTGCCCTCCGGGCGTCAAGCATTGGCACGGTGCCGCACCGTCAAGTGCCATGACCCACCTGGCGGTGACCGGTGCTGTGAATGGCAAAAGTGTGGATTGGCTGGAGAAAGTCACCGACGATCAATACCACGCCCACGAACCCGTGACGCCGACATCAATGTCCACCGAAAATCTCGCTTCCGAGGTGCTGTCCGCGAGGCAGCAAGCCATCCCGCTGATTGCTGCCCACATGGCCAGCAGCAACATGCCGGGGCTGAATGCTGCATTGAATCAGGGGCTGGACGCGGGCCTGACCGTCAGCGAGGCGAAGGAAATACTGGTGCAGCTCTACGCCTACACCGGTTTTCCCCGCAGTCTCAACGCACTTGGCGAACTGATGAGGGTTGTGGAGGCGCGCAAGAAAAACGGCATCCAGGACGATCCGGGGCGCGAGCCCGGTCGCGTCATTCCCACCGGTGGTGAGCTGCTGGCGGTGGGCAAGGCCAATCAGACCCGCATTGCCGGTGCGCCTGTTCAGGGCCCGCTGTTCGACTTTGCACCTGTCATCAACCAGTACCTGCAGGCGCATTTGTTCGGCGATATTTTCGAGCGCGACAACCTGGACTGGCAAAGTCGTGAGTTGGCCACGGTCGCCGCGTTGGCCGTCACTCCCGGTGTGGAGTCGCAGCTGCGTTCGCACATGGCCGCGAGCCTGCGGGTCGGCCTGAGCATTTCGCAATTGCGCCAATTGGTCCGGCTGCTGGCGGAGCAAGGTCATGCCGATGCGGCCAAACGTGCCGACGAGGCGCTGAATGCTGCCCAGGCAAATCAGCCCAAATAGCGCAGGGCTTCGCGCAGCAGTGTGAAGGCGGGTGAGCTCTGGCGCCGGCTCGGGTAGTAGAGGTGGTACCCGGAGAACGGTTCGCACCAATCTGCGAGTACCCGAATCAACCGGCCTTGCGCAATATGCTCCTGCACCAGGTCTTCGGGCATATAGGCCAGCCCCAACCCTTGAAGGGCGGCCTCCATGCGCATGGCGATGTTGTTGAACACCATTTGGCCTTCGACGCGTACGTTCAGTTCTTGCCCATCCTTCTCGAACTCCCAGAGAAAGAGGCCGCCGTAAGTCGGCATGCGCAAGGTTATGCAGTTGTGTTGCATGAGGTCGCTCGGGATGTCTGGCTTTGAATGCCGGGCGAAATACGCCGGGGAGCCGACAACCGCCATGCGCATGTCGGGACCTATGCGCATTGCGATCATGTCTTTGGCGACTTGTTCACCCAGCCGAACGCCGGCGTCGAAGCCCTCCGCCACAATGTCAGTCAGGCCGTAGTCGACGATGATTTCGATATTGAGATCGGGATTGTCGGGCAGCAGCTTCGCGAGTACCGGGTGCAGGATCGTAATCGCGGAATGTTCACCGGCGGTAATACGCAGTTTGCCTGCGGGCTTGTCGCGGAATTCGCTGAGCAATGCCAGCTCGATGTCGATCTCTTCGAACCTTGGGGCGATCACTTTCAGCAGATGCTCGCCCGCTTCCGTGGGGGATACGCTGCGCGTGGTGCGAGAAAGTAACCTGACCCCCAGTCGCTCCTCCAACTGGCGCATGGCCCGGCTCAATGCGGGCTGTGACATGCCCAGCCTGGCAGCGGCGCGGGTGAAACTGCGCTCCTGCGCCACGGCCGAGAAGATCGCGAGTTGGTCGTAGCTTTCAACGGTCATTTATACGTCCCTGGGTCACGTTTCCAAAGAGGAACGAGGAGCTTACCTTGAGGCCTGCGAAAACGCTTTGCAGGATGTCGAAAGACCGCGTCACGTCAGGTTGTTCAGCAGCCACTCGATGAAGCTTCGCGCCAACGGATTGTTCTCACTGTCCCGATGCGTCAACAACGCCCAGTTCGGCCCACGAATGGTTTCCTCCACCAACGGTTGCAGCAATCCGTTGTCACGCGCCTGCCGACTCAACAGCTGGCTGACCAGCGCAATCCCTAACCCCGCGCACGCCGCGTCCAGCAGCAATCCGGGGTCGGAAAAATTCAAGCCCTGATCCTTCTGTCCCACATCGATGCCGGCCTCGACGTCCCAATGGCTCCAGTCCATTTCCCGCTCGCCGTGCAGGGTGGTGCGCTGTTCGATGGGCACCGCCAATACATCGGGGTGACACGCCGGGTAGAGGCGGTCTGCGTGCAGCACCTTGAAGCTGCATTCGGCCTGGGAGCTGATGTCATCGCGCACCGCGAGGTCGATGGTCTGGGTGGTCATGTCCGGGACTTCATCGGTGCTGAAAATCCACAGATCGACTTCCGGATGCTGTCGGCGAAAATCCCCAAGACGTGGCAGCAGCCAATGACGAGCGAACGTCGGCGTGGTGTTGAGCACCAGTTGATTGGGTTTCTGGTATTGCCCGAGGCGACGAATGCCGACCGACAATTGCTGCAGCAACGCCTGCGTGGTGCTGAGCAAATCGTGGCCGGCATCGGTCAGGCTGACGCTGCGCCCACTGCGAAAAAACAGCGGCTGTTCAAGGTACGCCTCAAGCGTTCGAATCTGCTGGCTGATCGCCGACTGGGTCAGGTGCAGCTCGTCGGCGGCCTTGTGAAAACTGCCCAGGCGGGCAGCTGCCTCAAAGCCGCGAAGGGTGCTGAGCGGGGGCCAGTGCTTGAGCATATTGATAAGTTCCTCTAATCACTTTTCTGCAAAATCCATCGTTTGTTCGCCCGTTTTTACAGCCGTAGCATGCATGCCAGGACCGCAAAGGTCATTTTCATTGAACACAATGACTTAACTCAAGGGCGATTGTCATGCAGCAGAACGAACTTCAGAACAGCGGCTGGTTGATGCCGGCAGAATGGGTAAAGCACGCAGCGACCTGGATGGTCTGGCCACACAATCAGGCACTCTGGGAGTCGGGTTGGCGCGTCACCCTGGCGCAAGTGCAAAAGGACTTCGCCGGGGTAGCCAACGCCATCGCCCGTTTCGAACCGGTGAAAATGGTCGTTGATCCGTCGGCTGTCGCGAGTGCCAAGGCGCTTTGTGGTCCGAACATCGAGCTTATCGAATTGGCGGTAAACGACAGTTGGTGCCGCGACTCCGGCCCAAGCTTCGTCTGCCACCCGCAACAAGGGCTGGCCGGTGTGAGCTGGCGTTTCAACGCGTGGGGCGGCAAGTCGGCGCACGATCTGGATGAAGGCCTGGCGCGCCGCGCACTCAATCACCTGGGCTTGCCGTGCTTCGGCACACCGCTGAGTAACGAAGGCGGGGCGATCCATGTCGATGGCGAGGGCACGCTGATCACCACCGAGTCGGTGTTGCTCAATCCCAATCGCAACCCCGGGATGACCAAGGCTGAAATGGAGGAGATTTTCACGCGTCTGCTGGGCGTGAAGAAAACCATCTGGCTGCCGGGTGATCCGGACTACGTGACCGGCGACATGACTGACGGCCATGTCGATGGTGTCTGCGCATTTGCGCGCCCCGGCGTGTTGTTGGTGGACGCGACCCACGACAAGCAGTCGGTGTATGCCGAAGTGGCCCGCGAGAACCGCCGCGCGCTGGAGCTGGCCACCGATGCCCAAGGCCGGAAGTTCGAGCTGATCGAACTGTATGAAGCCACCGATGCGGTGGACACTGAGGCGGAAGTGTTCTGTGCCTCCTACACCAATTTCTACATCGCCAACGACGCGATCATCATGCCGGCCTATGGCATCGATGCCGATAACGCAGCGGCCGAAGTGTTGGCTCAGGCGTTCCCTGGGCGTGAAGTGGTGCCGGTGCGGATCAACCATCTGGCCCATGGCGGCGGCGGGGTGCATTGCATCACCCAGCAGCAGCCTGCCTGGCCAGTGAAGGGTTGATGCCATGACCCTATTGACGATTGCCACCACCCAAATGCCTTGCACCTGGGACTTGCCGCACAACCTCGACCTTGCCGAGCAGTTGGTTCGCGAGGCCGCGGCCAAGGGCGCTCAGGTCATCCTGTTGCAGGAGCTGTTTGCCACGCCGTATTTCTGCATCGAGCAAAACCACAAACACTTGGCACTGGCCGAAGAATATCAATACAGCCGTGTACTCAAACGCTTTGCCGCGTTGGCCAAGGAGTTGGGCGTGGTGCTGCCGCTGAGCTGGTTCGAGAAGGCCGGCAACGCGTATTTCAATTCTCTGAGCGTGGCCGATGCCGACGGGCGCTTGTTGGGCGTGTATCGCAAGACCCACATCCCCAACGCCATCGGTTATCAGGAGAAGGAATACTTCAGCCCCGGCGATACCGGTTTCCGGGTTTGGGACACCGCGTTCGGGCGCCTCGGCGTGGGGATCTGCTGGGATCAGTGGTTCCCTGAGACCGCGCGTTGCCTGGCGTTGATGGGCGCTGAAGTCTTGCTGTTTCCCACCGCCATCGGTTCTGAACCTGGCTGCGCCGAGCTGGATTCCCGTGACCACTGGCAGATGACCATGCGTGGCCATGCGGCCGCGAATATCCTGCCGGTGGTGGCCGCCAATCGCGTCGGCCGAGAAGCGGCGACCACCGATCCGACCTTGCAAATGAACTTCTATGGCTCGTCGTTCATCTGCAATCACAAGGGCAAAATGCTCGCCGAGGCCGACCGTGACAGCACCGGCGTGCTGGTGCACAGCCTGGACTTGAGCGCCATGCGCGAAGAGCGCCTGAGCTGGGGCATCTACCGCGACCGTCGCCCTGAGATGTACGGGGCGCTGTTGAGTCAGGACGGTCGTCACCTTCATGCACGCTGGAACACTCAAGGAGTTTGATATGGGCATTGCGCACACGTTGTTGCTCGGCACCTTGGGGTTGGCACTGGCCTCGTCGTCGCTGCACGCCGAAGAGAAAACCCTCAGGCTGTACAACTGGGCCGATTATTTCGCCGAGGACACGCTGGCGAAATTCACCGCTGAAACCGGGATCAAAGTGATCTATGACGTCATGGATGGCAGCGAAACGCTGGAAGCCAAGATGCTCGCCGGTGGCAGCGGTTATGACCTGATCTTCCCCGGCGACACGGTGGCCGAACGCTTGATGCGCGCCGGGAGCCTGCTGCCGCTGGACCGCAGCAAACTCACCGCGCTGGACGACATCGAGCCCGGTTTGCAGAAACTGCGCAGGCAGTATGAAACCTCGAGTCAGGCCACCGTGCCTTACACGTGGGGCACCATCGGCCTGACCTATAATGATGAGCAGATCAAACAGCGCTTGCCCGATGCTCCAGTGAACAGCCTTGATATGTTGTTCAAGCCGGAACTGGCCGGCAAGTTTGCCGACTGCGGTATTTCGATGATCGACTCACCGGACGAAGTGCTCGCCGTGGTGCTCAATTACCTCGGTCGGGAACCGCGCAGCGCCAAGCCCGAAGATCTCGCGGCGGCGAGTGAATTGCTGATGAAACTGCGGCCACACATTCGCAAGTTCCAGTCGCAACCGGTGACCGATCTGGTGAACGGCAACCTGTGCGTGTCGCTCGGTTACAGCGGCGACATGACCCAGGCGCAACGGACGTCAGACAGCGCCGGCAAAAGCACCCGATTCGAGTACCGCATCCCCCGTGAAGGCACCACCGTGTGGATGGACACCATGGCCATTCCGGTCGATGCGAAACATCCGGAGTACGCTTATGCGTTCATCAATTTCGTCATGCGCCCGCAGAACATGGCCGCCATCAGTAACTTCACTGGTTACCCGACCTCCAATGCCAAGGCCCGTCCGGACGTCGATGCGAGCATGCGCAATAATCCTGATATCTATCTCGATGAAGCCACTTATGCACGGCTGATTCCGGGCAAGGACATTCCCCAGTCCGATATGCGCGCGCGGATGCGCACCTGGACCAAGTTCAAGACGGCCACCGCGAAATGAGTCAATTTTCAAAGGATCACTACATGTCGACGCGTCGCGAGTTCATCAAGCAGGTTTCGGTCGTGGCGGGGATGGGGGCGGTTGCCTCCATCGGTTTTGGCCTGATGCCTTTGTCCGTGCAAGCAGCCACCCAAGTCGGTTGGCGCATGCCGGATGAGGGCGATCGCCACGAGCGGGCCTTCATTGCTTTTGGTGCACAAGAGGCGATCTGGGAGGATTTCACCGCCGACGTGCAAGCGGCCATTGGCCTGATTGCGCGCACCATCGCCCGCCATGAACCGGTTACCGTTTTCTGTCGCGAACACGAGCGGAGCCTGGCCGAAGAGCATTGCGGCAAGAGCAACATCACCTACGTCGTCACCGAACTCGACGACATCTGGATGCGCGACATCGGCGCCAACTTTGTCATTGATGACAAGGGCGAACTTGGCGCCGTGGATTTCAACTTCAACGGCTGGGGCAACAAACAGCAGCACAGCGAAGATGCGCAACTGGCGGCACAGGTGGCCGATGCCACGGATGCGCGTTACCTGCGCAGCGAACTGGTAGGCGAGGGCGGCGGTATCGAAGTGGATGGTCACGGCACCGGGATCATGACCGAGAGCAGCTGGATCAATAAAAATCGCAACCCGGACTGGAGCAAGGCCGAGGTCGAGGAAGAGCTGAAAGCCCGCTTGGGCTTGCGCAAAATCATTTGGCTGCCGGGCATCAAGGGCAAGGACATCACCGATGCCCATGTCGATTTCTACGCCCGTTTCGTCAAGCCTGGCGTGGTGATCGCCAACCTCGACAACGACCCCGAGTCATATGATTACAAGGTCTCGCGGGCTCATCTGGAAATTCTGAAAAATGCCACCGATGCCGATGGCCGCAAGCTGCGGGTGCATACGGTGTCGCCGCCGCTCAATCCACGAAAGAGCAAATTCAACCGCAACAACCCGGACTTTGCAGCCGGCTATATCAACTACTTCGTGATCAACGACGCGGTGATTGCGCCGGAGTTTGGTGACAAGGCGGCAGATGCCAAAGCCTTTGATCTGTTGTCCAGGCTCTATCCGGAGCGAGAGGTGGTGCAGCTCAACATCGACGCGATCTCGGCCGGCGGTGGCGGTATTCATTGTGTGACCAGTCATCAGCCGTTGGTTTAGTCTGCGATGCTCCACTGCTTGAGCCTGGTCGGGAGCTTTGTATGAAGGTTGGCGTGATTTCCGATACCCATGGATTGCTCCGCCCTGAGGCCCTTGCGGCTTTGGAGGGATGTGAACGGATCATTCATGCGGGTGACATCGGAAGCTCCGAAATCCTTGAGCAGCTGGGGTCAATCGCTCCATTGCACGTCGTGCGCGGGAACAATGATCTTGATGCTCCCTGGGCAAAGGATCTTGCGGATTGCCTGCGTTTCGACTTGAACGGGTGGGAGGCGTTGCTGGTGCACGACATCGCTGATGTCCCGGTCGTGTTAGATGCCGGTATAAAACTGGTGATCACCGGCCATTCGCACAAGCCACGCATCGAATGGCGCGGCGAAGTGCTTTATCTCAATCCGGGCAGTGCGGGACGCAGGCGCTTCAAGCTGCCGGTGACATTGGCGTTGCTGGAGGTATTCGAGACGGCAATAGAGCCCCGCCTGGTCTCGCTGCTGGAGTGATGTGCGCGAAGCAACAATGGCTCGTTTACGGGATTGGGTGAGGCTCGGTCTTGCGTACACCGCTGCACTGTAGGAGCCGGCTTGCTGGCGATGGACTCACAGGCGTCGCGTTTATCCTGTAGAAACGCTTAATCGTTAACGACCATCGCCAGCAAGCCGGCTCCTACAGGGTTTGGGTGAGGCTGGGTCTTGTGTGCGCCGCTGCACTGTAGGAGCTGGCTTGCCGGCGATGGATTCACAGGCGTCGCGTTTATCTTGTAGATGCGCTTAATCGTTGACGACCATCGCCAGCAAGCCGGCTCCTACGGGATTGGGGTGAGGCTGGATCTTGTGTACACCGCTGCACTGTAGGAGCCGGCTTGCTGGCGATCCAGGCGACGCGGTGCATCGACGGACGTCGTCATATCTGCGCCAGCAACCAGGTACGGAACGCAATCAGCGACGGTAGCCTTTCGTTGCGCGGTGGATAGGTCAGGTAGTAACTGCGCTGGCTGGCGAAGGGTTGGTCCAGGCTGATCAACTCGGCGTTGGCCAGCTCGTCGGTCACCAGGATTCGTGGCACCAGACCGATACCAATGCCCGCTCTCACGGCCTGGATCAAGTGTGAAGTGAGTTCGAAGCTCGGCCCCAGCCGCATCATTCGATGGGGCAGGCCGTGGTGGCTGAACCACTCGCCCCAGACGTTGGCGTTGTTCGCGACGTTGAGCAGCGTCTGTCCGCCGATGCGTTCCGGGGTCCAGGCGTCATGGGCCTCGGCCGCTTCTGGAGAAATGATCACCATCAACTCTTCCGTGTGCAGGCGATGGCTGATCAGGCCCGGAGAGTCAGCCGTGCCGACGACGATCGCGGCATCGATGCCACTGGTTTCGAAGTCGATGGCTTCGATCCGGGAGTTGATGTGCACCAGCATGCCGGGATGGGTTTTGTAGAAGTCATGAAGGCGCGGCAACAACCACTTCGAACCGAACGTGGGCAGAGTGGCCAGGCGCAAGGTGCCGCTGCCTGATTGATAAGCCAGCGCCTGCAATGTGGCGCTGCGGATGCGCCCAAGCGCGTCGCTCATTTCCCGCTGGTAAAGACGACCGACGTCGGTCAATTGCACCTGCCGACCTTCGCGACGAAACAGCGTCAGGCCCAGTTGCTGCTCCAGCGCCTGGACTTGCCGGCTGACGGCGCTTTGGGTCAGTGACAACTCCAGCGCGGCGCGGGTATAGCTTTCATGCCGGGCGGCGGCTTCAAACGCCAGCAGCAAGGACATGGAAGGGGTGAGATGGCGGTAATTCATTCGTAAAAGTCATCGATAGCGGCAGGATTATCCGTTTGTTTGGCGTCGAAACCTGCAGGATCATTGGCTTCGCCGACGACCTGAGGCTGACCTATTAATGCTCAGGCGACAAGTATTTTGATTTCCGTGATTAGACCTACAAGAGATTTTCCAGCGATGATCGCCCAGTTGCCTACCGCTGCACCCGCCGCACAGTACCCGGAATTCCTCCAGGGCTTGCGTGCCGCCGGTTTCCGCGGTCAGCTCAGTGCCGACTACGCCACCCGCACCGTGCTGGCGACCGACAACTCGATTTACCAGCGTCTGCCGCAAGCGGCGGTGTTCCCACTGGATGCAGACGACATCGTGCGCATCGCAACATTGATGGCCGAACCGCGCTTTCGCCAGATCAAGCTGACCCCACGTGGCGGCGGCACCGGCACCAACGGCCAGTCGCTGACCGACGGCATCGTGGTTGACCTGTCGCGACACATGAACACCATCCTCGAAATCAACGTCGCCGAACGTTGGGTACGGGTGCAGGCCGGCGTGGTCAAAGACCAGCTCAATGCCGCGCTCAAACCTCATGGATTGTTTTTCGCCCCGGAGCTGTCGACGTCCAACCGGGCCACCGTTGGCGGCATGATCAACACGGACGCCAGCGGCCAGGGCAGTTGCACCTACGGCAAGACCCGCGATCATGTGCTGGAACTGCACAGCGTACTGCTCGGCGGTGAGCGCCTGCACAGCCAGCCTCTGTCCGATGTACAGCTGGAAGCTGCGTGTGCGCAACCCGGCCGTATCGGCGAGGTGTACCGCACCGCACGGCAGATCCAGGAAACCCAGGCCGAGCTGATTGAGACGGTGTTCCCCAAACTCAATCGCTGCCTGACCGGTTACGACCTGGCGCACCTGCGCGACGAACAGGGGCGTTTCAACCTCAATAGCGTGCTGTGCGGTGCGGAAGGTTCGTTGAGTTACCTCGTCGAAGCCAAGCTCAACGTACTGCCGATTCCCAAGTATTCGGTGCTGGTGAACGTGCGTTACAGCAGCTTCATGGATGCACTGCGCGATGCCAACGCGTTGCTGGCGCACAAGCCGCTGTCCATCGAAACCGTGGACTCCAAAGTGTTGCTGCTGGCGATGAAAGACATCGTCTGGCACAGCGTCGCCGAGTATTTCCCGACGGATGCCGAGCGCCCGACGCTGGGTATCAATCTGGTTGAGTTCAGCGGTGAAGACCTGTCGGAGGTGAATGCTCGCGTTGCTTCGTTCGTGACGCATTTGCAGGCCGATACGACGATCGAACGGCTGGGCCACACGTTGGCCGAAGGTGCTGAAGCGGTGACCCGTGTCTACACCATGCGTAAACGCTCCGTCGGGTTATTGGGCAACGTCGAAGGCGAGGTCCGCCCACAGCCGTTTGTTGAAGACACTGCCGTACCGCCCGAGAAACTGGCCGACTACATCACCGAGTTCCGCGCACTGCTCGACAGCCATGGCCTGGCCTACGGCATGTTCGGCCACGTCGATGCCGGCGTGTTGCATGTGCGTCCGGCACTGGACATGAAAGACCCGGCCCAGGCCGCGCTGGTCAAGCCCATTTCCGATGCCGTGGCCGAGCTAACCCGGCGTTATGGGGGACTGTTGTGGGGCGAGCACGGCAAGGGGTTGCGCTCGGAATATGTCCCCGATTTCTTTGGCGAACTGTACCCGGCGCTGCAATCGCTCAAGGGCGCGTTCGACCCGCACAATCAGCTCAATCCCGGCAAGATCTGCACCCCGCCGGATGCTGCCCAAGGCTTGCTCAAGGTCAACGAAGTGACGCTGCGCGGTGATCTGGATCGGCAAATCGACGAACGCGTGTGGCAGAGCTTCGGCAGCGCCGTGCACTGCAACGGCAACGGCGCTTGCTACAACTACGACCCCAACGATGCGATGTGCCCGTCGTGGAAAGCCACGCGGGAACGCCAGCATTCGCCGAAGGGCAGGGCGTCATTGATTCGCGAGTGGTTGCGCCTGCAAGGAGCGGCCAACATTGATGTGTTGCAAGCGGCCCGGGGCAAATTGTCGTGGTTGAGCGGGTTACCGGCACGACTGCGCAACAACCTGGCGCGCTCGCGCGGCGAGGCGGATTTCTCCCATGAGGTGTACGACGCCATGGCCGGCTGCCTCGCCTGTAAATCCTGCGCGGGACAATGCCCGGTCAAGGTCAATGTCCCGGAATTCCGCTCGCGTTTTCTCGAGCTGTATCACGGTCGCTATCAACGCCCGATGCGCGATTATCTGATCGGCTCGCTGGAGTTCACCATTCCCTATATGGCGTACGCGCCGGGTTTGTACAACGCGGTGATGGGGTCGAAATGGGTGAGTCGTTTGCTGGAGCGACACGTCGGCATGCTCGACAGTCCGCTGATTCACCGCTTCGACCTGCAGACCACGTTGACCCGTTGCAAAGTCGCTGTCGCCAGCGTGCCCGCCCTGCGCGAACTGACTGCCGCACAACGTGAGCGAAGCGTGGTGTTGGTGCAGGACGCCTTCACCCGCTACTTTGAAACGCCGCTGCTGGCGAGCTATATCCAGTTGGCGCATCAGTTGGGCTACCGCGTGTTTCTGGCGCCCTACAGTGCCAACGGCAAGCCTTTGCACGTGCAGGGTTTCCTCGGTGCATTCGCCAAAGCGGCGATCCGCAACGCCAATCAGCTCAAGGCCCTGACCGACTGTGGCGTGCCGTTGGTTGGCCTGGACCCGGCGATGACGCTGGTCTATCGCCAGGAATATCAGAAAGTGCCGGGCCTCGACGGCTGCCCGAAAGTCTTGCTGCCCCAGGAGTGGCTGGTTGATGTGTTGCCTGAAAGGTCCCGTCACGCGGCTCAGACATTCCGTTTGATGGCGCACTGCACCGAGAAGACCAACGTCCCCGCCAGCACCTCGCAATGGGAAACCGTGTTTGCCAGGCTTGGGCTGAAGCTGGTGACCGAGGCAACCGGCTGTTGCGGCATGTCGGGCACCTACGGCCACGAAGCGCGCAATCAGGAGACCTCACGGACTATTTTCGAGCAATCATGGGCGGGCAAGCTGGACCAGGCGGGTGAAGCGCTGGCGACGGGGTATTCGTGCCGCAGCCAGGTCAAGCGCCTGGCCAGCAAGCAACTGCGTCACCCGCTGGAGGTGGTGTTGGAGCATATGCTCGTTGAGTGAAGGGGGATTGAGTAATCCTGTGGCCATCATTCTGTGAGCCGCGAGGGGGGCGAAAGCACATGACGTTCGCAGGACCTCGCGGCTGATCGCGGTTGTTTTCACAACGGTACTCATCATTCAGAAGCGAGTGCGGCGGCCCCCTGTACCTGTTGGGTAGCGGCGGCCGTCTGGCGACCCACCTTGAACCATGCGGCGTACAACGCCGGGACGAAGAAGATCGTCAGTAGCGTTGCCACGGTAAGGCCGCCCATGATCGCAATGGCCATCGGCCCCCAAAACACACTGCGCGTCAGCGGGATCATTGCAAGCACGGTGGCCAGCGCCGTCAGCATCACCGGTCGGGCACGGTGAATGGCCGCGTCCAGTACAGCGTTCCATGGGTCGCGTCCTTCGGCGATCTCGATCTGCACTTGATCGATCAGGATCACTGCGTTGCGCATGATCATGCCACCCAGTGCGATGATGCCCAGGATCGCAACGAAGCCCAGCGGCGACTGGAACACCAGCAGCGCCGGCACCACACCGATCAGGCCCAGCGGTGCGGTCAGCACGACCATCCACATGCGGGAGAAGTTCTGCAATTGCAGCATGAGCAACAACAGGATGGTGATCATCATCAGCGGGGCCACCGCGAGCAGCGCCTTGTTGGCCTTGTCACTTTCCTCAACGGCGCCGCCCGTGTCGATGCGGTAGCCCGACGGCAGTTTCGCTTCGATGTCCTTAAGCATCGGCTGGATCTCCTGAGTCACCGATACACCTTGCTCGCCATCCTTCACGTCGGCACGCACCGTGATTGCCATATCGCGGTTGCGGCGCCAAAGCACCGGCTCTTCCAGCTCAGAGCGCACTTGTGCGACTTGCGACAGCGGTACAACTGTTCCCTGGCGCGTGTAGAGGTTGATGTCTTTCAGTGTGTCGAGGTTCAAGCGTTCCTCGGGTACGGCGCGGGCGACGATGTCGATCAGGTTTTCGTGCTCACGCAATTGCGACAGGGTTGCGCCGTTCATCACGGTCTGGGTCGCCAGCGATACGTCCGCCGGGGAGAGGCCGAGCGCGCTCGCCTTGTTCTGATCAAGTTCCACTTTCAGCGTGCGCACCGGGTCGTTCCAGTCGAGCTGGAGGTCGCGCACCTTCGGGTTGGATGCAACCACGTTCTCCACCTCGCGAGCGATCTGCCGCACCTTCTGGGTATCAGGCCCTACGACGCGGAACTGCACCGGGTAGCCGACAGGTGGCCCCAACTCGAGCCGGGTCACGCGCACCCACGCCTGCGGGAATTGTTGGTCTGCCGTGGCCACCAGCCGCGCACGTACCCGCTCGCGAGCATCCAGATCCTTGGTCATCACAACTAACTGGGCAAATCCCGGATTGGGCAGTTCGGGGTTGAGCGAGAGATAGAAGCGCGGCGCACCGGCGCCGGTGTAGGCGGTATAGAAACGCACGTCCTCGTCTTTCGCCAGGATCTCCTCCATGTGCTTGACCTGCTCGGTCGTCGCGGCGAACGAGGAGCCTTCCTTGACACGCAGGTCAATGACCAGTTCAGGACGCGAACTGTTGGGAAAGAATTGCTGCGGCACCAGCTTGATACACGCCAGAGCTAACACCAGGGCGCCAACCGTCGCACCGATGACCACCCAGCGGCGCTCAATGGCGGCGTCGATCAGGCGGCGCAGGGTACGGTAGAACTTTGTATCGTGCACATCACCGTGCTGGTGATTGCCCAAGTCGTTGGGTAGCATCTTGACCGCCAGGTACGGCGTGAAGATGCCGGAGCAGATCCACGAGAACAGCACCGCCGCGCCGACGATCCAGAAAATGCCACCCGCGTACTCGCCGGTGGTGGACTTCGAAAGGCCGATCGGCAGGAAGCCTACGACGGTGATCAGTGCGCCGGTCAGGCGCGGCATGGCAGTGGACTGATAGGAGAAGGCGGCCGCCTTCACGCGGTCCATGCCGGTTTCCATCTTCGCCACCATCATCTCGATGGCGATGATGGCGTCATCCACCAGCAGTCCCAACGCGATAATCAGTGAGCCGAGGGAGATGCGCTCGAGGTTCCAGCCCATCGCCAGCATCACCAGCGCCACGCCGCCCAGCACCAGCGGCACTGTGGCCGCGACCACAAGGCCTGCGCGCCAGCCCAGGCTGGCCAGGCTCACGGCGATCACGATGATCAACGCCTCGGCCAGCGCGCGCCCGAAGTCCAGGATTGCATCCTTCACCGTGGTGGGCTGGTCGGCCACGAGTTCCAGTTCCACGCCATGCGGGAGCTCCGACTGAATCTTGGCGACGGCCGTGTCCATCGCCTTGCCAAGGTCCACGATGTTGCCGTCGCTGGTCATCGTGATGCCGAGCATCAGCACTGGCTGGCCGTTGTGGCGGACCGTGTAGGTGGGCGGATCCTCGAAACCACGTGTAACGGTCGCAATGTCGCCGAGCTTGATCAACCGGCCGCCCGCGGCGATGGGCACATTGCGGATAGCCGCTTCGCTTTCGAACTGGCCGCTCACGCGCACCATGACGCGGTCGCCATGGGTGTCGACCTGGCCTGCGGGCAACATCGCGTTCTGGCTTTTGAGGCTTTCGGCGATCGCCAGCGGTGTAATGCCCAGCGCTGCGAGGCGCTCGTGCGAGAACTCGACGTAGACACGCTTGGCCTGTTTGCCGATGAGATCGATCTTTTTGACCATCGGCACCTTCAGCATTTGGCGCTTGATGTTCTCGGCCGCGTCCGTCAGGTCGGCGTGGCCGATGCCGTCGCCCTTTATGGCGTACATCAGGCCATACACGTCGCCGTACTCGTCGTTCAGAACCGGGCCTATCACACCGTCAGGCATCTCGAGGCTCAGGTCGTTGAGTTTCTTGCGCGCCTGATACCAGGCTTCGCGCTGGTCAGCTTTGGAAGTGCCGCCGCGCACGGTGAGCGTCATTCCCGCGTAGCCTTGTCGCGCGTAGGTGACCACCTTCTCGAAGTTGTCGATCTGCTCGAATTTCTTCTCCATGCGGTTGAGGACCTGGTCCTGCAACTGCTGGGCAGTGGCGCCCGGCCAGATGACCATGGCGGTCATGGAAGGCACGGAAAAGTTTGGATCCTCGAGTTGACCGAGCCTGGTGAAGCTGAAGGCACCGGCCACCGCGACAATGAGGAGCATGAACAGAACGATGGCGCGATGGCGCAGCGCCCAGTCGGTGAGGTTGAGATTGCTCATCGGGCGGCCTGCTGCGTGGTATTCGCGTCAACGATCGCCGCACCGGGGAGCGCGACTTTCAGTCCGGACGTCATCTTCTGAACGCCGGCGGTGATGATCAATGCACCAGCCTGCGGCCCGGAGACGAGCACCTCGTCGTTGCGGTAGCCCCAAACGGCCACACGCTCCAAATCGACGATGCCTACCGGATCCTTGCCCGTGGGCGTGACCACCCACAGTGCCGGCTGACCGCCGCTTTGCGTCAGTGCCGTGGCTGGCACTGCCGCCACAGAGACATTGGTCATTACACGCTCGGCCATCACCGTGGCGGTGGCGCCCAGCGGCAGCGCCTGCACCGGCTTGAGCCGCGCGCGATAAGTGCGCGTCTGGGCTGCCGCCTGCGGTGACAGCTCGCGCAGCGAGACATCGAAGACCTCGCTCGGCGAACTGGCCAGCGACGCCTTGAAGCGCGCGTCCTTGAAGACGGCTAGCTGGTCCTCGGGTACATCGATGACGATCTCGGATTCATCCGGGTTGGCGATCGAGACAACCGGTTGACCCTCCGGCACGACCTGCCCGGCCTCAAAGCGCACGGCCGTGACGACGCCGCTACGCGAGGCGCGCAATACGGTGTACTTGAGCCGGTTGCGCGCAAGTTCGAGCTTTCGTGCCTCGGCCTCGGCAGTCGCATGCGTGGTTTGGGCATTGGTCTGCGCGCGCTCGGCGTCGGCCGCACTGACCGAGCCGTCAGCCTTCAGCGCAGTCAGGCGCAGGCGGTCCGAGTCGGCCTGACGCGTCTGCTCGACGGCAACCGTCCACTGTTGTCGCGACGCTTCCTCGGCGAGGCGGTAGTCGCTGTCATCCAGCACAGCCAGTATGTCGCCTTCACGCACAAACTGGCCTACCTCGACCTTGCGCTGAGCGACCTTGCCACCCACGCGGAAGGCCTGGTCGACTTCATGTCGCGACTGTACGGTGCCCACGTAGCGACTGATGTCGCGAGCGTTGTCGTAGTTGATTTCAGCGGTACGCACCGGTCGTGGTGCCTGCACGACAGACTGGTCTGGACTACACGCGCAAAGCATGACGGCTACAGCCAGAGCGCTGGCCGCAGTAAGGGAAGTTTTCAAGTGGGTTCCTCTTTGTAAAACGGCAATTCTCAGGAAAGTGGTGGCCGGTCGGCATTGGCGGATGCAGTTGGGTTGGAAGGTTGTTCGAACACCTGCCAGCCCCCGCCCAGTGCCTTATAGAGCTGCACGCTATCGATCAGCAGGCGGGTGTTGCTTTCGTTGGAGTTCAAGCGTGCCGCCAGCCGTGCCCGCTGCGAGTCCAGCAGTGGCAACAGATCGATCTGCCCGCGGTTATAAAGTGACTGGGCGCGGTTCTGCGCAGCCTCGGCGGACGCGGCGGCCAATTGCAGCGACCCGGCGCGGCGCCGCTCCTGCGCCAGCGTGACGAGGGCGTTCTCCACATCCTCGAGTGCCCGTACGATGCCGTCTTCGGCGCGCAGCAGCGCCTCTTTTTGAGCGCTTTCGGCAGCCTCGTTGATGGCTTGCGTGCGCCCGGCGTTAAAGAGCGGCATCGCCAGCAGGCCCGCCACGTTGGTGAAACGTGCAACGCCGAGATCGGCACCGTTCAGGCTCAAGCCCTGGCGGCCGAAGGAGGCATCGAGGAACAGCCGCGGAAACCACTCGGCCGCGGCCTCCTTGCGGCGCGCATTGGCTGCATCGAGTTGCGCCATCAGCGCCAGTACGTCAGGTCGGCGTTGCAGCAACTCGGCGGGCTGGCCGGGCTTGGCCTCGGGCACCACTGTTACATCGCTGAGCGAAGTCTGGATGTTCGCGGTATTGAAGGACTGGTCGGCAATCAGCACCGCGATACGATGGCGCGACACAGCCACCTGCGTTTCCAGCGGCGGAATCTGCGCCCGCGCCGACAAGGCGTCGGTCTGCGCGCGTTCGACGTCGAAGGCGGATGCCAGCCCCGCCAGCTGGCGCGCAGTGACCAGACGTAGCGTCTCGTCCTGCATCGCCGAGATGGCACGCAGCGTCGCGACCTGACGTTGCGCGCCGACCAGTGTGAAGTAGTTGCTGACGACGTCGCTCATTACCAGCAGGCGTACGCCGCGCATGCTGTGCTCCGCGGCCATCGCATCGGCGTCGGCCGCCGCTGCGCCGGCGCGCAGGCGGCCGCTCAGGTCGAGTTCCCACGAGACGTCCAGGCCCGCACTGGTGGTCTTGGTATCCGGATAACCCTGTTTCGTGGCCGAGTTGTAGCCACTGCTGCGATCGCTGCCGGAGACGGATGCTCCAACGCTCGGGAACAGCCAGGACTGGCTGACCGTTTCGCCGGCTCGTGCCGCGTGCAGGCACTCGGCGGCAATCTTGACGTCGCGATTCTCGCGCGCTGCCCGGCGCACCAGATCCGTCAGCACCGGGTCGTGGTAAACCTCCCACCAGGCCGCCTCGGGTTCCATTTCGGAGGCCGTGCTTGCGGCGAAGTTGCTCGGAAGCTCTACCGACGGCGTGAGCACCTCCGTGGAGCAACCGGTCAAGGCCAGGGCAACAGACGCGGCGAGCGCTGCCCCCATGACGAAGCCGACCACGCGTTCGGCATGTTGCAGGGGCGTTTGCCCGTTGCGGGTCAACAGATGGAAAGTTGGAAGTCGCGGCATCAGATTGGACTCGTGAAGATTCGAGGTGGCATCAGCGTAGGGCCCGGTGTACGCGAAGTCGTCAGCGAAGGGTCGCCGTTCGGTCGCCATATCGAGCGCTGATTCGTGGTGGATGCATCACTCGCCGCTGGCATCGCCGGTGTGCTCGCCGGTTGCCAAAGCGAGGTCCGAGGCAATCGACTCCAACAGCTCTTCGGCGGACGAAAACTCGCGCTGTCGTCCAGTGACCAGGTTTTCGAGGCGGCCCACCAGGGCCCCCGGCGCGGCGTCGCTACGCAGCTTCACTACGTACGAGCGGCGGCTCGGGTATTTGGATTCAGGGTTCAGGATCATCGCAGACCAGGGGGGCAAGAAAGTTCGACGACAGCGTAAGCCGCCCCCCGGGTCGAGTCGTAAGCGAAAGGTCAGGCTTCGGTCGGGACCGCACTCTCTGCGCAGAGACGTCGCGTCGCTTTAAGCCGGCTTGGCAGCGAGAATCAGCGAGCGCGCACGTTTTGCCAGCTCGGTCCCGTCAGTTTCGGGCAACTGGTCAACCAGTGTGGCCAATGCCTGTAGGTCCTCGGCCGTTGCGTCAGGTTGCTCGCACAACTCGACCAGCGCTTGCAGCTCCAGCCACGGAGCTTCCTGGGCGCGAGCCTCTTCAACCGCGCACCGTACCGCAGCGATGCCGGCGTCGGGCCGACCCTGCGCTCGCGAGATCGCTGCCTCCAGCAGCAATAGCTGCGGCAGGTATACGCGCTCGCCCAGTTCCTCGCCCACCCGAAATGCTTCCTGCAGTTCGACTTGCGCTGCGTTGCAATCGCCCGCCAACAAAAGTGCCTCGGCGGCATAACCGAGTACTTCGCTTGCACCGGAGCGCATGCCGAGCCCGGTGTGTTCTTCGTAGGCTTCACGGATGCGAAGGTAGCCGTCGCTCGGTGAGCCACGGCGCGCGCCGGCCCAACCGCGCCACCAGCGGCAAGCCGTCCGCCCGAGTGCAAGCGAATACTCATCGACCAGCGCCTGCATCTCGTCGGCCAGCGCAGCCACACGCACGTGGTTTCCCATCCTCACCTCGATCAACACCTCCTGCCAGGCGGCGACCAGCCAAGTCATGGGCTGGCGCAACTTCTGCGCACGTACCCGTGCCTGCTGCAGGTGGACTCGGGCTTGCTCAACCAGACCAGAACGCACGAGTTCTATAGCCAGCATGCCGTGCAGCATGACCTGAGGATCAGCCGCGAAAACCTCGTTCGTCCCGATGTCCAGCGGCTCGGCGATCGCGAGTGCACGTTCCAGCCAACGACGAGTCGTTTTCGTGCGTCCCTGGAGGTGATGCACCTCTCCCTGGACGATGCACGCCGCCAGCATGAGCTCTTGATCATTTGCTTCGCAGGAGAGGGTTTCGGCACGCTCCGCCACCTCGAGCGCCAACGCATAATCGCCGCGCAGACCCAGCAAATAGCCGAATCCGTGCAGCAGGCGACTGCGCATGGGATGTTCGGGTACATCCGCCAGCAGCGTGTATGCACGTTCGAAGGCGTTCTTGGCTTCGTTGCCGACACCGAACATGTGGAATGCCGAAACCCCCTGCAGCGTAGCCAGGGTAATCTCCAGGGAGTTGCGCTCCGTCCCTTCGGGTGCCTGCGACAGCAGGACCAAGGCGCGCTCAGTGAGGCCAATGCACAAGTCCGGGCTGAAGTGCAGTAGTGCGGCTTCTGCGGCCTCGGCGTAGTAGCGCAGCGCGATCATCGGCAGCCGGGCGCGGTCGAAGTGCATTGCCAGCTCTGAGGCAGCAACCGGTAGGCCGATCGTGCGGTCGCGTTCGAGGGCGGCGCCGACCTGGCGATGGAGTTGGGTGCGCAAAGAGCGCGGCGTGCGGTCGTACAGCACCTGGCGGAAGAGAGCATGTCGGAAAGAGTGGGGTGGCTCTAGCGTCTCTTCAATTTCTGTGGCCCGCGACCGTGTGAGCCATACCTGTTCGCGTACCAGCTCTTCACAGGCGTGGGCCACCGAAGCGAGGTCGCGCTCGAGAGCCAGTGAAACCGTCTCGATTCGGAATTCAACCCCGCACACCGCTGCGGCCGAGAGGAGGGTGCGTTGCTCCGGACCCAGCCTGGCGATGTAGTGATCAATGATGGCTGCGAGATTCTCGGGAACCGCCAGATTCGCAAGCCGGGCCTCGATGGTGGTTTTGTCGTCCTTTGGGTCCATCACTTCACTGGTGATTGACGAAACGAACAACGGCACACCGTCGGTCCGCTCGTGAAGGGCGCGCACGAAAGCTTCATCGCGTGCCAGCGAGGTCGAACGCAGCGCAACATAGTCAGCGACCTCGGTTTCCGAGAACGGGTCGAGCACCACTTCCTCACACAGACGTTGCAGGCGCAGTTCGTGGCGCAACGAGCTAAGGGGATGCTCGAGTGCTACAACCTCGGCAAGGCGAAAGCTCGACAACCACATAAGCCGCGCTCGGCCACGTCGCCGTGCCACGTAGTTGATGAGCTGGACTGTCGCCCGATCGCTCCAATGCAGGTCTTCGGTCACCAGCATCAGCGGGCGCTGTTCTGTGTAGCGGTCCAGCAACTCGCCCATTTCCCTGAGCATACGATCCGGGCCGACGCCGGCAAGCTCGCGCCGCAACGCGTCTTTCTCCTGCGTGGTACTCAGCCACGGAAGTTGCAGCAGCCAGGTCGGTGCCACGGCGCGCATCAGCGCCGGTAGGGCAGGGTCGCTGCGGCACAGATCGGCTAACGCCTCCAGCACAGGCAGATACGGCTCGCCGGCGCCGTAATGCTCCACGCAATGGCCGCGTGCGCAAGCGATGCCGCCAAGGCTGGCGAGGAAATGTTCGATTAATGTGGTCTTGCCGATCCCCGGTTCTCCAGCGAGCCAGACCACGGCACGTTGGCCGCCATTCGCCTGCTCCCACGCCCGTTGCAGTCTGGAGACCTCGTCGGTGCGACCGATGAATGGCGGTGACGGAGATGTGCCGGCCGCCGTAACCGCAGCGGGTGCAGGCGGTATCGAAAGTGCGGAGGAGGGTGGGGCGATGAAGCGATAGCCGCGCCGCGACACAGTTTCGATGAACCGAGGCTGCCTGGGGTCGTCGCCCAGCACCTTGCGCAGATCGCTGATGGCCGTTTTCAGGACCGAATCGCTGACGAACCGATGCCCCCACACGGCATCAAGCAAGGCGTCCTTAGTCACCAGCGACCCTGGCTGGCGTGCCAGCACGCATAACAACATGAAAGGCGTTGGCGCCAACGCCACCGCTTGCCCATTACGTGACAAACAGGCGTTGGTCTCGTCGAGCTCAAACTCGACAAAGCGGAGCAGGACTGGGTTCGGATGGGGTTGCGGACGTGCCACGGTTGATTCCTGAAGACTAAAACATGGTGTGCGCCGCGAAGCTTCACATGGGTTCGAAACTGAAAAACTGGTGTGCCCGGCGGCCTGGTGCTATCGACCAGCCTTTTGAATCAACTGCTCACCAGTCTCGACAGTCTTGAGCCATTGCTCCAATGACAACGCTGATCGGTTCTGAAGCCAAGCGTCGCCGGTCGGAAACTGGCACTCGCGCAAACGCAGTTCACGCCGCGCACTTCGGCTCGTCCCTTGGCCCTGTCGCGGCTTGACCATGATCCCAAAAAATAATGACAAAAACATCAATATTGAAATATCTCTCAATATTGCATACCTTTCACCTTGCCTGACGATGAGACCTCGCGTCTCACGACTTCAATCACAACAAGGGCTCGAGATGAACAACAACAAGAAAGTTTCCGAATTGCCTCCCGCCGCCGTTGACGTGCTGATCATCGGCTATGGACCCGTAGGTGCGACAATCGCGGCGCTGCTTGGCCGCTATGGGGTCACGACCCTGGTACTGGACAAGGTCCACGACGTCGTACTGATGCCTCGTGCCATTGCCCTGGACAACGAGGCGCTACGCATCCTGCAACTCGCAGGTTTGTCGGAAGACGCTTTCGAGAAGATCGTTATCCCTGAAGTGAAGATGCACTCCCCGGTACTCGGGCAGTTCGGTCGAGCCAATACGCAGGGGTGTATCGACGGCCATCCCAAGCTTGTGACGTTCTATCAACCCGATCTCGAACGAGCGATGCGCGGCCAGGTTTCCCGGCAGAAGTCTATAACCAGCCTGGGTGGCTTCGAGCTTGAAAGTCTGGTCGAGATGTCGGACTGCGTCTTCGCTTCCGTACGGGATGAAAATGGACAGTCGCATTCCGTTCGCGCCCAGTACCTGATCGGTGCGGATGGCGCAAGCTCCAGGGTCAGAGCGCTGATTGGCCAGGAGTTCGAAGGGCAGACCTATGCGGAGGATTGGCTGATTGTCGATGTCAAGAACCGGCATAAGTCAGCGATTGATCACATTGAGTTTCTCTGTAACCCGCAGCGCCCGACTCCGCACATGCCCGCACCCGGCGGCAGGGAGCGTTGGGAGTTCATGCTGCAACCCAATGAGTCCCGAGAGGAGCTGGAAAGCCCGGAAAGCATAGCCCGGCTGATCTCGCCATGGATCAACCCGCAGGAGCTGGAAATCGAGCGCAAGGCGGTGTATCGATTCCATGCACGCTGCTGCAACAGATTCAGCCAGGGACGCGTTTTTCTCGCTGGCGATGCCGCGCACATCACGCCCCCTTTTGTCGGGCAAGGTCTCGTCGCGGGACTTCGGGATGGCGCCAACCTTGCCTGGAAGCTGGCTTGGGTCCTTCGCGGCCATGCCGCGCCTGCAATACTCGATAGCTATGACGTAGAGCGCCGCCCCCATGCTCAGGCGATGATCAATCTGGCGAAACTCATGGGGCGCCTGGTGATGCCCAAGAACAAGATCGCGGCATTCTTTATCCACGGCCTGATGCGTACGCTGGCGTTGACTCCCGCGACCAGGAGGTACTTCGAACAGTTGGACATCAAGCCGAAGAACACCTTCAAGCACGGCCTGTTCGTACAGCATCGCCGGGGCGACAAGCTGGTGCGTGGCAGCCTGTTTCCCCAAGCCTGGATTCGCAACCTGCAAAAGCAGATCAAACTGAGCGACGATGCACTTGGAGACAACCTGACCCTGGTTGGATTCGGTGTTGACCCGTTGTCACTGCTGACCCCTGATCAGATCGTTTCCTGGGAGAAAATGGGAGGTCACTTTTTAGAGGTCAGAGCACGTGGCCAACGCTCTGGCGGCAGCTGTGATTTCATCGAAGACATGAATCATGAGATCCTGCCGCTGGCTGCCAAGGGAACGCTCGTCGTGGTTCGCCCCGACCGTATCATCATGCACCACGCCCCTGGCGCAGAGGCCGGCAATCTCCTTCAGGACTGCAGAATCCTGCTGGTCAGCGAAGACGCCACTCCGGGCAGCGTTTCCATTACCATCAACGAGCCCATTAGATTACGAGCTTGATAATGCCTTCCCCCACTCTTCCTTTAGAAACTGATGCGCCAGAACCTCTCACGAGAGGTCACAAGAAGCGTGAGCGCACCCGTCGCGGTCTGGTGGACGCGGCATTGCGTCTTATCGCGCGCAAGGACGTGGGGGAGATCGCATTGCTCGAGGTCGCTGCGGAAGCAGAGGTATCCAACGGCACCATCTATAACTATTTTCGAACTCGCGATGAAGTGTTGGAGGCGGTGGGCATCGCTATGGCCGCCGAGTTCTCCGATGCCATTTCCGCCCTCAGCACGGACGTGCACTGCGGTGCGCAGCGGCTTTCGATCGGCGTGCGCATGTTTGTGTGCCGGGCCGCGGCCGACCACCAATGGGCGAATGCGCTGCTGCGCATCATCCATTTCGACCAGGCCATGCGTTCGCGTCTGGCTGACCATGTACTGGGCGATCTGCGTGAAGGGCTGCGTGCGGGTACTTTTGCTTACGAGGACGAAGGGGTCGCCCTGGATATAGTCGTGTCGTGCACAACCGGAGCCATGCGCTCGGTTGTCGAGGGACGGGCAGTGGCGGAGCACGATCTGCGGGTCGCCGAAATGGTTCTCCAGGCTCTGGGCGTCACACCTGCCAAAGCCAGGAAAATCGCCGGCAAGCCTCTGCCGGCCTGATCCTCTACCTTGCTTGATCGATCCATTGCCGATAGCTCTTCGCCTGGCGACGGGCTTTCAACTGATTGCCGATCAATGCCAAGAGCGGCGACGCCCCGGGGTTTGTCCGTTTTCCCTGGCTCAGCAAGCCGAGCTGCTTCTTGACCACCGACGCCATGGCAAGCGACGCCAGCGCCTTGTTCTTCCAGCGGACGACGATGGGCTCCACCTGGGTGTCCCGACCTGACATCCACTGTTTCGGCAGGGCTGGCTCGATTGCTAACGCAGTAGCAAGTCCGACCATCGACACCGAGCCGCTCACCACTCGCTCCGCGACCTCTTTTCGGCGCACGCCGCCGGTGACCATCAACGGCATGCGCGCTATATCGCCTATTTTCTCTGCGAACTCGAGAAAGTAGGCTTCTCGAGCCAAGCTGCTGCCATCGCGGGTCTGCCCCTGCATGGCCGGGCTTTCGTAGCTGCCACCCGACAACTCGACCAGGTCGACCGCCTTGGCGTTAAGCATCTCCACCACGCGAGCTGCATCTTCGGCATCGAACCCGCCGCGCTGAAAGTCCGCGGAGTTGAGCTTCACGGCGACGCAAAAGATCGGTGCCACTCGCTGGCGAATGGCGTCGATGGTTTTCAATAGAATTTGCGCACGATTTTCGAGGCTACCACCCCAGCGGTCATCACGCCGATTGGTCAGGGGGGAAAGGAATTGGCTGAACAGGTAGCCATGCGCTGCATGAATCTCCACGCCGGTGAATCCGGCACGCTCCGCCAGCACCGCCGCTTGGGTATAACGCCCGATCAGCTCTTCGATCTCCTGCTCCTCCAAAGCCCTGGGCAGCACAAACGCTTTTGAAAGTCCGGGGATATCGACCGCAACAGCGGAGGGGCCCCTTGCCGATTGCCCCATCGAAGCCAATAGCTGCCGTCCGGGATGATTGATTTGCATCCAGGCCTGGGCTCCATGGCTGCGGCAAGCATCGGCCCATAGCTTGAACTTGCCCAGATTCCGATCATCTTCGAGCACTACGCCAGCGGGGTCGGTCAAGGCATGGCGGTCAACCATGACGTTGCCAGTGATGATCAGACCGGCACCACCTTCCGCCCAACGCTGGTAGAGCCTAACCAGCGCATCCCCTGGAGCGTGTGCCTCATTGGCAAGGTTCTCTTCCATGGCAGCCTTGGCGATTCGGTTTGGAATCACCGTGCCGTTAGGCAATCGAAGCGGTTTGAAGAGATTTGAGCCGGTCATGTTGTGTCCTGGTTTTCATCGATGGGCAGAGCCAGGTGCTTGTGGAGAAGACAAACCTGAGCCATGACATAATTGAACACGCGTGTTCAATTATGTCAATGTGCAGGGCTTTGATTGATCCGGCGTCATCGATCATGACGTCCGGATTATTAGGTTTTTGGCCAGATTTCAGGCGGTAAATCCAAGACGCTAAAAAATAGGGTTGACGTAAAATGAACACGAGTGTTCAATCGATTCATGAGGTAATCCTGGAGAGAACCGTGGAATCCCTGAATCCAACACAACGCCGCATTCATCAAGCTGCCTTTCGCCTGTTCGCTGAGAGAGGCACCTCACAAGTGAACATCCTCGACCTCGCGCAAGAGGCAGGCGTGGCGCGCGGAACGGTCTATAGCAACATCGACAGCATGGAAAGCCTGTTCGAGGCGGTCGCCAGCCATCTCGCGAGGGAGATGCATGAGCGCGTCAACAAGAGCTTCGACTCCCTCTCGGATCCGGCTCATCGCCTTGCCAATGGCATTCGATTCTTCATTCGCCGAGCGCACGAAGACTCCCAGTGGGGCGCGTTCATCCATAAATTCGCCATGAGCAATTCGGCGTTGCGCGAAATGTTCAGCAGCCAGGCGACCAAGGATCTTCTAAGCGGGCTTGCCACCGGGCGCTACACGTTTGCACAGGAGCAATTGCTCTCGGTACTGACGTTGATATCGAGCAGCGTGCTTGGCTCGATTTTCCTGGTACTGGAAGGGCATCGAACGTGGCGCGAATCGGGCTCTGATACTGCCGAGCTGGTACTGCGCGCATTGGGTGTTCCGTCCGAGGAGGCTCGTGCGTTGGCGACCAAAGAGTTGCCGGCACTTCCATCTCTCGACTGAGTTCGTAACTGACTTAACAAAATAAACCCCTGAGTTTTCAGGGGTTCGGGACCGCTTTGCCCTAAAAAACCGGAAAACAACAACAATGAACAACAAAATCGAATTGCACCGGTTGGCGACGCAACAGCCCGCCCGGCATCCGCAGCCGACGGTGAAGGCCCAGGATCTGACTCACCTGATCTTCCAACGGCCGGACTTGAATGCGGCGGCGCGTTTCCTGACTGACTTCGGCCTGACGGTCAGTCGGCAGGACGCCGATACGCTCTATCTACGGGCCACCGAAGCGACTGCCTACTGTTACCGTGTCCAACGGGCCGAACAGGCACGTTTTATCGGGTTCGGACTTGCCGTGCAGTCCCTGGAAGATCTGGAGAAGCTCACTCGAATCCCGGGTGCGTCATCGGTCGAGAAGTCGGAGCATCCTGGCAAAGGGTATTACGTCAGACTGACGGATCCTTCCGGTTTCATTGTGGAAGCCGTCTGTGACCAGACGCCAGGCAAGCCTCTGGCGCATAGAGCTCCTTTGAACTGGAATCTGGCGCACGAGCAACCTCGAATCAACGCCACGCAGCGCCCGCCAATTGCTCCCCCTGAAGTCCTCAAGCTTGGCCACATCGTCCTTGAAGTGGCCGACTATCAGGCGACGTGTGCCTGGTATACGCGGCATTTCGGGTTTATTCCCAGCGATGTGCAGGTACTCCCCGACGGCACGCCCATTGTTACTTTCATGCGCCTTGATCTCGGTGACATTCCCGCGGATCACCATACGCTCGCTATTGCACAAGGGTTCATGGCCACCTACAGCCATAGCGCCTATGAAGTCGTCGATGCAGACGCCGTGGGTATGGGGCAGCGCGTCTTGCGCGAGCGCGGTTGGGAGCACTCATGGGGCATCGGCCGGCACATTCTGGGCAGTCAGATCTTCGATTACTGGCAAGACCCTTGGGGTGACAAGCACGAGCATTACTGCGACGGGGATCTTTTCACGGCCACCCAGCCTACGGGCATTCATCCGGTGAGTCCCGAGGCAATGGCGCAGTGGGGGCAGCGCATGCCCAGGAGTTTTACCAAACCCAAGATGAGCCTGGCCAATCTGATTCTGCTGATCCGCAACCTGCGACGCAGCCCGGACCTGACCCTTCGAAAGTTGCTAACACTTATGCGGATGTTCGGGTAGAGCTGCCGCCATGTCGGGCAATTCAACCAGATATGGCCGGCGCGATGTACTCAAAGCCGGTGCTGTGATCGCCGGCGGCTCGTTGATTTACAGCGTTACCAGCCCTTCACAAGAACAACACCAGAATTCTCGTGCCATCGAGCACGGGAAAAACACTGCTCCAGGAGTGCCTTCAATGTCTGCAGTACACGTAGTCCGCTTTGAATTTCAGAGTGGTATCCACTGGGGCGTGCTACGCCAGGGTCGTATTACAGTGGTCCCCGGTGTTTTTGAAACCACCGGTGACTTCATTAGCCAGAACAGTCTTGACGACCTCGCTCAACTGAAAGGTCCGGAGTTGGAGGAGGGCGAAGTAAAACTGCTGTCGCCGGTAACCCGTAACCAACAGTTCGTCTGTCAGGGTGCCAATTACCGTCAGCACATGATCGAGTCGGGCATGGACCCGGATGCGAAGAAATTCAACATGATCTTCACCAAGGCGACGAGTTGCCTTGTAGCGGCTGACAGCGACCTGATCAAGCCGCGCCACGTGCGCTTCCTTGACTACGAGATCGAACTGGGCCTTGTGATGAAGCGCTCGATCACCGGCGCCATTGGTGTCACCGACGCCAATCTGCATGAGTTCATTGCAGGCGTCGTCATCGTCAATGACTACTCGGCTCGAGACATTCAGATTCCCCAGATGCAGTTCTACAAGGGCAAGAGCTACCGCACTTTTGGTCCGGTCGGCCCGTACCTGTGCCTTCTGGATGCCACGAATATTCACTACCTGAAAGAACTGCTGCTACGCCTGACAGTCAACGACCAGGTGCGACAGAACGACAGCACGGCCAACCTGGTTTACGGCCCCGCTGAAACCCTGACCGAACTTTCCGCCTTGCAAGATCTCGCCGTTGGAGACCTGATCGCCACCGGTACGCCTGCCGGCTGTGCCCTGACGATCCCTTCGCCTGCCAAAATGCGCATTGCAGCCCTGCTGCCCGAAGCCACCAAGTGGAAGCTTTTCCTCAAGGCGCAGGAAGGCCGGACGCAGTACCTCAAGGCCGGTGACGTGGTCGAGGCGCGCATTCGCAGCGCCGATGGTGTGATCGACCTCGGCGTACAACGCAATCGCGTCGTGGGGGAAGCCTGATGGTTGTGCAGACCCTGGATGACATCGAAAATTTCGAACGAGTCCCCTTGTCGGAGCGCGGTCTGGCTTGCAGCACTTATGAAGCGCTGCAACAGGCGGCCGAGTGCAACCCACAGGCTCCAGCGCTGAGTTTCTTTGCCGATGCCGCCGATTTCAAACGCACCTACGAGTGGAACTATTCCCAGCTCTTCGCGGATATCACCCGCGCGGCAAATGCCTTCCATGATCTGGGCATAAAGCCGGGCGAGGTGCTTGCCTTCATCCTGCCCAACCTGCCGGAAACCCACTTCACACTATGGGGCGGGGAGGCGGCTGGCATTGTCATGGCGATCAATCCGCTGCTAGAAGCCACGCAGATGGCTGGCTTGCTGAATGCGGCGAAAGCATCGGTGGTGGTGACGCTCGCGCCGACGGCGGGCAGCGACCTGTGGCCCAAACTGGCTTCGCAACTGGATCAGTTACCCACGGTCAGGTCTGTTGTCTGGGTCAGTATGGAACCCTATGTCGCGGAACCTGTACGTGGGGCTCTGAAAGCCGTGGCACTGAAGGAGCGAGACATACACCGCGGCATCGCGATCCACGATTGGCAATCGCTGATGAATACTCAGCCACACACACACCTGAAAAGCGGTCGGGAAATCCGCCAGGATGAGTGCTCCTCCTACATCTGTACGGGCGGCACCACCGGACTCCCCAAGATCGCCGCGCGCACCCACGGCTCGGAAGTATTCAATGCATGGGCTGTGGCCGCTCACTTGCAACCACGCAGTGGTGGCCAGGTTATCTTTTGTGGCCTGCCGCTGTTTCATGTCAATGGTCAGCTGGTGACTGGACTGATGCCTTGGACTCAAGGCGATCACGTGATTCTCGGGACGCCTCATGGGTATCGTGGCGAGGGGGTGATCCCACGATTCTGGGAGATGGTCGAACACTTTGGTATCAACCTCTTTTCCGGCGTGCCAACGGTCTATGCCGCGCTTCTGCAAAATGAATGGCAGGGCCGCGATCTATCCAGTCTTCGCTTTGCCATGTGTGGCGCCGCACCTATGCCGGCTGAGCTTTTCCGGGAGTTCGAGAGCCGTACCGGGGTGAAAATCCTTGAAGGTTATGGCCTCACTGAGGGCGCCTGCGTCTCCTCAATCAATCCGCCCCATGGCGAACGCCATATCGGCTCCATCGGGATACGGATCGCCTACCAGAATATGCGTGCGGTCGTGCTCAATGATTCCGGAGGGTTCCTGCGCGACGCCAAAGTGGATGAGATCGGCCTGATCACGATCAGTGGGCCGAACCTCTTCGAGGGGTATCTGGAAGAGCGTCATAACCAGGGCCTCTGGATCGATATCGACGGTCAGCGCTGGCTGAATACGGGCGATCTGGGTCGCCAGGATGCGCAAGGTTATTTCTGGCTGACTGGACGCAAGAAGGAGCTGATCATCCGCGGCGGCCACAACATTGATCCCAAGCAAATTGAAGAAGCGCTTCAGACGCATCCCGCCGTCGCTTTGGCCGCTGCAATCGGCAGCCCCGATGCCTACTCGGGCGAGGTACCGGTCGCCTACGTTCAACTGCGTCCCGGGCACGTGTGCAACGCCGAAGAACTTCAGGCGTTCGCTCATCACAACATCAGCGAGCGGGCAGCAGTTCCCAAGCGCATTGAAATCCTCGAAGCGTTGCCACTGACTGCCGTGGGCAAGATATTCAAGCCTGCTTTGCAGCAGCGGGAGATTGCCAAAGTCGTCCAGCAGGAAGTGGAGCGCCTGGGGCTTTCGGATATTGCTGTTGAAGTCGTGCAGGACAATCGTCGTGGGCAGGTTGCCTGCGTCAGGGCCGGCACTGGCCAGGAAGTCCTGGCTCCGCTCTTGGGGCGATATAGCTTTCAAGTCGAATGGATTAATTGAGTTCCTGATTCGCAATCTGTAAGTCCAGCAGTTATGCCCTGGCCCTGTTGAGCCAGGGCCTTTTACGCAACATCGATCAACTCCAGCCGGTACTGAAAAGTGCACGGGATGGCGAAGCCTTGCCTGCGAGCAAACAACAAAAACAATAAACCAGAGGTGGAAAATGAAACTGAATAGCCGTGTGATCCCGTGTCTCTCTGCTCAGCGAAAGTGTGCTGTCTGGATTCAATTCAGCAGTGCCATCGCACTACTCAGCGCCTCTACAATTGCAAGTGCCAATGGCATTGCACTAAACGAACAAAGTGCAAGTAGTGCGGGAACGGCCTATGCGGGAAGGTCATCTTCCGCGCTGGACGCCAGTACCATCTTTGGAAATCCCGCAGGCTTGACCAAGTTGAAGCGCGCTGAGATTTCCGGCGGGGCAGCGGTCGTCTCGGTGAGTGACGACATCAGTGATGCGCAGAGCGGTGTCTCAGGAACAAATAAAGGGGACTCGGTACCCTTGGGAGTCGTGCCCTTCGCTTATATGTCGACGCCACTTGATGATCGCTTTTCGATTGGTCTGGGCCTCTATGCGCCGAGTGGTCTGATCAATGATTACGAGAGCACTTTTCAGGGCCGCTACCATGGCTCCTATAGCACGACCAAGGAAATAACCCTGCAGCCCACCATTGCCTGGCGGATCAATGATTACGTGTCCATTGGTGGCGGACCGACCATCAACCGTTTCAATGCAAAACTTCAGAATTACCTGGCCACCGGCGCCCTGAACAACGGCGAGGACACACTGGTCACCATCAAAGGCGATGACACGGCACTTGGTTACAACGTAGGCATCTTGGTCGACTTTACTGAAGCAACCAGTTGGGGGATTAACTATCACTCGAAAGTGGACTATGAACTCGAAGGGCATACTGAGGTTTCTGGCTCCCCGAGCGTTATCCCGCTGGATGGAAAGTATGACAACAAGATAGACCTCACTATGCCCGAGTCCGTGGACACGTCGATCACCCATCATTTCAATAGTCGCTGGACGGGCTACCTGGGGACCACCTGGAAACGTTGGAGCCGAATCCAGAAGGTCGAGGCAGTCAACAGCGGTCTTTCCCCTGTGGGTCAAGCGGCTGGTTTGGGACATGTGATCGAAGAAATGAATTGGCGCGACACCTGGAGCACCGCAGTTGGCGCCTCCTATCAAGTGAACCAACAATGGCTGCTACGCGCAGGCTACGCCTATGATCCGTCGCCTATCAGAAATGCCGATCGCAGCGTGCGCATTCCGGTCGGGAATCGCCAAGCCGTGACCTTGGGCGGTGCTTACTCGCCGAATTCCGATCTGACGATAGACTTTGCTTATGGATATCTCTGGGATTCCAAAGTTTCTGTAAAGCAGTCGAACAACTCTGGAGTTCAACCTGAATACAGTGCCAACTACGACAATAGTGCGAATGGCGTTTCAGTGCAGGCTACCTATCGGTACTAAGCGACATGACTGCACTTTAATCTGCTGGCGCTCAACGCTGCCATTGAAGCCGTTTGTGCTGGCGAGCAGGGGCGTGGGTTTGGGGTGGTAGCCGATGAAGTGCGCGCTCGCGCTCGCACACCGCCCCCAAACCTCGACTGTAGAAATTGAAAGCATGATCAGTACCGTGCAATCGGGTGCTAATGGGGCCGTTACTGCCATGGGCAAAAGCCTGTCGCTGGCCTCCAGCACTCAGGCACTGTCGTGGCTGGCCGTTTCCTTCAATACCCTGGTGACGCAGTTCAAGCTTTAAGATTCTGGGAAGGTTTCAGGAACAGCAGGCCAGGCACTGATCACCGATTGCAAAAACTGCCCGGACAACTCCGGGTTGTCCAACGCCCTGGCAATCAGCATCGCCCCGGCTATCGATGACAGGATGCGCAGCGATTCCTGGTATTTCTCCTCGTGACTTTCCCCCTCGACCAGCGCCATCAACGTTTCGATCAAGCGCTCGACGCCTTTGGTGAAGGAGTTGCTGACGGTCCCGCCGGCGCGGGCAACATCGGCGCCCAATGCCGGGATGGGGCAGCCCTCGGTCCAGTTGTCCAGGTGCCCTTGCGTCAGGTAACCCTTTATGAGTTCGGGAATGGATTTGGCGTCCTGCCAGTCCTGGATATTGGACTCGAATGTCCGGGTAACAGCCTCTGAAGCCAGCTGCTCCTTGCCGCCCGGAAACTGTCCGTAAAACCCGCCATGGGTCAGGCCCACGGAGCGCGACAGTTCACCAATGCCGATGCCGTCGATTCCCTTTTCCCGATACAGCCGGGACGCGGCCGTGAGGATCGCCTCTTTGTTCGCGGCGGCCTGGTCTTTCGTGACTTTCATGAGACTGCTCCTGTCGCCAGGTCGGCATCGCTTGGGAAAAGCTGTGCTGAGAGGCTGGTATTGATGATGCGCGTCATATAAAGTCGCTGCAATGGCTTTTCCGGTATCGACTCAAGTCTGGCGGATTCCCCGCCTGTGGCTCAAGTCAAAAATCTCTACGTGGACCTGCCCCATGAAACGTAATGATCTGCACAGTATCGATCTGAATCTGCTGGTGGTATTCGACACGCTGATTCAGGAGCGAAACCTCACCCGCACCGCTGAGAAATTGTCGCTGGGCCAGCCCGCCATCAGCGCGGCGTTGGTGCGTTTGCGCAAGTTGTTCAACGACCCTTTGTTCGAGCGCATCGGTCGCCGGATGGTGCCCACCCCACGGGCATTGAGTGCGGCGCAGACGCTGGGGCCGGCGCTGGATTGCGTGTGTTCGGCAATTGCTCACACGAGGGGTTAAGCGGGCCGATCCCTTTTTTTGTCCTTAAACATGACGGCTATCATTAATGATGATAGCCAACTTCACTCCGTTCGATTCGTCGTGACCTCGCGCGAGGCCGAGAATTCGCAAATTCCCAAACCGTCTGGCGGACACAACCCATGGAACAGTCACTCAAACCTTTGCGTTATCCCCTGGCTGCGTTGGCGCTGCTGATGCTTGCCGCGTGTGAACGTACACCCAGTGCCGCACAGGCTCCGGGGGCGCCGCACGTCACCGTCGCCAAAGTGCTCGAGCAGCCCATCACCGAGTGGGATGAAGTCACCGCTCGCCTGGAAGCACCGGAAACCGTAGAGGTTCGGCCACGGGTGTCGGGCCAGATTGAACGTGTGGCCTTTACCGATGGCGCGCTGGTGAAGAAGGGCGATTTGCTGTTCCAGATTGACCCACGTCCGTTCGAACATGAAGTTCATCGCATCGAAGCACAGTTGCAACAGGCACGCGCCACCCTGGTCCGCACCGGCAACGAAGCGCAGCGCGGCCAACGTCTATTGAGCAGCAACGCAATCTCCGCAGAGCTCGCCGACACCCGCACGACCACTGCGCAAGAAGCCAGGGCCGGTGTCGATGCCATTCAGGCGCAGCTGGATCTGGCGCGTTTGAACCTCAGCTTCACCCGTGTTACCGCGCCGATCACCGGCCGCGTCAGCCGTGCGGAAATCACCGCCGGCAACATCGTGACCGCCGACACCACCGCGCTGACCAGCGTGGTCTCCACGGACAAGGTCTACGCCTATTTCGATGCGGACGAGCGCATGTTCCTCAAGTACAGCCTGCTTTCCCGCCAGGGCCAGCGCGGTCAAGCCACGCCGGTGTACATGGGCCTGTCGAACGAGGAGGGCAACAGCCACCTCGGGCAGATGAACTTCGTCGACAACCAGGTCAATCCGAAAACCGGCACCATCCGTGGTCGCGCGGTGTTCGACAACGCGGACGGCCAGTACACCCCCGGCCTGTATGCCCGGTTGAAACTGGTGGGCAGCGCCGCCTATCCCGGCCTGCTGATCAAGGACGAAGCGGTGGGCACCGACCTTGGCAAAAAATTCGTGCTGGTGGTCGATCAGGACAACAAAGCTGTGTATCGCAGCGTCGATCTGGGGCCGAAGCTTGAAGGCTTGCGCATCGTGCGCAGCGGTTTGCAGAAAGACGATCGCATCGTCATCAACGGCCTGCAGCGCGTGCGGCCCGGCGCAGTGATCGACCCGCAGGATGCGCCGATGGCCAGCCCGGAAACCGTCGCCACACTGGCTCGCCAGCGTCAGGCCATCGAAGCCTCCAATCAGCCGGCTGCCGCTAAATCACCTGCCCTGGTGAAAGCGGATTCTGCCGCTGCACCTCGCGGATAAGGAGCACCGACATGAAGTTCTCCCAGTTCTTTATCACGCGGCCGATCTTCGCGGCGGTGCTGTCGCTGCTGATCCTGATCGCCGGCGCGATCTCGCTGTTCCAGTTGCCGATCAGTGAATACCCGGAAGTGGTTCCACCGACCGTCGTCGTTCACGCCAACTACCCGGGCGCCAACCCGAAAGTCATCGGCGAAACCGTGGCAGCCCCTTTGGAGCAAGCCATCACCGGCGTCGAGAACATGCTGTACATGTCCTCGCAATCCACGGCTGACGGCCGGCTCACCCTGACCGTGACCTTCGCGTTGGGCACCGATCTGGACAACGCCCAGGTCCAGGTCCAGAACCGCGTGACCCGTACCGAGCCCAAGCTGCCCGAAGAAGTGACGCGCATCGGTATCACCGTCGACAAGGCGTCTCCCGAGCTGACGTTGCTGGTGCATTTGATCTCTCCCGACAAACGCTACGACATGCTCTACCTGTCCAACTACGCGATCCTCAACGTCAAGGACGAGCTGTCGCGCCTGGAAGGGATCGGCGATGTGAAGATGTTCGGCATCGGCGATTACTCGCTGCGTATCTGGCTCGATCCGGACAAAACCGCCTCGCGTAATCTGACTGCCACTGATGTGGTCACAGCAGTGCGCGAGCAAAACCGTCAAGTCGCCGCCGGCCAACTGGGTTCGCCGCCTGCGCCGAATGCCACCAGCTTCCAGATGTCGATCAACTCCCAAGGGCGGTTGGTCAGCGAGGAAGAGTTTGAAAACGTGATCGTGCGCAGCGGTCCGAACGGCGAAATCACGCGCCTGAAAGACATTGCCCGGATCGAGCTGGGTTCCAACCAGTACGCCTTGCGCGCCTTGCTCAACAACCAGGAAGCGGTGGCGATGCCGATCTTCCAGCGGCCGGGCTCCAATGCCATCGACGTCTCCGACCAAGTGCGGGCGAAGATGGCCGAGCTGAAGAAAAACTTCCCGGAAGGCATGGATTACGAGATCGTCTACGACCCGACGATTTTCGTCCGCAGCTCGATTGAGGCGGTGGTGCACACGCTGTTCGAAGCGCTGATTCTCGTGGTGCTGGTCGTTATCCTGTTCCTGCAAACCTGGCGCGCGTCGATCATTCCGTTGGTGGCCGTGCCCGTGTCGCTGATCGGTACGTTTGCCGTGATGCATCTACTCGGGTTTTCGCTCAACGCGTTGTCGCTGTTCGGCCTGGTCCTCGCCATCGGGATCGTGGTCGACGATGCCATTGTTGTGGTGGAGAACGTCGAGCGAAATATTGAATCCGGACTGGAACCGGTCGAAGCGACCAAGAAAGCCATGGGCGAAGTGACCGGGCCGATCATCGCCACGGCGCTGGTGCTGTGCGCGGTGTTCGTGCCAGCCGCGTTCATCTCCGGGCTGACAGGGCAGTTCTATAAACAGTTCGCGTTGACCATTGCGATCTCCACGGTGATCTCGGCGTTCAACTCCCTGACCTTGTCACCGGCGTTGGCGGCGGTGTTGCTCAAGGCCCATGGCGCACCGAAAGACCGTTTCTCCAGAGTGCTGGATCGTTTGCTCGGTGGCTGGCTGTTCAAACCGTTCAACCGTTTCTTCGAAAAGGCCAGTCACGGCTACATGGTTGCCGTGGCCAAAGTCATTCGTGGCAGCAGCGTGGCGTTGTTGGTGTACGCCGGTCTGATCGCCATGACCTACATGGGTTTCAGCACCACGCCGACCGGCTTCGTGCCGACCCAGGACAAAAAATACCTGGTGACCTTCGCGCAATTGCCGGATGCCGCGAGTCTCGACCGCACCGAATCGGTGATCCGTCGCATGAGCACCATCGCCATGAACGAGCCGGGTTTCGACAGTGCGGTGGCATTCCCGGGCCTTTCAATCAACGGTTTCACCAACAGCCCGAACGCCGGTATTGCGTTCATCGGCTTGAGTTCGTTCGAAGAGCGTAAAGACCCGAGCCTGTCTGCCAAGGCGATTTCCGCCTCGCTCAACGGCAAGTTCGGTGGGATTCAGGACGCCTACATCGCCGTGTTCCCGCCACCGCCGGTACAAGGCCTGGGCACCATCGGTGGCTTCCGCCTGCAAATCGAAGACCGTGGCAACCTGGGTTACGACGAGCTGTACAAAGAGACGATGAACATCATCGCCAAGAGCCGTAGCACGCCAGAGCTGGCCAACCTGTTCACCAGCTACACCGTCAACGTGCCGCAGGTCGAAGCCGCCATTGACCGGGAAAAAGCCAAGACTCACGGGGTGAAGATCAACGATATTTTCGACACCTTGCAGGTCTACCTGGGCTCGCTGTACGCCAACGACTTCAACCGTTTTGGCCGGACCTATCAGGTCAACGTGCAGGCCGAGCAGCAGTTCCGCCAGGAGCCGGAGCAGATCGGTCAGTTGAAGGTGCGCAATGATCGCGGCGAAATGATTCCGCTGGCCACGTTCGTCAAGGTCAGCCCGACGTCAGGCCCTGACCGGGTCTCGCACTACAACGGTTTCCTCACCGCCGAAATCAACGGCAGTGCAGCCCCTGGCTACAGCTCCGGACAGGCGCAAGCCGCGATTGAAAAGTTGCTCAAGGAAGAATTGCCCAACGGCATGACGTACGAGTGGACCGACCTGACCTACCAGCAAATCCTGTCGGGCAACACGGCCCTGCTGGTGTTCCCGCTCTGCGTGCTGTTGGCGTTCCTGGTGCTGGCGGCGCTGTATGAAAGCTGGAGCCTGCCATTGGCGGTGATCCTGATCGTGCCGATGACCCTGCTGTCGGCGATTGCCGGGGTGATCATTTCCAAGGGCGACAACAACATCTTCACCCAGATCGGCCTGATCGTGCTGGTCGGCCTGGCCTGCAAAAACGCGATCCTGATCGTCGAGTTCGCCAAGGACAAACAGGACCAGGGCATGTCGCCGCTGGATGCGGTGCTGGACGCTTGCCGCATGCGTCTGCGGCCGATTCTGATGACGTCCTTCGCGTTCATCATGGGGGTGATTCCGCTGGTGACGTCCACTGGCGCCGGCTCGGAAATGCGCCGTGCGATGGGTGTCGCGGTGTTCTCCGGGATGCTCGGCGTGACCTTCTTCGGGTTGCTGCTGACGCCGGTGTTCTTCGTGCTGATTCGTCGCTACATCGAGCGCAAGAACGCGCACAAGGTCACCAAGGTTCATCAGGTAAACGCGCTCAATCAGGAGGCACATTCATGAACACCTTGAAGCTTTTCTTACCCAGCCTTCTGGTCGTCGCGCTCGGCGCCTGCACGGTAGGCCCCGACTACAAAACGCCTGACACCGCGCCTGCCAACGTCGTGTCTGCCCAAGGCAGTGCCTACGATCAATCGCGATTTGAAACGGTGTGGTGGCAACAGTTTGATGACCCCACGCTCAATCAGTTGGTGAGCAAATCCCTGGAGGGCAACCGCGACTTGCGCGTCGCGTTTGCCCGCTGGAAAGCGGCCCGTGCGATTCGTGATGACGTCAGCAATGACAATTTGCCGGTCGTCACCAGCCGCGTCAGCAGCCAGCAGGGCAAGTCGCAAGTGCCCGGTCTGACCGAGAGCCGCGTCAATATCGAACGCTACGACCTGGGCCTCGACATGGCATGGGAAGTCGATCTGTTCGGCCGGATCCAGCGTCAACTGGAATCCAGCAGCGCCCAGGAAGACGCTGCCGCCGCAGACTTGTTTCAGCTTCGCGTGACAATGATCGCCGAGCTGGTGGATGCCTACGGCCAATTGCGCGGCGCGCAGTTGCGGGAAAAAATTGCCCTGGCCAACCTGAAAAATCAGCAGGATTCGCGCAGCGTGACGGTCAGCCTGCGCGATGCCGGCGTGGGCAATGAGCTCGACGTGGTGCGTGCCGACGCACGTTTGGCGGCTGTCGAGGCGACGGTTCCGCAACTGCAAGCGGAACAGGTGCGGCAGAAAAACCGCATCGCCACGCTCTTGGGGGAGCGCCCGGATACGTTGAGCGTGTCGTTGAGCCCTGCGCAGTTGCCCGCCATCGCCAAAGCGCTGCCGATCGGTGATCCCGCCGAGCTGCTGCGCCGGCGTCCCGATGTTCTCGCCGCCGAGCGCAGGCTGGCGTCCTCCACGGCGGAAATCGGCGTGGCCACCGCCGACCTGTTCCCGAGAGTGAGCTTGAGCGGCTTCCTCGGTTTCACCGCTGGCCGTGGTTCGCAGATTGGTTCCAGTGCCGCCAGAGCCTGGGGGCTGGGACCGAGCATTACCTGGGCAGCTTTTGACCTGGGCAGTGTGCGAGCGCGCATCCGGGGTGCCGACGCGAATGCCGAAGGCGCCTTGGCCACCTACGAACAGCAAGTGCTGCTGGCACTGGAAGAGTCGGAAAACGCCTTCAGCGACTACGGCAAACGTCAGCAGCGGCTGCTGTCATTGATCAAGCAAAGTGAGTCGAGCCGTGCTGCGGCCGACCTGGCGGCGATCCAGTACAAGGAAGGCACGGTGGATTATCTGGTTTTGCTCGATGCGCAGCGTGAACGTCTGAACGCCGAGGATGCGCAGGCGCTGGGTGAGACTGATCAGTACCGGGGCATCGTCGCAATCTATAAGGCGTTGGGAGGAGGGTGGGACAGTGGCGGCAAAAAAGTGGTAGCCACGAACTGATGCTGGCGTGAAATCTGCCGCCCTACACTGACGGTGTGGGGCGGCGGGTCGGATATTTCGGATGTTTGGTTTGGGTCGAAAGCGACTTCGATGAGCGATGGCTTCTGGGCGAGAGGTGTTAATTATGACGGCGTGCTTTCGACCCATAGCGGACGGATCGACCCTGATGCGGACCGGTCCGTCAATGGCGGTTAGAAACACCAGTCCTCAGCGTTTACGACACGACAGAATGGACCCGCGAGGGTCGCATTGTGATGAGCGACAATTTCTTCGGCCTTCAGCGCAGAGGTGTCCGAGCAGGTATGACCATCGGCGATCAGAACTGCGTCGAAACCATGGTCTCGTGCGGCGCGGCAGGTGCTGTCGACACAGTATTGGGTCTTCATTCCGGCAATGACCACACCCTGAGCACCACAAGCCCGCAGTTGATCGACCAGAGCTGTCTTGGTGAAGGCGTTGGGTCGACTTTTTTCGAAAATCACTTCGTCGCCCTGCAGCACCAGTTCCTGCACCAGTTGCGTCAACTGGCTTCCAGGCTCGATTGGCGAACCAGGTGGACCAATGTGGCGGGCGAGAAAAATGGGGGCGCCCGCACTGCGGGCTTTATTCAACAGGTCGTTCAACGTGTCTACCAGCGCTTCGCCAGCCCATGGCTTATCCGCGCCATGAAACAATCCAACCTGCATATCGAGAATCAACAGCGCATACATAGTGCTTTTCCTTGCGTTTTGGCCAGCGACACAAGGGCAAAAGAAAAGGCCCTATCCATCACTGGCGGGCCTTTGAAGTTCGTGCGTTATCGGCTCACGACACCTCTCACGACCCGCCTTTGGCGGTCGTGGTAGTCGTGGTCAAGGTAATTCGTGGTTGGTTCATAGGGCTGACAGTAGCTGCGCGGTACCGGGTTGGCAAGTGAATGGTACGTGCATGAAGACTGATTGTAATATCGATCGTTGTCCGCTTCTGGCTGAATTTTGCCTGTCGCGACCGGCTGAAACACAACCCAAAGCGGACGCTCGTCACGTCAGCTCAGGGTCGAAAGCTACTTGCTCCGCTATTGCAGCGGAACATATACATCAGTTTGCCATTGATCCTGCGGTGTCTCGGGAAAGACGCTCAGGTAATGAAAGAACAGCGGCTGGTCACGAAGTTCCTCTCCACTGGCGGGCAGCCAATCGCGGTAAACCGGATAGATCGTTTCGCCGATGTGATCCGGTGAACCCGCGTGTCTCACCACGACGCAGCGACCGCCAGGAATGACGATCTCGTGCACGCCGAACTCATTCGGCGCCACGGCCTCGTGAATTTCGCCGCAAATTGCGAAGCGGAATGCTTGTGGAGGTGTTGTATCGGGGTTGCCATAGGGAATGCCAAAGGTGCGGCTCGATGCCACCGGCGACTGTCCGCTCTGCATACGCCACTCGATGAACTTGCGCACGCTCTCGTTGACGAGCCCGGCGGGTCCGCAGTGCTCAAGCGCAGCTACCCTGACTTCAGGGAATTCCACGATTCGTACTTGCATGATGATAGTCCTGGAAAAGTGAGGGATTGCGAATACCGCATTCCAGACCTGCCAGTTCGGTTCCTTCCTGAACGCACTCGGCGTCATACCGAACGCCCGCCTGAACGCCCTGCAAAATGCTTCGGGACTTTCAAAGCCGGCACTGAGTGCGGCCTCCAGTACCGAGTGATCAGCGAGGGCGGCCAGGCGATGTGCCGCGCGTCGTAGCCGCATCAGTTGCACATAACGTGAGACTGGCACTCCTACGAACGCGGTGAATTGTCGATGGAAGTGAAACGCCGAAAAGTTCGCCACATGGCTCAACGTTTTCAACGACAGGTCACCTTCGAGATTGGCATCAATGTAGGCGAGTACGGCGTTGAAGCGTTTTGTGTAAGCGAAGTGGGTCGGCATGTCAGACACTGGGAAAAGGCTCCTGGAAGTATGGTCGGCAATAGAGTCGACTATAGCGGCGTGAACGTGCCTAGCCGCGCTTGCTCAAGGCACGTTTTGGGTTGGCCAATGCGATCTCTCCCGGCCGATGCATTCGGCTATCGGTCCAGCAGAGGTGCCAGCAGTGCACACATGCTGCGCCAGTGCGAACCCTCCCAGTAAATCCGTTGACAGGCGTCGCAGCGCAGGAAGTGCGAATAGAGCGCGCCAACGCGTGGCGGCACCTGCGGCCGGGCCAGTTCCGGGCTGATCTCGTGCAGCGGCAGGTTGCAATGAAGGCACAGGCTGAATGGCCGCGCGCTACGCGCCAGGTCGAGGCGCTCGTACAATTCGCGCAGCTGCAGCGACGGTTTCAGGGCATGCACGTAACAGCCGTGGCTGATGATCCGCCGCTTGAGCAGTTCGCGGTCACGGGTAAGCACGATACGTCCTTGCTGCGCAGCGATCTCAGCGATCTCGCTATCCTCGAAGCCATTGTCGTAGAGGGTGTCGAAGCCGCTCATGCGCAGCAGGTTGGCCAGCCCGCCCAGGTGCGCATCAGCGACGAAGCGCAGCACCCGTAAAGGTTGAGCACGAACCTTTAACAGCGGGCTGATGTCCAGCGTTTCGAACTTGGGATACACCGCCAACCGGTCATCGTCGAAGATCACCCGCTCGAAACCCACCGACTCACCGTTGAGCAACACCAGTTCGACCTCCGTGTGCGGTATCCCGAGCGCCTCGATCATGTGCTTGACCGTCGCCCCTCGTGCGCACTTGCAGGTGAATGACTGCCGCCGCCGTTCAGCCGGCAGGAAATCGTTGAGCTCCTCGTAGAAGCGGAAGGTTGCACTGGTCATGATGATCAGTATGGCAGGGCTGCAGGATGAGCGAGTCTGGCCCGGACATCTTCATCGGCAGCCCCCCAACCACGATCGTGTTGAAATTGCTCAGGGATAGGGTTGATGCCTATTTATTCAGGGCCTTCGAGGTCGCCAGGATAAAAAACAGTGGGCCATATGTATCGCTGTGTATCCAGACTCGCTGTAAAGATGCTGGCGTACAAATGCCCCTCGATCCGGATACATCCGGGATACACGGTTGCAGTCAAATAGCCTGGCCTTAGCGAGAAAGCAAACGCACCTCGCACCACGGCTTATAGCCCTGGCGGCATGACCCTGAGCGGCCTCACCGCACACAGTATCCGGAGAAATAACCATGTCCCGTCTTTCGAACAAATCCCGTATTGGCCTGATCGCTGTTTCACTGGTTGGCTGTATGAACCTCGCTTCGTCCGCCTTTGCCGCTGACGCACTGCCTCAAGGCTACCAACTCGCCGCGGCGGAAAAAACCAGTGAAGGCAAGTGTGGCGAAGGCAAGTGCGGTGCCAGCGAAACCGGCGCCAAGGTCACCAAGGCCGGTGAAGGTAAATGCGGTGAAGGCAAATGCGGCGACGCTTCCTTCGCCCGTACCGACACCGACCACGACGGCCGCGTTTCCCTGAAAGAATTGCTGACCGTGGCCCCACAGGGTGCTGAAGAGTTCAAGGCGATGGACACCAACAACGATGGCTTCCTCTCCGAAGGCGAGGTCTACAAATTCCGCACCAACCAGTTCACCTCCAACGGCAAGAAAGTGCCGACCGAGCTGTTCACCAAAATGAGCAAAGCGCAGGGCTGATAGTGGGGGCTGCCGACTACAACAACATCGGTGTGGCGAGATAGGGTTTCCTCTATCTCGCCAGCGCTGGCGTTTTTTTATTGCGATCTATAAAGCGTTGGGGGGCAGGATCGGGGGGGATTAATTGATGTTTGAGGTGGCAAAAGCGGCAGGCAAAAAAAAGCTGCCAAAATGGCAGCCATTGAAAGAGCCCGCAACGGGTTGAAGTCAGTATTACTAAAGATAAATGACAGCCTCGTGACGATTCTTCAATCCGCACTTTATTTCACGTGCTTCCCATCGGTCAGGACTTCCCTTCGGCGCAATCACTGCTCTAATAACAGCAACCGAAGTTCCGTTCACTGTCTTGAAAGAGGGGGGTGTTGCTCATGACCGAAAAATCCCGGGTGCTGTTCGTCTGCGCTAAAAATGACATTCGTTCATTGATGGCGGAGTCGCTCCTCAAACATACCGACTCCGAACACTTTGAAGCTTTCAGCGCGGGTCTGGTAGCCAGTGAAGTCGACCCGCGAACGCTTGAGTCGCTGGAACATATCGGCGTCGACGCAACCGGGTTGCGCAGCAAATCAATCAGCGAGTTTGAGGGCCAGCAGTTCGACTATGTCATCACGCTGTGTGACAAATCATCGGAAGAGGCGAGCAAGATGCCGATCTCTGACGAAGTGATGACGTGGAATTTTGAGGACCCGGCGAGCAGTGAACGGCATGAACCTTTTCGACATGCTCTCCAGGAAATTCACGACCGCGTCAAAATGTTCGTCACTGTCAAAATGAGGCATTCAAGCGCTGAGGCTTGAGCTTCAAATCGACCGCTGATTCACCCGTCGGGTCAGTTCCTCTGCCGACTCCTTGCGTTCCGAGTAGCGGTCGACCAGGTCCGGACGCTCCCGGAGCAGCAGAGTGAACTTCACCAGTTCCTCCATGACGTCCACCACCCGGTCATAAAGCGCGGACGGTTTCATGCGGTTGTCTTCGTCGAATTCCAGATAAGCCTTCGGCACGGAAGACTGGTTGGGGATGGTGAACATCCGCATCCAGCGCCCCAGCACACGCAGTTGATTCACCACGTTAAACGACTGAGAACCACCACTGACTTGCATGACCGCGAGGGTTTTGCCCTGGGTCGGGCGAATGGCGCCTAGCGCGAGCGGCACCCAGTCTATCTGCGCCTTGAACACGGCCGACATCGAACCGTGACGCTCGGGTGAACACCAGACCTGTCCTTCGGACCATTGCATCAGTTCGAGCAGTTCCTGAACTTTCGGGTGATCGGTCGGTGCATCGTCCGGCAGAGGAAGGCCGGATGGATTGAAAATCCGCGTTTCAGCACCGAAGTGCTCGAGCAATCGGGCGGCTTCCTCCACCAGCAGTCGACTGAATGAACGCGGTCGGGTCGATCCGTACAACAGGAGGATTCGTGGCTTGTGCCGGGTGTCGTCACCGGCAATGGATTGAATCAGAGAGGCGTCGAGATGGGGCAGTTCGTGGGACATGAGGGCTCCGGTTACAGGGTGCTGATGCGATCGAGTTCGCGCTTCAACGCATCCCGGTCAAGTTCGCCGAAGGGCAGGGCGAGGAAGGCCCGGCAGCGTGTTTCGATGCGCGCCAGGGTCGAGTGGAAGGCTGCGGTCACGACCGCTTCGTCGCCCTTCACCTCGGATGGGTCTTCCAATCCCCAATGGGCTTTCAGCGCCGGCCCGAAATAAACCGGACACGCCTCGCCGGCAGCCTTGTCGCAGACGGTGATGACAATGTCCGGTGGGTTGGCTTCGAAGGCGTCGTTGCCTTTACTGCTCAAACCGTCAATCGCGATGCCGGCTTCTTGCAGCGTCACAAGACTGCGCGGCAGAACCTGGCCCTTGGGGAAGCTGCCGGCACTGATCGCCTGAAAACCTTGCGGCGCGAGATGATTGAACATCGCTTCGGAGAGGATGCTGCGGCAGCTATTGGCGGTGCACATGAACAAAACGCGCATGGTGACTTCTCTTGGCACATATGGTTAATCGAATATACGGTTTTCCATATGGAGTGGTCAAATGCTGTCTGACTGCCAATTCACTGCCTGTCATGGGGTCTTTGCAGAAATGCGGTTTCGGCGTGCGAGTCTTGTCTTTAATGTCCGCAGCCGACGGGAAATGGTCGTCGGCCTCTGGACGTAAGCATGAGGGCGCTTAAACACGCGCCTTCCACAGATGTTTATTGAGTAGAAGCGCACACGGCTGCACGCCTAATTTTTGCACTTGGCCAACACCACCTGGCAGGTATCCGGCGTGCCACCGGAGCGGCCGGCATAGCGAATGCAGTTACTCAGGGATTTCTGGCGTGCCATGTTCAAGGTGTCCCCCCAAGCGAGGCCGCCCTCACCGGAAGTGGGCAGTGCTTTGGCATAGCAGCTTGAGCCTACGCTCGAGGCCGAGTAGCGAGCCGTGGCCGCTTTGGCTGAACATCCCGCCATCATCGCCAGGATGATGGCAAGCAGGGAGGGCAGGATCCATGACGAGCAGTGGCGTACTGTGTTTGCGGTCATGGCGTTTTCCTGCAAGAGGCGGCTAGCAGCGTGTGTGTAGTCGTGTACTTATCAGATTAGACGGTAGGTTCACGTTGCTGCAATCGACCGTGGACGCAACAGATCAATGCAGCAGATTGCCTCGATTTTTCAGCGGTTGTTTCATTGTTTAGTGTTTTCCAAGTGCGGCGATTTATGCCACGGATAGCCTTTCGCGCTGAGTTGAAAGGCGTAATCGAATAAACGCTTCATGTACTCGCCATCGAATTTTCGATTGTGCGGAAAGTAGAAGTCGGAGCCAATGTACGCAAGATTAAAATCCGCTCCATCCTGTTGCGCCATACGGTAAATACGCTCCAGGTCGCTGATCCCCTGAGTTTGAATCAAGGCACTGATGGCTCGACCGCCGATGCTCAATGTGCGGCGCTTGGTCCCGGACCACTGTGGCTCCAGTGTCCCATTACGAATGACATAGAAATGACGGTCGAGTCGCAAAGGTGCTCCGGTGGCTTTGCTCAGCGCCATCACGGTGCTGGGTGGGTACAGAAACACTTGAGTGATGACCCCTCCGTCCACGTGCATTTCCTGAAACTGTTTGCCGTCAACGTCCACATCAATCATGACGGGTGAGACTGCACCGGGAATACTCATTGACGCGAGCATAATGTTGCGAAAGAGGTCGAGCGCTCCCGGTGCTTTGCTTGCGGCAATCGCGCCCATGTTCCACGTGACTGGCCGCCCCGAATCAAGGTCAGTTGTGCCAATCAGCAGAATTCGTCCTTTGGCGTACTCTGTCGCGATCGCCGCAAGAATCTGTGCTGTAACGTATTTTGCGATGAGCCGCGACAGTGGCTTACTGTCCGCTATACCGTCGCTGGCAAGACGGGTGAATACGCTTCGCGAATGAAAAATGTCTTTTGGACCGATTGCGTTGGAGACATACCGAATCACGCCGTCGTACTCGGACCCCAGGTAAGCGAACGGGGCGACCAGGGCACCCGCGCTAACGCCTGTGACGACCTTGAACATGGGGCGAGTTCCTTGCGTCGTCCATCCAGCAATCAGTCCCGCTGCGAATGCGCCCGCATCGCCGCCACCGGAAATCGCCAGCATATTTGCCAGCGGAAGGATATTGTTCGGCTTCCCGGCCTTGGCGAGAACCTCGCTCTCACGTTTGTTGGACTGAACCGCATCCTCAATGAAAGGCGTCAGGTCGTGGTCCAGTCTGTAGCGAGCATTGGGAATGCCTGGGATGACAGCTTTTTCCGTCAAGGCTGGCGGAACAGCGTCACGGCGTGGCAGACACGCTTGAAGAAACATGTCCAGAGTTGAGGCACCAGGTCTGAGCGGGAATGGTTTCAAAACGCCTCTCCAGCCCTTGCCGTCGACAGCAAGCGCGCTCATCGTCCCCGAGAAAGTCCCTGCCGGTGGTGTACGAGATGACTACACGCCAGACGCCTGCGGCATGTCATTCGAACGCCAGGCTGCTCATTCTGCGCTCCTTTACATGATAAAAAAACTCATTGGCCGCGCGCGCCAGTATTTATACGAAAGCCTTTGGACTCTCCAGGTTAAGGGGTAGAGCGTGATATTTAGGATGGGTCATAGTTCAAAAGGCGCGATTGACCAACAGCCTTCGTGAGAGGCCGTTTACGACTGTGGATTCAACCGGTCGATGCAACACAACTAAATTCTGTGTAAGCAGAAGGAGTGTTGCAGATGAAGCAGAGACCTCGGATCTATTACACCGAAAGCCAGAAAAAATTGATGTGGGATCACTGGCTGCAAGCCTTGGGCCTGTAGCGCTGCTGAAGCGCTTTTGTTCCCCCCCCCCGATTTCGGAGTGAGCTTCCCCACTAATGGGCGCGATTCCCCAGCAGAGTTCGCGTGTCCATTAACTCAAAATTTCAAGCACTGACCAATGTTTGCTGGTCTCCCAGGTAATCCGACATATTTTGTTGCGGGGCTGGCAAGGCAATTGCTGAGTGAGCTTGTCCCGTTCATGCAAGGTGCAGGGTCGGGATGCTGTGGAACTGTCAGTACTCCATTGAGTGATTGCCTGTAACCATCGGTTTGCATCACGAAGTCCCTCTGACTACTCAATACTGGGGCTACTCAATAGAAGTACTGCAGTCATCCTCTGCAACCGTCCAGGGGAAATGCTTATGGGCCACTCCAGAAATACGTGTGTGCAGGTAGCGCTGCACCGGTTGTGCTTTCTAGCCTGCCTGCTGATGGTCACGCTGGTGGCGGCCGACGAACCTCAGGGCAATGACAACCAAAGTAATGAGAAGTGGCTGGAGCCGGCACGCTCCAGGCTCATGCATGTGATTGGCGGGATGCCGTTCTTTCCTCATCGGGCCAATACCACCGGCAACCTGGTTTTGAATGTCAAAGACTTCGACAATGCCCAGGTCTGTGGCGCTTGCCATACAGAGATCTACAAGCAGTGGCGCTCGTCGATGATGTCCCAAGCCTGGGATGAACCCATCTATCGGGCTTTGCTCAAGCGTGCGAGTTCGGCCACCGAGGGGAAGGTCGATAACTTCTGCACCGGCTGCCATACCCCGATCGGTCTCACGACCGGGCAGATCAATTCGCAAGTCAACCGCTCTTCAATTGAAGACAGCACGAAGAATCATCCGATGCCTGGGGTCGATTGCGAGACCTGCCACAACATCAGTGCGCGCACGGGCCTCGATAACGGTGCCTATGTTCTGAGCCCTCGAGCGCACGGTAAACCCACCAAGTTCGGCCCGCGTAAAGATGCCGTTTCGCCTTATCACGACACCGTGTATTCCGCTCTGCACACGCGCTCGGACTTTTGCGGCACCTGCCACAACGTCACGCACCCGTTCAGCAGTGTGGCGGTCGAGCGCACCTATGACGAATGGCAGGAGAGCACCTACAGCCTTAACGATGTCACCTGCCAGAGCTGCCATATGCCAGGTTTTGCGGGCAAGGCCGCGATCATGGGGCCAGACCGCGAGGAGGTCGCCTCGCATTGGTTCAGCGGAGCCAACGCGATGCTGCTCCAGCATCTCGGCCAGGAAGAGGGCGCGCAACGCGCGCGCAACATGCTCGCGCGCGCGGCGGAAGTAAAGTTCGAGCAACTGCCGGCAGCCATCATTCCCGGGCAATACACCTCGGTCGCAGTCAAAGTTTCCAATGTCGGCGCCGGGCACAAGCTGCCGACCGGCTTTCCGGAGGGACGGGAGATGTGGATCGATTTCCGGGTGCAGGATGCCTCGGGTCGCGAGCTCTATCGATTGGGTTCGATCAAGGACGGCAAGACCGAGGACGACACGCGAAATTTCAAAGTGCACATAGGCGACAAGGACGGAAATCTGTTGGACGTCGAGGTTTGGAATGCCACGCAGATTCTCTCGGACAACCGCATTCTGCCCAAGGGCTACGATATCCGGGAATTCTCCTTCCTGGTGCCGGCCGACGCCGTCGGGCCGCTGACCCTGAATGCCAACCTGAACTACTGGCCGTTTTCGCAGAAGCTGGCCGACTACCTGCTCGGCAAGGATAAGATGCAGGTGGAAATCACCCAGATGGCCAAAGTCACGCAGAGCGTACCCCTGTCCCCGATCACTGCGTCCCGACCCTAGCGGCATATGTTCACGCGGTGGTTGTGACGGTACATGGACCGAAAACGCCTGCTATCGAGCTAGGGAACAAATGCCGGGTATGCCGTTTTCTGCCTGTCACCAGGGACAGCCATCGACCCGAAGCTGACGCTACGGATTGCAGGCGGGGGGATAGTTTTCTCGCGCCTTCGTGTGCCGTTATCGCTATATAGTGGCAACATTTTTTCGGTCAAAGGAATGGCTATGAACCCCTTAAGCTTACTCGTCGGCGTGATCGGCGCCACTTTGTCCCCGATGTCGGCATCGCCAGCCCTGTCTGAGTCCCTGTCGCCAGTGACGGTCGAACAGGGGCGTATCTCTGTGCTGGTCGAAGGCAAGGGAACAGACATTATATTGATTCCAGGATTGGCATCGTCCTACGAAGTATGGGCTGATTTGGCCTCCAGATTGCGACAGACTCACCGTCTCCATCTCGTACAGGTAGCTGGCTTTGCCGGCTCGCCTGCCGCATCCGATCCAGAAGGGAAAGTAGCAGCGCCTGCAGCCGAGGCGATTGCTGAATATATCCGCAGCCAGCGCATCGAGGCGCCGGTCATCATCGGTCATTCGTTGGGTGGTGAGGTGGCACTGATGCTTGGTGCTCGTCATCCCGACCAGGTTGGCCCCCTGATGATTGTCGATGCTCTGCCTTTTTATACGTTGCTGATCGCCCCCTCGGCTACCAGTGAAACGGCCACCCCGCATGCTGCTGCGATGCGCGATGCGATGTTAGCGGCAACACCTGAGCAGGCCGAAGCGATGCAGCATGCATCCATCGCCCGTCTCGTCAAAACTGAAGCGTTCAGGCCAGGTTTGGCCGCAGCGGGGATAAGCTCGGACCGAAAGACCGTGGCCGATGCCATGTATGAACTGATGGTTACTGACCTGCGGCCTGAGCTTGAACGCATTAAGGTGCCGGTCGAGGTTGTCTATGCCTACGACCCGCTTTACGGCATAGATGCTTCCAACGTTGATGCAATGTACCGGAACGCCTATGTCTCGACCCCAAACATCAGCTTGCGACGCATTGACGGCAGTTTTCACTTCGTCATGCTTGATCAATCAGAACTGTTCGCCGCTGCTGTCATCGAGTTCCTGAACCAGTGAGCGGCGGCATGGGGTTGCTGCCCGTCACTAGCGGCAGCTATGCGGCTCTAGTAGCCATTGATGCGCTTGAGAGAACCGTAAAAATTCACTCCTTCGCCGCGCAGACAATCACTTCAACCAACAACCGCGGATCAGCGAGTTTCGCCTCGCCGCAAGCACGTGCCGGAGCATGGCCCGCCGGTATCCAGGCATCCCATACGGCGTTCATCGCCTCGAAGTCCGCCATGTCGGCGAGCCAGATGGTTGTTTGCAGCACGTGTTGCCGCGTAGAGCCGGCTTCTTTGAGCAAGGCATCGACCCGTGAAAGGGCATCGCGGGTTTGGTCGGCGACGTTGTGGTGGGCCTCACCCACTTGACCGGCCAGGTACACCGTGTCGCCGTGGATGACGATCTGGCTCATGCGTTGGTTGGTCTGTTTGCGTTCGATGGTTGGCATCAATTGCTCTCCTGTGGAATGACGTGGCTCAGAAACGTTGCACGGAAAAACTGTCGAGCCAGCCCGGGGCCTTGCCGGCGATGCAATCCGCGACCAACTGGCCGGTCGCCCCGGCGAGGGTCAGGCCCAGGTGTTGATGGCCGAAGGCATAGATCAGTCGCGGTTCGTTTGGCGATGGGCCGATCACTGGCAACGAGTCGGGCAGGGACGGGCGGAAGCCGAGCCATTTGCGCGCCACCGGTTCGGTCAAGCCCATGACACGGCGTACATGGCGCTCCAGATAATCAAAGCGTTTGGGGTTGGCCGGGTCGTTGATCGAGCCAAGCTCCACCGTACCCGCCACCCTCAGGCGACCGGCCATGGGCGTCATGTAGAACGCGCTTTCCACCGGGCAGCAAGGGCGATTGAGCAAGGTGTCTTGCAGGTCGAATTCGAGGTGATAACCGCGCTCGGTATCCAGCGGAATGTGATCGCCGACCTGACGCGCCAACGCCGCCGACCAAGCCCCCCCGCACAGCACCACCCGGTCGGCGCGGTAGGTCAGGCCTTCGGCGCTGAGCAGGTGCAGACCGTCGCTGTGCCTTTGCAGACCGGTGATCGTTGCTTGATGCAGCGCCCCTTCAGCCACCAGCGGTGCCGCCAGCGCTTCAATGAAGGCTCGCGGGTCATCCATGTGCGACGACTCGGGAAACAGAATCCCGGCGACCGCTTTACCCGCCAGGGCCGGTTCCAGCTGTTCGATATCGGTAGCGTTCAACACTTGTTGCGGGATGTTCAGGGCGCGGCGCAGTTCGATGGCGGCCTGGGCGCCGGCGAAACCCTGCTCGGTGCCGTAGGCATAGATGCAGCCGTTGTGGCGCAGATGCTGATTGGCCTGGGGGCAATCAGCCAGCAAGGGCGCATAACCGCTGTAGGTGTGTTGCAATATTTTTGTCAGCGCCAGGGTGTTGGCTTCGCAGCGCGAAGCGCGACATTCATTGAGAAACCGCAACAGCCAGGGCATCAGCCGGGGCAAGCGGGCCCAGTTGATGACAAAAGGCGAGTCCGGCGAAAACAGCAGCGACGGAATCGCCTTCAACAGTGAAGGCTGGGCGATCGGCATCACGCCGTAGGGCGCCAGGGTGCCGGCATTGCCGTAGGACGCACCGGCGGCAATCGCCTCGCGCTCCAGCAACAGCACTTGGTAACCCTGGCGACGCAGCCAGAGTGCAGTTGCCACCCCGACAACACCGGCGCCGATAACGGCAATTTCGCAATGAACTGGCTGTGTCATGACCTCAGATCCGGTTGTGCATATAGAGATGACCCTGGCGCGCCAGTTGGCTGATGATGCCCAAGGCCTTGACCAGCTGCTCCCGTGACAGAGCAGCCGAGATGTTGATGCGCACCGCTTGCGGTGACAGTTCCGGGCGCAAGGTGAAGGCGCCGCCGGCCAGCAGCACGACACCGCGGTCCTGGCACAATCGGGCAAAGCGCGAACCGGTCCACGGTTCTGGCAACACCAGCCAGGCGTGAGTGCCGGTGGCGCTGTGCTGGAATTCCAGGCCTTCAAGATGCGTGGCCAGCAGCGCCTGGCGGATCCGCAGTTCTTCGCGTTGTTCGGACACCAGTTGCTCGGCATGCCCGTCCTCGATCAACCGGGTGGCGATCAGCGCAGTCAGCGGCGAAGTGCTCCAGCAGTCGATGCGTTGCATGGCGGCGATGTCTTGCACCAACGGTTGGGGCGCCATGACAAACCCCATGCGCAGCCCCGGCGCGATGCATTTGGACAGGGCCGAGATGTAAATCGTCCGTTCCGGCATCAGGGATGCGAAGGAGGGCGGTGATTGATCCAGCAGCGGTCGGTACACATCGTCCTCGATCACCAGCAGGTTGGTTTCGCGAATCACTGCCGCCAGTTCTTCGCGGCGCTCGGCGTCGAGGGTAATGGCGGTGGGGTTATGGATCGACGGCACCAGAAACAGCAACCGTGGCTGATGTTCGGCGCAGGCCAGGCGCAACGCTTCAGGGGACATGCCGCGCGCATCAGCATCAACCCCGACCAGAATCAGACCCAGAGAGCGGCACAGGGCGTTAATGCCTTGATAGGTCACGCTGTCGGCCAACACGGTGTCGCCGCTGTTGGTCAGGCTGCGCAGGGTATTGGCGATGCCATGTTGCGCGCCTTCGACAATCAGCATCTGACTGGCCTGGGCCTCTACGCCGGTATGGCGCAACCATTGCGCAGCGGCTTCCCGGGCCCAAAGCGGACCTTCGGACGGGTGATAGTCCTTCATGTCGCCAAAGCGCGGATCACTGGACAGCCGTGGCAGCAGTTGTGCCAGTACCCGATTGAACCCATCGGTGGCCGGGCGGTTGACGCTCAGGTCCACGGTGCCCGGATCATTGCTCGGCGCCGACTGGAACTGCGCGGCCGGATGCCGAGGCTGGGCGACTTGCGTGCCGCGACCCGGGCGGCTTTCTACCAGGCCTTTTTGCTGCAACACCGCCATGGCTCTGGTCACCGTGGTGATGTTCACCCCCAGTGCGCTGGCGAACTCGCGGTGCGGCGGCAGGCGCTCGCCCGGCTTGAGCTTGCCGTTGCCGATCGCTTCAGCCAGTGAGTCGGCCAATTGGGCGTAAAGGGTTTCTGCCTTGTCGCGCTGCAAAGCGGCACTGGCTTTGAGCTCGTCCAGCAATTGTTCGAATTGACTCATGGTGCTTTATCCCTGCTTGTCATGCTTGTAGCAAGACAATAAGCAAATTTGTATTGCTTTTTATCCGATACAAGGCCCATTGACAAGCTAAAAAATCGTGATTAGTGTGTGAGTTGTAATGCTTGTCATGCAACACAATAAGAAAATGGCTGCCACGCTCAGCCCCACAGGTACGCACATGACTATCAAAACGTTCCAGCCAGGCACGCCCCGGCACCACCGACTTTTCAGCCTGGCAGCGGGCGGCACAGAGTATCCGGTGTGTTGTCCCCCTCGCGCAAAGTCTTCGATGAAATTATCCGGTCGATCGGCCCCAGACAACGCAGCGGAGGTCATCCGATGAACAACGCCCAGCCAACCAATACAAAGCCCGGTCAGCAACAACTCAGCGGGGCGTTGCGCCAACGTCATATCACGATGATTTCCCTGGGCGGGATCATTGGCGCGGGCCTGTTTGTCGGCAGCAGCGCGACGATTCAGGCCATCGGCCCGGCCTCGTTCCTCAGTTATCTCGCCGCAGGCATCGTAGTAATGCTGGTCATGCGCATGCTCGGCGAAATGGCCGTGGCCCTGCCCGGTGTCGGCTCCTTTACCGAATACGCGCGCATCGGCCTGGGCAATTGGGTCGGCTTCACCAGCGGCTGGTTGTACTGGTACTTCTGGGTGATCGTGGTCGCCGTGGAAGCCGTGGTCGGCGCCAACATTCTCCAGCAATGGATACCGTTGCCGGCCTGGATGATCGGTCTGACGCTGTTGGCCGTGATGACCGCCATCAATTGTCTGTCCGTGAAGTCCTATGGCGAATTCGAGTACTGGTTTGCGTCATTGAAGGTCTTCGCGATCATCGTCTTCATCTTTGTGGTCGGTGCCTACCTCTTCGGCTTTGCGCCAAGCACCAGTGCGCTGCTGGGCAACCTGGTGAACGACCGCGGCTTCATGCCTTACGGCGTGAGCGCGATTCTGGCCGGGGTGCCGACGGTGATCTTCGCGGTGGGCGGTGCCGAGATCGCGACCATCGCCGCCGCCGAATCCGATGACCCGTCGAAGAACGTGGCGAACATGACCCGTTCGGTGATCTTCCGGGTCATCACCTTTTATGTCGGCTCGATTTTCCTGATTGTCTGCGTGGTGCCCTGGGGGCAGATCGTGGCCGGGCACTCGCCGTTCGTGGCGGCGCTGGAGGTCCTGCACATTCCCGGCGCGGCCATGATCATGCAAGCGGTGGTGCTGGTGGCCGTGCTCTCGGCGCTGAATTCCGGGTTGTACGTGTCGTCGCGGATTCTGTTCGGCCTCAGTCAGCGCGGTGATGCACCGGCCAGGCTGTCGACCCTGACCGGGCGCAAAGTGCCCAGGGCCGCGGTGCTGCTGAGCAGTGTGATCGGCTACATCGCGATCATGGCGGCGATCATTTCCCCCGAAGGCGTGTTCCTGTTCCTGGTCAATGCGTCCGGCGCGGTGATGCTGTTCGTGTATCTCGCGGTAGCGCTGGCGCAGATCCAGGTTCGGCGTCAGGTGCAAGCCACGGCACCGGCCCGGCTGACCCTCAAGATGTGGCTGTTTCCTTGGCTGTCCTATGCTGTTGTAGCGGTGATTGCGGGTGTTTTGGTCGCCATGGCCTTTCAGGAATCCTTGCGCACACAGTTCCTTGCCAGCCTTGTAAGTCTGGGCGTGGTATCGGCGGCTTACCTGCTACTCAAGCGTCGTCGGCAGTCAGTCGGCAAGCCCCACATCAATGCCATCGACTTGCTGGCGGGGTTGCCGACACGGTCATAAATCATAGGGAAATCCAGCCACGGATGGCGGTTGAGTTGTTTGGCTTGAAACCGTCCAAAACAATAATTTGCCCAATAGGTGATCTATGTCCGACTTCAAATTCGACTCCCAGGGTTTCTCCCGGCGCGGGCTGCTTAAAGCCACGGGTTACGGTTCGCTGGCTGCGCTGCTGAGCAGCGTCGTAGGCCCGATCCCGATGTCATTCGCCGCCGGGCAACCGATCAAGACTGTGCGCCCCGGCTACCTGACAGCCGCTTGCCTGGGTGATATGCCCTTGGGTGCGCTGCGCGAAGGCGTACCGGTCGGCACCGATCTGGAATTGCTGAAGATCATTGCCGATCGCCTCGAACTCAAGCTCGACGTGCTGACTATGGGCTTCCCGGCGGTGGTCGAAGCGGTAAGGTCGGGACGGGCCGACTGGTTCGGCGGCAACTTCGCCTGGAACCCGATGCGTTCGAAGATCCTGCTGCTGACCGACCCGGTGTTCTACACCGGTGCCTACGTGATCATGCGCGACAGTGAGCCGTTCACCACCTCGATCACCGTCAACGACGTGAAGGGCCGCACCATCGGCGCGATTACCGGCTATTTCACCATTCCGGACATGAAGAAAATCGAAGGCGTGAAGGAGGTCAAACTCTACGACAACACCGACTCCTGTCTGCGTGACGTGCGCGCCGGGCGACTGGATTTTGCCGTGCTGGATGCCCCGACCATTGACTACATGATCCTTCAGGACCCAAGCCTCAAGCTCAAACAAATCCCTATGTCCTACGATGAAAAATTCCCCAGCCTGACCGCCAAGTTCGAGGCGATCTGGGGTGTTCATCCGCAGAACCAGGACTTGTTCGATGGCATAAACCAGGGCCTGCGCTGGCTCAAAAGCACCGATCAGATCAAGCCGATCCTCGCCAAGTACGGGATCAAGAACTCCGACTACCTCGTGCCTCCCGCCAAGGACCCGCGCATCGGCGTGGACCGCGACGAAAAGGGCAACCTTATCGGGCCGTTCGAGCACCCGCCGCGAGATTTCAGTCAGGCCTTCGCCTGAGTCGACGTCGCGATCACAGTTTGCGTCATCCACTTACGGACATTGCACATGGCTGAATCAACTCCACTGGTGCGGATCGAAGGGCTCTACAAGTCCTTCGGTAGCCTGGACGTGCTTAAAGGCATCGACCTCAACGTACAGCAAGGCCAGAAGATCTCGCTCATCGGCCCCAGCGGCTCGGGCAAGACCACCTTGTTGCGTTGCGTCAATTACCTCGAAGAGCCGACCAAAGGCGATATTTACATCGATAACGAACTGATCGGCCAGCGCCTGGTGGGCACCCGCAAAGTGCCCATGAGCGACAAGGAGCTGGCGCGGATGCGCACCGAGATCGGCATGGTGTTCCAGCGCTTCAACCTGTTCCCGCATCTCTCGGTGCTGGAGAACATCATCCTCGGCCCGCTCAAGGTGCAGCAACGCAACCGCGCCGAAGCGGTGGAACTGGCCGAAGACCTGCTGAATAAGGTGGGCATGTTTGCCAAGCGCGACGTTTACCCGGAACAGCTCTCGGGCGGGCAACAGCAACGCATCGCCATCGCCCGGGCGCTGGCGATGCAACCCAAGCTGATGCTGTTCGACGAGGCCACATCAGCGCTGGACCCGGAGTTGGTGGGTGAAGTGTTGACCGTCATGCGCAAGCTGGCAGAGGAGGGCATGACGATGATCATCGTGACCCATGAAATGCATTTCGCCGAAAGCGTCTCCGATCAAGTGATCTTCATGGCCGACGGCAACATCGTTGAACAGGGGCCGCCACGACAGATTTTTCGCGAGAGCCAGATCGAACGCACCCGCTCCTTCATCCGCGCCGTGCAGGAGCACTGATCGATGTTCGATTCGACTGCACTGCACAAAGCCATCGAGATGCTGCCGTACTTTTTGAATGTGCTGGGTATCGGTGCTCTGACGACGGTCGGCCTGACGGCCGCCGCGTTTGTCGTGGCGATGTTGCTGGGGTTTTGCCTGGCGTTGATGCGGCTCTCGCGCAGCCGGGTACTGAGCCTGATTGCCAGCGTGTACCTGGAGGTGTTTCGCAACATACCGATTTTGACCCAGTTGTTCATTCTGTACTTCGGGCTGACCTATATCGGTATCACGCTGCCGGCGATCGGTGCGGCGATCATCGGTTTTGGCCTGAACGGTGCCGCGATCCTGTCGGAAGTGTTCCGTTCGAGCATCCGCACCATTGATCGGGGGCAAAGCGAAGCAGCGTTTTCGATCGGTATGACCCGGTCGTTGGCGATGCGCATTATCGTGCTGCCCCAGGCGTTCAAGGTGGCGATTCCGGGGATGGCCAACTTCGCCATCGGCCTGCTCAAGGACACCTCCCTTGCCTCGGCAGCGGCGGTGCCGGAGCTGACGTTCAAGGCGCGGATGCTGGTCAGCGAAACCTATCAGACCAACCTCATCTACTTCCTGTTGGCGATCATCTACCTGGTCTTGAGCCTGGTGCTGTCCCACTGGGCGGCGCGCACAGAACGGCGACTCAAAGTCGTGAAGGAGCATTGATATGGGCTATGGCGAGTTGTGGGAAGCAACCCATGTCGAATTGCTGGCGGCGGCCTGGGCGACGCTCCAGTTAGCGTTTGGCGCACTGGTCATCGGTTTGATTGTCGGGCTGTTGGTGGCGTTGGCCAGGCTTTCACGTAACCGACCATTGCGCCGCGCCGCGCTGGTCTACATCGAGGTCTTTCGCGGTACACCGGCGCTGGTGCAACTGTTCATCGTCTACTTCAGCCTGACCGAAGTCGGCGTGCAGTTCAGCTCGTTTCAAGCCGCCATGATCGGCTTGGGACTGAACGCCGCTGCCTACCTGTCGGAGATTTATCGCTCGGGCCTCGAGGCCGTGCCCAAGGGGCAGGTGGAAGCGGCGAAGGCAATTGGCATGCCTCATCTCAAGGTGTTGCGCTGGGTCGTGTTGCCCCAGGCCATTCGCATCGTGCTGGCGCCAATTGGTAACGTGGCGATCTCGCTGTTGAAAGACACCTCGGTGGCCTCGTTGATCGCGGCGCCGGATTTGATGTTGCGGGCTCAGGATTTGAGCTCGGTGTACTTCATGCCCCTGGAGATCTACATGCTCGTCGGCGCGATCTATTTTGCGCTGTGTTATCCGCTGTCGCTCGGTGTGCGTTTGCTGGAGCGCAAGACGAGGCATTGAACCGATGGCCCGTCGGGTTTTCATCTGCACGAGCGGCACTGCGTGGATGGATCCTGCGCACTGTTCAATGGGTGGCAAACGGCAGCCGTTCCTTGAACCAGGTCACCGCTTGCTTTTTGAACGCTTCGGCGGGTGGCGTTAACGGGTAGCGCTGGTCATAAGCCAATACGATGCGCTGTGCGGGCAGCTCTTCGCGTATGGGACGACAGACCAGCGGCTGGCCATCGTAGCTATGGTCACCGAAGGGTCTGGTGTAGGTCAGCGCCACGCCAAATCCATTGGCAACGAGGCTGCGCTGAAACTCGAAGCTGTGTGTGCGCTGGACCCTGTCGGGCGAGAGCCCATGGAAGTTGAACAGGTCCAGCACATGCTGCCAGCTGTGGATTTGGTCAGTCACCACCAGATTGCATTCACTGAGTGCTTGCAGACTGACATGGGTCTCGGTTGCCAACGGATGATCAGCCGCCAACAGGGCATGAGCCGTCAGCTGGTGCAGCTCGATGCATTCCATGTTTGCCGGCAATCCCAGGTCGTACGTCAACGCCAACTCCAGAGTGCCTTCGGCGAGACGCTTGCCGAGATATTCGAACCCTCCTTCGCGCATATCGACCGTGACCTGAGGGTGGTCCTGCTGCAGGCGTCTGAGGATCTGTGGCAGGCAATAAGGCGCCAGGTCTTCGTAGCAACCGAGCACCAGCTCACCGGAAAAGTCATTGCTATCAGTGCCGATGTCCGAAAAGGTCCTGGCCTCGGCCAAGACGCGTTTTGCCTGAGCCATCACCGTGCGGCCGAAGGGCGTCAGGGACACGCCGAGCCCGCGTTGGCGAACAAACAGCGGCTGGCCGAAAAGCTGTTCCAACTCGGTAATGGCCGTGGAGATCGAGGGTTGGGAAACGTGCAACTCCTCGGCCGCCAGCGTGAGGTTGCTGTGTTTGGCCGCAGCGAGTGCGTAGCGGAGTTGTCGCAGGCTGAACTTCATAAGGTTTTCTTCGGTGATAAATCAATACATATTATTTTATCTTAGTTGAACGTCATGAAATATTTGTCCTGCGCCCACCTTATTTCTTGCTTGAGGGAGTTTCAGGTCATGACACAAAGCTCATACACCATCAGTGAAAAAGATATCGAGGCCTTTCAACGCGATGGGGCGGTTTGCCTGCGCGGCATTTTCAGTGACTGGATCGAGACCATTGCCGCCGGTATTGAGCGCAACCTGGCCGAGCCGGGCGTTTACGCCAGCCGATACGTCGAGAAGGATGACAAGCCGGGCGGCTTTTTCGATGACTATTGCAACTGGCAGCGGATTCCAGAGTTTCGCGCAATGGTGGAGCAGTCACCTGCCGCCTCCGTCGCTGCCGCCGTCATGCGTTCGAAATCGGCACAGTTCTTCCATGATCATGTGCTGGTCAAGGAACCGGGTGCGCAAAAAGCCACACCCTGGCATCAAGACATTCCGTACTACTTTGTCGAGGGCAACCAGAACGTCAGTTTCTGGATACCCGTGGACCCGGTTCGCGAGTCGACGCTGCGGCTTCTTGCAGGCTCACATCGTTGGGAGAAAGGGATAAAACCCGTCCACTGGGCTGATCAAAGTGATTTTTACAGGGACGCCGACGGGTACCGCGATGCCCCCGATCCGGATTCGGAAGAGGGCATGCAAGTCCTTGAGTGGGAGATGCAACCTGGCGATGCGGTGCTGTTCGATTTCCGGACGGTACATGGCGCCAGAGGCAATGCGTCGGCGCAGCGCCGACGTGTGTTGTCGCTTCGCTGGCTCGGCGACGACATACGTTACTTCGAGCGTCCAGGACGGACCTCTCCACCGTATCCAGGGCATGCGATGCAGACCGGTCAGAGACTGCGCGAAGATTGGTTCCCGACGATACATCAAGGAGCTTGAGTTTCACGTTGATGACAATTGTTCGCCACTGATGTGGCGAACGCTTGCACTGCCATAACCCTGTTCACTGTGTTGGAGCGTGCGATTGTGAAAATCAAAAAAAACCTTACCGCCACACTGATTTCCCTTGGCCTGTTGGCCGGTAGTGCAACGAGCCAGGCTGCCGGTTGGTGCGAGTCGGGTAAACCGGTGAAGTTCGCCGGGCTCAATTGGGAAAGCGGCATGTTGCTCACCGATGTGTTGCAGGTTCTGCTCAAGGACGGCTACGGCTGTGCTGTCGATACGCTGCCTGGCAATTCCATCACCATGGAGAGCGCGTTGGGCAGCAACGACATTCAAGTATTGGCGGAAGAATGGGTCGGTCGAAGTGAAGTCTGGAACAAGGCTGCGGACACCGGGAAGGTCGTAGGTGTCGGCGCACCGATCATTGGCGCAACCGAAGGCTGGTACGTACCGCGTTATGTGGTCGAAGGCGACACTAAACGCAACCTCAAACCCAAGGCGCCAGACCTGAAAAAAATCGCTGATCTGACCCAGTACGCCGGACTCTTCAAGGACCAGGAAGAGCCGGGCAAGGGCCGCTTTTACAATTGCCCGGCCGGTTGGACCTGCGAACTGGAAAACAGCGACATGCTTAAAAGTTACGGCCTCGAAGGGAGCTACACCAACTTCCGCCCAGGTACCGGCCCGGCTCTGGATGCCGCAGTCCTGTCGAGCTACAAGCGTGGCGAGCCGATACTGTTTTACTACTGGTCACCGACGCCGCTAATGGGGCAGGTCGACCTGGTCAAGCTGGAAGAGAAGCCGGGCGTCGACAAAAAAATCAGCATCAAAGTAGGGCTCTCCAGCGTTTTTCATGAGCAAGCGCCAGAACTGGTGGGCGTGCTGGAAAAGGTCAATCTGCCAATCGACCTGTTGAACCAGAACTTGGCCCGGATGACCAAGGAACACATTGATTCTCCCAAGCTCGCCAGGATTTTCTTCAAGGAACACCCGGAAATCTGGCACACCTGGGTCAGTGAAGCGGCTGCAAAAAAAATCGACGCGACGCTCTAGTTTTTTATAGGGCAGGGACGCCCTTTGTGTGGCCTTCGTTGCAGCATCACCTTGTGTTCGCTGACAGCCAAACCCTCTCATGTTCTTTCTTCGTTCTGAAGCCGGCGAACGGTGCCCCGGCCAGCATGGGTAACGGTGTCACCATCAGCTTCGAAGCGCCGAATCGTGCCGCCATTGATGCTTTCCACGCCGCGGCTCCTGGCTGTGGATTCAACCCGTCGTGACGCTTTTGATCCACCCCAATCCGACAATGCAAATTTGATTTCACGCTCGAACCCATTAATATACGATCCATATGCATTTCATATGGTGTGATACATGGGAATCGTCAAAATTTCTGAAGACATGCATGAGCATCTGCGCGTCGCCAGCGATGCGTTGAGTCGTTCGATCAACGCTCAGGCCGAGCACTGGATGCGTATCGGAATGCTTGCCGAGTTGCACCCCAACCTGGATCACAGCGACATTTGCCGCATGCTGATTCGTGCAGAACTGCAAGGCGGTCTTGATTTGAAACAGCTCTGCGCCCTTGCAGAGGGTTCGCAAAGCCCACAGGTTCAAGCAGCCATCGGAGCCAGGAAATGAGGGCGAACGTGCGCATCAATACCCCGGCAGACATCGCCAGCTCACGTGCCGCTGCAACGCTGGCTGCCGAGGTGCTGGCCATGATTGCGCCTTATGTGAAAGCGGGTGTCACCACCGACGAGCTCGATCGGCGCTGTCACGACTACATCGTCAATGTGCAAAAGGCCATTGCAGGGAATATCGGGTATCTCGGCTACCCGAAAACCGTGCTGACGTCCGTCAATGAGGTGGTCTGCCATGGCCTGCCTTCGGCCACTGTCCTGAAGGATGGCGACATTGTGAATATCGACGTCGCTGTCAAAAAGGACGGTTGGTATGGCGACACCAGTCGAATGTATTACGTGGGTGAACCCAGTCCGCAGGCTCGGCATTTGGTCAAGACCACCTATGAAGCGCTGTGCGCCGGTATTCGAGTCGTTCGCCCCGGCGCCACGCTGGGCGATATCGGTTATGCCATTCAGTCGGTCGCCGAAAGGGATGGGTTCAGTGTTGTGCGCGAATACTGCGGTCACGGCATTGGCAAGGTCTATCACGATGAGCCGCAGATCCTCCATTACGGCTACCCCGGCCACGGATTGCAGTTGAAAGCGGGCATGATTTTCACCATTGAGCCCATGCTGAACGCGGGTAAGCGTCATGTGAAAACTCTGGCGGACGGCTGGACCGTTGTCACCAAGGACCACTCCCTTTCGGCCCAGTGGGAGCACATGGTGGCGGTCACTGACGATGGCTTTGAGGTTCTATCTGCCTGGCCTGACAGCGTCGATGAGTTCCCGGCTATTCGATAACCTGGCCCTGGGCGGGCGTTTGACATTCAAGCAATCCTGCCATCGGCTGCACATTGAGCGGGCTCTCAAGGTCAGCGCGATTTGAACGTCAGAACCGTGAAGGTATCGGGGTGAAACACAGGATCGGGTTTAGGGTTCTCCCGGCTCGGCGCGGGCTGGGTGAAGTCAGCATCGATGTCGGCGCACCGCGCACGGTGGGCCTGGTTCTGCGTTACGACATGTAAACCCAGGGGCGCGGGGAAGCACATTCCTCGCGTCCGGCTTCACCGGTTTCCTTCTTCACGTTACATCTTGTGGACGCCATTATGGGGCGTCGAAGGGGCGGTCAGCAGTTTGTTTGCTGTGCTTTGATTGTCCGGTAACGCGCCGCTGAGGTCCCAGATTTCAAGCATTTTGGCGTACTCGAACGCGTGGCGAGGATCGCTCTGAATCCACGTCTGGAAGTCGAGACGTTCTTCAACCAAACAGGTGTCATCCTGCAAACGCATACACCAATGGGCGGCCTGAGTGAGGATTTCGTCGTCCAACTCGGAAGGATCTGAGGGGTTCATTGACAGCTACCTGTATGGCTGGAAAAGCCACTCTACGAGGCAGTTTGGTAAAAAAACGTCAAAAAGAAGTCGTGATTATTTCACTAGCCTGTTGAGTCGAGCGATTGAAAATCAGCCCTGCCCGATGGCCGCAGCGCTTGCCCGTTTCAACACCAGCGACACACATAAACCGCTCTTTTTCGTCTCGTCCGAGAAACCCAATCGGACATGCACTCCGGCGCGATCGGCAATTGTCTTGACGATAGAAAGGCCCAGCCCGGAGCCGGCTTCATCGGTTCCCAGGCTGCGGTAAAACGGATCGAACACCCGCGCCTGCTCCTCGACGGTGATACCTGGGCCCGAGTCCCTGACCTGCAGGATTGCAGTCTCTTGCACCCGCTCAACCAACAGGTCGATCCGTCCTCCATCGGGGGTGTAGCGGATCGCGTTATCCACCAGATTCTTGACCAGAGTCAGCAGGTCCATTTCATTGATGATGACCTGCACGTCCTCGGTACTCTCGACACCAATATCAATATGTTTGCGTTCCGCCAGCGGCAATAAATCCTCCAGTACACGTCGATACACATCATGGACAGAAACGGCTGTCGGCGGTCGGTTCGAACTCGATTGCGCGGCAGCAAGTGTCAGCAGTTGATCGATCAGATTTCTGCTGCGTTCTATTCCCCGGGATAACGGCAACAGGCGCTGGCGAGCCGGTGTCGGCATGTCCGTGGCGGCCAGCCGCTCGGCTTGCAGGGACAGGGCCGTCATGGGCGAACGCAGTTCGTGGGCCGCATCGGCAACGAAGCGGCGCTGGTTTTCCATGGACTGCGCAACGCGCGCGAGCAAGCGATTGATGGCGACGACGAAAGGCCGGATCTCGGTCGGCAAATCGCGCTCGTCGACAGGGTGCAGGGCCTGTTCATCACGTTGATCGATGTCAGCCGAAAGGACGGCAATGGGGCGGAACAGTTTGCGCACCAGATCGCCCACCACCAGCAACAACACCGGAAACAGAATGAGAAACGGCAGCAAACTTCGCCAGGCGCTCTCGCGGGCCTCCTTGTTGCGGACACCGGTTTCTTGAGCCACCACGATGCGTTCACCGCGGGCCGTGGTTCTGACCAACACACGAAAGTCTTCGCCGGTGACATTCAAGGTCGACAGGCCATCGGCGAGTGTTGTGGGGAAGGGCAGTGGCATCAGGGCGTCATCGTTGCCGATGGCTTTGCTGCCGTCGGCCAGGTATTGCACGATGACCCTGGATTCTTCGTTGTCATCTTCGACGTCCTGCGCAGCAGGGTAGTGCAGGGTCATCTGCTGCCGATCAAACAAGGCCGCCACTTGACGCAAGGTGTCGTCCTGCATTTCGTGGGCCTCGTCGAACGCCGAGACGAACGCAAAAACACCGGCCACTAAGGCAACGATCAGGATGGCCAGCGATAGCGTCACAGAGAGGCGTAATTGAATCGAGTCCTTCAAGCGCTTTTTGAAACCATCCATCCCATACCTCTGACGTTCTTGATGACATGGCTACCCAGCTTGCGCCGCAGGGCGTGAATCAGGAACTCCACCGCGTTGCTTTCCACTTCATTGCCCCAGCCGTAGATGCGGTCTTCGAGCTCACTGCGCGAGAGAATGGCGCCCGGCCGAATCAACAGCGCCTGCAACAGCGCGAACTCGCGACTGGACAGCTGGACGGCGCGATTTTCTGCGGTACTGGCTTCTTTGGAAATCAGGTCCAGCGTTACCTCGCCGTTATCCAGCAAGGACAGGGCGCTGCCACCTTTGCGACGTAACACCGCGCGTATACGGGCCAGGAGTTCCGCCATGTCGAAGGGTTTGAGCAGGTAGTCATCAGCGCCGCCATCGAGGCCTCGCAGGCGATCACCAAGTCCGTCCCGTGCGGTGATGATCAGCAGTGGCACCGGGTTGTTGCGCCCGCGAATGCTGTCGAGTACATCCAGCCCATCCTTGCCGGGCAACCCGAGGTCCAGTAGCACCAAGTCATAATGTTGGGTGTCCAGCGTTGCAAGCGCGGTGAGACCGTTTTTGACCCAGTCAGTGGCATAACTCGCATCGTTCAGGGCGCCCTGGATGGCATCACCGATCATCGGGTCGTCTTCGACCAGCAATATCCGCATTTCTCGCTCCCGAAAAAAACGCGACGGGCATGACCGTCGCGCTTGTATTGAAGCACCTGTGCAAGCGTTTGTCCGCTGCGGAGTCAGTGCTGCAGTGGACTCATGCTTTGCTTTTCATCGAATCGAAGGCTTTCATCAGTTCATCCATTTTTGCCTTGCAGTCGTTCTGTTGCGGATTACTCGCGCGCAAGGCATCGAGTGCGTGGTCGATCGCCTTGTCCACCACATGCCAGTCGCTTGCGGCGCGAGGTTTGATGCCTGCTTCGGCTGAATCCCACACGGACTCGAGATCCTTGATCCTGGCTTTGGCACCCGGCAAGTCATTTTTATCGACGAGGACGGAGACGTCGGCGGCAATGGTGCGGAACTCGGACAGGTCTCCCAGTTTTGAGCCCGATTGGGATTGTGTGCCTACCGAACCTGACGTAGCGCCGGGATTGGGCTTGTCGGCAGGTTTCGAGCAACCGGCGGCGATGCTGAGCAGAAAAATCGACGAGACAATGGCGACGTGGCGAATGATTTTTTGAATCTGGTGCATGACGATTCCTTGAATGGCTTTCGGGCGTTTATTGAGTAACGGTTTTGCGATTGCCTACGCTGATTTGCGCGACCGCAACCAGAATGACAATGACGCACAGGAAGATGGCACTGGTCCAGGTGGCACCCATTCCGAGGCCCCCGTAGGTTTTGGCCTGGGTCAGCAGGTCGCCGAGAGAGGCACCGAATGGACGGGTCAGGATGTAGGCGATCCAGAACGTCAGCACCATGTTGCAGCCCATGCGCCAGGCCACCACGGTGGCAGCGATCAGTGCACCGAAGATCACGGCACCAAGAGTGAACCCCAGGCCGAGGGCTTCGGTGGCCAGGTCACCGGCGGCGGTACCCAGGGCAAAGGTGCAGAGCACAGTGGCCCAATAGAACAATTCCCGTCGCGGCGTGACAATTTCCCTGATCGACACGTTGTGTTCCACCCGGTACCAGACCACGAAGTTGATCGCCAGCAGTACGGAAAAAACCGCTGTGCTGGTGTACAGGCTGACGTCCAGCATGTCGGTCAGAATGTCGGTGATTTGCGTCCCGACGATGCTCACCAGTACCACCGTCAGCCAATAGATCCATGGCGTGTAGGCTTTGGTGCGCATTTGCCAGAACATCGCGATTGCCAGTAAAACCGCCATACCGATACTGGTCGGGCCTGCGCCGAAGCCAGCATCGACAGCCAGAAAGTCTGCGCCTGTTTCACCCACGGTCGTGGACAAAATCTTGATCACCCAGAATGACAGCGTCACTTCGGGCACTTTATTGAGCCAGCCGGCTATTGCGGATTTCATAGGCGGGTAGCCTCTCCTGAGCAGCGCGGAATGTGCGCAGGGGAGAAGGTACGGAACGAAACTTAGCTGAGCCTGAGGGACCGCAAACATAACCGATGTGGTCGGTGCCCTCGGTTTTACTGATTTTTCACATCGCTTTCACCGCTCCAGCACAGCGCCATATTTATCTTGGTGTAAATGGCGCGGTGAAGTTCTAAGGGACAACCCTGGCTGGCACTAGCGTCCTATACAGCAGGTTCGATGGTATGCCCCACACCCTGATCAATGACTCGTTAATGTCGAGATTCGTCCCGCGCACGTTGCGCTCGCATGGCAAAAAAATCGCAATGACGCTCATTACTTTTCTGCTCGGCGCGGTCGTCGTATGGTTTTCGACGGCGACGCCCGTAATGGATCTGGGCGAGGGCGACAACATGATCAAGTCAGGGCTTGAAGAGCAATGGCGGCAAGGTTCCGTCGTCGTCATGATCAGGCACGCCGAGCGATGTGATCGGTCAGCGAACCCGTGCCTGGGCGACGCCGAAGGCATTACCGTCGATGGCAGCAATGCTGCGTTGGCGGTCGGTGCGGGCTTGCGCGGACTGGGTCTCGAAAAAGCCCGGATGATCGCCAGTCCGTTGACTCGCACGCGTCAGACTGCCGATCTTTTATCAGGCGGGCCGGTGACGACTCAGGATTGGGTGAGCGAGTGCGATGACGGGTTCAAAGGTGCCGTGTTAGCCCATAAAAGCGACAACGAAAATTTGATCCTGATCACCCACAGCGGTTGCATCGATCATTTCGAACGCCAGATGGGCGTGCGCGCGGGATCTCGTTCCAGCGCTTACACAGAAGCCGTATTCGTCCAGGTGGATGGAAAGCAGAAACCAAGAATCATTGGGTCGTTGAATGCCGCGCAGTGGGAAACAATCAAGTAGCGCCCGTTAAATGTGATCAGTGTATTTACACGGCGTTCGACGCGTGGCGACAGAGGCGGGAGGGAGCTATAAGGGTGAGCTACCCAGGGCGCAAAGCCTGTACCCGATCCCGTGTACCGTATGCAGCAGTGGTTCATCGAAGGTTTTGTCCAATGCCCTTCGCAACATGTGGATGTTGCTGCGAAGGCTGTCGCTGCTGGTAGGGTTGCGCCCCCAGACAAGATCTTCAAGTTCGGTCCGTTTGACGACATGCGGACTTCTACGCATGAGGGTTTCCAACAGTGTCATACAGATGGGATTCATCTTGATAGGGACCCCGGAGCGAGAGACTTCCATGGTGTCCAAATCAAACTGCAGGTCGGCTACAACCATCACCCGGTTCATTTTTCCAACACGACGCGACACCACGGCTTCGATCCGGGCAAGAATTTCAGACATGGCAAAAGGCTTGGTGACGTAGTCATCAGCGCCGACCTTGAAACCGGTCAATCGATCTTCCAGTTGGTCTCGGGCACTCAACATGACAATGGCAACGTCGGATTTGGAATTCTGACGCAAGCTTTGGCAAATCCTGTTGCCGTCGATGCCAGGAAGCATGACATCCAGAACAATCGCGTCGAAGCTTTTAGAGGCGGCTAGATGAAGCCCGCTCAGCCCATCAAGTGCACCCTCGACTGCGTGGCCCTTTAGCGCGAAAAAATCCATGAGGTTGTCGTGAATGTCGCGATTATCCTCAATGATCAATATGTTCATTGCATCGCCTTTAGGCTTCGAGTCAAGTTAACCGCACTCTGATGATCAGGGAGGAAGGGCAAACGTTCCATCTATTGCTGTGTACTCGCTACAAGAGCGATCGCCTCTGTTTTGTATTTTGCCGCGTTTTGACGGCGCCACACGAATGAATAGAATAAACGTTTCGCGCGCTCGTTGGGCGACGGGCTGTTTTGTAGCCAGGTTGCCTATGCTGAGACGGTCAGGATAAAAAAGCTCAATTCCAGAAAGGAGGCAGGGTATGCATGGCTACGGAATGGTGGGGCATTGATTGCTTTTGGTATCGAAGGTCTGATCTGGAGCCTGTGTATTACAGGAGTTGGTTTGCCGATTGCCGGCATGCAACTGGTCCAGTGCTACGTTAAAAATCGACAGTGACAAGCAGGATAAGTCCACTACACCTCTGAGCTTAGTTACTACCAACAGACTGGCCAGATAGCGGGTATGGCGGTCTTCAGTTATCGCTCTACAGAAAATTCACATCACGTTGACCTTTCAGCGACAGGCGGATGATTAGCATAAAATCCTGGCCAATGGAGACCGCCAATGAGCGCCCCTGTCAAACTTAAATTTTCCGAAAAGTACGATAAAGATCACGCAAAGCAATACTACCTAAAGCACCAGGACGGTCTGTCGCGCAAACTTTCCCATTATCGGGACGTTCAGATGGCGCGAGATGCGTTACACAAGGCGGGAGACCCCGGGCTGGTTCTTGACCTTCCATGCGGTGCGGGGCGGTTCTGGCCTTTGCTTGCAGAAAACCCTAATCGAATCATCATTGGCGCAGATAATTCGCCGGACATGATTAACACCGCACTTGAGAATCAACCTGCCGATACAGTCAAACGCGTCAAATCGCTTGAGACCTCAGCGTTTGCCATTGATCTGCCTGGTAGTTCGGTTGACTGTATTTTCAGCATGCGGTTGATCCATCATATCGGTGAGTCTGCGCATCGAATGGCGATGCTGCGAGAGTTTCATCGGGTGACGCGAGACACCGTCATCTTGTCGATGTGGGTAGATGGCAACTTCAAGTCATGGAAGCGTAAGCGTCACGAAGAGCGGCGCAAAGCCATAGGCGAACATAGCGAATACCAGAACAGGTTTGTTATTCCTCGAGCCGTCGCAGAAGCCGAGTTCAAACAGGCCGGATTCGTCATCGACAGCAAGTCGGACTTCATCCCGTTTTATGCAATGTGGCGTGTTTACGTTCTGCGCAAGATTTAAACTCCGGGCGAAGTGCCCAGAGCCGTCATTTGGATTATGGCGAGCTGAACAAACTTTCCTTTAATCCTTTCAACATTGCCTGATGAACCCGGTGCCGCAAACATTGCGTCACATGACACCAGCCCCGGGTTTCAGCAATCAAAGCGCGACGCTGGCCTTCCACTTTTGCTGCGGAATGGGCAACTTGCGCGAGTCGCCTCGCCCCATCGGAAAGTACTGGAAGCCCCGGTGTGCGAGACGTTCTGCGTCGTACAGGTTGCGGCCATCGAAGATCACAGGGGTTTTGAGCCGTTTGTGGATCAAGTCGAAATCCGGCGCCTTGAATTGCTGCCACTCGGTGCAAATGATCAGCGCATCGGCACCACTGAGCGTTGCTTCCGGTGTGCCCATCAGGCTCAGATTAGGGTGGTCCTGATACAACGATTGGGTCTGCTGCATCGCCTCAGGGTCGAATGCCCGGACATGTGCGCCTGCTTCCCACAGATCTTCCATCAGCACGCGGCTGGGCGCGTCGCGCATGTCATCGGTGTTGGGTTTGAATGCCAGGCCCCACACAGCGAAAGTCCTGCCGCGCAAATCACCCTTGTAGAACGCATTGATGCGCTCGAACAGCTTGTGCTTCTGCCGCTGGTTGATCGCCTCAACGGCCTGCAGCAGATCATTGGAGCAATGAGCCTGTTGTGCGCTGTGGATCAGGGCGCGCATGTCCTTGGGGAAGCATGAGCCGCCATACCCGCAACCGGCATAAATAAAGTCGTAGCCAATGCGCGAGTCGGCGCCGATGCCCAGGCGCACCGATTCGATGTCGGCGCCGAGGTGTTCGGCCAGTTCGGCGATCTGGTTGATGAAGCTGATCTTGGTCGCCAGCATGCAGTTGGCGGCGTACTTGGTCAGCTCGGCGCTGCGCAGGTCCATGAACATGATTCGGTCATGGTTGCGATTGAACGGGGCATAAAGCTCGCGCATCACGTCGCGTACATCATCACGCTCGCAACCGATGATGATGCGGTCAGGGCGTCGGCAATCGGCGACGGCCGAGCCTTCCTTGAGAAACTCTGGATTGGAGACGATATCGAAATCCAGTGTTTGGTCGTAGCGTCGCAGGGCCTCGATAATCCGGTCGCGCAGGGCATCACCTGTGCCTACCGGCACAGTGGATTTCTCAACGATGATAATGGGCTCGCTGCGGTGCCGGGCGATGGCTTCGCCCACCGAAAAGACACAGCTCAAATCCGCCGAGCCGTCCGGTAGCGAGGGCGTGCCCACAGCAATAAACAAAACCTGACCATGCTCAACGGCAAGTTTTTCTTCGCAGGTGAAGCGTAGCCGTCCGTTATCCAAGTTGTTCTTGACCAGTTCAGCCAGGCCAGGTTCGAAGATGCTGACTTGGCCCTGATTAAGGGCTGTTACTTTTTCGTAGTCGATGTCCATGCAGATAACATCATGACCGACCTCTGCCAGGACGGTTGCCTGGACGAGGCCGACATAGCCGCTTCCGAATACGCTGATTTTCATGAGGCACTCCTGAGTTCGGGCGCGTGAGCAGGTCGAGAGTTGATGGTAATGACGCCGAGGATGACCAAGGCCACCCCCAGGCTCTTCGAGAGGCTGAAATCTTCGTTGAACACTGGCAGGCTGGCGGCCAGCAGGTAGACCAGCGCGTAGCTGATGCTCAGCAGTGAGTAGGCACGGCCCAACGGCAAATCTTTCAGGGCGACAAGCCAGCAGAGCATCGACAGGGCATAAGCGAAGATGGCGGCGAGCACCACGGCGATCGCCGTCAGATCGAGGCTGGCAGTCAACCATTGTTCAGGGGAGGGCAGGCGACTCATGCTCCAGCGCATGCCCAGCTGTGCGGCACTGACCAGCAGCACACTGCCCAGGGCGAAGGTGATTCCGCGACGCAGGTTCATGTGTGTTGCCCCAGCAGAACCACGCCGCCCATCACCAGGGTCACGCCCAGCCAATGACGACGGTCGACGGTCTCGTGGAAAACGAACCGTGCGACCAGGGTGATCAGTACGAAGTTGAGGCTGAGCATCGGGTAGGCAATACTGACTTCCAGGCGTTGCAACACCAGCAGCCACACCAGCAATCCCGACCCAAGAGCGCCGAGCGCCAGCCACAGCCACGGCGAGCGCAGTTTGTCGCCCCAGCCCGACGTCTTGCCGCGCCAACTTTCCACGGCGTACTTCCGGGCGATCTGGCCCAGGCAGGTCAACAGGCAGGCGGCCAGCAGCAGCAACAGGGTCATGGCGCACCCTGAGGGATGATCAGAATGACCAGATTGCCTTGCTCATAGCGTTTGCCATCCTTGGGTAGCTGTTCGATTTCTTGCCGTTCCTCGTCACCCTTGACCCGCATGACCACCCCGACCGAGCCACTGCTGCGGGCCTCGCGCATCCACTGCTGTACGCGATCGGGGTCGACGCGCTGCTGTATCCCGTCAGGGTAGGCAAGGCCATATTTCAACTCGCCTATCGTGTTGTACAACGCCACGTCCGGGCGTTTCAGGCGCCAGGCCAGGGCCGATGCAGCACCCAGATCGTTGCTCAGCAGATTGTCGGTCTGACCGAGCTCCTGAAGGTGTTCGAGGATGAACTGGTCGGGCATTTTGTTAGCGACCACGGACTTGGGCAGTCCGGCAGGCAGCAGACCGATCAGCAGCAGACTGCCGAACGCCGGCGCCGCCCAGCATTGCAAAGGCCGGAACGCTTGCAGCAGGTTGGCCATGATCCAGCTGATCAGGCCGATGAACACCAGCACCAGGTTGTGTGGCTCATGGTCGTACAGCGGTTTTTTCAGTTGCAGGTAGACCAGCGCGACCAGTGTGATCAGACCCAGCAGCAGGTTCAGTAAACCGTTAACGCCAAGGGCTCGCCCCTGTTTCAGTTGCAGTCGGTCGGCCAGTGCATGACCCAGCAGCAAAGCCAGCGGCAACAGGCACGGCAGGATGTAGCTCGGCAGTTTTCCTTTGCTCAGGCTGAAAAAGATCAGCGGCATCAGCAGCCACAGCAACAGGAAAGCGATATTTGCCTGGCGACGTGTTTGCCACGCTTGCTTGAGCGCCGGTGGCAACAGCGCCACCCACGGCAGGCTGAACGCCACCAGCAACGGCAAGTAGTACCACCACGGCGCTTCGTGCTGCGCATCGTCCCCGGCAAAACGGCGGATGTGTTCGTGCCAGAAGAAGAATCGCCAGTAGTCCGGTTCCTGCGCATGCACCGCCAGGACCCAGGGCAGGCTGACAGCGATGGCCACGGCAATGGCCAGCGGGCCGTAGATCAACAGTTCACGCCAACGTTTTTGCCAGAGCATCCAGGGCAGGGCGATCAGCACTGGCAACAGCCAGGCGAGAAAACCCTTGGTCATGAAACCCATGCCGCAGGCCAGTCCCAGCACGCCCCAGCCGGCAAGGCGCTGGCCACGGCCGGCGCTGTCCAGGGCAAACCACAAGGCCACCAGACTCAGGTTGACCCAAAAGGTGAATTGCGGATCGAGGTTGGCGTAGCCCGCAGCGCCGGCGATGACGGTGAGGCTCATGTACAGCAGTGCGCACGCAAAACTCTTGCGCGGATCGTTCCACAACCGGCGGGCGATGAGGTAGCACAGCAACACACTGAGCCCGGTGCTCAGGGCAGAGGCGAAGCGCACGCCGAACAGGTTCTGACCGAACAGTGCCTGACTGACAGCAATCATCCAGTAACCGGCCACCGGTTTCTCGAAATAGCGCAGGCTCATGAAATGCGGCGACACCCAGTTGCCGCTCAGGAGCATGTCCTGGCTGATCTGCGCGTAGCGGGTTTCATCGGGAATCCACAGACCGTGGGTGCCCATTGGCAGCAGGTAGCCCAACAGGAAAAGGCCCAGCAGCAGTGGCAATGCCCAGCGCTTGCTCATACGCCTTGTACTCCGAGCCAGCCTTCACGACCGTCGAGCGTGCCGCGCAGTACGCGACCGGTCGGTAAGGTGCCTGGCGCCTTGGGCAGCAGGTCGCCCAAGGGTTGAAAACGGATACCTCGCTGGCGCGCAGCGGCCAGCAGTTGACGAAAATCGTTGGCCATCAGAATCCCTTCTACTTCGGCGTGGATCGTATAGACGTTGAGTTTTTCAGGGGAGAATCGATCGAGGATGAACCCGTTGAAGTCCTTGGCCGCGACCGTCGGGCCAACCACTTCATCGAAGGTCGGCAGGTCCACCGGAATCTGCGGTGCCCCCAAACCACCCCCGGCCAGAGTCGGCTGGAACAGGCTGTGGCCACGGCAATCGCTGTTGTAGCGAAAACCGAAAGCCTGCTTGGCCTCGATCACGCGCTCGTCCGCACGCCAACCGGCGGCCGCCGAGCACTCGATTTTTTGCCCGAGGATGTCGCCGAGTGTGTCCACGCCCTGGCGGATCTGTTCGATCAGTTGCGCGTCGCTCCAACGCCCGGCATTGGCTTGCCAGCCGTGGTGATCCCAAGCGTGAAGGCCGACTTCATGGCCTGCATCCCGGGCCTGGCGCATCAAGTGCCCGAGGTCGCGGCCAATGGGTTTGCCCGGCCATGCGGTGCCGGCCAGCAGGATGTCCCAGCCGTACAGCCCGGCGGCGTTGGAGCGCAGCATCTTCCACAGGAATTGCGGGCGGATCAGGCGCCACAAATGGCGCCCCATGTTGTCCGGCCCGACGCTGAAGAAAAACGTCGCTTTGACCTGCGCTTCATCGAGGATTTCCAGCAGTCGTGGCACCCCCTCACGGGTGCCACGGTAGGTGTCGACATCGATTCGAAGACCTGCCTGCATCAGCGTTTGTCCGCTTGTTCGAGCATCGCCTCGCGCAAGAAGAAATCCAGGGTGTTGCCGATGGTTTCGCTCATCTCGACCGTCGGCGCCCAGTCCAGCAGGCGCTTGGCGTTGTCGATGCTCGGTTTGCGGTGGGACACGTCCTGGTAACCGGTGCCGTAAAACGCCTTGCTTTCAACGTCGCGGAACCCGGCGAACGGCGGGAAGTTGTTGCGCAGCGGGTGCGCTTCGAACTGGCGCAGCAGCTCCTCGCCCAACTGACGGATGCTGGCTTCGTTATCCGGGTTGCCGATGTTGATGATCTGGCCGTTGCAGGCATCGTTGTCGTTATCGATGATCCGCGCCAACGCTTCGACACCGTCGGCGATGTCGGTGAAGCAGCGTTTTTGCTCACCGCCATCGAACAGGCGAATCGGCGTGCCTTCCACCAGGTTGAGGATCAGTTGCGTGATCGCCCGGGAGCTGCCGATGCGCGCCGAGTCCAGTCGGTCGAGGCGCGGGCCCATCCAGTTGAAAGGGCGGAACAGGGTGAAGTTCAGGCCTTTCTGGCCGTAGGCCCAGATCACCCGATCGAGCAATTGCTTGGAGATCGAGTAGATCCAGCGTTGCTTGTTGATCGGCCCGACCACGAGGTTGGAAGTGTCTTCGTCGAACTTGGCGTCCTGGCACATGCCGTAGACTTCCGAGGTCGAGGGGAAGATCACGCGCTTGTTGTATTTGACGCAGTAGCGCACCAGTTTCAGGTTTTCTTCGAAGTCCAGCTCGAACACGCGCAGCGGGTTGCGGGTGTACTCGATCGGCGTGGCGATCGCCACCAGCGGCAGAACCACGTCGCACTTCTTGATGTGGTACTCGATCCACTCGGAGTGGATGCTGATGTCGCCTTCGACGAAGTGGAAATGCGGATGGCTGCGCAGGCGTTCGATGGCGTCCGAGCCGATATCCAGGCCGTAGACCTCGTAGCGGTCGTCACGCAGCAAACGCTCGGACAGGTGATTGCCGATGAAGCCGTTGACGCCGAGGATCAGCACCCGGGTGCGTCGAGGCGCGCGCCCGGACTCGGCACCACGCAGTACGGAACCGTCGACCAGCCCCAGTTCGTTGGCCAGTTGCGGGCCGCTCAGGTACAAGCCGTTGTCGTTGCGTTGGCCGGCAGTGATCAGCAGCGAGTCTTCGCCGCAGGCAATGCGCAACGGATCGACGCTGATGACCCGGCCTGGCGCCAGGCCTTCATTGCCTTTGGCGACTTCGGCGCTCCACACAATCAGTTTGTGCTCGCCGACGGCGCAGAACGCCCCCGGATACGGTTGGGTGACGGCGCGCACCAGATTGAACAGTTCTTCGGCCGGTTTTTGCCAAATCAGTTTGCCGTCGGCCGGGGTGCGGCGACCAAACACCGTGGCTTTCGATTCGTCCTGCGGGGTCTCGCTGACTTTCCCGGTGAGCAACGCCGGCAACGTGTCGCGCAACAGATCGGCGGCGGCCACGCGCAACTTGCCGTGCAGGCTCAGCGCCGTGTCGGTGCGCTCAATCGCGACTTTTTTCTGGGCGAGGATCGCGCCGGCATCGGCACGTTTGACCATGCGGTGCAAAGTCACGCCGGTTTCGCTTTCGCCGTTGACCAGCACCCAGTTGGCCGGCGCGCGACCGCGATAACGCGGCAGCAACGAACCGTGCAGGTTGAACGCGCCTTTACTGGCCGTGGCCAGCAACGGTTCGCTCAACAGATGGCGGTAGTAGAACGAGAACAGGTAATCGGGGTTGAGCTTGGCAATGCGCTCGATCCACAGCGGGTGGTTGGCATCTTCCGGTGCATGCACCGGGATACCCTGGCGGGCGCACAGTTGCGCAACCGAGCCGTAGAAGGCGTTTTCCTTCGGATCATCGGCGTGGGTGAACACCGCAGCAATCTCGTAACCGCTGGCGAGCAGGGTTTCGATGCCGGCACAGCCAATATCGTGATAGGCGAAAACAACAGCTTTTGCACTCATGAGAGAACCTGATCGGAAGAAGTGGAAGTGAGGCCGTCAACGGTGACAACGGGAACGGGAGTGGCGGGCTGGCTGCGCAGGACTTTTTCGATAAAGAACCGCGGGCGGGCACGGACGTCGCTGTACATGCGTCCGAGGTATTCACCCAAAAGACCCATGCCGATGAATTGGCCGCCGGTGAACACGAACAGCACGGCGAACAGCACGAATGTGCCGTGGCCAGCCCAACTGGCGCCGAACACCAGACGCAGGACGATCAAGGCCGTGGCGAACAGCACGCCCAAAGCGGCCATGGCGAAACCGACGATGCTCAGCAACCGCAGCGGGGTGGTGGTCATGCAGGTGATCAGGTCGAACATCAGATTGACCAGGCGCATGGGGCTGTACTTCGATACGCCGTGTTCGCGTTCGGCGTGGGTCACCAGGATTTCCGTGGTGTGCCGGGCAAAGCTGTTGGCCAGGATCGGAATGAACGTGCTGCGCTCACGGCAGGCGAGCATGGCCTCGACAATGGATCGGCGATAGGCGCGAAGCATGCAGCCGTAGTCGCTCATGGCGACGCCGGTGGAGCGCTGCACGGCGAGGTTGATCAGTTTCGACGGCCAACGACGCAGGGCCGAATCCTGGCGGTTGTCGCGCACCGTGGCGACCACGTCATAGCCGAGCTCAGCCTGGGCCACCAGCCGCGGAATCTCTTCGGGCGGGTTTTGCAAATCGGCATCGAGGGTGATGACGACGTCGCCCTTGCATTGCTCGAATCCGGCCATGATTGCCGCGTGCTGGCCGTAATTGCGGTTGAGAATGACCGCGACCACCGGGCTGCATTCGCGACTGGCGGCTTCTTCAAGAATCTGCGCCGATTCGTCCCGACTGCCGTCGTCGACCAGCACAATTTCGTATGGGTAGCGTAATTGCTGACACGCCGCTTCGGTGCGCCTGAGCAATTCAGGCAGGCTGTCCTGTTCGTTGTAGACCGGGATGACAATTGACACGCAACGGATCGGATAAGGTTTCACAGGTGTGTGTCCAGTACGGTTTCAATGGCGCCGACCACACGATCGACATCATCGAGGGTCATGTCGGGGAACAACGGGATCGAACACAGGCGCGCCGAGTTCCATTCGGTGTTGGGCAGGTAAATATTGGGGAATCGCTGGCGGTAGTAGGTGTGCAGGTGAGTGGCGATAAAATGAATGCCGGTGCCGATGTTTTGTTCCTGCAGGGCTTTCATGAACGCCTCACGGTCCAGTCCGCAACGCTCGGCATCGATGCGCAGGATGAACAGGTGCCAGGCGTGCTGTTGCGGGTAGGCCGGAATCGCCAGCGGTTGCGCCGCTGAGCCTTCCAGCCGTTGCAGGTAAGCCTTGGCCAGTTCAGTGCGCTTGGCGTTGATTTCGTCCAGGCGCTCCAGTTGCACCAGGGCGATGGCCGCATTGATGTCGGCCAGGTTGTATTTGAACCCCGGCTCGATCACCTGGGCCTGGGGTTTGCGCCCGTGGGTCAGGCGGTCGTAGGCATCGACGCCGAGGCCGTGAAACTTGAGCATGCGCACCCGGTTGGCCAGGGTTTCATCGTCCGTGACGAACATCGCGCCCTCGGCGCAGGTCATGTTCTTGATCGCATGGAACGAGAAGATCGCCGTGCCTTTCGCGCCGACCTGACGATTTTTGTAGAGGGTTCCCGCGGCGTGGGCGGCGTCTTCAATAACGGGGATGCCGTGTTTTTCGGCCACCGCGTAGAGCGGGTCGAGATCGAACGCGGCACCGGCGTAATGCACCGGAATGATTGCGCGGGTGCGCGGGGTGATGGCCGCTTCAATGTGCTCCACGTTGCTCATCAGCGTGTCGCGGTCAACGTCAACGAACACCGGCGTCGCGCCCAGCAGGCAGATCATGTTGGCGGTGGAGACCCAGGTCTGGGATGGCGTGATGACTTCATCGCCGGGACCGATGCCCAAGGCCAATAACGTGACATGCATGGCGCCGGTGGCCGAGGACAGTGCCACGGCATGACGGCAGCCCACGTAGTTGGCGAACTGCTCCTCCAGTTGCTGGTTTTTCGGGCCGGTAGTGATCCAGCCAGAGCGCAAAACTTGCTCTACGGCGGCTATTTCTTCATCGCCGATACTGGGGCGAGAGAACGGAAGAAACGCTTGACTCATGGGCACCTCGGGGCTGAAAAGTGAATAGCCTTTGAGGCTAGAAACATGGATCCAATGACAGCATAGACGCTAAAAGAAAAGCTGCATCAATCAGTTACCTGAAATACTTGATCAAACGCTCCAGTAGGTTTTTCGTGCCGGGAGGGGGGCAAGCCGGAGCTCGGAACAGAGCAGCCTGAATTCATTGAGGGTAAGCGCGATTTTGTGAAAGAAGCATGAAAAACTGGTCGGAAAATTGTTTATCTACGAACTAGGCCGGTACTAAAAAGCAGGATCACTCTCACGCCTTTAATGGTGAAAGTCTTACAGGTTTTTGCCGTCTTGTATTACGTCTACTTCATTTGTGTATTTGCTGTTCTTGATTTTTACAGGTGATTTCGTTTAAACGATTTGCCGGCTGCCGATACGTTGCGTTGTCGCGCCAGTCGATGGTTCGTTTCGATCTTCGAGAGCTCAAGGTTTGGTCGGGGTGGGGACATGCCCGGACTGCGCACCGCCCGCAGCCCGGTAAACCGGGGTATTACTGAATGCCTATGGCCTGTTAAAGCAGGTTATTTACAGGCCCGTCTCTCTTTACCTTCGGCGCTCACAAAATTTTCATTTCTTTTTGATTATAAGGCTTTGCAGGTACAGAAAAGCCTCGCCATCTAGCAGAGTGATTTATGGAAGTGTCCGTTCTTGGTAGTGGCTACGTCGGTTTGGCACAGCCCGACCACGCAGCCGAGGTGTGTCGTTGGATGTGCGGTAATGATTTTGACGCTAGCCATGTCGGCTACGAAAAAGTCGCCAGTGAGTTGTCTGGAGTCATTCGTGTCGAGGACATCAAAGGGGCGTCAGATCCGTCCAGCTACATCATTGGGAGAGATGAAGAAGGACGAGAGGCATGAGAATACTGGTAACCGGCGTCGCAGGTTTCATCGGGTTCCATACTGCCAAACGCCTATGTAGCGATGGCCACCAGGTTGTTGGCATCGACAACCTCAACAGCTACTACAGCGTTGAACTGAAACAGGCTCGGCTTTCACAGCTGGCTGCTTGCAGCAACTTCAAGTTCCAGTTGCTGGATGTGGGTGACAAACAAGCGTTGTTGAATTTGTTTGCTGAAAACCAGTTCGAGCAAGTCGTTCACCTGGCTGCTCAAGCCGGTGTGCGCTATTCCATCGACGCTCCGGACACATATGCGCAAAGCAATCTGGTGGGATTCCTCAACGTGTTGGAAGCCTGCCGCGCCCATAGGCCGGCACACCTGATTTACGCCTCAAGCAGCTCCGTATATGGATTGAACGATCACTTGCCGTATGCCACGACCGACTCTGTCGATCGACCGATGTCGTTCTATGCCGCGACCAAACGCGCCAATGAACTGATGGCCCACTCCTATTCGCATCTCTATGGCATTCCTGCTACCGGTCTGCGTTTTTTTACCGTGTATGGGCCTTGGGGGCGGCCCGATATGGCGCTGTTCAAATTCACTGACGCCATTCTCAAAGGTCGTGCCATTGACGTGTACAACGACGGCGCGATGTCTCGCGATTTCACCTATATCGACGACATCGTCGAGGGGCTTGTGCGCTTGATACCGCTGCCACCTGACGATGAGACCGGAGCGCGAAACAAGGTTTACAACATCGGCTTTGGTGCACCGGTGAAGCTTCTGGAATTTGTCGAGTGCATTGAAGGGGCGCTGGGAATGCGCGCTATAAAAAATTTCATGCCGTTGCAGTCAGGCGACGTCGTTAACACGTGGGCAGACACTCGCGAGCTGGAAGATCGTGTGGGTTTCCGTCCGCAGACTAGTGTGTCTACTGGCGTGCAATCGTTTGTCGATTGGTATCGCAACTATTACGGCGTTTAGCCATTCACTACTCAGCCATATTTATGGAAGCGTCATGCAAGAAACTCCTTATGTGTCGGTCCTGATTCCGGCAAAAAACGAAGCCGGTAACCTCATTCCTCTGTTGGAGGAAGTGCGTGCCGCGTTAGCCAACGAGATCTTTGAAGTCATTGTGGTTGACGATGGGAGTACCGACGCCACCGCCACCGAATTGCGAGCCTTGCAAAGTAGTGGCTACAGTCAATTGAGGGTGCTCAGCCACGCTCGCTCTCTCGGTCAGAGCACCTCGATTTACCACGCCGCTGGCGTGGCGCGTGGCCATTGGTTGGCAACCCTTGATGGCGATGGTCAGAACGATCCAGCCGACCTGCCGAAAATGCTGGACCTGGTTCGTGGTTCCGAAGGAAAGCCTGGAGGCGTCAAGCTGGTGGCGGGTCACCGCGTTAACCGTCGGGACACGGCGAGCAAACGCTGGGCATCGCGATTTGCCAACAACCTGCGCGGCAGGCTGCTGAAAGACCAGACCCCCGATACCGGTTGCGGCATCAAATTGATTGAACGCACGGCGTTTCTGCGCCTGCCGTATTTCGATCACATGCACCGCTTTATTCCTGCACTGATCCGTCGTCACAACGGCCGGATGTTGGTTCATCCGGTGAACCACCGTGAGCGTGGCGCCGGGGTTTCCAACTACGGAAATCTCGACCGGGCACTCGTGGGCATCCTTGATTTGTTCGGCGTGTGGTGGCTGATAAAACGCACCCGCCTGGAAGTCAACGCACAAGAGTCCGAGGTCTGACATGGGCAGAGAATCTTTGTGGCTGGCCATTGGCTTCGTCGGTCAATTGGCATTCACCGGGCGGTTTGTCCTGCAGTGGCTGTACAGCGAATACAAAAAACGCAGCGTGATCCCTGTCGCCTTCTGGTACTTGAGCATCATCGGCAGTGCGTTGCTGCTGGCCTACGCAATCTACCGCGAAGACCCGGTTTTTATTGTCGGCCAGTCCTTCGGTTTCATTGTGTATCTGCGCAATTTGCAACTGATTGCCAAGCATCGTGAGCAGGAAGGCCACGAACTGGATAAAAAGGACTGAGACGGTGCGGATACGACTATCTTCTTCGCGGTTGGAGTTATTGGCTTTTGTGGTGCTGGCGTTGGTCCTGGTGGGAGCCGGTCTCGGCTGGCGCCAGCCGCTGAACGTCGATGAAGAGCGTTTTCTCGGCGTAGCCCTGGAAATGCTGCAGAACGGTTCGTGGTTTATTCCACATCGCGCCGGTGAAATTTACGCAGACAAACCTCCGCTTTTCATGTGGGCCGTGGCGCTGTTCGTGCAGCTTACCCACCTGCCCAAAGTGGCGCTCTACTTACCCGCGCTATTGGCGGGCGCCGTTACCACGGGCTGCCTGTATGACCTGGGCCGGCGCTTGTGGGGCCGACGTGTCGGTGTCATCGCAGCGATACTGTTTCTCGCGACCTACCAGACCTACAGCATTTTACGGACGGGGCAGATCGATGGTTTTCTGGCCCTTTGGATCATTCTGGGGATCTATGGCTTATGCCGGCATCTGTTGCTCGGCCCGGCATGGCGTTGGTACTACGTTGCCTGTGCCGCCATGGGGTTTGGAATCATCAGCAAAGGTGTGGGCTTTCTGCCGGTGTTGATGCTGATCCCCTACGCGTATGCAGTGCGCAAAGGTTGGAAAGGCGTGGTGCCCATGCCCGGCAAAGCGGGGGCCTGGTGGCTGGGGCTGCCGGTGGCGTTGGCTGCAATTGCGGTTTGGCTGGGGCCTCTGGTGGTGATCGTGCTGCAGGGCAGTTCCGATAGCCTGGCTTACGCTCAGGAAATCCTGCTGAAGCAAACGGCTGGCCGTTACGCCAATGCCTGGGATCACCGCGAGCCTTTCTGGTACTTCTTCGTCAAGGTCATTCCCAAATACTGGGTACCGATTTTTTTCATGCTGCCATGGCTGGTGCCCGCCTGGCGCAAGCAACTGGCCAAGCACGACGGTCGAGTGTTGGTGCTACTCGGTTGGGTGGTACTGGTGCTGTTGTTTTTTAGTCTGAGCAGTGGCAAACGCAAGCTGTATGTCTTTCCTGCGTTACCCGCACTGATTCTGTTAGTGGCGCCACTTGTTCCGTGGATGCTGCGTCGTTGGTTCAGCAAGCGTCCGAGAGGCAGAACGGTATTTGTTGTACTGACTGCGGTGTGGTTGTGCGCGTGGTTTGTGCGCGGCTTCATCGAGCCTCGCAAAGAAGGCATTAACCCTCACGAAACGATCATGCGTGAAGTGGCGCGACTGACTGGAAACTCCGAGTTGGTGCTGGTCGGTTGGCGCGAAGGACACTGGTTGTTCGCGCAGCAACCCATTGTGCATTTTGGCTTTGTGGACAACCGGGCTCTGGAGCAATCGGCACTGTGGCTTCGTAACCATCCGCAGGCCTATGCGTTAGTGCCCGCGCATGAGTTGTCACGCTGTTATGACCCACAAAAAGCTCGCAGTGTTGGCGACACCTCAAGGGCTGAGTGGTTCTTGGTTGGCGCGGACGCGGACAACCATAGCTGCCAGTCTGCCGCGCCAGACAAGGTTTACTCATTCGTGTGGAAGCACCCCCTGTAACGGCCGGAGTAGTTCTATGAGTTTTGAATTGAGTGCGGCTCTGGTGGCGCGCAGGACTCAGCGCCGACATCGGCTACGCATTGCCAGTTTGGTGTTGCTGTTATTAGGAGTGCTTGGGGCGGTTTCCTGCCGTTTCTACTGGCCCCATCAGATTTACCACTCTGTAGTGCAAAGCTGGGGCAGCGCCAGTCAGGCGACTGGGTTATGGCTGCCAGGCTTTGTGCCTGATGTAGTTGCGAAGCCAGTCGAGGGCATTGAAGAAGACATCTCAGGCATTACCTACGACTATGACCATGACCGGTTGCTGGCCATTACCAATGGCGGCCTCATGCAAATTGTCGCACTCGACCGGGCTGGCAACGTGCTCGAACGTTATCTGCTTGAAGGCTTTGACGATACCGAAGGATTGGCCTACATGGGCAATGGTCGAGTGGTTGTCTCCGAAGAGGGTGACCAGCGCCTGACGTTCATTCAACTGCCCGAGAAGTCCGCGACCATTCGAAAGGGCGCAGAGCCGTTCATCACCGTAGGCGTCAACCTGAGCACAAACAACAAGGGCTTTGAAGGGGTGACCTATGACCCTGTCGGGGACCGTTTGTTTGTCATCAAGGAGCGCGATCCGCGACAGCTCTACGAAATTGATGGCGTGTCTAAAAGTCTGAATGGAAACCTGTCCATCAACTTGATCGATCGGACTGAATGGGTGAACCGTAGTGTTTTCGGGCGTGATCTGGCAGACGCTTATTTCGATCCGGGCACTGGCCATCTCATCATGCTCAGCGAGCAGTCCAAATTACTGATTGAGTTGGATAAGGACGGCCGCTTTGTCAGCTACAAAAGTCTGCTCGAAGGCGTGCAGGATTTTTTCTCGCCCAAGGTGCATCCGGAAGGCGTAACCATGGATGCGCAAGGCCATTTGTATGTCGTGGCCGAGCCGAACTTGTTCTATTCGTTTACCCATAAGCCTTGAGCAGACTCATGCGTTCTCGTGCATCTTGGGGAAGGAGTTAAGTGCGTATGAGTACAAAAAGTGAGGCATTCCAGCCGATGCAAGGCACGCGGCGCGCGCTGGACTGGCCAACCCTGGGTGTGGCGGTGTTGCTCCTGCTGCTGTTTTATTGGGGGCTGGGGAGTTTGCCGTTCATGAGCGTCAATGAAGCCCGGCGCGCCGTTACGACTCGGGAAATGCACGAGGCAGGCCAATGGCTGTTGCCGTACATGAATGGCGAGCTGTACCTGTCCAAACCGCCACTGTTCTATTGGCTGGCCCTGGTCAGCACGTCACTGCTGGGAAGCCTCTCTGAGTGGAGCGTGCGCCTGCCTTCGGCGCTGTTTTCGACGCTGTGCTGTCTGACCTTGTATCGCCAGGCGAGTGCATTCGCCGGGCGACAAGTGGCGCTGCTGGCTGTGGTGTTCCTGGCGGCGAATGCCGGGTTCAGCCTGTTTGCCCGTCGGGCTGAAATCGAAATGCCTTTGACGGGCCTGTGTCTGCTGGCTCTGTTTTGTGCATGGCGCTTTCTGTTCGAGCAAGGCGCTCGCACCTGGGTCTGGCTCAGTTACGGGCTGCTCGGCTGTGCCTTGCTGACCAAGGGGCCGGTCTGCCTGTTGTGGGTGACGGCACCGATACTGGTCTATGCGTTGATCAGCCGCGATCGTCTGGCTCGAGCTTTTCTGTGTGACGGCTGGGGTTGGATGCTTGCGGTGCTGGTCGGGATTTCCTGGTATCTGGCGGTGTCAATGCAGGAGGGCTGGGGCGTCTGGTCGGCCATCCTCAATGAAGACATCGTCAAGAAAATCAATGGCCAGGGGGCAGAAGCCTGGTATGCCTATCTGTTGTATCTGGCTGGGGATTTCTTTCCCTTCTGGCTGATATTGCTGGTGCGGCCGCGGCAACTCTGGCGCGCCATCCGCCTGAGTCCACAGCTGACCCTGTTGCTGTGCTGCATTCTGGTGCCGCTGCTGCTGTTCTCGTTGTTCACCGAAAAGCACGCCAAGTACCTGCTGCCTATTTACCCGGCCATTGCCCTGCTGCTGGCCTGGCACTGGAGCCAACTGCTGACCCAGGCCCGACACCCTTGGCTGCGCTGGAGTCTGCGAGTTGTTCCGGCCGTGGTTCTTGTGGGGTACACGCTGTTCTACCTGGGTCTTGAAGAGCGGGTGTTCGCCCATCGGATCGACGGATTTGCGCAGATAAAGACCGCCACCGACGCATACCCAAACATCCCGGCCTATAGCCTGGGCGATGCGGACATTCGCCTGGTCTATTACATGGGGCGGCCTGTCAGTTCGATCAACGAGTCGCAAGTCAGCAGCGTAGCCCATGCGCCGGGTCTGCTGTTTGTCCAGGAGCCGCTACCTGCGGCATTACAAGCCCTGGCGCCTTGCACCCTGACGCGGATCGAGTCGTACCTGAAACCCAAGCGTTCCGCCCTGTTGCTCGGGCTGGGCTCCTTGTGTGCGAATCAGGGCCAGATCAAACCTTGAAGCTGTTTGCCGGACACTTACAGCTAAACCTTTTTAATACCTATACTGCTCATCGCTTTGACAAAATTTTGCTAATTCGCCGGATAGATTGACCTCCCTCCAAATGGGTCGTAACTCAGTGCATTGGAAGACAAGAATGTCTTAATGCTTATGACTTTGTTTGGCCAACCGGCCCAACAATTTCCATTCTGGGGGGAGTACAACAAGGAGTTTCAGATGCGTTTTCCTGCCTCAGCCCCGCTGCGTTTCCTACTGATGATCACAGGCCTGTGGCTAGTGATTTTTTTCCTTACCCGTCTGGCTTTACTCGTCTCTCATTTATCAGAGGCAGGTACTGAGTTTTTGTCGATCTTTGGCATCGGCGTCTTGTACGACCTGAGCTTTTTACTGTACGCCGCTCTGCCAATGAGCCTGTATGTGCTGCTGTGCCCGCCCTCACTGTGGCGTTCACGTGGGCACCGCTGGTTCTTGCAAGGGCTGCTGACGCTAAGCGTTTTTGCCATGCTGTTTACTGCCGTGGCTGAATGGCTGTTCTGGGACGAGTTTGGCGTGCGCTTCAATTTTATCGCCGTGGACTATCTGGTGTACTCCGACGAGGTGCTGAACAACATCCTGGAGTCTTACCCGATCGGCAAATTGTTGAGCGGGCTGGCGGTGATCGCCGTTGTCATTTGTATTGCTCTGCACAAGCCTCTACAGCGGGTGATCGGTGCGCCGCTACCGTCCTGGCGCCAGCGCTTGCTGAGTATCGGGGTGATTTTTGCCATGAGCGCCGTCGTTCTTTTGGTCGTTGACCAGGTCACTCCACGTGGCAAGGGCGGCAACACCTATCAACATGAGCTGGCCAGCAATGGTCCGTATCAGTTTTTTGCCGCATTTCGCAACAACGAACTGGACTACGAACAGTTCTACGGCACGTTGCCGAATGATGTCGTTGGCCGGCACATCCAGCAGGAACTGGCGGAACGCGATGTGCAATTCATCGGTAAGGATTCGCTCAATGTCCGCCGTACCGTGACCTCGAACGATAAGACCCGGCGACACAATATTATTCTGGTGACTATCGAGAGTTTCAGCGCCAAGTACATGGGTAGCAACGGGAACCCCGACAACCTGACGCCGAACCTCGACCAATTGCGTAAAGAGAGCCTGTACTTCAATAACTTCTATGCGACTGGCACCAGGACGGACCGTGGCCTGGAAGCCATTACGTTGTCTATCCCGCCGACGCCAGGACGCTCCATTGTCAAACGGGTAGGCCGTGAAAGTGGTTTCGCCAGCCTGGGCCAACAGCTGAATCACGTCGGTTATGACAGCGTGTTTGTGTATGGCGGCCGTGGCTACTTTGACAACATGAATGCGTTCTTCAGCGGGAACGGTTATCGGGTCGTCGATCAAAGCAGTGTCGATGAAGCGGATATCAAATTCAAAAACGCCTGGGGTATGGCGGATGAAGACCTCTACCAGCAAACGCTGAAGCTGGCAGACGAGAATTTTGCCAATCAAAAACCGTTCCTGCTGCAACTGATGACCACCTCCAATCACCGTCCATACACTTACCCTGAAGGCAGGATCGATATTGCATCCGGTGACGGTCGTGATGGCGCGGTGAAGTACACCGACTATGCAATCGGCAAGTTTCTTGAAGCCGCCCGAAAGAAAGCCTGGTTCGACGACACTGTCTTCGTCTTTGTCGCTGACCACACCGCGGGCAGCGCTGGTAAGGAGGATCTTCCGATTCGCAACTACCAAATCCCTTTGTTCATCTATGCACCCAAGCTCCTGGCGGCACGTGAGGACGGTCAGCTGGCGAGTCAGATCGACCTGGCTCCAACCCTGCTGGGTCTGTTGAACCTGAATTACGAATCGACATTCTTTGGTCGCGATTTGCTTCAGCCTTCAACCTTGCCACCCCGCGTGTTGGTAGGCAATTACCAACACCTTGGTCTGTTCGATGGTAAAGATCTGGCAATTCTCAGCCCGCGGGCGATGCTGCGACGCCACGATGACGCACTGGGCGCCAGTCAAGAGGTGACGGCTCAACTCGACGATCCCCTGATCGCACGTGCGATTACCTATTACCAGGCCGCGAGTTATGGTTTTACCCATAACTTGTTGAATTGGCCCGGCAGCGAAAACACCGCCAGGCAATAACCCCCGCGCCTGGTCGCCCCCGCTCGCGACCGGCTCGAAAAATGAACCGGGCCTGCATTCAGCAGGCTCGGGACGGCCTGTCCCGTCGTTGCCGTGCCGGCACGCCCACTGAAACTACATTCCTTACGCAGTGCAATCAGACCGCTGAAAAAAGTTCGTTCACGGTGATACTTTTTTGGATCTCGACTGGCAAATAAGAGTGATAACCATTTTACCTTAGTCAAAAGGATCCATTCGTCATGTCTGTTGCAAGTCGACCTTGCGGTGAGCGCGTGTTAACACTGGCCATCCGTACCGCTATGCTGAGTTTCGCCCTGGCCGCAGGAAGCGCCAATTCCTGGGCCGCCGAGCCCGAGCAAGCCGAGCAACCGGAGCCTGGCGCTGAAGGCCTGACGCTGGGGACGACTAACATCAATGCCGATTACAACGGTCCGACTGCGCTTCCGGGAGTCTTGGCCGGTGGTCAGGTTGCTCGCGGTGCGCGCTTGGGAATGATGGGCAACAAGGATGTAATGGACACCCCCTTCAGTGTGACCAGCTACACCGCCAAGACATTGGCCGACTTGCAAACGGTGACCGTTGCCGATGCGCTGGAGCGCGATCCCTCGGTCCGCTCTACCGGTCAAACCGGTGGCATCGTCGATTCGTTTTTCATACGCGGCTTCCCGGTGGGGGAAGGCAACCTGGGCGAACTGGCCTTCGATGGCGTGTACGGCGTTGCGCCCAACTATCGGGTATTCACTGAGTATGCCGAGCGCGTCGAAGTCCTCAAGGGGCCGGGTGCCTTGATGTACGGGATCTCGCCGAACAGCGGTGTCGGTGGCGTGATCAATATCGTGCCCAAGCGACCACTGGCCGAAGACCTGACACGCTTTACCGCCAGTTACGCGTCGGACTCACAAATGGGCGGTCACCTGGATATCAGCCGCCGCTTTGGCGACGAAAATCAGTTCGGTGTGCGCTTCAATGGCAGCCTCCAGGGCGGCGACACCGCCGTTGATGACCAGGAACGATCGGTCGATATCGGCGCCATTGCGCTCGATTATCAGGGCGAACGGTTGCGTTTGAACCTCGATTTCATCAGTCAGAAAGAAAGCTTTGATGCCCCTTCAAGGCCATTCACTGTCGCGCCGGGTGTCGATGTTCCCTCGGCGCCCAATGGTCGTACCAACTTGCCGCAGGATTGGGGATGGTCAGACACGAAGGAACAATCGGCATTGCTGGGCGGTGAGTATGATTTGAGTGATGCGGTTACTGTCTTCGCCCATGCTGGTGGTGGTAAAGCAGACGTCAAGCGGATGTCCGACCAGGTGCCGCGAATCCTTAACGACGCCGGTGACACCAGCAATATCCCCGGTTATTACAAATTCAACGTCGATCGCTCGACGGCCGATGTGGGTATCCGCGGCGTGTTCGCCACCGGCCCGGTCACCCATACGACCACGCTGATGGCGACCCGTTATCAAGACGAGTTGTCCCGGGGGATCAACAACGGGACGGTCATCAACTCGAACATCTACCACCCGGTGGATGTGCCCAAACAATCCATCAACGCACCCAAAGTGCTGCGCGTTTCCGAATCCGAATTGTCTGGCGTCGCGTTGACCGACACATTGTCCGTACTGGACGACCGTATTCAGTTGACCCTGGGCGTACGCAAACAGGACATCGAGTCGCGTAACTACAACGCGGCAGGCTCGGTCAGCTCCAGATACGACGACAGTGCCACGACCCCGCTGGTGGGTGTGGTGGTCAAGCCCTGGGAAGACGTCTCGCTTTACTACAACTATGTCGAGGGCCTGAGTAAAGGTGATATCGCACCGGGCACCGCGGCCAACTCCGGCCAAACGTTCGCCCCTTATGAGTCGAAGCAACACGAGGTCGGCGTCAAATATGAACATGGCACGTTCATGACCACCCTGGCGTTGTTCCAGATCGAGAAGCCAAGCGGTGAAATTGGCGCAGGCAATGTGTTCTCGGTACAGGCAGAGCAACGCAACCGCGGCGTGGAACTGAGCATGTTCGGTGAAGTGGCGACGGGTACTCGCTTGATGGGCGGGGTGACTTTCCTCGATGGCGAACTGACGGATTCGGCGACTGCCGCCAACAAAGGCAACAAGCCTGTGGGCGTGCCCGACGTACAAGCCAACCTTTGGGCTGAATGGGATACGCCTTGGGTGGAAGGCTTTACCCTTACTGGCGGTGCAATCTACACCGCCAGCCAATACGTCAATCAGGCTAATACCCAGGAGCTGGATTCCTGGACGCGTTTCGATACGGGGGCGCGTTACACCACCAAGATCGAAGGTCGACCGACCACGTTCCGCGCCACGGTTCAGAACGTCTTCGATCGTGAGTACTGGTCGGGCGTTGCCTCGTATGGTGCTTTCTCTCCGGGATATCCACGGACCTTGCAGCTGTCGGCTACAGTCGATTTCTGATCGGTGTTGAATGGCCAAACAGCTTGCGGGCCGGTCACTCACTCAGGTTTCGAAGATAGAACTTCGATGATGGTTTTTTTGTAGTGATACCGCAGGATCACGTGCCTGTCCGGCGCGTGATCCTGCGGGGAAGGGGAGCAGGCATGGCAGCACTTCCTGAGTGCGGATATCCGATGCGGCGCATCCCTTCGCCAGCGAGTTGCCGTTCACCAGTGTGCGTGGAGTCCTTAAACGTCTATGCGATGAAGGCGTCATCCTTATAGCGAGCATTCACCCCAACCTCTTTCAGGCAAACGCCTCCTCGATAAATGCTTCCAGCGCCTTGTCTTCCAATATCTCGATGGAGAAGTGCCCGAAGCGCTTGGGCAACCAGATGATGCGGGTCCCGGACGGGGATTGCAGGTTCGCGCGGGCCAGTGGTTTGCCGTTTTCGTCTTCTGGCTGAACACCCGTGGCGATCAATTCGTCATAGGCCTTCTCGATGTCCGGCGTGGAGTAGCAGTGGCGATAAATCATGCCTTCGCCCGAGGAATCCAGGAGGTCCTTCAGGTTCCCCGCCAACGGTTGCACCAGCATGAAACGCTCCTGACCGATCAACGCAATCGCGTAGCGCACGTGCAGGCCACCGCGTTCCCAGACCAGCGTTTTAGAGATCCTGGCCTTCAGTGTCTGTGCGTAGTAAGCACAGGCTTCTTCGAGATTCGTGACCAGCACATCGACGTGACTGAACTTCAGCTCCATTGCATTTCTCCTGTCGAACCGGCGTCCATGGTAACGACGTGACCCTCAGGATCAGAAGGGGTTACTTGAGTGCCCCTCACAATTTGCCTACACCGTTACATCAACGCTTCCACGAGCCAGCAGCCACTCCTGATAGACCGCAGTGCTATCAATCGAAAAGTCGCCATGGTTAGCGTTGAGGGTTGTCTCTTCATGGCGTCCGATTTCGATCAGAGGCTGAAGGTCTATCGGACCATGCGAAGCGTCGCTGCTGCTGAGGGACTGCACATTGGGCCGTTCGATAGCGTTGCTTTTCGCGTCGAACGTCGCCGAGCTTTGATCAGGTTTATAGCGGGCTTTCAGCTGTTCCAGATCGCGCTCTGCCTCGCGAAAACTTTTATCGATCTGCGCCTGGGTTTCCGCTGTCGCATTGGCGACTTGTATCTTGCCGGCGGTCACGTTGCCGCTCGCCAAAGACCTTTTTAGCGCATCTACGTAAGGCAGCGGAGGTAGGTTGCTTCCGATCATTTTGACACTCCTTGGTTAGTAACCAGGTAGTAGAGCAAAAGTCAGGCCATTCGCTGAGTGCCTTGTTTTTCAGGGCGTTGGAGGGTCGCTGAGGTGGGTCCGTGGCACATGCTTGCCGAGAGCGGCAACGCATTGCCCTTGACGTTTGCGGCAAGCGAACACTTCATCCCTTACTCATACGCCGTAACTCGCCGCTATCACAATGAGCGCAAGGAAACAGACCAACTGAACGCAATAGAAGGTAAACCGAACCGCCACGAACCTGTTTGTCTGCACATGAGATACGTGAACCAGCGACTGGCACACGCGAGCGATCAGGACGAGCATGGACAAGTAGTCAACGGCGGGTGTGTTGATACCAAGGGCTGAAATCACGAAGACGATGGCGCCAAAGACCGGCAGGTTTTCCACACAGTTCGCATGCGCTCGTGTTCCGCGCCGGTACCAATCCTCGCCATCGGGCTGATCGCTTCGGAAAGAGGCAATCGGAACATTCGAGAACAGGATTCTGACCCAGCGATACACCCCGACGGTTGCCATCAGCAGCAGCAAAGTCCAGGTCGCGAATCCAAGCAACATCCACATCGGTATCGTCATGGCTGCCATCCTCAATCCAGCACGTCATTGCACATCCGCGCGGCCGACGCGAGGTCGGCCGCACCCTGTAGATCAGTTGCTCATGATGGGAGCCAGTGCGGTCTGAATCCTGGACATCTGTTCGGGTGTTGTCATGCGCGCAAGCAGTTGGCCAAAGTGTGGATGTTGCACGCCCGAGATAATGTATTGCCAGCGGTAGGCGCCCAGCACCGAGGCTTTGATTTGCGCGGTCTCATCAACACTGAATGAGCGTGGAACATTGCGAATGAAGTAGCCGGCATCGGATGCCGATTGTGCCTGCAGGATTGCATCGACGGCTGCCACCAGCGCAATCAGGTCGTTCACGGCCTGGTCGCGCTCGACTGGCGAAAGTTTCGCATGCTCCGCTTTCCATTCCAGCTCATCGAGTACGACGTGCCGGCTTTCATCCTTCCAGTGAAATTTGAAGACATCCTTGAAGAGCGGGCACAACTCCTCACGCGGGGCGATGCTTTTTGCGTAATGCGTTTGAACAAACAGCTCGATATGACAGGTCAGCGCCAGCACCGACCAGGTGCTGGCCGCCAGTACTGCACGCGCCACATCGTTCGGATCGGCCACTTGACGATATCCCGCCGGCAATTGCGCATCCATCATCGTTTCTATGCGCCGGAACAGCTCCTGATGCTTGATCTCGTCATTGGAAAAGCGCACCAGCGCTTCAAGCGCGAGCTGATCGTCAAAGACATGGGCCCGACCTTGATCGAGCATTTTGGCACTGATGAAACGCTCGACCAGGCCAAAGATATACGCATAGGTTCGGCCTTGAATCTGACTGAGCAGGCGCGCCTCTTCCATGGTGAGAAAGGTCAGGCGGTCGATCCGCGAGAGTCCGTCGGGCAAGAATTTGCGCGAGAAGTCGAAGTTGCGGTCCTGGAGCAAATCGCGATCAATCTGCCATTCGGCTTTCTTCGATGATCTGACAAGTTGAGCATAACGGGCGGCGTTGCCTGAATCTGTGCCGGGTAGGGTAGCGACGGTGTTCATATCGATCTCCTGCTTCCTGATCGAGTGGGAAGGGGGCCATTACGGTTAACGTCGGAGCCAGTGACCCTGGGTGAAGCCTCTGGGGAGTGTCCCGATCACTGAGTCCGCGTTGGTGCTAATCTAGGCCTCGCCGTTCAGGCGCAGAATGACCGGTGCGCCTGATTACATGCTCCGGACTCCGGAAAGGAGGGCTGGCAATTGCTGGATGCGCTTTCTGATGTCTTGCGTGTCATTCGGCTGTCTGGAGGAGTCTTCCTCGAGGCGGAATTCACTGCGCCCTGGTGCCTCAGCGGAAAAATCTCTGCGGACGATTGCAAACCGTTCCTGGCGGCCCCTCGACATGTCATTGCGTCGCATTTTGTCGCTGCGGGGCACATGCAATTGAAAATCGACGGTGAAGCCCCCCTCGACGTGGGGGCAGGCGAACTCATTCTGCTTCCGCGCAATGACGTTCATACGTTTGGCAGCGACCTGAGCGTTGCTCCCATGTCGGCGCGCGACGTTATTCAGCCGCCGGAAGTCGGCGGCATTTCACGTATCAAGTGCGGCGGTGGCGGCGAGGTCACGCAGTTATTGTGTGGGTTCCTCGGCACTGAAACCCCTTTCAGTCCATTGCTCTCGTCGCTGCCATCCTTATTGAAACTGGACATGCGCGCGACGGCTTCGGGTGCCTGGATTGAAAGCTCATTCCGGTTTGCTGTCAGTGAGATCGCGGCGGGGCGCGTTGGCTCGACAACGGTCATCGCCAAGTTATCCGAATTGCTCTTCGTCGAAGCCGTCAGCCAGTACGTCGCGAGCCTCCCCGCCGAGCGGCGCGGGTGGCTGGCGGGTTTGCGGGATCCACATATCGGGCGTGCGTTGGCACTGCTTCATGCTCGCCCAACCGAGGGCTGGACGGCAGAAGCCCTGGCGCTTGAAGTGGGCATGTCGCGCTCGGTTTTCGCGGAACGATTCACGGCATTGGTCGGCCAGCCACCGATGCAATACCTGACGCTCTGGCGCATGCACGTGGCGGCTCAACAACTGCGCGAAGGTCGCGGCAATGTGGCGCAAATCGGCTTTGCAGTGGGCTACGAATCCGAAGCTGCGTTCAGTCGCGCATTCAAACGCCAGTTCGGCACATCACCCGGCACCTGGCGCAGGCAATCGGCATGAGAAGGTCGGGTGCCGACGGACGCACTTAATCCGCTTGCTACCCGTATTCAGCGAAAGATCAGCGACTGGTGTGCTGCGCCGCCCGTGCGTGCGCCGTCACCCACTGCGACTGCCACATTACCTGCGGCTATTGCCGCATCCCCGCAGGCAAACACGCCGGGTACACTGGTTTCGCGCATCGCATCGACCTTGATGAACTCACCTGTCGGCCCGGCTTCAAACTCGCAACCAAGCAGCGCTGCCAGTGGGCTGCCCATACGCGTGTGAGGCTGAGTGAACAGCCCTGCAAGTTTGATCACACGACCGCTGACGAGTGTCACATCGACTTGTTCACCGCCAACCGACAAGACAGGTTCACGCTCCACCGCAACCCCACGCCTGGCCAGCTTCGCCAACTGCTCGGCATCAGGCTCGAATACCTCGTTGAGGAAGAGTGTCGTTGGCCCCCAGTCGGGCAGCATCAGCGATTGGTGGATGGCAACTGGCGACGCCGCCAATACTCCAATCTGTCCGCCGTACAGTTCATATCCATGGCAATACGGACAATGAAACACTCGCTGCCCCCAGCGCTCTGACAGCCCGGGAATTGCAGGCAACTCATCCACCACCCCTGTGGCCAGGATCAGACGCCTCGCCGCGAATTGTTCCCCGTTCGCGGCTGTTATCACAAATCCACCATCGCCCGTCTTTGCCTGGATGGCGGGTTGCGACAGCCACTCAACTGTTGGATAGGCCAGCAACTGGGCACGTGCCTCGCTGGCTATCGTGCCGGGATCGCGACCGTCTTGCCCAAGAAATCCATGTGAATTGTGAGCAAACCGGTTACGGCGCTGACCTGCATCGATCACCAACACCTTTCGGCGCGCCCGTGCCAGTTGCAAGCCTGCGGAAATACCGGAATAGCTGCCGCCAACGATGATCACGTCATAAACCATTGATCAGTCTCCCTGGGTCTTCGACCTGCTCGAAAACTCTAGATACAACGTAAGTTACGTGATGTCAGGGTGTCAACAGTCTCGTAACTTATGCTGTGTCGAGCGATACTCGGCACACGCAACTTCAGGAAACCGCCATCCATGAGAAATGACACTCGCTTGTCCCGTATGCTGCACGTGCTGATCCACATGGCCCGACACGAACAGCCCGCCACGTCCGATACCATCGCGCAGATGCTCGGTACCAACCCGGTGGTGGTCCGGCGGACCATGGCGCTGCTCAAGGACGGGGGTTATGTGCGCTCGGAAAAGGGGCACCGTGGGGGGTGGACGCTGGCGAAACCATTAGCGGATATCACACTGTTGAACATCCATCAGGCTTTGGGCTCGTCCTCGCTTTTCGCCATCGGTCTGTCGACCGACCATCCAGAATGCCTGGTGGAGCAAGCGGTGAATGCTGCGCTGACCGACGCGTTTGATGCGGCGCAGGCACTGCTTATAGATCGCTTGGGAAGCGTCACGCTTGAACAGTTGGCCAGTGATTTCGAACGGCGCTACCAAAGTCTGTAAACCTGTGGTCTGCAAAGCGGAGTCTGGAAGTACCTGGCTGAATGGCTTGTGTGGATGTTTGGTTCTAGCCGGAAAGCGACGGTCCTGTAGAGTTAGGATCGCATCCTTAGGCATTTCCCATTGGGGCCACTTGATCTTGTGAAAAGATGAATGGTTTCGCCCGGTGGGAAAATTATGCCTCTCAAAAAATAACTTCCAGCCTACCTCCACTTTGCCTGTGCTACGTTAGCTGAAATCGCTCTAATGCATAATCCTTGCCTGCCAAGGTAAGTTCAAAAGTGGTGGCGCCAAACGTACCTCGTGTCACTTTTTGTTTGATAAGACGTATGGCTTGAAGTTGCTTTAGATCGGCTTCAACTTCTGCTGTGCTGAGTGAGACAAGTTTGCAGATTGAGTTCAGGTTTGCGACTTTCCTGAAGTTTGCATGATAGGCCAAAGCTTCCATCAGTAGCGTTTGGTTATCTGTCAATCGTGGAAACTGAGGGTTGTTCATTTTGTAAACTTTTCGTTCTATCTCATGTAGCTCGTCGTAATCGCCATCAGTGTTGCGGGCGTAGTAAATCGCTACAGACAGAGTGCTGATTAAAATCGCGATTATCACCAGCAGTGACCAATTCGGCATTGACGTTTCCAGCGAAAGCCATTCCGAAAAACGTAGCAGCCAGCTCGTGCTATCTGCCAACAATCTCAGTTCGAGGTGAGTGTCGAGCAGCTTTATGGCAGCCCAAAGTACAAGGAGAATCCCAGCCCAGCAGGCCATAGCCTTGAGCGTGAATGGGGAATGCTTGCCTTGTGCTGCCATGCTACTCGTCCCCAGTGCAGAAACAGGTGTTATCAGCATAGCAGTGGAAAACTGGTCGTCAGGCAGCTGTCTTGCAAGGTCAGCTATTGGTTGGGGTTTCAACCGGTCGATGCAACACGGGCTACGTTATCGCTGCCGATGAGTCCTGTCGCGGCCAGGTTTCGAAGCTTTTGAGCCAATGCTTCTCGCTCGGCCTTTGAGGTGACCGGATCGACGATTTGATATTGGCGATCGAGCCACAAAGCGATTATCGAAACTGCGGCCAGTGATCCTGAATGTCATGCCATACAGCCTTGGACGTCACCTCGACATGCTTCTGTTTATCGCAAGTAAAGGGTGTGTCCAGCGTACCGAGGGCTATGGAGATCCAGTCGGAGTATTCGCCCTGGCTATTTGACCAGAAGAGCGACGAGCCGCAGCGAGTGCAAAACTGGCGTTCGACAGATTCAGAGGAAGGATAAGAACGGATGTCGTCGTTACCCTGTACCAGATCAAAGTCGCCCCGCAAGACACTTCCGTAGCTCGCAAATGCAGCGCCATGGCTTTTGCGGCATTGGCTGCAATGGCAGTGCGAAACAGCTTTGGGACGTGACCGGAGTTGGTATTGGATGGCGCCGCAAAGGCAACTGCCCTGGAAGGTCTCAGTCATTTGGTGGCGATCCACGGTTGAGGGGGCGGCACTTTAAGCGGTAGGCAGATGCAGTGTCGAGCGACTGCCCGTCGAACAGGCAGGGCGCAAGGCTTCGACAACGATTCGTAGACAAATTTTGCCCTGCCACAGACGGTCACTGCAAAAAGTCGTGAATCGCCCGAATGGTCTGCGTAGGCGCTTCTTCCATCGACCAATGTCCTGCCCCGGGAATCACCACTTCAGTTCCATTGCATTCCTCCTGTCGAACCGGTGTCGATGGTAACGATGGCACCCTCAGAATCAGAAGGGTTTTCATGAGGCTGTTTCCAAGCCGAACAGTTGAGCCAGGTGCTGACCGGAGAGCGACTGTTGGTCGGATGAAAGATGGATCCGGGTTTTATGAGGCTGTCTGTGTTCTGACGTGTTCAGAGTCCTTTTAAAACAATGGGTTGGGTTATAAATGCCTGGGGTCTTGTAACAATGATCGCGTGTTGATGACCGGATTTCATCCGACCTAAGTCTGATTTCCGAGCGCTGGGAGCCTGGGACGCACAACTGACGACCGGCGTCTTTCCAGGTTCCCTGCTATTAATCAATAAGTGTTCGAGTGCAAATCCTTTGGGGGAGCGCGTCATGAGTCCATTCATTCGCATTGGCATTGCTGACGATCATCCGTTGTTGCGTGAGGGTGTAGCCAATACCTTGAGAAAACGGGCGGACCTTCAGGTCGTGGAGCAGGGCGCCAATGCGCAAGAGGCCAGGGATATTGCCCAGAGGGTGCGTCCGGATGTGATGTTGATGGACGTCAATATGCCGGGCGATGTTTTCGCCACGGTGCGGTTCATTTCCACTCAGCTGTCAGATGTGAAGGTGCTGATGCTGACCGTTTCAGAATCCGAAGATGACGCCTTTATGGCGCTGGAGTCCGGCGCGCGAGGGTATGTGTTGAAAGGTGTCAGCGGACCGGAACTGGTCCAGGCGATCAGGTCGGTTGCCAAGGGGGAGACGTACATCACCCCTGAGTTTGCCAACAAGCTGCTGAATAACATCAAAAAACACGAAGCGGAAATTCACATGTGTGGTCTGACTCATCGCGAGGAGCAGGTCATTCGTGAAGTTTCAATGGGGCTGACCAATAGGGAAGTTGCGTCAAAGCTGTTAATCAGCGAAAAAACCGTCAAGCACCACATGGGCTGCGTGATGCAGAAACTCCACGCCCGAAATCGTGTTGAAGCAGTCACCGCTCTACGGCATTACAGGGAGCGCGAAGCTGTCGGGCGACTTCACATCGGAGCTGCGCAAACACAAATGGACGCCTGGAGCGGTTCCTGACTAGAGTTTGAACTGAGCATTTACCGACGTGCCGGAGGCGCAGGAGTCGATGCTGAACAACCCGCCCAGAGATTCAACGCGATAACGCAAACCGGCGAGCCCCAATCGGGTTCTGCCGGACGCATCGAGCAGCATGGCGTCCTCCGCCATGCCTGGGCCACTGTCCCTGACGCTGATGTTCAATTCTTCATCAATGTATTGCGCCTGGATGACCTGACCCTCTCCGTTGGCATGACGGTAAGCGTTGTTGAGGGCTTCCTGCACAAAACGGTACAAACAGAGTTTGAGCGGCAGTGGCGCGACCTTCGGTAGCAGGCCCAGGGTCAATGTGACCTTGGTGCCAGTGCGTTGCTCGTGCCGTTGCGCCACCAGTTGCAACTCTTCCACCAGGCTCAAGTCGTTAATTTCCGGCAGTGCCAGGCCTCGTGATAAATCGCGGACCTCACGCAATGCATCTGTGGCGGCGCCACGAATGGTTTCCAGCGACTCCTGATCGACAGCGGAGCAGTTTTCGGCCAAGTCGTCGAGCCGGATCAGAATCAAGGTCAACAACTGCGCCGGTCCATCGTGCAGGTCTGCACCAATGCGCCTCAAGGTGAGTTCGTTGACACGGGAAAACTCCTGGGTAGCGGTCGCCATCTTGCGCTGGAGTTCGGCGTTGCTGATGTGCAAGCGGGTTTGCTCCAGCAGCCGTAAGCGCAGTGCAATTTGTTGACGCTGGATAATCTTGTCACCGCGTCGCACGATGAAGAAAAGCAGCGTCAGCATTGCCAGCGTCGCGGCGCCAACGACCACCCATACCTGCAGTCGGACGCGATTGATCTCGCGCTTGAGGCTATCGGCCTTTTCATAAAATTCGCCCACCGCAATGACTTTCCTGGAGTTGGAATCCCGCAGGGGCGCGTAGATCTCATAGAGCGGCATGTTGAGCATACGCTCGAACTCGTTCTCATCCTGGTTCAACTCTTCAAGGTCGGTGACCACTTTGCCCTTGAGTGCCTCGGTGATCTCATCCATTGGGAATTTGTGGTTGGTGATGGCTTTGTTCGTGCTGTAGACCACCGTGCCATCCGCTCGCCAGATCTTGATCGAGACAATGTGCTGTTTTAACGCACGGCTTTGCGTGAGAAGGTCCAGGGACTGGACGCTTGCAGCCGAGAGGTTGTTGTCTCGGCTCAACTCCTGCACATAAGGCTCCAGAAACGTGTCCATGTACTGGGCGCCGGCTTCTGCTGCGCTATTTACCGCGGCATTTTCTATTCGTTCGCTTACCAGTTTGCCGACGAAGAACATGGTAAGTCCCAGGATCACCGCAGCGGCAATGACAAACTGGGTCGAGTGACTCAGCTTGCGCGCCTGGACCTTGAGCCGTGCGTGCCAGATTCCATTGCGAACCACATCGTCATCGGGGGCTGGTTCGACCAGGGCCTCAATCTCCTGCGTGATAAAAGTCTCGTTTTTTGAATCGACTTTTGCATCTCTTGCCATCGATCAGGTTCCCATGAACATCATGATAAGTGGGTTGGAAAACCCCCTTTGCGACCCTTCATGTCATCGGTTACAGCAGCGCCGGTGATCCGTTCTACGGCTATATACGAGCTGCAGCTTCTGGTCGTTGCTGCCTGTCGTGAACGGGCTGGAATCGCCCCCGTAATCTATCGCAAACGCACTAGAGGCGCAGTTTGAAATTACTGTCAGGCTCGGCATTGACGAATAGATTAAACAGCTGTTTATACCAGCCAGAAGGGCAGTTTTGATGTGCATCAATCGTTCCCAGTGTTCGCTTGAAGCTTTCGTCCTGTACGCAAAAAAACGCTCGGATGCCGTTGAATTATTCTCACTGAACTCATTGAAAGCAAAATGCATGATGTGGGCTTTCCCGCCGTGAATGTCTTGGCTGAGCGTGGACAGGAACACCTCCAAATAGCCGCTGGGTGTTTGCGCTACCACCACGCACTTGTTTGGGGCAATTGTCACCCATCCGTACGCTACCCACTCTCTATCAAAGGGTTGATTGACCCGATAGATGACGGCGGTGCTGATATTTTCCGTCGGGTTTTCATTGCACAGCGTTAACTGGGATTGGGCGCAGGCGCCCATGGATATACAGGTCGCTGCAACAAGACTTGCAAGGCTTGATCCGATGTTCATTTTGGCCATACCGATTCAGGGGCCAGGCGGCCATCCTGGTAGTACCACACGGGTGGGTCGGATTTCTCGGTGCGGTAGAGCGTAGTGTCATTGCGGATAACGCAGACCCGGCCGCCACACAACGCCTTGGTCTTCTCTTCGTTCTCCTTGATCTGCGCATTGAGCTTGCTGATATGGGCTTCATTCGCCTTACGTATACGGTCCAGCATCTCGGGCGTTACGATAGTTTGATCAGCCTTCACGGTTGCAGCGTCTGCTACTTTGAACGCCATGGGCTTTGCGTACGCGCGAGCGGCAATGGCAGCCGGCATGATGTTCGCCAAGTAGTCCAGCGAAAAGATCTGGACGTTGGCATTCACCACGGCCCAGTCGGTATTCAATTCGGCTTGGCCTTTCCAGTTCCGGAATTGCTCGGCGTCACCCAGGTAAATCACATAAAGGTCACCTTCGTGCCTCATCCAGCCATAGGCGTACTTACCGGTTTCAAGCCCGGTACGCATCATTACTACCCAGGAACTGGCGGTGACCTTGCGCAACTTGAAGGCCATACCCGATGCGTCAAGTTCGGAATAGACATACCAACCATCACGGATCGATAGTGTCTTGAGAGAGGATGTTTTTGGTTCCTGGTAGGTTCCCGTCTTATCGCTGTATTGCAAAACTTTCGTGCCCGCTGGGATTGGAAAGTCGCTAGTGGCGATTAAAGGCTTTTCCGAGGTAAGGCACCCCGAGATCAGCAAAAGACTAGCCAACAAGAGACCTGTCATGAGCTGGCGCAGTGCGGGTTCGAACATGGCGATTCTGCCTTCGCGTGTAACCAACGCGCTGCCAATACGAATTGAAACGGTAGCATGAGTCCAGGCACCGGGCCTTTAGCGACTTCGACTCATTTGGAATAGCGAGTATCAGGATGAGGTTATTGCGAATGATATTGGCCGGTTGTTGATATTGATTACAGCCATGGACACCTCCCTGATCCCAAACCAACATCCAGCCGGGATTCAATTCGTTGTTGACCTGCTAGAGGCGGTCACTGCAAAAAGTCGCGAATCGCCCGAATGGTCTGTGTGGGTGCTTCTTCCATCAGCCAATGTCCTGCCCCCGGAATCACCACTTCCGTGACATTGTCCGCGGCGTTGCGCATGACGATCGCCTCGTTATTGCCAAAGGATTTTTCCCCGCCGACGGCCAGCACCGGCATGGTCAGGCGTGTCTTCATCGATGCTTCGTTGTCCACGGCGTCCTGGCGAATGCTGCGGAACTGCGCGAACGCCGCGTGCATCGCGCCGGGGCGGGCGTAGAGCTTGGCGTAATGCTGGCGAGTGGCTTCGTCCACTTTGGTCGGGTCGCCGGCGAACTCGTTCCAGAATCGGTCGAGGTAGATACGCTCACGACCGGCCACCAGGCGCTCGGCATCCGGACCGCCAAAATCGAAGTGCCACAGCATCGGTGAACGCACAATGTCGTTCCACGGCGGAATGCCCGGTACGGGCGCATCCATGACCACCAGGCGATCGGTTTGCTGCGGATAACGCGAGGCGTAGGCGAAGGCGACCATGGTGCCGATGTCATGGCCGATCACCACCGAGTGGTCGATTTTCAACGCTGCAAGCACCGCGCGTATGTCGCCTGCTTGCGTCTTCTTGTCGTAGCCGCCGTCCGGGATCGACGACAAGCCCATGCCGCGAAGGTCCGGCACCACGACTGTGTGGTCCTTGGCCAGATCGGCAGCAAGAGGCGCCCACATGTCGCCGGTGTCGCCGAAGCCATGCAACAGCACCACGGCAGGCCCTTTGCCGCCGACGCGCACGTGGATCTTCGCGCCTTCCACGGCGATGTCCTGGGTGCGGAAGGAGGAGGGGAACGGAGTGACGTCGGCGTAGGCCGGGACATTAAGTGCGAGCAGCATGAAAGCAGTCAGCAGGATGCGGGTCATGACGGTGTCTCCGGAGGTACGCAATGGGAGGAGCGTAGACGGCTTTGCACTGTCCCGATGTGCCAAACTACAGGTTCGTTAAACGTAACCGAGTGCCTAAAACTTTGATCGAACGACGCCAATTTAGCGGAGGCATGAAGGGGAAAAATCTTCGCTATCTGAATGACAACCCCGACGAGCCTGTTCAACTGACACGGACAGGCTTTTTGCTGCTCGAACATTTTTCGCTGCCGGCATTTACGCAGGCACTGGATACGATCATCACGGCGAATCTGCTACGGCCAAAACTGTTCTCGTCGCGCACGTTCGGCTTGCACGACGGTGAGGTCATCAGCGATCTGGGGCTGGTCATCCGGCCGGATGCGCGCATTGATTGCTCCGTCGTGCACGACCTCGATCTGTTGGTCATTTGCGGTGGTTACAGGACCGAGCTGAAGGCCTCTGACGAGTTGACCAGTCTGTTGAGAGCGGCCGCCGACCATGGCGTGAGCCTGGCCGGGTTGTGGAATGGCGCCTGGTTCCTCGGGAGTGCCGGCTTGCTCGACGGCTATCGCTGCGCGATTCATCCCGAACATCGCCCCGCGCTCGCGGAAGTGGCGAAAGCGGCGCATGTCACCAGCGAGCCTTTTGTCATTGATCGGGACCGGCTCACGGCGTCCAGTCCTTCGGGCGCGTTCCACATGGCGCTGGACTGGATCAAGAGCTTGCACGACAAGGCTCTTGTCGAAGGGATCGAGGACATCCTCGCGTTCGAAGAGTCGCGTTACCGGCGGATCAAACCGACGGAAAATGTCTGCGTGAGCGCACCCTTGCGCGAGGTGGTGAAGCTGATGGACGCCAACCTCGAAGAACCTCTGGAGCTGGAGCAATTGGCTGTCTACGCCGGCCGTTCTCGCCGCCAGCTTGAGCGTCTGTTCAAGGAACAACTCGGCACTACGCCTCAGCGCTATTACATGGAGTTGCGCATTACCGAAGCGCGGCGCCTGCTGCAGCACACGGAACTGTCCCAGGTGGATGTGCTGGTGGCCTGTGGTTTTGTGTCACCGAGTCATTTCAGCAAGTGCTACAGCTCGTATTTCGGGTACAGGCCGTCCAAGGAAAAACGGCTGGTCAAATAAGCCCCCTCGGAAATTGTAGGAGCAGGCTCGCTCCTACATTTCAAATGTGCGTCACGACATGTGTTGTCGTATGACTATCTGGTTTTCAAATACCCACGGCCACACCCGGACCACTAATCTCTTCAAGAGCGGCACAGCCGTTGCCGTTCGGCGTGTTGTCTGTCGAGACGAACGGCCATTTTCCGGATTGACAGCCGGGTAGGGGAGTCGTTATAAAAGGCGCAGTTGTACGACGACATACGATGTTACACCCCTAAAAACAAAAACCGGGTCCCATCATGAACTCAATCCGCTTACTCGCCTTCCCGCATACCGCCTCTTGTGGTCCGGTCCTGATTGCCTGCCCAGGCGCTCAGTCATCCCCGTTATCTGTAGCAACCTCCCGATTGCACGTGCTACTCGTCTGACGATAGCCACAGAGCAGTTCGCTGCGCGTAAGAATTGATCTCGCTTGAAACCGAGAGATCATCACCACAATCCAATAATAAAGTGATGCCATGAATCTGAACGAGCCCATCAATGCGCAACGTGTCGGCCAAGCCGTCGGCAAATACCGCTGGACGATCTGTGCGCTGTTGTTCTTTGCCACCACCGTCAACTACCTCGACCGCCAGGTGCTCAGCCTGTTGGCGCCGGATTTGTCGACGCAATTTGGCTGGAGCAACAGCGACTACGCCAACATCGCTTCCGTTTTCCAGTTTGTGTACGCGATTTCCATGCTGTTTGCCGGCCGTTTCGTTGACAAGATCGGCACCAAGAAGGCCTACATCATCGCGATCGGTATCTGGTCGACCGGCGCCATGATGCATGCCTTTTCAGTACCGATGGGCGAGGGCATCGCGGCGGTGAGCAGTGCGTTCGGCCTTGCCGTCATCCCGGTCTCGATCGCCGGTTTCATGCTGTCCCGCGCCGTACTAGCGATAGGCGAGGCGGGGAACTTCCCGATCGCGATCAAGGCCACGGCCGAATACTTCCCGAAGAAGGAGCGCTCCTTCGCCACCGGTATCTTCAACTCCGGTGCCAACGTGGGCGCGATCCTGGCGCCGATCTGCGTGCCGCTGATTGCCGCCCTCTGGGGTTGGGAAGCGGCGTTCATCGTGATCGGCATGCTGGGCTTTGTCTGGGTGGCCGTGTGGATTGCGCTGTACGAAAAACCTGAAAATCAGAAACGCCTTTCGGCAGAGGAACTGGCCTACATTCGCAGTGATGCGCAGGTGATTGCCACCCCGGCACCGGGCGTTGCCGAGAAAAAAGTCTCGTGGTTCAAGTTGCTGACCTACCGTCAGACCTGGGCGTTCGCCTTCGGCAAATTCATGACCGACGGTGTGTGGTGGTTCTTCCTGTTCTGGCTGCCAACCTACCTGTCGGCGCAGTACGGCATGAAGGGCGCGGCCATCGTGTTGCCTTTGGCCGTGCTGTACAGCATGACCATGGTCGGCAGCATCGGTGGCGGCTGGTTCCCGAGCTATTTCATGGCACGTGGCGATGCGCCGTATGACGGTCGGATGAAAGCCATGCTGGTCATCGCCTTCTTCCCGCTGCTGGTGTTGCTGGCTCAGCCACTGGGTTACATCAGTTTCTGGGTGCCGGTGATATTGATCGGCATCGGGGCGTCCGCGCATCAGGCGTGGTCGTGCAACATCTTCACCACCGTGTCTGACATGTTCCCGCAAAAATCCATCGCGTCAGTGGTCGGCATTGGCGGTTTGGCCGGCGGCATGGGCGGTGTTGCGATGACGAAGCTTGGCGGTTGGGTGTTCGACTACTACAAATCGATCAACGATATTCACACCGGCTACATGATCATGTTCGCCATCTGTGCGGTGGCCTACCTGGTAGCGTGGAGCGTGATGAAACTGCTGGTACCGCGTCACAAGGAAATCACCGATCTGTAAACGGCTGGCTTGAGAGGTTGAACCGGTGACGGCGCTTGTAGCCGTCACCGGTTCAGTTTCACCGGCCACTGCGCGTAGGTTTTAGCGGGTGAGGGTGCTTGAATGACGACTCGAACCTTCACCCTTTGGCCCGATGACGCAAACGTGAGTACGAAATCAGCATGCTGGTCAGTTCTTGCGTGATCTGGGAGAAGGGTGACACTCGACGGCTGATCAGGCACACCTCGCACGATTCCAGTGGCTCGCGAATCGAAATGCTGGTCAGCGACGAGGAAAACAGCTTCATGCCGGGAAGCATGCCGGGCTCAATGGTCAGGTAGTCCGTCTCGGAGATGATGTGCAGGATTTCCAGCAGCGATTCGGTGGTAATCGCGATCTTCGGAGGCGGCAAGCCTTGGGCTTTGAACAGCTCGATCAGATGCTTCTCCGCGCTACCGGCAATCCCCGCCGGGCGGACGCTGATCCACTGGCAATCGGCGAGGTCGCGCACCGAGCGAGCCTCCGCCAGGGGATGCCCCTTGCGTGCAATGACGCTGGCTTTCGAGCTGTAAAGCCGCTCAATGTGCAAGTCGATATCGCAAACGTCGGCACTCAGTGGACACATCACAAAGTCGAGCCGGCCCGCGCGAATCATTTCGATCAACTTCTTCGTCTGGCCACCGGCGACGTGCAACTGCACGTTTGGAAATCGGCGGGTAAAACTGTTGAAGACCGGCATCAGGCACGCAGCTAAAGGTTCCGTCGTGACACCCAATGCGATCTGACCTTCGGGCGCGCCGTTGCATTGTCGGACGTCCTGTACTGCGCGATCACAATCCAGAATGATCGAGCGTGCCCTGGTCAGGAACACTTTGCCGGCCAGCGTCAGGCTGATGCCTTGATTGGAGCGCACCAACAAGGTGGCCCCCAGTTCTCTTTCCAGACTTTGAATCGACTCGGTCAAGGTGCTTTGAGCCGCTTCCAGCGTTCGCGCCGCCGAACGAAAACTGCCCATGTCGACCACTGAGCAGAACGCCCGGAGCTGGATCAGCTTCATGCAGCAGTGATCCAGTTGTTGCCGTTGTGGCCATGGGCAGCGTGAGAGATTGAGATTGTGCGGCTGCTTGCGGTGTTCATGGCTGATTCTCCAAACGGCAGGGGTTGTGGCGGCTTGTTGTCGTTATCGATTAAATCGTATGCGATATATTAATATTCAAGCAAAGACCCCTTGATGTCAAAGCTCATTTCGCGACTTGGCGACGAGCGGTGATGGGCTTCATCTCAATTGGCGAAGGGCAGCAGGGTGGTCGGAAAAGCCGAAGGTGATCGGTTTTTCCGTCATTCCCGGTGCTTTTGTCGCGCCTATAAAATGAGCCTGGTCAGATAGTTACGTATCTTTAGTGCTATTTGACTTTAATAAAAAAACTCAAGGAATCACTGATGAGCAAAATCGAAAAAGTCTTGGCTACCGGCAAGACTCACACCACCCTGAGCAGCTCCGGCAACACTTCGCGCGGGCATAACGGCAACCTCGACATCGAACTCTCAACGCCTGGGAGCGCTAAACCGGCCCACGTATTTGCCGCTACCCAGCCGCACCCGACAGCCGAGCAGTTGTTTGCCGGCGCATGGTCGGCCTGCTACATCGCAGCGCTTGGTCTTGCGGCCAAAGAGTTGAAGGTGACTATTCCGGCCGACGTGTCCGTCGATATCGAGATTGATCTGGGGCAAACCGGGAATGCTTACTTCCTGCAGGCCGGGTTCAACGTCAACCTGCCAGGCCTGCCTTATGAGGTCGCTTGCGCTGTTGCACATGCGGCGGATCAAATTTGCCCGTACTCGAAGGCCACGCGCGGCAATATTGATGTGTATTTGAATGTTCAGACGGCGTGAGTCGATATAAAAAGTCGGGTTCAAGTCGCTGAGGTAAGTGAAAAGCCCAAAGCATGAAGACTTGATGCTGACGGCGGCAGTGTCCGTCGACGCACGACTCCCTGGTGAGCCGTGCGTCGACCGTCACCGGCCTGCTGCACGTGGATAACGAACATCAGAGGGAGTAGCACTTCCGATACCATCGCATGCGATGTATAGTCGGGCCTTGCGATCCATTTGTCTTTGGCCCGGAGAATGCTCATGAAACCCACTGAAAAGACATCCGCCCTCGACCTGAAGCTATCCGACTTCCTGTGCTTTGCGGTCTATTCCTCCAACCTCGCCTTCGGCAAGGCTTACAAGCCAATGCTCGAACGGCTCGGACTCACCTACACGCAATACATCACCCTCGTGGCGCTGTGGGAGGAAGACAACCAGACCGTTGGCAGCCTCGGTGAAAAACTGTTTCTGGAATCCAACACCCTCACTCCGATCCTGAAGAAGTTGGAAGCCATGGGATATGTGCTGCGCCAGCGCGACCCGGAAGACGAACGCCAAGTGCGGATCAGCCTCACAAAAGAGGGACGAAAATTGCGTGAAGGCCTCTCCGAAGACGGCTTCCCGCAAACCGGTCTTGATGCCGACGACTTCGTGCATTTGCAGCAGGCAATCGTGAAGTTACGGGGCAATCTCATCCGTACGACGAAAGACCGGGAGTAGGGCGATTCAATCGTCCGAGCCTGTCTTCCCGACGGTACGACGACAGGCAGTTCATCACACAACCCGCGCCGGCGCTTTACCCTGCCACCCTCACCAAGCATCATGTGCGGCCCGCACTCATGCCAACGGTGCCGGACATCCGTGGTGAAAAGGAACTGCAGTTGAACGAACAGACATTGTCCATGCGCCTGGAGCGCGTGGCCGCGCAGATGCCGGCCGGTGCGCGCCTGGCCGATATCGGCTCGGATCATGCCTACTTGCCGGTGGCATTGATGCGCCGTGGCGCCATCGCATCGGCGGTGGCGGGCGAGGTGGCATTGACACCGTTCCACTCGGCCGAACGCACCGTGCGCGAAAACGGCCTGGACCAGCACATCACCGTGCGCCTGGCCGATGGCCTGGCGGCGATCGAGCCGGGAGACGGAATCACCGCGATCAGCATCTGCGGCATGGGCGGCGAGACGATCCGCGACATCCTCGACAGCGGCAAGGCGCACCTGAGCGGCCAGGAACGCTTGATCCTGCAGCCCAACGGCGGCGAGCAGCCACTGCGCCAATGGCTGATGGAAAATGGCTACCGCATCCTCTGTGAGGAAGTGCTGCGCGAAAATCGTTTCGACTACGAAATCATCGTCGCCGAGCGCGCCGGACCGGTGACGTACACCGCCGAAGAACTGTACTTCGGCCCGCTGCAGATGCAGGCACGCACCCCGGCGTTCCTGGTCAAATGGCAGCGCATCCTGCGCCACAAGCAACAGACCCTGACCCAGTTCGCCCGCGCGCGGCAGGCTGTGCCTGAGGAGAAGGTGCAGGATGTTGCCCGGCAGGCGCGGTGGATTAGCGAGTTGCTGGCTTGATACGTTTCTCGGGTTTGTATGGAAGTTAGTTGGGCGGATATCCCTCAAAGGTGCAGGCACATCAAATGGTTGATAACGACCTATCGCGATGGGCAGCAAACGCCCCATTGCTGCCCTCCGCTAAGGGCAGCTAGGGATTGTGAATTCAGCAGGTCGATGCAACACATCTAAATTCTGTGTAAGCGACATGCAGACGGCTTCAGCGATTGAGCCTGGTGATTTTTGAACCCTGCAATCCCAGCCCGGCCATTAAGCCCTTTTGATCAAAGATGAACGCATAGACATCGGATTGAGCCGTTGAGGTAGTGATCGATTTGGCCATGCCTGAATCTACGACCACGATGCTTGGGCCCACGCCGACCTCAAATCCATTAACATTTTTCAGATCATTCATCGCTGAATAGGTCATGAAAAACATCACGTATCCAAACCGCTGCACGCCCGCCTGAAGGCCGTATGAGGCTGCTGTGGTCGCGTAGTATCCCGTCACTTTTCCGTTCTCAATCAATTCGCCTTCGCCATGGTGTGCGCCGGCGATGAGGCCCGCTTTCAGCACATCAGGGAAAACGAGGATACCCTTGGCTCGCTGCGCGAGGGCGCGCGCTTGCGGCGTTTTGGTATACAAACTCTGTAACGCCGCTTTCGCCTCGCGGTCCATTTCCGCGTTAGCAGCCATCGCATCAGAGGCGGAAGTTGATTGACCCATTTGGCAGCCCGCCGTGATCGCGAGGATTGAAATCATTGCCATCATTCGAAGGTATTTGATCATGAGCAATACTCCGTTTCTGAACCTGCCATTGAGGAACCTGCGTGGCGATAGCCGTTGCGGATCAAAGACTGACGGGGTCGATCTTTCCCTTAGACTTTAATCCTAATAAGCAGTTGGTCAAATGCTATGCACATGCATGTTCCTCAGACGAAATCGACAGTCAGCTGTTGGCCGAATGCGGTCTTTGCTCAATAGCAAAGCCGACTTGAATGACTAGGCCGCTCCCTTCAACCGTGACGCCTGTAAATCACCACCTCTCCGGAGGTCGCAATCACCAATGTCTGCCCTGAGTACGAAAAACCAAATGCTCTCACTTCGTACTCGATCGCCAGTTTGTGAAAGCTCGATGGGCGATTGCATTCGGTACCATGAAGCCAGGAGCCCGGCTTTAGCAAAAGCAAGTGATGCTCAGGCCATTTCAAAGTCACTGTCTCTATCGTCCAACCATCGGGGGTAGTAGAGGGTAGACTGCCGCCATAAATGCCGGCCATGCGGATGGTCTTGTTTTCAAGTGCGCCGATGCCCTTGCATTCGAGGAAGCGGTCTGTGAGTGCTCGATCAGAAGCGTCTCGGGCAATTTTTTCTCCGGTCTCACAATCGAATAGACCTAGTCCTGAACTGGAAGATACGAGTAACAACTCCGAGTCACGATCAAAGCCAACATCATACAAACCGGCAACGGTGTACTCCCCGGCGAGTTCCCAGGGAGACGGGGGTTGGGACGTTTGGCATTGACTGATGATTGCTCTTAACGGATCCAGATGGGATGTCGGCATACGATGGGTACCTGTATTTTTATCAATGTCTGCGACACTCGTTGTTGGAAGCCGTCGGCCAAAAGCGGCTCCCAATTCACCATGGGGCTGTCAGCTTCTATGACATCCGCACCTGCAAGTCGCATAGAAGTTCGCGTCTCACCTGAAGAGCAATCGCTGCGAAGCCCTTTCCCCTGCCACGCTTGCGGGGCGTGTAGTCCTGATGAGTAGAAACATCCGCCCATTGACTCACCGATTCCACGTACCTATGAGTGCTATCGGTATCAATTTCAAACGCAATGAACCGTTCTTCGTGAGTGAGCAACAGACCATAAAGGCGTGGCATTCCGGGAAAGTCGACTTCAAGGTCGAGTACGACGGTTTCTGACCATCTAATGCCTTTTGACTCGCCATAGTTTTTTAAGGCGGCGGGAACCCCTGTGGTCAGCCAGGCTTTGGCGGTTACCATGAGTCTGTGGGCCACAAGAGCATTTTGCTCTTGCACGTTCAGTTGCCGCTATCTTATCGGCCAAGCACGATCCCGAACCAATTGTAGTCCTGAAATTGGGCAGTAAACTCAAGCAGCTCTCGGTTGATCTGGTCAACTGTTCCAACTATCCCGCTCTCAGCCAATGAATAGGCATCTTCGAAATAGCCGCACAGGCTAAGAGCGTCTGGAAAGTCGTAATTCGACCGAAACCAGGATTGGTACAATCCTTCTGCTAAGACCTTTCCAAAATCAGGATCTACAAGGAGTTGTTCATGCGCCTTGGCGAGTACATAGGGCAATACCTCTGCGCGGCTCAAGGAGGGCGTCCCGACTCGAAGTAACTGATTTGCAGTGTCGTACCGATTCGAGTCACTCATCAGCGCAAGCTCTACCAGTTCGTAGGCAGGATTTTCCCGTGCAATGATCTGATCATCCGCCCATTGCACAATGTCCGAGACCTCAAGGACACCTAGCTCTAACGCTTCTCTTAGGTAAGCGATCTGGTCATCAACGCTAGGGTTGTAAATGTTCCTTGTCATGCTGCCTTCCCGATTCTCCTACGGGTAACTAATGCACAAGCGAGACTGCGGGCTATGTGGTCAGAAATTAGATCAAGCTTAAGAACGCTTTATTGCGTTGGCGAGCTGCTTATCAACAGTACCTCTCAATAAAATCGATCTTCCTGCTTCAAAGTAAAAATGCGGCCCAGTGTTTTGAAGGAGATGCCAAGAAACAACAACGTCAGCAACACCCCACCCGTCATGATGTAAAAGCCCGGGCGGTAGGTGTGCAGTTCAGTTGTGATGCTGCTGGCTCGCGGAAACCAGCGTGAATAGACCAGCGAAATGTCCTGCCCCACTTCATAGGGGGCGTGTTCGCTATAGCGTTTGTCCCAGCATTCGTCTTCATGGACCTGGCCGTCGTTATCGAAATACCGGTAGTGAATGATTTTGACCATGCCGTTTCTTGGGATGTCTTCCAGCCGCGTAACTGTGCCGGTGACCTCAACTGCGCTCCATTGGATGGCTGCATAGACAGCCCCCTGTTGCCTTGCCATGGCGGCCAGTGCCAACAGTACACAGCAAGCAACGGTGAGCAGGATCACTCGGTTATACAGATGATCTTTTTCGGCTTCGCGTGGGTAATACATCTTGCGATTCTTCCATGAGGGTTTCGCAATCTATCGGTCGCTTGATGGATTACTTGAAGCACTTTCAGTTGCGCAGCGTCGAAGTCCCGACCACCCCTGACCCGCTTAAAAAGGCTAGACATGGTGTCCACTAATTAGGTGGGCACCATCGCCCTTGGCGTCGGGATCAGGAAGGTGTGTGGGCCGGACGGATACGCGAGGTCCCGATGGGGTTAGCAAAAGACGGCTTTCGACCCATAGGCGACGTTCGTCGATTGAACAACGGCATCGATGGTGGGGCCGTTGAACGTCAAAGGCCTGAAACCTGGGTCGAGAGCTACCCGCTATGATAGATAGCCCTAGACCATGGAGGCATTTGTATCGGAAGCGGCTAGCGAACATTCACGCTACGCCTGCTAGCGAAATTCGCGCTATGGGCTATTGTTTGTGCCGGCATATTGGAATCACGATCTGAAGCGCAGGTTGATTTCGAACCAATAAGGAGGGGCTGCGGTGTTTTCAAAAGCTGATGGCTCGGTATAGCCGATGTTTAATCATCTCTTGGGCAAGCAGCTACAAACGGAAGGATTACGACATGTCTAGATGTACAGCACCGGTACATGGTCATCGTTCGGCAAGCGCAAGAGCAGCGTGTCCCGCATGTGGCAGCGGATATAGCGGGTACGGATCGCGATCGTATTCATCCTCGTCCTATGCACCATCCTATTCGTCCTCGTCTCATGGCGGGGGCGGTCGCAGTAGCGGCGGTTCATCCAGCAGCGCAAAGCCGCGCTGGTCGAAGCCCGGATCCTCTGTGGCCTACACCTCCGCCGAGGTAAGAACGCTCACACCGGTACGCGAAAATGTCGAGAGGCGTGCGACAGTACCTGATCTACGTGACGTCTTTCTTTGTCACGCCTGGGACGACCGGAAAGGATCCGCGAAGGAGCTGCATGATGTACTCGAGTCGCTCGGTGTTTCCGTTTGGTTCAGCGAGAAAGATGTCCTTCTAGGCTCTTCCTTACTGCGTGAAATTGATAAGGGATTGGCGAAGTCTCGAGTAGGAATTGTGCTGGTGACCCCTGCTTTGCTGCGTCGCCTAGCAGCCGAAGGCATCGCTGACAAAGAGCTTTCCGCGCTCCTCGCAAGGGATCTACTGGTTCCCATCATTCACGACACCACATACGAATCGCTGCGCGAAGTCAGTCCTCTACTCGGTTCGAGAAGCGGCCTGAGCACTGCTGAAGATACGTTTGCAGATATCGCGGCCAAGCTTGCCGAGTTGGTCGCCCCGTAGCTTCACTGTCCATGCGTAGGGCTTTACTTACAGACCTGTTATCAATCGAAGGAGTTGAACACATGAGTATTAAACCCGGCCCCAAACCGATCGCTGAATCCACCGGCAAAAAGGATCAACGCCGTCGTGTTACTGAAGAAAACAAACCCAAACATCCCGATCTGGAAGTACATAAACACAAAAAAGGTGACTGACCTTAAAAGCGGTGAGGGAGGGGTGATTCACGTAGATTTGGCCCCTTCTGGCCGTATTCCGCCTATCGCGTCCGACTGAAAACGGCCATTACCTGTCATTCCTGACGTGCAACAATCAGACGTAAGCAGTCGCTCACGAGCGCCTGCTTCTGGCCGATCTCTGCCTGTCACGACAGACCGTTTTCCACTCGGGTCATTAGAGGGCAGACCACATTTTCTAAATGTGGTCTGTCCCTGAAATCCCAATCGCGGCCATCCAGTTCAAGTGACTACCCCTGCGCTTTCTTCAACCCTTTCAAGCGCACATTCGCCCTTTGCACAGCGGCCATTTTTTCAGGCCGCTTCATGCGTTTCCACTTTCTGATGTCTTCCTTGCTCCGTCCACAACTCACACACAGATCGCCACTCAGTTGGCAAACCGAGATGCAGGGGTTTTCGATTTCTTTAGCCATCGTCAATAACCTTTGGCCAGGCGCTTCTGCCAATCGCCACCGTGAGTGCGCTGGCATTCTTCCTCGGAGTCAAAGCGGACATTGAGGTCTGAAGGGCTCAGATCGATGTTGGCCTCATTCAAGGCGATGGCCGTCAGCTCAAAGATGCGCGTCTTCGCGTTAACCTGGGCGAGCTTTTTGTCAGCCAGGGTTTCGAACACCCAGATCACCTTCAGGGTTTCAGCCAATGCGTTCAGGTCAGCGATGTGGGTGAGCCAGGTAAAACCCTTGATTTCACCTTTTGCTGTTTCGCACGCATCAGTGAGCGTGGTAATCAATCGGCGTTCGATCCGCGCCAGTTCACGTTTCCCTGGGGGCATTACGGTTTCCTTTGGAGGCAATGGAGGGGAGGCGCTGAATCAGGCCGCTCGAAACTCGACCGTCAGATGGCTGACTTCATGAACCGGCTTCAGACGTTCACGAATGCTGTCGGCGTTCGTAGTGGCTTCACCAACGACGCTGACGATGGCCGCATGCGCTTGTGGTCCAACTCGCCAGACGTGCAAGTCGGTGATGGTGGCATCCCCGGGTTTCTCAACCAGTTCACGGATTTCATCGGCAACGTGTGCGTCTGTCTGATCCAGCAGTACACCTGCGGTGACCCCCATCAAGATCCATGCCCAGCGCGCGATAACGATGGCGCCGACAATGCCCATGACCGGGTCCAGCCACACCCAACCGAGATACCGGCCGGCGAGCAATGCAGCAATGGCCAGAACCGAAGTCAGCGCGTCCGCGATGACGTGGACGTAGGCCGATTTCAGGTTGTTGTCGTTCCCATGATGGGCATGGTCATGATCGTGATCGTGATCGTGATCGTGATCGTGATCGTGCCCATGACTATGCCCGTGACCCAGCAGCAGTGCGCTGACAACGTTGACGATCAAGCCGGCAATCGCGATGAGCGTAGCGGTGCCGAACTGAACTTCGGTTGGCTGCAAGAGACGTATGACGGACTCAACGCCAATTCCCAGGGAGACCATACCGAGAATCAGCGCCGAGGCGAACCCGCCCAAGTCTCCAACCTTTCCGGTACCGAAACTGTAGCGCTGGCTGAAAGCGTGGCGTTTTGCGTATCCATAAGCGGCCGCCGCGATGCCCAATGCGCCGGCATGGGTTGCCATGTGAAAGCCATCGGCCAGTAACGCCATCGAGCCCGTCATATACCCGGCGGTGATCTCGCCAACCATCATCACAACGGTCAGTATCACAACCCAAAGCGTACGCTTGGCATTTTCGTCGTGCGCTGAGCCAAGGAACATGTGGTCGTGTGTGTAGTTGATGTTGGAGCTGCTCATGAGTGTGTACCTGCGTTCACTTGGAGTAACGGCGAATGGCTTCAAGAAGTTCTTCGACGCCCTTGTTACGCTCCTCTTCGCTGAGAGCAGGGTTTGCGACATGCTCCCGCGCGTGGTCCTCGATGATTTCCTCCATCAAGCCGTTGATGGCTCCGCGAGTGGCGGCAACAAGGTGCAGTGTTTTGGCACAATCGAGATTCGATTCCAATGCCCGTTCAACGGCTTGGATTTGTCCGGCGATACGTTTTACGCGTTTGAGAAGATCGCCTTTGTTTGCTGCAATATGGCCCATTAGATACCCCCCCTACCTATGTATTGCGCATGATAGGCATACCCCCTATACCTATGCAATGTCAGGAGGCGGAGAGAGCATCTATAACCCCTGGCAGGAAAGAGGCTTCATTTGCGAGGGGTAAATCGACCGGTTGAATTCACAGCCGATTGTTGCCGTTCACGAATGACTTCTTTCGGCCAGATACCGCCATCAATGGCTCAGTGAAAGTCATACAAACCACCATCGACAGTGATGCTCACCAGCTGCCCCCTTAGACTTAAGCAATGGATATCGCTTGGATGAATGGCAGTTCCTCAGCCTGCAGGACGTCTGGAAATCAGCTGTACTTAAAATCTGACATCGAGCTCCTGGAGATCAGATTATGAAAACGCACAGGACGTTTGGTTGGGTAGCGATGATTTTTCTTCTAGCGGCGAACGGGGCATCCTGGGCGGCCACCGAACGAGCCGAGACGCGTCGTTCCGCGCGCGATGTCAGGCAGGAAACGCGCCAGGGTGCGCGTGAGACGAAACAGGATTGTCGAGCGGCCGATGCCCAGAGCAATCCCCGTTGTCGACAGGACAAGCGACAAACGAAGCATGAAGGACGTCAAAAAGCCCGGGATATCAAGTACTGAATGTGGACGCTCGAACGGCGGAAACTGACCGGTATTTCTCACCTGGCTCGCAGGCGTTTTCGGTCCATTTGCTGTCACCGCCAGCACGTGAAATCTTGCGCGAAAATCCGTCATAACATGTTATGACCTCACTCAAAAATGCCGTTTGGCCCAACAAATACGGCGTTTAATGGACGAATGGTCGAAAGGCGTCAAGCGCGGGGAATTGCTTGGGGCCTGAAGCCACTACCGGCGACTCAAATCGGCGCGTTCGTCGTGGTGAAGTGAACTTCACTTTGATCACGTGTCACATTAAGTCCTCGTTAAGAGAACTTCAGTGGAGGTACAGCCTTATGAACATGGCCACAATTGTCAGTGCCGTGATTTCCAGTCTCGCGCCAACTGTCTTCGACCAGAACGGCCTGCAAGAACCCGGCGCGCATGTCTCAGCCGTCGATTACCACTACGGAATGGAAATCGATGTGAAGCGGGTATTGCAGCGCACTGATACATCCAACAAGACAGGCGTGGTACCGGTGACCGTGGTCTATGAAGACAGCCTGGGTGAGGTTCACAAGATCCGTTTCCTCGAATGGGGCGCAAGCCCAGCCAACCCCACCAGCATTGCCTGATCCGCTCGCCGATAGGGTTCTGGATCTCGCCGACCCCAGAAGCGGAAGTTAAACCTCATATGCACTAAGTACGGATGATTAAAAGTTCATTCGCGAAGATCGCTATTGTCTTGGCAGCGTAATACTGCAAGATTATTTAATAATGAATGTTGGATCCTAATTACAATCAGCAACGGCAAACTCCAATCAAACTGTGCCGAGAACTATGTTGATTCACTATTGAAGCCAAGAGGTAACCATGGAACTTAGTATGATTTCTTCGTCCGCCGTGGAATATTTTCGTTTGGGTGTTGTGTATTTCCATCTTATCGCCTGCTGTGTTGCAATCGGTCTTGTCTTGACCAGTGACGTTGCAATGGTCAAGCAACTCCTGAAGGGGGACGTGTCGGGTCACCATGATGACGCACATATGGAAAGCCTTCAAAAAACCGTAGTACTTGCACTTGTAGCTCTTTGGATTACGGGCATTGGCATTGTCGGGATCGATTATGCCGGCAAAGGGATGGAGTATTTCCTGAATCCAAAGTTGCAAGCAAAAATCGGGATCGTTGTACTGCTGACCTTTAACGGCTTCCTGTTGCATAGCGCTGTATTGCCGGCGTTGAAAAAAGCCGGTTCGTTACTCAAACTTTCCTTCAGCCTTCGCATGCTGGCGCTGTTCTCGGGGGCGCTCTCTGGCGTGTCGTGGTTCTATGCCGCCATGTTGGGTGTTGGTCGTCCGCTGGCCTGGAAATACTCGCTGATCGAGTTGCTGGCAGCCTATCCGGTTCTCATCGTCGGCGGATTCGCAATGATGGTACTGCTCACCGCCTGGGCAAAAAGCAGAGATACCGATGGGCGTATGGAACAAGACTCCTGGACGCAACGAAACGCCGCCCTGGCTTGATGCTAAAGCCAGGTTGAATAAGCAAGTAATGCTTTAGCAAATAAATACCACTGTTATCTATTAATAAACTCTCACTTGAGGAAACCCAAATGAAATCCATAAAAGTTCTTTTCGTCGCCGCCGCTCTGACTGCTTCCACTCTGGCTATGGCCACAGGTGGCGGTGATCGGACCTTCACACGCATGGAGTCGGCCCGGAAAGTCTCGATGGAAGCCTTCCAGGTTGCACAGAAACAGAAGGCTGAAGCCGCTGTTGCCGAAAGGTCTAAGCGAGTGTCTAACACAGACAGCGAAGAAAACGACGCGTAACCCATGAACGAAATGCCCGCTTCGCAAGATGCGGGCATTTTTTTGGGTTCTTCACACAATCCCCGGGGAACACAAAACTGTAGGAGCCGGCTTGCCGGCGATGCAGTCTTGAACTTTACGCTGCCCGTTCGGGCGTCATCGCCGGCAAGCCGGCTCCTACAGGGGGACGCTGTTCACCGCTTGCTGAACGCCAACCGCGCTGCAAACAGAACAAAGATCATGCCCGTCGTGCGGTCCATCCACTTGATGACTTTTTCACGCCGCAGCACCAGGGCGAGCGGCTGTGTAGCGCGAATCAACGTCAACGACCAGATCAAACCGAGCACCACGTGAATGCTGACCAGCCCAAAAGTCCAGGCAATCAGTGAGTGGCCCTGGGGAATGAACTGTGGGAGAAAAGAGACGTAAAAAATGCCGATTTTCGGGTTGAGCACATTCCCCATCATGCCTTTCAGAAACCAGTTGGCCGTTGGTTTTGCGTCCGTTTCGAGGGGCGACAGCGAGCGGCGCGGGCGCAGCAGCATGTTCAGGCCCAGCCACGCCAGGTAAGCGGCGCCGCAGTATTTCAGGACGTTGAAGGCCAGTTCCGAGACCGCAATCAACGCGCCCAGGCCAAACGCGACCGCGGCGCCCCACAGGAAGCAGCCAGCATTGATGCCCAATGCCGCGCGGAAGGCCTGTTGTCGGCCTTCCACCGTTGCGGTTCGCAGGATGAGTGCGGTATCGAGGCCGGGTGTCAGTGTCAGCAACGTGGCCGCGAAGGTGAACGCGAGAAGATTGTCGGCGATGGACATGGGCGTGCGACTTCAATAAAGAGGGTGTACGCACGTTAGCATGCGGCGACCTATCGGTTATGCGCGACGTCGGCCAATTGATCGGTGTCCACGCGAACAAAAGTGGAGTCGCCCACCGCCGTGAGCACGTCCCCGGCGTAGATCTCGCAGATGACCCGGGTCTTGCGCCCTACATCACCTTCGACCTTCGCCCGCAGGGTCAGCGGGACACCCATCGGCGTCGGCTTGATGAACTTGATGCCGAGGTTGCCCGTGACGCAATTGATGCGCGGGAGGCTGGCGGCGTCGCGGTTTTCCGTCCGGTAGTGATAGGCCATCGCGGTCCAGTTGGAATGGCAATCCACCAGCATCGCGATCAAACCGCCGTAGACCAGATCCGGCCAACCGCAATACCTGGCGTCGGGCACGTGCTCGGCGATGACATGCACGCCGTCTTCGTGCCAGAAGCTTTTGACGTGCAGTCCATGCGGGTTGCGGCTACCACAGCCATAACAAACGCCTTCCGGCGCCGCGGTGTCTTGCAGGGAAGTGTCGGGTGTGGACATGCCTGGGTCATCCTCAAAAGTGTGGGCTGAACATTTTCCGATTCTAACGCCGAACGGATAACCGCGTTCATCCCCTGCACAGGCGTCAGTTCATTCCTCGGCGGTGTCTGGAAGTCTGGCGATCACCTTGATCTCGAACTGGAAACCATACAGCCACGTTACGCCGACCCCGGTCAGCGTCGGGTGCGGCGCGTTACCCCAGAACTCCGGCACGATCTTCCAGATGGTTTCGAAGGTCGATTCGGGGTCGACGATGAACACGGTGACATCAATCACATCGTCGAAGGTGCAACCGGCCGCCAAGAGGATCGCGTTCAAATTGGTGAAGGCGAGCCGCACCTGCTTCTCCAAATCAGGTTCGGGCGATCCATCCTCAGTGCTGCCGACTTGCCCCGAGACGAACAAAAAGCCGTTGGAGCGAATAGCCGGCGAGTACCGATTGCGCTCATAAAGCGCCTGGCGTTTGGGTGGGAAAACAACATCGCGCTGTGTCATGAAAGGCCTCCATCAAGGGCTCTGTGTGAACGATGGAGGGACTGTAAGGACTTGCATCGGGGCGATAAACGAGCAACCTTGGTCACCACTGTTTGTGATATCCAAACAATCCTATCGATACCTGGGGCTGCAATGGACCGTTTTGATGCAATGCAGGCATTCGCGCGCGTGGTGGAGGCGGGCAGTTTCACCAAGGCGGCCGAAACCTTGCACATGAGCAAGACCACCGTGACCCAGCTGGTGCAGCAACTGGAGGCCCGGTTGCGCGTCAAGTTGCTCAACCGCACCACGCGCAAGGTCAACGTCACGGCTGATGGCGCGGTCTATTACGAGCGGGTGTTACGGCTGCTGGCCGACATGGACGATGCCGAAACCAGCCTGTCCGGTGCGTCGGCGCTTCCCAGAGGTCGACTGCGCGTGGATGTGCCGAGCCCGTTGGCGAGGATGATTCTGGTGCCGGCATTGCCTGCGTTTTATGCGCGATACCCGGACATCCAGATCGACATGGGCGTCAGCGATCGCATCGTCGACATGATCGATGAGAACGTCGATTGCGTGGTGCGCGGCGGCGAGCTGACGGACCAGTCGCTGATGGCCCGGCGCGTCGCTGACCTGCCGCTTGGGGTGTTTGCAGCACCGAGCTATCTGGCTCGCGTCGGCGTGCCTTTGCACCCGCGAGAGCTGGAAGATTCGGATCATCGAGTCGTCGGCTTTTTGTGGGCGCGCACCGGCAAACCCGTGCCCTACGCGATGTACAACGAGCGTGAGCGTGTGCAGGTCAAAGGACGCTACGTGCTGGCCGTCGATGATGGCAACGCATTTCTTGCAGCGGGCCTCGCCGGGCTCGGTGTGCTTTGGCTGCCCAAATACATGTCCCGGGACTACGAGGCGCGCGGTGAGTTGGTGCCGCTGTTCGAGGGCTGGAGTCTCGAGACGATGCCGTTGTATGTGGCCTTCCCGCCGAACCGGCACATCAGCCTGAAGCTGCGCGTGTTTATTGATTGGGTGGTCGAGTTGATGGCGCAGCATGCGCCGGTTGCTGATCGGCCGGGGGCATGAGGCTAGGGGTAACGATCCCTTTTGCCGCAACCATTCGTTTGATCAATAACCATCATCAAGAATCGCAAGTTCTGTTTTTTCGCCAAGGGAGGAGGATAGCCACATACCGAATTCGCCTTTGAAGGAACCTGCGCGATGAGAATCTCTACCCTGCTGGCCCTTGTCGCTGTCCTGACCGGCAGCGTTGCCGCCACCGTGCCGGCATACGCCGCCGAACAGTCCTGCCACTTCCTGCCGGTCGCCGAGAGCGCCGCGAGCTTGCAGCACGCGCAATCGGTGGGCGTGCTCTACAGCGAAAACACCGTCAGCACCCTCGAATACCTTGAGCAGTACCACTCGGTTGCGCTGAACGGCGCGAAGAACCCTGAACTGGATTCACGCATCAGCAACGCCTTCGTCAACAGCTCCGATCCGAAACGGGCGATCAACTGGCTGATGGGGTCGTTGCAGAAAGAGTTTGCCTCGGTGACGGTCTACGACAACCTCGATGCGCTGGTGCAGGCGCACCCGGACGTGGTGGTGATGCTCGACACTTACAGCCGTCTGGTGTCCAAGCGCAACAACCAGGTTGAAGCGCGGTTCATGGCCAAATTCTACGACTCGAACCTGCAATACATCGGCAAGGCCGAGGGCTCGCGCGCACTACAAATGCCTTCAGTCTGGGTGCATGGCAAAGCCGCACCGGAGATCGCCGCGCAGATCGACCAGCAAACCGCGTTGCAAGTGAATGCGCTGAAACAGTTCGACACCTCGTTGAAGGCGTTGGTGACCTCGGGTCATGTGGCTCAGGTCGCGATCAACTGACGGCCAACCCTCAAGCCATCGCTGGCAAGCCAGCTCCTACAAGATCGCGGTGTTTCACGAACTGTAGGAGCCGGCTTGCCGGCGATGCCCCCCCCCTGAGCCCTACATCGATTGTGTTTGCACGAAGGTTTGGCTAATCTCGCACAAACCCGCAAATTCAGGCATAAACATGCACGATCATCACTCGGCCGCCGAACTCCCTCATCTGCGCCGGCAGAAAATCCTGCTGATCCTCGAACGTGACGGCAAGGTCATGGCCTCCGAGTTGAGTCAGCATTTCGCCGTCTCGGAAGACACCATCCGCCGCGACCTGTCAGAGTTGGCCACGGCCGGTCTGGTGCAACGCGTGCACGGCGGTGCGCTGCCTCGTCCCAAGGACACGGGCAAGGATTACTTCACGCGGGTCAGCGAAACCGATGAGGTGAAAACCCACCTCGCGCAGCTCGCGGCCAGTCGGGTGGAGAATGGCCAGATCGTGATGTTCGATTCCGGCACCACGACGCTGCAGATCGCACGTTCGTTGCCTTCGGACATTGCCATCACCGCCATCACGACCTCGCCGATGACCGCCATCACCCTGGCCGAATACAAAGGCATCAAGGTGATTCTGGCAGGCGGGCAACTCAACCTGGCGACGATGTCGGTCAGCGGACACGAGACCGTGCGCTTGTTGCAGGGCATCAAGGCGGATGTGCTGTTCACCGGGGTTTGCGCGATTCATCCGCAAGTCGGCATCAGCTCGTTGCACTTCGATGAGGTGCCGGTGAAACAGGCGCTGCTCGACAGTGCTTCGCAGGTGATCGCCGTCACCACGGCGGACAAACTGGGCGCGGTCGAGCCGTTTGTGGTCGCGCCGTGCAACCGCATTCATACGCTGATCACCGAGCGCCATGTGGCGTCAGGCGATGTCGGGGATTATCGGAAACTGGGCATCGAGGTGGTTCAGGCGCAGGTCTGAACACCACGCTAAATTCGCTGATTCGGTTAAACCGGGCTGTAAATGCGTGGCGCGTTGCGATGGGGGACATGAATCAGATTGAGGCGGTGCCGGATGGCCCACTGCACCGTCAATGCCGTGGGTGCCGACAGGCTGACCAGCGTGCCGAGTTTCGCCCGTACGGCTTTGTGAATCAGCTCCAGGCTGCAGCGGCTGGTCACGACGGTGAAACCGACGCGCGTATCGATCCGTGCCTGTTGCAGCGCGCCGATCAATTTATCCAGGGCGTTGTGGCGGCCGATGTCTTCCCTGCACACAACCGCATTGCCGTCAGCGTCGAAATACAACGCCGCATGCAGCGCGCCACTGCTGCGCGCCATTTGTTGAGCCTGTTCGATGCGCTCGCGTATGCCACTGAAATGCTCTGCGGCGGGAAGAGGAACGGGTTCCAGAATGTCCAGTTGCGGCAGGGCCTGTTCCAGTGCTTCGACACCACACAACCCGCAGCCACTGGTGCCGGTCATTTGCCGACGATGATTTTTCAGTGCCCAGAACGCGCGACTGGATATCTGCACATCGGCCTGGCAGGCCTGATCGAAATGCGTGAGACGCACGTCGTAGATTTCGCTCAGGTCTTCAACAATGTCGTTGCTGACGCTGAAACCGCGGATGAAATCCTCGATATTGCCGGGGGATACCATCATCACTGCCTGGCTCAGTCCGTTGTAAGTAATGGCCAAGGCAATCTCGGACGCCAACGCCGCTTCTGAGCGGGCAGCGGCCTTATCGTATTCTCTGAACATGACGTGCAACGGTTGTGGTGCCGGTGCGTTTGCGTCCGTTAGTTCACTGGATTGTTTAACTTGGCACAACATGATTAAACCCCGCAGCACTGGATTAAGTTCAGGCTACGGATATTCAATTATTGCGTCCAATCGCTTGTTCCGATTCCGTGATTGGTGCTGTCGATCATCGCGTCCGCACGTTGTTTGTCGGAGGGCTGATTGACATCAGTTTGTTGCGTTGAATAACAATCGAGCCTCGGCAAAACATTTCTCGGCGATGGCCGAGCGCGGTTCGGTTTTGCGCATGATCAGGCCCAGCGGCGCAAGAACGCTGGCATCCGGCAGATTGATGAATGCCAGGTGTTCGATCGGCTCCTCCAGTCCGCTGTCCAGCGGCATGATCGAGCAGCAAAAGCCTTCGTGAATCGCCTGGAGCAACTGGTACGTCGAGTCACTTTCCAGGATCGGTTGCGGGTTGAGCCCGCGGCTGCGGAAACTCAGGTCGATGGATTTGCGGTAGTGCATGCCATTGCTGATCATCCCCAGCGGCAGTTCGGCGGCGTCTTCCCAGCTCATTTCAGTGCCTTCGAAATGGAAGTGACGGGTGTCGTAGAGCAGGCCAACGCGGGTCTCGCCGATTTCGAAGAACTCGAAATAATTGGGGTTCACGTGATCCAGGTAGCAGACACCCAGGTCCAGCTGGTTGTTGCCCAGGCCTTCGATGATCTGGTCCGAGCTCATCGAGTTCAGGCTGAACTTGAGCTCGGGAAAGCTGTGGGAAAGGCCCTTGATGTAGCTGACCGGATTGAAACTGCTGAGCGGAACCAGGCCCATGCGCAGGTTGCCGACCAGTTGGCCACGGCAGGCGGCTGCTTCGGCGAACAACCCGTCATGGGCCGCCAGCAGGGTTCTGGCCCACGCCAGTACACGCTCGCCAGCCTGGGTGAAGCCTTCGAAGCGCTGGCCTCGGGTGACCAGCACCAGATCCAGTTCATCCTCCAGATTACGCAAGCGCATGGACAGGGTGGGCTGGGTGATGTGGCAACGCGCGGCGGCTTGACCGAAGTGACGGGTCTGCTCCAGTGCGATCAGAAACTTGAGTTGTTTGATGTCCACGATGGCACCTGCCGATAGGGAATGGGCTGTCAGTATTAGCGTAGGTGCGAAGGGCACAGGCTTGGCATTTAACGTTATGAACAGACGATCTCACTGCCTCTCTTTTCAGTCCAATCAGTAATATTTAATGAGTCATCGGTGGGCTCTATCACTGCAGGATTTAATAGTCGAAGTGAGTGATAGAGGTGCTCGATAAGTTGGTTGGTTAGAGTGATTGGACAGTGATTGTTCAAGCGCTTTAGTCTCTGAAGGTTATTTAATTAATACCTGCCGGAGAAAGATATGAGCGTGAAATCGGATGCGTTATTTGTACCGTTGAATATTGCCGTGCTGACCGTTAGCGATACCCGTGAATATGCCAACGACACCTCAGGGCAATTGCTGGTCAGTCGATTGCTGGAAGCCGGCCACACCCTCAGTGAACGCAACTTGTTGAAGGACGACTTGTACAAAATCCGCGCCCAGGTGGCGAACTGGATCGCCGATGACGGGATTCAAGTGGTGCTGATTACCGGCGGCACCGGCTTCACCGGCCGCGACAGTACACCCGAGGCCGTGGCGTGTTTGCTGGACAAACAGATTGACGGTTTTGGTGAGCTGTTCCGGGCGATCTCCATCCTCGACATCGGCACCTCAACGGTACAGAGCCGGGCATTGGCCGGGCTGGCCAACGGTACGCTGGTGTGCTGCCTGCCAGGTTCGACCGGCGCCTGTCGAACCGCGTGGGAAGGCATCCTCGCCGAGCAGTTGGATGCCCGTCACCGGCCGTGCAACTTTGTGCCGCATCTCAAAGCGGTGCAGGCGTGCGGGCCACGGGGATGAGTTCGTCAGCGTTGATGCCGGTGGAGGAAGCTATCGCCAAGCTGTTGGCGATGGTCCTCGCAACAGATTTTTGCAGGTCGCGCCCCCGAAGCCTTGCTGCCGGGTACGCGAGGTTGCACGCAAGAGGTCGGTGACCCGGTGCGCTTTATCCCTTTCAGCGAAGTGTTCTAAAGCACGTCAACCACCCCTCACCGTTGGCTGAGGGGTGAACGCCTCGATCACTCAAGTACGTAATCAACGGGCTCCAGCACCGGAGGAAGCTGCGTCGCCCCCAGCGCCGACAGCACTTCACGTTCGATAATGCGCACCAGGGCATCGGTGGGCAGGTCATTTTCGTCACGACCGAACGGGTCTTCCAGTTCATCGCCAATCGCGTCCAGCCCGAAAAACGTGTAGCTGACAATGGCGGTGAAAATCGGTGTCAGCCAGCCCAACGGTTCGGCCATGGCGAAGGGCAGCAAGATGCAGAACAGGTAAATGGTCCGGTGCAGCAACAGGGTGTAGGGAAACGGCAGCGGCGTATGTTTGATTCGTTCGCACACGGCCTGGGCCTGGGTCAGGCGGGTCAGATGATTGGCCATGAGCGTATAGCGCCATTCATTGATCGCGCCCGATTCGCTGAGCGTCGAACACTGTTGGCCGACCTGCAGCAGAATTTGCCCACTCAGGTCGGGAGTATTGTTCCTCGGCATCGGGTCGAGCCAGTCGCCACTGGCCGCCAGTTCATTTTCCGAGCGCAGTTTCGCGTTGAGCGCATGGGCGAAGCCGCAGAGGTTGCTGAGGATTTTTGAGCGTTCGCCGGCGTCCTTGATGATCTGGGTTTCGCGAATCATCGACCGAATGTCCACGATCACATCACCCCACGCCTTGCGTGCTTCATACCAGCGGTCATAGCAGGCGTTGTTGCGAAAGCTCATGAAGATCGACAACGACAAGCCCAGCAGGGTGAACGGCGTTGCACTGACCTTGGAGAAATAACTGGGGTGCAGGGTCTCGATCAGCACGATGGCCGAGGCGAGCACGGTCACCATCAGGCTGCGCCAGGCAATACGTTTGGCGATCGAACCCTTGAGTGAAGTCAGGACGCCGATCAGATTGGGTTTGGGTCTCACGATCATGGTCTTCAGCCGCCCGTCATGTTCATGAAGCGAACCACCTGAACATCATCGTTCACTTCGAAATTGTGCCGATAAGGCTTGAGCTTCATCGCCTCGATAATGGCTTTTTCCAAGCGTTCGGGCTGACCGGGATGGGCGCGCAATACGGCCTTGAGGTCGACCGAATGTTCGTTGCCCAGGCACAGCAGCAGCCGGCCTTCCACGGTCAGCCGCACCCGGTTGCAGGTGCCGCAAAAGTTGTGGCTGTGGGGGGAAATGAACCCCAGGCGAATCTGTGGCGCCTCGGCCAGACGCCAGTAGCGGGAAGGGCCCTGGGTCGACTCGGCGGAGTCAATCAAAGTGTAGCGCTCGGCAATTCGTTCACGTACCTGGGCGCTGGAATAAAACGATTCCGCGCGGCTGTGCTCATGGATGGTGCCCAAGGGCATTTCTTCGATGAATGAAATGTCGAGCTGGCGGTCGATGGCGAAGCTCACCAGATCGTTGATCTCGTGATCGTTGCGGCCCTTCATCACCACGCAATTGAGCTTGGTGTTGCGAAACCCGGCGGCGTTGGCGGCGTCGATGCCTTTGATGACTTGTGCCAGATCGCCGGTGCGCGTCAGTTCGCGAAAGCGCTGCGGGTCCAGGCAGTCGAGGCTGATGTTGAGCCGTTTGACCCCGGCGTCGAACAACGGCTTGGCCAGTTTGCTCAACTGCGAACCATTGGTGGTCATGCACAATTCCCGCAGGCCGGGCAGGGCGGCGATGCGTTCGCACAGTTGCACCACGCCGGGACGAATCAACGGCTCGCCGCCGGTCAGGCGGATTTTGCGGGTGCCCAGGGCCACGAAGCTTTCGGCTGCTTGGTAGATTTCTTCCAGGGTCAGGATTCGTTGGCGTGGCAGGAACTGCATGTCTTCGGCCATGCAGTACACGCAACGGAAGTCGCAACGATCGGTGACAGACATCCGCAGATAGTCCACGCGCCGGGAGAACCCATCGATCAAGACTCGCTCTGACATGACAGCCTCGCTTGGCGGTTTTGGTGGTAATGACCCGCGCACTTTGTAATGGAAATTCCGTCGTTATCCGGAATGTATGGCGGGACGCTTTTGTAGGAGCCGGCTTGCTGGCGATGGCGGCCTCACTGACGCCATCGTCGGAACGCCGCCCGCAGCAAGCCGGCTCCTACAAGTCAGTCACCCGTTACAGGCCCGTTGTTTTGCGACCCGAACCGCAGGCTAAGTGCAACTATGGAGGGCGTCCAATCACTATTAATGACCGGGTGATCGATGGGCTCTATGACAAACTTTTTTCAAGCGTTAAAGTTATTTATTAAACATTCAAGCCATTGAAAAAAAAGGGATAAAACCCGTGATAGATCTCTTCGATAATGTGGTCATTAATAGCGATTAGACAATATTCAGACCCCATTCATATGCTTGCTCCGTACTTCGAAAAGCCTGTGTGCAATGTCACGGAGAAGCATCATGTCTCAAGTCGACCGTTACAAACCTTACAAGGGTGCCGCTGCCGGTTGGGGGGCGTTGATCGCCGTCACCAAGAACTGGCTGGGCAGTGAGAACGCCCTGAAAAATATCCGCGCCATGCTCAAGACAAACCAGAACGGTGGCTTCGACTGCCCGGGCTGCGCCTGGGGGGAGTCGCCGGAGAACGGCATGGTCAAGTTCTGCGAAAACGGCGCCAAGGCGGTCAACTGGGAAGCGACCGGCCGCCTGGTGAACCCGGCTTTCTTCAACAATTACACAGTGTCGACGCTGGCCGAGCAAAGCGATTACTGGCTGGAGTATCAAGGCCGGCTCACCCATCCGATGCGCTACGACGCGCAGTCGGACCGTTACGTGGAAACCACCTGGGATGACGCGTTCGCCCTGATTGCCCGGCACCTCAATGCGCTCGAATCGCCGGATCAGGCCGAGTTCTACACCTCGGGCCGGGCCAGCAACGAGGCGGCTTTTCTGTACCAGTTGTTCGTACGGGCCTACGGCACCAATAATTTCCCGGACTGCTCCAACATGTGCCACGAAGCCAGTGCCGTCAGCATGGGCGAGAGCCTGGGCGTGGGCAAAGGCACCGTGGTGTTCGATGACCTGGAGCATGCCGACGCGATCTTCGTCATCGGCCAGAACCCTGGCACCAACCATCCACGGATGCTTGAGCCGCTGCGCGAAGCGGTGAAGCGCGGGGCGCAGGTGATCTGCATCAACCCGCTCAAAGAGCGCGGGCTGGAGCGTTTCCAGCATCCGCAGCACCCGATCGAGATGTTGTTGAACGGCTCCGAGCCGACCAACACCGCCTACTTCCGCCCGGCACTCGGCGGCGACATGGCGGTGATGCGCGGCATGGTCAAGTTCCTCTTGCAGTGGGAGCGCGAAGCTCAAGCCAGCGGCGGTGAACCGGTGTTTGACCACGCCTTCATCGCTGAACATACCTCGGGGATGGATGAGTATCTGGCGCAAGTCGATGCCACCACCTGGGAGCACATCGAGGAACAGTCCGGCATGAACCTGGCGGACATCGAACTCGCCGCGCGCATGTACGCCAAGGCCAAAGCCGTGATCATGTGCTGGGCGATGGGCTTGACCCAGCACACGCACTCGGTGCCGATGCTGCAGGAAGTCATCAACCTGATGCTGTTGCGCGGCAACGTCGGCCGCCCCGGCGCGGGCCTATCGCCGGTGCGCGGTCACAGCAACGTGCAAGGCGACCGGACCATGGGTATCAATGAGCTGGCGCCGGTCGAGCTGCTGGACGCACTGGAAAAACGCTTTTCGTTCAAACCGCCACGCGAGCACGGCCACAATACCGTGATGGCGATTTCGGCGATGGAGCAGGGCCGTTCGAAAGTGTTCATCGCCCTGGGCGGCAACTTCGCTCAAGCCACCCCGGACACCCCGCGCACCCACGACGCGTTGCGCAAGTGCGACCTCACCGTGCACATCGCCACCAAACTCAACCGCAGCCATTTGGTTACCGGGCGGGAGGCGCTGATTCTGCCGTGCCTGGGTCGCACCGACATCGACGTGCAAGCCGAGGGGCCACAAGGCGTCACTGTGGAAGACACCTTCAGCATGATCCACATCTCCCATGGCCAGTTGAAACCCAAGTCGGTGCACCTGCGTTCGGAACCGGCGATCATTGCCGGGATCGCCGCCGCCACGCTGGGCAAGCATCCGATCGACTGGAACTGGGCCATCGGCGACTACGGGCGCATCCGCAACATGATTGCCGACACCATTCCAGGCTTCGAAGATTTCAATCAACGGTTGCTGCACCCGGGCGGTTTCCACATGCCGAACAACGCTTCGAATCGCGTCTGGAAAACCGCGACCGGTAAAGCGCAGTTCACCCCGAGTGTGTTGCCGGAGCACCTGATCAGCGCAGGCGTGCGCAACCTGGCAGAGAAACCGGATCTGATCCTGCAAACCATGCGTTCCCACGATCAATACAACACCACCCTGTACGGTCTGGATGATCGTTATCGCGGGGTCTACGGCATGCGCGACGTGGTGTTCGTCAACGAGCAGGACATTCGCAAACTCGGCTTCGAGCCGGGGCAGAAAGTCGATCTGGTCGCACTCTGGGACGATGACCGTGAGCGTCGTGTCAGCGGCTTCACCCTGATTGCCTACGACATTCCGCCGGGCCAAGCCGCCGCTTACTACCCGGAAACCAATCCACTGGTTCCGCTGGAAAGCTACGGTGACCGCACGTTCACCCCGACCTCCAAGTTCGTCGCGATCCGGCTCGAACAGGCGGGCACCAGCAACGTGATCATGTCTTCCGTCGCGTAGTTCAGACCGGAGCGGCGCCGCACGCCGCACCGGTTTCACCCTTTCGACATTAGTTGGCTGCGGGCCTTACGGCCCGACGGTGGCCCGGCTGTGTGCCGTTTTCAACTCAGCCTCGATGAGGATGTTCAGCATGTTTAACCTGGAGGCACTGGACCTGGCGCGCATTCAATTCGCGTTCACGGTTTCGTTCCACATCATCTTTCCCGCCATCACCATCGGCCTGGCGAGTTTCCTCGCCGTGCTCGAAGGGCTTTGGCTCAAGACCCACAACGACACCTATCGTGACCTCTACCACTTCTGGTCGAAGATCTTTGCCGTCAATTTTGGCATGGGTGTGGTCTCTGGCCTGGTCATGGCGTATGAGTTCGGCACCAACTGGAGTCGCTTTTCCGACTTCGCCGGCAGCATCACCGGTCCGTTGCTGACCTATGAAGTGCTCACCGCATTCTTCCTTGAAGCGGGCTTCCTCGGGGTCATGCTGTTCGGCTGGAACCGGGTAGGGCGCGGCTTGCACTTTTTTGCCACGGTGATGGTGGCGATCGGCACGTTGATTTCGACCTTCTGGATTCTCGCGTCGAACAGCTGGATGCAAACGCCTCAAGGTTTCCAGATCGTCGATGGCCGGGTGATGCCGATGGACTGGCTGGCCATTGTGTTCAACCCGTCGTCCCCGTTCCGCCTGGCGCACATGGCGATTGCCGCGTTCGTCGCCACCGCGTTTTTCGTCGGCTCGTCGGCGGCGTGGCATTTGCTGCGCGGCAACGACACCCGTCAGGTGCGCAAAATGCTCTCGATGGCGCTGTGGATGGCGTTGATCGTGGCGCCGATTCAGGCGGTGGTGGGTGACGCTCATGGCTTGAACACGCTGGAGCATCAACCGGCGAAAATCGCTGCGATCGAGGGCCACTGGGAAAACGCCGACAACGGGCCGACGCCACTGGTGCTGTTTGGCATCCCGGACATGCAGGCCGAGAAAACCCGCTACGCCGTGGAAATCCCGTACCTCGGCAGCCTGATCCTGACCCACAGTCTGGACAAACAGATTCCCGCGCTCAAAAGCTTCCCGAAAGAAGACCGGCCCAACGCGACGATTATCTTCTGGAGTTTTCGCGTGATGGCGGGCCTTGGCATGTTGATGATTCTCGCCGGTCTGCTCGGGCTCGCGTTGCGCCGCAATGGTGGAATCTATCGGCATCGCGGTTTCCTGCGTTTTGTATTGTGGATGGGGCCCAGCGGCCTGGTCGCGATGCTCGCCGGCTGGATCACCACCGAAGTGGGCCGTCAGCCATGGGTGGTCTACGGATTGATGAGGACGGCGGACGCGGCTTCTCACCATTCGGTCGCACAGCTGAGTATCTCGTTGGCGTTGTTCGTGGTGATCTACTTCTCGGTGTTCACGGTGGGGATCGGCTACATGATGAAACTGGTGCGCAAGGGGCCGCAACCGCATCACGCGCATCCTGTCGGCGACTCCTCCGCTCAAGTAATAACGCCACGTCGGCCGCTGTCCGCCGACGCCGAAAACCTCGACACCGACGCCCGCGTCCATTGAATAAGGGGAGTTGAATCATGGGTATTCAAGGTATCGACCTCTCGCTGATCTGGGGCGTGATCATCGCCTTCGGCGTGATGATGTACGTGATCATGGACGGCTTTGATCTGGGGTTGGGCATCCTGTTCCCGCTGATCCCGGATGCACGGGAACGCGATGTGATGATGAACACCGTGGCGCCGGTCTGGGATGGCAATGAAACCTGGCTGGTGCTGGGTGGCGCGGCGCTGTATGGCGCGTTTCCGCTGGCGTATTCGGTGATTCTGGAAGCGCTGTACCTGCCGCTGATATTGATGCTGTGCGGGCTGATCTTTCGCGGTGTCGCGTTTGAGTTCCGCTTCAAGGCCAGCCCGCAAAAGCGTCACATCTGGGATCTGGCGTTTATCGGCGGTTCGCTATTGGCGACCTTTGCCCAAGGCGTGGTGATCGGTGCTTACATCGTCGGCATCCCGGTGGTCGATCGGCAGTTCGCCGGTGGCACGCTGGACTGGCTGGCACCGTTTCCGTTGTTCTGCGGGGTGGGGTTGATCGTCGCTTACGCGTTGTTGGGCAGCACCTGGTTGCTGGTCAAGACCGAAGGCATGCTCGAATCGCGGATGCGCCTGTTCACGCGTCCGTTGGCCTGGCTGCTGTTGGCGGTGATCGGCGTGATCTGTGTCTGGACACCGATCCTGCACCCGGACATCGCGACGCGCTGGTTTGCCCACGCCCATCTGGTGGTGTTTGGCGGCTTGGCGTTGTTGGCCGCGCTCGCGTTCTTCGGCCTGCTAAGTACTTTGCGTCAGCGCCACACCCACTGGCCCTTCGTTTTTACCTTGGCGCTGGTGTTCCTGGGTTACATCGGATTGGCGTTCAGCATCTGGCCGAACATCGTGCCGCCCTCCATCAACCTCTGGGCCGCGGCATCACCACCCACCAGCCAGTTGTTCATCCTGATCGGGGCCTTGTTCATCCTGCCGATCATCCTGATGTACACCGTCTGGAGTTACTACGTGTTCCGCGGCAAAGTGAGGATCGGCGATGGCTATCATTAATTCGCGTCAACCAGAACCCGCACGCTGGTATCGGCGCCTCGGCTGGCTGGTGCTGATCTGGTTCGGTAGTGTGTTGGCGCTGGGCGTCGTGGCGGGGGCATTACGATTGTTGATGCATGCGGCGGGAATGAGCGCGCACTGACTTGAAAAAAACAACCCGGACGCCGTCATGGCGGTCCGGGTTTTTGCGTTTGTCGGCGGGCGTTTACGGCGAACCAAACATCACTGTCCAGTAAATCCCCGAATCGCTCTTCGGGTCCACCGCATACGCCGCGCCCAACTCCTGGAACTGCGGGTTCATCAGGTTCGCGCAGTGGCCGGGGCTGGCGACCCAGCCATCGACGACCTTGCGCACGCTGTCTTGCCCGGCCGCGATGTTCTCGCCGATCTGCTGGCCGCTGTAACCCGCCAGTTCTGCCCGGTCACCCGGCGTGCGACCGTCGCGGTCCTTGTGATCGAAGTAATTGTTGTTGGCCATGGACCGGGAATGCTCCTCGGCCGCTGTCGACAATATGGCGTTCCAGGTCAGCGGCGTGGCGGCGGCAAAGGATTGGGTGCCGCACTGACGTGGACGGCTGCGGGCGACGTTGAGTTCGGCCAGCAGCTTCTGGCCTTCGGCCTGCGAGTTGCCCAGTTTCGCGCTCAACAGCGGCCGCGCGAGCACGATGCGCCATTCACGGTCCTGGCGGCTCACGCCGATGTCGACGAATTGCGGGTCGAGCACGATCTGGCAAAAGCTCTCCTGGATCGCTTTCATCGCCGCCGCCGCATCACGCGGCCCGGACAGGCTGATCGCCTGCACATTCTTCATCGGATAATTCGCCGCGACCATGGCCTGTTGCAGATTGCCGATGCTGGTGGCGGACAACGCCAGCCGTGGGTCACCCGCCAGCGGTGGCAGTTCTGACGAAACCTGGCCCGCGCAACGTTGCACCTGACTGCGGTAATCGTTGATCGAGTCGATCAGTTGTTTCTCGTCGGCCGCCAGCGCATTCACGGCGAACAACAGCCCCAGCGACAACGTGGCAAGACGCAAAACGGGTGGCAGGACACGCATGGAAATCTCCCTTGTTCGGACTGCGCCCATGATGCGCGATTTCACCCCCGTGAGCGCAATGCCTTTTCACACTGAAATACAGGTTGTCGGCTGTCTGTCGAAATGAAAACGGGCAACTACAATCAAGCGATGTCGCTGGCCACGGGCGCTCAGCGTCGACAGTTTGATGCTTGAATCCAGTCCACTCAGAAGGGTCGATCATGCGCTTGATCTGGATAGCAACCTGCTTTGCAATCACGCTACTCGGCGGCCAGGCATCGGCGGCTGAACAGGAACAAAAAAAGGAAGTGGCCGAAAACAAGGCCGAAGTGCTGGAACAGAAAGCGGCGGAGAAGGGTGCCGATGTGCCGGTGCCCAAGTCCGAAGCGATTACCACCTCCGAAGTGCAGGCGGTCGACCCGGCAGGCGCGTCGCCGCTGGACGATGCAATCACCTGTCTGGCGCGCTCCATTTATTGGGAAGCCAAGGGCAAATCCTCCGCCGACATGGAAGCCGTGGCCAGCGTGGTGATGAATCGCCTGGGCCATGAGGGCTTTCCGGACACGGTGTGCGCGGTGGTCAAACAAGGTTCTGAAACCAAGAGCTGCCAGTTTTCCTGGTGGTGTGACGGGCGTTCCGATCAGGTCCAGGAAGAAACCCAATACACGATCGCCAAGGAAATCGCGCGCAAGGCGCTCAACAAGCAGCTCAACGACCGCACCAACGGCGCGATGTATTTTCACGACCGCAACGTGAACCCCGATTGGGCCAGCAAATACATCAAGACCACCGAGACCAGCATGTTTCTCTTCTATAAGCCCAAGGGTGGAGAGGCCCATTAGCGATGTCATCTGGATGTCATCGAACCCATGTAAAAATTCTTGCAAACCGTCTTGAACGTTCAGTGGGCCTGGGTCTGCTGACAGATGAATTTGCAAGGAATACCTCAATGAAAGGAGATGCCTCCCTGTTTGCGGCCATCGACCTGGGTTCCAATGCGTTTCGCATGATGATCGGCCAGTCGGTCAAGCGGAATCAGCAACTGGTGATCCAGGAGGTGAAAACCCTGCGCGAGCCAGTGCGTCTGGCTGAGGGTTTTCAGGGCGGTGCGCTGGACGAAATGGCACTGGACCGCGGATGGCAGGCACTCGCGCGATTCGGCAAAAAGTTACGCGGCTTTGAGCCCGGTCGTGTGCGGGCGGTGGCGACCAGCGCCGTGCGTGAAGCCGACAATGCCCAATTGTTCCTGGCCAGCGCAGAGCGGCATCTGGGATTCCGCATCGATGTGATCTCCGGGCATGAAGAAGCGCGGCTGGTTTACGCCGGTGTGGCCCACACAGTTCCAGGTACGGAACGCAAACGGCTGGTGATCGACGTCGGTGGCGGCTCCACGGAATTGATCCTCGGGCAGGGCGCGCAGCCGCTGTTGACCGAAAGCATTGCCATCGGCAGCGGCACCTTTGGTGCGCGTTATTTTCAAGGAGGGCGCATCACGGCTCCGGCGCTGCTGGAAGCCGAGCGTGTCGCCACCCTGCAATTCGAACGCGTGGCGCGCCGTTATCGCTCGCTGGGCTGGCAGCAAGTGATCGGCTCATCAGGCACCGCACGGATGCTCGCCAAAGTGCTCAAGGCCAACGGTTTGAATGACGAAGGCCAGAGCGGCATTACCTACAGCGGCCTGTTGCGCCTGTCGTTGCGCCTGCTGGAAGTGGGGCACGTCAATCAACTCAGACTCGCGGGCCTGCAAAGTCACCGCCTGAGCATCCTGCCCGGCGGACTGGTGCTGATGCTGGCAGCGTTCAAAGTCTTCGGCGTCTCGCACATGACACCGTCCGAGCCCGGTTTGCGGTTCGGTGTACTGCATGGGTTGATGTCCCGGCACTGAGTGCCAGCCGCGATCCCTTCAGAACTTCGCATAGTTCAACGCATCGACCACGGCCGAGCCGCCGATACCGGTGAGTGAAAGCAGCAGCGCACGGATCAGCGGGTCTTCGGCGTAGCGCGAGAACGAACCGGTGTTGAGCGTGGCGACCCGTTCGCGAATCATTTTGAATTTGCCGTAGCCCGGCGTTGCTTCGGCGTTTTCCAGCAGGTAGGCGTCGAGTCGTTGCAGGGCCACCGTGCGGGCCTTTTCGGCGGCACGGCGCAGTGACAGCGCGGAGGTGAGCAACACCAGTGCCGTCAGCAGGTAGGAAATCATCAGGCCCGGCGGCGTCGGCCAGTTGTCGAACAGGCTGCTGCGCGAGGCCAGCAGAATCAACATCACCACCGTTGGTGCGTAGATGAGGCGATTGACCGCCGAGGTGCGTTTGGCGATCAGCTGTAAATCCACCCACTCGTCGATGCAGGGATGCTTGAGGGTGCCGAAGATTTTCTTGTGCTGCAGCTGCAAGCTGCCGGGCCAGATCGCGTGATGCTCGCTGAGGTGGCGGATAAATCGCGTCAGCAACAGATTGGCGTCGACCACCCAGAACACCAGGGTCTGGAACACCAGGGTCGGAATCAGCCAGCTCCACATCCACCACGCCGATTCACCGCGCACCGGCGTGCCTTCCATGGGCCAGATGACAAACAACACGCTGGTCACCACGACGTACAGCCACGTGGCCAGAATCGCCCGCAACATTCGCGCGCCAAACGATCCGCAGACGCAGTGCTCACCCCAGAAGCGCGCAATGGAAATCATCTTGCGCCCGTCCGTGCACGCGGCTTGAGCGGGTTTGCAGGTCTTGGACCATTCTTCGCTGGCGCTCAGCAGCGGGAAAAAAATCAGCAGCAGGCAATGCCCCAGCTCGTTGCACCAGCGGCGAAATGTCCAGCCTTTGCTACGGCGAATCAGGCGTCGGAACTGTCCCCACAAGGTCATTTCGTATTTGCGCATGTGCAGGTGCAAGTGGAACGCGGTTTCGATCTCGGCCCGGTTGATGCGCAGGTTGCGCCAGCCCCATGCCAGCGCCGACAGGGAAATCAGCACGGCCAGCAAGCGCAGGGCCACGGTTGGCCAGGCACTGATGCCCTCGAACAGGAACATCGGTTCGCCGAGGCCGTTTTCGGTCAACGTGGCGCGCATCTGGTACGCCAGCATCAGCGCGAGGATAAACATCACCAACGGCACCACGATGTACCACGCTCGGGAGTCGAGACCGGTGCTCAGGTTGCCGGGCGCTTCCTTGGCGAACGCCAGTTGCCTGGCAGAGCGTCGGAGCAGGTTTGACGAGACGATTCCCAGCAGGATCAGCACGAAGGTGAACCAGAGGAACTCCGCGTGCCAGAACCGCGTGGCGATAAAAGCGCAGGCCGCCGCCACCATGTACAGCGTGATGGGTACGCCTCGCACCCAGGCCAGTCGTGTGTCGTGATCATCTCGCGGGCCTTCGATGCGCCACCAGACGATGAACCCGGCGAGGATCAGCAGGGTGATCGTCAGCGGCCCGGCCCAGAAAAATGATTGGGCTTGCTTGAAACGCTCGCGGATGGATTTTGAGGGCTCGGGGTAGGGCGGTGGCGTCGGATCCTGGAGGCAGCGCAGCGCCATCAGATCGTGCGGGCGCACGCCGCGATCGGATTGCGATTGTGTCGGCGCCTCGCAGGTGGCCGGGCGCGAGGCGGTCAGCCGGCTCGCCAAGGGAATGAAGCCGCTGATGCCGACTTCATAAATACCCGGCGACAGCAGCTCCGATTTTGAATAGTCGAACTTCGCCCGTTTGGCGTCGAAGGATTGCGGCGCCAGTGCGGCCAGCACGGAGATGAACACCGCACTTTGCAGGCTGTCGCGAAACGGTGGCACGTCTTGTTGCAAGGCGCGGGTCAGCGTCAGCCCGTAAGGCGCGGCCAGGATCAGGTTGCGCGTGGTTTGCGCCTGGCCCCGTTGCAGCATGCGGGCGTCGAGGTCGGTGGAAAAATACAGCTTGTACGGCATCCGGCTCTTCAGTGCCTGCAACACCAGCAGCTTGTCGTAGGCATCGACGCCCAGTACGCCAATCGCGCCGATGCCGCTTTCGCCGTTGCGTCGATAGGCCGCGTCTTCGTTGGCGATGTGATCGGCGAGGCGCCGCAGGTAATCGAGCTGGGAGTTGCCGTCGGATTTTTCCAGCGGGCTGAGATCGATCGTGTTGGCGCTCGCGTTGTTTTTAGCGGCATCGCTGCTGGCGGTTTATCGTTGCTCGCCGACTCCTCGGGCAGGCGCCCGTCGAGACCACGCAGATAGCTGAAACGTAGAATCCACTGATCGACCACGTCCCGCTGGTTCTTTTCGTCGTGGCCCAGGCGAGCATCGTTGGCTACCTGCGCCTTGAAGCTTTCGATCAGCGCACGGCTGTAGAAACTGTCCCACTCGGAAATCAGCGCAATGCGATTGCCGCTGCGGCGCAGGTCGCGCGTGCAGGGCGAGCCGATTCGCCGCAGCTTGCCTTCAGTGCAACGAACGCCGGTGGCCGGGTCCACGCGGCGCAATTTCAGCTCGTCGAGCAGCAGTTGCGTCATGGTGCCGTCGTCGCTGACGGTGCGCAGCAACTTCATCGATGCTCTGGTTTCCAGCGGTGGCGAACGTTTCCGGTAGCCGCGATCCAGTGTCTCGTTATCGGCCGTCGCCAGCGGTGAGTAGATCTCCACGGTCGGTGTGGCTTTGCCAATGTCCTGGTCCTGGAACATGTCGCGCAGCACGGTTGAGGTCGAGGGGCCGATGACCTTCAGTACGGCATCGCCGGGGGGCTCGGCACATGGCGTTGGCGAACACGCTGCCGCGACTTTGCTTTTCAGGCTGGCGCGCAGGGTTTCCAGCTGTTGCAGCGGATTTGAGCCGAGCGCGTCCTGTTTCAGCCAGAACACGATCGTGCGTTCGGGTGGCGGCGCGGCCCCTTCAAGTGACGTCGGCGGATCGAAAGGGTTGGAGACGAAAATCTCATAGGGGGCGTCGACGAATGCGTTTTTTTGCGGGGCTTCGAGCGACAGGTTGGCGGCGAGTCTCAGGCAATGGATGTACTGCTCCTGATCGGGCACGCGGTGGGAATTCTTGAATCCTGCCAGCAGCGCATAACGAATGCGTCGCCGGCGTTCGACTTCGTCGGCATACGGCCCGCCTTCGACCAGCGCGACCATGAGGTCGGGTGCCGTGTTTTCTCCGGCCAGGGGCGACAGGTCCGGGCTGCAGACCTTCTCGGCATCCGGGTTCTTGCTGCCCGTGAGTTTTTTGCGGTAGCGCTCGACCGCATCGAAAGGGTCCTGCCAGAGCCGTGCCTCGATGGGCAGTTGCGCCTGGAATTGCGCACCGATGGGCCGCGGTTCAAGGAAGGGTTCGCGGTTGAGCGCGAACATCGACACCACCAGGCTGAGAATGACCGCGCTGCCGGGCAGCCAGAACCCCAGATTGATGCCAGAACCCTTGGTGTCCACGGCCTGCGCCTCGTGTTGTCGGCCAACGGCTTTCCGTTAGGTATAGACCTGATTAGGGCGTACAGTGCAAATTCGATGGCCTTAAAAGCTATAAGGCCTCCTTTACGGTCATCAGGAAACAGGCGTCATGCACAAGATCGGCCTCATCGTTTACCCCGAATTCCAGGTGCTGGGCCTGGCCATGTGCGCAGCGTTCGAAATGGCCAACGGCGCCGCCGACGAGCCGGTGTACAGCCTCACCTTGTTGTCGGAACACGGCGGGACGGTGCAGACCTCCGCCGGCTTCGGCGTGGAAACCACAGCGTTCGACGAGCGTTCGTTCGACACGCTGCTGGTGATGGGCGATAACCTGATCCGTCCGGTTTCATCGGGCATGGTGGCGTTTCTGCGCAGCGCCAGTCAGACCTGCCGCCGGGTCGGCTCGATCTGCACCGGTGCCATCGCGCTGGCCGAAGCCGGTCTGCTCGATGGCCGGCGAGCGACCACGCATTGGTGCCATGCACCGGCGCTGCAACGGGCCTACCCGAAGGTGAAGGTGGAGGAGGACCGGATCTTCATCAACGACGGCAACGTCTGGACCGCAGCTGGCATGAGTGCCTGTGTCGATCTTGCATTGGCCCTGGTGGAAAGTGACCTCGGTGCAGAAGTGGCGCGGCGGGTGGCCCGGCAATTGGTGGTGTACCACCGGCGCGCGGGCGGGCAGTCGCAGTTTTCGGTGATGCTTGAACTCGAGCCCAAGACTGACCGCATTCAAGCCGCGTTGACCTATGCCAAGCAGCATTTGAAGTCCGAGTTATCGGTCGAGGAACTGGCCAGTGCCGCCAACCTCAGCCCGCGACAGTTCAGTCGCGTCTTCCAGGCCGAAACCGGTCAGTCTCCAGCCAAGGCGATTGAAAACCTGCGGGTGGAGGCCGCGCGCCTGATGATGGAAACCGGCCGACACGCCATCGATGTGGTGGCGACAGAGACCGGTTTTGGTGATCGCGAGCGGATGCGCCGGGCGTTTATTCGCGCTTTTGGGCAACCGCCGCAAGTCATCCAGCGTGCGAATCGAGGTTGACTTGCGTGGACCCACAATTCTGAACATTCCACGACCCGTAGGAGCCGGCTTGCTGGCGATAGCGTTTTCGGAATCGCCATCGCCGGCAAGCCGGCTCCTACAGGATTGGGTGTGAATCTCGAATCCATACATCCCCTCGATCTGTAGTAGCCAGCTTGCTGGCGATGGCGATTTCGAAAACGCCATCGTCGGTAAGTCACTTGCATGGCTTAAAAGGTGGTGTATTTGGCATTTGAGACAAAATATTATTGTCGTAATCTCGATCTCGTTGAAGCCCATTCCCCACTGAGATCACCGCCATGACCATCGTCAAAGCCGCTGCCGTCCAGATCGCACCTGTGCTCTACAGCCGTGAAGGCACTGTAGAAAAGGTCGTCAACAAGATCCGTGAACTCGGCGAGAAAGGCGTGCAGTTCGCCGTTTTCCCGGAAACCATCGTGCCGTACTACCCGTACTTTTCCTTTGTGCAGGCGCCGTTCGAAATGGGCTCCGAGCACTATAAATTGCTCGATCAGGCCGTCGTCGTGCCTTCCGCGACCACCGATGCCATCGGCAAAGCCGCCAAGGACGCCAATATGGTGGTGTCCATCGGCGTCAACGAGCGCGATGGCAGTACCCTCTACAACACGCAATTGCTGTTCGATGCGGACGGCACCCTGATTCAGGCCCGTCGCAAGATTTCGCCGACCTATCACGAGCGGATGATCTGGGGCATGGGCGATGGTTCCGGCCTGCGCGCCACCGACAGCGCCGTTGGCCGCATTGGTCAACTGGCTTGCTGGGAACACTACAACCCGCTGGCGCGTTATGCCTTGATCGAGGATGGCGAACAGATTCACGCCTCGATGTACCCCGGTTCGTTCGCCGGTGAGCGGTTCACCCGCCAGATGGAAGTCAGCATCCGCATGCACGCACTGGAATCGGCGTGCTTTGTGGTGAACTCGACGGCCTGGTTGTACCCGGAACAGCAGGCGCAAATCATGGCTGACACCGGTTGCGGCATTGGTCCGATCTCCGGCGGTTGCTACACCGCGATCATCGATCCGCAAGGTGAAGTCGTCGGCGCATTGACCGAAGGTGAAGGCGAAGTCATTGCCGACATCGACTTGTTCCAGATCGAAGTGCGCAAACGTCAGATGGATGGGCGCGGCCACTACAGCCGTCCGGAAATCCTCAGCCTGAACATCGACCGCACACCGCATCGCCATGTGCACGAGCGCAACGCGCAGCCGAAGCTGGCCGTCGCTACGCAAGCGGAAGAGTTGTGATTATGGAAGTCATGACGATCAAGCGGTAAACGCTTCACCTGTAGGAGCACGGCTTGCCGGCGAAGGCGTCAGTGAAAATGCCATCGCCGGCAAGCCGGCTCCTACAGGTTTTGCGTCAACCCGCGATCCCGAACACACCCGAGATCCGTAGGAGCACGGCTTGCCGGCGAAGGCGTCTTTGAAATCGCCATCGCCAGCAAGCCGGCTCCTACAGGTTTTGCGTGAGCCTGCGACCCCGAACACCCCCGAGATCCGTAGGAGCACGGCTTGCCGGCGAAGGCGTCTTTGAAATCGCCATCGCCAGCAAGCCAGGCTCCTACAGGTTTTGCGTCAACCCGCGACCCCGAACACACCCGAAATCTGTAGGAGCACGGCTTGCCGGCGAAGGCGTCGTTGAAATCGCCATCGCCAGCAAGCCGGCTCCTACAGGTTTTGCGTGAGCCTGCGACCCCAAACACACCCGAGATCTGTAGGAGCACGGCTTGCTGGCGATGGCGTCTTTGAAATCGCCATCGCCGGCAAGCCAGGCTCCTACAGGTTTTGCGTGAGCCTGCGATCCCGAACACACCCGAGATCCGTAGGAGCACGGCTTGCCGGCGAAGGCGTCTTTGAAATCGCCATCGCCAGCAAGCCAGGCTCCTACAGGTTTTGTGTGAACCCACGATCCCGTACACACCCGAGATTTGTAGGAGCCGGCTTGCTGGCGATGGCGTCATTGAAATTGCCATCACCAGCAACCCGGGCTCCTACCTAAAGCATGTCGGTCTTAGAGTTCCATGCCCAAAAAGATCAGGGTATTGCCATGGGCTTCAGCCGCTGCGCGCTGGTTGTAGCTGTCGCGATGCGAGCAGTTGAAACCATGCTCGGCTTCCGGGTAAACCACGATTTCCACGTTGTCGTTGGTGTCGAAACGCTCGGCGATTTTCTCCACGGCTTCCAGCGGGATGTGGCTGTCCTGTTCGCCGAAGTGCATCAGTAGCGGCACTTCGATTTCGTCGGCGCGGTCCAGTTGGTTCTGGATGCCGCCGCCGTAGTAGGCGATCGCCACGTCCACCAGCCCATTGGCAGCGGTGTGGTAGGAGAGCAAGCCGCCGAAGCAGTAGCCGATAGAGGCAATGCCGCCATCCAGACCTGGTTGTGCTTTCAGGGCGTCGATGGCCAGCTCGATGTCTTTCTGCGCTTTGCCGACGTCGGTGGCGTTCATCAATTCGACGGCGCGTTTCCAGCCGGCTTCGTCGTAGGTCAGTTCGATGCGCGGGCCGCTGCGCCAGAACAGGTCCGGTGCGATCACCAGGTAGCCGTCGGCGGCATATTGCTCGGCGACCGAGCGGATGTGTTCATTCACACCGAAGATTTCCTGGATCAGCACAATCCCCGGGCCTTTCTGGGTATGCGGAATCGCCAGGTAAGCGCCGAATTTACCTTCAGCGCTGTCGATCTCGATCCATTGGGTGGTCACGCTCATGGTGGCTCCTGTCTTCGCAAGTGAGTTGAGGGGGTAGCTTACTGCGGCTGTGTGGCTTTGAAGCTCGTCAGCCCCTGCATCCGTTTCCACCAACTGTTGAAGCCGTCCACGGCAAATACCTGCGGCGCATCCGGGGTCATCGCGATGTAGGCGCAACCCGGTGCCAGGTAGAAGTCGCCGATGCTCGGTTCAAGGCCGGCGATATAGGGATCGGTGCCTTTAATCTTCATCAACTCGCGCAGCACTCGTTTCGAATTCTCGATGCCTTGGCGGCGCGAATCCTCATTCTGCCCGCCAATGAAGTCGGGAAACAGATGGTAGCCGAACACCGAGACCAGCGCGCCATAACCGTAGGAATCATAAATGCCCTGGGCCATGTGAGTGCGCGCACGGTCGTGGGCGTTGTCCGGGGTGATTGACGGGCCGGGCAGGACTTCGTCCAGGTAGGCAATGATCGCGCCGGTTTCGATCACCCGAAAGCCGTCGTGGTCGACGACGGGCACCTTGCCGAACGGGTGACGCACCAGATGCTCCGGCAGGTGCGGTTCCCCTTTGATCACGTTGACCTGCACCTGCTCGAAGTCCGCGTCTTTTTCCACCAGCAACATCTTCACTGTGCGCACATAAGTACTGCCGTCAAAACCGTAGAGAGTGAGACTCATGGCGATTGCTCCTGTTCTATTGGGAGTGGCAGGTACGTTATCGAAACGCTGGCGCCTCAGCGGTGGTTGCGACGCCAGAAGAAGCGAGCCAACAACGTATCGAGACTGAGCTTGCCGGCACCCGAGAGCAACAGCGGCATCAGGGCGGCGAGGTAAATCAGCGGCAGTTTGAAGTTGCCGTGGCCCTTGTTGCTGATGGCGTAACCCTGAGCAAGCTCACTCAATGTAGACCAATCGGCCGGCCAGTGGACGGCGGCCGTCGCAACAATGGTGACTACGATCAAGGCGATGGCCGAAATCCGTGTGCCAAAGCCGACGAGGATGGCGAGGGCGCAAAGCAGCTCGGCCCACATCGACAGTTCCCAGTTCAGCGTCGCCGGTATCTGGTCGAAGGGAAACGGGAAGCGATCCTGAATGTCGGCGAACCAGTTTTCGCCATTCCATTTTTCCAGGCCTGACTCGAAAAATTCCCAGGCAATGAACAACCGCAGGGTCAATGGGGCGAGCCAGCTACCGGCACGGTCGAGATTCAGGTGCAGGCCTTTCACGGCCGACGAGATTGCAGAGTTCATGGACGTGGTCTCCGTTCAGTCAGGGATGCGGGGCTCGTGGCCCCGCGCAAGGGTTACTCGCCGGCGCCGCACTTGCCTTCGCCGCATTTGCCTTCCGCCGGTTTTTCCGCGGTGTCGGTGTCGGCGTGGGCCTGGCTGTAGCCGTGGGCCAGCTGTTTCATGCTGAACGCTTCGGACTCGGAGGCCGACGCGACGTTGGACAGGGCCAGGCCGCCTGCGATGATCAGGCCGAGGGTCAGGGAAGAAGTCGAGAGCTTGAACATGGTGATACTCCGTAGCATTGAGTGAGTTGAGCGCTTTGATCGGCTGAGCCAATCGACAGGCACATTTCATCAATCGGGTGTATCTGCGATGTGTCGTTGGGGTGGGGTTTTATGGCCGGGGTGTGTCAAGGGCAGGGCTGTACACACTCTGATACGTAACCCTCGAAATTTTCTTGGCCTACACAAATTCCTGTAGGAGCCGGCTTGCCGGCGATGGCGTCCGTTCAGGCGATAAATGTGTCGACTGACCCACCGCTATCGCCAGCAAGCCGGCTCCTACAGGGGTATTCCAATTCACAACTGTGATCCGCTGCTGACCACCAGCGTCTAGCGTCAGTGTCCCCGCAATCCCTTGGGGCGAGACTTCGGAACCCGGCATGCAAGCGCTGTTGAACGAGATCCTTGACGCAGTTCGGCCCCTGATCGGTCAGGGCAAGGTGGCTGACTACATTCCTGCCCTCGGCACCGTGCCGGCCAATCAACTGGGCATCGCCGTGTATGGCAATGACGGCGAGCTGTTTTGCGCCGGTGACGCCCACACGCCGTTCTCGGTGCAGAGTATTTCCAAGGTATTCAGCCTGGTGCAGGCCATCGAGCACTCCGGCGAAGCCATCTGGCAGCGCCTTGGTCACGAGCCTTCCGGGCAGCCGTTCAACTCGCTGGTGCAGCTGGAATTCGAGCGCGGGCGCCCGCGCAATCCGTTCATCAACGCCGGTGCACTGGTGATCTGCGACATCAACCAGTCGCGCTTCGCCGCACCGGCCTTGTCGATGCGCGATTTCGTCCGGCGCCTGTCGGGTAATCCGCAAGTCATGGTGGACGGCAAGGTCGCCGAGTCCGAATACCAGCACCGGGCGCGCAACGCCGCCATGGCGTACCTGATGCAATCCTTCGGCAACTTTCACAACGATGTCGAAGCGGTGCTGCGCAGCTACTTCAGCCATTGCGCCCTGCGCATGAGCTGCGTGGACCTGGCCCGGGCGTTCTGCTTCCTGGCCAACGACGGCTTCTGCAAGCACAGCGGCGAACAGATCCTCAGCGCCCGCCAGACCCAGCAAGTCAATTCCATCATGGCCACCAGCGGCCTCTACGACGAGGCAGGCAACTTCGCCTATCGCGTTGGTTTGCCCGGCAAGAGCGGCGTGGGCGGCGGGATCGTCGCGGTGGTGCCGGGGCAGTTCACGGTGTGCGTCTGGTCGCCGGAACTCAACGCTGCCGGTAACTCACTGGCGGGCATGGCCGCGCTGGAACTGCTGAGCCAGCGGATTGGCTGGTCGGTGTTCTGATCGCTGGTCTGGGTTTTTTTCGTCGGATTGGATCTTTTATCCAGCATTGATCATTCGTATTGTCCGCGCCTTTGACGCAGTGCGTCGGGGCGTAGGGGAATGACGATGAATTTCACGTGGCGCAGGAAAACCACCGAGTACAACGTCGATCCGGCCTTGCAGGTGATCTCGCAGCCAGTCACGGCAGGCGTCGATGAAACCCAAATGGAAGCGCGTAAGGCCGAGTTGCGCGACCGCGATTTTTTCCGTGGCCTGGCGCAACACCTGCTGATCTGCGGCAATTCGCTGTCGCCGGTCAGCGAATCGTTCTCGATGCTCAACCAGCGTCTCAAACTCAATCACCAACGAGCGGAAACCGTCGCCCGCGCGGCCATCGACAACCGCGAGCAGGTCAGCCACCTGCAGGAACAATCGCGAGTCATGGCCGCGGGCCTGGACGCGCTGGAAGACGTGATCACCCATCTGGTGGGGCGCGCCAGCGAGATCGACCGCATCGTCGACCTGATCAGCGACATCGCCCGCAAGACCAATCTGCTGGCACTCAACGCGGCCATCGAGGCTGCCCGTGCCGGGGACACCGGACGCGGCTTCGCGGTGGTGGCCGGTGAAGTGCGGCTGCTGGCGGAAAAGACGGCCGAAGCCACCCGGGAAATCGTCAAGGAAACCTCGGCCATCCAACAGGAAATCAGCCAGGTCAAACAGGCGATTTCGCAACAGAGCCAAGTCTCCAACGCCTTCGGCGCGGTAATCGACAAAACCGCCGAGGCGATGGCCGGCATGTACGACGAGGCGCAGCAGATGCAGCGCGAAATCGACCAGTCGCACCTGCTGTCGGATGTCGAGCTGGCCAACCTGCAAGAGTTGACGCTCAAGGTCACGGTGTACGACCGCCTGCTCAATCCCAAGCCGCATTCACCGCTGATCCTGCCCGACGAAACCGAGTGCCTGTTCGGTCAGTGGTATTACAGCGATCAGAACCGCAACCAGCAGCGCGACGCCGATTTTCGGCGGATGGAAGTGCCGCATCGGCTGGTTCACAGCAGCGGTCAGGCCGCGCTGGATGCCCATGGCCGGGGCGAGCTGGAAGAGGCGCTCAAGCACGTGGGGCAGATGGAGGAGGCGAACGCGGCGGTGATGCGCACGGTCAAGGGATTGCTGCACGCGCGGCTGCAATCCCCGATGGGCCGTTGAGTCAGAGCGGTAGCGCTTCGACCCGGTTGCACAGGTGCGCCAGCGTCTGGTCGTCAAGCACCGTGGTGATGTCCAGATGCTCCTGCGCCTGAAACAGATTCATCGCGTCCCGGGTCCGTTTGCCGACGATGCCGTCGACAGGGCCGGGATGCCAGCCGAGGTAGGTCAAATAGGCCTGCGCCATGCGGATCCTCAGGTCTGGCGTGCCGCCATAGGAGAACTTCTGATACGCGGCGCTGAGCCGCAAGTCGTAGTTGTTGATGGCGTAATTGGGGCCGTTGTAGATCCGGGCAAAGTTGGCCCAGTCCTTGGCGCGCAGGGGTTTTACCGAGCCGCCTTCGATCAGTTCGCCAATGGCGCACAGCAACTGTTGGTTTTCGCCGGCTACCATCTGTTTGACCATCGCCTCGACATCCGCCGAGTTCGTTTGCCGGAAATTGAACCCCATCGTCTGGCCCAGTCCCCATGAAGCACTTTGCAAAGCGGCGTCCCTGTCCAGGTTCATGGCCAGTTTCAATCGGTCGTATTGATGCCCCTCCGATGCACCGTAGTTGCCGGGTTGTTTGTTGCTGATGTCGGGGTGTTGGGCGTCGAACCGGCGTTGGGTGAGCCGGCTGAAAACGTGACGCTCATACAGGATTTTCGGGCGGCGATCGGTGAAGAATCCGTTGCCGGAGGTTTCTACTGCTAAAACCGCCCAGAGTTGCGCAGCACTGACTTTGGCCAGGTCCAGCGCATTGGCCAGGCCTTCATCGTCCAGCGCCGCGCCATGACTTCTGAATTCATCGTTCATGACGGCCTCCTTGGGAAAAGGAAACGCTGATGTTCCTCTTTTAGCGTAGGAGCGCGGGGGGACGGGCAGCGGGGATTGCGATCATCGGTTGCTTTGTTGGCGGTGCAGGCCGGGCGTGTTCGGAGCGAGTAAACAGGGCGGATGGAGGTTTGGTTTTTTTTGGGATGGGGTACATATCCGTTTCTTTGGTTTCGGCTGCTATTGGTTTCGCCCTTACGGCGAGTCACTTGGAAGAGCCCCAAGTAACCAAGGGCTCTTGCCCCTTTCGTTCGGTGCCTCGCTAATGCTCGGCATGCCCTCGCTCCGGTCCTGCTCCGTGGGCCCGCCGCCATCGGCCATCCCTGGCCGGGGGCGGCTAACCCGGCATCCATGCCGGGTTGCCCACTGCGCAGAACCTGCGCTCGGCCTCTCGAGGGGGCGCTCAGATCAAAAGCTGAAGGCGAGCTAACGCTCGGCCTGATGAGTGGTGAGAAGCAAAAGCAAACGCGATTCCCTGTAGGAGCCGGCTTGCTGGCGATAGCGGTGGGTCAGTCGACATGTTTATCGCCTGGACGAACGCCATCGCCAGCAAGCCGGCTCCTACAGGGATCTGCGTACGTTTTCGCGTTTCACCACTCATCAGGCCGAGCATTAGCGAGGAATCGAGCGAAATGCGTCGGTTGGCCAGCGGTTAATGACGCTCCTGGGAATTTGCTATACATTTTCCGACCGCCCATTGCATGGTGAAACCGCTTCATGTCTCTTGCGCTCGAACGTCTAGTCGCTGGCACGCCAATCCCTTTCGCTGGTAACCGCGTCACTGTGGTCAGCCCCGAACTGGCCTTGCGCTTTCAGCCCGGGGACCACCTGTTGGTGGAGCAGGTCAGCGGCGAGTTGTTGCTGATTCCCGTTGCGGACCAGAAAGCGGCGGCGGTCGCGATTGAGCGGGCTGAAGCGGCGTTTACGGCGATGTCCGCCGTTTCCGATCAGGCGATCAGTGCGTTTTTCGACCTTTTTGCCCAGCGCCTGGAAAACCAGGACTGCTGGGACTTGATCGAAGCTGCCAACCGCGCCGACATCGAGTGGGCCAAGTCGCGCGGACGCTCAACCACACGGTTGCTGGCCGATGAACGCATGCGCCGCGACATGATCGCGGGCCTCCGGGCCTGGCGCGATGCGCCAGCCACGCGCGGCAAAGTGATCAGTTGCGTCGAGCATGACGGCTGGAAGGTCGAACAGGTGGTTTCGCCGTTGGGCATCGTCGCCTTCGTCTTCGAGGGCCGGCCGAATGTTTTCGCCGACGCCGCCGGCGTGTTGCGCACCGGCAACACCGCGGTGCTGCGCATTGGCAGCGATGCCTTGGGCACGGCGCAAGCCATTGTCACCCACGCGTTGAATCCGGCATTGAGTGAGGCCGGTTTGCCGGTGGGCGCAGTGTCGCTGGTGGAAAGTATCAATCACGCCGCCGGTTGGGCCATGTTCGCCGACCGTCGCCTGTCGTTGGCGGTGGCCCGTGGTTCGGGGCGTGCGGTCAGTCAGTTGGGCAGCATCGCGCAACAGGTCGGCACTGCCGTCAGCCTGCATGGCACCGGTGGCGCCTGGCTGGTCGCCGACAAGGACGCCGACGCCAAGCGCTTTGCCGCCGTCGTGCGCAATTCCCTGGACCGTAAAGTCTGCAACACCCTGAACGTCTGCCTGATCCACCGCGATCGCGCCGCCGAACTGGTGCCGCTGTTTCTGGACGCCCTGGAAAAAGCCGGCAGCGCCCGGGAAGAGGGCTGCAAGTTGCACATCGTCGAGGGCAGCGAAACGTATTTGCCGGGCCGTTGGCGCACCGCAACCGTCGAGGTCTATCGCCCTGACGGCTACCAGACCGAAGCGTTGGCCGAACCACTGCCCGAAGACCAGTTGGGCCGCGAGTGGGAGTGGGAAGAAACCCCGGAAGTCAGCCTCAAGATCGTCGACGACCTGGGCCAGGCCATCGCCTTGTTCAATCGCTACAGCCCGCAATTCACCGTGTCATTGATCAGTGAAAATGCCGAGGCGCATGAGCGCTTCTACAACGCAGTCAACGCGCCTTTTGTCGGCAACGGGATTACCCGTTGGGTCGACGGGCAATACGCGCTGAATAAACCGGAACTGGGGCTTTCAAACTGGGAGAGTGGTCGTCTGTTTGCTCGCAGCGCGATTCTTTCGGGCGATGGCGTGTTCACGATCCGTAGTCGCATGACGCAGATCGATCTGTCGGTCAAACGCTGAGAGCCCGACCTCAAGCGCAGACCGCACTATAATTAAGGATGTCTGCGACTGCGTCTTGAGACAGAGGTCCGCCATGAAACTTCAATCCTTCGAGCATTACTCTCATCAGCTGGAAATGGCCGCGCACGATGCGTGGCTGACAGCCCGGGTGAAGTCGGCCATGGCGTTGGCCGATCCGACCCTTAGCCTGCAAGTCCATGTCAAAACCCTTGCGGGAATGGTGATGTTGAGTGGTCGCGTCAACACTCATAAGCAATGTGAGCAGGCTGTTGCGCTGGCTCGCACGGTAAGTGGTGTCAATGAAATCGATGCCAGGGAATTGCTGACTCACGTGTTCACGCCCGGAAGCTTTCCAACACCGCCCAACGCCGAGGAAAACCCGGAGATCCGGCCATCCTCGTCAACCAAACCGGAAGACAAATAAAGCGGGGTGCAGCGCTTCCGTGAGTCGGGCGCGCTGCATTTTCACTTCGCGGTTATTGAGCGCGGATGTTGATTGGCTGCACGGTGCCAGCTGAGGGCGATGGCCCTCTGGTGCACGGATCAAGCCGCTTCAACCGCTTTGCCATGAACGGCGCACGTGCTCGGGTGTTCGACCAGTGACACGAACGTGCGGCTGTTGGCATCCAGTGCATCGATCGACCCGGTTTCGATGTCGTAGACCCAGCCATGCAGGTTCAGCAGGCCTTTTTCCTGAGCCAGTCGCACGCTCGGGTGCGTCTGAATGTTCGCCAGTTGCGCGATCACGTTTTCCCGCACCATCGAACTCACTTTTGCCGCGTCGCTGGCATGAGGCCGGGATTCGTTGATGACTTTCGCCGATTCCGCATGTTGCAACCAGCCGCTGACGGCGGGCAGGTGATCCATGCATTTGCAGCTGGCGACGGCTGTCATCGCGCCGCAATCCGAATGGCCGCAAATCACGATGTCGGTGACGCCCAGTACGGCCACCGCGTATTCGACCGTGGCCGATACACCGCCCGGATGCGGGCTGTAGGAGGGCACGATATTGCCGGCATTACGGATCACGAACAGTTCGCCGGGTTCCTGCTGAGTCAGCAGTTCCGGCACGACACGGCTGTCGGAACAGGTGATGAACAGCGTGCCGGGGTGTTGCGTGGTGGCCAGGTGTTTGAACAGGTCGGTCCGTTGCGGGAAGGCTTCCGTCTGGAACTTCAAAAAACCGTCGATGAGCGCTTTCATGGGGGAATTTCCTTTCAAATGATGGGGGATCAGTTCGAGCAGCCGGTGCCAAACACGCTGTAGTCCAGAATGTGAGTGGCGCCTGTGGAGTCCTGGTACGTCATTTCCACGGGGACAACCCCGCATTCATTGGCAATCGGCGTGATGCTCACGACATGCGCGATGTCCAGTTTCATGCCGTACTCGTAGGCGACGGCCGTTTCCTTCGCGTGAACCTGGGCAGACATGCCCGCTAACAACGACAGCACCAACAGAATTTTTTTCATGGGGCATCCTCCAGGCCAATGTGGTGAACAAAGAAACAAGTGGGGTTCTGGAACAGGCCCGCACTTGAGTGCGGGCCGGGGTCAACTCAGAAAGGACGCAGTGGCAGGAACTTGCCGTCGAGGGTGATCACGGCGCGGGAGCCGCCTTCCGGGTCTTCAACTTTTTTCATGTCGAGCTTGAAGTTGATCGCGCTGATGATGCCGTCGCCGAACTGTTCATGAACCAGGGCTTTGAGCGTGGTGCCGTAGATCTGGATCATTTCGTAGAAGCGGTAGATGGTCGGGTCGGTCGGCAAGCCAGAGAGGCTGCCGCGCAGTGGAATGATTTGCAGGCGGGCCACGGCGTCGGCGTCCAGGTCGAGCTTCTCGCCAATCACTTTGGCGGCACTTTCCGGCAGCGGGTGCTGACCGAGCAGGGCGGCGGTGACGTAGGCCAGGCCGAGGCCGGTGCCGTCGGTCAGGTCCTGCCACGACAGGTTTTTACGCGCCTTGGCATCGAGGATCGAGGTGGTCAGGGTCAGGCTCGGGTCGTTGTAAGCGTGGGACTGTTGCATGGTGAATCTCCTCTCGGGTTGAGTACTGCTTGGGTGTGAAGCAATCTTCTGCCGATTGATTCATAGCGTCCAAGACCGATATACAATGCATTGCATAAGCCCTGCCTATAGGTTGATCCCGATGTTGCTCCGACATTTGCGCTACTTGCTGGCGGTCGCCGACCACGGCGGCTTCACCCGTGCTGCCGAGGCATTGCACGTGTCCCAACCGACCTTGTCGCAACAGATCCGCCAACTGGAGGAAACCCTCGGCGTGAGCCTGTTCGACCGCACCTCGCGCACGGTCAAGCCGACCGATGCGGGTGAGGCCTACATCGAGTGCGCTCGGCGGGTGCTGGTGGAACTGGAGGCGGGTAAACGGGCGTTGCATGACGTGAAGGACTTGTCCCGGGGGACGTTGCGATTGGCGATGACGCCGACGTTCATGGCGTATCTGGTCGGGCCGTTGGTGCGCGACTACGTGGCGCGCTATCCGAACATCCACCTGGAGATTTTCGAGTTGTCGATGGACGGCATCGAAGCCGGGCTGCTGGATGACTCGCTGGACATCGCCATTGCATTTGATCAGGTCAGGAATGCTGACATCGAGTCGATCCCGGCGTTTACCGAGACGCTGGGCGTGATGGTCGGGCGGGATCATCCGTTGTACGAAAGCCGGGTCGCGTTATCCGCTGAAGCGGTGGCCCAGCTGGAATTTGCCCTGTTGGCCACGGATTTCGTCACCCGAACCCGAATCGATGATTATTTCGCTGAGCAGCGGATCACGCCAAAAGTGGCCATCGAGGTGAACTCGGTCAGCACCTTGCTGGAAGTCATCCGCCACACGGCGATCGCCACCATCCTTCCGGAACCCATCGCCACTCAGGACCGCGCGTTACGCAGGATCCCGTTGCTGGGGGAGGCGCCCAAGCGCGGGGCCGCGCTGCTGCGGCGCAAAAACAACTACCACAGTGCGGCGTCGGTGGCCTTCATGGAGCTGGTGCTGGGAAGCGCTGAGGCGACGTCAGTCATCCACTGACTGGCACACGCCGTTGGAGGCCTTGCCGGTGGCGGTCACGGCGACCGAATCATCATCGGCGAGGACAATTGTCAGGGTGATACCGGAGCCTTTGGCTTCGAAGTGGCGCTCACTGATGATTTTGGTGTCGGCTTCCTTGCCGTTGATCATGACCGGCCCATCCTGATCCCCCTGGACGAGAAACTTGCCAGGGCACTCCACCGCGAATGACGGGACACCGTCGACGCTGTTTGCCTGAGCAACACTTGTCAGAACCAGCAACAGCGGGAATATCAGCTTGTTTTTCATCGCAAGTCTCCTGGGACCAACAGCGGATACGCTTAACAATAGCTTTGTTTGGCAAACCGGAGACAAACAAAAAGGCCCCGCTCGTTTATTCGAGCGGGGCCTTTTTTATGGGGCCTTCATTGGCTTGAACACCCATTCAGCCCATTGTAGGAGCCGGCTTGCCGGCGATGGTCGTTAACGATAACGCGTACTGACTGTGTCACCACGGTGTAGTTGAGTCCATCGCCGGCAAGCCGGCTCCTACATCATTGGGTTTATCAGTAGAACCGATCAATCACCCGAACTTCATTCTGGTTCTGCATCGAGTCCCAGGCCTGCTTCAGCGTTTGCAGGACATTGCCGATGAAGTCCTTGTCGGCTGCTGCTTTCTTGCCGACATAACCCTGGCCGCGACGGTACATCTTCAGTCGGGCCAACAGGTTCTGGTTGTTCTGGTCGAACTCGGATTCATGGGCATGCGGCGACAGGCAATCGATATGAACCTGGCCCGATTTGCTGATCCACAGAATGTGGCTGTCGTGGCTGTCTTTTTGCGCAGCGAACATACGAGCCAGTTCATCGATAGTAGGTTGATTGTTCAGATTCATAATATGCCCCTTGACCATTTGGTGATCTTTCAAAGTTGATTCGCTAATACAGGTAGCCCATCGGTTAGTTGATCCCTGGCACCGAAACCAGGACGTCAGCGGTCGGCCGTCGAGAGTGACGGGGTCCCGCGTCTGTTGCATGTAGTCGTGTTGAATAACTGCTACGCAATAGCGTCACAACGAAGAGAAGCAGCGAATACCTTCAAGCCACTGCCGACGTTTTCAGGGTCGGCCACAAGCTTCATGAGGATTGATCGCCAGCGCTTCTCGTCCTTGTACTGGACGTTCGGGCCAGGTCAGCTTCTTCAATCTGCCTTGTGGGCAGCGTGTATCCGGGAAAAACAGCTCGGCGGTCAGACGAGCTTGCTCAAACATGTTGCTGTACTCCCGATCGGGGAGATGTCTGCATCATGCAAGGGCAAATCGGAGGCGTCAACGGTTTTGTAGTGATTATTTTCAGTCACTACATATTGTCGGACAAAGCTGTTTGGAATTAGAAAGCAACAGGGAAAAAGCGCCACTCAGGACGGTGGCGGCGCGCTTTGAAAGCGGTAAAAGGTGCAGGGGTAACCGTCTACTGGTTGCTGATGCCTGGAGAACGCGCCACCCGTGAGCTCAGGTATCACACGGGCCCAGAACTGCCGTGCAGGCGGGTTGGCGTCGATGTGGAAAATCTGCCATTGCCCGGGCAGCTGGCTCAAGAGGGTAGAAATGACAAACGTCGCGACTCCTTGGCCACGAAAGCGTCGGCTGACAAAAAGGTAGCCGATGTTGTACTGGGCGCCAGACAGATGGGTGTTGTCATCCACGGTCACAAAACCCGCCAGCTCCCCGTCGACCTTGATCAGGTACGGGCGGGTTGCGGGTTCGCGCCAATAGTCCTGTTGCGACTGGATGTGGAAGAAGCCATGCCCGCCGAGTTTGAGCGGCAGCCACTCACTGAGGTCGTACATATAGAACTGCATCAGGTTTTCGAGCGTTTCCAGTTCGTCGCGCTGAGCGGCGTGCAGTTCTATCGAGGGCATGCGGACTGGCTCCTGTTCAGAGCGGGATCAATCAGTGAGGCGCGAAGTCGTATTTGCCGCCTTTCTGCAGTGCGGCTTGATACGCCGGGCGCGCCTGGAAGCGCTCGATCCAGGCCGCTACATGAGGGTAGTCGCCGAGCTTGCCCTGGGCGCGGGCGATTTCGCCAATAAAACTCATCTGGATATCGGCTGCGCTGAATTCCTTGCCCAGCAGGTAATCGGACTGGCTCAGCGCCGTGTTCAGATAACCGAGGTAGTTGGCCACTTCCGAGTTGATCCGCGGATGCAGCGGTGCGCCGGCTTCACCGAGACGTCCGACGTACAGGTTCAGCATCAACGGCAACATGGCCGAGCCTTCGGCAAAATGCAGCCACTGCACGTATTCATCGTAGGCCGGGGTGGTCGGATCGGGTTGCAGGCGACCCTCGCCATGGCGACGAATCAGGTAGTCGATGATTGCGGCGGACTCAATCAGTTTCTGCGTGCCGTCTTCGATGACCGGCGATTTACCCAGGGCGTTGATCGCTTTCAGTTCCGGCGGGGCCAGGTTGGTTTTCGGATCGCGCTGATAGAGTTTCAGTTCGTAAGGGATGGCCAGTTCTTCCAGCAGCCACAGAATGCGCTGGGAGCGGGAGTTGTTCAGGTGGTGCACGATAATCATGGTCGATGCCTTTTCAGGAAACAGGGTTGTAGCCGGGCTTGAAGAACACTAGACCATCGCTGTCCATTCGAAGTGCCATCAAGCTTTACCCGGCGGTTTTGCTGCACGTTTGGCGCCGGTCGATGGCTTGCGTTTGGCCGGCTTGCGTTTGTTTTTCCAGGGTGTGGCACCTCGCCCGGCAGGGCTTGCAGGCCCGCTGATGCTCAGGCTCAGGCCGGAGCAGCGGGCAACCTGCTTGCTCATCCACGCCGCCTGTTTGGTGACGAACTCTTCCAGGCTCATTTCGCCGCTCTGCACCATGTCCAGCGCCTGCTCCCAGATCGCTGTGGTGCCCGGGTCGGCAATCGCGCGCGGCACGGCGTCGATCAGGCTGAATGCCGCCGGGGTGGCGGCCAGGGCCTTGCCGTTCTTGATCAGATAACCACGGTCGAGCAGGCCCTGAATGATCGAGGCGCGGGTGGCTTCGGTGCCAATCCCGGTGGTGTCCTTGAGTTTCTGTTTCAGCAGTGGATCCTCCACCAGCTTGGCGACGTTCTTCATCGCCTTGATCAAATCACCTTCGGTAAACGGTTTGGGCGGTTGCGTCCAGAGGTCCTTGAGCTTCACTTCGGCCACCGCGCAATCACGGCCTTCGCTCAATGTCGGCAGTGTTTGCGGCGCCGGTACTTCGCGGCCCTTGGCCGGAGCAAGGGCCTCGGGCAGGGCGCGTTTCCAGCCGGGTTCGACGATCTGCTTGCCGACCGCGCGCAAGGCTTCGCCGGCACAGTCGAAGTCGGCCTGGGTCCGGTCGTATTCATGGTTGGGCAGAAACTGCGCCAGATACCGCGCGCGGATCAGCGTGTAGACCGCTCGCTGCTTGCCCACCAGTCGATCCAGGTTCTTTGCCGCAGCCGTGGGGATGATGCCGTGGTGAGCGCTGACCTTGGCGTCATTCCAGGCCCGTGAGCGCCGTTGCGGTTCAAGGTGGTCCTGCAAGGCGTTCAGCGTCGGATCTGCGTGCCGCAGGGCGGCGAGAATACCGGGCGCTTCACTGTGCTGACTCACCGGCAGGTAACCGCAGTCGCTGCGAGGGTAGGTGATGACTTTGTGGGTTTCGTAGAGTGCCTGGGCGATGTCGAGGGTTTCCTGAGCGCCAAGCCCGAGTTTCTTCGAACAGACTTCCTGCAAGGTGCCCAGATCGAACGGCAACGGCGCCACTTCGCGCATGCGCTCGGTGCGCAGTTTGATCACCCGGGCGCTCGCCGCGTTGCCAATCGCCGCCGCAGCTTGTTGTGCGAGAGCCTGATTGAGGCAGCGATCCTGATCGTCGCAAACGTCGGATGGCGCACGCCACTGTGCGGTGAACGCGGTGCCATCGTGCAGCAGCTGCACGTCGATGGCCCAGTAAGCCACGGGGACGAAATCGGCGATGCTGCGGTCGCGGTCCACCACCAGGCGCAGGGTCGGCGTTTGCACTCGACCGACCGGCAATACGCCCTGATAACCGGACTGGCGCCCCAGCAGCGTGAACAACCGGCTCATGTTCATGCCGATCAGCCAGTCGGCCCGTGAACGGCCCAATGCCGAATGATAAAGGCTGAAGGTCTCTGCCCCCGGCTTCAGCGCAGCCAAAGCCTTGCGGATTGACGCATCGTCCAGCGCCGACAGCCACAACCGCTGGATCGGCCCGCGATAACGGCAATGCTCCACCAGTTCCCGGGCGATCATTTCGCCTTCACGGTCGGCGTCGGTGGCGATCACCAGTTCATCGGCCTCGCCGAGCAAGCGTTTGACCGCCTTGTACTGACTGGCGGTGCGCGGTTTGACGGTCATTTTCCATTTGTCCGGAATGATCGGCAGATCCGCCAGCACCCAGCGCTTGTAGCGTGCGTCGTAGGCATCCGGTGGCGCGGTTTCCAGCAGATGGCCGATGCACCAGGTCACCGTGACGTCCGTTCCCAACCAGCAGCCGTCGCCGCGACGCCGGGCGCCGAGCACGGCCGCAATGTCTTTGGCCTGGGAAGGTTTTTCACAGAGGTACAGCCGCATAACCACCATCGTTCATCAATTGCCGGGAGGTGCACAGAATGGCCGCTGAAGAGCGATGGAGCAATCTTTATCTGTATGGATGTACAGCTCGTGCGTTTCTGGTCATTGCAATGCCCTTTGTAGGAGCGAGCAAGCTCGCTCCGTCAGGTGGGCGTTGTTCAGTAGTTCAGGTTAACCACCGGTTGCGCGAGTTTCGTGCCCGGTGCAAGCCGCAAAATCGTCAGCAAAACGCTGGTGATGACGTTGATGTCATTGTCGAACCCGCCGTGGGAAGTGTCCGCCTTGACCCCCGCGCCGTAGTTCATTTTCGGGTCGTTGAAAATGTGCAACGTGGACGCGAACGCATCGGGAAGGCCTCGGCCCGTTGCGGCGAAACCGGCCGGGATCGCGTTGCCCCAGTAAAACCGGTTCCACTGTTCAGTCATGTTTTTGGCGGCGATGTTCCATTCCGCGAGGTCGGGGTCGCTGAAATCCTGGAAGTCTTTATCCAGGGCTTTGGCCATCCCGAGCAGCGGCATGCGTTGCAGTTCTTCATAGGCGCGGGAAACCAGGTAGAGCAGCGATTTGTGATACGCGCCAATGACGTTATCCGCCTGTTCGCGCTGATCGGACATCAGGTGAATGTGGAAGTCCTTGCGCTTGAGCCCGCCGTCCTCGATGACCTTGCGATAGGTCTGGTTGGCGAAGTCCAGAGTGCACGCCGGGGCCATCAGCGTCGAAGTCTCGGTCGGCAACTGCCGGGCCCATAGCAGGCGAATCAGGTGGCCATTGATCAACGACCCTGCCGAGTGGCCGATCAGATGCAACTCGACTTTTTTCTGGCCCATGTCGTCGATCAGCTTTTTCAGGTTGTCCGCCATTTCCACCAAGCCTCGCGGGGTGAAACCCGATACGGCAGCGGCTTCGGCGTTCTGCTTCATCTGGCTCCACTGATCGCCACCGAGCTTCTTGGTCGCCAACTCGACCGTGCGATCAAGCCCTTCAAGGGTTTTGTCCTTGATCAATTTCAGCACGTCGCTGATGCCGCCTGCTTCGAACACCCCGGGCAGCGTGTCCTGGATGATATCCGCGAGTGTTTCGAGCGCCCCGGTACGCCAGGTGATAAACAGCGGATAGATGCCGTTTTCCAGGAAGTAGGGCGCCATCGCACAGATCCGGTTGATGGAGTCCTGTTCGGAGTTAAGCCCCCCGTGGGCCACAATGGCGATGCGCAGCACCGGGGGTTTGTTGGCCGCCGGCAGCTTGTCGTACCAGGCGCGAGGTGCTTCGTAGACGATCCGTTTGACGCCGGCGCGGACGTTCTCCACATCGGTCAGCCGGGGGCCGATGCTGCCGTTGTTTTCCATGACGATGGTCAGGCCGTACGCCTGATCTTTGGTCAGCAGCGCGGGTCCTTTGCGTTCTGAGTCCCGCGAGCTGGCGGTGAACAACGAAAAGCCTTCACGCTTGGCAACGGAGCTCGACAGGGCGTTGCGAAACGGTGATTGAACATCGGCCCTGGCGCGTGACGGGCGCGAGTCCGGGGAGAGCCCGCCGTGTTCGATCGGTACGCCAAGGCCCACGGTCCAGGCGTCGGTGCCATTGGCCAGCCAGTCTTCGAAGGTCAGGATAGCGAAGCCGGAAAATCCCCAGTCGGTCGACCAGGAGTTCTGCACGATGAAACCCTGGCTGGTGTAGCCGATCAAGGCAAAGGCATGGCCGCCCTGGGTGTTCGCCGACGCTTTGATTACAGGCAGTTGCGATATGCTTTCAAACGCCGCCACCGGGCTTTTTTTGCTTTTGGGTCGCATCAGTGCCCAACCCTGATGCACGTTGGCCGAGACGTAAAGCGCGCCGGCTTCATACAACGCCGCCATCATCGCGGTGACATCGTCCTTTTCCACGCGGTAGTAGACACCCAGCGGCCGGGTCACGGCATCGGCGGCCCAATTCTCGGCCGGTGCCTCGAACGCCGGCACCGAGCCATCGGGCTTGACGGTGTAGGGCCATAATTCCTGCGCGCAGACACCGTGCTTGTGCCAGCCCTTCAACGCGCCGCGACAGCTTGAACCCGAGTAGTCCTCGCCGGGCCATTCGTCATACAGCTTGGCCAGGTGATAGAGCTGGCGCGGGCTGGTCTTGGTGGCCGTACGGTCCCGCCGCCACAACAGAAAGTTGACCACCGCCGCCAGGCCGAACCCGGTGCACGCGCCCTCGTTACCCTGGAACAGCACCATGTCTCTGGCCAGGTATCCCGACAGTTCGGCAGCGATGTCCTTGTCGGCGGGCCAGGAGGGCGGCAGCGACTGGATTCGTGGAGTGAACAGGCGATCACGCAGATCGAGGCGATCCGGGCGTGCGTCGAGGGTGATCAACGTTTGATCGAGGGAAAATCGGCTGGCCGGCATGTTGGTGACCCTCAAGCTTCTGAGACTCGAACCCCCACGCCACGACGACCTGACTGCGAAGCAGGGATGTCAACGGTGCTATTGATCGTAGACGATGTTTCAGCGTAATTGGGCCGTTGGTCCGCTTGTGCCGGTCCACCGACGGATAGCTTCAGCGTCCCGTTCGGCTGTGAAGCCGTCGCGCTGACGAAATCTGGGTTATACCTGACGAAGCTGTGTTCTCAAGTTTTGGGGCACTGTGCGACCCATTGCGGGCAATTCGGATCGCCGCATCGCACGCTCCCACAGGTTTTTCATCGTCCCGAGGAACGCATTTCATGAAAAGCTCCGGTCCTAGCCCTGTCATTACCATCGCCGAGCAGCCCGGCTGTCTGTTGGTGAAGTTTCACGGCATTCAGGTGGCTGCGTCGGCGCGCGCGCTGGTGCTGCTGGAGGCCAATTACCCTCCGGTGTACTACGTGCCCCGGGAGGATATCGACGAGAAATATTTTGCCCGCACCGACCACACCAGTTACTGCCCCTACAAGGGCGATGCGAGCTATTTCAGCCTGCAGATCCCGGGGCATGAGGGCGCGAATGCGGCGTGGAGCTATGAAGATCCCAAAGTGTCGGTAGAACAGATTCGCGGTTACATTGCGTTCTATCCCGATCAGGTGAAGTTCGAGATTCTCAAAGACGTCGAGTGATTGAAAACGCCCTGCATTGACAGGGCGTTTTTACGATCAGGCGTTCAGTTCACGAACCGCCTGCACCAGCGTCGACTCATCGATCTGAGCAATCGAAGTCACCCCGGTCAACGTCATCGCCACGCGCATCTCTTTGGCGAAAATATCCAGCATGTTTTCCACGCCGCGTTGACCGTCGGCGGCCAGGGCATAGGCCATGGACCGCCCCAGCAATACACCTTTCGCGCCCAGGGCCAGCATCCGCACGACATCGAGCCCCGAGCGGATCCCCGAGTCGACCAGCACCGTCAGATCATTCCCCACCGCTTGTACGATGGGAGGTAATGCCTTGGCAGTGGAAAGCACGCCGTCCAGCTGTCGTCCGCCATGGTTCGACACCACAATGCCGTCCGCGCCAAAGCTGACGGCGTCTCGCGCGTCCTGAGGATCGAGAATGCCTTTGATGATCATCGGGCCTTTCCAGAAGTCACGAATCCACTCCAGATCGCTCCAGCTGATCGACGGGTCGAAGTTGTTCGCCAGCCAGCCCATGTAGTCTTCGAGCGTGACGGCTTTGCCAAGGTACTTCGAGATGTTGCCCAGATCGTGCGGGCGTCCCATGACACCGACGTTGAAGGCCCAGTCGGGTCGGGTCATCGCCTGAAGCATTCGCCGCGATGACGCAAACGGTCCGGACATGCCTGAGTGCGCATCCCGGTAACGCGCACCGGGCGTGGGCATGTCGACGGTAAACACCAGGTTCTTCACCCCGGCAGCCTTGGCCCGTTCCAGGGCATTTTTCATGAAGCCCCGGTCTTTCAGCACGTACAGCTGGAACCAGATGGATTGTTGGCTTTGCGCCACCACTTCCTCGATCGAACACACCGAGACTGTCGACAGGCACAGGGGAATGCCTTTGTTTTGCGCCGCTTTCACGGCTTGTACTTCGCCTCGACGGGCGAACATGCCTGTCAGGCCTACCGGCGCCAGGATGATCGGCATTGCGAGGGGCTGGTCGAAGAGGGTGGTTTGCAGGCTCAGGGTTTCGACGTTTTTCAGAATGCGCTGACGCAGGCTGATGCCTGTCAGGTCGGCGCTGTTGGCCCTCAGTGTGTGCTCCGCATAAGCGCCTCCATCGATGTAATCGAACAAGAACCGGGGGAGTTTGCGGCGGGCTGCCTCGCGATAGTCGGATGCGGATGAAATGATCATGGTGCCTCGGTCGGGTGAGTGGCGGGGCGATGGGTGCTTGGAGCCAGAGTAGCGAAAACGGCTCGTGTTTGCGGTAATTCTGTTTTTCGCAGATGTTCCCGGAATCATTGTGGGGGTGACGGTGCGACCCGTCTCTTGCAAGTGTGCGCCGATCAAATTGTAGGAGCTGGCTTGCCGGCGATAGCTCTGTTTCAGGCGACGAGTTTTTTTGACGGTGTACATATCCGTTGCTGCGGTCACGGCGGCGATTGGTTTCGCCCTTACGGCGAGTCACTTGGAAGAGCCCCAAGTAACCAAGGGCTTTTGCCCCTTTCGTTCGGTGCCTCGCTGTGGCTCGGCATGCCCTCGCTCCGGTCCTGCTCCGTGGGCCCGCCGCGATCGGCCATCCTTGGCCGTGCGCGGCTAACCCGGCATCCATGCCGGGTTGCCCACTGCGCAGAACCTGCACTCGGCCTCTCGAGGGGGCGACTACCGCCACAGCCGCCGAGGCGGCCTGAAAGCCGACCTGGCTCTTCGGTCGTGCGCGCTCCCGCATTGTGGTGGCTGCACTAATTTTGGATGTTTGCACATTCCCCTGTAGGAGCCGGCTTGCTGGCGATGACGTCCGTCCAGCCAATACATGCGTCGACTGACCCACCGCTATCGCCAGCAAGCCGGCTCCTACATGGGATTGGGTTCACACGATTCAAAAATTGTAGGAGCCAGCTTGCTGGCGATGGACGCCAACGATAACGCGTGCTGTCTGAATGAACGCGTTGTCCCGACGCTTTTCGCCGGCAAGCCGGCTCCTACAGAGATCGGCATACGCTTTTGATTCTCACCACTCATCAGGCCGAGCGTTAGCTCGCCTTCAGCTTTTGATCTGAGCGCCCCCTCGAGAGGCCGAGTGGAGGTTCTGCGCAGTGGGCAACCCGGCATGGATGCCGGGTTAGCCGCCCCCGGCCAGGGATGGCCGATGGCGGCGGGCCCACGGAGCAGGACCGGAGCGAGGGCATGCCGAGCCACAGCGAGGCACCGAACGAAAGGGGCAAGAGCGCTTGGTTACTTGCCGCTTCTGCAAGTGACTCGCCGTAAGGGCGAAACCGCCAGCAGCCATCACCGAAATAACGGACATGCCCCCAACCACCGGAACACCAACCAGCCCTCAGTTAGTATCCAGATCCACATTCTTGGTCTCACGCAAACAGATCATCCCCACCACCAGGCTCACCGCAGTAATCACCACCGGGTACCAAAGCCCGTAAAAGATGTCCCCGGTGTAAACCACCAACGCAAACGACACCGTCGGCAAAAACCCGCCAAACCACCCATTGCCAATGTGATACGGCAGGGACATCGAGGTATAGCGAATGCGCGTCGGAAACAGCTCGACCATCAACGCCGCCAGCGGCCCGTAGCACATGGCCGAGATGATGATCAGCGCGACGATCAGCGCCACGATCATTGGTTTGTTGATCAACTGGACGTCGGCTTTTGACGGATACCCGGCCAGGGTCACCGCACCCCGCAGGGCCGCTTCGTCAAAGCCATCGAGCTTCACGTCACCAACGCTGACCTGCACGCCGCTGCCGGCCGGGGCCGCTTCGCTGCTGTAGGGCAGGCCCTGTTTCACCAGGAAGGTTTTGACCTTGTCACACGGGCTGTCAAATTTCGCCTTGCCCACCGGATCAAACTGGAAGGTGCAGGTCGCCGGGTCGGCCAGTACGGTAATCGGTGCCTGACGGCTGGCCTGGTCGATCGCCGGGTTGGCGTAATGGGCCAGGGTCTTGAAAATCGGGAAGTACAGCGCGGTGGCCAGCAACAGGCCGATCATCAGCACCGGTTTGCGCCCGACCTTGTCCGACAGCCAACCGAAGAAAATGAAGAACGGCGCGCCGATGATCACGCTGACGATCAGCAGGCTGTTGGCCAGGGCCGGGTCCATTTTCAGGAACTGGGTGAGGAAGAACAGCACGTAGAATTGCGCTGCATAAAACGTCACCGCTTGCCCGGCGTTGATGCTGAACAGCGCGATCAGTACGACCTTGAGGTTTTCCCATTTGCCGAAGGAGTCACGCAGTGGCGATTTGCAGAGTTTGCCTTCCTCTTTCATTTTCACGAACGCAGGCGATTCGTGCAGGCTCAGGCGAATCCAGGTCGAGATGCCCAGCAGCACGATGGAAAACAGAAACGGAATCCGCCAGCCCCAGACTTCAAACTGGTCACCTGTGAAGTAGCGGCAACCCAGCACCACGAGTAACGACAGCAGCAGGCCGAGGGTCGCGGTGGACTGAATCCAGCTGGTGTGGAAACCGCGTTTGCCGATGGGCGCGTGTTCGGCGACATAGGTCGCAGCGCCGCCGTACTCACCGCCCAGGGCCAGGCCCTGAAGCATGCGCAGCACCACGAGGATGATCGGCGCGGCGATGCCGATGCTCGCGTAAGTCGGCAGCAACCCGACGCAAAACGTCGCGACGCCCATGAGGACGATGGTGGCGAGGAAGGTGTATTTGCGCCCGATCATGTCTCCCAGCCGCCCGAACACCAGCGCACCGAAGGGCCGCACGATAAAGCCGGCGGCGAACGCCATCAGTGCAAAGATGAACGCGGTGGTGTCGTTGACCCCGGCGAAAAACTGTTTGCTGATCACCGCCGCGAGGGCGCCGTAGAGGAAAAAGTCGTACCACTCGAACACCGTTCCCAGTGACGAAGCGAAGATGACTTTGCGGGTGTCACGGCTGGCATCGGTGCTGCGCGTGATTTCCAGAGATTGAACGTGTTCTGACATATCGGTATCCCTCACAGTGATTGTTTTTGTTGTTCCACTGTCGGCGCCGGCCTTGTGGGCTGGTGCCGCTACTGTCCGTGCATCGGGTGACATCGATGTTGATTGATCCGCCGCTATCGCCAGCAAGCCGGCTCCTACAGTTGATCGTCGTCGTTCATGTTTCTTGTGCCCTACCTACAACCCTGTAGGAGCCGGCTTGCCGGCGAAAGCGGTGTATCTGGCGCCATCGATGTTGATTGATCCGCCGCTATCGCTGGCAAGCCAGCTCCTACAGTTGATCGTCGTCGTTCATGTTTCTTGTGCCCTACCTACAACCCTGTAGGAGCCGGCTTGCCGGCGAAAGCGGTGTCTTGGGCGCCATCGATGTTGATTGATCCGCCGCTATCGCCAGCAAGCCCGCTCCTACAGGTTTTGTGTTTGGAGGTCAGGCATTGGTCACCAGTTCCATTGGTGAGGTCAGGCTCCTTGTGGCGGGGTTGAGGATGAGTTGTGCGGCCTTTTCGGCAATCATCAGCGTCGGCGAACAGGTGTTGCCCGAGGTGATGCGCGGCATGATCGAGGCGTCGGCGATACGCAGGCCGGGGATGCCGTGGACTTTCAATTCGGCATCGACCACCGCGTCCCCGTCATTGCCCATGCGGCAGGTGCCGACCGGATGGAAAATCGTCGTACCGATTCGCGCGGCAGCTTCGTGCAGTTGTTCTTCGCTCTGCAAACTGTCGCCGGGCAGGTATTCCACCGGTTTGAACGCTTGCAGGGCAGGCGCGGAAACGATGCGTCGGGTCAGGCGGATCGCATCGGCGGCGACGCGCAAATCTTCCGGATGGCTCAGGTAATTGGGTTGAATCAGCGGTGCCTCCTGCGGGTTGACCGAGCGAATATCGATTCGCCCACGGCTTTGCGGACGCAGATCGCAGACCGACGCCGTGAAGGCCGGGAAGGCATGCAACGGCTCGCCGAAGCGCTCCAGCGACAGCGGCTGCACGTGGTATTCGAGATTCGCCGAAGTCTGTTCCGGCCCCGAGCGGGCAAATGCACCGAGCTGACTCGGCGCCATGGACAGCGGGCCACTGCGGTCATACAGATAACGCAGCCCCATGCCCATCTTGCCCCACACACTGCCGGCGATCTGGTTCAGGGTGCGCGCGTTTTGCAGTTTGTAGATCAGCCGCAGTTGCAGGTGATCCTGCAGGTTGCCGCCTACACCGGGCAGCTCGTGGGCCACACCGATGCCCAGTTTTTCCAGGAGCGGGCGAGGGCCGATGCCGGAGCGTTGCAAGATGCTCGGCGAACCGACGGCGCCCGCACAGAGGACGATTTCCTTGCGCGCCTTGAAGGTTTTCGCCTGACCCTGCCAGCGTGCGCTGACCGCCGCTGCGCGGCCGTTTTCCAGGAGCACGCGGTCGACTTCAACGTCGGTCAGCACGGTGAGATTGGGACGATGGCGGACCGGTTTGAGAAATGCCTTGGCCGCGTTCCAGCGAATCCCGGCCTTCTGATTGACCTGAAAGTAGCCGCAGCCTTCGTTGTCGCCCTGATTGAAGTCATCGATGCTGGCGATGCCGCTTTGTTCGGCCGCGCTGCGGAAGGCGTCGAGAATCGGCCAGGACAGTCGCTGGCGCTCGATCCGCCATTCCCCGGCGGCGCCGTGAAATTGCGAATCGCCGGCAAAATGATTTTCGCTTTTCTTGAACAGCGGCAGCACATCGTCCCAGCGCCAGCCGGGATTGCCATCGGCCGCCCAACCGTCGTAGTCGCCGGCCTGGCCGCGCATGTAGATCATGCCGTTGATTGAGGAACAGCCGCCGAGCACCTTGCCGCGCGGGTAACTCAGGGCGCGACCTTGCAGGCCTGCTTGTGCTTCGGTCTTGAAGCACCAGTCGGTGCGCGGGTTGCCGATGCAGAACAGGTAACCCACGGGGATGTGAATCCACGCGTAGTTATCGCGGCCGCCGGCTTCGAGCAGCAGCACCCGGTGTTGCGGGTTGGCCGACAATCGATTGGCCAGCAAACATCCCGCCGGCCCGGCCCCGACCACGATGTAATCGTATTCATCAAGGGAAGTCTGCATCCCTGACCTCGTATTGTTGTTCTTGTTGTCGATCATCCTAGTTGTTAGCTTTCGTCAAAAGAATGTTAGTTTTTGCGCAGCCGCTGTGCGTTTTTAAACAGCGTATCCCTAAGGACGGTTCATGTTCGATTGGAATGACCTGCGGTTTTTTCTCGAATTGCAGCGCAGCGGGCGTTTGCTCACCGCTGCCCGCCGTTTGAACACCACCCACGCCACCGTGGCCCGGCACATCGAGGCCATCGAAAAAAGCCTCGGCACGGCGCTGTTCGTCCAGCACGCCCAGGGCTATGAATTGACGCCGGCGGGTGAAGCGTTGCTCAAACACGCCGAAGCGATGGAGAACGTCGCATTGCTGGCCCAGGAAGAGATCACCCAATCGACGGCACCGCTGGGCAAGATTCGCGTGGGGGTGACCGAAGGCCTGGGCATCATGTTCCTCGCCAGTCGCATGAACGGTTTGTTCGAACGTTATCCGGGGCTGGAAGTGGAACTGGTGGCGGTGCCGCGATTTGTCAGCATCCTCAACCGCGAAGCGGAGATCAGCATCCACCTCGAACGGCCGGCAGCCGACATGCTGGTCACGCGCAAACTCACCGACTATCGCCTGGCGCTGTATGCCAGCCAGGCTTACCTCGACAGGGCGCCACCGTTGCGCAGCCGCGAAGACCTCGGGCGCCACGCGTGGATCGGCTATGTCGACGACTTGCTGTTCAGTCAGGAATTGATGTTCCTCAACAGCTTCTGCCGCAATCCGCAGGTGGTGTTCCACAGCACCAGCGTGATCGCCCAGCAACAGGCGGCGCGTTCGGGGTTGGGGATTGCGGTGCTGCCGTGCTACATGGCCAGCGCCGATCCACAGCTGGTGCCGTTGTTGCCGGATGAAAGTATCCAGCGCAGCTACTGGATCAGTACCCGTCGCGAGCTGCACAAGTCCGTGCGGTTGCGGGTGTTGTGGGATTACGTGGTGGAGTTGTGTGAGCGTGAACAGGATCTACTGCGAGGCCCGGATCCCTTGTAGGAGCAGCGGTGCGGCGATCCGACTTGCCCGCGAAGGCGGTTTTGAAATTGATACCAGACTCAAGGGCCTCTTCGCGGGCAAGCCTCGCTCCTACAGGGGGCCGCGTGTTCAGGAGAGGATTTCGAAGGCAGTGCTGGCGAGGCGTTTGCCGTTCACCAGGATGTGCACCGCATGTTTGCCTGCGTAATGTCGGCGCGTCGTCAGTTCCTTGATGTGCTGGCCACGGCTGAGGAGGGCGGTGGCGTGTCCGGGCAACGTCAATGCCTTGAGCTTGAACACCTTCGCCGAGGTGCTGCCATTGGCTTTGACGTAATCGATGGCGTAGTCGATCACCAGGCGCTGACTGTCCTCGACCGTGGATTTAACGCTGAAGGACAACGTGACTTTCTCCCCCAGGCCAATCACGGCCGGTTCAACGTTCACGTCAATGATTTCGACCTCGGGCTTGCCGCCCGCGCCGATGATCGCCAGCGCCCGCTGGTTGCCCTGTTTGATCAGGCTGCGTAGCGCATGTCTGGCGATCCACGCGGTGTGCCTGTTCTCCAGCGACCAGCCTTCGATCAGGTCCAGCACCCACTCGGGATGGTCCTTGGTGATGTCGTTGAGGTGGTTGGCCACCGACTTGCGCACGTAAAGGCTGGCGTCCGCCTTGAGGTTGTCGAGGATCGCGGCGGCGAGGCTTGGGTCTGCCTGGATCTGTTCCAGGCGAAATGACCACGGCAGGCGCGGGCGACAGCCTTCACTGGCCAGGCGCCGGACATGTTCGTTTTCATCCAGCGACCAATCGTGCATCACGGCCAACGCGCGCTTGAGGTCACTGCGCAGGAAATAGCGGATCGCGAACTCGGCGGAGCCGAAGGTGGTCAAGTATTTGAGCGCAGCCATGGATGGCTCGAAGGCATGGGCGCCATAGGTCGCGACGTAATGCGGCAGCGAGATGCTGACGAAACCGCTGTTCAGGCGCGGGGCGAGGGCGCGCAATACCTCCAGCGACTCGTCAAAATCCAGCGGCAGTACCGCGTGCAGAGATTCGCTGACCCGGGCCATGCGCTGCATGATGGACAGCTCGGCCAGTCCGTCGTTGGCCAGTTTGAGGAAGGCTTTGGCGTTGAAGTCGGGGTAGACCGCGGTCATCTCGGTGGCGATGTGCTTGAGGCGCTCGGCGTTGAAGATTTCCTTCAGGGCAGGTGCGGGTTGGTCAACGGCCATTGTCGATTCCTTTGAAATCGTTATTTATCCAGGCGAGCTTGCTGGCGAATACGCTCATCACTGATGAAACGTATACCGATCCTTCCCCGAATGTTTTGACTCATACAACGCTTCATCCGCTTTCACCAGCGCCTGATTCAGCGTGTCGCCCTCCGCGACCCGCGCCAGGCCAATGCTGATGGTCACCGGGTGCCGGGTGGTTTGTTCGCGGACCACCCGGCACAGATCGCCAGCCAGGGCGGCGACGTCTTCACGGCGCACACCGGCGAGGTAAATCGCAAACTCCTCGCCACCCAGTCGCGCGTATTCAAAGTCGGCCATCACCGCTTTGATGTCCGCAGCAACGCGCTTGAGCACCTCGTCGCCAATGTCGTGGCCGAACACGTCGTTGACCTTCTTGAAGTTGTCGATATCGATCATTGCCAGGTAATGGTCGGACTCCCGTGGCGCGGCTTGCAACTGCTTGTCGGCGCGTGCCATGAACGAGCGACGGTTGGGGATCTCGGTCAGTGTGTCGATGTAGGCCTGATCCAGCAGCAACCGGGACATGATGAAATTGTAGAGTTTGGCCTCGCGCAATTTCAGGAAGCTGTAGACGGTCATCGCACAAAGAAAACCGGCGTAGCAGACCGTCATCATCCCCCGCAGCTCAAACACGTGAAAGTGGGTGTCGTAGAACGGATTGAGCAGCAGCCAGGTGATGATTTGCGCGCCGTAAAAGGACCAACGACTCAGCGGCAACACCGATGCACTGTACAGCGTGCTCGCGGCGGCCAGTACCAGCCAGGCGGGCTGGAAATCGGCGGGCAAGCCGTCGATCACCAGGCGAATGCCCAAGGTCATGGCGAAGACGAACAGCAGGTTCAATACGTGGAAATGTCGAGCCTTGCGGGTGAACAGCAGCACAATCGCCAGGATCGTGAAAACCCCGAGAAACAGCATCGACAGCCAGGTAAAACTCTGGCCACCGATGAAGCTGACAATCAGATCGAAGAGCACCCAGATAACGATGCTGGCGACATAAATCAGCAGGCAGAATTTATGCAGTCGTTCGAATTCATGCTGGATGAATTCAGCCTTGAGTGCCGCCGGCGCGGCTTTTTTCAGGACTTCGTCTTCAATGGTTTTGTACATCGCCGACCTGTTGCTTGCGCTGGTTGTCGAGAATCACCTTGCCCCACGGTCGATAACGCAGGGAAAAAACCGCCGTCGGATGGCAACCTGCCGAGGAGGCGTCCGGGGCGGCCGGTTCTGCGCGGAACGGTTGGCCCTCGGCGCTGACCTGCCGGAACGCTTCGCGCACGATGCCGACCGGGCAGGGCAGTGCGCTGGCGTAGCCGTTGCGCACCAGCGGCGGTAAACGCCCGGTGCCCGCGCCGTCCTGCCACCACACTTGAACACCGACGCTCGTCAGTCCATCGAGCCACTGGCCATTGACCTGTGGCGCAAGTTTGCCGGCCGTGAAAGCGCTGACGTGCAGCGGTGCATCCAGTTTGCCGGCGAAATCCTTGAGCTGGCGCTGCAGGGTTTGCCGTCGCTCGACCGCCAGGAAGTGAAAATCATCGAGCTCCATCGGCAGGTACCAACCGCTGACCGGCAACTTCCAGTCCTGGCGCAGCCGCTGTTGCTGGGCCAGTGACTGCCCGAGTTGCACCTGCCAATAAGCCGCGAGCCCGGCACTGTCCAGCTCATCGATACGCTGGTAATAGGCCGGGTCCATGCTCAAGCCCAGTACCAGTTTCAGGCCTTGCTCGTGGGCCAGTTTCAAACTGTTGGCGAGCCAGCCATCGACGCCACCGAAGTTTGAATCACCGTACGCCGTCCATTGCACGATGACGGTCTGCACGCCGTGTTGGGCGGTGTCCTGCCAGATCCGTTGCCATTGCGCCTGGCTCAGACTGGCGTCGACGTTCAGGGGTTGGTAAAAAATCCGCTCATCGGCGCGGGCCATTGTGCTGCTCAACAACAGGCAAAAAACCAGGAGAAAACGCGTCATCAGAAATTCAACTCCACACCCAGCAACACACCGTTGCCGCCTTCATACAGGTTGCCGCTCAGGGATTGCTGATACTCGGTACGAACCGTCAGGTGCGCGCGGTAAGCATTGTAGATGTCGTCGTCGAACCACCATTGCCAGCGCAGGCCGATACCGGTGCGCAGGTCCTGGCGCCAGTCATTGTTCGGGTCCTGGCTGGCGAACTCGAGAAAGCCGTACGGCATGACTGTTTGCGCGCCGTTGAACGGCAACTTCCAGGTGTGACCCTGCTGGAAGCGCGACAGCCATTGGTGATCACCGGCCTTGGTCCACCACGCGGCGTCGAGGTAGAGGGAACGTTCCTCCCAATCGTTTTCATCGATGCGCCAGTCGTTGCGGAATCGTCCCTGATCAAGAAACGAGGCCGTGGCGCGCAACAGGTAATCGGTGCTGGTGTGACCGTCCTGACGGTGATCGTTGAACTGGTCGGCGAGTTTTTCAGGAATCAGCAATTGTCCCAGGCTCAGGCGCTGATTGTCGTTGTCATCGAACGAGCTCTGCTTGTAGAGCTCGCCGTAGAAGTTGATGTTCGCTGTGCCCCAGGGCTTGTAGCGCAGACCCACGCCGGTGCCGAGGGATTCGCCGTAACTCGATCGACCCTGACCGCCGAGCAGTACGCGGCCATAAACCGATAACGTGCTGCCGGCGCGGCTCGGCTCTTCACCGAGGGCATGGTCCCAGATCGCCACTTGTACGTTCTGTGAGGTGGCGCGTCGTGTGCTGTCGCGCAGAGTGCCGTTGGGGCGGAAGCTGTCGTTGGTCGAGACGCCGGCCGGTGACCAGGTGCTGGCCAGCGTGCGACTGTCGCGACGGGACAGGGTTTCGTGAGCGCGGCGCTGGCGATAACGCCTGGCGTCCATGCTGCCGTCCTCATCGTCGGCGGCTACCGGGTGTTGTTCCAGATCAATGACCCGGCGCAATTCCTTGCGCGCCGCCGCGCTGTCCTTCACTTCGTCATAACGCAGCGCCAGGGTTTCGCCGAGGCGATAGTCTTCCGGAAAATCACGGGTGGCGCTTTGCAGATAAGGGATGGCGTGGGCGCGCTGTTCCCGGGTTTCGGCCCCCGCCAGACGCATGCCGTAATCGGCGCGATAACGCGGGTTGTCCGGCTCGCGACGCACGGCTTCGGCGAGCCACGCGGTGCTTTGTTCCAGTTCGCCGGCCTTTTGCGCGGTGACCGATGCTGCGTAAAAATGCCCGGCATCTGGCGCCTGCTGCAAGGCTGAGCGCTGACGTTGCAATGCTTCGAGATGATCGCCGCGCGCGTCGGCAATTGCCGCGCCCAGCGCCCACTCATTGGCCCCCCGGGCGCGACTGTGTTGCCAGTAACGTTCTGCGAGCTGCGTGTCGCCTGCGGTGAGGGCGCTGCGGCTGGCCGTCAGTTTGGCGTTATCGCTCAACTCAGCCTCCGGCAGGCTGCGCCAGATGGCCAGGGCGCCCGACGAATCACCGGACGCTTCCAGCGCATATGCCAGTGGCAGACGACTGCCACGGTCGCCGAGTTTTTCCGCGGTCTGGTAGTAGACGACGGCTTCACCCGGCCGATTCGGCATGGCGCAACGGCCCAGGGCTCGATAGTCGCCTGCGACCTGCGGGTGGTCGCCAATGGCTTGTCTCACCGCGTCGCACTGACCTTTCTCGGCCAGTTGCGCCAGCAGTTGGCCGCGTGTGGCGGGATCGACGCGATTGAGCAGCGACACCATGCGTTTCTGCTGCGCCGGGGTCGGCGTCGACGAGGCATAGAGCCCCGCCAGCCGTTGCAGCAGGGCAACGGGCAACTTGCCGCCGTGACGGTCATAGGCGTTTTCGAGCAGCTGTTGCGCGTGTTCGCGCTGTCCGGCATTCAGCGCCAGATACGTTGCCTGATTGAGCGAGCCGAGGTTGCCGGTCTGCTGGTAGTGTCGCTCCCAGAGCGTCGCGGCTTCTGTATTGCGACCCAGGGCTTGCACCAGTTCGGCCCTGCGTTTGACCACATCAGCCGTCTGTGGCTGGCCGGCGAGCCAGGCCATGACCTTGTCGCTCTCGCCCTGGTCCTGCCAGATATCCAGCAGCCGTGCCTGACGGCGACTGTCCCAGGGTTCGGGCAGGCGCGTGCCTTGCAGCAACTCGGTGTCTTGTAGGCGCTGTGCCAGGATCAACCATCGTTGCGGGTCATCGTTCGGCTGGCAGTCACGCAGCTGCGTGCGTGCGGCTTGCGGATCGTGACCGGACAACCATTCGGCCGTCTCCAGGCACGGGCGCTGCAATTCGCCACTCAAGCGTTGCACAGTCGGCACATCGCCGCTTTGTCGAGCCAGTTCCCACAGGCGCTGGCGTTGCGCCGGATCCGCCAGGTCGCTGGCGGGCAATGATTGAATCCAGCGTTTAGCCTGTTGCACTTGGCCCATGGCGATCGCCCGATCGATCATCGCGAGGCGGGTCTTGCGCGCGGCCTCGGGTGACGGGGCTTGCTGCAACAATTGCTGCAAAGGCTGTTCGTCGAGCCGCTGCACATAGGCATTGGCCAGTCGCTGCCAGCCTTCGGCGTCCAGTTGATCGCTGGCGGCCAGTGGCGCCAGTTGCTCGATGGTGCCGTTCCAGTCGCGCAATTGTTCGGACCAATTGGAGCGGGCCAGTTGCAGGATGTTGTCGTCACCCTTGGGTGTCAGTTGTGCCAGCCAGTCGTGAGCTCTGCCAGCGCCACCAAACTTCGCGAGGCTCAAGCTATAGGCCTGCCACAGACGTACCCGCTGACTGAGGTTGCTGTTAGCGATCCATTGTTCTACTTGCTCGCTGCCCGGAGGATCCTGTTCGATCCAGGTCAGGCGCAGGTTGAGCAAGGCGTCGTTGTTGTCCGGGTTCTCCGGCAGCGCCTGCACGGCATCCTTGTACCGTCGTTGCTTGGCCAGCGCTTCCACCAGCAGGGCGCGGGCTTCATCGTTTTTCGGCACCTTGACCAGCAGGTGGCGCATCAGCCGTTCGACTTCGGCCCAGTTGCCCTTTTTCGCTTCGCGGTAGCTGCGATCCATGTAGGGGAAACTGCGAAATTGTTCGAACTCGGTCAGCGGTTCAGCCTGTACCCACGAGCTGGTCGCCAGGCTCAGCAACAGACTGCCGATGAGGAGGGCATGACGATCAGGCTTCATGCGACCTCCCGGACAATGCGGAAGGCCGCTTGCTGTTCACTGGCCTGGTCGGCCAGGGCCTGTTCGAGCACTTCCTGCGTGATCATGCCGCGCGAGATGAGGTGTTCACCCAAGGACATGTGCTCGGCATCGAAGTCGATCAAAGCCTGATTGAACAGGCTCGGCGGGACCATACCGCGCACTTGCAGCAGATTGCCCAGCAGCACCTGGTGATGGCTGACGCGTTCGAGCAAGGCTTCATCGTCCTGATGACGCTCAAGCACTTCGAGCATGTGGTGCACTTCCTTATTCTGGCGGGGGCTGGCGTACCAGTAGCGGATACCCAGCGTGACCCGGCCCTGAGGCGCAAGACGGCAGCGCACCGGGCGTTTCAATTGACGGCTGATGGCGCCGAGGGAGACCTGGCTCACCGGCCCTTCGGAGGCCAGCACCAGGGTGTTGCCTTCCTCGGCCACCGGCAGCACGCCGTAGTGGGAGGCGATCTTGCGCGGCACGGCGTCGATCAGGCGTTTGTCGAGTTTGAACGGGTTCAGTGGCGCCCATTCGAGATCCAGCTGCTCGGCGAGGGTTTCTACCAGCTGCGTGCTGTCGATGTGTTCACGCAGCAGCAGTTCGTGGCCCAGACGCCGGCGTATCGGGTTGGTGATCGCCGCTTCCAGTTGCTCTTCGGTGAGCAGGCCTTTTTCCACGAGTCGATGGCCTAGTGGCGTGCGCTGGGCTTTGGTCAGGGCTGGGAATTCGTGGGTGGTCTTGTCCCATGCCACGCGGCGCGAATCACCCATTTCCATGACCTGGCGTAGCGCCCGCACGTTGGCGAAGAAGTTGATGAAGTTGCTCCATATCATGCGCGGCGCCGACAACAGGCCTTCGACGAGCCCATAGTAACGGGTGACGAACCAGCCACGCTGGAACAGCCGATTGATCAGCATCAAACCGTTGAGCCACAAGAGCGTCGCGAGCACCGGGCTGTTGGACAGGATCGACGGATAGCGCCAGGCGGTCGGTGCAATCACCGTCATCAGCCACATCGCCAGCAGCACGATGCACAACAGGTTCACCAGGAAACTCAGCAGGTAAGCGATCATGCCGCGACGGTCGCGCCAGAGGAAATAGTTGAGCACGCCCGTGGGGCTCCAGCCGAGGTTCTTGGTGCCTTGAAAGACGATGCCGACGATCCAGCGCGATTTCTGGCGGATGGCATGCTGAAAGTCCCGGGGGAAATGCTCGCGAACGCAGATAACCTGGGAAAACACACGGTCCATGCCGAACGCCCAAGGCTGTTCGAGCGCCAGTTTCGGGTCGGTCACCGAGTAGCGGGCAAAGATGCACTTCATGCCTTTTTGCTTGAGGCGGAAACCGATGTCGTAGTCTTCGGTCAGGCTCTGCACGTCGAAGGCGATGCCGTCACCGTCTTCGAGCAGGGCGCTGATGGCTTTACGGCTGAAGCAGGTGCCGACCCCGGCGCTGGGCACCTGGCCGGTCATGGCTTCGCGGACGATTACATCCTTGCCATGATTCTCGGCGAACTCGTCGACGTAATGCCCGGCGGTGAAGCCTCGCCACTCCGGCGCATAGGGGTAGACCGGAATCTGGATCAGGTCCTTGGCCGGCAGCAGGTAGTTGAAGAGGCGCAATTCCATCGGCGAAATCACGTCTTCGGCATCGTGCAGAATAAACCCGGAAAACTGGATTTTCGCCTCGCTTTCAAAGCGCAGGATCGCATCGATGATGTTGTTCAGGCAGTCGGCCTTACTGGTGGGGCCGGGGCGGGCGCAGACCACTTTGTGCACGTTGGGGTAGTGCTGGCAGACCGCATCGACATCCGCCTGCGTCTCGGCATCGTTGGGGTACGTACCGACGAAAATCTGATAGTTCTCGTAATCGATGGTCGACGCCGCCAGGCGTGCCATTTCACCGACCACACCGACTTCGTTCCACGCCGGGACCATGATTGCCAGGGGTTTTTCGGCGATGGCGTACAGGCGCTCTTCATCCGCGCGCTTGAATTTTTCGTAGATCCGCCAGCGTCGGACCAGCTTGCGGCCCCAGTACACGAGGTCGATGAACAGGTCATCGAGCCCGAGGAGGAACATCAATAACGCCAGGGTGATCGCGAGGTATTTGAGACCGAACAGGACGTAGGCAAAAAAATCGACAAAACCGAAAGTCATCGTGCTTTGACCGCCGCCGAGCGCACGCTCAGCCACTCGAACAATCGAGTGCCGATGCGTTCGCTGGCGTGGCCTTCGCCGAAGGGGGTGTGAACATGGCTCATACGTTCGAAGTGAACCTCGTCATCCAGTTGGCCGGTGGCGCAGAGGCTCAGTCTGCCCCCGGACAATTGACGCAACACTCTGGCGAGTGGCGCCATCTTGATGGCCTCCGGACGCATACCGAAAACCATCATGATGTTGAAAGACATTGACCCCTCCTGGGAATGTGGCAAGGCTCTGGCTCAAGGCCATCAACGCTTTGCCGCTTACTGAGATATAAATGAAAGCAGCCGGATTGGAGCTTGTCCAATTCGGTTTGAGGCTTGATTGATGTCAATCAATTGCAGCGAATGCTCAGCCGATTATGGCTATTAGATGGCACTTTCTTTAAACGTTCAATTCAGTGCAAAGAAGGTCGCCGCCAGCCGGTTTGGGTCTCGCACCTATTCGATCAACTTGGCTGATTCGGATTGAAGGCAATTTTCGGGTATCGAGTATACGCGATGCGTTCTCCACACCGTTATTGAGCATGGTCTTGTCGCAAAGCGCCAACGAGGATGCCCGTGCACAGACATCACCTCCTGTCAGAATTGACAGTAGACAGGAGCGTCGGCAGGAGAGCTTGATTGCACTCGGTTGATTGTTGGACTCCAGGCTGTGCCGACAGTTTTTCAGCCAGTTTGATGAATTCATCTCTGGATATGGAAGGGTGGTCGGCATGATCTCGACAGCAGTGGACAGCGGTTTTTTCGATAGGCAATCACGATACTCCCTCTCTTTGCTCACGGCACCGACGGTGAGGTTTTCCGCGTACGAAGTCGTGCGAGTGTTTCTTCCGCTGCTGGTCGACTACCGCCCCGGCGAGGTGACCACGCATATCTCTGATCCTGCGCTGGCGCCAGGCGATTGCGTGTACGTCACCTGGCTTGGCGATGAAGGGAAATATGAGGCCGAACCTCATCCCGTTATTTCTTCCGGATTGCAACAGGTCGCTATTCCCGATGCCGCCGTGTTAATGCACTCGGGGGGTACGGTTTACGTCAGCTATACCGTCAGCCATCCGGATGGCACGCAATCAAACTCCCATGCGTTCTCCTTCGTGGTGGCCACTGGCGAACTGGACATCGATCACCTGCCGGATGTCGATATTGTCGAGGCGCGGGACGGCGTCCTCAAACTTGCTGATATTCCGAATGGCGCCACATTCCGTATTCCGCCCATTCGCGGTCTGCACCGGGGAATGTTCCTGGGTTTGAGGATTTACTCCACGACAGGTGGCATCCCGTGCGGTCCCGACGTTCCTCCACCTTGTGGTCCAGGCGTCGAATACTTGTTGGAGTTGCAGCAGATTCGCACGACCGCTGAGGGTTTTCTGAGCTTTCGAGTGGATCCGGCCGTGCTGCGGACACTCATCGGCAAGGAGTCCAGGGCCGGGTATGCAATCGAACTGCTCGATGGCTTGCTCTATAACAAAGGCGGGTTAAGCGGTTTGTTCCGGGTTGAGATGTAAGTGTGAGCCGGGCGCTGGCAAGGTGAGCGCACACGACAGGGTCAACCTTCGCCCAATTGAGATGCTTTTACCCGCCCGTTGTGGCGAACGGTAGCGCCCAGTCGTTTGCACGAGCGCTACCGTTTTTTCGTGTTGCAGCGCATCCCGTTGATTTCACTGGATTTGTAATTTTCCGAGAAATGGCCCAACAACCTGTGGCACACTTTCTGCTGTCTATTCCGTTGTTACATACTCGGTTCCGGTATAGCGGAATACACATCATCCTGGAGTGCTTGCCATGCATCGCCGACCTTCCTTGTTTAAAGCGTGTGTTTTTCTCTTTGCAGCTTCGGCTGCTGCCATGGGCGTTGCCCAGGCGGCGGACAGCAAGCTCGATAGCGTGCTGGCCCGTGGGAAACTGATCGTGGGCACCGGCAGTACCAATGCGCCGTGGCATTTCCAGGGAGCGGACGGCAAGTTGCAGGGGTTCGATATCGATATCGCGCGAATGGTCGCCAAAGGGTTGTTCAACGATCCGAGCAAGGTCGAGTTCGTGGTGCAGTCGTCCGATGCGCGGATTCCCAACCTGCTGACCGACAAGGTCGACATGAGTTGCCAGTTCATTACCGTGACCGCAAGCCGTGCGCAGCAAGTGGCGTTCACGCTGCCGTACTACCGCGAAGGTGTCGGCCTGCTGTTGCCGGCCAACAGCAAGTACAAGGAAATCGAAGACCTCAAGGCGGCCAATGACAGCGTGACCGTGGCGGTGCTGCAGAACGTTTACGCCGAAGAACTGGTGCACCAGGCGCTGCCCAAGGCCAAGGTCGATCAGTACGACAGCGTGGATTTGATGTACCAGGCCGTGAACTCCGGCCGAGCCGACGCCGCTGCCACCGACCAGTCATCGGTCAAATACCTGATGGTGCAGAACCCCGGCCGCTATCGCAGCCCGACCTACGCCTGGAGCCCGCAAACGTATGCGTGCGCAGTTAAACGCGGCGATCAGGACTGGCTGAACTTCGTCAACACCACGTTGCATGAAGCCATGACCGGCGTTGAATTCCCGACGTACGCAGCGTCCTTCAAGCAGTGGTTCGGCGTCGACCTGCCTACCCCAGCCATCGGTTTCCCCGTCGAATTCAAATGAAAACTGCTGCGCTCGGAAATACTGCGTTGAAAACAGGCTCGAAATGCTCATTGACTAAAGTCAACTCCGCTTTCTCGCCTGTTTTCGCCTTGTCTTTCCTTCGCTCGCGACGTTTCCAATTGTTGAATGAGGAGTGGGGCGCCCATGACGCGCCCCGTTCAAGGTACTGCTGACCATGAACTATCAGTTGAACTTTGCCGCCGTGTGGCGCGATTTCGACACCTTGCTGGCGGGGCTCGGTCTGGGCCTGGAGCTGGCGCTGGTGTCGATCGCCATCGGTTGCGTGATCGGCCTGATGATGGCGTTTGCTTTGCTCTCAAAGCACCGCGCATTGCGGGTGATGGCGTCGGTGTATGTGACGGTGATCCGTAATACACCGATTCTGGTGTTGATTCTGTTGATCTACTTCGCGTTGCCGAGCCTGGGGATTCGTCTGGACAAGATCCCGTCGTTCATCATCACCCTGTCGCTGTATGCCGGGGCGTACCTGACCGAAGTGTTCCGGGGCGGGCTGTTGAGCATTCCCAAGGGCCAGCGCGAAGCCGGGCTCGCCATCGGCCTGGGCGAGTGGCAGGTCAAGGCCTACGTCACTGTGCCGGTGATGTTGCGCAACGTGCTGCCGGCCTTGTCGAACAACTTCATTTCGCTGTTCAAGGACACCTCGCTGGCGGCGGCGATTGCCGTGCCCGAGCTGACCTATTACGCGCGCAAGATCAATGTCGAGAGCTACCGGGTGATTGAAACCTGGCTGGTGACCACAGCGCTCTATGTTGCGGCCTGTTACCTCATTGCCATGATGCTGCGTTACCTCGAGCAGCGTCTGGCGATCCGCCGATAGGAGGCCCTCATGTACGAATCACCCAGTTGGCTGCATGAGTTATGGGTTGCCCGCGAAATGTTGTGGCAAGGCTTCCTGACCAGTGTGCAGGTCTCGGCGCTGGCGATTTTGCTGGGCACGATGGTCGGCATTGTCGCCGGTCTGGTGCTGACCTACGGCAAGTTCTGGATGCGCGCGCCGTTCCGTTTTTACGTGGACATTATTCGCGGCACACCGGTGTTTGTATTGGTACTCGCTTGCTTCTACATGGCGCCCGCATTGGGCTGGCAGATCAGTGCATTCCAGGCCGGAGCTTTGGGGCTGACGCTGTTCTGCGGTTCCCACGTCGCCGAGATTGTGCGCGGCGCGCTGCAAGCGTTGCCGAGCGGTCAGATGGAAGCGAGCAAGGCGATTGGCCTGACGTTTTATCAAGCCCTCGGTTACGTGCTGTTGCCCCAGGCGCTGCGGCAGATCCTGCCGACCTGGGTCAATTCGTCCACCGAGATCGTCAAGGCTTCGACGCTGTTGTCGGTGATCGGCGTGGCCGAGTTGCTGCTCAGCACCCAGCAGATCATCGCCCGGACCTTCATGACGCTGGAGTTTTACCTGTTCGCCGGATTTCTGTTTTTCGTCATCAACTACGCCATCGAATTACTCGGCCGGCACATTGAAAAGCGGGTGGCCTTGCCATGACTCAACCTCAAGTTTCGAACGTTCCAAATGAGCAGCCCCTGCTGGACATTCGCGGGCTGCACAAAAAATATGGCCAGCTCGAAGTGCTCAAGGGCGTCGACCTGACCATGCAGCGCGGCAACGTGGTCACGCTGATCGGCTCCAGCGGCTCGGGCAAGACCACGCTGCTGCGTTGCGTGAACATGCTTGAAGAATTCCAGGGCGGACAGATCATGCTCGATGGCGAATCCATCGGCTATGACGAGGTCAACGGCAAGCGCGTACGCCACCCGGAGAAAGTCATCGCCCGTCATCGCGCCATGACCGGCATGGCGTTCCAGCAGTTCAACCTGTTCCCGCACCTGACCGCATTGCAGAACGTCACCCTCGGTTTGCTCAAGGTCAAAAAGCTGCACAAGGACGAGGCTGTCGCGCTCGCCGAAAAATGGCTCGAACGGGTGGGTTTGCTGGAGCGCCGCGATCACTATCCGGGGCAACTGTCGGGCGGTCAGCAACAGCGCGTGGCGATTGCCCGGGCGATTGCAATGAACCCGAGCCTGATGCTGTTCGACGAAGTCACCTCGGCCCTCGACCCGGAACTGGTGGGCGAAGTGCTGAGCGTGATCAAAGGCCTGGCCGAGGATGGCATGACCATGCTGTTGGTGACCCACGAAATGCGCTTCGCTTTCGAGGTCTCCGACAAGATCGTTTTCATGAATCAGGGGCGTATCGAAGAGCAGGGGCCTCCCAAGGAGCTGTTCGAGCGCCCGCAATCACCGCGTCTGGCTGAGTTTCTCAAAAACACGCGGTTTTAACTTCTAGCTTTTCAATCAGGAGAAACACTCATGAGCATTACTCGTTACGGCACCGGCAGCAGCGCCGCTGGCGGTACGCCTCGTCCTTTCGCCCGCGCCGTTGAAGCCGACGGCTGGCTGCACGTTTCTGGCCAGGTGCCGGCGTTGGATGGCGAGATCATTGTTGGCGGCATCGTCGAGCAGACCCACCAGACCATGAAGAACCTGATCGCGATTCTCGAAGAGGCCGGTTATGGCCTCGAAGACGTGGTGCGTGCCGGGGTGTGGCTGGAAGATCCGCGGGATTTCACCAGTTTCAACAAGGTCTTCTCCGAGTACTTCAAACCCGAACACGCACCGGCCCGGGCCTGCGTGCAGGCGAACATGATGGTCGATTGCAAGGTCGAGATCGACTGCATCGCGTACAAGAAAAAGGCCTGAGATTTGCGGTGAATTCTTCGCGGGCAAGTCGAGTCGTCGCACCGCTCGCTCCTACATGAGACCGCGATCCCCTGTAGGAGCGAGGCTTGCCCGCGAAGGCGGCCTAACGGTCAGCACAGCACTCTGGGTAAACTCCCGGCACTTTGATTGGGAAACACTGACATGACCGAAGACACCATCAAGCGCCGGGCTCGCGGTCTGGACCGGGCGTTCGATATCCTCGATTTCCTCAAGGAAATCGGCCAGCCCCTGCGTCCGAATGAAATTGCCAGTGGCATCGGCAGCCCGAAATCCACGGTCTACGAACTGGTGGCGTCCTTGCTCGAACGGCGGATCCTGGAGCCCGTGGGCAAGGACGGTCACGTCTACCTCGGCCGTCAGCTGTACTTCCTCGGGCAGGCGCATTTGCGTCATTTCGACCTGACCCGCGAGGCCGACCACGCCCTGCAGGAGATCGTCAGCCAGACCCATGAAACCGCGCAGATGTGCCTGCTCAACGGGCGCAAATATACGGTGGCATTGATGAAAGAGGGCGAACGGCATTTCCGCATTTCCTCGGACATCGGTGAAAACGCGCCGATCCCCTGGACCGCGTCCGGGCGCCTGCTGCTGGCGCACCTGAGCGACCAGGAAATCATCGACCTGATCGATCACGACGACTTCATCCTGCCTAACGGTGAACGTCTGCCGCTGGAGCAGTTTCTCGGTGAAATCCGTCAGGCTGGCATCGACGGTTTTTTCTCCTTCGACAGTGTCGCCGACACCTTTACCCATTGCTTCGCCGCCCCGGTCAAAGACCCGAACGGCGTGGCCATTGCGACCCTGTGCATCGTTGCCCCTCGGGCCGATGCCAAGACCCATTACAACGACTATCGCCGGGTGTTGATCGACAACGCCAACCGCCTGGCCCGTCGCATTAACGAATAACAGCGGCTGTTCGCGGCCGCGAAAATGTGAGGAGTTCGACCATGTCTTCTGCCCAAAATACTGCTGCCGTGGAAAAGGGCTTTGCCCAGACCGGTGCCTATCTGGTGCGTGACGTCAGCCTGCCGGCGCTGGTGCTGCATCGCGAGGCGCTGGAACACAATATTCGCTGGATGCAGGCGTTCGTCAGCAACAGCGGCGCCGAACTCGCGCCTCACGGCAAAACCAGCATGACCCCGGCCTTGTTTCGCCGCCAACTGGACGCCGGTGCCTGGGGCATCACCCTGGCCAGCGCCACGCAAACCCGCGCGGCGTACGCGCATGGTGTGCGTCGGGTGCTGATGGCCAACCAACTGGTGGGGACGCCGAACATGGCGCTGATCGCCGATTTGTTGGCGGACCCGACGTTCGATTTCCATTGCATGGTCGATCACCCGGACAACGTCGCTGACCTCGGCGCGTATTTCGCCTCGCGCGGTGTGCGCCTGAACGTGATGATCGAATACGGCGTGGTGGGTGGTCGTTGCGGTTGCCGGACCGAGGAGGAAGTGATCGCCCTGGCCAAGGCCATCAGCGCACAACCCGCGTTGGCGCTGACTGGTATCGAAGGTTATGAAGGCGTGATTCACGGTGATCATGCGGTCACCGGCATTCGCGCGTTCGCCGCGTCGCTGGTGCGTCTGGCGGTGCAGTTGCAGGACAGCGGCGCGTTCGCCATTGCCAAGCCGATCATCACTGCGTCGGGTTCGGCCTGGTACGACCTGATCGCCGAGTCCTTCGAAGCGCAGAACGCTGGCGGACGTTTCCTCAGCGTATTGCGCCCTGGCAGCTACGTGGCCCACGACCATGGCATCTATAAAGAAGCGCAATGCTGCGTGCTCGACCGTCGTAGCGATCTGCACGAAGGCCTGCGCCCGGCGCTGGAAGTCTGGGCGCATGTGCAATCGTTGCCGGAGCCGGGTTTTGCGGTGATCGCCCTGGGCAAACGCGACGTGGCCTACGACGCCGGGCTGCCGGTGCCGTTGCTGCGTTACAAGGCTGGTGTGGTGCCGGCAAAGGGTGACGACGTCAGTGCCTGCAAGGTAACGGCGGTGATGGATCAGCACGCGTTCATGACGGTGGCCCCGGGGGTTGAGCTGCGGGTGGGCGATATCATTTCGTTCGGCACTTCGCACCCGTGCCTGACGTTCGACAAGTGGCGCACGGGGTGTCTGGTGGATGAGCAGTTGAATGTCATCGAAACCATGGAAACCTGTTTCTAAGGTTCCAGACCAGGGCGCGGCCTTCGCGGGCAAGTCGAGTCGTCGCACCGCACGCTCCTACAGGTTTTGTGTCATTCGCAAATGATGATTACGGCACAAATCCTGTAGGAGCGAGGCTTGCCCGCGAAGGCGTCCTCTCAGACACCACCGAACCACCAGAGACACCACAACAATGAACACCATCAACACACTCGGCCCCAACATCCCGCGCATCGCCCTGATCGGCGAATGCATGATCGAGTTGCAACACCGCGCCGACGGCAGTCTGCAACAGAGCTTCGGCGGCGATACCTTGAACACGGCGGTCTATCTGTCCCGGGAACTGGGCGAAGGTGGCAGCGTTGATTACGTCACCGCCCTGGGCGATGACAGTTTCAGCGATGCCATGTGCCGAAGCTGGACCTCCGAACACATCGGCCTGGACATGGTCCAGCGCCTGCCCGGTCGCTTGCCCGGTTTGTACTGCATCCAGACCGACGCCGCCGGTGAGCGGCGTTTTCTGTACTGGCGCAACGAAGCCGCCGTCCGCGATTGCTTCACCACGCCAGCCGCCGCGCCGATCCTCGCGGCGCTGCCGGATTACGACGTGCTGTATTTCAGCGGCATCACCCTGGCGGTGCTCGGTGTGCAAGGTCGGGAGAAGTTGCTGGAAACCCTGATCGAAGCGCGGCAGCGGGATGCGCGGATTGTGTTCGACAACAACTACCGGCCACGTTTGTGGGCGTCGATCGAGGAGGCTCGGGCGGCGTATCGCAGCGTGTTGCCGTATGTCGATCTGGCGTTGCTGACTGTCGACGACGAACAGGCGTTGTTTCATTTTTCCGATTGCGACGCGGTGTTCGCTGCGTACGAGCAGGTGGGGACGCCGGAAGTGGTGCTCAAGCGTGGCGCCGAAGCGTGCCTGATTCGCTGTGAGGGCGAGTCGTTCGAAGTGCCGGCGCAGAAGGTCGAACGCGTAGTGGACACCACGGCGGCGGGGGATTCGTTCAGTGCGGCGTATCTGGCCAGTCGGCTTAAGGGCGGCAGCCCGGTCGAAGCAGCGGAGGCTGGGCATCGGTTGGCGAGTCGGGTGATTCAGGTGCCGGGGGCGTTGATCCCGCGGTAGGTGGTGAATGGCCGGCTGCTGCGCAGTCGGATCGCGAGCAGGCTCGCTCCCACAAGGTTTGTGTCGTACCCAAATTGGCGATCAACACACAAATCCTGTGGGAGTGAGCCGGCTCCGGGCGGCGTTCCGACGATGAGGCCCTCAAGTCAGCCGCTCAATCCCGATAAAACACCTGCACCAGGTGATACCCGAATTTGCTCTTGATCGGCCCATGCACCACCCGCAACGGCTTCTTGAAAATCACCGCATCAATCACACCGACCATCTGCCCCGGCCGTACTTCACCGAGATCACCGCCGCGCTTGCCCGACGGGCAGGTGGAATACTTCTTGGCCAGCACATCGAAGGCTTCGCCCTTGGCGATGCGTTGTTTGAGCTGCTCGGCTTCTTCCGAGGTTTTCACCAGAATATGGCGGGCTTGAGCTTTCATGGGGCGTGTACCTTGCAACGGTAATGGCTATGTGGGTGGATCGGGGCGCGCGATTATGCCTCAACTCACTCGGGTTGGCCGATCATCGTGCGAATCTTGTTGGCCAGCAGGTCAACCGAAAACGGTTTGGCCACCATGTCCATGCCTTCCTCAAGGAAGCTCTGACGCTCGGCGGCCATTTCCGCGTAACCGGTCATGAACAGCACTTTGAGCTCCGGACGGTGCTGACGGGCGATTTCTGCCAATTGCCGACCGTTCATGCCCGGCAGCCCGACATCGGTTACCAGCAGATCGACCCGCAGACCGGATTCGAGCAGGGGCAGGGCGGTCTTCGCATCTTCGGCCTCGTGGGCGCGATAACCCAGCTCCTTGAGCAGGTCGAACACCAGCATGCGTACCGCCGGATCATCTTCCACCAACACCACGGTTTCCCCGGCTATCGCCGAGGGGGCCTCGCCGATGACCGGCGTCAGCACATCTTCCGGCTCCACCTCGTGCAAGCGCGGCAAGAACAGGCGCACGCTGGTGCCCTGGTCCGGCAGGCTGAACAGGCTCACGTGACCGCCCGACTGCTGGGCAAAACCGTAGATCATCGACAAACCCAGCCCCGTGCCCTGGCCGATAGGTTTGGTGGTGAAAAATGGATCGAACGCCTTGGCCAACACTTTCGGGGTCATGCCGGTGCCGTTGTCACTGACGGCGATCATCAGGTAATCCCCGGCCTTGACGGGTTCCAGAATGTTGATGTCGCTGCTGTCCAGATAGACATTGGCGGTTTCGATACGCAACTCGCCGCCATCGGGCATGGCATCCCGCGCATTGATCACCAGATTGAGCAGGGCGTTTTCCAGTTGGCTGACGTCGGTACTGACCGGCCAGGCTTCATCGGCCAGTTGCAGTTTCAGCTCGATGTGGTCGCCCTTGGTGCGGCTGAGCAAATCTTCCAGAGAATGAATCAGTTCGTTGGCGTTCAGCGGCTTGCGGTCCAGCGACTGGCGTCGGGAGAAAGCGAGCAGGCGATGGGTCAGGGCGGCCGCGCGGTTGGCTGACGACACCGCCGCTTCGGTGAAACGGCCGATCTCGGCGGTACGCCCATCGGCGATGTAGCGCTGCATCAGGTCGAGGCTGCCGATGATCCCGGTGAGCATATTGTTGAAGTCATGGGCGATGCCGCCGGTGAGCTGGCCGACCGCTTCCATTTTCTGCGCATGGCGCAGGGCATCTTCGGCGCGCTCGCGTTCGAACATTTCGTTTTGCAGGCGCTGGTTGGCTTCGGCCAATTGCTGGGTACGGGCGGCGACACGTTCCTCAAGGGTTTCATTGAGGTTGCGCAAGGCTTCTTCGGTCTGTTTGCGCTCGGTTTCGTCGATCACGAAAATGTAGAAACCGTTCACCGCGCCATCCGGCCCGTGGCGGGGCAGGTAATTCATCAAGGCTTGTCGGGTGCTGCCATCACGATGCGGCGTGCTGATACTGAAACAGCAGGCTCTGCCCGCCAGCGCTTCGGCGATGTATTCGGCGCGCAAGGCGTAGGCTTCTTCACCCAGCACCTCACGAATGGTCCGACCGTAAAGCTCTTGGGGCGTCAGGCCGTACCAGTCGAGGTACGCCGCGTTGTTCAGGCGAAAGCGTTCCTCGCTGTCGACGTAACTGATCAGGATCGGCATGGCGTTGATGATCAGTTGCAGCTCGGTCTGACTCTGACGCAAGGCCTGTTCGGTGTGTTTTCGTTCGGTCAGGTCCAGCGCGGCGCCGAGGAAACGGATCGGCCGGCCATGGTGATCCTTGTAACAACGGCCCCGGGCAAACACCCAGCGCAACTGGCCGTCGGGTTGCAACAGGCGATATTCCTCGGCGTATTCGCTGCCCTGAGTGATGCAGTGCTTGATGCCGCGAGTGACCATCGCGCGGTCTTCCGGATGCACGGCTTCGAGATAGTCGCTGATGGGCAACTGGCTGGCGAGTAGCGGGTCGATGCCGTGCAATTGGGCGAAGTGCGCGTCGGCAATGAAGCGGTCTTCGCCGATGTCCCAGTCCCAGGTGCCGACGGCGTCAGTGGCGGCCAGCGCCAGTTGCAGGCGTTCCTCGGTCTCGCGCTGTGCCTTCAGACTGGCGGCCGAGCGCTGCTCCAGTTCGAGGGCGATGCGTCGACGTTCATTGGTTTCAATGGCTGTGACCAGAATCCCGGCGACTTCGGTGTGTTCATCGCGGATCGGACTGTAGGTCAAATCCAGCCAGAAGTCGGAATCATTCCCGTCGCGTTGCAGGGTGAAGCGCTGTTCGCTGTAAGTCCGCACCTGGCCTTGTAGGACGGCGCTGTAAATCGGGTCGGTAAAGTCTTTGAGTTCTGGCCAGATCTGGTGCGTCGGTTGTCCGAAAGCGTGCGGATGCTTGCTGCCGGCCAGCAGCGCGAAGCCGTCGTTATAGATCTGCGTAAGCTGCGGCCCCCACAACAACAGCATCGGCATCGGTGAGTGAATCACGATGTCCACCGCTGTGCGCAGGCTTTGCGGCCAGGCACTGGCGGCGCCGAGCGGGGTGCACGTCCAGTCCAGTCTGGCAATCAAGGCCTGGGCATCGCTGCCGGTGGGTACTGCGTTCATCAAGGTGTCCTGCACGTCGGTCGGGGTGACGGCGTCTACTATCCTATGGCGGTAGACGCTGAATGACCGATTTTTCGGGTCATTTCTGTTCATTGAATGCTTCGCGGGTGTTTTTTGCCATGGAAATCGATGCGCTGTTAAAGACTCTGTCCAGCCAGGAGGGTTCCGATTTGTACCTGTCCACCGGCGCGCCACCCTGCGCACGGTTTGACGGTGTACTCAAACCCTTGGCCGACCAGCCGTTCAAACCGGGGGAAATCGCCGCGATTGCCGCGTCCATCATGGACGCCGAACAGCGACTGGAGTTCGATCGGGAACTGGAGATGAACCTGGCGATCTCGTTGGCGGGTGTCGGGCGCTTTCGGGTCAATATTTTCAAGCAACGTAACGATGTGTCGATTGTGGTGCGCAACATCAAGCTAGACATTCCGCGTTTCGAAGACCTCAAGTTGCCACCCGTGCTGCTGGAAACGGTGATGCTCAAACAAGGGCTTATGCTGTTCGTCGGCGCCACCGACTCGGGCAAGTCGACCTCGCTGGCGGCGTTGATCGATTACCGCAACCGCCATAGCAGCGGGCATATCGTCACCATCGAAGACCCTATCGAGTACATCCACCGGCACAAAAAATCGATCATCAATCAGCGCGAGGTCGGCGTCGATACCCGCAGTTTTCATACCGCGCTGAAAAATACCCTGCGCCAGGCACCCGACGTGGTGCTGATCGGTGAGATTCGCGACCGCGAGACCATGGAGCATGCGCTGGCGTTTGCCGACACCGGACATTTGGTGATTTCCACCTTGCATGCCCACAACGCCCATCAGGCGCTGGATCGCATTATCAATTTCTTCCCGCAAGAACGGCGGATGCAATTGCTGCATGACTTGGGCAACAATCTTAAAGCCTTCGTTTCCCAGCGTCTGGTGCGCACTCGTGACGGTCAGCGCAGGGCGGCGGTAGAAGTGATGCTGGGATCGCCGACCATTGGCGACTTGATACGGCGCAATGAGCTGGACGAACTTAAAGGCATCATGGAAAAGTCCGCCGAGCTGGGGATGCAGACCTTCGATGGCGCACTGTATGCACTGGTGGTGGACGGTGTGATAAGCGAGGACGAAGCGTTAAAAAATGCGGATTCGCTGAATAATTTAAAGTTACATCTCAAGTTGCACAGGGACGGAGCTTCGATATTAAGTTCGTCCAGTGATGAATGGGGGTTGGCCGATTGAGTGCAGGCGTCGCTTGAATTTTGTTGGATCTAATGTTTGAAATGTTTCCTTGTGGTTTTTTGCTGTTTGGTTGCTCATGAATAAGTAAGGATTCGGTTGTGCTTAACCAGTCGAATAATAAAATTCATGAGGTTGTTTTATGTGTGAAAAGTTTAAATATAAAGACTATCAAGTTGCCGGTTCAGTTTCCGAGGTGCAGTATCAGTGGTTAAAGGCCGATGCTGCCGAGCGACAATCCGTACTAAGCCTGTTGCCAACTATTATCGATGAGCAAGAGGGCGACGGGGATTACAGTTGGCAAGGCTATGAGTTGGAATTGGTAGAAGGGTCTTCGCTTCATGAAGTCCATATGCCTGGCCGAGAGGCGTGGAATCACCTGGCCAACTACACGGTCGTGATGGATGAGCTGCGTCGTCACCGCCCCGAGAACATGGCGGCAACCCGAATTAATGAAACCAGTGGGTTGGAGATATTTCGAAAAGACAGTGCAGTGTGGGAAGTCGTCGACGTGGATATCGTCCACGAGTCCCACTACTACCAGAAGCTGCTGGTGATCGGGGATATTGCCAGGCAAACCGGTGGTTACGTTTATACCGAGGATTTAGTTGATGTGGAGCAATGGCTGAAGTTTCATGGCCTGGCAGTCCCTCGAAATGCGAGCGAAGTAAAAAACCTGATTGCGCTATTCGAGTTTGATCCTGATGTTGATGAGTTGGGTAACTATTGGGGCCAGCTCGTTTCGGATGACCCGTCGTTAGCAGTCTTGTCGAGTGAGCAACGTACTGCCATTCGGCAGGCCACCCCGCTTGTCGCCAATAACACCAAACTGCTGGATAAGTTGTACCGCGAAACGGGCCGCGGCCTGGCGACACACGATAACGCCGCTGAACGGATGGTTCAGTTGGTCAAGCATCCTGTGGCCCAAGCCAGCGCCAGGGCACTGCTGGAGGCGTTGGACTGGTTCGGTGCGCAATCCGGGCAAGATGTCTCTTCGCAAGATCTCGAGCAACTGCTGATAACCAGTCTGTTGCTGGACCTTTATCCGACTCTCGGCAGCACCCAGGACCGCAAGAGTATCGGTGGTTTCGCTTTATATACGCCGACCAATGTCGAGCGCTCGCCAGCCATGGTGCGCGAAGAGTTGCAGGCCTTTCTCCATACCAAAGGCTGGGTTGATCCTGCCGCTGCGCCGCTGGCGTGTCACCTGCTGCTGGCGGAGATCGCACCGGAATTTCTGGTCAGGGGCGTTCCATCGGCACTGACGATGGGCTCGGTTGCCTGGTTGACCTTTTGCCATGGCGTTGCCCTGGCGGAAGCGGTCAGGAAGGGCGCATCACGTGTGCTGACGTATGCGCAAATCATGGCGTATGTCGAATTGGAGCCTGTGAGCGAACCGCTGTCCCGACTGCGGGATTTGGCAATGATTGATCCAATTGTTGACTGGGCACTGATGAATGGAGTTATCAGCGCAAGCGAACTCACTCAAGCGGCGAAGGAAACCACGGAGCAGGCAATCACGGCGTTCCAGGAATACGCGGAGAACTTCACCCATCTGGCGCGCGTCTATTCCAGCCCCATGCCCAACCGCGAAACCATCGCGCGTGAAGCGTTGCAAGGCGCAGTACCGGAGTGTGATTTCCTCGACGATAAAGTGCTCTATCAACACCCCGGTCTCTATGCATCCCCCAACCCCATGTCGATGGTCGGCTTGCACATGTCGGGAGATCTGACGGGAGGCCAGTGGGATTTTCGTGCGGTCTTTCCCGACGAAGTTATTTCCAAAACACCTGATTTACATGCCGGACTGACCAATTACAAAAGGCCAACCTATTACGATCCTTCCGTCACCAGCCTTTATAGTCGCTTTCCAAGGTTGCTGAGACTGCCGCCCAACAATGTCGAATACCATCGCCTATTACGGGATTATCACGGCAATTTGAATAAAGCGCTGATGACCAATGTGAAGTTGGCCCTTTCACACATGCTTCCCCATGATCTGGAAATCTTTCTGAAAGGCAAGATCAGCTTTTTTACCATCCGCTTTCCGGCGACGGGGACGATGTCGGGTTCCAATCCATTTACGCCGGTGTCTTACTCAATTGACTACGAAACACAACGCGGTAACGATGCGGCCAGGGGGCGCTTTGGCATTGTCATGTTCGCTACCCTCGGAAAAACGGCCGCGTGTTATGAATTGTTTACCTTGCGGGGTGAAATGCGGAAAAACAACACGCTCGCCACGCTGATCATCTCAACAGGTAAATTGCGGGCCGCCGCGAGAATGGATTTTAACGGGGATCTGAATGCTCACCTGACTCCCCAGCCTCCCGAATTGTTGCCGCTCTCCATTATTGAATACACGGATGGGATGGTCGCTGAGAATGACGGCACTAGCTCCATGGCAATTATTGAAAAGCTCGGTGAACTCTCATCGCCGGCGTCTGTGGTGGCGCGGCAGCAGAGTACCTACCGTAATTTCGATAATCTGCAGTTGGTGCGAATTGCCGAGTTCGTTGTGAGCAATCATCCGTTCCGCACATTTGACGAAATCGAATCAATGGCCACCGTGCCGACAACGCTTGAAAGCGAACGAAAAAAGGGCGAAGAGACTGCAGAGTTCCTCGTAAATCTGGCGGTTCCCTTTAAAAAATGCGTCGAGGATTTATCTTCCGGGGAATACAACAAGATGGTCGACGGGGTCTATGGTTGTGTCATGGACGCTATTGCTGTTGGAGGTGCCTTCGTGGGGGCGGGCTCCGCAGCGCTGAGCATCTCGTCGAAGGCGATCTCCATGTCATCCAAAGCCGCCCGCCTGACAAAGCTGGCCTTCGTGACGTCCGTTTCCCTGTTCAACCCCGTGGATGATGTGCCAACGGTGTTTTACGGCGCCGGGAAACTCATCCATAAAGGCGCGTTACGTTTCAGCAGGCAGGCGCAAGAGCTTCTCGGGCTTGCGAAGTCCCAGTTGGGCAGACTCCATGGCAGCCATAAATCCTATGACCTGGTCCGCGCAGCCAACAACCTGCATACCGGACAGGGTAACTGGCGCCCCCGTGGTGCAATCGGTGAAACGCTCACGGTGGTGGCGGCGCGCAACAATTTTCAATGGTATGCCCTCGACCGCCTGGGCAAAGCCTGGGGACCAAAACTGAACAACTTTGCCTATGTGGCCCCTGTCCGCTTGCCCCGGTCCACCAAGACATTGCCCGTCAGTTATACCCGACAGTTCATCGAGCAAAGCCTGCCTCGGGCCCGGACCAAAATCGAAAACGCGATCAATGTCATGACCCATCATGACTTCGAGGCACAATGCAAGCTGGTCATCAGACTGCTGATGGGAAGCGACTCGAACGAGGCAATCAGTCGCTTGGTGAATTATCTGAGAGCGATCAGAGCAGACTTTGCGGGCGTGTCCATCAGTAACTTCCTTCTCGATCCGCTCAAGGACACCCACCACATTGCTGCTTTCGACACGAGCGCCTACCAGCAGTGGAAAAGTGCAGCCGGGCCATCCGATACCACGTTCATTGAAATCTATACCGCCAATCTCAACAGGCACTTCATCGGTCTGGGGTTCAACCATGATGTGGTCGCAGACGACTTGATCCATGAGTTGTTTCACGGACCTGCGCAGATCGGTGATGTCGCCTATGCCCGCGACGCCGGTAACGTTGGCGGTGGACAGTCGCTGGATGTGTCGGCGCTGCTGAACCTTGCCTCCGGGCAGCTTGCGGTGACCGATGAAGGCAATGATCTCCACGCCAGTTCCAAAGCCTTTGAAAACGCCGACTCACTGGCAGTGGCCACTTCGCTGTTGAGTCAGTTGTACACGGACAGGAGTGGGTATGAGCGCAATATGGCCTTGCTGCAAGATGCACTTGAAGCAAATCCCGATAGCGCAATCGGCGATCCGGTGCGGATCACGCTGAACAACCCTGGCGTGACAGCGCAAAGGCCTGCGTCAGGCAGGCCTGGTACGCACGTTGGATAAAACAGAAGCGCAAGCCGTTTAAAAAGCCAGTTCCGGCCGATCCCGAAATTGCTCGAGCGCTTCGGGATTGGCCAGCGCATCGGTGTTTTTCACCGGCTCGCCATGCACCACATTCCTGACCGCCAACTCGACCACTTTGCCGCTGATGGTGCGCGGAATGTCCGTCACCGCGACAATCTTCGCCGGTACGTGGCGTGGCGTGGTGTTGGCGCGGATGACCTGGCGAATCTGCTGTTGCAGCGTCTCGTCCAGTTCGACCCCCTCGACCAGCCGCACGAACAGCACCACCCGCACGTCGTCTTGCCATTGCTGACCGATGGCCACGCTGTCGGTGACTTGCGGGACTTTCTCCACCTGACGGTAAATCTCCGCCGTGCCGATGCGCACGCCACCGGGGTTGAGTACCGCATCCGAGCGCCCGTGAATCATCATCGCGCCGTGAGCCAATTGTTCGGCGTAGTCGCCCTGGGCCCAGACGCCGGGGAACAGGCTGAAATAAGACGCGCGCAGTTTTTCCCCCGTCGGGTCGTTCCACAGGCCGACGGGCATGGCCGGAAAGTGTCGGGTACAGACCAGTTCACCTTTTACGCCAACGACCGCACGGCCGGCATCGTTCCAGACTTCGACCGCCATCCCCAGGCTCTTGCCCTGGATTTCGCCGCGACGCACCTCCATCAGGGGATTGCCGTTCACGAAACACGAAACGATGTCGGTGCCACCAGACATCGACGCCAGGCACAGGTCGGCTTTGAGGTCACGGTAGACGTAGTCGTAGCTTTGCGGCGATAGCGCAGAACCGGTGCACAACAGGGTTTTCAGCGTGCCGAGATCATGGCTTTGCCGAGGCTTCACGCCGTTGCTTTCCAGGGTCGCGAGGTACTTGGGACTGGTGCCGAACACGCTGATGCGCTCGTCATCGATCAGGTCGATCAAGCGCTCCGGGCCGGGATGAAATGGCGAGCCGTCGTACAGCACCACGGCGCTGTCGACGGCCAGGGCCGACACCAGCCAGTTCCACATCATCCAGCCGCACGTGGTGTAGTAAAACAAGCGGTCGCCGGGCCCGAGGTCGCAATGCAGGCCGTGTTCCTTGACGTGCTGCAACAGCACGCCGCCGGTGCTGTGGATGATGCATTTGGGCACGCCGGTGGTGCCGCTGGAATAGAGGATGTACAGCGGATGGGCGAAAGGCACGGCAACGAAATCCGGCTCGCCGCCCGGTTCGTAGAACGCATCCCAAAGCGTCACGCCTGCGTGGGTGCGGAAGTCTTTGATGTGCGCCTGGGGTCGTGCGTAAGGCACCACGATCAGCTGTTGCAGCGACGGCAGGCGTTCAAGGATTTCGTTGACCTTGGCGCGTTGGTCGATGTCTTTGCCGGCATAACGGTAACCGGCGCAGGTGATCAGCACTTTCGGTTCGATCTGGCCGAAGCGGTCGATGACGCCCTGGGTGCCGAAGTCCGGCGACGAGCAGGACCAGATGGCCCCGAGGCTGGTGGTGGCGAGCATGGCGACCAGGGTTTGCCAGGTGTTCGGCATGCACGCGGCGACTCGGTCGCCAAGGCCGACACCGACGGCGATCAAGCTGTTTTGAAAACCGGCGACATGCTCGGCCAGTTCGGCCCAGGTCAGTTGTTCGCGCTGGCCGTTTTCGCCAATCGCAATCACGGCGACGGCATCGTCACGACGGCGCAGCAAGTGTTCGGCAAAGTTCAGGGTGGCGCCGGGAAACCACTGGGCGCTGGGCATGTGGTCGCCTTCGATCAGCACGGCGTCCGGTTGTGTATGGAAACGGATATCGAAGAAATCGACGATGGCTTGCCAGAAATCGACCCGTTGGTCGATGGACCATTGGTGCAAGGCGGCGTAGTCGGCAATGTCGAGGTGGTGGCGCTGATTGATGGAGCGCCGGAAGGCGTCCATGCGGGTCTTGGCGATGCGTTTGGCGTCAGGTTGCCAGAGGATGTCGGACATTTTTTGCCTCTTCTTTTATCTTCAGATCCATTCGCGGGCAAGCCTCGCTCCTACAGGTATTGCGTTGCTTTTGTAGGAGCGAGCGGTGCGGCGATCCGACTTGCCCGCGAAGAACGATAACGCGGTCTATCGCCCAATCACTGCGCCAACCACCCACCATCTATATTCCACGCCGCGCCCCGCACCTGGCTACCGGCCTCACTGCACAAAAACAGCACCAGCTCACCCAGTTGCGGCGGCGTAACGAACTCCAGCGACGGCTGCTTCTCGGCCAGCAAATCGTGCTGCGCCTGCTGCGGATCAACCCCTTTGGCAATGCGGTCGTCAATCTGCTTCTGCACCAACGGCGTCAACACCCAGCCTGGGCAGATTGCGTTGCAGGTGACGTTGGTCGTGGCGGTTTCCAGGCCAACCACCTTAGTCAAACCGATCACCCCGTGCTTGGCCGCCACGTAAGCAGCCTTGCCCACCGAACCGACCTGGCCATGCACCGAGGCGATATTGATAACCCGCCCCCAACCCTTGGCGCGCATGCCCGGCAGGCTCAAGCGGGTGCTGTGAAACACCGACGACAGGTTGATCGCAATGATCGAATCCCAGCGCTCCACGGGAAAATCTTCCACCGACGCCACGTGCTGAATGCCGGCGTTGTTGACCAGAATGTCGACGCCGCCGAACTCGCGCTCGGCGTAGGCGATCATGTCGGCAATCTGCGCCGGGTCGCTGACATCGGCGGGGTGATGACCGACCTTGCCGCCGAACTGCTCAACCTCGGCAATCACTGTGGAGGCATCGCCGAAACCGTTGAGAATCAGGTTGGCGCCAGCCTTGGCCAGGCTGAGGGCTATGCCCAGGCCGATGCCGCTGGTGGAGCCGGTGACCAGTGCGGTCTTGCCTGAAAGAGTCGTCATGAATACCTCACACAATGCCAGTGGCGTAGAAAGTACCGATCACCACAAAAACCGCCAGGGTCTTGATCAGCGTAATACAGAAAATGTCTTTGTAGGCTTCGCGGTGGGTCAGGCCGGTCACCGCCAGCAAGGTGATGACCGCGCCGTTGTGCGGCAGGGTGTCCATGCCGCCACTGGCCATCGCGGCGACGCGGTGCAGCACTTCCAAGGGAATGTTGGCCGCATGGGCCGCAGCGATGAAGTCATTGGCCATGGCCGCCAGCGCGATGCTCATGCCGCCCGATGCGGAGCCGGTGATGCCGGCCAGCAAGGTCACGGTGATCGCTTCGTTGACCAGCGGGTTGGGAATGCTCTTGAGCCAGTCGGCCAGCACCAGGAAGCCCGGCAAGGACGCGATCACCGCACCAAAACCGTATTCAGACGCGGTGTTCATCGCCGCCAGCAATGAACCGCTGACCGCACTTCTGCTGCCCTCGGCCAACTTGCCGCGAATCGCCTGGAAGCCGAACACCAGCACCATGATGATGCCGACCAGCAACGCAGCCTGAACTGCCCAGATCGCCGTGAGTTTGGCGACATCGGTGGTTACCGGTGCGGCCATGCCCGGCAGCGCGAGGCTGTGGGTCTTGCCGTACCACTGGGGAATCCACTGGGTAAACAACAGGTTCATGATGCCGACGGCCAACAGCGGCGACAGCGCGATCCACGGGTTGGGAAGTTTGATGTCGGCAGCGGTTTCCGGCTCGTTGCGCAGTTCGGTGCCGTAGCCTTCTCCCGAAATCTGAGCCTTGTTGCGCTGGCGCTGCAGAAACAGCATGCCGGCGCAGACCACGAAGATTGCGCCGATCAAACCCAGCCACGGCGCCGCCCACGCGGTGGTGTTGAAGAAGGTGCTGGGGATGATGTTCTGGATTTGCGGGGTGCCGGGCAGGGCGTCCATGGTGAACGAGAAGGCGCCGAGAGCGATGGTCGCCGGGATCAGGCGCTTGGGAATATTGCTCTGGCGGAACATCTCGGCCGCGAACGGGTAGACCGCAAACACCACCACAAACAGCGACACGCCGCCGTAAGTGAGCAGGGCGCAAACCAGCACGATCACCAGCATCGCCTGGCGGGTGCCGAGCAGGCGAATCGCCGCCGCAACGATGGAACGCGAGAAACCCGACAACTCAATCAGCTTGCCGAACACTGCGCCGAGCAGGAACACCGGGAAATACAGTTTGATGAAACCAACCATTTTCTCCATGAACACCCCGGTGAAAGCAGGGGCGACGGCGGAAGGGTCGGTGAGCAGGACGGCGCCGAGGGCGGCAATCGGGGCAAAAAGGATAACGCTGTAGCCACGGTAGGCCGCGAGCATCAGCAGCGCGAGGGCTGCCAAGGCAATGATCACACTCATGGTGTGTCTCCTGGATTGTTATTTTTGTGGGGTGAAACGTTGTGAGGGAGGGCTTTAGCGAGATTTGTGCCAAGGTGGCAACATGTTGAAATATAAGGATATTTATTGATTTATTAGAGAGGGATGAGAGTGTTTGTCTCTATTTTGAGATTTTTTGTAATGTTGAGGGCCTCATCGCCGGCAAGCCGGCTCCTACAGGGTGTGTGTTGTGAATGCGATTTCCTGTAGGAGCCGGCTTGCCGGCGATGAGCGCGCAGCGCTCCGAGGGGTTGTCTAATAATGGAGATGTATGTCTCTTTATGGAGACTCCGCAATCCCCAACGCCACCATCTTCTTGTACAACGTCGACCGCCCCAGCCCCAGCCGCGCCGCCGCTTCAATCACCTTCCCCCCGCATTGCGCGAGGGCTGATTCAATCAACTGCCGGTCAAACCGTTCACGCGCCTCACTGAACGTCTCGTGTGCAACCGACTCAACCTTTAAAGGCGCCACACGCTCCACCGGCGTAAACGTACCAATCGCCGCGCGGATATCGGTCGCGTTCAGCATCAGATCGTCACTGAGCAATGCCGCCCGTTCCAGCACGTTGCGCAACTCGCGAATGTTCCCCGGCCAGGCGTGTCGGGCCAGCAACTCCAGGGCCTCGCGGTTCAGCTCGTGCTGACTGCGCAGCTCTTCAAGAATGGCCTCGCTCAAGGCCGGCAAATCATCGAGACGATCACGCAGCGGCGGCACCTGGATCGGCAGCACATTGAGGCGGTAATACAAGTCGGCGCGAAACTCGCCGCGTTTGATCGCCGCTTCAAGGTCGGTGGAGGTCGCGGCGATCACCCGCACATCGCTTTGAATTACTTCGTTGGAGCCGACCGGTTCGAATTCCTTTTCCTGCAACACCCGCAGCAGCTTGCTTTGCAGGGGTAGCGGCATGTCGCCGATTTCATCGAGAAACAGCGTGCCGCCCTGTGCAATCTGCAACTTGCCGACGCGGCCCTTGCGATCGGCGCCGGTAAACGCGCCGGGGGCGGTGCCGAAGAATTCGGCCTCGAGCAGCGCCTCGGGAATCGCTGCGCTGTTGATGCTGACGAAAGCCTTGTGCGCACGGGGTGATGCGCCATGAATCGCCTGCGCCAGCAGCTCTTTGCCGGTGCCGGTTTCGCCGAGCAGCAAAACCGGAGAATCCGCACTGGCGCTGCGTCGGGCGCGGCGTTTGACTTCGAGGCTGGCCGCGCTGGTGCCGATAAAATGCGCGAAGTTGTACTTGGTCTGCCGTGCCCGCAGCAGCGAGCGGGTGGAGGCCAGCTCTTCCTGCATGCTCATGTAGCGTTTGAGCATCGGCGACAGGCTGCGCAACTCATCGAACAACGCAAAACCGATGGCGCCGATCACCACGCCGGCATCGTCATGGATCGGCAGGCGCATCACCACCAATGGTTCTTTGGGGGTGTCCTGCATGTCGAGCAGAATCGGGCGGCCGGTGCGCACCACTTCTCGTAGCAGGCTACCGGGGATCACACTTTCGCAGGCCTTGCCGATGGCCACTTCCGCCGATTCCAGACCGAAGCGTCGGGCATAACGTTCGTTCATCCAGACGATGTTCGCGTCGCGGTCGACAATCACCGTGCCTTCGCTGGACTGCTCGATGATCTCGAACAGCGAACGGATCGCCAACAGACGAACGCGCTGGTAGTCCTTCAGGCTTTCGGTGGTGTTCATGGGGTCATGTCCAGAATGTGTGTGTCTGTGCGGGCCTCTTCGCGGGCAAGCCTCGCTCCTACAGGGGATCGCGTTCACCTGTAGGAGCGAGGCTTGCCCGCGAAGGCAGCGACGCGGTTTTATGCCTGCTGCAGATGCGCCGCCGCCAACAGCTCTTTGGTGTACGGATGCTGCGGTGAATCGAACACGTCGTGGCTGGCGCCGCTTTCCACCACTTTGCCGTCCTTGATCACAATCATGTCATGAGCCAGGGCGCGCACCACCGCCAGGTCGTGGCTGATGAACAGGTACGTCAGGCCGTGTTTTTCCTGAAGCTGGCGCAGCAGCGCGACCACTTGCTTCTGCACGGTGCGGTCCAGCGCCGAGGTCGGTTCGTCCAGCAGGATCAGCGCCGGTTTCAGCACCAGCGCCCTGGCGATGGCGATGCGTTGGCGCTGGCCACCGGAGAATTCGTGGGGGTAGCGATGACGGCTTTGCGGGTCGAGGCCGACTTCCTGCAGGGCCCGAATCACTTCGGCCTTGCATTCGTCTTCCGTCAACTGGCTATGCACTTCCAGGCCTTCACTGATGATTTGTGCCACGGACATGCGTGGGCTGAGGCTGCCGAAAGGGTCCTGGAACACCACCTGCATTTTCTTGCGCCATGGCCGCAGTTGCTTTTGTGTCAGGCCATCCAGCGCCTCGCCCTGAAAGCGAATGCTGCCTTCGGAGTCGAGCAGGCGCAGGATCGCCTGACCCAGTGTCGACTTGCCCGAGCCGGACTCACCCACAATGCCCAATGTCTTGCCGCGCTGGACATTCAGGCTGATGCCGTCCACGGCATGTAAGTACGTTTTGCGCTGAAACAGCCCGCCACCGAGGGGGAAGCGCACGCAAAGATTGTCCACTTCCAGAACGTTCTCGCGCTCGTCACGGGGCAGCGCCTGGCCTTCCGGTTCGGCGTTCAGCAGTACGCAGCTGTAGGGATGTTTCGGCTCGGTGAACAGCGTTTCGCACGGCGCCTGTTCGACGATTTCCCCGGCCTTCATCACGCACACACGCTGAGCGATGCTGCGCACCAGATTGAGGTCATGGCTGATCAGCAGCAATGACATACCGAGCCGCTGTTGCAGGGACTTGAGCAGGATCAGGATCTTGCGCTGCACCGTAACGTCGAGCGCGGTGGTGGGTTCGTCGGCGATCAACAACTCCGGCTCGCAGGCCAGCGCCATGGCGATCATCACCCGTTGCCGCTGACCGCCGGAGAGCTGATGCGGATACGCCTTGAGCCGCTCTTTGGGCTTCTGGATGCCCACGAGGTGCAGCAGCTCCAGAATCCGCGCCTGCGCGGCTTTGCCGGTCAGGCCCTTGTGTAGCAGCAGGGTTTCACCGATCTGCTTTTCAATGCTGTGCAGCGGATTGAGCGAGGTCATCGGCTCCTGGAAGATCATGGCGATGCGGTTGCCCCGCAACTCTCGCAAAACCCTGGACGAAGCGCCGAGCAACTCCTTGCCGCGATAGCGGATGCTGCCGCTGGTTTCGGTGCCGGTCTCGGGCAGCAGTTGCAGGATCGAGTGCGCGGTCACCGATTTGCCGGAACCCGACTCACCCACCAGCGCCAGGCACTCACCGGGGCGGATGTCCAGGCACAGGTTGCGCACCACGGTCTCGCCGCTGAAGGCCACGCAGAGGTCACGGATTTCGATCAGGTTGTTACTCATATCAACAGTCCGCGTCAGGATCGAGGGTCAAAGGCATCTCGCAACGCCTCGCCGATAAACACCAGTAAAGACAGGATCAGCGCCAGGGTGAAAAACGCAGTCAGCCCCAGCCACGGCGCTTGCAGGTTTTGCTTGCCCTGACCGATCAACTCGCCCAGCGAGGCACTGCCGGCCGGCATGCCGAAACCGAGGAAGTCCAGCGCGGTAAGCGTTGAAATGGCCCCGGTCAAAATGAACGGCAGGTAGCTCAGCGTCGCGTTCATCGCGTTAGGCAGGATGTGCCGCACGATGACTTTGCGGTCGGTCAGGCCCAGTGCCCGCGCAGCCTTGACGTATTCGAGGTTGCGCCCGCGCAGGAACTCGGCACGCACCACGTCCACCAGTGCCAGCCAGGAAAACAACGCCATGATCCCCAGCAGCCACCAGAAATTCGGCTCGACAAACCCCGACAGAATGATCAGCAGGTACAGCACCGGCAGCCCTGACCAGACCTCCAGCAAACGCTGGCCGATCAGGTCGACCCAGCCACCGTAATAGCCTTGCAGCGCGCCGGCGGCGATGCCGATCAGTGCACTGACAAAGGTCAGCATCAGCGCAAACAGAATCGACACCCGCGCGCCGAAAATCACCCGTGCCAACACGTCGCGAGCCTGGTCGTCGGTGCCCAGCCAATTCACGTTCGACGGTGGGCTCGGTGCCGGTTTGTTCAAGTCATAGTTGGGCGTGTCGTCGCTGAACGGGATCGGCGGAAACAGCAACCAGCCGCCGTCCTTTTTGATCAGCTTCTGTACATAGTCACTGCGGTAATCCGCCTGGAACGGCAGTTGCCCGCCGAACTCCTGCTCGGTGTAGCGCTTGAGCACCGGGAAGTACAACGAGCCCTGATAACTGACCACCAGCGGTTTGTCATTGGCGATCAGTTCGCCGCCGAGGCTCAGCAGAAACAGGCCGACAAATAGCCACAGCGACCACCAGCCACGACGGTTTTTCTTGAATCGGTCGAAACGGCGACGCGCCAACGGCGAAAGCTTGAACATCAGGCATTCCTCGCGGCGAAGTCGATACGCGGGTCGACCAGCGTGTAGCACAGGTCGCCGACCAGTTTTATCAGGAGGCCGAACAGCGTGAAAATGAACAGCGAACCGAACACCACCGGATAATCTCGCGACACCGCAGCTTCATAACTCATGCGGCCCAGGCCATCGAGGGAGAAGATCACCTCGATCAGCAATGAGCCGGCGAAAAATACGCTGATGAACGCCTGAGGAATGCCCGACACCACCAGCAGCATGGCGTTGCGGAACACGTGGCCGTACAGCACGCGACGTTCGCTCATGCCTTTGGCGCGCGCCGTGACCACGTACTGGCGGGTGATTTCATTGAGGAAGGAGTTTTTGGTCAGGATGGTCAATGTGGCAAATCCACCGATGACCAGCGCCGTGACCGGCAACACCAAATGCCAGAAATAGTCGGCGATCTTGCCCACGGTGGACAGGGAATCGAAATTGTCCGAGACCAGGCCGCGCACCGGAAACCAGTTCAGCGACGTGCCGCCGGCGAACACCACGATCAGGAACATCGCAAACAGGAACGCCGGCATCGCGTAGCCAATGATGATCGCGGTGCTGCTCCAGATATCGAATTGGCTGCCGTGGTGCACGGCTTTGCGGATGCCCAGCGGGATCGATACGAGATAGGTGATCAGCGTGGCCCAGAGCCCGAGGGAAATGGTCACCGGCATTTTTTCGAGGATCAGGTCTGTGACCGTGGCGCCGCGGAAAAAGCTTTTGCCGAAGTCCAGTCGTGCGTAACTGGTGAGCATCAGCCACAGCCGTTCATGGGCCGGTTTGTCGAAGCCGTATTGCTTTTCGATTTCCTTGATCAGTTGTGGGTCGAGGCCGCGACTGGCTCGCGAACTGCCGCTCATGACCTCGCCGGAACCGCCGCCTACGCTGGCGCCGCCGATGCCTTGCAGGTGCGCGATGGCCTGTTCCACCGGGCCGCCCGGTGCGGCCTGAACGATGACGAAGTTGACCAGCAGAATGATCACCAGGGTCGGAATGATCAGCAGCAGGCGCCGCAGAATATAAGCCCACATCAGTGCGGCCCTCCGGGTTTGCCGCGCTTGATCAGTTCGGCGGTCATCTGTTGGTTGGTCAGCGGCGTGGTGCTCACTTCCCACCAGCTCTCGATGGCTTCGTCATTGGCGGCTTGCACGCTGGGAATGCCGAAACGGTTCCACCACACGGTCGAGCTGCCCGGCGGGTAGTAGTTGGGAATCCAGTAATAGTTCCATTGCAGTACCCGGTCGAGGGCATGGGCGTAGTGCAACATGTCGGCCTGGGTGGTGGCGCGGACCAGGCCGTTGACCAGCGTATCGACCGCCGGGTTCTTCAATACCATGTAGTTGTTGGAGCCCGGATCGTTGGCCGCTGCCGAACCAAAATAGTTATTCAACTCGTTGCCCGGCGACGTGGTGACCGGGTAGCCGGTGACGATCATGTCGTAATCCCGGGACATCAGGCGATTGACGTATTGGGAGGAGTCGATGCGGCGGATGTTCAGGTCGATGCCGATCTGCTTCAGCGTGCGCTTGTAAGGCAACAGCAAACGGTCCATCCCGTTCTGACTGACCAGGAAGGTAAAGCTCAGCGATTGGCCCTCGGCATTCACCAATTGATCGCCATCGGGCTTCCAGCCGGCCTGTCCGAGCAAGTCCAGCGCTTGCAGTTGTTTGTCACGGATCACGCCACTGCCGTCGGTTTTCGGCGCTTCGAAGACTTTGGTGAACACCTCGTCGGGGATCTGCCCGCGCAGCGGTTCGAGAATCGCCAGTTCAGCGGCATCCGGCAGGCTGCGGGCGGCGAGGGCGGAGTTGGAGAAGAAGCTCTGCTGGCGGATATACATATCTCGCATCATCTGCCGGTTGCTCCATTCGAAATCCCACAGCATCACCAGTGCCTGGCGGACGCGGCGGTCCTGGAACATCGGGTTCTGCAGATTGAACACAAAGCCCTGGGCCGGTTGCGGCGCTTCTCTGGCCAGGTGCGCCTTTTGCAGGCGACCGTCGCTGAGGGCCGGGCTTTCGTAACCGATGGAGTAGGCGGTGGCGGAGAATTCGCGGTTGTAGTCGTAGGCGCCACCGCGCAGCACCTGACGCGCGACATCGGTATCACCGAAGTACTCGATGCTGAAGTGATCGAAGTTGTACAGCCCGCGGCTGACCGGCAGGTCCTTGCCCCACCAGTCCGGATTACGTTCGAAGGTGATGCTGCGTCCGGAGTCGACCTTGCTCACCTTGTACGGGCCGCTGCCCAGTGGGGGCTCGTAACCACCACCACCTGCGAAATCGCGGGTTTTCCACCAGTGCTCGGGAAACACCGGCAAAGTTGCGATGTCGAGGGGCAGGGTGCGGTTTTCGTTGCTTTTGAAGTCGAAACGCACCGTCAGCGGGGATTCCACCTCGACGCCTTTGACGTCGGCGAACTGGGTGCGATAACGCAGGCTGCCCTGGGTCATCAGCAGGTCGAAGGTGTAGCGCACGTCTTCGGCGGTGATCGGCTTGCCGTCGGCGAAGCGGGCCTTGGGGTTGAGGTAGAAGCGCAGCGATAACCCGTCATCCGAACGCTCCATCTTCTGCGCCACCAGGCCGTAAACGGTGTAAGGCTCGTCCTGCGAGCGCTGGGCCAGCGGCGAATAGATCAAGCCGTCGATCTGCGTCACGCCGATGCCTTTGTCTATATAAGGCAGGACATGGTCGAAATGCCCGATCTCGATCGCCGAGCGACGCATCGTGCCGCCCTTGGGGGCTTGCGGATTGGTGTAGGCAAAATGACTGAAGCCGGCCGGGTACTTGGCCGGTTCGCCGTAGACGGTCAGCGCGTGTTGCGGTGCGGCGTTCACACCGGCGGCGCCCAACAACAGGGTCACGGCAGTGAACAACAAAACAGGGAAAGCCAGTCGCATTTTCAGCCTTAGAGCCGGGTGATCGATAACCGCAATTTGTACGCTAGCGGCGCGTCCCTCGCCAGTCGTATCACGTACCCGAAACACGACGGCCCACCAAAAGGCGGGCCGTTGTGCTTGAAACTACGCGAATGACTCAGTCCTGACGGCTGGTCACTTCGAGCAAGTGGTAGCCGAACTGGGTCTTGACCGGGCCTTGCACGACGTTGATCGGTGCGCTGAAGACCACGGTGTCGAATTCCTTGACCATCTGGCCCGGACCGAACGAACCCAAGTCACCGCCCTGACGGCTGGACGGGCAAGTGGAGTTGGCTTTGGCAACTTCGGCGAAATCGGCGCCAGCCTCGATTTGGGCTTTGAGTTCGTTGCACTTGTCTTCGCTGGCAACCAGGATGTGACGGGCAGTGGCTTTAGCCATGGAAAAATACTCCTTTTAATGTTCAGTAAAGTGCGCAGCCTACCGGATTCAGTGGTCCATTTCTTCTCAAAGTTCCTTCAAATGCTTACAGGCCAGCCTTTCGCAGGCGTTCGGCGTGCTGCACATACAGATCAATCGGGTCGATGTCTTTGCGAACCCGACCGACTGTCTGGTTGATGCTGTCCAGGTGATCCAGCGGATAGTCGGAGCGGATCACCTTGCCCAGATGAGAACTGAAGCGGCCGACCATGCCGTCGTTCTGTTCGGCCTCGATGGTGAAGTACCTGGCAAAAGCACGGGAGCACCCATTCAGTGGGTCAAGCGCGTTGAGCCCTTCATCGAGGAGGTAGCCCTGCAGGGTTCCGCTCCAGGAATAGTAGCGAACGCCGTTGACCCGCTCGCTGCCCTTGCCGCCCCAAGTCTTCGGCAGCCCTTGAGGGTACTTCTCGTTAAACGCGCTGACGCCTTCGGTGGTCAAGGCATTGAGCGCCGCGATTGCGTTTTGCGGCAGGTGGCGGTCGCCACTCAACAAGGACAGGAAGTCCGCGAACAACGTGGCCACCGTATCGGCGACCTGCTCCGGCAGTTGCCCAGGCGTCAGCGCCTTGCGCAGGAAATCCGCCAGTTCCGAGCCATGGTTGGGCCCGCTGACCGAGGTCACCGACGCAACGATTTGCGGCGCTATCGCTGCGGCATAACGAGCGGCCAGTGCTCCCTGGCTGTGCCCGATCAGGTTGACCTTGTCTGCACCGGTGCCTTCCAGCACCCGTTCGATCTGTGCCAGAAGCTGGTCACCTCGCGCCTCATTGGTATGGGTAGCCGACAGGTGCGGGATGAACACTCTGGCGCCGGAGCTCCTGAGGGTTTGCTTGATGTCATGGAACAGCTCGAAAGGGCCGATCCGATCGAAACCAAACAGGCCGTGGACCAACAGGATGGGATGGAGGGTGCTTGCATTCCGTTGCATGTTCATACCTTTTCGCGGGAGTTCGTGAGTGTGTCCGGGGCTCACTCTAAAGCACTCGGACGTTTGCGCGATGTATGAAAAAGCCGCTGTGAATGGGTGAAAACGGAATAGGTGGTGTGCGAAACCTCGCATGTGAGCGAGGCCTTAATCGGAATGTTTCGACATCTTTTTATCTGGTTCGTAGTTGTTTTGATCAATGACCTACCACGCGGAGCGTATTTAGCCGGGCAGTTCGAAGCGCTCTCCTGACATCACGGATTTCCTTTATGAGATTGAATAGGTTTCGTTCGATGCCGACCTGTGGGATGGCGTCTTTTCAAAGGACTGAGATAAAGGGAATTTGCACATGTCAGACAAGGACGAAGGATTCGTTCGCGGGGAGCCGTACAACATCAAACCCTCGTTCATTAACGGTGATCGCGAGCAGACATTCGGGGCTGGCGGTGGTGGCGGTTACATCGGAAACAACAGCGGTTGGGGGCTTCAGGAAGGGCCGCGTAGAGGGCAAGGAGGTCCAAGCAGTATTCGAGACCTTCCTGGGCCGAACGTCATGGCCGAGTTTGCGAACGTTCAGGTCGCCGACCAGCTAGAGATTGATAACGAATACAACGCACGATTCAACACGCTGTTTGCAGATACCGAACGTGAACTGGAGGAAAGGAAGAAGGCTGCCAAAGCGGGGCAGATTCTAGCTGTCGCTGAGTCTGCCGCCAGGGACCAAAAGGCCGCTCTGGATCTTATCGATTCCAAAAAGTCACAGTACATCTCCACGGCGCCCGGTATCTATGGGCTTTACGGTCAGAGTCCTTACTTTCTGATGGAGGTGTTACCGCGTCGAAAAATAAGTGAGGTCCTGACTTCCCCTTACCATGATCCCTATGCGCTCTATAACCTGTATGGCCTGTTTAACAATGTCTATAAGTCGGCAATGGAGCTCAAGAGGCTCTCGCTCTCGGTGGATGTTCTGGCGGGCAAACTTGCAGAGCTGGCCAGTAAAAGAAATGAAGCAGAGGCGGGTATTCCTTTAGATGATGAGGTATGGCTGACTGCGCAGGATCAGCGCCTTGGCGACATCGGTCTGGAACGGGATATCCACGCTCAGCAACTTCCGGCGTTTCTACAGGCGGAATTAATTGCGGCAGCGGGTTCGGTGGCAGGCCTGACACCTACTCAAACCCTGACCCATTACAAAGTGACACTGGAGCGCATGGCAGCGAACAAAATCGCTGCGATGAGGCCCGTACAGCCGACCGAACCTTATCGGATTAATGGCCTGACCATCAATTTCACCTTGAACAATCCGAAAATCAAAGCGCCCTTGAGCAAGCCGGAACTGGAGGCGCTGAATGAGCTGGTGTACCTGCAAAACAATACCCCGATAGGGACCAAATGGCTTAGTTACCACGATGCGTTGTTGAAGGCTGAATCTGCACGGCATCTGACGGCGACTTCAAATGCGTTTGGCGGGCTGGTCGAGCGTGCGAATGATGCGGAACAGATTAAGAATGCGATCAAGTTCACGGCGGACTTTTACAAGGAAGTGACTGAAAAATTTGGTGAGAAAGCTTCAGCGCTCGCAAAGGAGCTTTCTGCAAGCGCCAGAGGAAAGAAAATTCGAAATGCCGAAGAGGCAATTAAAGCCTTTGATCAATATAAAGATGTGTTGGACAGGAAGTTTGGCGTCAAGGATAAAGAAGCGATTGTCAGGGCTATCGACTCGCTGGATAAGGACATGATGGCAAGGACTCTGGAAAAATTTGGAAGAGGATTCGGCTTGGCAGGTCATGCCATAAATTTCCGCGATCTGACTATAGAGGCGAAAAAGTCAGCGGAAAGTGGGGATTGGAAGCCGTTTTTTATCAAGGCGGAAACCGTCGTCGCAGGTCAGGCGGTCGCAGGCTTGTTAGCGTTCATGTTTGGTTTTACGGTCCTGACTCCCGTGGGAATCCTGGGGTTCGCTTTGCTGATGGCGGTTACAAGCTCACTTATAAATGATGAGTTAGTTAGCAAGGTGAACGAGTTTGTCATAAGTATTTAACGCGAGGAGGGGGGCGCTTTAGTCGCCCCCCTATTAAAAATCATATAGGTCAGGTAGATGCTGCCAATAGGGATTGCAAATGCTATGCAAAAAAATGCAAATAATGCAGTGACTCCAGAAATATCCGAATAGTGGAGGAGAAATGCTTTTTTCCAGAAGATGGGGCTCTTGAATCTGTAGGCAGTTGCCTGTATCAGATATCTGGACAGTGGATACAGTAGAGTGCTGAGCACCATGAATATGACCAACCGAACATCTTTGTAGAACAACTCGTCACCCGTATAAAAAGCAACGATGGCTACAATCAGAAACAGGAAGCCTGTCAGAGAGTTTTTCACGAAATACTTTTTGTCCATCCTTGACCTCATTACTACCGAATGACGAAGGTGTAGCACCGGCTCATATCAAGCCAGTGCCGCTTGTTTTCAGTCTGCTGATTTGCATCCATGCATAATCATTCAGAAGCCCTCGCCACTCATCGCTCGGGCACTCTGTGCAGTCAGCGGTCATGATTTCAGACTTGAGGGCACGATCAAACCTCAGCGTGTCAATCGGTCCCTGAAAGTCTCCGGAAAACCGCGTCTAAACATTTCAAATTTTGCGTTGCGTGCGCAACCGATCCGCCGCTGAACGCAACAACGCCTCGGTCCCCACCCAGCCAAGGCAGCCATCCGTCACCGAGACACCGTACTGAAGCGACGGACTCAGCGGCTGGCAACCCTCGAACAAATGGCTTTCGATCATCATCCCGATCAGCGAGCGATCACCTTGCAGGCGCTGCTCAAGCACATCGTTGAACACCGCTGGTTGACGTAGCGGGTCTTTGCCGCTGTTGGCGTGGCTGCAATCGACCATCATCCGGGCCGGGATCTTCAGCTTGGTCAAATCACTGTTCACCTGGGCGATGCTGGCGCGGTCGTAGTTCGGGCCGCGATGACCGCCGCGCAATACGAGGTGAGTGTCAGGGTTGCCGGGAGTCTGGATGATTGCGGGATGCCCCTGACTGTCGACACCGAAATGTCGGTGCGGATGAGCGGCCGAGCGCATGGCGTCACTGGCAACACCGACGCCGCCATCGGTGCCGTTCTTGAAGCCGACCGGCATGTTCAGGCCGCTGGCCATTTCCCGGTGGATCTGCGATTCGGTGGTGCGGGCGCCAATGGCGACCCAACTGAGCAGGTCGTCGAAGTATCCGGCGGCCATCGGTTGCAGCAGTTCGGTGGCAATCGGCAGGCCGAGTCGAAGCATTTCGCGCATCAGTTCCCGTGACAGGGTCAGGCCACCGGCCATGTCGTCACTGCCGTCCAGGTGCGGATCGTAGGCCAGGCCTTTCCAACCGACGGTGGTGCGGGGTTTTTCGACGTAGGCGCGCATCACCAGCAGCATTTCATCGCTGACGTCGGCGGCGAGGCGGGCGAGGTGACTGGCGTATTCGAGGGCGGACTGCGGATCGTGAATCGAGCAAGGACCGACGATGACCAGCAAACGGGAGTCTTCACCGTTGAGAATCGCGCGGACCGCATCGCGGTGGGCGGCGACTTGCCGGGTCAGGGCGTTGCTGAGCGGCAGTTGCTGTTTGAGTTGCAGTGAGCTCGGCAGGCGCAGGGTCAGCGCTTCATTGGCAGGGCTCAGGGTGGACAGTGGCAAAGCAGAGACGGACGAGTTCATGTTCAGGCTTCCTGGGCGGGCGGCGGGTTCGTTCCCGCACGCTCGGCCCTACTGGGGTGTTCGACAATTGGCCGGATTGGCTGCGTGTGTGTGCTTGCCACCTGTGGGTGACCGATCGGAGGCGGCAGGCTGTCCCGAGCGGAGGCTGCTAAATCGCCAGGCGGTAAAACTGTCGTGACGGTAATAAGTGGCGTAGTTCATGTCGTGAATCCTCAAAATGTCTGTGTTGTTGCTAAAAAGTGTGGGGGCTGAAAAAACAAAACCCCCGGTCGGGAGGCCGACCGGGGGTTGAGAATTCTCTGGTGGCGACCCGTTTAAAGTGGGCGCCGTGTGGGTATCAGGCGCGCCAGTGGCTAAACCAATACCCAAAATAAAAGCTGACCGGAGCGCAAACGACATTCACCCGGGCAGCCGCAACCGAGCGCGGGGCGCTGGCGGTACGAAGCTGTGAGAGGGCGTTGAACATGGTCTGTCTCCGATGGATGCGCCGAGCTTACTAGAAGCCGGTACACGGATTCAATCACAAATTGCTATCGATCAGCCGCGGCATTTTCTATCGCTTGAGTGCGTCGGCGGTTGTGACACACTCGCCGTTTAAACAAAAACACAACGTCACAAGGACGAACCATGACGACGCTGACCATCGCCGCCGCTCAATCGATCTCTATCGCTGGAGACCTGGCCGCCAATATTGCGTGGCATCAACGCTTCATGCAGGTGGCGGCGGAGCAGGGCGTGCAGTTGCTGGTGTTTCCGGAACTGTCGCTGACCGGGTACGAGCGTGGGCTGGCGGCTGAGCTGGCCATTGCGCCGGAGGATGCGATGCTGAAGCCATTGCGCGATTTTGCGCAGGAAGTCGGTGTAACGACCGTGGTCGGGATGCCTATTCGTCTGTCGGAACATTCGCCGGTGTTGATTGGGGCGCTGGTACTGGGCGCCGATGGTTCGCTCGGGGTCTACAGCAAGCAGCATCTGCATCCCGGCGAGGAAATAGCGTTTGCACCGGGCACTGGCGGTTCGCCCCTGACTATCGGCGGCGACACGATCGCTCTGGCGGTATGCGCCGATTTCTCCCACGCCAGCCATGCGGCGGCAGCGGCGCAACAGGGTGCCGACCTGTATGCCGCGGGCGTGCTGATCACTGAAAACGGCTACGCCCCCGATACGGCGTTGTTGCAAGGCTATGCCGTCACGCACTCGATGGTAGTGCTGATGGCCAACCATGGCGGTGCGACGGGGGGCTGGGAGTCGGCAGGACGCAGCGCCATCTGGGCGTCGGACGGTTCGCTGATCGCTGCCGCACCGGGCGTCGGCAATTTGCTGGTTGTTGCCCGCCGGAATGCCGACGGCTGGACCGGACAAACAATCGCCATCGCGGAGGCCTGATGGGCTTCGAATTACGTCCGGCGACGTCGCAGGACCTCGACTTTGCTCGTGAACTGACCTGTAAAACCATGCTCCGCTACTACATTCAGCACGATCTGCTGTGGCAGGACGAGGCCTTCGATGTGGCCTGGGCGGGGCGGGAAAACTGGCTGATCGTCCGCGATGATGTACGGCTGGGTTATGTAAGCCTGAGTCGGGATTCAAGGGCCTTGTACATCCGTGAGTTACACGTGCTCGAAGCGTTCCGGGGGCAGGGCGCCGGTTCCTGGGCGATCGATCAGGTATTGGCACTGGCGTGCAAGGAACGACGCCCGGCGTTGCGCCTGACGGTTTTTGAAAATAATCCGGCGAAAGCGTTATACGAGCGAAAGGGCCTGGCAGTGGTCGGCAAAGACGAGTGTTTCCTGAGAATGCAGCGCGATGTCGATGCCTCGTATCGCTGAAACACGCATAAGACAAGCCTTTCAAGATGTATTGAAACTTTTTATATGACGCTTGCCGCTAGGTCTGCCAGTCGCTTTTTGCTAAGGTGTCGGCAACTCAATAAGACCATATCGCGAGGTGTCTGCTTGATTAGGGTGCTAGTAGTCGATGACCATGATCTCGTTCGTACAGGCATTACACGAATGCTGGCTGACATCGATGGCCTGCAAGTAGTCGGCCAGGCTGAGTCCGGGGAAGAATCCCTGCTCAAGGCGCGTGAATTGAAACCCGATGTGGTGTTGATGGACGTCAAGATGCCGGGTATCGGTGGTCTTGAAGCCACGCGCAAATTGTTGCGCAGTCATCCGGATATCAAAGTCGTCGCGGTCACCGTGTGTGAGGAAGATCCGTTTCCTACTCGGTTGTTGCAGGCCGGAGCCGCGGGTTACCTGACCAAGGGCGCTGGATTGCCGGAAATGGTCCAGGCCATCCGCCTGGTGTTTGCCGGGCAACGCTACATCAGCCCGCAGATTGCCCAGCAACTGGCGATCAAATCCTTTCAGCCGACCAACGATTCTCCCTTCGACGCACTGTCGGAGCGGGAGATCCAGATCGCGTTGATGATTGTCGGCTGCCAGAAGGTCCAGATCATTTCCGACAAACTGTGCCTGTCGCCCAAAACTGTGAACACCTACCGTTACCGAATTTTCGAAAAGCTTTCGATCAGCAGCGATGTCGAGTTGACGCTGTTGGCAGTTCGTCACGGCATGGTTGATGCCAGCCTCTGAAAATGACTGACACCTTCGATCCAAGTGCTTTCCTGTCGACGGTCAGCGGACGCCCCGGCGTCTATCGCATGTTCGACAGCGAGGCACGCCTGCTCTACGTCGGCAAGGCCAAGAACCTCAAGAATCGTCTGTCGAGTTACTTCCGCAAGTCCGGCCTCGCGCCCAAGACCGCTGCGCTGGTGGCGCGTATCGCCCAGGTCGAAACGACGATCACGGCCAATGAAACCGAAGCCTTGCTGCTTGAGCAGACGCTGATCAAGGAATGGCGCCCGCCCTACAACATTCTGCTGCGCGACGACAAATCCTACCCGTACGTGTTTCTTTCCGACGGTCCGTTCCCACGCCTGAGCATTCATCGTGGGGCGAAAAAGGCCAAGGGCAAATATTTCGGCCCCTATCCCAGCGCCGGGGCGATTCGCGAAAGCCTGAGCCTGCTGCAAAAAACCTTTTTCGTTCGCCAGTGCGAAGACAGCTACTACAAGAACCGCACCCGCCCATGCCTGCAATACCAGATCAAACGCTGCAAGGCGCCGTGTGTGGGGCTGGTGGAGCCCGAGGTTTACGCCGAGGACGTTCGTCACTCAGTGATGTTCCTTGAAGGGCGCAGCAATGCGCTGACCGATGAATTGTCCGCCGGCATGGAAGAGGCGGCGATCAACCTCGAATTCGAACGTGCCGCCGAACTCCGCGACCAGATCTCGTTGCTGCGCCGGGTCCAGGATCAACAGAGCATGGAAGGCGGGACCGGTGATGTCGACGTCATCGCCGCGTTCGTCAATCCGGGCGGTGCCTGCGTCCATCTGATCAGCGTGCGTGGCGGTCGGGTGCTGGGGAGCAAGAATTTCTTTCCGCAGGTGGGCATTGAGGAAGACGTTTCCGAAGTCATGGCCGCGTTTCTCGGTCAGTACTTCGTTAGCAGCCCCGAACGCGACTTGCCGAGCGAGCTGATCGTCAACGTGGTTCACGAAGACTTCCCGACTCTGATCGCGGCCATCGAAGAGCTGCGCGGTCGTGAGCTGAGCATCAGTCACAGGGTTCGTGGCACGCGGGCACGCTGGCAGCAATTGGCCGTGACCAATGCCGAACAGGCTCTGGGCGCGCGTCTGGCCAACCGCCAACACGTTGCGGCACGTTTCGATGCCCTGGCCGACGTGCTGAAACTGGATGAGCCGCCGCAGCGCCTAGAGTGCTACGACATCAGTCACTCCAGCGGCGAAGCGACCGTGGCGTCCTGCGTGGTGTTCGGCCCTGAAGGCCCGATCAAGTCCGATTACCGTCGCTACAACATTGAGGGCGTCACGCCCGGCGATGACTACGCCGCGATGCACCAGGCCCTGACCCGGCGCTTCAGCAAACTGAAGGACGGGGAGGGCAAGTTGCCGGACATTCTGCTGGTGGACGGCGGCAAGGGGCAGTTGTCCATGGCGCGCGATGTGCTCAATGAACTGGCGGTGCCCGACCTGATTCTGCTGGGCGTGGCCAAGGGTGCGACGCGCAAGGCCGGCTTCGAAACCTTGTACCTCAACGATGCCGCCCACGAATTTACCTTGCGCGGCGATTCTCCGGCGCTGCATTTGATCCAGCAGATCCGCGATGAAGCCCACCGATTTGCAATTACCGGGCACCGTGCCCGTCGTGGCAAAACGCGCCGTACGTCTACGCTTGAGGGTGTAGCCGGGGTGGGTCCGACCCGTCGGCGCGATTTGTTGAAACATTTTGGTGGATTGCAGGAGCTGTCTCGTGCCAGCATCGAAGAGATCGCCAAAGCACCCGGGATCAGTAAAAAGCTCGCAGAGTTGATTTATGCAAATCTGCACAGCGAGTAGAATGCCCCCTCACCTCGTAGCCAGTTGTGCCGATGAATATCCCTAATCTGATTACCGTTCTACGCGTCCTGCTTATCCCGATCTTCATTTTACTGTTCTACCTGCCTTACCAATGGAGCTACCTGGCGTCCGCTTCGGTCTTCGCGTTTGCCGCCGCCACAGACTGGCTGGACGGATACCTGGCTCGCCGCCTGGAGCAAAGCACGCCGTTCGGGGCATTCCTCGATCCGGTGGCCGACAAGCTGATGGTCGCCGTGGCGCTGGTGCTGCTGGTGCAGGAACACGGTAATTTGTGGCTCACGCTGCCGGCTGCCGTGATCATCGGTCGCGAGATCGTGGTATCGGCACTGCGCGAGTGGATGGCCGAGCTCGGTGCTCGTGCTCACGTCGCCGTGTCGAACCTGGGCAAATGGAAAACCGCCGCGCAAATGCTGGCGCTGGTGATCCTGCTGGCCAATCCGTCGGACTTCACGTTCTGGGTCTTGGTGGGTTACGCCTTGCTGATGATCTCTGCGGGCCTGACATTGTGGTCCATGGTCCAATACCTGCGGGCTGCCTGGCCGCATCTGAAGACCGATGTGGAAAATAAATAAAACTTTTTTGAATCAAGGGGTTGACGGAGCTTCTGGATTCTATAGAATGCGCACCACCAAGACGCGGGAATAGCTCAGTTGGTAGAGCACGACCTTGCCAAGGTCGGGGTCGCGAGTTCGAGTCTCGTTTCCCGCTCCAAATACAGAAAAAGCGCCACTCAATGAGTGGCGCTTTTTTTTGTGCGCGATTTGTCATTTCATCTTCGAAAAAGAGGCTAAGGCCTCTTTTTTTGTGCGTAACACTTACGTCCAGTGCTGAAAGAGGCCTCGACCTCTTTTTTTTCCAGCGATTTCTACCTGAAGCCGCAGCACGCTTCAGGGTTGAATGTTCAAGGCTTGTTTGAGTTGCCGGGCGCGTTCGGCGACCAGGGCTTGACCACGGCCAAAGCCACAAGCCCAGTTACACACCTCGACCGACATAATCGACGCCACTGAACAGGCAGTCCGCAAAACTGTGCCCGGCTTGCCACACCCGTAAAAACGCCGCGATGAACGATCAGGAGGCGCGCTTGCTGGAAGTTGAGGCAGGGACGGCCGCATTGGTTTATCGCGGCGTGATATTCGACACTCAAGGGCAGCCGGTGGAGTATCTGGTTTCGGTCAACCACCCTCAGCGCGTCGTGTTCAAATTGGCAGACAGTCCGGTCAATACCGTTCATTCCCGTCATTAGTTCGGTTCGAACGCGTTTATACTGCGCACGCTTTTGACGAATGTGTATTTACCAACCTCGGTACTCTCTTGAAACGCGATCTTCGACTGGCCGCTTTGCTGACCGCCCTGGTGTGTGTATCCGTGGTGCTATTGACTGCGTGGCAGATATGGACGGCTCGGCAGAGCACCTTGAGGGATATCGAAACCGACACCTTGAACCTGACCAACGCCCTCAATACCTATACCGAGGGCACCTTCAAGCAAAGTGAAGTAATACTGCTTGGCCTGACGGAAAGGATCGAAAAGGACGGGGTCGGCCCGCAGCAGCTTGAACGCTTGAGATTATTGGTGGCGCAGGAAATGAATGCGCTCACACAATTGAACAGCGTGGTGCTGTATGACGCCAGTGGGGGCTGGACGTTCTCGAGCACTCTGCCGGCCTTGCCTCAGAGCAACAATGCTGATCGTGAGTTCTTCAAGTATCACCGCGACAATCCGGATCGCGGCATATTCATCGGTCCGGCGATTCTCAGTCGCGCCACCGGCGCCTGGGTGATATCGGTCAGTCGACGTATCGATCATCCGGATGGAAGCTTTGCCGGTGTGATCGCCGTCACTATCAGCCTGGAGCACTTTCTCAAACTGTATCGAACCATTCACGTGGGGCAGTTCGGCGCGATCAGTCTGACGTCCTCCGAAGGGCGTCTTCTGGTACGGTTTCCCTTCAGTACGGAGGATATCGGTCGTGACTTGTCACGGGCGCCGATATTCTCCGAGCATCTGCGTTACACGTCGTCAGGGACCGTGGACTTTGCTTCAAGTGTCGATGGAGTACACCGCATCTATGCGTTCAAGAGGAGCGATCAATATCCCTTGGTGACGACTGTAGCATTGGGCCAGAACGAGGCGATGCAAGTCTGGTGGACGCAAACAAAACAATATGCCGCAGTAGTGGTGTTGCTGTTGGGGCTGTTGATTGCCCTGGGCCGCAGGTTGATCTCTCATATAAGTCGTCGTATCGGGGCCGAGAAAAAGCTGCGTACTGCTCAGGCCGTATTGATAGAACTTAACCATTCACTGGAGATTCTCGCCAGCGAGGACAAACTCACCGGTCTTGCCAACCGTCGGTATCTCGATCAGTTTCTGGATGTCGAATTCAAGCGTGCCAAGCGACTTGGAAGTCCTTTGTCGCTCATCCTGGTCGATGTAGATTTTTTTAAACTTTACAACGATCACTATGGGCATCTCTCCGGGGACGAATGCCTTCGCATTATCAGTCAGTCCATCAAGCGCTGCGTGCGTCGTCCAGGTGACATGGCGGCGCGTTATGGTGGTGAAGAAATCGCCGTGGTGATGCCTGACACGGACGAGGCGGGAGCACGGTCGGTTGCCGAGTCGATTTTGCTCGGTATCGCCGACGAGCGACTTCAGCACCTTTCCAGCCCTTACGGGGTCGTGACTGTCAGTCTTGGGCTGGCGACGTATATTTCCCACGATAGCGACCATGATGAGAAGGCCTTGATCAATCGGGCTGACCGTGCGCTCTACAGGGCAAAGTCGCAAGGTAGAAATCAAGTGAGCGTGGCACCGGCCGAGGAGGAGAGCGAACTTGATGCCGTGCATCGGAGTAGATGAGTACTACAGTCGTCAAGGCATTTGATGTCACTTTCAACACAATGACTACCCTCCAGTTACACGAAGAAAAGCTGGCTTGCAGTTTCGACGTCGATCCTTGAATCGTAGGCGGCACGCTCTGAGCAGTTTGCATTCGGCATGCAACGATCGGTCGCTCACGGGCTCATATAAACATTACCCGCGCCGCGCTGCGTGCGACGGCTCAATGTGTTGGGTTCCGACAGCGAGTGAATGTGCTTATGACGACGGCAGACAAGGACTATGTGGCTTGGCTGGTTGAGCAATCAATGCTGAATGCGGCCAGGCAGCGAGCAAAACTGTACTCCGGGCAAGGGCGAATGTGGCAGCAACCCTTCGCACATACCCGGCCCCGCGACGCCTCGGCACTCGCCTCCGTGTGGTTCACCGCGTATCCCGCGTCGATCATCACCGCAGAAGGCGAGACCGTCTTGCAGGCGCTGGGCAATGAGACGCTTTGGCATGCCTTGTCGGAAATCGGCATTCAAGGCATTCACAACGGGCCTTTGAAGACCTCCGGTGGTTTGCAGGGGCGCGAGCGCACGCCCACTATCGACGGTAACTTCGATCGCATCAGCTTCGGCATTGATCCTGAACTGGGCACCGAGGCGCAGTTTCAAGGCCTGAGCCGGATCGCTGCGGCACACAACGCGGTCATCATCGACGATGTGATTCCGTCTCACACCGGTAAAGGCGCGGATTTCCGTCTTGCGGAAATGGCCTATGAGGACTATCCGGGGCTATACCATATGGTCGAGATCCGCGAGGAAGACTGGCCGTTGCTGCCGGATGTGCTTGAGGGGCGTGATGCTCAGAACCTCGGACCGCTGCAGGTCGATGCGTTGCGGGACAAGCACTACATCGTCGGTCAGTTGCAGCGGGTGATTTTCTTCGAGCCGGGTGTGAAGGAAACCGACTGGAGTGCAACGCCCGTGGTGATCGGCGTCGACGGCAAGCCGCGGCGCTGGGTGTATCTGCATTACTTCAAGGAAGGGCAACCTTCGCTCAACTGGCTGGACCCGAGTTTCGCCGCGCAACAGATGATCATCGGTGATGCGTTGCACGCGGTCGATGTGATGGGCGCGAAAATTCTACGCCTGGATGCCAACGGCTTTCTGGGCGTCGAGCGCAAGCTGGACGGTACGGCCTGGTCCGAAAGCCATCCGCTGTCGATCACCGGCAATCAGTTGCTCGGCGGGGCGATCCGCAAGGCGGGCGGCTTCAGCTTCCAGGAGCTGAATCTGACCATCGACGACATCGCGTCAATGTCCCATGGCGGGGCGGACTTGTCTTACGACTTCATCACCCGCCCGGCCTACCAGCATGCCTTGCTCATGGGCGATGCCGAGTTCTTGCGCCTGATGCTGCGCCAGGTTCATGACTATGGCATCGACCCCGCCTCATTGATTCATGCCCTGCAAAACCACGACGAACTGACGTTGGAGCTGGTGCATTTCTGGACCCTGCATGCCCATGACACGTTCCTCTATCAGGGGCAGACCTTTCCCGGCAACATCCTGCGCGAGCACATCCGCGAGCAAATGTACGAACGCCTGTCCGGGGAGCACGCGCCTTACAACCTGAAGTTCGTCACCAATGGCGTGTCCTGCACCACCGCCAGCATCATCACGGCGGCGCTGGGCATTCGCGACCTGAACGCGATTACTGAGGCGGACATCCAGCAGATTCGCCAGGTGCATTTGCTGTTGGTCATGTACAACGCCATGCAACCTGGCGTGTTCGCGCTTTCCGGCTGGGATCTGGTGGGGGCATTACCGTTGTCGGCGGAGGAGGTGGCGCACTTGATGCTCGATGGCGACACCCGCTGGATTCATCGCGGCGCTTACGATCTGGTCGACCTCAATCCCGATGCGCTGCTGTCCGCCGGCCAGATGCCGCGCTCGAAAACGCTGTATGGCAGTCTGCCCAGCCAACTGAAAGACCCGGACTCCTTTGCTTCGCAGCTAAAGAAAATCCTCGCGGTGCGCCGTTCCTATGACATCGCCGCCAGTCGGCAGATCTTGATTCCTGACGTCGAGCACCCTGGCCTGCTGATCATGGTGCACGAGTTGCCTGCCGGCAAAGGCACGCAAATCACCGCGCTGAACTTCAGTGCGCAACCGATCACCGAAACGCTGCACCTGCCCAATATTGCACCGGGGCCGGTGGTCGACATCATCAACGAGCGAGTCGAAGGCGACCTGAGCGCCGAGGGCGAGTTCACCATCACCCTGGACCCATTCGAAGGCCTGGCACTGCGCGTGGTCAGCAGTTCGCCGATGATTTGAGAGGTGTCGGCAGGTTGGTTGAGGCGAGCTGTCTTACCGTCTGCGTCGAAAGGAAAGTTGACGCCAGAATAGTGGCCATTTAGTATCGCGCCGCTATTGTGCCATCACCCGCCGTATCGAGGGATCGAACATGTACCCACCCGCCCTCGTGGCGAGGTTGTGCCTGGCTTTGCTGTGCCTTTCTCCACTGAATACTACCTTTGCTGCCCCGACACCCGGTGAAACCGACCTTATCCGCGAGCGTCAAGATCGCTTGCTGGACGAGCAGCGTCGTCGTCTTGAAGAACTCAAGGATTTGCCCGGCAAGGAAGCCACGCCTGCGCAACAAGCGGCGCCTGCCGATACCCGTTGCTTCCCCATCAAGAACATTGAGCTCAAAGGTGCCGACAGCCTTTCCTCTGGTCAGCGCGAGCACTTGCTCAAGCCTTACATGGGCCAATGCCTGGGTGTCACTCAGCTCAATCAATTGCTGAAAGTCATCACCGACCACTACATCGAAAAAGGCCTTGTCACCAGCCGCGCCTACTTGCCGCAGCAGGATTTATCCGGCGGGCATTTGAAGGTGTTGGTCGTAGAGGGGCGGCTCGAAGGTTTGCAAGGCGCGCAGGGCAGCCAACTGTCAGAGCGCGAGCTGGCCATGGCGTTTCCTGGCAAGACCGGTGATTTGCTCAACTTGCGGGAAATCGAACAGCTGTTAGACCAGATCAATCGATTGCCGTCGAACCAGGCCAAGATGGAACTGGCACCCGGGCAGAAGGTGGGCGGCAGTGAAGTACTGGTCACGAACACGCCGCAAAAACCCTGGCGCGCCGGGTTGTCGCGCAGTAATGACGGCCAGAAAAGTACCGGCGAACAACAGTGGGGTACTTCGTTTGAATGGGACAGCCCCCTGGGATTGGCCGATCAACTGATGCTGCGCGGCGGCCATGACGCAATCAGCGATCATCAGAAAACCTCGAACAATGCCTCGCTCTATTACAACCTGCCGTTCGGCTGGTGGAACCTCAGCTATGCCTACAGCCAGAGTGAGTACCGCTCTGTGGCCCAGGCCAGTGGGTTTGACTTCAAGCAGAGCGGCGACAGCCAGAATCATCAGCTGCGCCTGGAGCGGGTGATCCACCGCGACTCGGTGAGCAAGACGTCCCTCAATGCCGGCCTGGCCTATCTGCGCACGAACAACTTTATCGAAGACAGCAAACTGGCAGTCAGCAGCAATCGGCTGAGCGAGGCGCAGTTTGGGATAAACCATGGCCGGCGCATCGGCAGTGCGTTCGTCAACGTGGATTTGGGGATGCAGAACGGCATCGGCGCATTCGATGCTCAGCGCGAGAACCAGCGTCGCGATGCTTTCGGCAACCTCACACCTGACGCCCGCTACCGCAAATACACCGCGACAATCAGCTACCTGCAACCCTTCAAGCTGTGGGATGAATCCCTGGTATTCAGCAGCCTGATCACCGGCCAGCGCAGTGAAGACGTGCTGTTCAGCCCTCAACGCATGAGCCTCGGTAGCCAGTCCTCGATCCGTGGTTACAAGGACCAGACCCTGACCGGCGACAGCGGCGGTTACTGGCGCAACGACCTGCGCTTGAGCCGTCCGGTGACGTGGGCGTGGCTGCGTCCGCTACTCACGGAATATGGCACCGGCCTGGGTTATGACGTCGGTGTGATTCGTAACGATCGTTACAACGCGGAGCAGCACGGCCGGATGTCGAGCAACTCCCTTGAGCTTTTCGCCCGGGGCCAGCACCTGGCCGCCAGCGTCACTTTCGCCCACTCCCTTGAGCGGCCAGAAGCGCTGAGCGAGCGTGAAGCACCGATCTACTTCCGCCTGGATTTCTTTCTTTAACTCTGCTGTTTACCTGAGATACACGACATGGACGTTCGCCAACTCGCCTTTTTGGCCCGCCAGCCTTCGGCTGCCCTGCAATCGCGTGAATTGTTCTGTGGGCTGCCCAAGCGCGGGTTGGCGTTCATCCTCGCCAACGCGATGTTCTGGCAACCGATGCTGGCCCAGGCCGACGGCATCGTCGTGAATGGCAGTGCGACCACGGTGGGGCAGGCGGCCAACGGCGTCCCTGTGGTGAACATTGCCACGCCCAATGGCACCGGCCTGTCCCATAACCAGTTCAGCGACTTCAACGTCGGCCAGCAGGGCGTGATCCTCAACAACGCCACGAACAATCTGCAGAGCACCCAGTTGGGTGGTTACATCATCGGCAACAGCAACCTCAACGGTCGCGCCGCCTCCGTCATCCTCAACGAGGTCAATGGCGGCAGCCCCAGCCAGCTCAGGGGTTACACCGAAGTGGCCGGGCAGGGTGCCCACGTCATCCTCGCCAACCCTCACGGCATCAGCTGTGATGGTTGCGGCTTTCTCAATACGCCCAAAGTCACGCTCAGTACCGGACGGCCCATTCTTGAAAACGGTCGACTAGACCGCTACGACGTGGAGGGCGGTGCGATCGCCATTGAAGGTCGCGGCCTCAATGCGAGCAACGTCAATCAGTTTGAATTGATCACGCGCAGCGCCAGGATCAACGCTGAGTTACATGCGCAGCAATTGGCAATCGTCACCGGTCGCAACGAAGTCAATGCGGGCACGCTGGCGGCGAAGGCCAAGGCACCTGGCGCCGGTTCGGCACCGCAACTGGCCATCGACTCTTCGGCCCTGGGCGGCATGTACGCCGGGGCTATCAAACTGGTGGGCACCGAGTCCGGGGTCGGGGTGAAACTCGCGGGCGATGTGGCCGCCAGCGCTGGCGATCTGCAGATTGATGTCAACGGTAAACTGACCCTGGCGCGTGCAGAAGCCACCCAGGGCGACGTCAAGCTCAATGCCCGAGAAGTTGCACTCACCAATACGGTTTATGCCGCCAGGGACGCGAAGGTCGTCGCGGCGGGAAGTCTCGACATCGACAGCAGCCTGACCGCCGCCCGTAACGTGCACGTCGAAGGTCAGCAGATCACTAATCGGGGCAATCTCAATGCCGGCCTCAAGGCTGATGGCAGCGCCAACCGCGCCAGTCACCTGCAAATCCAGGGTGGCAGCCTGAGCAACCAGGGCAAGATCAACGCCCAAGGCACGCTGGCGACGGACCTGCAACAACTCGATAACCGCAACGCCGAGCTCGTCGCCGACGGCGCCGCGACCCTCAAGGCCGGCGTGCTGGATAACCGTGGCGGCAAGGTCATCGGCCAGCAGGTGCTGAGTCTGGACGGTGGCAGTCTGGATAACCGTGGCGGCACTTTCGCCAGCAATCAGGCGCTGTCGGTGACTGTCAGCGATACGGTGGACAACCGCGATAAAGGGCTGATCCTCAGTAAGGCCGAGGGCTTGACCCTGAGCGCGAAGAACCTGGATAACCGCGCCGGCACCCTGCAGGCCAACACCGGCGAACTGAAGGCAACGGCGACCCAGGTGCTCGACAACCGCGACGGCAAGGTATTGACCGGTGCGGGTGCCATGACGCTGGTCGCCGATGATCTACGCAACCAGCAAGGCAAGCTCAATGCGCAGGGCGGCAAGCTCAAGACCAGCAGCGCCACCTTTGACAATACTCAGGGCGACGCGCGTGCCGACAATGTTGAAGCCACCAGCACGACGCGCCTTACCAACGATCGAGGTCACCTGGTTGCCACCACCGGCAATCTGGAGCTCAAGCGCGGAGAAATTCTCAATAACTCAGGTGAACTCAGCGCCGGACAACAGTTGACGGTCGATGCCGACAGCCTGAAAAACCATCAAGGCAATCTGAGCGGCAAGAACATCGGTCTGACGTTGAGCGGTGCGCTGGATAACGACAACGGCCTGATCGAGGCTGGTGAAACGCTTGGCATCGATGCGGGCAGGCTGACTAACCTCAATGGCAAATTGCGCGCATTGGGGTCCCAAGGTAAAAGCCGGTTCAAGATCGGCGGCCAGTTCAATAACGACAATGGCCTGGTGGAAGTCGGCAATGATCGGTTTGCCCTCGACAGTGCAAGCCTGAGCAACCAGCAAGGCACCGTCCGCCACCTCGGCACCAACGGGTTTGACCTGTCACTGGCGGATACCGGCGCCGCCGGGGGCAGCTTCATCACCAACAGCCAGCTCAACCTGGACCTGGCCGACTGGAGCAACACCAGCCTGATCCAGGCGCAAAAACTCGCCCTCAAGGTCGGCACCTTTACCCAGACTGCCAGCGGCAAACTGATCTCTGTCGATGGCGTCGAAGCCAGCGGGAGCAACTGGATCAACGACGGCAGCCTGGAAACCCAGGGTGACCTGAAGCTGATCCTGAGCGGCACTTATCGGGGCAACGGCATCCTCAAGAGCCAGGGGAAAATGACCCTCGCCGCTGCCAGCGCCGATCTGGGCCAAGACGCGCAAATACGCAGTGGCGGCAAGGCCGACTTCAACCTCGGCAGCCAGCTGCTGAACCAGGGCAGCCTGACCGCCACCGGTGACCTGCTGTTGAAGGTGGCCAGCCTGACCAACCGCGGCACTTTAGGCGCAGGCAGCGCCTTGCGTATTGAAACACCGACGCTGGTCAACGAGGGCGGGCTGATTTTCAGCGGCGCCGACATGGCCCTCCAGGCCAACAGCGTGACCAACAACAAAGGTGATATCTACAGCCTGGGTCGGCTGGACATCGCTGATGAAAACAATCGTCCTGCGAGCTTGATCGAGAACATCTCAGGCACCATCGAAAGCGCCCATGGCATGCAGTTGCTGGCAAACCGCCTGGTCAACCGCAAGGAAAAATTCGCTTTTATCCCGGCGCTGACCTCGGGTCAGATCACCCTGGCCTTTACCGATAATTGCAAGGGCAAACATTGCGAGGCCTATTACAGCGTCACTGAAACCTATGGCACAAAAGTCACTGAAGACTCGGCGCGGGCCAATCTGATTTCCGGTGCTGAACTCAAATTCACCGGCGGCAGTTTCGACAACCATTTCAGCAGTGTCTCGGCGGGTGGCGATATCACCCTCGACAGTCAGACCCTGAATAACCTTGGTGCCGGGGGCGGCGAGCAACGTTACGCGGCCTACGTGATTTACACCAAGGACGAGGACTCCTACTACACCTTCTACGACAACATTGCGAAGTACAACGCCTATAACGACCCGGCATCCGCCAGCTACAACCCGGCAGCGATGCCGTTTTCCTCCATCGCGCTGGGTAATGTCACAGGTTCGAGCACAACCCAGACCTCCGGGGCGGTCGATGCCTCAACGGCCATCATTCAGAGCGCCGGCAAGGTCAATGCCACCGGCACTCAACAGGTGGTGAACGGTTCTATCCGCCCAGGCGAATCGATCACCGCTGGCGCCAATCGAGTCGCCGCGACCGCGGTCGATACGCCCACCCAGACCCTGGCGCAGTTCAATGCGCAACTGACTCCAGACCTGCGTCAGCAGGCGGTTAACCCATTGTCCCTGCCGGGCTTCAGCCTGCCCACAGGGCAAAAGGGTCTGTTCCAGTTCAGCAGCAATCCGCAGCACAAGTACCTGATCGAAACCAACCCGGCGTTCGCCAGCCTCAATGGTTTCACCAACTCCGACTACTTGCTCAGCCGCATCGGCGTCACCAGTGACCAGACCCAACGTCGCCTCGGTGATGGCCTCTATGAACAGCGCCTTATTCGTGAAGCGGTGATCGCCCGCACCGGCCAACGTTTCATTGCCGGCCTGAACAGCGACGAGGCGATGTTCCGCTATTTGATGGACAACGCCATCGCCAGCAAAACCTCCCTGAACCTCTCTCCCGGCATCGCCCTGAGTTCGGCCCAGGTGGCGGCCCTGACCCATGACATCGTTTGGATGGAAGAACAGGAAGTCCGCGGCGAAAAGGTCCTGGTACCGGTTCTGTACCTGGCCCAGGCGAACAATCGCCTGGCACCCAATGGGGCGTTGATCCAGGGCAGTGACGTGACACTGATTTCCGGCGGCACCCTGGCAAACCAGGGCACGTTGCGTGCCAGCGCCAACCTGCAAGCCAGCGGCCAGAACATCAGCAACAACGGGTTGATGGAGGCCAACGAGCGCCTGTCGCTACTCGCGACCAACAGCATTCGCAACGCTCAGGGCGGAATCCTCAAGGGCAAGGATGTCAGTCTGGTCGCCACTCAGGGCGACATCATCAACGAGCGCTCGCGGACCAGCACAGATACCCGGTACGCAGGCGGCACTCAGCACAACGATTACCTCAACAGCGCCGCGCGGATCGAAGCCGACAATACGCTGTCCCTGACCGCCGGCAACGACATCCGCAACAGCGGCAGCGTGCTGCAAGCGGGTGGCAACGCAACACTCAAGGCCGGGCGTGACCTGGAATTTGTCTCGACCGAGCAAGTCAACAGCAGTGAAGGACGACACAAGAAGACCAGTTGGAGCCAGAGCCAAACCACGCAATACGGCAGTCAGGTGTCAGTCGGCGGCAACCTCACTGCGACCGCTGGCCAGGACATCAAGGTGGTCGCCAGTACGGTGGCCGCGCAGAAGGATCTATCGTTCGACGCTGGGCGAGATGTGGCCATCGAATCGGCCGCGAATGAAAGTCACAACAGCTCCAAGAGCAAGAAAGTCCAAAGCAGCAAAGACCAGGTGCGCCAGCAATCCTCCACCGTGCAGGCGGGCGCAAATCTGTCGATCAAGGCCGGCCAGGATCTGACGCTGGTGGCCAGTAATGTGAAGGCCAAACAAAACGTCGCGCTGGATGCGGCGGGCGATATCAACGTGCTCTCCGCCAAGGATGAAAGCGCTTCGTTCTATTCGAAGAAGAGCAAAGGCTCCTTCGGTCGCAGCAAGAGCAAACAGAACGAAAGCTATGACAGCACCAACATCGCGTCGGTGGTGGAGGCAGGTCAGAACCTGACCCTCAACACCACTCGAAAAGCCGATGGCAGCATGAGCATCAACGGTGGTCGCGATGTCACCGTGATTGGTAGCCAACTCAAGGCTGGTGAAGACCTGATGATCGGCGCCACTGGCGATGTGGCCATATTGTCTGGCGTTGAGGAGCATGGCTCGTACAGCAAGAAAACCAAATCCGGCTTCATGGGCCTGTCCAAGAGTGGCAAGAGTCAGCTGACGACCACGGCGACACAAGTCGGCAGCCAGCTTGAGGCCGGCAACGATGTGGTGGTGGCCGCCGGCAATGACATCCGGCTCCGTGCCAGTAAAGCCAGTGCCGGCAACGACGTTGAAATGCGTGCCGGACTGGTCAACGACACGGGCGATATCAACCTGGTCTCGGCCAACGACACGGCTTATAGCCGCAGCGAGCAGTACAAGAAAAAGGTCGGGCTCTCTACTTCGGACGGGTTCCTCTCCGTTTCCTCGGCCAAGGAATCGGGGCGTCAGGCACAAAGCAGCACCAGTGTCGGCAGCCATGTGTCTGCGGATCGCGATGCAACCTTGAAGGCTGAACGCGATATCAATGTGGTGGGCAGCGGCATCAGCGCGGGGCGCAACGTCAGCCTGGATGCCGGGCGCGACGTCAATGTGGTCGCGGCGCAGAACACCACGGCTGAGCAGGACTGGTCGAAGAACAAGCAGGTCGGCATTGGGGTCTCCAGCGATGCCAACGGCGTCAGCTTCTTCGCCGGAGCCGACAGCAACAAAGCAAAAAACCGCGTCGAACAGCAGACGGCCGCCGCCAGCCAGATCAGCGCCGGGCAAGACCTGACGGTCAAGGCCGTGCGCGATATCAATCAGATCGGTTCCGACCTGAAGGCTGACAACGACATCAACCTGACCGCCGGCCGTGATATCCGGATCGACGCCGCGCGGGAAACCCTGTTGACCGAGCAGCAGCGCGAAGCCGAGCGCAATGGTCTGACGGCCACCCTCAACCACAACTACGGCAAGACCAAGGATGCCGTGAATGGGGTCGGAAAAGGCGAGAACGGCGTCAGCCAAGGCTCCAGTGTCCTTAAGGGAGTCGATGCGATTGGCCAGTTCCTGTCGGGGCCGACCGGCGACGCCAAGTTCGGTAACAGCAAGCAAAGCAACAGCCAGCAGGTTGTCGAGCAGACCAACAGATCCTCGACCCTCAATGCCGGCCACGACCTCAACCTGAACGCCAACAATGATGTCGTGGTCAAGGGCAGCCGGCTGGATGCCGGGCGCGACATCAACGTCAAAGGCCGTGATGTGACCTTCGATGTCGCCAAGGGCGGTGTCAGTGAGGAAACCCAAAACACCGAGAGTTGGAGCGGCATTCACGGCGGCACCAGTGGCGGTATCAAGATTGGTGTCGGTGGCAGCTACGGCACTGCCAGTGGCGACAGCGCTCAAGGATCGACAACGGTCACGCAACTGGGCGCCGGTCGCGATATCAACCTCAAGGCCAGCAACGACCTGAACCTGATCGGCACCCAGGTCAAGGCGCAGCGTGATATCGATCTGAATGCCGGCAACGAACTGAACATCCGCTCGGCGCAGAACGACAGCAATGTTGAAAACAACCGCCACAACGGCGGTGGTGAAGCGGGCCTCACCTTCGGCTCCCAGGGGGTAGGCGTTTATGTCAGCGTCAGCCTCGGCAAGGGCAATCTGGAACGCGAAGGCGAACGTCAACAAGAGGCGTACCTCTACGCCGGTAACCGCCTGGGCTTCACCAGTGGCCAGGACACCAACATCGCGGGCGCCACCCTGCGTGGCGATGAAGTGGTCGGTCGTGTTGGCGGCGACCTCAATGTTTCCTCGGTAGCCGATACCGGCAAGGTCAAGGGCAAAGAGTTCGACATCAACGTCACCGCCACCATCGGCCCGGGCGCCGGTATCAGCGGCTCGGTCGGTTACGGCCAGACGACCGGCAAGACCAACTGGGTTGAAGAACAAACCAGCATCACCGGCAAAAGCAAAGTCGATATCCGCACCGAAAACCACACCCAGATCGACGGTGCGGTGATCGCTGCCGACAACGGCAATCTGAAGCTGGACACCGGCACATTGGGCTTCAGCGACATCGCCGGGAAGGATAAAGAACACGGTTACTACTTGAACGTTGGTGGCAGCTATAACCCCGGCAACAATGGCGGCACCGTACAAGACGGTAGCCAGGTGGGGAAAGGCAAGGAAGGCAAGACGGGTGGGAGCGTTGAAGGCTGGAACTACGAGAAGGATCGCGAGCAAATCGTGCGGGCCACCGTCGGCGCAGGCCAGATCGTGGTGCGCAATGACGCGCAGACCGGCGCTGACTCCACGGCTGGGCTGAACCGTGATGTGGGCAAGGCGTATGAGATCACCAAGGATGAGGAAGAACGTACTGATTTGTATGCCAGTGATTCTTCCATTAACGCGGTACTGCACCCTGTTGTAACCGTGCAGCAATGGAGCGAGGCGTTCCTCAACTATGACCAGACCGCACTGGCCAACTTCAACAGAGCTGCCTCGGCGCTGAATGTCGTGGTCAATCGCGTGGACAACATTCTGGGCCGTCCCATGGATGCCCGCGCTCAAGCTACGGCAGGCAAGGACCTGGCCGAAAGCACTCTGGAAGCGCTGCTCCTTTCAGGCAAGAGCCGTAAAGATGCCATGGCGATGATGGGTGATCCTGCGTTCATCGACGGTGTTCTTGCCAATCTGGCCAGGATGAATGGGATCGAACCTAAGGTCATCAAGGATATTCAGGATGTCGTTGCGTCGGATAAATACATTCCAAATCCAGGCGAAGTGACCTTGGAGACGACGACGGTGACCGAGCCTGAGCTTAAAGCTCTTCAAAAGCTTAATCGTCAGTTGTCCGCGGTCCAGGCCTATATCGATGAGCATCCTGGGAGCCAGGAGGCCGTAGGGTATGTAATGGCCGTCGCTCAAGGGCCGAAAGGTGTCGCTCAATTTGTTGTGATGCAGGCGCTTGCCGGGACGGAAACCGGTCAAACGATTTCGAAGAACATAGGTAAGCTGCAGGCTGACATCAGTCGAATGGTGGCGGAGGGGCTTGAGGAGAGGCCTCTTGATTCTAAGGAGGCGGACGATCGTTTTCTGATTGGTGGCGGTGAGCTGATTACCAGCATCTTCACTGGAGTGCTGCCAGGGAAGGTGCCGGGGAAAGGTAATTCACATATCACTGTGGCGGGTGGTAAAGATCAGGTTCCAAAAGGCCCTGCGGGAACGCCAGCAACGAAGGGGCCTTGCTGCTTTGCAGCAGGTACGAAAGTTTCTACACCGCAAGGCGATCGCGCTATTGAGTCGCTCAAGGTGGGAGATGTTGTCTGGAGCAAGCCTGAGAAAGGGGGCAAGCCGTTCGCTGCTGCCATTCTGGCAACACATCAGCGTTCGGATCAGCCGATCTACCGCCTCAAGCTCAAAAATGTTCGTGGCACCGACGCAGCTGAAGGCGAAACCCTGCTGGTTACGCCGAGCCACCCCTTCTATGTACCCGCCAAACGTGACTTCATTCCCGTCATCGATCTGAAGCCAGGCGACTTGCTGCAATCACTGGCTGATGGCGATACCGAAAACACCTCGTCCGAAGTCGAATCGCTTGAGCTGTACCTGCCCGAGGGCAAAACATACAATCTGACGGTCGATGTGGGGCATACGTTCTACGTCGGCGAGCTCAAGACCTGGGTACACAATACCGGGCCTTGTGATTTGCCTCCGGACTATTTTGCGGGTGGTTCAAAAGGGGCTTCTGATGTTCCGGCCACTTCTCCGATTGCGCGCGATGGGTTGCGGGATGATCTTCTTGCTATCCAGGCAAAAGATCCGCGGATTGGCACTGTTTTGCCGGGAGCCAAAGCACCAGTTACCGTTACAGCAGAAAGCAGTATCGGAGGCAAAACATTGCTTGACACCAATCAGACTGCAAGGCCCGTAACCCAGGCAAATCCAAATAAATCAACTCTAATTGCGGATTTAATCCCGCCTGGCAAGCCAAACTCGACAATGGCTAATGCACATGCAGAAATAGGGTTAATACAACAGGCATTTGATTCTGGCCTGACACGAGGTCAAACCATGACGATTGTGGTGCGAGGGGAGGAAGTTTGTTCTTTCTGCAAAAGTAACCTGACTGCAGCAGCCGACCGTGCCGGATTAAATGGCCTTAAGGTCGTTGATACAGTTAAAGGTAGAGTCTACGAATGGGTGCGCGGATCAGGGTGGAAAGAATGATTGATAGCGAAAATGATGAAAAAGTTGTGTTGGAGTTATGTGCGCTAGATAACTCAATGCGCCCGCCTGCACAAATCACAGAAGCACCAGCTTGGGAAAGAGTTAGCGTAGCACTTGAAAATGCATTTAAGAATGGTGGGTTCGTCTACTTGAGGGTGCTCGGGAAAAGCCATTCCTTTATAAATGAGCTATGTATGAAGTCTCTACCGGGACAATATAGATTGGTTGTATTGATGAAATCACTTGACCCTAAAACGGAGCTTTTAGAGTGGTGGGAGGAGGGGGATTCGCCATTTCGAGGGTTCGTTCGCTTTGGTGACGACGACTGGGATGCACGTACGGTATGTTCTGACCTTGCTGTTGCACAGGCTACGTTCAAGGAATTGTTTGACTATGGTGATATGCCTACAGGATTACTGCAAATGCGCTCACAGTGGGATCCGAAACCTTAGTCTTTCATACTCGCTTATGTCTCTTGCTTAGATGTGAGAAAAACGCTCGAAGTAATACGAGGCAGGCGACAATGTTGAGGTAAATGGGGGGGCACGCTTTTCATGAGAGTGGAGTGGTGCTCCTTCGATTTAATTGTGGTCTGTCCCCGTTAGCTCTAGTCGCTTACCTTTGGTGCAAAAGGCACAGCGAGAACGCCACCAACGAACGGGCCTTGCTGCTTTGCTGCGGGTGCGAAAGTTTCTACACCGCAAGGCGATCGCGTTATTAAGTCGGAAAGTCTGTCAATGCCAAAATTGAGTCTATCTATTAGGGTATTGGTATGCGGCCTGTTAGGTTAAGTACTCAATTGACGGTGGTCGCCCTGTGAATGTTGATTTTAAAAATGCGCCTGGAGGCGGGGAGTGATGGATGAGCAGCTGTTTTATGAAAAAATTGGGCAGCTTTTAATTGATGCTGGTCCGTCAGACGCTAAAAAAATTATAGCCAGAGCGGAGCTTTTCGCTGAGGGTGATGGCAGTAGTTATGAGTTTGATTACTTTAATAAAGATGGTGATTTTAATTGGTTTAATCCCGACGGTCGTGCAGTTGGAGATTTAACAGAGTTGTTAGTGCAATTAAGGAACTATTTTGTTGCAAATGGCCTGTGCGCAGGCGAAAAAGCCTGGTCTGGATGTATAGTTACGTTGGATGTGGAAAATATAAAGATAAATATTGAATTTAAGCATGATGGTTGAAGGAAGGGCTGTGGTGCGAATAATGTGATCCGCAGCTGAGTGGTGTGCCAGACGTTTTATAGATGTGCACTCTATGTGCGCTAGTTGTGTTGCCTGCTTGCTCTCCGGTAGCGCCAAATGTGAACTATTGTTGTATTAGGGTTGATACGGTAGGTATTTGATTCGTCCTGACACGAGGTCATACCTTGACGATTGTGGTGCGAGGAGGTAAATGGGGGCAGATCACGTTTTTCATGAGAATGGAGTAGCGCTCCTTTGATTTAATCGTGGTCTGTCCCCGTTAGCTAAGACGGCGGGCCTGCGACGATAAGACTCAGTCGTAAAGATCCAGGTTCGGTTCGACCAGACTCGATGGAATTGACGTATAGAATAAATGGCGAGGCGAAGACGTTGTCCGTTAAGAATGAAGCCCACGAAGTGCCGGAGATAATATTTTGATAGCTGAAGATTTCGAGTTAGTAAAAAAAATATTTAACTTGATAGAGTCGGGAATTGTTCATGGTTACGATTCTTTCAGGTATGAAGTCGAAGTGGGGGAAGGGTATCTGGAGTGGGGCCTAACCGTTGAAAAGGATGGTGTCTTGATAAAGGACGTCGAAACCGATTTTAATGGCGCGATACTGCATCTTTTAATAGATGAATTAAAGGCCGGTGAAGATAAGCGCGGCGAAGGCTGGATATCCTTTATTATGTCTTATGTTCGTGGCGGCGAAGTGAAAACTAATTTTGTTTACTAGTTATTGGTATTGCTATTGTTAAATGGGGGCAGGCAACGTTTTTCTGTATCGAATTTTCGCGGGCGGAAAGGTAAATGGGGGTAGATTACGTTTTCCACGAGAATGGAGTAGCTCTCTTTCGATTTAATCGTGGTCTGTCCCCGATTAATTTTAAAACTGTTGAGCCGGCGACGATAAAATTTAGGCGTGACGACCCTGCTTCGGCGAGCCCTGACTCGATTAAGTTGACGTATACAGTTGATGGCAAAGCTAAAGCGTTGGCCTTTGAAAATGAAGCCCGTAAAATGCCGGAGATTATATAATGGTTGCTCAAGACCTGCAGTTAGTGAGGCAGATTTTTGAATTGTTAGATGCTGGTATCGTGCATGGTTACGACTGTTTTTGTTATGAGGTTGCAGTAAGTGTGGGGTATATCGAAACTGTTCTTACTGTTGAGAAGGAAGGGGTTCGGGTTACGGATGCAGAAACGGATTACAATGGCGCAACCCTCTATCGTTTGGTGAAGGAATTGAGGGTGTGCGCGACCAGACGTGGTGTGAATTGGAATTCATTTATGATGACTTATACGCGTGGTGGAGAAGTTAAAACCAAGTTCAAGGCTTGATTGATAAAAAGTCCGAAAGCCACACCCGGATCGACGGTGCGCTGATTGCTGTCGACAATGGCAACCTGAAGATGGGTACCGGCACGTTGTCCTTTAGCAATTCAGCCGGGAAAGACAAAGAGCACGGTTACTCCTTGAGCGTCGGCGGCACCTACAACTCCGGCGGTAATGGCGACATCGATCATCCTGCACCCGAGATGATCACCAGTGAACGTTCTGGCATTAAAAAAAGAGGCATCAGCCTCTTTTTTCATTCCAGCAACTTCTTCGAGCAACTCAGCAAACAACGCTGAGATCACCGAGAAACCAATCTAATTCCGTCACCCGACCCAAACATCGGCAAGCGCTGCAACATCCAGTTCAGCAGCTCCTGAGCCGGAGCGGCCAGCGGTCGGCCGGACTTCACCAGCAGTTTTGCTTCCACGCCCAGAAACAGCGGATGGTCGATCAGTACTGCCGCGAGGCTGCCTTGTTCGATTTCCCGATAGGCCGCAAATTCGCCGAGTAACGAGGCGAAATCTCCGGAGGCCACCAGGCGCTTGAGTGCGGCGAGGGAGTTGCTGACCAGTGCCGGGCGGATTTCGATTTTCTCGGCGTATTCAAGCATCTTGATCGCATGCCCGATACCGAAAGTGGGGGGCGTCAGCACCAGTCGGCAGGTGAGTATGTCCTCGACGGTTGCCGTTCCCCCTCGCACTGCCAATGGATGATCAGGGCGAACCAGCAGCATCACTGGCTGCGATGACGTCGCGCGGTAATCGATTTGCGAATGCGGCGGAGGATTGTAGGCAAGGCCGATGTGCGCACGGTTTTCGGCGACTTCGTTCAGTACGTCGTCGACGGGAAGGATGTCCAGTCGGACATCGAGCTTGGGGTACTGCTTGCAGAAGGGGGCGAGCACGTTGTCGACCAAGGCATCGACATAGCCTTCACTGATGACGACTCGCACCTGGCCCTGTTGCAGGCCTTTGATCGCTTGAAGCTGGTCTTCGAGTTTCTCCTGGTGTGATCGATAACCGCGCCAGAACTCCAGCAAGTGCGCCGCTGCCTCGGTGGGCTGCACGCCGCGTGCCTGGCGCTCGAACAATTTTGCACCCAGTTCCTCTTCCAGCAGCTTGATCTGGCGCGTGATAACGGAGGGCGACGTATTGATGCTGTCCGCCGCGCCACGAATCGAGCCGTGGACCAGCACCTCATGAAAATACCGCAGCCGTTGTTGGTTGATCTCGCGCATCCCGGGCCCTCCCGCCAGAAAGTTTGTGTTGCCTGTAGGGCAACGATACACGAACTTAGTTGCTCTTGCTGGGCCTGCGGTGCCGGTGCAACATTCTTTGGCACGAACGCAGACCAACAAGAATAATTGGAGACTCGCATGTCAACCTTACTGACACCGGCAAGCAGTGATGCCGTTTCTGCCCTTTACCGCAAGCTCAATTGGCGGCTGTTGCCACTCCTGTTCATTTGTTACGTGTTTGCGTATCTGGACCGGATCAACGTCGGCTTCGCCAAGCTGCAGATGCAAAATGACCTTGGACTGTCCGATGCGGCCTACGGCGCGGGCGCGGGTATTTTCTTTCTGGGGTACGTGCTGTTTGAGTTGCCGAGCAACCTGATGTTGCCGAAGGTGGGGGCGCGAAAAACCTTCAGCCGCATTCTGGTGTGTTGGGGCATCACCTCGGCCTGCATGCTCTTTGTGCGCAACGTGCCGATGTTTTATGCGATGCGTTTTCTGCTGGGCGTATTCGAAGCCGGTTTTGCCCCCGGCATGATCTATTACCTGTCTTGCTGGTACGGCCCGAAGCGTATGGCGCGGGCCATTGCGATCGTGTTTATTGCCGGTCCCATCGGAGGCATTATCGGCGGTCCGCTGTCTGCCTGGCTGATCACCACGTTCGAAGGCGTTGGTGGCCTGGCCGGCTGGCAATGGATGTTTTTGATTGAAGGTCTGCCGTGCGTGTTCCTTGGCATCCTGACCTATTTCGTACTCTCCAATCGGCCCTCGGAGGCCCGATGGCTGAGTGTTGAAGAAAGGACACTGCTGGAGAGCGAGCTCGGTACATCGTCGGGGCGAGCCCATTCGTTCCGGGCGGTGTTGAGCGACCCGAAAATCTACATCCTCGCGTCAGCCTATTTCTGCATCATCTTCTCGATCTACGCCATGAGTTTCTGGCTGCCGGCAATCCTCAAGGCCCAGGGCGTCAACGACACCATGCAGCTGGGTTGGTATGCCGCAATTCCCTATGTCGCGGCGGCATGCGGCATGTACTGGATTGGGCGTCGGTCCGACCGGGTCGGCGAACGACGCTACCACTGCGCAGTCCCTGCGGGCATTGGCGCCATCCTGTTGCTCATGTATCCCTTTGCCGACGGCAACCTGATGGCGTCGCTGGTTCTGCTGACCGTGGCGACCGCCATGATGTTCATGGCCTACACCGTGTTATGGGCGATGCCCTCCGAGCACATCAAGGGTGACGCGGCGGCGGGCGGCATCGCCTTGATCAACACCATCGGTCTTTCCGGCGGCTTCTGGGGACCTGCGGTGATTGGCTGGGCAAAAACGGCAACCGGCAGCGCCAATCTCGGTATCGTCGTTGTAGGTTGCGTCTTCTTGTGTGCAGCGTTCGTGATCCTTGCCACCAAGCGGCAACCGCGTGAGCGCCCGGTTTCTGAATTCAGCGCGGGTTGATCAACCGCCTCCCACTTGATCAGTCGGTTCCGAAAGGAACCCTTTTAAAGAGAGAACCCACATGCTTTTACACCTGTCTACCTGGGCCGAAATCGGGCAATTCCTTGAACGCAGCCGCACCATCGTGATCCCGATCGGCTCCAATGAACAACACGGTCCGACCGGCCTTCTGGGGACTGACTGGATGTGCCCCGAAATCATTGCGTGCGAAGCGCAGAAGTCGGCAGACATCCTGATTGCGCCGACTTTTAACATCGGCATGGCCCAGCACCATCTTGGATTCCCCGGGACCATTTCACTTCGCCCCTCGACGTTTATTGCGGCCATTGGTGACTGGGTGCGTTCGTTGGCCGCTCACGGGTTTGAAAGAATCCTCTTCCTCAATGGCCACGGCGGCAACGTCGCATCGATTGAAGCGGCGTTCTCGGAGCTTTACGCCGAAGCAAGCTTCGCTCGACGCCCCGCGGGGTTCGCGCTGAAGTTGTGTAATTGGTGGGATCTGGAGGGAATCGGTGAGTTGGCGCGGGAGCAGTTTCCTGAGGGGCACGGCATTCATGCCACGCCGTCCGAGATTGCCGTGACCCAATGGGCCTACCCGGATTCCATCAAAACTGCCGAGTACTCGCCGCAGATCGCGCCGTGGGGACCTATTCGCGAAGCGCAGGATTTCCGCGCACGCCATCCGGATGGCCGCATGGGCTCGGATCCGTCCCTGGCCACCCCGGACAAAGGTCGCGCTCTGGTGATGATGGCAGCGCAGAGCCTGGTGCAGGAACTTGACGCCTTCAGTCGCGAATCGATACCCGGCTAAACAACCGGATCAAACGTTTTTCAACTAGCCCAGCGCCCGGAAGTTCCGGGCGTTGGCACGTTCTATTCGAGGAAAACCCATGATTGAACATGATGTTTATACCCGCCTGAAAGACCTCGGTATCGAGTTGCCCACCACCGGCGCTCCCGCTGCTGCCTATGTAATGAGTGCGCAGAGTGGCAATGTCGTTTACCTGTCCGGCCATATCGCGAAGCAAGGTGGCAAAGTCTGGGCAGGAAAACTGGGCGAAACGCTGACGACAGAGGAGGGCTATGTGGCCGCGCGCTCCACCGCCATCGATTTGTTGGCGACGCTGCAGACTCATCTTGGCGATCTGAATCGGGTCACGCGGATTGTCAAAGTGCTGAGCCTGGTGAATTCAACGTCCAGTTTCACCGAGCAGCATCTGGTCACGAACGGCGCCTCGGAGCTGCTGGCCGAGGTGTTTGGGGATAAGGGAAAACACGCGCGCTCGGCATTCGGTGTGGCACAGATTCCGTTGGGCGCCTGTGTCGAAATCGAGATGACGGTGGAAGTCAGTTGAGGGCGGGGAAACGGTGAGGGTTGTCACGTGGGGGCGAAGTGATTCGCCCCCACATTGGTTTTCGGAACTCAGAACAGCGTCCAGGTGTAACTGATGATCAGTCGGTTCTCGTTGATATCCGTGCGGTAGTTGGAGCGTGCCACCGCATTGCGCACTCGCACGCCGAGGCCTTTCAATGGGGCTGCCTGGAAGGTGTAACTGAGGTCCAGGTCACGCTCCCGATCTTTGCCTTCATAACCCATCGCCGTCTTCACATTGTCGCCGGTGACATAGCGCGTGCTGGCTAGCAGGCCAGGCACACCGAGGGCCGCGAAGTCATAGTCATAGCGCAGTTGAAAGGAGCGCTCATGGGTGGAGACGAACTCGTAGGTCGGCAATTCGTTGCCAAGGGCGCTGACATTGAGAAACACGCGAGGAAAGGGGCTGTCGCCGTACATGCCTTGGTAACCGGCATAAAACGTATGGCCACCGAGCTTGGCCGATAGCAACGAGAAGAAGGACTGGTTGTCGACCTTGCCCACCAGTTTGCGACCTTCTTCCTGGGCGTCGTAGTAACCAAGATTGGCGCCCAGCACCCAACTGCCCACCGGCACACTGTGTTTCAAGCCGAAGAAGTTTTGCTCGTAGATATCTTCCAGTCGGGAATGCCAGGCACTCACGGTGGTGCGATTACTGTTGAACGCGTAATCACCGCCCACGTAATTGAAGGCATCGCTCGACACTTGCCGTTGCGGCTTGTTGCCCAGCAATGCCTGGAGTTTGCTCTCGCCGGCTTCATTGCGCAGGGTCGTGGAGGTCAAATGTCCGGCTTGCAGCGTCAGGCCGGGGATTTCGCTGCTGGTAATGCTCGCGCCCTGATAGGCCGGGGGCAGCAAGCGGATGTCGCTGAAGACCAGTGTCGGCAGGTTGGGTTGCAGTTCACCGACTTTCAGCTCGGTTTTGGAAACCCGCATCTTCGCCGCCAACCCGAGACGACCATAATTGTCCGCGGCATGGCCATCGTCCTTGACCGGCAATAACCCCGAGTTGACCCGGTCCGGGCTGCTGTCGAGCTTGATGCCGAATTTGCCGATGGCATCCAGGCCGAATCCTACCGGCCCGGGCGTGTAGCCGGACTTGAAGTTGAGGATGAACCCTTGGGCCCATTCCTGAGCCATCGATTTTTCCGAGCCTCGGATATCGGAGAAGTCTCTGCTGAAAAAATAGTTTCGGGTTTGCAGGGTAGCGGTGGACTGTTCGACGAATCCGCTGTCGGCGGCTTGGGCAAGGTTGGCGCCAGCCCCGGTAAACAGCAGTACACACAGTTTGCCTTTGTCTCTGGTCATAATTGAACTCTTGTTTTTATTAGACATGACTCTCCCGTAGGCCCTCTGTCGGGGCTTGTGCGCGTGCGGGGGAGGTAAGACAGCCGGCAGGATGTGGCGCTCGCAGCCGCTCCGGTGTCGAGAGCGATGCTCGCTCCATTGACCAATGGCAGCAAGAGCAACTTTATTCAGAGATCGTTGCTCTGGAAGCAACGCGGATGGCAAGGCGTGAAAGACTTCTTCAGGAAAGTGGGTCAGAACGTTGTAAGCGTCGGACCCGCCAGAACAGCGGGTCCGAAGGGAGGGCTTAGAGTTTTGGCAACTGGCCGATGCGCCCGAACATCTCGGTCACGATCTGCAAGTCCAGCAGGAACTGGTCGACAGTCTTGAACTCGTTGTCGGTGTGCCCGGTGTATTTGACTTCGGGCCGGGCCAGGCCGAACTGTACGCCGCTGGGCAGTTCATGGACCGAGGTGGCGCCGGCCGAGGTGCCGAATTTGTGTTCCATGCCCAGGTTTTCGCTGGCCACGGCGAGAAGCGCCTTGACCCATTCACCCTCGGGATTGCGGTACATCGGTTCGGCGATCGAGTAATCGAAGGCCACCGCAACCTGGGATTTCTTGCTCCAGGCGTCCAGTTTGTCGGCGATTTCGCGCTTGAGCACTTCCGGGGACTTGCCCTTCGGTACGCGCAGGTTGACCGCGAGTTTGAAGGTGTTTTCATCCATCCCGACAAAGGTCAGGGAGGTGGTCAACGGCCCCATGAACTCATCGGAAAAACCGACCGCCAATTTGCCACCCAGGTAATCGAGCCCCCAGTTGTCGGCAGCGTAGCGGGCCGCGTCGGTGATGTGGTTGTGCTTGAGGGCGACCTTGCCGTCGAGGCTGTTGATGAACACCAGCATTCTCGCCACCGGGTTGATTCCGGACTCGGGCTCGGAGGAGTGGGCGGACACGCCGGTGACTGTCAGCGTGACGTCTTTGCCGACGACCTTGGCCGTCACCTCGAAGTCACCGCCATTGCGCTTGGCGTACTCGGTACCGGCTTTTTGCAGGCTGGCGGCCAGCTCGGCGGGTTTGTCACTCAGCAGGGTGGCGACCGACGCCGACGGAATCTGGTTGGTGGCCAGGCCGCCAGTCATCGAGACGATTTCAGCGCCCTTGCCGTCAGCCTTGCGCTTGGGGAAGTTGGCCATGACGGTGCCGTAGCCTTTCTCGGCGATCACCACCGGGTAGCCGCCATCCAGCGCCAGGTTGTAGTTGGGAGTGGGGTTGTGTTCGAAGTAATAAGGGATGGCGTCGCCGCTGGTTTCCTCGGTGGTGTCCACCAGCAACTTGAAATTTCTCGCCAGCGGCAGCTTTTCTTCCTTGATGACTTTCATGGCGTAGAGCGCCACCACGATGCCGTTTTTGTCATCTTCGGTGCCACGGCCATACATGCGATCGCCAATCAGCGTGACCTTGAACGGATCGAGGCGGGTGCCGTCCTTCAGGACCCAGTTTTCCGGTGTCACGGGCACCACGTCGGCGTGGGCGTGAATGCCCACCACTTCATCGCCGCTCCCTTCGAGGGAGATTTCATAGACGCGGTTGTCGACGTTGCGAAAGGTCAGGTTGAAGGCCTGGGCCAGGCTCTTGATCTTGTCGGCGATCTTGATGAATTCAGGGTTGTCGTGCTGGGCAACGCCGTCCACGCGGAAGGTCGGGATGGCCACCAGTTCGCGCAGCGTCTCGGTGGCGGCGCTGCCGTATTTCACCCGCGCATAGAGGCCGAGCAGGCGATGGATTTCGTTCTGCTGGTCGGCGGAAAGGCTCTTGTTGTCGAGGAAGGCAGAGATTGCCACGCCGAGGTCGTCGGTTTTGGCCAGGTCGCTCTTGGCCAGGCTTGTCAGGAACTGCCTGAAATCCGTGATCGATGCGTCACTGAACGTCTTGAGGATGGCCGCGCCTTGTTGCGGGGTAATGTTGGCGTGCGCTGCTGTGGTGAACGACGAAAGACTGGCCAGCATCAAAGTTGTCGCGGCCAGGTGCTTGAGTGAGAAGTCCATTGTTGAAGGCATTCCTTTGCAGGTGTCTGATTAATGAAACAAAACATTTCAACATTAACATTGTAGGAGCGAGCTCGTTCCTACCGTTTTACAAGATGCGTACAAATTAATAATTGGCTGGAAATGTTATAGGGTAACAATATAAGGTGCCCGGCAGGCTGTCCTGCGGGACACGTTTATTCACCCCTTGCGTTGCGAAACATCCATGACCCTTGCACCTTCTCGCTCCACCGGCACGGCAGTTGGCCGGCTTCTTTCCATCGATGCATTGAGGGGCATGGTGATTCTGTTCATGCTGCTCGACCACGTCCGCGAAACCTTTTTCCTGCATCGGCAAGTGTCCGATCCCATGGACATCGCCACGACCGAGCCGGCGCTGTTTTTCAGTCGCACGCTCGCTCATTTGTGCGCGCCGGTCTTCGTGCTGCTCACCGGTCTGTCGGCCTGGCTGTACGGTGAGAAGTACGCCGGCAAGGCAGACGTTTGCAGCTTCTTGTTCAAGCGCGGGCTGTTTCTGGTGGTGCTTGAGTTCACCCTCGTGAACTTCGCCTGGACGTTCCAGTTTCCGCCGACCGTCATTTACATGCAGGTGATCTGGGCCATCGGCTTGAGCATGCTGGCCCTGTCGGTGATGGTCTGGCTGCCGCGTCCGGTGTTGCTGCTCTTGAGCCTGGCGATCATCGCCGGTCACAACATGCTGGACGGTCTGCATTTTCCAATCGAATCGGCGATGCACGTGCCATGGGCGATTCTCCATGATCGCGGCTGGATCGAACTGTCCGAAGGGTTTCGGTTGCGCACGTCCTATCCGGTGCTGCCGTGGATAGGAGTCATTTGCTTGGGTTACGCCATGGGTCCGTGGTTCGGGCGAGCGGCGCAGGCCAAGGGGCGCCAACGCAAATTGCTGCTCTGTGGCGTTTTGGGGCTGGCCGGTTTCGTCGCGCTGCGGCTGCTCAACGGCTATGGCGAGAAGCCGTGGAGCGTTGGCGATACGTCCGAGCAAACACTGATGAGTGTTTTCAACATCACCAAATACCCGCCGTCGCTGTTGTTTATTGCGCTGACCCTGAGCCTCGGATGCTTGCTGCTTCTTTGGTTTGAGCACTTGCAGAAGAGCCGATGGTTGCGTCCCTTGACGGTGTTTGGATCAGCGCCGATGTTCTTCTATCTATTGCACCTTTACGCACTGAAGGTTCTGTATCTCATCGCTGTTGCGCTGTTCGGATTGAATCAGGGCGCGTACTTCGGTTTCGACTCGGTAGGCGCGGTTTGGATCGCCGCAATCCTGTTGGCCATTGCGCTTTATCGCCCGGTCCGTTGGTTCTCCGGGTTGAAGGCCCGACGTCGCGACATCGCCTGGCTCAAATACCTGTAGTGCCCATGAATGCACTTTTATAAAGCCGTGAGGCCTCGGTCTGCACTATGCGAAGGCAAAACTCTGGGGCCTGCTCGGTGCTCGCGCCTGAAAAACGCTGCGCAATCAGCGTTTTCGCGATCTGGCACAAACACTGCAATACACCGGACAGGCCCACCATAAACGCAGTCGAGTGGGCAGCCCCCTCGGTCAACGACGATCGAATCATGGGCAACATCGGTGGATCAGGCATAGACGTCTGGTGCTAACACCGCAAAAGAACAGGCAAAGACGCCTGGAACCGCAAGGTTTCAGGCGTTTTTTTTTGCTTTTTGAACCGTTTTAGCCGGGTGCTTCTTATGAATTCCAATGTTGCCGCGTTGAACAAAGTGCAAACGCTGATTGTGATCGGCAATGGCATGGTCGGACATCATTGCGTCGAGCAGTTGATCGAGCGGGGCGCGCTTGACCAGTATCGGCTGCACGTCTTCAGCGAGGAACCGATGCGTGCCTACGACCGCGTGCATCTGTCCGAGTACTTCTCGGGGCGTGATGCCGAATCGTTGGCGCTGTCCGATGCGTCGCTCTACCAGACGCCGGGCGTCACCCTGCATTTGGGTGTGCCGGTGCTGGAAATCGACCGCACCCGTCGCCAGGTGATTACCGCGCAAGGCAGCATCCCTTACGACAAGTTGGTGTTGGCCACCGGCTCTTACCCGTTTGTGCCGCCAGTCGAAGGTGCCGAAGGCGATTCGCGTCTGGTGTATCGAACCCTTGAAGACCTCGACGCGATCCGTGCCGCAGCAGCCAATGCCCGACGCGGCGTCGTGGTCGGCGGTGGCCTGCTGGGCCTTGAAGCCGCCAATGCCCTGAAAAGCCTCGGCCTGGAAGCGCATGTGGTGGAATTCGCCCCGCGCCTGATGCCGGTGCAACTGGACACAATGGGTGGGCTTGCGCTCAAGTCGCAGATCGAAAGACTCGGTGTCGGTGTGCACCTGTCGCGCTCTACTCAATCGATCAGCGCGGGCGAGGAATATCGCTACCGCATGAACTTCGCCAACGACCAGTTTCTTGAAACCGACCTGATCGTGTTCTCGGCGGGCATCCGTGCACAAGATGCGTTGGCCCGCCAATGCGCGCTGGAGATCGGCCCGCGCGGCGGCGTAGTGATCAATGACGAATGCCTGAGCAGCGATCCGGACATTTACGCCATCGGCGAATGCGCCTCCTGGAACGGCAGTCTTTTCGGCCTGGTCGCGCCGGGCTACCAGATGGCGCGCGGTGTGGCGGCACGTCTGTGCAACGACACGGCCGAGCCGTTTCTGGGTGCCGACATGTCGACCAAACTCAAACTGCTGGGCGTCGACGTCGGCTCCATCGGTGATGCCCATGGCAACACGCCAGGCGCACGCAGTTATCAGTTCATCGACGAAACCACGGCCAGCTATCGACGGCTGGTGGTGGATGCCACGGGCAAGCATGTCATCGGCGCGGTGCTGGTCGGCGACAACAGCTATTACGACACGCTGCTGCAATACATGCAGAACGCGATTGCCTTGCCGGCGGAACCCGCCAGCCTGATCCTGCCGTCATCCGAAGGCGCGCCGACCCTGGGCCCGGGCGCGTTGCCCGAATCGGCCACGGTCTGCTCGTGCCACAACGTCACCAAGGGTTCCATCTGCTCGGCCATCGATGGCGGCTGCACCGACCTGGGCCTGCTCAAATCTCAGACCAAAGCCTGCACCGGCTGCGGTGGCTGCGCCGGTCTGCTCAAGCAAGTGTTCGAACATGAGTTGATCGCCCGGGGCGTCAGTGTCGACAAAAGCCTGTGCGAACACTTTGCCTATACCCGTCAGGAACTGTATGCGCTGGTCCGCGTAGAAGGGGTGATCACCTTCGAAGAACTGCTGGCCAAACACGGCCGTGGCCACACTGGTTGCGACGTCTGCAAACCGGCCGTGGGCTCGATTCTCGCATCGTGCTGGAACCAGCCGATCATGGACGCATCGCTGGTGCCGTTGCAGGACACCAACGACACCTTCATGGCCAACATGCAGAAAAACGGTACCTATTCGGTAGTGCCGCGCATTCCCGGTGGTGAAATCACGGCCGACAAACTGATCGCGATCGGTGTCGTGGCAAAAAAATACGACCTCTACACCAAAATCACCGGCGGTCAGCGGATCGACCTGTTCGGCGCGCAGCTGCATGAACTGCCGGACATCTGGGCCGAGCTGATCGAAGCGGGTTTCGAAACCGGGCACGCCTATGGCAAATCGACCCGGACGGTGAAGTCGTGCGTCGGCAGCACCTGGTGCCGTTATGGCGTGCAGGACAGCGTGCAAATGGCCCTGACCATCGAGGACCGCTACAAGGGATTGCGCTCGCCGCACAAGCTCAAGTTCGCTGTATCCGGTTGCACCCGTGAGTGCGCCGAAGCCCAGAGCAAAGACGTCGGCGTGATCGCCACCGAGAAGGGCTGGAACCTCTACATCGCCGGTAACGGCGGCATGCGCCCGCGCCACGCCGAGCTGTTCGCCACTGACCTGGACGATGCCACGCTGATCCGCTACATCGACCGCTTCCTGATGTTCTACATCCGCACCGCCGACAAACTGCAACGCACCTCGGTGTGGCGCGAAAGCCTGGAGGGCGGCCTCGACTTCCTCAAAGAGGTGATCATCAACGACAGCCTCGGGCTCGGCGCCGAACTCGAATCGCAGATGCAACTGGTGGTCGACCGCTACGAATGCGAGTGGGCCAACGCCCTCAAAGACCCGGAAAAACTCAAGCGCTTCCGGACCTTCGTCAACGATAAACGCCCGGACCCGGACATCCATTTTGTCCAGGAACGCGGCCAACGGCGCCCGATCATGGCCGCCGAACTCAACCTGATCCCTGTCACCGAGGAGATTGCCTGATGAGCCAGTCCACTACCCAACGCATCGATTCCCTGCCCGACAGCGATGTCTGGCAAGCCGTGTGCGAGCAGCAGGACCTTGTCTCTAACTCCGGCGTCGTCGTGTGGCTCGACGGCGCACAAGTGGCGCTGTTCTACCTGCCGGGCGCGGAGGGACGAAGCCTCTACGCCATCGACAACCATGACCCGCAATCCGGGGCGAACGTCATCGGGCGCGGGTTGGTCGGCAGCATCAAGGGGGACCTCGTGGTTGCTTCACCAATCTACAAACAGCATTTCCGCCTTGAGGACGGCAGCTGCCTGGAGTACCCGCAGCAACGTTTGCGGGTCTGGCCGGTACGGCTTAACGGCGGCGCGGTGGAAGTCGGGCTGGCTTGAGGTCAAGCATCGGCAATGAGCAACGATAGCGGAGGCATCCATGAAAACAGCCGCACAACTGCTGAAACTGAAGGTCGTGCAAAACCAGCACGTGCATAGCATCGCGCCAGACCAGATGGTGCTTGAAGCGTTGAAAATGATGGCCGAGAAGAATGTGGGCGCGCTGCCAGTCATCGAAGCGGGGCAGGTGGTCGGCGTTATCAGCGAGCGCGACTATGCGCGCAAAGTCGTTCTGCAGGGACGCTCCTCGGTCGGCACGCCGGTGCGCGACATCATGAGCGCGCCCGTGGTGACAGCCGACAGTCAGCAGAGCATCGAGCGCTGTATGGAAGTCATGACTGACAGCCACCTGCGGCATCTGCCGGTGTTGGATAGCGGAGAGCTGATCGGGTTGTTGTCGATTGGCGACCTGGTCAAAGAGGCGATTGTCGAGCAGGCCGATTTGATCCGGCAATTGGAGTACTACATTCGCGGGCACTAAGCGGGCCGGGGGCATGCTGAAGCCGTATTGGCGCGCGCGGGCGAAGCGTTGAGCCTGCGTCGCAACATGCAAAGCACCCGGCAAATTTTTTTTGAAATCAAGGGGTTGCCAGCCTTCGGAAATCAGTACATAATTCACGCCATCGAAAGCACTGATCGCTGAAAAAGCTCAATGTTTTCAAGGAGTTAGATCTAGATCTTCTCCAAGACTGTACGCGTTTGGTGTTGTGCTACATGACATCAGATGTTTGAGGCCGAGTAGCAAAATGGTTATGCAGTGGATTGCAAATCCACCTACGCCGGTTCGATTCCGACCTCGGCCTCCACTTTAAACAAGCTCCGTAGATCGATGATTTACGGAGCTTTTTTATTTGCGTCGTCCTGCAAGATTTAGTCTTGAAATGGGCGTTTGCAAACTTGCTTCACCGGGACGGGATGTATATATTTCGTCCTCTGCTGCACAGGCGTCAGAACTGACAGATCGTCATTTGTCAGCTATCAGGCTGCTTGACCGCGCTACCGCCCGAATGGCGAAACTGGTAGACGCATGGGACTTAAAATCCCCCGCTCGTAAGGGCGTGCCGGTTCGATTCCGGCTTCGGGCACCATCTTGCATTCCACTGAGCGCTTTTGAGTTCTTTGGAAGCCTTGAAAAACCTGCCTTCTGGCGGGTTTTTTCGTTTTAGCATTCCGTCGGATTCTCGTCCATTCTTCTGGAATCCAGTCATTTAGAGGGTAGAGTTAGGGGTAGTCTTTGGTTCGATTAAGGATGATACCCTTATGTCGCGCACAACTGCTCCGCTTACCGACGCTGCTTGCCGTTTAGCAAGGCCAACGGACCGTCCCTACAAGCTTTTCGACGGCGACGGTCTTTATCTCCTAATTCAACCCAATGGCCGTAAAGGCTGGCGTCTCAGGTATGTAAAGCCTGACGGCCGGGAGGGGTTGACCTCCCTCGGCAGCTATCCTGTGATTGGCCTGGCCGATGCTCGCCAGAAGCGTTTAGATGCGAAGCGGATGCTCGCAGACGGCATTGATCCCGTCGAGAACAAGCGTAAAGCCAAAACGGAAGATGCTGTCAACGGCCGTACTTTTGAAAGCGTTGCGTTGGACTGGCACAAGAACATGTCGGCCAGATGGACACCCGACCATTCCAAGAATGTGTTCAACCGTCTGAATAACTATGTGTTCCCGTTTATCGGTGCTCGCGCGATTGCTGATCTCGATACTTATGATCTGATGCAACCTTTGGAGGCGATCAGAAAACGCGGAACGATTGACGTCGCCTTAAGGGTACAAAGATACCTGCAAAGTATTATGCGTGAGGCTAAACGCCTTCGTCTTATTCCGATAAACCCTGCGTACGATCTTCAGGGCTTGATCAAAGCGCCGCGAGTCTCCCATCGGCCTGCATTGCCCCTGTCACGCCTGCCTGAATTGCTGGCACGAATCTATGCCTACAAGGGCCGAGAGCTGACCCGGCTTACGCTCATGCTCTCGCTGCACGTGTTTGTTCGCTCGAGTGAGTTACGTTTCGCTCGTTGGTGTGAGTTCGACCTCAAGCGTTGCGTATGGGAGATCCCGGATACTCGGCCGGAGCTGGAGGACGTACGCCATTCAACGCGGGGGACGAAAATGGCGGGCGATGTTCATCTTGTGCCTTTATCGCCGCAAGTTGTGGCCGTGCTTGAACAGATACACACCCTCACTGGCACATTCGACCTGGTGTTTGCCGGTGATGCTAGGGCCTGGAAGCCGATGTCAGAAAACACCGTGAACAAAGCGTTGCGCACCATGGGGTACGACACGAAGACAGAGATTTGTGGTCACGGATTCCGCTCAATGGCCTGTAGCGCACTGATCGAGTCAGGTCTGTGGTCTGAGACGGCCATCGAAAGGCAAATGAGTCATAGAGAGCGCAACAGCGTTCGAGCTGCCTACATTCACAAGGCAGAGTTCATTGAGGAGCGTCGGTTGATCATGAACTGGTGGAGCCGGTACCTTACGTCGAATCTTCAGGAGCATGTCACGCCTCATGAGTTTGCTAATCTGACCGGCGAGAATGTCACTCGATTGGCGACAAAAAGATCGTTCGCCAATTGATGCCCTCACTTCGGATAATTTCGACGTGACCAAGCGGATCGTGTGTAGTGCCCTGGGCTCAAACTGAGGCGTTAACTTCGAGCGGTGACGATGGATGTTACCGCTACACTTGAGTGCTTCTGATGGGAGTTCGTTGTTTTTCGAGTTGCCGCTGGAGGGCAGGAGTTCTCGCGCCATATGAGGCATCGGAAGACACTCGAAAAATGACGGTCAACATCTGATTTTTACGGGCTAATGATCGCGATACGCTGCCCTTGAGTCGGATTTTTTATTGCGCAGGAGAACACCATTTGGCAAGACATCTCAACTTCGAAGGAAAAATGACGCGCTTGGGTTGAATGCGCCAACATCCAGCCCTGCCGCCGGTACTGCCGATTACCTCTGTAAGTCCAGCTATGGCTCTTGCTCCGCGTACAAAGCGCTGCGAGTCTAGAGTCTGTTATTTACAGTCAAACTCTTGCTCTCCAAAAAACATTTTGACTGGCCTCTAGGACAATATTTTCAGGCAGAAAAATTTCAAATATGCCCCCAATTTTGCCCCCAATTGCATCAGGTTTGCGAGCGATCACGAGTGGCGATTTCTGACAGAGACCAAGATGGATTCGGATGGCTTTCAGTGTACCTCCATCTCAGATTGGACTGTTTGGCGTCGATCGTCGGTTGGTGAAGGCGGAGAGAGTGGCGCGTTTGAGCACTGCTTTTCAGGGTACACCTGAGATGATGTTCACTGATAGCATGTGGCCACTGACTAATCAGCGCTGATTTTCACATTCAATTTGGTGAATGCAATGGTCGATGCTACAGGGAAGTACTTAGACGTATATCAAAGCTGGCAGCAACACCTCTTCAATTTCAACCTGGCAGTCCGGGAAACCAATACGCCAGGCTTGCGTAAGCCTCAGCTTGCCGCCCTATACGCTTCACTGGGCCACCTAGTGATGTCTCCGGCCACGACCGCAACGATCGTGATGCCAACGGGTACCGGCAAGACCGATACTATGCTCGGTCTGCTTATCGCAGGGCGGTTGGCAAGGACATTGGTGCTCGTCCCGTCAGATGCCTTGCGTTCCCAGCTTGTCGAAAAATGCCTCGGACTGAAAAAACTTCGGGAGATTGGTGCTGTTTCTGCCACAGCACTTAACCCTGTGGTGAGGGCGATCGGCTCAGGAATGTCGGCTGAAGATGTGCAACAGCTTGCCGAGGCGAATGTAATTGTCGCTACCCCGCAAGCATTGCAGCGATTCGACACAGAGTCCCTCCAAGCCTTGGCTGAGCTCTGCAGCCACCTGATCATCGATGAAACCCATCATGTGGCCGCCATGACATGGGGGCGGGTGAAAACCGCTTTCAAAGAGAAGCCATGCCTGCAGTTCACTGCTACGCCTTTCAGGGAGGACAATCAGCCCCTTGAAGGCAAGATTATCTACAACTACCCGTTGAAGGATGCGCAGATCGATGGCTACTTCAAGTCGATCGAATTTCACCCAGTGCGCGAATACAACCTCGAGTTGGCTGACCAAGTGGTTGCTGATAAGGCGGTAGAGTTGTTGCGAGGCGATCGAGAGCAAGGCTTTAACCACCTACTGATGGTACGTGCACGATCGCAAAAACGTGCTGAAGCCCTGTTTGAACTCTACAAAAAGCATGAAGACCTCTCACCCATTCTCATCCACAGCAAGATACCGAATCGGGTCAAGCTACTGGGTGAAATTGTCGAGAAGAAATACAAGATCATCGTCTGCGTGGACATGCTGGGCGAAGGCTTCGACCTGCCAGAGCTGAAGATCGCGGCTATTCACGACCAGCATCGCAGTCCGGCAGTCACGCTACAGTTCATCGGTCGGTTAACCCGGGTTGATGACAAGCTAGGCGACGCCAAATTCGTCTCAAACATTGCCAACCAGAAAGTCGATTACCAGATGGCAGTGCTTTACAAGGAAAGTGCCGACTGGAGCGCCGTGATTCGAGACGTGAGTCAAGACAAGATCGCCCGCGAAATCGAAAAAGAGACGTTCACTGAACAGTTCCCGGATAATGCCGACTCCGAGGACATCTTCGGGTTGAACCCCAACCCCAAGATCAGTGCGATCGCCTACCATGTGGAGCGCGACCAGTGGCAGCCAGAGAAAGCGAATCACTTCTCGCAGAAGAAAGAACCGCTGCAGTTCCTTTCTATCAACGACAATTCAGACACCATCATCATGGTGACGCGACGAGAAACACCCGTCGGATGGGCTCAGACCTCGGCGATTGTGGACACGAACTGGATTCTGTACCTGGCGTACTACCACGCGCCCGACAAGACGCTCTTCATTCACTCCTCTGGTGATGAGTCGCAAGCGACGCGTTTTTTGAATTTGATTGCAAAGGATGCCAGGCGAATCAACGGCGAGCCTACCTTCCGAACCCTTCACGACATCAAGCTCATGAAGCTGCAGAACGTGGGGCTGTCCAGGACACGCAAGGATCTGAGATTCACGATGCACGTCGGGCGGGACATCAATACCGTCATCAGTGAAATCGAGAACGGCACGGCGAAAAAGTCCAACATCTTCGCAACGGGCTATGAAGATGGACAGCGCACCACCGTTGGCTGCTCTCACAAAGGGAAGATCTGGGAGATGAACTCTTCCAGCATCATTTACTGGATTGAGTGGTGCAAACGTGCCTCGCAGAAACTCAACGATGCCTCGATCAACCCTTCTGAAGTGCTCAAGGATGTGATTCGCTCGGAGAAGATCGAAAGGGCCTGGCCAACGGGGCTTTTCTATGCTGATTGGCCGGAGTCCATTGCGATCGAAAACGAGCAGAAAATTTCGCTAGCGTTCAACGGTGAGATTTTCAACCTGCTAGATGTCGAGCTTGGCAAACCTCGGCGAAGCGATGACCTGACACTAGAAGTGCCCGTCATCGCCATTGCAGTAGATGGCACGGAACGTCAGCTGCCTGACATCACGATACGGTTACTGAACGACAGCTACAAATTCTCCTGCCCAGGGGTCAAGATCATTTTCGCCGAAGAGAGCTCGTTCGAGCAGTACCTGGATGCGAACCCTTTGGTCCTGCTAGCCGTGGACGGTTCGATGGTCGAGGGCAATTACCGGTCCTACACACCCAATAGCTTGGACTTGAAGCTTCCTATAGCGCTGATTGAGGCTTGGGACTGGGGGACCACCCAGATCCACAGCGAGTCCATGAGGGCAACTCGTAACATGGACACCGTCCAAGGGTTCACCTACAGCCGAATTGAGGACGACTATGCATTCATTTTCAACGATGATGGCGCAGGTGAGATTGCGGATTTAGTGGCAATCAAAGAGAGCAAGGACGCAATCTTTGTGGACCTTTACCACTGCAAGTATTGCCCCCAAAAAGATGGCGAGGCTCGACCTGGCGCTCGCGTGAACGACGTCTACGAGGTCTGCGGCCAGGCGTCACGATCGGTGAAGTGGCTGCACACCGAGGAAAAATTCTTCAATCGATTGATGGGTCGGTACCAGCAATCGCTGCCGAAAGGGTTCGACAGAATCCTCAAGGGTGACCCAATAGATTTGGAGCTGCTTCGCAACAAGTGCCACGACCACGAGATGATTTTCAGATTCGTGATCGTACAGCCTGCCATTTCAGCAGCGAAAATCTCCGCTGATCAGCTTGCTGTCCTCGGCACCAGTTACTCCTACATTAAGAATGTATCTGGTTCAGACGTCCGGGTCGTAACCAGTGCATAACAGAAAGGTGGGCACCACATTGCCTTCGGCTTCTGGCCAGGTGAATCTGGAGAAAGGGCGGGAAGGTATTCATTGATAAAAGAATTTTGAGGCCTCGGAAGTTGGGGCAGGAGCAAGGATGGCCCAGTCAAAGAGAATCAAAGTAATGCTGTCCAGCCGTTGTAACGATCGCTTTCCCGCGGACAGCGATCAAACGCTCAGCAATATCCGAGAGCAACTCAAACGTGAGATAGAAGGCACGAAGCTATTTGGCAAACAGGTGTTTGAAGTTTGGATTAACGAAGATGCACCTCCTGCGGACGGAATGCAGGACAGTTGGGACGCCTGTTTGCAAGCCGTGAGGGATTGCGATGTGCTACTAGTGCTGTCCAACGGCAATGCCGGCTGGGCCAGTGGTGACGGCGACATTGGTATTTGCCATGCGGAGTACATGGAGGGGCTCGCCACCACTCGGGGGAAGGTGCGCTTCATCGCTATGCCAAATATCCAAGTAGACGATGGCCGGGAAGCTGAGGCAGCACGTAACCAGCGCTTCCAGGCGTTTATTGCACAGCAGACACCCTTTAGGGGGGGGCTGGTCTCTACTGTGGATCAACTGCGTACACGAGTTCAGGAAGCGCTTCTTGATGCGTTGGTTGTTCTGACCCAGCGTGGTGTAACCGCCGCGGCTTCGAGCCGTTTCGATATGGGCCAGGCGCTGGATTGGACACGAATGGACTTCCGTCAGCGCAAACGAGCGATGGAAACGGTGTTACTGCAGGCGCTCAATGGTGGCAAAGACCCTGTTAGCGAAGCGTTCGCCATTGTTCCAATTGCTGGAGTGAATGTCGTTGTGTTTGTCCATGCAATCCCGGCTGCGTTCACGGTTGCTGCTGCGCGTGAGCTGGTGGGTAAGCCTTTTCTACGTGACTATGAGCATGCTGATCTGTTGAAAGGTGCAGAAGGGCCGTTGCATTTAATCGCCTGTCACCGTGGAGCGACAGAGACTCAGGCCACTGCGTTGCTAGGCTTTCCTGATGCTACGGTTGTCAGCGGTTCCTTCGGTATTTTTGTCGCTGATGATGTACAGAAAGTACAGTTTGCCTTCCTGGCCAACTGTCGCGATGCGTCGCAAACGCGCCATGCGCTCCAGCGTTTTAGGGAATGGTTGGATCAAACAGGTGAAGCGCAGATTCTGGCCAAGAGAGCCGCTTCACGCGCCAAGATTGTCAAAGTTATTGCCGCCGAACTTGAAGGGAGATAACAGGGATGTCTAAAGCACTCTTTACTGTGGGGCCCGTGTTGTCCTTTCGAGGCGTCAGCAAAGCAGGGCAGTGGCAAGTGACCGCGTTAGTCGGGATTGTAAGTGGTTCTGCATTCCCAGCTCTTTCTATTGAAGGGCGGCCTTGTCCGGCGCCGAAGGTTTTACTGGAGCGTTCGAAGGAAACCATCCTTCGTTACGACATGAGTTGTGATCAGCAGGCGCAGGAGCGAACGGTTCAGTTTGGTGTAGGGCAGGGAGGGCCGCAATGGCAGTTCTCCATTCCCGGTCAAGACTATGCCCCAAGAATGGCCTACGTCTCTTGCAATGGTTTTTCGGATCCTAGTGGAATGCGCAAGTTAGTGCGCCCTGAAAACGCCGTCTGGGCTGACCTGATCAGCAACCATGACAGTGACTTGCGTGCTGCGGGTTACTTGCTGGACAAGGAGCAGCTTTGGCACGAAGGACGAATCCATGACAAGGGGTTGAAGCGGTTCCACTTGCTGCTGATGGGGGGCGATCAGATTTACTTTGACTCGATCTGGGAGGATGTGAAACCTCTCAAGAAATGGGTCGGAATGTCGCGCAAGGAGCAGTTGGCGTTCAAGGTGAGCGTGGCGCTGGAGAAGGAGATCGAATCCTATTATTTCGGGCTCTATGCCAATCGTTGGCTGCCTGATACTCGGCGTGACTGGGGGCACTCCAAACCGAATCTTGATGCAGCTGATGCGATGGCGAGAATCCCTACAGTGATGATGTGGGACGACCACGACATCTTCGACGGTTGGGGGTCCTACAGCCCGGCTATGCAGCACTGTGAGTTATTCCAGGTGTTGATGCGTCATGCGCGTAAGGCGTTCTGGGTGTTTCAGTTGCAGCATGCCCTTGATGATTTGCCGCCGTTGCAATTGCTCCAGCGTGCAAACGTTTCCCAGCAGGATCCACAGTATGAGCCGATGCAATGGAGTGCTCGATTAAAAGGGGATCGATTGGCCTTGCCGCTCCTGGATGGTCAACCGGGCTTTAGTTTCGGCTATCACTTGGGGCCGGTATCGTTGTTTGTTGCTGATTTGCGCACTGAGCGTTCACGCACCCAGGTGATGGGGGCCGATACCTGGACTGCCATGCAAGCTTGGCTCAGCACGCTGCGTGACGGTAAGCCCGCTCATCCTGGAAGCAAATGTCAGCACCTGATCTTCCTGTCCTCGGTTCCGGTCGCGCACCCCAAATTGTCGCTGGCTGAAGGGTTACTCGATACATTTGGGCAGGATCATGTGCTCGACAGCAATGCTGATGACCTAAAGGATCATTGGTCGCACGGGGATCACGAGGGGGAGCGCAAGCGACTCCTGGAATCGCTAACACGTATTGCTGAGCAGAGAATGCTGCGAGTATCCATTGCTTCCGGGGATGTGCATGTCGCGGCGTGGGGCAGTTGCTATCGTCGGGATATTCCACCGACGTCGAACTGGGCGCAGATTCAGCAATTTACTTCGTCAGGTGTGGTGCATCCGTCGTTGATTGGAGTGGCCGAACGGCTTTTTCTTCAGCTGCTGAACCACACAGCCAGCAAGGTCCAATCTATCGATGTGCAGCACTGTGTCGAGATGATGTTGTTCCCGGGTTTTAATCGGTATGTGATGCCGGCTCGGAACTGGTTGGCGTTTGAGTTGGACATGGGCGGGGAGACAGGATGCAAACTGTGGGCGACTTGGCGTTGTGAAACTGAGGTAGGTTTTTCCAACCATCTGCAGGCAGTGCATCCCGCTCAGAAATAGTGGTCCTCAAACGGGCGCTTTCAAGGGGCATGATGTGAAAGGCAGCGTAGAAGTTGTATGTGATAGCTGTGTGGGGGATATCTTTCTTCGGCAGCGTATTCGGGACCAATGCGATATGGCCAAGTGTTCGGTCTGTGAGCATGTGCGGCCCTGCATAGCCATTGAGGTTTTAGCGGATGATATTGCAGAGATTCTTTACAATTTCTACGGGACTGATCCGGTCATCAGAACGTGCGGTGCTGGGGATCTGGGACGCTACATTCGCGCAGGCAATCCCTTGGCGCTCATCGTCGCAGAAATGCTTGAATGCGACGATAGTGAAGGCTCCGTCACTGCTGCCATTATCGAATTGCTCACTGTTTGCTCTGACTATGACTTGAAACGCGGTGGCGAACCACGTTTTGAGGCTGATGCGCTGTACATGCGGCGCAGTATCCGACCGACAGACGTCGAGGAAAAATGGCAAGAATTCAAAAGTGGTGTGATGCATCGCAGCCGTTTCTTTAACGATCACGGTAAAGCGTTCCTCGATTGGTTGTTTAAAGGTATTCATCACCTCAAGGACGAAAACAGCCAGGAGGTGGTGCGATTGTTTGAAGTAGAAGATGGTTGGGAACTGTATCGAGGACGCTACTGCCCACCGTCATCGGATCCTAAAAACATTCTTGTGTCCCCTGAAACTGAACTAGCGGCACCGCCCAAGGAAAAGGCGCGCGCAGGGCGAATGAATCCTGTTGGCGTGCCTGTGTTTTATGGCGCATTTGATCGCGACACGTGCATCGCCGAGCTGCGCCCCTCGGTGGGCGGTATGGTTTTAACGGGGGCGTTTCAGTTATTACGGGATGCGCGGGTACTCGATTTTGGTGTGTTGGAGAACATATTTGATTCTCAGCCTATGAGTTGTTTTGATCCGACTTATCGAACGAATATGGAACGAAGGCAGTTTTTACGCACCTTGCACAGCAAAATCAGTTCGCCGGTCACGCCTGACCAAGAGCAGGAATATTTACTGACCCAAGTGATTGCAGAGTACCTTTCTACGCAGGTTGAGCCGCCTATTGATGGGGTGATGTTTGCCTCTGTTCAGCACCAGGATGGGATCAACATTGCTCTGTTTTCACGTGTGCTCGCCTTCATTCCTTATCAGGAAAGGACCGAGGACGACCCCATCATCGGCAATGGGCCTTTCCCGTCTGGTCTTGCGTACATCCCGGATACTCTGGAGGCTCACAAAATCGGCTGTGTCACCTTTGAGTTCGAGCCGTTAGTTATAAACGGCGATATCGTCATCAGGGATTGGCGTTACGAGCAAGACCCCTATGGTGAATGGGACTATTGAACACCTATTTGTTTATCGCCGATGCATAGGCTGCCCAGTCAATTGCTGGGACCGTGCCCAGTGATTGGAGTCGAGAGAGCAGGCGGAATAAGAAGTAGATGAGTGCCCCCTCGGACCCTACGACTTTCAAGCAGTCGCCGAAACTGTCGAACGCTCCATTCTCCAAGGCACACCCACAGTCCAACCGTTCCATTTCCTCTTTAGGAAGATGTTTTAGGAAATGTTCTCCTAGTCCATCCGTCCAGCTCGACTTGGGGGCGACGATGCCGGCGATGATTGGAAATAGCGGTTTCGGCTCATAGGTTCCCCCGGCATGTGCGATGGGGACAGAGGTGCGATGCAGCTTACGTACTGAAGCAGCCTTGTTTCCAGCGTACTCAAAGTAGCTTTTATCGAAATGTGGCTTCGATTCAAAGACGGCATAAACAGCTTCAACTGGGATATACCGATGATTTTGCTGGTCAAGCAGGGTAGGGGTGAAGTGACGGTCGAAGATTACGATATCGATCTGATCACTTCGGTTGCCCAGGCTGTCTATCACCAAGCCTGTTGCCACTTCATAACGATTAGGTAGGTACGCCCGGAAGACATCGATCCAATGATCTTCGACCACTGCACCATGGGTTCCGGCGTGTGAAATGGATTGAGCTGCACGCTTCAGCTTTAGCGCTAATTCCGCTTGAACGTCCACGAAGGAATCTTTCATCCAAGCTGTGTCGGCGATGCGGTCTTTTTTGGTTGCCATATTTCCCTCACTCGCGATGCACTACTCGAAAGTTGTCTGGTGGCGATTAGATGATGTGATCCTGAAATGCTGGTGTTGGGATCATCCGCTGCGCCACCAATATTGCCCGCTTCGCGTCAACGGCCTGGGTTGGATAAGCTTCCAAGACTATGGACGGTATCAGGCGTTGAGTCAGATCAGAGAATGTGAAACCAGGGACATTGCCTTCTTGAGGTCCTGTCGCGATGACCAACGCTTCAATGGCTGTTCCTGATATTCCCAGTGAATTGAGCCGGCTTGTCATGATGTGCCGACGTTGCTCGTCATTTGGACGACCAAAAGACAACACCTCGGCGGCGCGCCGCCTAACTGCCGGATCTAGGGCATTCAGGCGGTTGGTGCACATGATTACCGCCGCTGGAAGCTGGGCGTTTGCGATTCGGTCGATACCCCGAATGAAGGCATTCACGCCAGCGCGATCCTCATGGTGCATCTGAGCGTTCTCACGGGATTGAGCCAGCGCATCAGCTTCGTCCACAAGCAAAATGACCGCTCCGCGTGAACGGCCGTTTGATGACTTGAGCTTTTTTGCCTCTTCGATGGTGTAGTCAAAGGCCGCCGAAAGGAGTTGGGTCATTTCACCGACTCGTCCTTGCCCCCGGGTAGAAAGGCTCAACGGAAACAGGGTGATCCCAATGTTTTCTTGCCGAGCAACCGCATCACCAATAGTTTCCGCAAGCTCGGTCTTCCCAGAACCAACGTCACCGGCTAGGACGACGAGGGGAGGGCGGCGCAGTACGGTATCTAGCAGGGCCTCAGAACCAGGGTGGAATTTCTTCGCCCAATGGGTGAGGCCCGACGAGTTGACTAGGAGGCCAAGGATTTTTGCTAGGCGCTGCTTCTGCTCATCCAGACCCACGAGCCTTGCCAGCCGCCCCTGCGGCTCAAAATCTGGATAGTTCACTCGGTACTCGAACAGTTCATCCAAGGTAGGTTTGGTACTCATTAGAAGCTCCTTACTGTCGAGCGATTGAGGGAGCGGCCACCTGAGGAGTAGGAGCGGTCGTCAACGAGATAGCCGCTAACGCCAGGTGCAGAAGCCGTACCGCGAGAGAATGGTCGCTCACTTTCCAGGGCGTCCCTTTCGCTTTGTGATGCGAGATTCCAAGCAGCGCTATAAGTCAGGTAACTGTAGAAACTAGCACCTGAAACATCCGCCCCTGGGCGAATGCGGCCTGGGGAGTCATCGGTTCCTGTACCCGAAAGCTCGGATGCTGAGTAGCTGAGAGTGGGTTCGATCCAATTCTCTCCACGCTTGAATCCGAAGGTTACTGTGCCAAGAAAGCCCGCCTTCAACAGCAGAGTCACTTCCTGTTCATACTCGAGAATATGCTGACTGCTCGGCGTCCCATAAAGGCGCTGGAGTCGCATGAGATCCGCAGCGACCTTCGCTGCCATATGCTTGGCATGAGTTAGGGTAAATGTTTGGGTCTCCGCGACCGTATAGCTGTAAGACGACATATTGCTACCTCACACTTGGAAGGAAGACCCGAAAACCTTTTGCCAGTAACCGACGGTTAGCTGCTTGTTCGGCGCATAAAGGGCTGCATCGATTGCGTCACCAGCGTCCAGAGCGGCATCGATGATCGCGTCGACATTTTGCTGCGTGTAAAGGCGGGCGACGTTGTTCCCGGGGTTTACGGGATCAATGATCTGCACGGGATTTGTAAATACGCCGACCTTTGACGCCGGGTAGTTATCTTCGAAGAAGATTTTTTCCCGGAGCTCCGAGCGTGCGATGTACGTGAAGAAGGCCTGGAGGGCTTCGGGGTAATCAGAAAAGTCGACACCTTGGTCGCTGAGTTTCGCCAAGATCATTTCGATCATGAACGACTTAAAGCGGAAGCCGTCGCGCTCCTGTTTCATCAGGCGGGCCCAGAATTTCACAAGCCTCACGATTTGCGCGTAATGAGTGGGCTGAGCCTGTTTTCGTGCTTTTGCGAAGGCCAGATGCAGTGGAATGCTGGTTTCCAGAAAGGAGCCGTCGTCTTGGCTGATCAGGTTGCCACGCCAATCGGGAAGGCCCGAGTACAAGACAGGAACAATATCGACGTCCAGACCCGTTCCACGAAAGGAAACGGTTACGGAATAGGTTTGTGGAACGACCTGGTCCGCGCTGAAGTTCGGAAAAGCCTTACGCAGTTTGTCAGCCAAGTAATCGAGCAGCGCCTTGGTGTCATGTGGAGCGTCCGAGCCGCTGACATACACCGCGACATCAATATCGTTCAGGGAACGCAAAGCGGTGCCTTTTGCCAGGCTCCCGGAAACCATCATCCGCTTCAACGAGAAGTCGGGGTGATCGGAAAGATAACCTTCCAGCTTGTCCTGCAAACGTCCTGCCTGCTCTCGATATGCGCTAGCCTTGTCCTTGGGAAGATTCACCTTTTCTTCGGCGAATCGTACGATGTCTCGGTGGTCGACGTGCTCTCTGGACATAACTGCCCCCTATGGGAAGTGCATCAACTGAAGGCAGGACGACTACACCTAAACTGCGGGTTATCGGCTAGCCTGATAAAAAGTTCGGTATAGCGAACTTTCTGTAAACCTACTCCTTCTATTGCTGTTGTCAAACGCTTTGTTCGGAACCGTGGTACTATTTTTACCAATCACCATCAAAAGGGAGGCGCGATCGTGACAACTCGTCTCGGCGAAAAGCTTCGCGACCTGCGCAAGCAGCGTGGGCTGACCCTGGAGAAGCTGGCGGACATGGCAGGTCTGAGCAAAAGCTATCTTTGGGAACTGGAAAACCGTGAATCTCAGCGGCCATCTGCGGAAAAGTTAACGGCTCTCGCTGACGTTCTAGGCGTGGCGACACCGTACTTTTTTGAAGAGGATGTTCGTGCTCCGCAAGAACGGCATCTAGACGACGCGTTCTTTCGAGGCTACAAAAACCTCGAACCGGACGCAAAAGAGCAGCTTCGAAAGATATTGGAAACCTTCAAAAAGGGATCTTGATGAGCGACGAGCAGGTATGGACACCTCAGAAGGCGGCGAACCGCCTATCCAAAATCGTTGATTTTTTTTGTGATAAGCACGGTGGGCACAGATTCCCCGTCGATGTGCCGATGCTCGCGCTGGAGGCTGCCAACATTTTCGGCTGGTCCGACCCCATCACCGAGGTCACGCCTGTCGATATTAAGAGCTTCGACGGTGCACTGTTTCCGGACGATGAGCGTAAGAAATGGATGCTTCTGTTCAATAGTGCGATGGCATCACCAGGCCGGATCCGGTTCACACAAGCTCATGAGCTGGGTCACTACATTCTGCACCGTCAGGCCCGCGAGGGATTCCAGTGCAGTAATGACGACATGCTTGACTGGGAAGAGAAAACGATCGAGGCGCAAGCTGATCTGTTTTCCTCTTACCTACTTATGCCTTTGGACGATTTCCGAGCGCAAGTCACGACTGTTGTCGATCTTGAATTGCTCGGGCACTGTGCAGATCGATATGGCGTTTCGCTGACCGCAGCAGTGTTGAAATGGATTCAATACACCGAAGAAAATGCGGTCCTTGTCTTGTCGCGCGACGGCTACATGCAGTGGGCGTTTTCGAGCCGCCAAGCAGCTCGTGCAGGTGCTTTTTTTCGGACGCGAAAACAAGCTGTCCCCGTGCCTGCTGGCTCCCTTGCCGTCGCACCTGGAGTGAAGCATGAACGTCGAGGCATCGAACTGCCTGCAAAAATTTGGTTTCCTCACGCTGATGTAGGAACTGCGGTTCGGGAGATGAAGGTGTCTTCAGACCAGTATGATTACGTCCTATCTCTACTCTATTTGCCGCGATCAGCTTCGGTATGGCGACCTTTTGAGGATTGAAAGACCGAGTCTTCCAAGGATCATTCGTAGCTCGTATCTCTCCAATGTCGTGGGCCAATTTGACCATTGGCGTTCCCCATGTCTTTGGGCAGCAAATCGGTGACCGCTTGCGGGTATTTACCTGGTGTGACCCTGGCGACGTCCTCGGCGTTAAGCGCTACGGTCCTCCTTAGAAATTGGTCTGCCCCGGTATGGTCACCAGCCACTCGTTAGCAAGCATCGGCCGATCTTGGCAAGTTGATCGGAAGTTATCTTTAGGAGCGGAGGTGGTTGGGGCTGCCGTTCGGTTTGAGGACGTCTCCCAATCGTGCTTGTTCGCGGACAATGCGCACCACCATAATGCAGGCTTAGCTACCGGACTGACCCCAATCGCATCGGATCCTGACTCGGCATGCATAACTTTTCGTCAAACTGGCGGCACCTTTCATCCATGCTGGACGGGTATGCTACGCACAGGCGTCGACCTGAGTGCTATGAGTACACGGACCACGTCCAGTCCAAGGCACTGGCCATCTTCTTTGCGCATGCCAAGCTGGCCACGCCCCCACTTGACCGAACTACAGTCGAAGCCTTACTAGATGGACGAATGACTTGGCCTCGTGCGGATAGTGAGCCGCCGCAGCCAGCAATCCAATTCCCGCTAGCTTTGCTTGAAGAGCACGGCCTAGTGTCCTTCATCGCAGGCTGGTGCGTGGTTCACTGCCAGAGTGTACGGAACGTTGAGGTCGTAGATCCCAGCCTGAGGCCGCTTATACAGGCCGTAGAATTTCTAAAAGCCATTAGGGATGGCAGCGACGGCTACTATCCACCCCACTTCACTTTGCCGGTTGGAGAGCTCGAAGCGCGGTTGCTGCCACTCGCCGGAATCTCCCCCATCGCCGAGCTGCTTCCGCAATTACGGGTTGAAGACGGGAACTTTGTTTCGACACCAGGCAATCAAAACTTCGACGCATTGGTCTGCACCTACTTATGGCAAGTGCTACGAGAAGTGCTAGCGCCAAGGCAGGCATTCGAGCGCTGGTTGTGGTGCTTGCGGACGCACTGCAGATGGGCTATGCCGGTCATCTGGGAGCAATTGGGCAACGCGGAACAGCGTGAGTTTGCTGATCAATTGGTGTCGCATCTAGCCGACGACGTCTCACTACATGGATCAATGACAACTTTGCTCAAGCAAGCTTGGAACGAGCACAGTTTTTCCAGTCTCATCACGCCAGTACAGATCACGATGCACGTCAGCATTGGTTCCGAGGAAAGTGCCAAGGAGAAACAACATGAGGTGACTCCATGTGAGCGACTGACCTTGGCAACGTTGAATACGGCCTATCCTGTGTCCCCCGAAGATCACTCGGATGCCCTGCAGTTCGTATGCCTGGGACAGCGATTCAAACATTGGCGAACTGTTAACGGCTTTTATAGTTGGTTAATCGCGAGTTCTATCGAAGTCAGCGTCGGTATCGACGGCCAACAACTCTTTTCGTGGGGAACTGCCGAATCCCTACTGGATCTCGCTACGACGCGCCCAACCTTGAAATACTTGCTTTTCAATGCAGTGCCCGAGTACGACATTGCCGGCTACCTAGCGTTCCTACTGTCAAGGGCGGACACATGCGACATTGCCCTGTTCCATCTCGCACAGAAGCGCTTCAGCCAGGGAAATCAAGACAGCCCAGCGCTGGGCGGGTACCTCGACAAGGTTTTCCAGCACTTGGTCTGTGATGAATACCTTCGTGCGTTGGCAAAAATTCCTGACGTAGGCGAGCGCTTGCTCAACGCGATAGATTTTTTGGGTGATCGTTGTTACCTGCACACGAGTAAACTCTCACAAACCTTGGAGTATCAATTCCTTCTAGGACTGCTAGAGCGCCTCCAGCCACAGCAGATCCGTCAACTCGGTCAGGCCTACGTCCGCCAACTTACGGCTCACCGAAGCGCAGACGAGCTTCAGCAACCAGGCCACCATCAGTATCTACTGGGTTTCTGGTTGCTCGAGCATGTCCCCACGCCCAGCATTGATGCTTCAGATAACTTACTAGAAACCATCCAAATCGCATTAGTGAGCTATTATCGAGCGGAATTCTCTGCAAACTTGGCTGGCCAGCAGCGAACGCTGCAGCCTAGCGAATTCTTCGCTGCGCTGCCCTGGCACAAGCTAATCGGCAGCGAGGGTGTGCGTCCGCTGCTCGCGCTTTCCGGTACCTGCAACAGGTGGTCGGAGCGGCTCTCTTACTCGCATAAGTACAATTTTGCCGTCGGAGCTGCCATCCGACAGTATCTACAAGTACTGCTGCAGGTGGGGCGCGCTCAGAAAGTCGACGGTTGGGAGCGTGTCAGGGAGCGGGTCGCTGAGATCGTACGCACCCTGGGATTTGGCCCCCGTGAGGAGGCTACATATCTGTTTGACAGTGCGTTTTACAGGGATGAGTACGATCTGTGGCGACACTTCTGTTCCTATGCCAACTCTTTCCCAGACTCCCTGTTCGAGGATCTGCTTGATCGCTGTGGGCCGCTCATACCGGTTGACCAATTGTTCGTTCTCCTCGAGCACTGTTCGGCGATCGCTCGTGCGGAGCATGTGCAAAGCATTATTGCTGCTCATGAACCGCAGGAAGCGGAAGACCTGGGACTTCAAGGAATCGAGCAGGCTTTTACCTCGGCCTGTAATTATGGCAATACCGCAATGGCCCTCAAGCTGATTACTTCTGCTAAGGCATTCTTGGCGCAAGAGCGCTTCGTCAGCACTCGCAACCCTCACATTCTGCGGGCCCGTAGAGTCTGGTTGACGTACGAATACAAATTCGAGCTATTAGAACTGCTGGAGACCTTAAAAGACGAACCTGAGCAGTTCGCCGAGGCCGCGCGTCACCACCCTGTACCTTTTGAGCAATATTCCAACCTCGATGAACAAGAGGAGCGCGCTCAGCGCCATGAATGTGAGGTGTTCAAGCGTTACATCACAGCTGCGGCTTTCTGCGACACCAAGCCGCAAAGGTGCGTGAGTATCATGGAGGTGCTCTATAAGGAGACGAACCATGATATTCACAGCTTTCTGCTGTTTAAGAGCCGTCTGGCTGTCCATTATGGGGAGTCCGACACCTCCCAGATTCGATACGCGTTAGCGCAATTCATAGCAAGTCTCGGAGACACCGAGCCCGACCTCATGCCGGCACCTTGGGTCGCGACGATCCTGGAAGGCTATCGTCAGCTCCGACAAGTTCAGGATATCGATGTTTTCTGGTCAAAGCTCAGTACTGAGCAGCAGGTACAGGCGGAAATTCTAGGGCCCTATTGCATGGCGCTTATTGAGCGAAACGAGCCGCTGATCGCTCAGCAGATCTTCAACCGCTACTGCGAACTAAATCCACAGATTCCGGAAGGCTTGGGGCTAAACGACCTGATTAATCAACTCGTTGAAGCTTCACCGGCCGATCGCTCCCTTTCGCAGCTAATCCAAATTGTGAACGAAGACTCACAGCGTACTGACCTTCAACTGACCAAGCACTACACACAGATCGTCTCTAAGGATTTCAAGGATTACGTGGCTATCGTCGGCCAAGGGTTACTTCCGCACGAATTCCTGCAGAAGGCCATGTTAGAGGTAGCACAGGAGCTGGTGTTTCGCAAAAAGAACCTGCAACTCCACTCCGTAGAATCGAACGAAACTGCCAGCTTCCGAATCACCAAGGAAGACCTGATTAACGACTGGTTCACCTCGCTATTCAACAAGCGGATGGCAGAGGCACGTGTTGGTATCAACGACCAGGCACGTGGTGGCGAATCTCCTTCTGGTAAGAGCCCGGGAGAGATCGACGGATCCATCAGAGATTCGAAAAATAGGCGCATAGCCATCTTCGAGGCATTCCGGCTGTTTTCCACAGATGTAACGGTCATCACCACACACCTGGATAAAATTGAGGGCTATGATCCAGAATCGCTCAGTCCAGTATTCATCGCAGCCTACTGTGACGTCATTGATTTTAGGTCGCTGATCCGGGGGTATGCTGAACTCGTTGCTGCCCGAGACCACAGCGGATACACCAACAACCATCCAAGCAATGGTGTTGGGGTGGAAGTACTGCACGCCTCGGACAACTTATGGCTGGGCATGGAGCGACGGTGGCGGGGCCCGCGAGAGGTGGTCTTTTATCACATTCTGCTGAACATGAGATACCGGTCGGCTACAGTCACATCTCAAAATGCCACAGGAGTGACGCCGGTAGATTCATGCGAATCGCAGGCATACCTCCTTCCCGGCGAGCACCCCGTGGACCACTGAATGAATATCGTGTGTGGGCACGCTGCCGACTGAGAAAAGAGCACAGCCCTGTTCCACGTGTGGATCGAGGGCGCAGGTTTAGCGGTGCGTTCATTGCTCACGCAGCATCAAGGAGAGGGCTGTTATCGCTGCCTCAGCGACTACAATCGCGAGCAGCACTTCATCTCCATCGAAGGGGGGTAGAACCTATTTTCTCCAGCCAAGGCTGTGAGGGGCTTTACGTCCCGCTTTCTGCTTCCGTCTCGATTCAGGCGGCCAGCCTCGGCCTGGATACGGCTCTTGCATGGGCGGGCAAAATCCTTGGCCTGCACTGTCCACTCGCGTGCTCAACCCGGTGCACACGGGAGCGACGCACGACTGTACCCCACTGGCTCGATTAGGATGTCCTGCATGCAGTTTGTAAACACATGGGTCGACCCTGCGACTCAGCAACTGGTTTATCTCTCTGCACAGCCGCTCGAAGTGTTTTCGAGGTATGTTCAGGAAGGTGACGAGTCCAGTGAGGCAGGTGGCATTTTACTTGGGCACGTACGTGGGACTCATTTGGAAATCCTTGAGGCGACGGAACCCAGTTTCTGGGATCGACGATTTCGGTATTTTTTCGAGCGCATGCCATATCGACACCAAGGTATAGCTCGTCGACGATGGAGCGAAAGCAATGGTCTTATCAGATATATTGGCGAATGGCACACCCATCCGCAGGATCAGTCCGGTCCGGTCCGGTCCAGTCCAGTCCAGTCCATCCTCGATCGACCTGCACGAATGGCAACTCCTCGCCCAAGGGCGCTGTGATCGTAGACCGTTACTGGCACTAATAGTGGGGCGTATGATTTGCATTTTGAATACATGCATGCAACTGGGAGGCGACAAACGCTCCTGCGGGGGGGGGCTGCCTCATAGTGCCACCCGGTGAGGCAGGACAGTGTTTAAGCTGTATTAATATTTTCCTATGAGTAGTGTCTTATGTTGGAGCAATTAGTTGACTTGCTTAAAAGGGTAGTGGCGTTCTCCGGGCAAGATTTCTCAGGTCTTGGTGTCATAGTTCAGGAAATTGACGCCAATCTTCCTGTGTTTCCACTGCGCGTCGATCCGATAATTCCAGATCAGGCTGACACAGCGGAGGTTTTGGCCGAAATTTCCCATTCACACAATGATCTACACGACGGTTTTCATTTGTTAACTACCGATCTATTGCTTTCAGACGTTGCGCAGTACTTTTCACCCCCAATCGTTGAGGGGGTCGAATTGAAACGTGAGCGCCGTTTTGGGGGTAGGTATCTTGCTGCGCTGTTTGGCTCTGTATTACCAGGAGTGAAAATGATTGGGATCGCTACGCCTACATTGGGTATAGCAATTTTTGAAAACGGTCGCGAAATCCATTTTGAGGAGCTGTAAATGTTTTCTACGTTATCCCCGCTTAAAGCTATGGTGCTCGTTGGAAAATTTTATGCTGCTTTCGTAACGCTGATAGTCTTCATTATGTTTGTATGTGGTGTAGAAGCTTCCCTGCAGGCGGCGTTTAGGGTTGTGTTTGGTGGTGCTTTGCTGTTGGAAGGGCTTTTGTTTTTGACTGCGAATTTTTTTTGGAAAAAAATTTGGGCCCGATATCCAGTACTGAATGAATGGCTATTTCCTGATCTGAATGGCCAGTGGAAAATGGAAATAAAATGGACGCGAAATGGGGAGGAGGGAGCTGTTGAGGCTGAAGCTAGCATTAAGCAGAGCTTGTTTGGCGTTAGCATGGAGGTTCATTCCGAAGGCTCGGACTCGGAAACTCTTGTTGTAAAAACTATCAAGGATATTAACTCCTCTAGGCCGATGCTTTATTATTTTTATAGGGTGATACCAAAGAATACTGGTGCCGATTCGGTAGGCCCCTATGAAGGTGCTTCTATATTGAAGCTGTATGGTCATGAGGGTGGTGTTCTTAGAGGTAACTATTTTACCAGTCAAAATAGCAACGGTCATTTTGAGCTTACGCGATTAAGTTAAGATTTCTGTGTTCGGTTGGCGCAATAAGCTCGGGGGGTGGTGTTCATTAAGTTTTCGAGTGCTCCTTGCCTGCATGGCGCGTTGATATTGGCGCAACTCTCGGTCTGAGTGGAGTGGTCCGCTCAGCTCCATCGGTACGAAAGTATGCGAGATGCAAAGGATTGATCGCTAACTGAACACCTCGGTTTGCTATAGCAGAAGTGCGGTCTCAATGTCCTTTTCTAGCTACAATCGGCAGGCTTTGCGATATCTGGATGTTCATTCTGGGTCAAGCATGAGAAAAGGATTATCGGGAGGGACTGTTCCGAAAAGCAGCTCTGTTTTTCCTAATAGATAACCTTTGAGTTTTGCCCTCTTGCGGGGGCCTTGGATCTGGCAGGTCCATATGTTTAGACCATTCTCACGCTTTTTGTGAACCTTCAGTTTTTCAAAGTACTTCTGCACCCAGCGCCATTCTTCAATTTCTTGATCGGTCCACTGTGAGATACCAGGAAACTCCTGCGCGTAGCGTTGGAAGAGACCGGGCGTGACCAAAAATACGCTGCCACCCACCGTGTGGATTTTGGCCTTGCTGTCATTGATGACCAGCTTGTGGCTCAGAATGCCTTCCTTGACCCAATTCAAGAATGCCTGGCCAGGGTTATCCGATGGAAGCGTTGAACTTTCGAGAGCACTTTCTGACGATGCATCACTGGCCTGAGGGTCTTCCGACTCGAACATGTTTAGCAGTGTGCCGAGGTAATCGGCATCCTCTAGCGCCATGGGATCCGGCTGCGGTTGGCTTTGACCTGATCTTGTACTGACTGTCTCGGGCGCTGGTGTTGGTACGGGGGTGTCAGTCGCGTGGTCATGGACCGCAATGCTCACCGTTCCGCTGAAGGCCTCAGGCCGGTCTTCGCTCCCCCAAATCAGTGCCGGTTGAATGCGCAGAAAGGTGAAACTCTGCTGCCAATTTCCCTGTGCCACAAGCGCGGTCCAGATGGCTTTGCCTTCCGGCGTGGACTCAACCAATCCATGTGACTGCAGCTCGTCGAACACCGCGAGGTTGGACGAGGGAATGCCTTCAATCGATTGCGATAGCAGATAGGCTCGTAGCTTGTCCGTGACCGTCTTGCTGACGAGCCAGAGTGCGTCCTGGGTCAGCCATCCCGCGGCACCTGGCTGGTTGAGTTTCAGCTCGTGCTGAACCAGATGACGTAGTCCGCTGATCAAGTGATGTTGCAGCGAATGAATCGGCGCTTGCAGCGCCTTGCTCGGGTTACCACCGATGTTCTGTGCGGTGGAAACACGGTCGGCCTGCATCACCAACTCACCGAGCACGCCGGCACGTTCGTACTGGCCCGCTAGGACATACAGCAGACTGGCCCACAGTGGCGGAAATCCACTGAGCCAATCGAGGATTGGGCGGTCGAGAATTTGGGTGTAGAGCAAGCCTGCGGCGGCGCCGTGCAGGTGGTAGTCACGACCCTTGATGTAACGAAAACGGTAGGGCTGATCCAGGGAGCCCTGCCAAGGATGCCAAACACGGCCATCCTGGCGTTCGACCAGCAGGTCCACGGCGATCTTGCCGATGTCATGCAGCAGGGCGCCATAGGCGATGCCAGCCGACCAGGCATCGGTCTGGGCGGCTTGGTCTTCGGGCGCGGCCCCGGTGGGGAGCAGATACGACTGGCGCAGTTTCAAGCTACAGGCGACCAGCTCCAGTCCATGGTCGAGCATGCCGCCGAGATACGCATGATGGTGCGTCTCGCTGGCCGGGAGTTGTTGGACCTGTTCGGCGTAGCGATGGATCGGATTTAAGTAGAGCTGGGTGAATTGGGCGTGGGAGAGGGCGGTGTATTGCCAGATGCGATCGAGCAACTGACGGCGGTGTTCCGCTGCCAACAAGCTGTGGGCCGACTCGATGGGCAGGTAGCCTTCGGCGACGCTCACGGTCGGCGGCGGAGAGGGCTTCTGCCTTTTGTGGCGAAACAAACCGAGCATCGTGACCTCCGGGAAGTGGCTGGGTCAGTGGCCTTTTAGCCTTTTCGGATAGCGCTCTTACCCTTGAGTCCCCATTCCCTTCTAACCCTTACCCGTCCTTTTGGCTGATGTCCCTTTGTGCGGCAATCGGAATATGGATACTGCTAGGCATCGTTTTGTTGGGGGGCTAGTACGGAAAAGAAAAGAGTCGGTACACTGCGGTGCATATTTTTTGGGTTTTGCCATGAATCTCACTGACGCCACGCTCGTGCTGCTGCTTGCGGCACGTATCCATGGAACCGACGAAGCCGTCAGGGCCTCGGCGAAGAGCGTGGTCAAGAAGTTGCCGCGCAGTAAACGCGATCTGATCTACAAGGTGATCGACAGCCGGAGTCCGCTCGAGCTGGTGGATTTTCTGGCGGAGAACCTGGATGCGTAACGGCATGCTGCGGGTGTGCGCCCCTCTCTTGTTCTTTGCGTGAGGGGCTCGCGGCGTGATGCCGTCTGTTTCTGGAAACAGAAAAAAGGGCTCAACTCGCGTTGGGCCCTGTGAAGCTATTGCAGCGGTGAGGTAACGATTAAGCTCCATCGTTCATGCACAGCGAGTCATCCAAGACTACTTGCCCCAGTTGCTGCTCCAGGTTTAGTAGATACTCCGAGGCGCTTCGGGCGTGGCCACTGGCACGAAAGATTGCGCGCTTGTCAGCCTTGAGCAGGCTGAGCCAGGAGTCGATGTAGCCCTCGTGCCTCAGCTCTCCCTGTATACCGGTGTAGGCACATAAAAACGCCGCGCCCATTTCGGCGATCAACTCCTCAAACGCGTAGCCTGGCGAGCCGAAAGGGCAGGGTGACGTCACGCCTTCGCGCTGCAACCGAGCGTGATGCCCGGACCAGTGCGTCAGCTCGTGCAGTGCGGTGGCGTAGTACCCACCTTCATCTTGAAATTGCGCTTTTGTCGGCAGTTGGATGAGATCCTTGATCGGATGGTAAAAGGCTTCGTCTGCAGATCGATGCACGATGTGTGCTCCCGAACTTAACAGCAGATTTTCCGCAGCGCTGTTGGGCTGGAAGGGATCACTCTGTTCCGTCTCGAGTAGGGTTTCATTGAGTATTTCGAGCCCCTCCGTTTGCTCGATGTTGAACAGAAAATGCGTCCTGAGAAGGCCAAAGTGAGCGACCTTGGGCTGGCCGTTTTCATCGAGTACGGGTTGGCCTGACTTGCTCTGCTCCTCGCGCTCCATCGGCTTGTAGAGCACTGCCAGGGTGCTGTGCTCACCCTTACGGATGTGCCCGCTGGCTTTTTTGGCTTGATTGAAGGTCAGCCAACGATCTTGAGTGAACCCCTGCAACCTGGCCTCGGCCCAGAGCAACGGTAAATTGATCCCCGAATAGGGACGCCGCGTGATGGCGTTAATGGGGTAGGGGTGATGATGACCGACGTGAGCTGAGCCACTTGAGGACCAGGGTTTGATCCAGGGGGCTACGCCTTGGTCCAAAGCGGTAACGATCTTGTCAGTCACGTCTTGGTAGATATCGCGCATGGAGTTTTCCTCGAGAGAAAACGGAGGAACGCCTTGCCCGTCGGGGAGGGTTCCCCGATTGGGTGATGGGTGGATTGATGCAGGTCTTGCATGCTGTCCGAATGTGGATTTGAGAGCCGAGGACGGTTATCTGCGTTTAGCGTTGGCCTCTTCTGCAAGCGCTATCAGCAAGGCGCCAGGCTGACCCGGTTCTTGGAGTAGGCTGAGACTCAATTGCAGCAACGGATCGTGGTCTAAGTGATCTGTTGGTTGAATGTGTACTACCTCGAACAGTACATAGCGCTCGTGTGGAGAGGCGAGGTGAGCCTCGAAGGCTGCGCGCAATACGTGGCTCAGCCGATCGACCCTCAGCTTCTCAGCGTGATCGGAACGCTCGAGCAGAACTGCGCGTTGCCACGCGCCAGGAGTGAACACGATGGGCAACCGAAGGGTGTTCAGTGTTTCCGGTGTAAGTGAGTCGGGCATGGTATGTCTCCGTTGAAAATGCGAAGAAACATGTCCCGTGGGGGAAGGATTTCCCCGCAGTGGGTAGAAGAAAATCAAGAGGGCTTACCTCACGAGCAGAGCTCGAAAGGCGCTCAGAAGAGCAGTAGGCGTTCATCACCGTAGAAACGGTCACCGTGCGAGCCACCGAACGCTAATCGCACTTGGGGGGAACCATCACCGAAGTGATGTAGCCTTGAAGGCTCTGGCTACCTGGGCAGGTGCTGTTGATAACAGCGATCTGTACCTTGTATTTAGCCGGACGACTTATATGGGTCAATCACTGTAGATAGGCTCTTTCACGGGGCTTGTCTTCTGTCTTCCAGTGAAGATTTTTTCGGCTGGGCAAACTGATAAACGGTCAGGCACGGACAGTTTTCAGTAGTAGGCTGTTACTCCTGTCTCAACCATGAAAACGCTCAGAAGAGGGCGAGAGCATGCTGACTCAGCAACCTGTTCAGAATTCACGTGCCCACCGCTGGGCGTACGCATGTGGCATGTCGGTAAAACGTGGTTACCGTAAGTTGAAAACGTTTGAGTCCTGCGTGGCTGAGCGTGCGGTGACGGCAGGTATACCTGCGGGTAATTTACTCGTTCGCGGGAGCTTTCTGATTGCCAAACTGGCATTGATCGGAGGTTTGCTCCTTGTCAGCGTTTGGCTGGTTACTTTTTTTGTGATGATGTTGGCTGTCATCACTTTGATATGGTTCAGGGCTTTTGTTGGTTCCGATCATCAAGAGGAAAGTCCAGGGCCAGACTACCTGGGTGCTGATCTCTACATCGGTGACTTCGACGACAATGGGCATTATATAGGCGACAGCAAGTCATCTAATTGAGCGCTTAGCAGCACCCAATATTTGATCCGTACCTTTACTCGCTGAATCACTTGCGGCTTTGCTTCCGTTCGCCAACATGCCTTGAATCCCGTTGCCGACTGAATATCCAGCCCAGCTCATGGCTCCTAGAAACAGCATCGGCAGCACGATGAACATCGCCCCCATCACATACTCAATTACCTGCGCCGTGACCGTCCCATCCATAAACCCGGATGTGGGCAGCGACAACAGTATCTGATTGGACGCCGAAACCTGGTTGTACAAGGTATCGAGCATGCTGGAGTCGATCCAGCGTGCCAGCTCCCACCAGAAACTCAGCATGTGCAGTGTGAATAGCGCGAACGTCACGGTCATGACGGTCTTCAATTGGTAGGTACTGACCAGCAGGATCAGTGGCAAGCTGATGATGACGCCCATGATCAGGAAAGCCTGCACCATCGGCAGGGCGGCGCGTAGCGCATTCATCGCCGGGAAGTTGCTGAAGGAGCCGAGGGCCAAGCCGGTATTGGTGGCCAGGTTATTAAGCCCCTGATTGATCGAGCCGCCACGAGCGCTGGAACCATAGTCCTGGTATACCTGTCCGGGCGACATGGACATCGATTGCTGGCGCGGACTGACTAGTTCGCGCAGGGTGGCATCCTCGATCTCGTTGCTCGAACGACCAGTCAACCAACCTTTCAGCTGAGTCAGCAGCGAAGGATCGACCTGCTGGATCAAGCGCTCGCGCAAGCCAACACCGCTATCACTCCACCACTGCTTGCAGGTGGGGTAGCCCGCGCCATTCTCCAGCCTAGGTAAGGACACATCGCGGCTTTCGTCATACGGCCAGCTGACTCGCGGTGTGCGTGAACGATCCGTATCGTAGTAGCCGGGCGTGTCGAGAAAATAGCTTGAGCCGATCCAGGAAGCGTCGTGACTTTGTGCCTTGTCCAGTTGCGGGCGATTGGTAAACAACCGAGAACGGGAATAGCCATAACAGTCGCGGGTGAAGTCGGCGACTTCCTGCAGCAGTACCTGGCTGTTGATACGCGAGTTGTCGATCTCCATGCGCATCTGCCGAATATCCGGTGCGCAGGGAATGGATGCGGTGGCTGCGGCGGTTACCCCTTTGCTCAAGGCATGCACCAGAAACCACCAGATCGGTACGTTGGCGGAGCGTTCGCCGATAGTATTGAAGGTCGTCCCCCAGGCGGTTTCCGCCGGTTTAACCACACTGACACCGCAGCGCTGGCTCGCCGCATCATCGAACGCCATTGAGGCGAGGCTCAGCGGAAAGACGGGCGCGCAGCCGAACAAGACAACGATATAGGCGAGCCACAACCGGTTCTCGATTCGAGGCACCGAGAGCAGCCCCTTGTTACCTTCATCCGCACCTTGCTGACGGGCCGATAGCCATTCTTGCAGGATGATTGCACCAAAGGGCGCGGCGAACAGTCCGGTGTCGGACAGGACGCTCCAGAGGCCGTTGTTGATGATCCAGGCCAGCAGGGAGAGGTAAAACTCCAGGTAGCTGTTGGTGCTCATGAGCATGGTGGTGACCTCACAGTCGGGTGAGTTCGACGCAGGTAAAGAGCACGAGCCCTAATGTCCCGATGCGCTTCACGCGCAGTCGATCCTGTGGTCGATGTTGGTAGCGCCGAAGTAGATCCCACCAGAGCGCGAAGAGGGCGCCGTAGAGCAGGGCACGCCACCACCGCAGATAGGGCCCTACGGACTCGAATGCCTGCTGCCAGGCCTCGAAACTACCCAGCGCAGCGCGGCCGATCCATGCGACCAGTGCGGCGGTCAGGATCATCACTGCGCCAATCCCCAGACTCGAAAGCAAAGTGAATAGCCGCGAGCGTTTCATGGCTCACTTGCGCCTGGCGTCAGCATCATTGAGTCGACCGGGCTCGGGGTCGCCTTGCTCGACAGTACGCGAAGCATCGGCACCACCGGCATGCCGATCGAGCACTAGGCTGGCGGTATTGGTGGTCAGCATCTGCCGTATCTGCAGCTCGGTTTGCAGCAGGCGAATTTCTCGCTCCAGGGTGTCGATGTTTTTCGTCAAGGCGGTTTGGGCCGGCTCGGCGGAGGCGATGTTTGGTTCGTGACTGCCCGCCAGTAGCGTGCGCAATAGCAATAACGCTTTGTCGAGCACACTGGACAAGGCCGTCTCACTGGCCAGGCGCCGCGCCAACAGATCCTGATCGGGATCGTCGCGCAGGGCTTCAACCACGCCACGGGTCACCGGCAGCATCGGGCTGGAGGCTTTAGTCAGATTGTCAGGGGTAGGCGGTAGAGAGCCAGACAGCAACCCTTGCAGGGCCTTGAGGCGTTCGCTGTAGGCCTCCTGGATCAGTGGCGTCAGCCCGCTGCCAGCGGTCGCACGCAGAGTTTCGCAGGTGTCGCAGGTCGCGACTTCGGTCTCGCCCAATACGCGAACGGCCCATTCGGATTCCTCCTGGGGCGAAGCCCAGGTCTGGCAAATAGCCCCACCTAGGCAATCACTGCTACTGATCGAGGCACTGTCATCCACCGTCCGGTTATGCAGCAGGTTGTAGCCTGCTCGCACTACGTCGGAGGTCACCCGGATGGGCGTCTGTCCGCTACCTCCAGCCTTCTGGCCACCGACCCAGGACACCCCATTGTTGCCGTTATGGCTCTCGGTATTTTTCACAGCAGCCACCGCATCACCGCCAGTTTGTTCCAGATTGCCCTGCATTTCCTGGTTCTTGGCCAGCGCACCCCAGCCGGCTTGACCGACCTTGTCCGCCATCTTCTCGGCCATGGCCTGGCAGGTCAGCTTGGAGCGGTCGAAGTCGATACGCCCCTGCATCACCCCGTTACTGAGCAACTCATAAAGGCCTGGGTTGGCGCGCTGGATGATCAACGCGGGCAGCGACATCACCGCTTGGGTCGCGTTCTGCACGATGCTGCCCATGATCTGCTGGAAACCTTCGGTGGCGCCGTTCAGCTGGTTTTGCAGGGTATTGGTGAGGCTCATGTTTCCGCACATCATATTCGCTCGCCAGGATCCGCCGACACCGAGACCGCTGGGTCGGTAGAGCGAGCTCGGTGAGCCCACTGCCGAGCCGCCACCAATGGTGTACATCACTCGGTCGTCGAGCACTTCGCCTTGAGTACCCAGGCGGTAATCGCCCTCGGCGGCGTGGGCATGCGTGGCCATGGCGAGCAGTCCACAGAGCAACAGAGTCATCACACCCAACCATTGTCGTGCGAGAAGCCGACTCATGAAGCACCTCCTTCGAAGTCGATGCTGAACAGAAAGGTCTGCCCCTCACGTTTGCAGCAGCTATAGGGACGCCACAGCGACCAGGCGTAGCCGCCATCCGTGCTCTGTACCGGAACGCTGGGGAAGATGGCGCACGTGGGCTGAACCTGGGGGTAGAGCAATTGCCATTTGTGGGTCGAAGCGTCGTTTTCAACGATCGGGCCAGGCGGCCAGTAGCCGTCGCGTTTGGCGGGCGTGAGCGGTAAGTACACATGCGGCTGCCCGTTACGGGTAATTACATCGCCGGCCCGTTGCGCCATGACTGCGGCCGCCTTGAAATCGTCGGGCTGTACCAGAAAGCCCTGCCGGGGATAAACGTTGCCCCACATGTTTCCCGAAGCCTGACGACCGATTTCACGGATCCCCGTCATGAGCGACTCGGGGTAAAGGCTTTCCGGTATGCCATGGCGCCAGGCCAGCGAGTCCAGGGTGCTCAGGTAGTAGGGCATGAACGCAGTAGCGCCGCTGGCGCAGGCGTAGCCGGATTGCGAAGCCAGTTGCGTGGCGGCCCAGCCACCTGGATGACCGATGCCATCAACGTTTTTGAAGCGAGGTAAGTTGTCGCGGCGGGTGTTCAGCGTGATCAGGTTGCCGCCCCCCTCCGCACCGCTGATGGGAGAGGAGAGGGTAGCCATCTCGGTCCAGGGATTGTTGCCGGTGGTGGCGTAGCTTGAGACCACCAGCTCAGGAATGAAATGACGCACCTTGGTCGAGGTTTTGACCTTGCAGCCGAAGGGCGTGCAGAGGAGCCAGAAACAAATGCCGACGACCCTGTATGCAAGGCAATTTGGCGACAACACAGAGGACGTGATGCTGCCGGTATCCAGCGCCATGCTTGGCCCGCACGCCAGCAGGATGCTCAGCGCCAAAGGCCGTAGATTCTGGGGCGCAATTGACAGGCAGGAAACAGACATGATCCAGGCTCTAGATGAATGGCCTGGGCAGGTTCAATGATGTAAGAGGTGCTGTCAGTTATAAATCCGAACGTGGGGTTGTCGGTTTACAAGGATTTACAGGACGATGAAATGGCTACTCGATGTCCAGCACACGGCGAAGGGCGTCAGGCTCGATGAGTAGCTGATCTGCGGTGATCTCGAAAATATTGGCGAGTTTGCACAGGACCAATAGCGACGGATTGCCTACCCCTCGTTCGATTTGACTGACATAGGTACGATCCACCTCGGCCATGAGCGCCAGTTGCTCTTGGGTAAGGTTCTTCACGCGCCGTATCAAGCGGATGTTGTCCGCCAGTTGCAGGCGAAGCTGTTCGTAGTCTTGAGTCATGCGCGCAAATTGCGCCTTGAGGGACTCTCAATCCACGGGATATAGTCTACATTGGTATTGATCTAAGCCATTTGATGCTCATGCCTGTTATCGAGCGTTCATTTGGTGTCGTTAAGATTTTCGAGGCTGGACTCTGCATCTAACAATAAATCAGAAATCTAGGGTGTGTATGGACGAAAACTACATTTCCATTCCTGCGGCAGACGGTTGTTCAAGTCTTCTGACACCTTGGGGCAGCGAATTTGCCCCGATGATCGAGCGTGGCGTGCAATGCGCTGAGGCTTGGCTTGATACAACCGGTGAGATACCCCTGTGGTGGGAACTAGCGCAAACCCGCAAGACCCTTCCTGTCGGTGACTGCCAAGATGCTTTTGAAGCAGGTTTTTTGTTGAGGGTTCAGCAGCGGCTTCAGCGCGGCACACGGATACCTGTATCGACTTGACCACCCGTTTGCATTTAGCCTGGCCTGTCATTGGCACAGACCAGCAGGTTACAGTCCTGAGTCACTTGTGGTTTTTAGGTGCAGCGTTTTTGTCCCGATGTTTGCTCTGCGACTCGCGCTGCCCTCTACGAAAACGAGCGGGCATCAGGTTGCGCAACGGAGCCCAGATATGTGGCAGCAACCCACCGATCTTTCTCATTTTCTGCGTCGGCAACCGCACCAGGATATCTTTAAGAGGGCACATCACGATGGTAAACAAACTCGATCTGCGTCAAGAAATGAAAAAGATGCTACGTGTAAAGACTGCCATTCTACTTCGCTCACCAGGTGATTCCCTCGCAGACATCGTCGCTTCTGATCGTGAAGCGTTTTCGGGTATTCGTGTGTTGTTCGCGAGCGATGAGGGAGGGGTTCCATTGCAGGCTCTGGGCAGGTCAGATAATCCAAATGTGCCTGTGGCTTCTCTATTTGCTGGAAAGGGCATTATTGCATTTTCCGATGCTATCGAGAGGCAGATGAGGAGCGGCAGTGCCCCCTTGGAGTTTCCATTTTTCTCACTACTCGATACAAATTTCCTTACTGAGTTACCGGGTTTTTTTCGTCATGAAGAGTCGAAACACCGCGAAAAGGTGAGGGCGACCTTGCAGTTCATTGAAGATCAAAGCGGACGTGGTTTTGATTGGACGTTTGCGACACTGGAAAACCTACGTGAAGTTGTAAAGCCAAATAATCCATGGCCGTACCAGAAGGTTGCGGCAGCAAAGATGTTTGATGCCATGATGCATCTCCCTGAGGTTAGGGATAGGGCGCTGAAAGGGCATGCCGAACAGATTAAGGACTATATACCAGCAGCCGAGGAAATGTGGGATGCATTCTTGACCAATGGGGAGGCATGGGCCTGTATCCAGCGGCGGGATATGATGCAGTCAATAATTTTACGCGCGATGCTGGAGTGCTGGAATGGCCAAGGCGTGGATGACGGTATTCGCTGCTTAGTGGATTTCTGCCTTGATAATTTTGACCTCATGCCCTTAAAAGAACTTTATTTTGGATGGAAGGCTCTGAGCGGATTCGCTGATAAGCAAAGTAGAATTCCCATCTTTGACGAGCCCGCGTTGCGGAACCCAAACGGAGATTCGAATAACAGGATTTCCGCGCTTGCGTGGGACCTCTATATGTTTCGACATTGCGAAATGCTTATGACAGAAAAAAAGGGCAATCAGTTCATGATTCCTGTTGTAACTACGCTTGATGATGGATTGTTAAAAGCCATTAAGAGCTGTCCTCTGAGAGCACTTGTGATTCATGATGAGGCTCGAAAAGTAGAAGCTATATTCGACGATGAAATGGACTTTGCCAATTGTCTAGATCGTGCGCTTTCGGATGAAACAAAAGCACGAATTAATGACCCAGGGCGTTTGGTCAAACCGAAACGTATCTCGAAGCATGATTTGAGTTATCTGATAAACAGCTTGGAGTCGGAAGTGAAGAACGCTGCTAAAGCAAGGTCGCAGCCAGGGTCGCATCATTAACAATAGAAAGTGGTGTTGAAACTGACAGAAATTAACTCTATTTAAAGTAGCCCCACGCGGGCGATGACCAGTAACTGACCACCCAGCTAGGTGGTCAGTACGAATGCAATCAACTGTTCAGTTGTCATGCAATCGTCTGGCCAGTTGCGATGCAATTTCGCAACTCACTCTCTGGGAGTGCGATACCTGAATAGCTATTCCTATGTTGGTTCTATTTCTCGCGCTCTATCGATCCGTTCAGCTACCCTATACGCCGCTTCCAGTTCTGAGCAGCCGTTCTCCTGCATCAGTGTCCAGCGTTCGGCCTTTTCCTCGGGCTCCGTCATGGCCAGGGCGAGGTAAAGGCTGGGTGGCACGGCTCGGAACAGCGTCTCGAGCTTCTTCGACAGCACCACTCCTTCAGTGTATTTGCCCGGTTCCTTGCTGGCGGAGAGCAATAAGGCTTTCTGCGCCGGCGTGAGCTTTTTGAACCGTGCGATCTCCTCAATTTCCGCTGGCGGCATGTTCAAACAAATCCACCATTCGATCATGTTGAGCATGGTCTGCGCGGCAGTGGGGAAGTCGGCAAGGTTTTGCGTCGCCAGCCAGAACCACGCGCCGAGCTTGCGCCACATCTTCGTCCCCTTGACCACGAATGGTGCCAGCAGCGGGTTCTTGGTGATGATATGGCCCTCGTCGGTGACCATTATGATCGGCCGCCCCAAATACTGATCGCGTTCTGCAAGGTTGTTCACGGTGTTCATCAGGCTGATGTAGCTGATGGACATCTGTGCCTCGTAGCCTTCGCGAGCGTAAGTGGCCAGGTCGACAATGGTCACATCGCTCTCGGGCCAAGGCGTGCCCTCGCGATCGAACAGTTCGCCCTCGAAACCCTGGCAAAACAGGTCGATGGACTCGCCCATTTCCTGGGCACGCTCGCGACGCTTCTCCGGCAAGTGCGTGTCGGCGGCGACGCGCAGCAAGGCGTTGCGCACGTCGCGGGTCAGCACCTGACGACCCGCTGCGACACAGGTCTGTGCCGCATCCAGGATGCACTCGCGAATCAGACTGCGATCGGCCCGGCTCAGGCGGGCTTCTTCCTTGGCCTCGCCGCCGGTGATCATCAGCCTGGCGGTGATTTCCAGTTCGCCGAGAACATCGCGCTGGTCTTCGCGACTGGTTACCACCTCATCGTCCAGCTCGTCGATCGACAGACTCGCCACCTGGTCCGGCTGCTCGACCAGGCGCCAAGCATCGGCGAACGGGGCGAGACTGACCGAGGCGCCAGGTTTCAATTGGACCTTGTTGACCGACAGGCCCTGTGTCGCGAAGTAGTCTCCCTGCAAGCCGAATGAGTTGCCGGCCTCGACGATAAACAGGCGCGGGCGGTACACGGCCATGACCTGCATCAGCAGGGTGACCAGGGTCGCCGACTTGCCGGCACCGGTGGGGCCGAACAACAGCAGATGACCGTTCATGGCTCGATCCAGGCGTGACAATGGGTCGAAGCTCAATGGCGAGCCGCCGCGGTTGAACAAGGTGATGCCCGGGTGGCCGGTGCCGGTGCTGCGGCCCCAGACCGGAACCAGGTTCGCCAGGTGCTGGGCGAACATCAGGCGCGTGTACCAGTTGCGCGTGTCGCGGGCCGGGTTGTAAGCCATCGGTAACCAGCGCAGGTAGCTGTTGCAGGCCGAAACCTCATCGCCTTCGCGTACAGGTTGCAGGCCCGCACCCAGTAGTGCGTTAGCCAGGCTGACCGAGCGCTGGTGCAGTTGCTGTTCATCGTCACCGCGCACGTAAAACGCAAGCGTGCCGCGGTACAGTTTGTGCTGTCGGCCAATGATCGCGCGGGCCTCTTCGACATCCTGACGGGTCTGGGTTGAGGCCAGGTTTTCACCGATGGCTTTGCGAGCCAATCGGTTTAACTGGTCTTCGAGCACATCCTGCGGTTTGACCACCAAGGTCAGACTCATCACCGTGCCTTCAGGTAACTGGTCGAACAGGGCATTGACTGCATCGCCCTTACGGGTTTCTCCGGTGAGTTGACCAATCGACGGTGCCCGGCGCAGCTTGTCCACCACCATGACCCGGTGAGGCTGATCGTCGAAAAACCAGAGTCCTCGTTGGACATACGAACGCGGCTCATTGAAGAACAGCCGCTCGGCGAAGTCATGATCGAAGGGCAGTTCCAGCGACTCGCCCTCGCCAGACTCCGGATAGGCCACGCGGCGGTAGAAATCCTCGGGCGCTTCATCAGTAAGCCTGGGTGCCGGATTGAACCAGGGCAACAACCAGGCATACAAACCTCGGCCATCGACTCGCATCGATTGCACCCCGCATGCCTGTAACGAAGCCGCGACACGTTCGCAAGCCTGATGCAGGGATTGCACCGGAGTGAGTCCCGTCTCCTCAGCGCCAGACTCAAGCCAGCGATAGACCACCAGGCGCACCCGCCGGTTGTTACCGAGCCAGGGCAGGCGCGTAACCACCCTATCTTCAAACAAACCACCGGGCTTGGCGATGGCCTTCAGATGGCGGCGAGTGAGTTCCAGGTACGCTTCGGTGAAGACCGTGCCTCGCGCGCTGTCCTGAATATAATCGGTGAACCGGTTCAGGTAGGGGGTGAAGTCGTTGTCGTCTTGACAGAAAAACTGCGCCACCCAAGGCGCTTGATCCAGCTCGTCAAAGCTGTCCTGCAGGGCATCCTCGAGGGCGTCGCGGGCGGCCATCAGCCAATCGGGTTCGCGCCCTTCGGTGCCGATGGGCAGCAACTCGAACACGGCACCCACCGAGCGATTGTCATCCAGCAGAAAACACTGCTCGGTGTCGAGGTATTCGACCCAAGGCAGGTGATCGGTGAAGCTGGGGTTGTGCGCATAGAGTGCGGCTTCATCGGCCAAGGTCGCGCGAGGGCGCAATGGGTTGCGCCAGGCTTTCCACGCGGGAGTGCGATTGCCCGAATCGCCGGTACGCACTACAGGTCTTCCTGACGTTCACCAGGTAATGCGTACTGCACACGTTGGTAGAACGGAAAGACGGTCGAGTACCCCGGAACCGGTACCTGCTCGGTACCAGTCAAATGCGGATACACGTACAGCACCAGATCGGAATTGGGCAGGCGAGGGAACAGATTGTGGATCTCGTTCGTCGCTGTGCGAGTGTACGGTTCTTGGAGAGAAGCGGAGAAATCTGCCTGGGCCAGCGGACGGCGTAACTGCTGCCGAGCATCCAGCAGTTGCTGCTGAGTGCCTTGCGAACCGGCGCCGTTCCAGATGTCCAGCATGGTTTGCTCGCCATGGGGCAGAAGTGTCTCCTTGTCGGTGGAACACCCCGTCAGGACCAAGCAGAGCAAGCTAATCCAGGTCAGGTAGAGAAGCATGGTCTTTTTCATGGCGAACGCTCCGACCCTTGGGCTCGTAGTCGATGGTGATCTCATGGTCGAGGTGCAGTGCGACGTGTGCTGCAGGTGGCACGTACACGGCAGCAAAGGCTTCGCCATACAGTTTGTTGACCCACTCGCGGATGTCGCTGACCCCACCACTGAGAATTGAATTCAGCGCGCTATTGCCATTGCTGCTGGTGACCCCCAGCGTACTGCCGCCTGAACTGATCACACTGCTGTTGTTCCGCTCATCCCCGAGCAAGGCGGCGACACCCGCGCCGGCCGCAGTGATCAGGCTCTGGCTGCCGAGGTATTGCTGCGCGTTCGAGCGGCGCTCGCCGGCGATGCAAGGAATACCATACGGATCGGACAGGTAGCCGAGTCCGCCACGGATCTTGTCGGTGCTCGAACTCTGGGTGGTGGAGGCATTGCGGCTGGCTACCGCCTTCGGCTGAGGCACCGTGCGGATGGTGCCATCGGTAAACACAAAGGTGATTGACTCGACCTGTCCGCGTACGCAGGACAGGGTCCAGTCACCGGACGCCGTGCCGCTCATCACGGCACCTGCGACATCCGGTAAGTCGATGCCGTTGGCGGTCAGGTTCTCTGGGCCGACCAGTACCTTGAAGGGATAGGGATCATTCACTGTGCCGTCCACCGGGACTCGGCCGATCAGCGCGGTCATGGCGACCGAGCCCATCAATGTCGCGTTTTCGGGAATGGTGTAGACCGGCTTCGCGCCTTCGGTACGATCAACGGATCGCGTCAGGTCACGCTCACCCTTGGTGACTGCGCGTAGCTGTTTCTGGCTGCGATCAATAGCGTTATCTTTCAAGCCCTCCAGTGAGTTGAAGGCGGTAGGCAGGCTCAGCGCGGAGGAGGTCTTGGTTTTGCCTTGGGCGTCGGTGGCCGGAGCATCTGAGGGTTCAATCCACTGTGTTGCATCCGTGGCAGGACGATTCCCTTCGAACTGGGCACCATCGCCGGGCTCGAGCCCCAATCCGATTGGCATGTCCTTGCCTTTGCCGGTTAGCCCCGACAACTGGTCCTGCAATTGCGTCAGCAGACCACGGGCCTGGCGACTGTCTTGTTCTGCTTTGAGTCGGGCCTCGTTGGCTTGGCGGCGGCCTTCGTCGACCTGCTGGGTCACACTGCCAAGCGCCGTCTGGATACGCGAGTCGACCCTGTTTTCCCGCTCGCGCAGGCGGTTGTTTTCCGTCTGCAGTGAGTCATTGTATTTCTTCAAACCGAGCATGTCGCTGCGCATGGCCTTCACCTGGCCGACCAGGGTGGCGACCGTGTCGCGAGGGGTATCGCCAGCAATGCCGAGCGACTTGGCTTGCTCGGCGGATAACTGAAGGTTGCCCTGATCAACCGGGTTCTCTGGAGAGGGCGTGCTGTCGGCCGCGACCCATGTTTTCAGGATGATCAACACCACGGCCAGTAGCGCAGCCGGTACCAGCCATTTGAGCAAGGCGTTAGCCTTCATCGTCAGCACCTCGCGCAACGGGTGGGAGCAGCACGGCTTGTTCGAGGCCGGCACCGCGAGTCACGAGGTAGGCGATCGTAGTGTCTTCAGCACTGCCGACAGGCCCGAGGAAAGCATGCTGGAAGGTCGCGGCGAACAGCTTGGCCTGAAGCTGGCGCGGATCGAGTTGCACCGTCTCTGAACCACGATTGCGCAACTTCACCGCCGTCACCCAGTAATCACCGAGTCGCCAGGCGGCGATAGGTGTGCTGGACGCGTTTTCGCTCGGCAACAAGGTCGGCAGTTCGGTGCGCAGCTTGAGCGGGACGCGGCGTACCCCGGGCAGGGACTCCACGGTGCGCAGCGGTGCGTACAGGCTCTGTGCGGCATAGCGCGTCAAAGCGACCGGGATCGGCGTGCGTTCTGGGATAGGGTCGGTGCTCGATTCCGTCTCGGTAGTCTGCACCGGAGCATTTTTGAGAATACGTACGGGCTCCAGCGGTTGATCGCCAGGCGTGGCCGCGATATCCAGCAGGATGATCTCGCCCGTTGCGACCGATTGCAGTTGCAGTCGGGTCGGTGCAATGGCTTCTGACGCGCGCAGGTACAGCGTGCCGCCGGTTGATTGCACGCGCAGCTTGCCCGTCAGGGTTGAGGGCACACCGACTCTAACATCCTCATCGACAAAGATCACCCGCTCCTGATTGATCACCAGTGGGACCGCGAGGGGGAGGCGTTCCCAGTGCATCAGTTCGACGGCCTGCGCTGCAGCTCCCCATAGCATCAGTGAGACGGTTAGTCCCAGGGTAGAAATCCGCTTCATGGCTCACCTCCAGGCAGGGAGATTTTTTGCGGAGTGCCCTGATAACAATCCAGTGCCAGCCCCCACTTGTTGCGTTCGGGATCCATGTCAAAACGCACTACGCGTAATGGATAACGCACCACCACCCGTTTCACCGGTTCGGCGGCGTAATACTCGTCGGCATTAAGGTCGAGTTTGACTAGCCAGCTGTCGCGGTCGAGTTGCTTGACCCTGAGTTCCGGATCTTCGCTGTAGCCTCGGCCCAGAATTTCGTAGACACCACGCACCCGCTGGCGCAGTTCGCCGGCGGCCTTGCGGTACTCATAGTCACCTTCGAGGAAGGCCTTGCAGGCGGGTGTTAGGTAGGACTGCAAGCCATAGATGGCGCGGCGATAATCCTGTTCGCCATCCGAGGGCCAGCGGTTTAGTTGGCCAAAGATGTAGAGGGCAAAGGCATAGACATTCTCTGAGGGAATATCCCACCACTTGCGAGTGCTGCCCGAGCGCAGATCCGGTGGTACATGCACGGTCAGATCGGTCGGTGCCGAGCGCCAGCCATACCAGAGTCCGGCACAGACCAGGGCCAATACCACCACTGCCAGACGCAGACTGAAGATATGCGCCTGTTGGGCATCGACCTTGTTCCGAAACTGGCTCATGGCTGCCACCGGGGCAGGGCAGGACGTAGCCGGCGGGAGCGGCGAACCGTCCAGGCACCGGAGTGGAGGATCAAACTCCCGCGACCCAGGCGCCACCGGCTGGCCAGTACCCATTCGAGCTTGCGGTACAACCAGGTTTCGGGGCGGGCTCGCTTGACCCGACGCAGTAGCGTGCCACCGGCAAACAGCACCACCGTCATGCCTGCGATCATGCTGGTCGGTGCCACGGCAATGGAGGCGGTGGCGATCGCCAGAGGAACACCCAGCACCAAGCCGACGAGTGCGCCGACACCGAGCGCCACCCACATCTCATCACTGGTCAAACCGCGCAGTACGGCAGGATCGCGATTGAGTCGCTCCGGGAGAAAGATCAAGGTGCCGTCGGCAAGGCGTTCGATAGTGTCGTTCATGCCGACCTCACAGAATTGCGGCAGCCTTGGTCAGGAACCAGATGATGATCACCACCAACAGAGCACCGATACCGACCACCGCGCCGAGGTCTTTCCAGGTTTTGCGCTGGTTCTGCACGTCGGCATACACGGTCAGCGAGTGCCAGGCCACACCCAAGAATGCGAGCAGGGCTATCAGCAGACCGAGCAGGATGCCGCCGTCGTAGGCGTAGTTTTTGATCGTCTCGATTAACCCGGATCCTTCGCCGCGCGAAGGGGCTTCCATGGTGGGGAGTTCGGCAAAAGCCAGACTTGGACCGAGTACCAACAGCAGACCGATCAAGCGCTGATTGGCACGATCACGCAGGTTGTTTTTCAGGGGGGCAAGGCACTTGAGCATGACGGCGATCTCCGGGGTTAGGACAGGGTGAAGAACATCAAAACCAGCAAGGTGAGTAGTACGCGTGCGGTACTTCCGCCAAGCGCGCCGAAGCGCACGCTGCCGGCCGCCCACCCTCGGTAAGCCGTCCACATCACCCAGGCACACCAAAGCAAAGTCAGGACGAGAACCAGGGACAGCCAGAGCGTCGAACTGCTCTGTGCCGAGAAGCCGGAGGCGTTTTGGAAGGCAGCGGTCTGGGAGTCGGTCATGCTCATGGCGAGGGCTCCGCAGGCGGAGTGTCGAGGCGGTAACCACCCACCAGCTCACCAGGATCGCGAGGTTGAGCACGGGTGGGGGAGAGATAGCCCTGTACACCTTGGCGGATGCGCTGGATGTCCTCAGTCAGGCGGGGATAGTCGAAGCGGTAGCGCTCATTCGGTTGAGCGTTGCTGGATCTCTCGGCTTGAGCGGATAGGCGTTCGATAGTGTCGAGCTGCTGCTGAATCAGGCTGAACTGATCTTGTTCATGGGCGGAGGCGGCATAGCTACCGCCATGGACGATAGCCAACGAGAGTAGTAACAAGCAACGAACGACGGTAGTTGGCATGATGCTGGCCCTTATGGATCTGAGGACAGCATCAATTCAGAGGTCGATTTCTTCAGTAAGAAACCTGAGGTCTGATGTATCGCTTATTCTGGGGAGGTGCGGGAGATGTTTACTTACAGCTGAGTGACCCTTCGACCTTTGGATAGTGATTGGGGGAATTAGGGAGATTCCGCTCTCAATGAGCTTCGTAGCTGGCGATATCGTTACAACCCATATTCCTCGGTTTCTTAACGGCCTCGCATTATGATGCTGCAGTTGCAGCACACCATTTGGGTTCACTGGGAAGCGTCCAGAACTGGCACGTGGGTTGTTTGCAACAGCCAAGGAGAAGAGCTGATGTTTGATTACGTGGGAAGGTTTCCTATTCCGGCCGACCTGCTACCGCAGCGGTTGCGCTCACTGCTAGAGCCAGTGGGAACTGATCCGTTGCAGAGAGTCGAGGTGAGTAGTTTCACGGAAACCGAACGCTCAGAGTCGAACCGCGAGACGGTTCATATGTTGATGGCTGTCGTTCCCGATGACGGTAACGCGATGCCCGTTCTACATAGTCAGGGTGTGGTGGCGCACGGAGTTCCGACTCTAAGTGAGAAAGGGAGCGTGAAAGACTTCACACCGAATGTGAGCGGGTATGACTACATCGTTGCCTCCTGGGGCAGCAGCTTGTTCTTCACATACACCTTGGCCGAGAAGGTATGGATGGCGTTGGGTTTAACGCCACGATGCATTGGCAATGAGCATCAGCGTTTGGTTTACGACGATTTGAGCCTGCCAGAGTTCGGAGTCGCTGAAGGTGAGGTTTCGCTGCAATACCACTTCAAGCCGTCCCGGGATGTTAATTGGTTCATGTCAAACGAGTATCTGCGCAAGTATCTGTGGTTGAGGGGGGGACGCGGCGTTCGCCATTTCTTCTATCAGGCGACGCTCGCAGACAGCCCACAACTGCGCAAGCTGATGAACGGGGAACGTTTTCATTCTCTTGGCGAGCCGGGGAGCTGGCTTGATGGCGATCTTCGGGAAACAGAGAACGGTTTACTGCTCCAGGTATGGGCGACAGTAGTGGCAGTCTCCTGCAACCTCTGCCCTCAGCAGACAGCTGATGGGCTGAATTGGCCAGGTGTTGCTGGAAAGGTTACGCACGCTAGTGCCAATGACATCATGAGGAATGATACGACGGTCTATCTCGACGACAGATTTCTCGAACGCTATGAACAAAACAGCTTGTACGGAAGCACACCTGTAGACGCGCATGGTGGCTGGTATTGCAGTCCATCTTATCTTGGACAGTGGTCTTTCACTGGGTGCCGGCGAGTCGGGCGAAACCTAATCGAGGTGGATTTACGGGATCTGTACAAAGGCGTCCCGGACCGGGAAACCTTGCATGCTCATGTCCACGCCCTAGATCCTGCGATTGTGAAACAGTGCGACCTGACTGAAGAACACATCGTTTCCAAAGTTGATCGGTTCCTCACGCAAATGCTGTCCTTGGGAGAAAACCTTTCTCGGCTTGGGACCGCGCTGGGCATCGAAAAACCGGCTGTTGAACTGCTCGGGTTCTCGCGGGAAGAAGTTGCAGCCGATGGCTGGCTACATTATCCGCAGGTTGCAAAACTCGCTCAGTTCGCGCCCTTGGACATGACCCAGCAGGCCTTTCTCGCTCGATGCAAATCCATCCATGAAATTTGGCAGAAGCTGCCCGACGGTTTCCTCAAACAGCTTCTGGAAGCTATGGGTGTCCCGAGAAAGTCGATCGCCACTCTGGGGAAGCTAAAGCTTCTGCAGTGCTTACTGAACATCCTGACCAGGTTCGACGAAAACTGCGAGGCGCCGGATGCACTAAAAAGCAAGGATGAACCAGAAGGCTGGAATGCGAAAAACAGCGACATTGCAATGCTGTTCGTCACCTACGATCTTCGCATTGCCGATGCCCACGACGCCGTGAGCAAGATCGAGAGGTTGCAGGATCAAGACTTCGACACGGCTACATTGCATCAAGGTTATGGTCGTGCGCTCGACTTTGTCCTGGATGGCGTCATCGACGCCTTCACGGCAATCAATAGTCCCCTGGGCCGTATCCTGGCACGCGCATGATGTGGCAGGGCCTGGAGACTTTTACAATGGGGGAGACCAACCTTGAGCATGACGTTCTACCTCGACGAGAGTGGTCATAGCGGTGACATGGTCAACAGTGGTGACGGCTTCGACTTCAAAGGGCAACCATACTTCGTACTGGCTGCGGTGGGGGTGAGTGACGAGTCGGCAGTTGTCACTCGAATCGAAGAGCTGCGCGCATTGCACAGGATTTCACCAGGTGAGCTGAAGTCCAAGTCTCTGATGGCCAAGCCAAAATTTGTTTTGGAGGTTATAGACTACCTGGAGTCTATCGGTGCGCCTCTGTTCGTCGAGCTCGTGGATAAACGCTATTTCATCTGCGTGCACATCACGAGTTTTCAGTTGCTACCACCTTGCATGGGGTTTCCTGAAGGCGCACCCATGGCCTTTCTTAGGAATACTGTTGCGGACTTTCTGAATGCTGAAGCTTCGGATCAGGTGCTCGACGCATTTGTCCAAGCCTGCCTAGAGCCTTCTGAGGCGCACCTGCTGCAGTCTCTTTCATTGCTTCAGGATCTGGGCGTACGCCTTCTGGACATCCCTGGGAAGAAAGATATTGCCCGGGGCGTAGTCATGATGGTGGAAGATGCCCGTAACGAGTATCTGGAACTTAAGGAGCAGGATCCTGACGCATTTCTCCAGTTCCTTCCGCCACCTGATCACAACAAGCGCAGCAAGCGTGTTTGGATGCTTCCCAATCTGACTTCGTTTGCCAACATCTACGCGCGCCTGAATCTCTACTTCAGGCGGAATCTGCAAGGTGTCCACATCGTTCACGACCAGCAGTTGGAACTCGAGGACATCCTGCATCTGGGGAAAGCGACTGTGGAAGCCCAGAAGGACCAAAGCCAAGTTCCATACGCTCCACACTCGGACTTTATTTTCGAAGAGATGGCTACTTTCGCGTTTGCGCAGTCGCACGAAGGCATTGGCCTGCAGATAGCGGATGTCGTGGCCGGGGCGGTGATGCGCTACTTCAGGGATAGCCAGAGTGCAACGGTAAATCCTGATCTGGCAAAGGCCGTCGAGCGCTTGATCAGCACATCCGATGTTCGAACCGGTTACGGGGTCAATCAGGTCGTGGCCTCGCAAGATGTGCGGTACGCCTAGCTAGGAAAACCAGAGGTTGGCATATGACAATTGAACCAGAGGATGGTCAGGGGGCACCTGCTGTGTACGACTACAGCGACGTAATGAATCCAAGCTTTCGTCTGGAAGTCGCTGACGATAGCGGCACAGCCTGCAGGGATCTTTTTGTCCAGACGTTCGCCCGGTCCGAGGACCCGGATGTCTGGTTCTCCCAGCCTGAGGCTCAATGGCATTTCCTAGCGCGAATCCTTCCGCGCAAGATCGTCACGTATCCCGTCCACACGAATCCACATGCACAGCGTTACTTGTCCCCTAGGCACGGTCGTATCAGGACGCTTGTCTATCAGGTAAGGCACGACTATCCCTTGCCCGACAGTTCAGACCAGGCTGTTTCCCTCATCGAAACATATCTGCCTTGGCGCACCTCGAATAATTGCGCCTTTGGCCTCGGTCTAATCAAGGAACTGGATGCTATTTGGGCTGGCATCATGAAGCTTCCGGGGGTCGATACGATCCTCGTCACGGAGGACGGTGAATCAACGGTTGTTGACTGCGTCGTACTGATTAACGTGCAGGATTTGGATGAGCAGAGGCGCGCCCTCGAAAGGGCGAATCGCAACGTGCGTGAACGGGTACGGCTGGTAAAGGCGTTGCACGTACGAAATACCTTGCTTGCGCAGTTGAGTCCGGAGCGGTTTCCGCCAGTTATGCAAGTCGGCGCGGCTGGAGAGCTCGTCGAGGTGCGGTTAGGCCGGACGAGGCAGTCTGCTGCTTCGGTTCGTTCCCTACGAGCGGCCACGGTGCGGACGGTGCGCGAGAACGCGGCGTTGATTGTGAAGGACGCACCGGGTGCGCTCATGGAACTTCACGCGGAAATCGAGCGGGTCACCTTGGCCAGCATGATCGAGGGTTATGAACGGATGTTGGTGCAGGCGCTGCCAGAAGGCCGTTGGCAGCGCTTCTTCGAGGAAAATATCTTCATCTTGACGATGCTCTTTGCTCGACCGGTGCGCCTGCTTCACACCCAATTTCATGCCAAAGGGTCGAACCTGAGCGGTTCCGGTGCCCAAGTGGGGGATTTCCTGCTCGGTGAGTTGGGGCCATCGCTGGCGATCGTTGAGATCAAGAAACCGTCTACGGTGCTGATGCTCAACACGGCGTACCGGAACAGCGAGGTTTACGGTCCAAGCGCCGAGCTCAGCGGTGCAATTACCCAGGTCCTCTATCAACAGAGCGCTCTTCACAGCAACTGGTTGTTCCACCAGACACAGCCAGAACTTCGGGGCTCGCGCCCTGACGCAACGAAGTGCGTAGTTATCGCAGGTATGACTCCAATGGAAGAAGCGCAGCGACGCAGCTTCGAGATCTTCCGTAACGCATGCAAGAACGTCGAGGTGGTGACCTTCGACGAGCTGTTGGGCAAGCTGAAGATCCTGTTGCACCATCTGACTCCACCAGCGCGGGGAGACGGGGAGGCTGCCCCATTCTGACAGAGTTGGTTCCGGGGAATAGCGATGACAGGGTGACGCACCTTGAAAGTGTTCCTACTGCCGCCGAAGTGGTAGAGCATCTGCCTACTGCAGAAGAAATACTGGGGAGACGCACGATTGCCTGCTTGGAAAAATCGCCGCCTGGGTATGACTTCAAGGGGCTTTTCGAGAAGACTGCGGCCGCCAAGCGCGCGTCATCATATCGACTGAAATAAAAAATCAGCACTTGTGTTGCACTTAGATATATTTTTTGAACGTCGCCGCCGTGATTGCCATGATCACCCCAAGCAACACGGAGCAAGGCAGGAATACCGCCATTGGACTGATCGAAAAGGGTAGAGATAGGTAGATGATCCAGGGCACGATCAGCAGTGGTATCACTGCGCGCTTGGCGCGGTGATAGACAAAACTGCTCTCACGCCCCGCGCCAAATTTGCGAAGATCACGGCGAACCAAGCCATCCACAAAACCAGTGAACATGGTCAACAGAAACAAGGGTGTGGCTAGGACCAGAATGGTCAGGCGCACCACGAAGGTGAAGGTGACATACACCGCCGCCAGCACGAAATCCTCAATGCTTATGTAGAGCTGATTGATCCAGCTCCAGAAGTCGTTGCCCTGGCTCGACACCCGCGCCTGCTGGGCAAAATCCGCAAAGCCGGTCTTGACCAACAACCACTGATTGAGAAAATCCAGCCACTGGACAATCGTCTGTCCAGGTTGTTGGATGATGAGTGAAGATTTGAAGTGCTCGCTGAGCCAACCCAATTCGCTACTCAACATGGCTTGGCTGTGTCGCCAACCCTGATCGCTCCAGAACAGTAGCAGGCCTGCGAACTCGATGAGGATCGAGAATAGCAACGAGGCGATCAGCAAACCGATGATGCGTAAAACCAAGCCAATCGCCGAGACGATTAATCCTGGGTGCTGGATAGGTTGTGGCGGCGTGTTTTGTGCGGAAGTCGTCATCGTTCACTCCATTGTGCGCCACAGGACTGATGTCGTTACGACGTCTCTTGAGTGTGTTCTTGCTGAATAGAAACCAGGTGGCGTAGGGCTACCCCGCCTGATCCAAATCGAAGTTAATTGTTGGGCCGCCACCGCCTGCACTCCACCATTGCCCCGCCTGCTCGTTGTAGGCCGCCCGCATCTGCTGAGTGAGTTCCTGCAGATCTTTGGGCATGGCATCGTCGTTGGAGGGTTTTGGCAACGGCATGCGCACTTTCCAGAGTTGTCCACCAGCCTGGAAGGAGAACATTTGCCCCTTTGGCAAACTGACGATGTGCGCGGGTTCGATCAGCGGCACACTGGTGCTGCTGACACGGTCCTGTGAGGACGAGGTGAAGTCCGTGTTGGCCTCAGGATCGGAAGTGTCGGTGGCACCCGACACCAGGGTCTTGGTCAGCACGTTAACCTTGGGCAACTGCTGGGTGAGCAGCTCCGCGGTGGCGGTTTCGCGCACCCGCAGCATCTGCAGGGTGTTGAAGTTGCCAATAACCTGGCCTGCTTTGGCGCGGTTGCCGATACGCGCTTCGATATCGCTGAGGGTCTGGGTGTAGGCCGTCACCTGGATGCCGGCACCGCCGCCCTTGTTGATCAGCGGAATGAACTCATCGCCCATCAACTCGTTGAACTCATCGGCGTGCAGGTTGATCGGCAACTTGTCACTGTTGTTACCCGATTGGGGCAGGCCATGGTCGATGCCGTGTTTGTAGATGTGTCCGGCGACCGAGACCAAATCGGCAAACATGGAGTTGCCCACAGCGGCTGCCACCTCGGCATCGGTCAGCGCATCCAGGCCGACGTAGACGATGCCGCGCTTACGGATGATCTGCATCCAATCGAAGATCGGTCGTGGGTCATTCAGATCGGTGTAGTTGGGGGCCAGTAACTGAGCGGTCTTGCCGGTGGTGAGTTTCTCCAGCAGCGGCAGTAGCGAGGCAACGATTTTGTCGAAGTAGGTGCGGTCGTACCGCACCGCCGAACGCAGTCCGTCCATTACCGGATCAAATACCCGTTTCGCCGCCAGGTATTGTTCGATGGCCACCACGCACTTTTCGCGTCCCACCATATGTCGAGGAATGTTCTTCTCGGTGAGCTTGCCTTCAAGCTGGACGATCACTTCCCACGCTTTCGGATCGGTTTTGGCGAAAAACTGCTGGGCGTATTCGATGAACAGCGCGTCGATGTTGACCACATGCCGCTGGATCTGCAGGTAGTCTGGACGCCGGCCCAACTCGATCAAAGCCCGGGCAATGATATTGACGAAGCGCCAGGCGAACTCACGGAAGGCCGCCGAGTTACCTTCACCGCTGAGCTGCCCAGCAATGCGTGACGCCACTTCCGAAATGCGGCCGAAACGTCCCACCGCGTTGTAGCGCGCGGAGATCTCCGGCCAGCCCAGATGGAAAACATAGAATTCCTTTTCCCGACCGGCCCGTTTGGCTTCGACGTACATCCGCTTGAGCAAGTCGGCATCGCCCTTCGGATCGAAGACGATGACCACCTCATGTTCGATGCGATGAATGTCCTGGGTGATGTACACCTCAGCGAGTCGCGTCTTGCCGACACGGGTAGTGCCGAGCACCAGGGTGTGTCCGACCCGTTCGCCCAGAGGCAGACTGACTTCCGTTTCGTCGGGCTCAACCCCATGCAGCAGCGGCGAGCCACCGACCGGGGGCAAAGGGCGCAACGGATTGAAGGCGCTGTCCCAGGCCGTGACACGCGCCAGTGTCGAGAGCGGAAACGGCGCATGTTCCAGGTGCCGTTCGAGTCCACGGGCCAGGCGGTAACGGGTCGGTTGCTCGACATAGTGAGCAACAGCCGGATCCTGGGTCTCGACCAAGCGCTGGGTGTGCAGGCGGGTCCAGCGAAAGCCGCGTCCCATGAACAACCGCTTACGACTCACCGGAATCTGTCGGCTGGTCAGTTCGTAGCGGGGCAGCCGACGGATATTGCGCCGATAGCGCAGCACCTCCCAGGCTTGTCGCAGGCGGATCAGGCCGAACAGGGCATAGGCCAGCGCTGCAACCAGACCGATCTCGGGTGACAGGGCCAGCGCCCAGGGTGAGTACACGCATAACACCGCGGCGGCGATGCAGATTGTTACGGTGTACAGCTCCACCGCTGGCCGGAGCTTGGATTCCATCGCATGCTCGGCCATGACCTGGACTCACTGTTCCAGTGAGCTGGCGGTGATCAAGACGGGGTAGTGCTCAATCCGCAGGCGGGTGGCGATGTCGTTGCCGTTGACCGGCAAGATGGTGATGCCCGGAGCAACTGCTCGAATCCGGGTCAAAGCTTCGGTATCGGCCACTTCGACGGCGAGGCCAGCCGCGTCCATTTCCTGCAGTTTAGCCGCGCGTTGATGCAACCAAGCCAGTGAGTGGGGATCCTCACCGATCAAGAAAAATGGCCGCATACCCGGCATGCTCAGGGCGCGAGAGGTGATCTGGCCGGGGCTCAAGTGAGAGCTGTGGACGGGCAATATCCAGGCTTCATTGGCAAACTTAGACAAGTCCGCATGCATGGCCCGATCAGGCTGGGTCCTGTTGTTTATCGGCGACCTGGCAGCTTGAAAATGGTGTCGGGTGAAGTCGCAAGACTGATTCCTGGCTACGGTCAATTGCGGCTGGGTAAAAGGTGCCAAGAGTAGGATGCAATAACAGGCAAGAGGTATTCGCTTCATGGTGGTGTGCCCTGTTTGAAGGAAACCAGCAAGCGTTCGAGTTGCCGGGAAAAACCGGCGCGGTAACGCGCGGCCGGCGTTCCTCCTGCCGGGCGGTGATAGCGTCCGGCAGCTGACACCCAATCACCGGTAGCGGCGTGATGCTCCTGCAACAGCGCGGCGGTCACGGCGAGATTTCGGTAGGGATCAAGGGCTTCGCAGGGACTGGAAAAACGTTGCCCGTGATAACCCAGGTTGGTTTGCCCGAGTCCCGCATCGACCCGCTTAGCGTCATATCGGGCGAGCGCCTGAAGCAAAGCGTGACAGGTGGCCTGGCGAGTGGCGAAGCGGTAGGGGGTTCCGGCGATGTTCAGGGTCCAAGGCCAGGGCAGTAGTCGACCACGAACGTGGATACCACTCTCCTGCAGGGCAATTGCGAACAGCACCGTAGAAGGGATGTCCGCGTCATGCGCCGCCAATTGATAGGCAGGAGGCGGAAGTTCGTCAGCCTGGACGGCGAGTATCGTCAGCAGGAGCGCAATAGCACTCAGTCTAGGCGTTGCCATTGTCCATTCACCTGTTGAAATGTGGCAGGCAATGGCCCCGGGGCCCCCAGGCTGAACCAGCGACCACGGTCATGGTTTAGGGTGATCTGCCGGCGTTGAATCTTGGCCGGATCGATGTCCGCTTGCGTCGCCCAGCGACGGACGCGTTCATCCTCGCCTTGGCTGCCCACCAGGTAGATATCGAACGCCGAATCGCCGTTTTGCAGACGTTGCGCTTCGGCGATGCACGCAGGGCAGTGGTCCTCCACAAACAGAGCCTGGCGCGGCACGACCCATGAGCTGGCAGGGGACGGGGATGCCATGCCCTGGATCGGCAGCAGCCCGGGAAACAGCTTGGCCCATGCCGCGGTGTAAGCGTTTTGGTAGGCCAACTCGCGCTCGGCGCGTTTGGCTTCCAGCGCTACCTGTAGTTCGGCATAGCGCTGGCGCTCTTGGTCGGTCTGGGCCTCGACCCCGAGTGCGGTCAACGGATCGAGGTTCGGACTCCAGAAACCGCGCGGGCCGGCTTGGATCTGTTCGAAGCGCGTCCACTCCTGCTCCGTCAGACCCCAGCTCGCAGCCTGTTCAGAGTCAGAGCGCCCCAGCGGAGCGGACTGCGTGTCTTGGATCCGTGACTGTGTCGTGATGGGGTTACTCATCGCAGCACCTGTGGTCAGTAGCGAAATTAGACAGACGACGGCGGGCAGTGGCGCTCTGTTCATGATCGCTTCTCAAGGGAGGTGCACGGTCTGGTCTGGCTGAGCGGCCACCGCGAAGATGGCTGAGTTCGGCTCCAGCATTTTCAGGTGCCAGGCTCCGAACTCCTCGCCGCGATGCAGCAGCCGAACATCCATGAGAGCGTGACTGTCATGAGGTGCGACCGCCAGAAAGCGCTCACCCCCGCGGGACTCGACCCCCAACACTGAGAACGGTGGCGAGAGCGGGGCGGGCTTGGGGCGAGCGGTCTTTTTCGGTTTGGTCGCGGAAGGCGTCGGCGGTGGGGGCGATGGCTGGGTCCTTAGGCCCAGGAGTTGCTGCTCGACCTGTTCAATGCGTGCATGCAGCGCTGTCAGGTCTGCCAAGGTGGTGCGCGCTGCCAGACCATCGCGCAGCTCCTGTATTTCTTGCGCCCACTGATCCAGCATCGGATCGAGGGTATTGGCTTGTTGCTCACTGGAGTCGACCATCTGCTTCAGGTCTTTCAGCGCGTACTGCAGTTTTTCCTGTGCATCCTTGAGGGCGTTTGAATCACGTTGCAGGGTGTCCAAAGTTTGTAGGTACTGAAGGTTCGTGCTCTGTAGATTGGCCATGCGCTGATATTGGTTGTACAAACCGCCACTCAGACCGGCAACCGCCAGGCAAAGCAGCCCAATGATGAGAGTTTGAAACGTCGAGGCTTTCATGGGCGTGCCTCCGACTGATGCGGCGAGACCGGTGTGATCAGCGTGACGCTGGCATTAGTTTTCTGCTGCTCGAAGCAGACCGAACGGCTGACCTCATCGGTTGTGAGTTGCCAGGCGGGGCCAGCCAGCACATGTAGCGCGCTGCGCAAAGGGATTGGACCAAGCCGGTAATGGGCCGCCGGCAGGGGCCGGGTAAACAGCACCTTCACCGACGTGGAAACTGGACAGAGCGAATAGCCCGAGCGCTGCAATACGTACTGCAACGCATCCTGCACCGAGGGACTCAGGCTGGACGGGATGCTCACGTCAATGATTTGAGCGAGAAGATCGCGTTGTTCCGTGGTGGGCTCGGTGCTGACCAGCGTATAGCGGCCATAGCGGAGTTCTGCCGGATGGTTTCCTTCGGCTGTACCCTTCGAGAGCTGGGCCCGATTGGAGCCACTGTCGATCTCTGGATGGGTCGGCAATGGGTTGGGGATTTGCGCGGTGCAGGCGCTCAACAAACCCAGCAGGCAGACAGGCGTGAATAAACGCTCCATGAAAAAAACCTCATGTCAGATTCAGTGCAGAACCTGACATGAGGTGAAGGAGCGATTCAGTGAGAAAGTTGATTCAAGATGGGTCGTGTTAACGCTGAGCACGTAGCTATTCATCAAAAATGGCTAGCCCATCCAAGACGGCAGCGTCGGGGTCGAAGATCAACAATCGCACATCCGCCAATGCCGCGAGGTACAGCACCTTAATCAACGCTACTGGCGTACGGGCATCGAGTTGCTCTTGCCTCAGCGATGAGTAAGGACGGCCCTCGATCTTCACCAGGTTATCGTCGGTCCAGGGCGTGCCGATCAGCTTACACCCGACGCCATTGCAGTCTGTCAGGGCAAAGGGTTCGAACAGCAGACCGGTTGGTCTGGAGTCGAAATTGCCAGCCCGGATTTCCAAGTAGCGCAATGCTTCTTCAGTGAGGTGTGCGGTACTGATCTCCCAGGCCCGACTGTAGTGTCCCGTTTCGAAGCTCAAGCGATGGACCATGGCTTGGGCTTCTTCCAAGGAGTACAGATCGCCAAGGTGATGCCGGTCGTTGAGCATTTCGCCAATCACGGCGTAGATTACTTGGCGCACTAGCCCGTTGGACTGACAGCGTTCATTCAACTCATCCGGAATGGATTGGCCTTCGCTGATCAAGGCGAAATCGTCATTGAACAGGCAAGGGGACAGTTGCAGCTCATTGTCGGGCAGATGGGCTTGTGCGTCGTGCACTGGTCGAAAGCAGGGAGGGCAGTCGTTTTCGTAGGTGATCAGTAGCAGCCGTTCGATATGCAGGGTGTCGTAACCGCGAGCAAATGGGTTTGAGGCCGTCAGCGGGGCTGGGGCTTGGTGTGTGGGATTCATGAGGGTTCTCCAGAATGAAAATGAACCAGGCGCCCGAAGGCGCCTGTGAGGGTTAAAGCCAGCCATGTTCGGCAAGGGAGAGAGGACGACCTTCACCCACGATGAAGTGATCCAGTGCGCGCACTTCGATCAAGGCCAAGGCCTCTTTCAACCGTGCGGTCAAGACGCGATCCGCCTGGCTGGGTTCCGTACAACCTGAGGGGTGGTTGTGAACAAAAATGGCGGCCGCAGCGTTATGCGCGAGGGAACGCTTAACGACTTGGCGGGGGTAAACGCTGGCCCCATCAATGCTGCCGTGAAAGAGGACTTCGAACGCCAGCACCCGGTGCTTGGCATCGAGAAAAATCACACCGAAGACTTCATGCTCTTGTTGCGCAAGATGCAGTTTTAGGTATGAGGCCACGACGTCAGGCGATGTTAGGTTAGGGCCGCGGGCGAACAGCCGACGATCCAGAATATGCAGCGCTTCGTCGATCAGCTGATTTTCTTGGACGATACGATCAGGCTCGAAATCCGAAGTCTCGATCAGTGTGAGTTGGGTGCTCATGGTGGTACCTCCGAAGGGAACAATCAGGGGTACACGCCCGAGGGGAGTGGTGTCCCCGAGGTGGGTGTGAAGTTGCGGGCGTTAGCCGATGCTGCGTCGTTTACAGCCGAGTGAATCGGTGGCGTTGACCGTGCAGGGGTGAATCACAGCCGTCGCAGGGCAGCGGGGAAAAGGCTTTTATTCCCCAGCCGGCTTCGGGATCAAAGTCGGCACTGATGGGCATCAACCGAATCAACCCACGTTGCATCGCGGCGATGCGTTCCTCGATTTCATCCGTCGTGTAGTAGAGCGATAACATGCTGTAGTCCTCGTAAGCCGCCGCGAACAGGCAGTCGTCGCAGAGCCAGAAGGATTCCATGTTGGTTCTCCTGTGCTGATTGAAGAAAAGGCGCTCGAGGGAGCGCCTTGATGAGAAAGATCGTGGACTGTTCAGGCGGACTGAACGGTACGGCTGGCATCACGGCGGGCCGTGCGTGGAGCAGGTGGAGATTCAGGTTCGACCCGAGCCTCTGTTGGGTTTTCGGTCTCCTCAGCTTCGGCATCAGCCGACGTTGGGGATGGCTCACTGTTTGGCGCTTGCTCAGCAGGTGCTGTTGCTTCCTGCCTGGCGGGCGCTTTGTACTCGAATGTGCCGTTGACCTTGATCCAGTCGATGAACAGCAAACGACCTTTCAGGCTGGCGCCTGGTTGACCTTGTTTATCGCCTTTCTCGTAGAGAAATGGATCGATCCACAGGTCGCCGATACGGAACGACAGCAAGACCTTTTTCTCGGCTTTGACGGCGTCCATATAGAGACGAATCAAGCGTTCAGCTTCGCCCCCAGCGACTTTGCAGTCGAAGCGGGTGTATTCCACCGCATCGGTGGCACCGTGCAGGGCTGCGATATCGCAGGCCATGAATGGCTGGCCGCGGCGGACTTGTACTTCACGAACACGGTTGAGGTAGCCGATACCGACGGTGTGCAGATTGAAGTAAGTGGTCGCTTCTTGGGAGTGGTTGGCGTGGGTCATGGTGGTTCTCCTGTTTCAAGGGAAAACGGCGACGCACAATCCCTGATGGGGAAGTGAGCCCCCGTCAGGGTGGGTAAGGTGAAGGCGAGCGATGAACTACTCGACACCGGTAAGCTGATGACGATCAGAACGATGCGTCTGGAGGAATAATGGTGCAGCAGAGGAAGTCTGCGGTGGTAATTCGCAGGCATAGGGTAGTGGGCATTCATCACCGCTGTAGCGGTAACCGCGCGAGCTTCCGAACGCTGATCGCACTTGAGTAAACCACCACGAACGTGGCGTAGCCTTGAAGGTTCTGGCTACCTGGGCTGGGCTGTCAACGACAGCGAACCACGCCCTTTGTATAAGCCTGTCACAGGGGCGCGTCAAGGCGCTGCCACCCGATTTTTTATGGCCGGAATATAGTGGCAGTCACTGGACTGAAGAAAGTGAAGAGCGGGCCTGGCGGGGTGCCAGGCGAGGAAGAGAAAAGCCACCTTTGGCGGTCCTACGCAGTCGACAAGCGCCTCGCAAAACTTGGTTTAACTGCGCCATGATTCGCCAACCGACCCTTGTTGTGGCCTGGGTCGGAACATGCTGGCACGCATCCGCGCACAAAGGGTGCCCAGTGTTTCCCCGGTGGGCTCCGGGACTGAATACGATTGCCGAGGCGGATGACCACTGTTGCCCTAGAGGCAACAGTGGTCATCCGCCAGCGTGATCAGGTCGAGCATACAACGGGAATGAAATTCCGTAGAAGATAAGGCTCCGAACTCAAGGAGTCCGACCGAGCTACCCGGAGCAAATCGGTCTTGGGTCGCCGTTGGCGATGATCCTGAAGCACTACAGCAGAGAGGGTGCGACGACGTCAAGGCAGAGGGCGTCCTTAGAGCTCTCTATAACGAATGCGAGTGAAAGAGGTTATTTACTGCCCAGATGAGCAGCCAACTGTTCGACGGTCGCCAGAATGAAGGCGCGGTCTTTTTCTTTCAGTCCACTCAGCAGACCGGCGATCATCTGGCCCTGATCATTAGGACGATTGCTCGACTCCGTCAGCAGTTCATCCATCCGGCAGTCGAAAATGTCCGCCAGTTGCATCAACTTGACCACGGAAAGCTCCACCACACCCCGCTCCAGGCGCGAAATAGCTTCGCTGCCAATCCCCAAGCGTTCAGCCACCTCTTCCTGGGTCAGATTACGTTCGGTCCGGTGCTTCGCGATCATGCGCCCGATTTGGGCCTGGGTTGGATGTTTATGTGCCAAGTGATGAGTTCTCCAATTCAACCCGAATGGTTGAGCAAAGACCCATTGACATGAACATCCTTAACGGTCGAGTATCGACTTGTAAGGTTGATATATTGACTGAAATAGCTGTGTACCGCGACGTGACTTCTATTCCTCCAGGAATCGGAGCCCGAAGTGACCAGTGAGAATGAGCGGTCTGACAGGGCCAAACGGAGGAAAGGTTGAGCATGGAAGAGCAGAGCGAGAACGTCATGGATCTGATCTGGGATCGAACACTGGAGCTGTTCATCAAGATCCATGATTGTCCGGATAACCCCGAACACTTCGACAGCCTTGTTCATTGGCTCAACGAAAATCCTGCTCACCTGAAAGCGTTCAACGAACTAGGGCAGATATGGATTTCGACAGGCATCGCCTTGGCCCGTGAAATCGGACAACCGCTAAGCGACTTGGAGAGGGATCAGTCGCCGTTTATGATGCACTGACCAGTACATCGTCTCCAATATTCATGTTGATCTTCAATGGCGCGTCATGGGCGACGCGTATCTTTTCTGATGGACACAGTGCCTTTGCAGTCTGGGTAGTGGGAGCACGACCAGAACGGCCCTGATTTCCCCTTTCGTCTGAGTGTTGAGGCGTTGCAAATGGGGCAGGCCGGGCCGGCTTCGACCGGTACTGCCAAGGTGAGCGCTCCGCAGTGTTCGACCAACTGCGCAATCCAGTGCGCCTGCTTGGCGACGAATGTATCCAGGGACAGGCGTCCCGCTTCGATCTCGTCCAGGGCCTGTTCCCAGATCGCGGTCATACCTGGATCTGCGATTGCAGCGGGAACCGCCTCAATCAGGGTATGGGCCGCAGCGGAGGCCATTAAGGTGCGTTTTTTCTTCAGCAAATATCCGCGATCAATCAACCCCTTGATGATGCCGGCTCGTGTGGCTTCGGTACCAATTCCGGTGGTGTCTCGCAGTTTCTGTTTCAGGCGTGGGTCGTTGACCAGCTTGGCCACGTTTTTCATCGCCTTGATCAGATCGCCCTCGGTGAGAGGTTTGGGAGCGGCAGTGCGCATGGACTTGAGTTCGACGTCGTCCACTGCGCACTGAGTACCCTGTTGCAAGACGGGTAAGACTTGGGACTTTTGACTGGGCTCATCCTCCTCGGCGTTTTCGGAGAGCAAGCCTTTCCAGCCCTGGACCAGGATCTGTTTGCCAACAGCGGTCAATCGTTCTTCGCCACACTCCAGTTCGAGCTGTGATCGATCAAACTCATGGTGCGGAAGAAATTGCGCGAGGTAGTGGCTACGAATCAGTTCGTAGACTTGGCGTTCTTGTTCGGACATCCGCGCCAGGTTCGCCGGCTCGGTGGTGGGAATGATGCCGTGGTGTGCGGTGACCTTGGCATCGTTCCACGCACGGGAGTGCAATGATCGATCGAGTCCTCCCAGTGCGGGCCGCAGTGCGGGATCCGTTTTGAGCAGGGCATCGAATACCGCGGGTACCTCGTCGAACATACTCTCTGGCAAATAGCGGCAATCGCTGCGCGGGTAGGTGTTGGCTTTGTGGGTTTCATACAGGGCTTGGGCGATGTTCAGGGTTTCCTGAACGCCGAGACCCAGCTTGCGCGAGCAGACTTCCTGCAATGTGCTCAGGTCGAAGGGCAGGGGTGGCGCTTCGCGGAAATGCTCAGTCTGCAGCGAGAGCACTGTGGCGGTCTTTCCGCTAGAGATCGCTTGGACCGCCTGACGGGCAATCGCCTGTTGCAGGCAACGACCGGCTTCATCTTGTCCAGAGCTGGGTGGTAACCACGATGCGATGAATGGTTGCCCCATTGAGGACAGGTGCACATCCACGTCCCAGTAGGGTACCGAGACGAAGCTGGCAATCGCGCGATCCCGATCGACTACCAGACGTAAAGTGGGTGTCTGGACGCGTCCAACCGACAATACGCCGTCGTAGCCCGCCCGCCGTCCGAGGAGGGTAAACAAGCGACTGAGGTTCATGCCGATCAGCCAGTCGGCACGGCTGCGGGCCAGGGCTGAGTGATAGAGCGGGAAGGTCTCCTGACCAGACTTCAGCGAGGACAGTGCTTTGCGAATCGACGCCTCGTTGAGTGCGGATAACCAGAGGCGCTGAACGGGGCCTCGATACTTGCAGAGCTCCAGTAACTCGCGGGCAATCATTTCCCCTTCGCGATCGGCGTCGGTTGCGATGACGACGGTGGTAGCTTCGCTGAGCAGGTGTTTGATGATTTTGAACTGCGCGGCAGTCTTGGGTTTGACCTCAACCCTCCACTGCGCGGGAATGATCGGTAGATGATCCAACGACCAGGATTTGTACTGATCGCCATAGGCTTCAGGTGGGGCTGTCTCCAGCAGATGGCCGATACACCAGGTGACGGTTGTCTCGGGTCCGATCAGGCAGCCATCGCTGCGCCGGCTGGCTCCGAGAACCTTGGCGATGTCACGACCTTGGGAAGGTTTCTCGCAGAGGAAGAGGCGCATAGAACTGCTCCGGATTGAGTTCGGAGCAGCGTTGTTGGAAATAGCCGTTGCGAGATACGAGAAACCTGAATGGCAGGTTCCTCATATTAGTCGGTGAGGACGGGCATAAATGGTCCGAGGCCGCTAGCCGGTTGTAGCGTGGACGATAGTGTGGATCTTCACGAGCAGCGAGTAATAACAGGCCAGCAACTTCGCGCAAAGGCGCAATTTTGATGCCTGAAGTCAGTCCGTCAGTCCGACGGTGGCTGTCCTCTGCGCTTTCTGGGTTTCGACGCAGGTGAACTGGTTTGCTCTGTATTTTGCCCGACGTGTGTCGCAGATGCCGCCGGCTCACTGGATCGTTCCCGCATGACCACGCTTTGCACTCGGTGAGGCAGGATGCCGACTCGACGGGCCTCGATCTTGAAGGTCACCCGCGCATTGTCTTCGCTGTCCTCCCACTCATCGCGCACGGTGCGGCCTTCGACCAACACGCGCATGCCTTTCTGGTACAGCGTGCTCCAGTGTTCAGCCTCGCGGTGCCAGAGCTCAACCGGCGCCCAATAGCCGCCTCGATCTTCATAGCTGCCCTCGCGTGGCACGGGGTTGTCGAAGTACACATTCAGCCGTAGCAAACGCCGTGGCTCGTCATTGCCTGACGGGAATTCCTGGAACTCTGGCGCACTGCCGATATTGCCTTCGCCGACAAAAAAAGTACTCATCGTGATACCTCCACTGCGGTTGTGAGTTGGCGCAGTAACCGTTCGGCACTGGCCATTTTGATCGCGCAGGTGGTGGCCTGGCGGTAAAGCGAATGCACCACGCTCATCTGCAGGTTCAGTGCAATGCGGTTGCATTCGAAACGGTGCAATCCCTCGTGTACGGCCAGCGGCAGGACTTTGTTGCTCACCTGGCGTTCCCAGACCGCAACCCCCATGCGGGCGAAGTCACGGGTGCGCCAACGCAAAAAGCTGCTGCCAGCGCTGGTGTTCTGCAGCACCAATCGAATGTCCAGCAGTGAGTAAGGGGGCTGTCCGGCTTGCAGCACTACAGCCTCCATCAGGTGACATAACTGCGCCTCGATTTCCCTCGCCACCTGCGCCAGGTGCTCCAACTCCCCCTTACCCTTAAAGGGCTTTAAAAGGCCTTTTAGGGAGGCTGCGTGTTCGAACTGTCGATAGGCATCCGGTGTCAACGCTTCGAAGGGCATTGGTTGAGCCGGGATCATGGGATTCATGCTTCGTCCTCCGGCTCTTCCACTGAGGCAGATAGCTCTTGCGCGTCCACTGCCAACGCGTCAGTGTCATCCACCGCCACAGCACCACGACGAATGATTGGCGGCGCGAACTGGGAGCGGCGATGCCCCTCAAGGATGTCCATCGGGGGCAAACCCATTTTCTCGATGGCCGCAATGGCACGGGCGTTGTTCGCCGCCATGTCATCACGGGTGACGCCGGCATGCCGATAGCGCTGTGCCTGGCCGAACAGGCTGCGCAGCAGATGTGCACCGTCGTCGATCCAGGCTTCCATATCGATGCGGCCGATCAAAGCGGTGTGATGGGCCAATAGGGTCCGGCGCACCAGGGTGTCGTAGTCGGTCAGCAAGTAGACCGCCAGAAAGCCCAGCTGGCTGCCGATGTACAACGGCAAGGTGACGGGGTGGATGTTGAGGTTGTCGCTCATGTCGATCTGTGTCGGCAGGTCTTGCCTGATCCGATCCAGCTGTTGGGTCAGTTCCAGCATCCCCGCTTTGGCCTGCATCAGTTTTTCTTCGAGCTGCACGATGGCCCAATCGGCATAGGGGTCGTCCTGGGCCGCGGTTTGTTTGATCAGGTTGGTGACACTGATGTAGCCCGCCATGCCCATGATCGAGTGGACACCTTCGCGTGCGGTCCGACCTTGCCAGATACGGGCGGCGTGGTGAGTGTGCAGAGTCAGGGTGATGCTGCTGCGCAATGAACCCAGGTTGAGTTGATAGTGATCGGCCACGGTGTTGTCCTCGCATAAGCTTGGACGGGAACGTTGCGACAGATGAGGGTCAAGGGCAGCCAAAAAGCTGAATGCGGTCTGTTCGGTTTGGTGTGAGAGGGTTAATTTCGGAGACGTTCGTGAGTGACGCCGGTGGAATCATTTCCATGGATGGCGAAGGCCGTACCGGTCGGATTGCGCAGATTTGAACCTTTGCGATCTCACATTAGACGTCAGTAGATTTGATGCCACTGGCATCAAATCTATTGAGGTCCAGGGTGTTTTCCGCGGAGTTGGCGTAGCTCATTCAGGCACGCTTGGGCGAGTGCGGAAGCGGGTTCGCCCTGTTTTCGGGACGGGCGTGACGGCGCTGTTGGAGGCGACTCTGCAATGAGTGAGGGCTGTGTCTGACCTGCCCAAGGTCGAAAATCACCTTTCAGCGCCCGTTGGATCAGGCCCATCAGATAGGCCGCTGGCTTGCGAATACCACCGGCCGCACAGCGTGCGCCCGCTTCGTTGAGCACTGCCTGACGATCCGCTGGTTTCAGCTTGTTCAGCGCCACGGCGACGGCCAGACGCTCGTTTGGACTCAGGTGCAGCGGTTCAGGCCAGTGCAGGTTATCCACTGCTGGTGTCGCGCGCGGTACAGTACAATTACTTTCTTTTAATACAGTACAGGCCGCGTTCGGATTCCGAACGCCGCCGGAAACACTGGCGTTCAGACTCAGTTCGGAATCCGAACGAGGGCCTGCACGATTCCGAACGAGATGATCTTCCCCCCGTTCGGAATCGTGCAGAGTGGCATCGGTTGTCTGATCCAATCCTTGCTGGGTCCAGAGTTCGCCCCAGCTATCGAGCCGCGTCGGTAACCGATCCTGATCAATATTTGTGTCTTGGCGAATCTCTTCCAGAATATGGTGAGCGACAATACGCACAGCCTTGGTCGCATGACCCAGGGCATGTCCGATCAGCTCCAGGTAATCGTGATCCAACTCCATCGCTTCAGCGGGGGTTAACGGCTCATCGTGCAGGACGTACAGCGAACCTCGTAGACGCCCGCTGAGCTGATCGCGGTCACGACTTACCAGGCTAAGCCAGCGGGTTAGTCTGAGCATCGTTAAGACGCGAGCGATGGTTTCACGGGAGGCTGACGCGCCGTAGGGGACGCTCGACAGGTAGGGCTGCAGATCCTCATAGCGCGGTGTGACCACACCCTGGCCTTGCAGCATGAGTCGAAACACTTGCCAGGCATTACGTTCCAGCGGCGTCAGCCGACTATCCAACAGCAGTTGACGTGGCACGACTTCGTGTGATTGACCACTGAATAGAAAGCCAGCCTGCAGAGCCTGGTTGGAGGGTTGTTCAATGGTAGGGTGCGCGGGCCAGCGATCACTCAGTTGCTGGGTACATTGCTGCAAGACACGCTGCCAGCGACTGGCAGGGGCAGTGTTCATGTTCCGTTGCTGTACTGGTCGATCTGTTGCCACACTATGGTCAAGCTGATCTGTTGCTCCTCTGCCAGCATCATCATGGCGTCGAGCTGATCCTCGGTACCGTCCTGAGCCCGCAGTTGGCACCAACGCTGCCATAGCGCGTGTTCCTGCGTTTCGCTCAAATTCTGAGGGCGGCCTTTACGTGTTTCTATCTTGAGTAGACGTCGCCGCAGGGCGGTTTCCGAATGCGCCAAGCCGAAGCACTGATACATGATGGTGCTGCTGGCACCCAATTTGAGCGCTCGGTTGATCAACCGTTCGTTCTGCTCGTCGCGTTCGGCTTGCTCGATCAGCCGATGTAGTACCGGCGAGTCGATCTTGACCTCGACCCAAGACACGGTGGAATGGGCCAGGCGCGACAGCGTGGTGGGCGGCAAGGATTGCAACAGGTAGATGTCATCCTCATTCAGACCGAGTGCCTTGCAGCGTTGCAGATTGCCCAAGCGCAACTCATGTAGTACCTGGGTCAGCATGGCCTGATTGAGCACATTGAAGGACAGGTTCATGGCAGCTCCTTCGCTGAGTCGTCTTCAGGGACAAGCGTTAAGTCGATCAGACGCCGGGCTAAGCGTATCAAGCGAAACAGCTTGATTAAGAGACTGTCGGGCAGGCGCTCCAGTCCTACGTCCACGGCGGGACGATCTTTGAGCGGGAGTTGATAGATACCTAACAGCAGCTGGCCGAACAGCGCTGAGGGCAGCTGCTGACGATCTTCCCAGTTCACTTCGTCTTGAGCGCGCAATAAGGCTAGGAGCAGTAGGTGAATGCCGGTTGCGCGAGGAGCTGCCAGATCAACTTGCTCGATGTTCAGGGCGAAGCCCAAGCCAAGTTTCTGATCAATGATGCTCTCGGGATGTCCGGCATAGGCCGCCATTTCCCGCGCCAGTCTGGAAATGGCTAACCGCAGTTGTTCTGGGGTATCGAGTGCTGGTGCGATGATCCAGATGTCGTCGATCGTGCAGGTTTCGACGGTGGGCGCTGCGTCCGCGCGAGTCTCGCGGTCAATCTGTTCACGAATTTGTTGGACGCGTGACGGAGGGTTGGCTGCTGAGACGATATTCATTTCCTGCGATGCTGGCGGTTCCTCAATCCTTGGTTCGATTAGACTCTCGGTTGATCTTGGACGGGGCTCGGAGGAGGGCAGCCCTGCCTCGACTTCATGAACGCTCGGCGAAACGTTGTTCTCCGGAGGAGTGGTGACGGCAGCGCCAGGTGTCGAGATGATGCGTTGGGTATCGGTCAGCTCTAGAGCCAACATACGGTAGGACCGTCCGAGCAACCCGCTCATGCGTTCGAGCAGTTCATCCTGGATCTGCTCAAGATCGAAGGATTCGGGATCGGCATCGAAGTTGACCAGGGTACCGAGCCAAAACTCGGCGAACGAAACGTTTGCGGTTGGGTAATGGTTCCAGGTTCGTTCGGCCTGGCTACGCAGAGCGATCAGGCGTTCGATCTGGGGCTTACCCAATCCGGCATAAAGTGTTTGTGGAATAGCGGGTAGCAAGTGTTCAAGGGTGTCCAACATCCGGCTGATATGCGACTGCGAAATGGGATAGCCTCCAACGGCAAGACGTCGTGCCAGTTCACGTTGAGAGAGTACAGCTCCATCTGGTTCGAGCATGGATTTGAGTTTAGCCACGGCCAGCGCACGTTCGATAAAAGTGAGCTGACCATGCAGATCGCTTTCGGCTAGATGGCCGAGCAGGGCTGTGAGTTCATCGGTCCAGGGGCGGAACAAGCAGTGAATACGAAAGAAACGCTCCTCGCGGGTCTCCTGCCACAGCTCGCCGAGAATCGCCAAGCGAGTATTACCGCCGTTACGGATGATGAAATAAGTTTCTCCCGGGCGACGGGTAATCGGCGGCGGTTGATCAAGCCCGCGTTCACGGATCGAGGCTTTGATATCGTCATACAGTGGATTACGGATGAAACGCGGGTTGTGTTCGTAGGGCCGCAACTGCTCCAGTGTGACTAGCATAGGCGTGTCGATGAGTGGATCGGACAGTTGCTCCAGTTCTTGACCCCGAGGGAAGTGGTCGTGGAGCAGCTTGCCGGTGATCTCCTCCTGACTGAGCTTCTTCATCTGAACAACCTCAGTTAACCCCTGTTACGTAAATGGTCACCGACCTCGAATTTTACGATCTCGGCAGTTCCCGAGCCTTCGAAATGTCGGGAGAGCTCTGCGAGGAACCAACCCATGGCCGAGCGCCCACCCTGCAGGCGAAACACCACAGTGCAGTACTCTTCGCAAGGCGGGTGCTGTGGTCGAATGGATGGTGGAGCGATAATGGGCAGTTGATCCAACATCAAATGACTCCCTGCCAAACGCTGTTGGCATCAAGGTCGATAAAAAATGACCTGGTGAGAAATGCGGGTTTGGTGATTTGTCTCATTGAACCTCAACGCATCGGCTCACCGAAGAAATCGCCTCGCGCCATTCCGGAAACAACTCAATAGCTAGCGCTTGCATGGTTTCCAACTCTGACGGCGAGCGTCGTTCGCGTGACCGGTGCGTCTCGATTCGGTGGACAGGTAGGCCGAGGGAAGCGGCATTGAGATACGCCACCCGGTCTGGAACTACGGTGTCCAAAACCGAGATATTGATAGCCCCAGCGAAGGTCTCTCGCAGGCCACGGATGATCATCCGGGTGTCCACCCGAATCGCGCTCACATGGTTCAGTAGCAGTCGCAAGGGTGGCGGTGGAATACCCAGGTGGCGGAATGGTTCGAGTTCACTCAGCAGCTTCAAGGTGCCGCGGTGCAGTTCGCGGGCGGCTAACATTTCCGGGGTTATGGGAGAAAGGGCGAGATCGGAGGCCAGGATGGCCATCTCCAGCAGCACGCTACGTGCGCCTTGGGTGTCGATCAAAAACAGGTCATAAATGGGGCGGAAGGTATCCAACAAATTGCGCAGCCGTAGTCGACCGTCGGGAGCGTACAGCAGCAAGGTGCTGAGTCGGCCTTGATCATCGTTGGAGAGGATCAGATCGAGGCCTGTGATTACTGTCTTGGAAACAATCTGTGCAGGTACTGTTAGGTTGAGTGCAATGAACTCGTACGCACCACCAACGGCTTTCTGGCTCAAGGCGTAATAGCTGGAGAGGGTGGGTTGGCTATCCAAATCCAGTAACAGAACGCGTAGACCAGCATCCGCCAGCAGACCGCCGAGATTAGCGGCTACTGTGGTTTTGCCTACCCCACCTTTGGTGGAGACCACCGATACCACACGCATGGCATCAGGACTGCTGACTTAAGCGTTCGCTGACCCACCGCTCGATCTCCAGCGAGTCCCAACCCACCGCGCGCAGTCCAATGCGTTTAGCTTGAGGGAACTTTCCGTCCTTCATCAGGTTATAGATGTGCGCACGCTTGAAACCGGTTTTGCGTTCGACTTCTTCTCTCCGCATGATGTGGCGTTCAAGGTTGTGTGAATTTGCGGGCGCGCAAGCGACCAATTGATCCGTCATGACGAGCACTCCATAGCGCTTAATGGGTGTTGCCATTCAAGACCAGACCAGGGAAAGAAACACCGCAAAATGCGATAGCAACGGCCTCAATTTTCGGTATCTATTCAAAGTCATCGATGCTGCGTTTTGCTGCAGCAAATTTGTTTTCGAGGGTGCGTTGGGTGAAGCCTGGCTTGTTGCGATTGTGAGCCATGAGTGCACTGATGATCGAAGCCTGGCTGGTGAAGGCCGAGTACGGTTTACGGCTTGGGGACTTCCCGAGCAGCAAATTAATCAAAGCGCCTACCAGTCGTAGATAGGTCCGCTCACTTTGCTCGCTCGGTTCGCGCGCTTGGCGTAGTTTAGACGTCAGAGCGATATTTTCCCGGAGGAGAGCATCCCTTTCTATCTGCACATTGAACAAGGTGGTTTGACTGCGCTCGTGTTGTGTTTTACATATCTCAATCTCTACCAATAAAGATCTATACATATCGACAGTGTATGGCGAGATAACTTGTCTCTCTAGCTCGTCGAACAGAAAATCCGGTTTCTCAGTAGGATGGAATTGGGCAAACCAGCTTTTGAGATCTGCGTGTCGAATAGTGAGAAACGATGGTTCAATAAGCTCACCCTTTGTTACAGCGATCCCCAAGCATCCATAAGTCAATTCTTGATGGCGAATGGCATCCTGTAAGATTTCAAGCTTTTGCTGAATGCACGTGAATGTTCGACACTGATCTCCCAGAGGCAAAATATGATCGGTCTCGCTGAGGATTTGAGCTTCGATATGTACTAGCCCGCACCAGCGAACGGCCACTTCGATGGGGCGATAAAATAGTTTTGCGTAGGGAGGGCTTCGAAAATCTTCTTCCATAAAGACATCCTTGTATCGAGGGAGCGCGCAGCTAGACCTTAAAGTTGATGCGCTTTGAGGCTGGACGATGAACTCCTGCGGGTGCCCTTTTCTCCATAGGATGTTCGATTGGTGATCGGGTAAAGGCAGCTTTTGCAGAATGAGTTAACAGATCGCGCTCTCTTATTCAGGGGGCATCTTGCTCGGGTGAGCAGTTCCCGCCTGAGCTTAGAATAGGCATGGGGTAGGGCTTGCATCTGTCATCAGGTCTGTGGACAGCCTATGGGCAAAGGGCAATGTGACGTGGAATGTGTGATCAGTCCCGAGGTTTTGATAGTGAACACTCGGTCATGACTCTCGTGACCGACTCCCTGCCTAACGATCTTCAAGCCTTGAAGGCTCTGGTCTCTGCCCAGGGGGCAGAGATTGAGCGGTTGAAAATGATGATCGCCAAGCTGCGTCGCATGCAGTTCGGTCGCAGCTCCGAACAACTGGACGCGATGATCGATCAGCTCCAACTGAGTGTTGAAGAGTTGCAAGTCAGCCAGACTGAACTGACACCGCCAACCGAACCGCTATCTCGCCTTGTCTCTCGGCGTAAGCATTACCTGAACACTTGCCTCGCGAAATTCACGTCCATCAGCCCGAATCAAAATGTTCTGGCTGCGGTGGGCGTTAGACGTCCTCTGGGGGAGTTCAAGTGCGCCAGAGCAGCAGCTTCATTCCAGCAGCTCCAAAAACTATTGCGAGCGTACCTTCAATCCATCGACGAGCCCTACGATATCCTCTAATCATCGGAGCGGTGGAGAAGACAATTGCGTAGCTACAGAAGATAGTGACGCTCAGCACGGCGCAGCCGGCCAGGATGATTGCGACGGTGACAGGTGTCGCTTGCGGTCCCAGCCCGAGCGTCATCGTCGCGACCCAGCCTAGTAACGCTTTCGGGTTTGTGAGGTGCATGAGCAAGCCGCGCCGGTAGAGGCCAAAACCCGAAACAGCGGGTGATGCTGCCATTTCTTTTTCAAGCTTCGCATTCGAGGTTGCGGCGGAACGTCCGGCTTTAATGGCCAGGTAAAGTAGGTATATTCCGCCGACTATTTTTAATGCAACGAGCGCCTGAGCATACTGTGCCAGGATGGCTGAGACGCCTGTAGCTGCCATAGATCCCCAGAAAAACGAACCGCTGATCACGCCGGCTGCCAGCAGAAGTGCAGGCTTGCGGCCTTGATGCATTGCCACTCCCATAATTCGCATGTTGCTGGGGCCGGGGCTCGCCGCTCCAACGATGTAAGCTGTGAAGACGAACAGCAAGTGATGAAAATCAAATGACATGAGTAACCCCTTGATAGCGTCGTATACCGGTCAGCATTCCGAGTGTCGATAATGTGCCGCCAACCTGTTAACTGTCTAGGCGCCAGCAACTCGCCGCCACCGTCTGTCCTGCAACTTCTGCTTCCAGCTGCAGTAGGCAGCCTGAGTCAGGTGCCCCTCCGAGCACTTCCAGCTTGAGCTCCTGACGGGAGCTGGTGATGTACAGAGTGGTGCCATCTTCGCCTGCGAAGCAAAGGTCGGAAGGGCTGGGTACTGGAAGGCCTATCATTCGGTCCAGATTGCCCTCTGCATCGAAGCGCGCGAGACTCCAGCCATCACGCTGGGTTGTCCACACGCCGCCCTGCGCATCCAGGGCCAGGCCGCTGAGACTTCCCCCGCCGCGTGGCAAGGTAGCCAGTCGCCGCACGGTGTTGCTGCCAGGCTGCATTCTCAGGATGTCGCCTGTCCCTGGTGCGATGGCGTATAACGCCGTGCCGGTAGCATCCCACCGAAAGCCGCTGACTTGTTCGCTCAAGCTCCAGCCATGGCGCAGTTCTCCCTCAACACTCACCTCACCAATTACGCAGCCGCTTGACGTTCTGGTACATCCCCACAGCGTGCCTGTTGGATGGGTGCCCAAGGCCAGGAGGCGGGAGCCCAGGAGATCCTGCATGGAATGCTCCGCGCCTTTCCAATCGATCAGTGACCAGCCTCCTGCGTGGGCTACCAACAAGCCATCATGGTGCATCTCCATGACACGCACAGGGAAGTCCAATCGGCTCAGAATGCGGCTGCTGCGACCGTCCCAGCAATGTATCGCTGGTGCGAGGGTGTCCGCCCAATAAAGCCGTTTTTGCTCGGCGTGCCAGCGCGGGAAGGCACCATGGAAAGCCCATGGCCCGGGCACCACATTCGTAGCGCTGGTCGGGTGGGCTGAGGGCTCACCCCGCAGTTGTTCGCCGACCCGTCGCGCGGCATCTGCCAGCTCCGGACCGAGCAATGTCAAACGCTCCAGGGTGAGTCGATAGGCCGGCCCGGCGACGCTCAGTGCACCGCGCACGCTGCCGTGCTTATCGATGATCGGGGCGGCGACGCAACGCACTCCGAGCCGTATCTCTTCGTCATCCAGCGCGTAGCCGCGAGTACGGGTGATCTGCAATTCGGCCAACAAGCGCCGGCGATCGGTGATCGTCAGCGGTGTCAGCGGTTCCAGCACCAACCCCTTGAGAATGTCGTCACGGGGGCCGGGCGCCAGCGCTGAAAGGATGGCTTTACCCTGGCCGGTGCAGTACACCGGCTTGCCCTGGCCCAGGCTGGCTGCAGAGCGCAGGGTGTGGGCGCCATCGCAACGCTCCAGCGACAATACCTGGTTACCGTCCAATACAGCCAGGTAAGAGGTTTCTCCTGTGAGGTCACGCAATGCACGAAGCTCGGCGCTGGCGGCGGCCACAAGGTCCGGCTCCAGGTACGCGTTACGTACCATCTCCAGATAATTGAAGCCCAGTCGGTAGACCTTGCGTGTAGGGTCGCGCCGAATCATGCCGCGCTCCACCAGTGTGGCGAGAATCCGGTACATCGTCGTTCGTGGCAATTGAACCTGAGCGGCCAATTGCGTTTGGCTGATGCCGCTGGGAGTTGCGCCAACAGCTTGCAAGACATCCAAGGCTTTTTCCAGCGCGCCCGTGCCATCCCCGGTCTTCATCGAATATTCCCACCTTTTGGAACTGCTCTGGTTGGTCACCCATTCTGCTGCTTTTTCATTCGGTTTTCCGCCATAGAATCGAACTCAGCGGGGCAGGTTACGGGTTGAGTTCCACATGGTGGGAATGCCGGGCTGCTCATCAGATGCCGTATCGTTTGGAGAACCTATAAGAATGTCCACCATCCACACCTACGCTGACGCTCATGAAAGCGCTTCGGGCAAGCGGGTTGAAGTCAGTGATGAAGTCCTGGCCAAGCTCGCCACGTGCAGCAGTGGTTCGTTAACGACCCAATTATTCAAGCGTGGCTTTCGCCAGCCCGCGCTGGTTGGCCTGCGCGCCATGACGCGTGACACCAAGCCGTTCGCCGGACGTGCCTTCACCATGCGCTTTATCCCGGCGCGTGAGGATATCGATACCTACGCGACGATGACGACCAAACCCAATGACGACAACCTGCAGTGGCAGGGCGTCGAGCAGATTCAGTCGGGTGATGTCTTGGTGATCGATAGCCGTAATGATCCGGCCGCCGCCTCCGCTGGCAATATCTTGGTGACCCGGCTGCTGGCGCGCGGCGCGAAGGCCATCGTGACGGACGGCGCCCTGCGCGACGGCAGCGAAATCGCTGGCATGAACCTGCCGGCCTACGCCCGTGAGATCACGGCCACTACGCGCATTTCCTATCACCACGTCGCCGATCTGCAAGTACCGATTGGCTGCGCCGGTGTTGCGGTTTATCCCGGCGACATCATCGTGGGTGATGCCGACGGTCTGACCTTGGTGCCGGCCCATCTGGCCGAAGAGTTGGCCGAGGTCTGCAGCGTGCAGGATGATCTCGAGCATTACCTGGCCATGCGCATTGCCGCAGGTGAAGCCTTGTGGGGCGTTTACCCACCCAGCCCGGCTTCGATCGCCGATTACCACACCTGGGTCGCCAATGGCCGCCCGACCATTCCTTCAATCATTGACCGCAAGGAGGATTGACCGTGGCCGAGCACACTTACGCCCAATTGATTCGTCGCTACTTCGATGCCTGTAACGAGGCTGACTACGAGAAATTGGTGTCCTGTTTCACCCCGGACGCGGTGCATTACTTCCCAGCCGGTCTGCCGGATATTCCATGGCGCACGGCCGACGCCATTGCCCGTAAGTGGCAGTGGTGCGTGGAGAACCTCGGTTCACAGTGGACCATTGAGAAAATCCTGGTCAGTCACGACAGCCATGAAGCGGTGATCGAATGGACGCACTGGAAAAGCAAGCTGAACACGGCCCTGCGCGGGGATGAGTGGTATGTGTTCGACGAGCAGAGCGGTCTGATCAAAGAGATTCGTGCGTATTACGCCTCGCCTGCGGATAAGGCCGTCGCGATCAATGAACTGGTGGATTTCGACTACGCAGGTCGTGGTTACAACCTCGGCCCTGCGCCGCACTGAACGGAGATCGACATGAGTAATCAACAAGACCCCGCATTGGTTGGCATCGACAAGGTGGTGGCCAAGGCAGTAGACGCCGCGGTAACCTGGGCCGAATCATCAGCCGCTGTACGTGCCACTTTACTGCGCGGATTAGCCTCCGCCCTTGAGCAAAACCAGGCGCATCTGGTCGCCATCGCGGACCGTGAAAGTGGGCTGGGTGAAGCGCGGCTCAACGGCGAAGTCGCACGTACCGCGTTCCAACTGCGTGGGTTCGCCAGCGAAGTGGAGGCGGGCGTGCCTTATCGCCGGGTGGTGGACGAGGCAGTCGCCGGCGCACCACCGGTTGGTCGGCCGAAACTGGTGCGAGTGCAGCGTCCGCTGGGGCCTGTAGCGATGTTTTCCGCGAGCAATTTCCCGTTCGCTTTTTCGGTACTCGGCGGCGACACGGCCTCTGCGCTGGCCGCCGGCTGCCCTGTGGTAGTCAAGGCACACTCGGGCCACCCTGCGCTGTCCCGTGCTGTATTCGAGGTAGCCGCAGCCGTCATTCGCGAGCAAGGGTTGCCCGAGGGTGTACTGACCCTGGTTGAGAGCACCTCACGTGCAGGCGGTACTTACCTGGTGCAGCACCCTGCAATTGCCGCCGTAGCATTCACGGGCTCTTTCCAAGGGGGCAAGGCACTGTGGCAAGCGGCAAATGAACGTGCGCGTCCGGTGCCGTTCTTTGGTGAGTTGGGCTCCATCAACCCGCTGGTGGTGTTGCCGGCAGCACTGGAGCACAACAGTGAAACGCTCGCCAAGACACTTGCGGCCTCCATTACGCTCGGCTGCGGTCAATTCTGCACCAGCCCAGGCCTGATAGTTGTTTTGGAATCGCCCCAGTCTCAGCGTTTTGTCGCTCAGTTGGCCGAAGCCATTGCACCCATCGCCACGCACCGCATGCTTACAGCAGGCATGCAGAAGGGGTTCGAGGCCGCCGTTGCCACTGTGGCGCAGCACGCGACACCTGTCTTTGACAAAGCTGCGGATGGTGCCGGACCGGCACCTCAGTTGTTAGCCACCGCTGCAGAAGCATTTATCGCCAACCCGCACCTGCGTGAGGAGATGTTCGGCCCAGCCGCGTTGATCGTCACTGCCCGGTCACTGGCTCAGGTCATTGAGGTGCTGGATGTGGTGGGTGGGACCTTGACCACCACGCTGTGGGGCGCCGAAGACTCCAGTGAATTCAATCGGCAATTGGTGCGCGCCGCTGAGCGTGTATCGGGTCGCGTCTTGTTCGGCGGCGTGCCGACCGGAGTTGCTGTGTGTTACGCGCAGCAGCATGGCGGACCATGGCCATCGTCTACCACTCCACAAGCCACCTCGGTCGGTTATGCCGCGCTCGAGCGTTTCTTGCGCCCGGTGGCGTTGCAAGACGCGCCGGCCTGGGTCCTGGGTTAAACGGAGGGCGTAACGATGATGCGACATATCGTAATGTTCCGGCGCCTGGCGGGTGTCGAACCGCAGCCTGAACTGGAAGCGCGTCTGGTCGCGCAGATGCGCGGCCTAGAGAAGGAGATCGACTTCATCCGCCAGTGGAACGTGGCCGCCAATGAGCTGCACCGGCCGATCTGCTGGGACTACATCCTTGAGTCCACCTTTGATGACGGGGCGGCGGTCGAGCGTTACCTGCCGCACCCTGCGCACCAGGCCCTGGTGGCGGACCTCAAACAGTACTTCGAATGGGTGGCAGTGGATTACAGCGTCTAGACCCCAGCAGCGCCTGGCCTGTTGCCCGGGGCAGGCGCTATAACAACAAGATCCGGCATTGCAATGCCGGGCGGAGACGTAAATGAACAAGAAAAAGAACTACCGCTGGACGATCCTGACGATGCTGTTCCTCGCCATGGTCATCAACTATATCGATCGCGCAGCCTTGTCGATCGCAATGCCGTTTATCACCCAGGAATATCACCTCACGCCTTCGGAAAAAGGCATGATCTTCAGCAGCTTCTTCTTCGGCTACGCGCTGTTTTGTTTTATTGGTGGTTACCTCGCCGACCGCTTCGGCCCCAAGCGCGTACTGACCTGGTCCATGAGCTTCTGGTCGGTGCTGTGTGGCTCCACCGCTTTGGCGTTCAACTTCTGGTCGTTGCTGATCGTTCGCGCGCTGTTTGGCGTTGGTGAGGGACCGGTGTCAACCACGGCCAACAAAACCGTCAACAGCTGGTTTCCAATCAAGGAGCGTGCCCGCGCCATCGGCCTCAATCAGGCCGGGGGGCCATTGGGCGGTGCCTTGGCCGGCCCCATTATTGGTTTTCTCGCCCTGTGGTTGGGCTGGCGGGTTGCCTTTGTGGTCATTGCCGTGATCGGCTTGGTCTGGGCGGTCGCCTGGTACCGGCTGGCCACGTCGACGCCGAACGAGCACCCTAAGGTCTCGCCCCAGGAACTGGCTGAGATCAACGAAGGCCGTGAAGAGCCGGTCTCTACCGTAGAAAACGCGCCACGCACGCCTGTCTTGGAAATCATTCTGCAGCGTTCGGTGTTGGTCACTGGTGTGTCGCTGTTTTGCTACAACTACATCCTGTACTTCTTCATGACCTGGTTTCCCAGCTACCTGATCGACGCCAAGGGCATCGACCTCAAGGCCATGAGCATCGTTACCGCATTGCCTTGGCTGGTGGGCACTGTCGGTTTTGTCTGCGGCGGCCTGCTCATTGACTGGGTGTTCAAGCGCACCGGCAAGCAGTTGTTTTCGCGCAAAGTGGTTCTCGTCACGTGCCTGTTGATTGCGGCGGTGTGTATCGGGTTGACCGGCCAGGTTCAGAGCGTGACAGCGACCGTGGCGGTAATGACCGTCGCCATCGGTTTCTTGATGCTCACCGCGCCGGCCTACTGGTCGCTGATCCAGGATGCGGTCCCGGATCACCAGGTCGGCACAGCGGGTGGATTCATGCATGGGCTGGCCAACCTGTCGGGCATTGTTGCGCCAACGGTCACTGGTTTTATCATCCAGTCCACCGGCACTTATAGCAGTGGTTTTGCCTTGGCAGGTGGCCTTGGCATCCTCGGTGCACTGATCGTGGCGTTCTTTGTTGGTCAAAAGCCGCAGAAGCGCGAAATGGCCATCGCCGCCGCCTGACCCTGTGAAACGCCGGCGAAGGTCGGCGACCGTAACGAATTTGGGAATTTGTCATGCCTACGCTGCTTATCACCGGCGCTGCCGGTATCGTCGGAACCGCGCTGCGACCCTTTCTTCGTCAGCGCTATGCGCTACGCCTGCTTGATCGTAAACCTGTTGAAGGTCTCGTGGCAGGCGAGACGGCGGTGGTCGGTGATCTGACCGACCCGGCCTGTGTGCAACAGGCCGTCAACGGGGTGGATGGCATCCTGCATCTGGCCTGCGCCCACGGCACTGACATTGAGTTCCTCAACACGGTCGAGCCCAATTATCACGCCACCTTGTACCTGTTGGAGGCTGCGCTGCGTCATGGCGTGAAGCGTTTTGTTTTCGCCAGCAGTCATCACGTCCTGGGTCAGCATCGTAGTGACGCCGCCGAGTACTTCGATGACATGCCCGTGGCCCCCGACAGTTATTACGCCTTAAGCAAGGTATTTGGCGAGGCGGCGTGCGCCATGATCTCCCAGCGCAGCGACTTGGCCACGTTCATCGTGCGCATTGGCAATGCCGACCCCAAGGTATCCGATGCCCGTCGCCTGCGCATGTGGACCAGCGCCCGCGACTTGGCGCAATTGCTTTTGATTGGCCTGGAGCACCCGGACGTGCGTCAGGAGATTGTCTACGGCGTCTCAGATAGCCCTAATCCGTTGTTCCACAACAAGCGTGCGCGCGCCTTGGGCTACGCGCCGCAAGATAATGCCGGTGAGCACCTTGCCGAGCATTATCTTCCCTATGAGGCCATGGCGCCGGAAGGGTCGGGCCGCGACCACGTGGGCGGTGCCTATGCGGGTGTGCCGTTGGCCAGTGTCCTGGAGCGCGTATGAAGATCGTCCGTGTCGATACGATAGTGGTGGAGATTCCGTTCCAGGATGGTGGCAAAGGGCAGGGCGGTACGCCTTCTACCTGGCGCACCCTGGAAAACGTGCTGATCCGTCTTGAAGACGAGCAGGGCAATATCGGCTGGGGTGAAGCCTTTGGCTACTTCGTTGCCGACGCGACCAAGGCGCTGATCGATCGTCTGATTGCACCGCTTTTGCTGGCGCGAGACATCACTGATATCCCTGCGTGGAACCTGGATCTGCAGCAACGTCTGCACCTGTTTGGCCGTTATGGGTTGACGCTGTTTGCCATCTCGGGGATCGACATCGCCCTGTGGGACTTGGCCGCTCGCCGTCAGGGCGTGCCGTTGCATCGACTGCTGGGTGAGTCCTGTCGAGACCAGGTGCCGGCGTATGCCAGCCTGGTGCGTTATGGCGACGACAAGATCGCCCCGGCGACCTGCGAGAAAGCCTTGGCGATGGGCTTCACCGACCTCAAGCTGCACGAGGCAACCCTGCACGACATCGCTGCCTGCCGACGCGCCGTGGGCGATTCGGTGCCACTGGCCACCGATGTCAATTGTTCGTGGAGCGTGCAAGACACCCGCGACTGGCTGCCGGCGTTGGCGGATCTCAACCTGGCTTGGCTGGAAGAGCCAATCTTTCCGCCTGAGGACTTCGCCACGCTCGCCAGCCTGCGCGGCCAGGGCGTACCGATTTCCGCCGGGGAAAACTGGTGCACGGCCGTGCAGTTCGAGCAGGCCTTGACGAGGGGGGCGGTCGATTCGATCCAGCCCAGTGTGACCAAGGTCGGCGGCATTTCCGAATGTTTGCGCATTGCCGAATTAGCACGTGAGCACGATGCCGTGGTGCTGCCGCATTGTCCGTACTTTGGTCCCGGGTTGATCGCCACTCTGCACTTAGCGGCGGTCCAGCCTTGGGTCCCCCAGGTGGAGTACCTGTTTGTGGAACCGGCGGACTGGCTGTACCCGGTCGAGTCGCTACGCCAGGGCAACCAGTTACTGATTCCCCAGGATACCGGGCTTGGCGTGGACATTGATCTGCAGGTGATCGAGCGTTTCCGGCGTAGTTGACGTTTCATCCCTTTGTGAATTGATAAACCGTCGTCGCCACGCAACCGGCGGCCGGGTTTGCCGTGCCTGATCCAGGCGCAGGAGGTCCCATGCAACCTGTCGTACTGAGAAATGCCACTTGGACATTGAGTTTGCTGCCCGCCTGGGGCGGTCGTATCGCCGCTCTGCGCGCGAACGGGCTGGATGTGCTGGTGCCGATCGACAGCGAAGGTTTCGATCCGCTGAACTGGCCCAGGGCGGGCGCTTATCCGCTGATGCCGTACTCCAACCGCCTGCGTAACGCGCAACTGAGTTTCAACGGTCGTGTGCACGGCTTGCCGGTCCATCCAGCAACTGCACCCCATACCTTGCACGGCGTGAGTCACACGCTGGCCTGGGACGTGGTCAGCGCAACTGCCGATCAGGTGCTGATTGCCTGTGATTATGAAGGTGAGCATTGGCCGTGGGCGTTTCGTGCCGAGCAGCATTTTGTTTTGCTCGGCAATCGCTTGCGTATCACGTTAGCGTTGACGAACAACGGCGAGCAACCCATGCCCGGCGGACTCGGCTTGCACCCGTATTTCCAGCGCCATCCCGGCCTGCGTGCGCACTATGCGGTCGGCTGTGATTGGGCCATTGATTGCGACTACCTCGTTACTGGTGAGTACCTCGACCAACCGCGCAACATGGTGTTCGAGGCGGACGATGCGCGAGCACTGGCCCATTACCAGTCGCGTTGGGATGGGCATCTGCAATTGGTGTATGACAGCGGTCGGCTCGACCTGCACGCATCGGCACCGCTGAATCATTTCGTCGCCTTCGCCCCGGCAAATGCCACCTACCTTTGCCTGGAGCCGGTGTCGCACCTTGCCGACGCCTTCAACCAGGCGCGTTCAACCTGGCACGACGTGGGCACTCATGAACTGGCACCAGGGCAACGCCTGAGTGCAACCCTTGATTTCACCTGGCACGACACCTGACGTCATCCACTGACCGCTGAATCGACACCCACCATCGAGAACAACAATAATGAAAAGATCCTCACATGAGGCGGGCTTCGCTCGCGCTGCAAAACCTTTGACACTGCTGCTCAGCCTTGGCCCTCTGGCGGCCCAGGCCGATCTGATCGATGACGCTCACGGCAACCTGACCTTGCGCAACTTCTACTACAACCATGACTTGCGGGACTCGACCAAGCCGGCGCAGTCAAAGTTGGAGGAGTGGGCACAGGGTTTCATCTTCAAAGGCGGCTCGGGTTACACCGACGGCACTATTGGTGTCGGTGTGGATGTCTACGCGGGCCTGGGGCTCAAGCTCGACTCGTCGCCTTCGCGCAGTGGCACCGGATTGCTGCCTGGCGCGTACGACCGCGCCGGTGGTCCGCGCAATGCCGATCCACGTTCGGTCGACAATTTTTCCGAGGCCACCGCTGCGCTCAAACTGAAGTATTCCAAGAGTGAACTGAAGGTGGGTGGTCTGTTTCCGAAAATCCCGCTGGTCACTTCCGGGGATTCACGACTGCTACCGCAGTTCTTTGAAGGCGCGATGCTCGACATCCGCGAGTTCGATAATCTCGATATCAGCCTAGGCCAGATGCGCCGCGTCAATCAGCGCGAATTCGCGGGCAGTCGTGAGATTCAGGTGGGCAATTACTACAGCGTGTTCAGTGACTGCTTCAATTACCTGGGCGGTACCTGGCGCATCAACCCGCAATGGACAGCAGGCGCGTGGGGGGGACGTCTGGAAGATGTCTATCAGCAAAACCTGTACACCTTGACCCATACGCACAAGGCAGGTGAGTGGAACCTGTCGGGTACGCTCAATTACCTCGACACCGGTGAGTCCGGCGCTGAACAGGCAGGCAAACTCGACAGCCGCATGACGTCCGGGATGCTCAGCGCCAACCTGCGTGCGCAGACTTTCCGCATCGGTTACCAGTACAACGCCGGTGACAGTGCACTGCCGTTTATTCACGACACCGACCTGCCAGGAGTGGCTAACGCGGTTCAGGTTCTACGTTTCGACCGTGCCCAGGAGCGCTCGTGGCAGGCGCGTTATGACCTGGATTTTGCGCCGCTCGGCGTGCCCGGCCTGACGGCTTTTGCTCGTTATGTGAAAGGCGACAATTTCAAGGTTGCAGGTCAGGACGCCAGCGAATGGGAGCGCAACCTGGATATCACTTATGTGATTCAGGACGGCCCACTGAAAAACCTTGCGCTCCGCTGGCGCAATGTCCAGTTGCACGGGGATGCGACCGGGCGCCGGGATGAAAATCGGGTGATTCTGGCCTATACCTTGCCACTGTTTTAGTAGCCGCAATTGATCACGTTGCCGCACTGCTTACAGCGCGGCAGCTTTGTTTTTTGGAGGTGCATTTAATCATGACTCAATCCTACCGGCTTGATGCCGCCATGCAAGCTTATGTCGAAGCCAGTCAACGCTTCTCCCCAGCAGATGGCAGCCTGGCCGCTCGGCGGGAAGCGTTCTTGCGTGCCTGTCGAGCGTGTACGCCGGCTGCGCCTGACGACTGGCGGATTGATGATCTCCAATGGCAGGGATTGCGCTTGCGATGCTACCGACCCGACGTCATCCCCCCCGTGGGAGGCTGGCCAACACTGCTTTACATCCACGGCGGCGGCTGGGATTTGGGTAGCCTTGATACCCACGACTGGTTTGCATACGCCTTGGGCCAGCGGTTGAAGGTGGCCATCGTCGCGGTCGATTATCGGCTTGCACCTGAGCATGGCTATCCAGCTCCATTGGAGGATTGCCTGGACGTTTGGCATGGACTGCGGCAGGGACTCGTCGATCCTGATCTCAGTACCGAACGCTTGATGGTCATCGGTGACAGCGCCGGAGGTACACTGGCGGCGGGTTTGTGTATGGCCTTACGACGAGATGGACATCCTCAGCCGTTGGCCCAGGTACTGATCTATCCGGTTTTGACAGTTGCACATCAACTTCCATCCATGCAAGAACATGCCAATGCACCGATGATGACAGTGACCGGTCTGGCGAAGTCTCTGGAGGGATTTCTGCCGAATGCGCAAGACCGACTGGACCCATGCGCCATGCCTTTGGAAGCGAAAAACTTTCGTGGGCTCGCGCCGACGTTCGTTGCCGTGGCGCAAATTGATCCCCTGCGAGATCACGGAGTGTCCTATCACGATGTGTTGGCGGCTGATGGCGTGGACACACAATTGCACATCGCGCGAGGCATGGTTCACTCAGGGTTGAGGGCTTTCGGAGCGCCAGTAGTGGAAGCCGCTTGGGATTCCATTGCAATGTTCGTGGAGAACAAACTGTAGCCTCAGCGCTGCCAACGATGCATTCCAAGCCTGCTCTGATCAACTCGCGGCCCTGGTTTGATGTGCTGGATCCATGGGTGGATGCCAGCTTCAGGGCCACTGTCGATTATTAGTAGATATTTAGCTCAGTTGCGAATTACAGGGTTCCACTGCCGCTGCTTTTAAGGGCGGCAGTGACTGCCGCTGAAAGTGAGGTGGTGGTCCTGCCGATCAGCTTCGATAGCTGGTGGCTGTCATCGAAGAGTGCACCCTCAGATGCGCTGACGTCGTACCCAGCGACGGCGCGTGCCAGTGGTTCTGGCAGGCCAAAACCCATTAGTGCATTGGCGTAGTCCGCCTCAGGCAAATTCTTGTACGGAATGTCTTTACCGATTTGTCGTGAGATTTCTGCAGCCAGCTCAGAGAGTGTCCACGCGGTGTCGCCAGCCAATTCGTAAGTTTTGTCCTCATGACCTTCACTGGTGAGCACTACTGCAGCGGCTTGTGCGTAGTCTTCGCGTGTCGCTGCAGCAATCTTGCCAGCCCCTGCGCTGCCAATAAAAGCGCCGCCAGCAAGCGCTCCTGGGATAAAACCAGTGTGATTCTCGGCGTACCATCCGTGACGCATGATGGTGAATTCAAGGCCCGAGCCTCTGAGCTCTGCTTCCGTTTGGCGGTGCTCTGCGGCGAGGCTCAATGATGAGGTGTCTGCATGAAGAAGACTGGTGTAAACGATGCGTTTCACGCCTGCTTGCTTTGCCGCATTGATGACGTTTCGATGCTGCTCCACGCGCTTGCCGATTTCGCTTGATGAAATCAAAAGCAGCGTGTCAACTCCCGTGAGGGCCGTAACAAGTGTCTCAGGCTTAGAGTAATCTGCTGTTCGAGCCGCTACGCCCAGCTCGCTTGCCTTGGTCGGGTTGCGAACGAGGGCGACGATATCGGACGCTGGTACTTTCTGTTTGAGTTTCTCAACAACGAGTCGGCCGAGTTGGCCGGTCGCACCGGTGATGGCAATCATGAAGAAGCTCCTTGTACAAAAAATGTGTGCGCAGGCAGAATATTGGCCTGGCAATCTTTTTGTAAGTACGCACCTGAAGGTAAGTATGTATGTCTGATTCTGTTCCTTATGAAGTCATTGAGCGGCCCACGACCGTGGCTAACCAATTACGTGAGGGGCAGCTGTTTGACGCAGGCTGCCCTTTAAGGATAATCCTTCAACACGTCACGAGCCGTTGGGGTGTATTGGTACTGGTAGCGTTAATTGCAGGCACACACCGCTTTAGCGATCTGCGTAGAAAGATTGGAGGTGTAAGCGAAAAGATGCTTGCGCAAACACTTCAGTTCTTGGAGCACGATGGATTCGTTATACGTAAATCATATCCGGTAGTGCCACCTCATGTTGAGTATAGCCTTACCCCTATGGGCCTTGAGGTGGCGCGCCATGTGGAAGTTCTCGCAGATTGGATTGAAGCTAATCTACAAAAAATTATGAATGAACGTCGTTCGCGGCAAGACTAATAGGCACCTTTCTTAAAACTTTTACTCATAAGATAAATGTGTTGTTTTTTAGCTTGTGAAAAAACTGACCCTCAGCCCTTAATATGCTTGAGCGGAATAAACCGTTTTTACTTCACTGCATACATCTATATCCGCGTCTGTGGTCGAAACTACCAAATTATGCTCTTGATACTATTATCTGGGATTAAAGAGTGCTCTCTAAGGCGCATGCACACTGACGGGTTTGGACTTCAGCGTTGTTCCTTACTCCTGCGTCGAGCGAACATAGGTGATGCCTGTGGCCCACACCTACGCCTGGATGATCACCTGAATGTCTCACCGCCGGAGACCTGCTATCGCCAAGGGCGCTGGGTACACAAAACCCAGGTTGAGCACAGCACCTGTTCGGTGCCGCGCGCGTGGACTTGGGCAAGGTGGGTAATCAGAACGGGTAGGCGCGCGGTTCGCTTTGAACCGTCACCCACTGGGTGGTCGTGAATTCGTTGATCGCCCATTCGCCGTTGAAACGGCCGATGCCTGAGTTTTTCTCGCCACCAAAAGGTACGTTAGGCGCATCGGCTACAGGAATGTCGTTGACGTGCGCCATGCCTGATTCAATCCGTCGAGCGAAACGCACACCCCGAGCCAAGTCCGCGGTAAACACCGCAGCTGATAGACCAAACTCTGTGTCATTGGCTAACAACAATGCGTGCTCCTCGTTGTCAGCGCGCAGGATGCCGACAATCGGCCCGAAAATCTCTTCCCGAGCCAGGGCCATTTCAGGCGTGACATCCACAAAGACATGGGGGGGGAACAACTGGCCCTGTGGCGCTCCACCCAGCAACAGCCTGGCGCCTTCTGCCTTGGCCTGCTCAACTTTGAGCAGGTGGCCTTGTAACTGTTTGACGTTTATCACTGGGCCGACGGCCGTGTCTTGGTCCTTGGGATCACCAACTTTGAGGCTGCGGACTCGCTCAATGAAGCCGGTGATAAACGCGTCGTACAGGGGGGCCTCGACAATGATGCGATTGATGGCCATGCAAATCTGTCCCTGATGCAGAAACTTGCCAAATACTGCGGCTTTCACTGCCTGCTCCAGGTCTGCGTCGGCCAGCACCACGAATGGGTTGTTACCACCCAACTCAAGGACCACGTGCTTCAGATGTGCACACGCTCCGACCTGCTGTGCAATATTCTGTCCTACAGGGGTTGAGCCGGTAAATGAGATCAGCCCTGGTGCCGAATGGCGCACGAAGGGACCGCCAATTTCGTTCCCGGCACCTACTAAGACACTCAGCACTCCGGGCGGCAAACCGGCTTCCTCAAACACTTTGGCCAGGAGCAAACCTCCCGATATTGGCGTGTCACTGGCCGGCTTGATGACGACTGCGTTGCCAAGAGCCAAGGCCGGAGCCAGCGACCGTTGGGTAAGGTGGAAGGGGAAATTCCATGGGCTGATCAGGCCAACCACGCCGAGGGGTTTGCGGTATATCAGGCTCTCTTTGTGGGGAATGTCCGATGCCACTATTTGTCCATGCGCGCGATTGGGGAAGCTTGCAGCTTCCAGGGTGATGGCGCGAGCGGAATGCAGCTCAATTTCGGCCTTGATCCGCGTACTGCCCGATTCGCGGATGATCCAGCCAACCAGCTCTTCATGACGCTCATCAAGAATTTGAGCCGCACGCAGCAACACTGCCGAGCGCGCACTGGGTCCCTGTGCAGCCCAATTTCTTTGCGCCTGGCGGGCAGCTTCGTAAGCTTGGTCCACGTCCTTTTCGTTCGCCATGGTGATCTCACACAGCAGCTGCTGGTCGAACGGATCAGTGACACTCAGGATGCTTTTGGCCGAGCCTTCTCGCCATTGACCTGCGATGGGTTGCAGATGGAATTCTGAGTATGCTTGGGGCATGGGACTTTCCTTTCGTGAGTACGGTGGGTAATGTTCAAGTTTTGAACACGCCGGTAATGGGGGTCAGAATGGCACATTGAATTTCATCAGGGTCTTGTCGCCACCGAAACGATTCCTGACGTTGTACTCATGGTTCCACTGCAGGCTTACGGAGATTCCTGACTTTGTCTGGTAGGTCGCGCTCGGGCCTATAGCGAATACTTGTCCTCTGCGTCCCTTGGAAGTGAATGGGGTGGCGGGCACTGCTGATCCATCGATTTCGTCGTCGTTAATTTGCTTCACCCAATAACCTGAAATACCGATCCCCATGGGGCCGAAGCGCTTTCCAATCAGGTAGTCGACATGGAGCTCGTCACCTGAGTGGTAGTCGACTGACTGAGTTTTGGGAGCGCGCTTGTAATCGTGATTCGTGGCATTCAGAAAGTAAGCAAGCCTGGTTGAAAACTCCCATCCGGTATCACTCAGGTAGGTATAAGCGAGAGAGGGCTCTACGCTCCAGTATCCAGTCCCTACACTTTCTTGTGGGCGGCCTGCTCTGTAATAACCCGTGGGAAGGTTTATCCCCAGCCCGGCCACCCAGCTCGAGTTATTGTGGCGCCAAGTATTAGCCAATCCCAGGGTCAAATCGCCGAAGCGGGTTCCAGACACTCCTCCAGCAGGGGATTGGGACGACGTGTGCACTGTAGGTTGAATCAGATGCCACGCAAAATTTCCTCCGAGAATGTCGAGATCAGTAACATGCGCTATCCGGAATGCGTTGAACCAGGCGTGGATGGAGCTTGGAGCCTTTCTTCCGTTGCCGTCACGCAGATCGCCGGAGTAGTACCCCAGGTAATCGATAAAATAAACGCCTGGAGGAGGCGTCACCCCCGCCATCCAAGTTTCTGAACCGTAGGGATACCAATCCGCGCCTTCCTTCGCTTGAACTGCTCTTGAAAACAGTGCTATTGCAGTAAGGGCTAATAGGAAACAAACGCTCTTTTTTATATTGGTCATTATTATTGTTCTCTTATTATTAGAAAGTGCACGCCACGCGTTAGCGTCGACTATCAGTTGGTTGCTACCGACGGCGTCTCGCTTATTCGGGGGATCTTGGTCAGTTGAGCAACTCCCACCGGCGCTCAGAATAGGTGTGGGGCGGGGTCGCATCTGTCATCAGCTCTGCTGACATGTTGTTCGCACAAGAGCCCAACTGAACCCGACCTATGGTGTAGAACCAGGAACAACGCAGATTTTCAGTTATGTAAGATCCGCAGGAAGAACGGCAGGCGCCCACTCGATATCAGCTTGCAGTTCCTCTTGGGCATTCACCTCTTTGGCACCTTTCAGAAAACGCTACGCGCCTTGTCCAATGTGCCTTGGGGGTCGTATTTGTGCTTGGCGGCCTCGAAGGCCGGCCACACATCGCCGAAATGTGCTTTCCATTCGCTTTTGGAGTAATCAACGGCACTAACCGGATCTACAGCTCCGTGAGGGTGGGCGACGGCTGACTGTTCGAACAACTGGCGGTTCTGCGAGAGTGTTTCAGCAATCCGCACATGATCGGCAGCGTCGACACATAGGAAATGGGCAACGACAAATAGCCACTCTGCATCCGGCACCCTCGGCAATGGAGTACGCGAGACCGCAGTCGGCACAGGGTAGGTGACGATCAGATCAAACGGGCCGGCCTTCGAAGCATCCATATTGTCGACCAGTTGGTCGATGAGATCGGTACTGAGGTTCTGAGAGGTCATGGTTGACCACCAGGGATGAGCGTGCGGCGTCTCGGTAGGTCGGCACGCAAGCGTCTTGACGTCGCCAAGGCGTGTGACAAACTCAGCGTAGGTCGAGTCAATCCGGGAAGTTGCGCCCACTGCGCCATGCAAACCGCGCAGCGCAAACTCTTCGTCAGGCTCCCCTGTGTCATGGAATATCGATATTTCCATCAGGCATTCCCATCTGCCGCGCGGTGCAACAATCAGCCCTTCCGCTGCGTCAACACGCTGTTCTTTCACCAGGTTCAGCAGATCCTCTTGCATGGTTGCAACATCGGGATAAGGAATTTGGAGGCGACGAACCCACTTGGGCGCTGCAATCAAGCGAAGGGTGACACGCGTCATCACCCCGACTAATCCCATTCCCCCCAGGACAGCATAGAAAAGGTCGGCTTCTTTTTCGGGGGAGCAATGGTGGAGCTTGCCATCCGTGGTTATGACTTCAAGTTCGAGCACGTTGTCGACCTGGAGGCCGTGGCGGAAGGACATTGCGCCCATCCCTCCCCAGGAAAGCGTGCCTCCTACGCTCAGGTCTACAAAATCTGTTAGCACGGGAGGGGTCAGCCCATGCGCGATTGTCGCTTCTATTACAGAGGTCCAAGTAGCGCCCGCATCGACGATGCATCGGTCTTGTTCAACCTTGTGCACTTTATTGAGCCCTGACATATCAATTAGCACACCGCCAGGGCGCACAACAGTATGTCCGTAGACCGATCGTCCCAACCCTCTGACTGTGACTGACAGTCCCTGCTGTTCGGCCGCTGTCAGTACCAGTGCGATGTCGTGTGCGGAGTGCGGCTGCAGTACCGCGCAGGGGACTTCTGAAAGAATATTGCCAAGGTCTGTGGCCAACCGTTGTCGGGTTGCAAAATCTATACACAGTCTGCCTTCGAGATCAGGCAATTGCACAGCTATCATGTCGTTCATAATTGAAACTCTTTGAAAGTGATAAGGCAGGGGAGGCGCCTTCAAAGAGTAAGGAAAACGTACGACCACTTAAGTAATCAGCTCAGATGGCATAGCTCGGTCAGCGCAGGCTGAACAACGCATTGACTGACTATTTGAGTTGATTAGTATGATTGCGCAATGGGTCGGTCGCCTGCGACCTATCTGTCAGGCACGCGAGGTCGGCTGTATGGACGGTATCCAAAGTCACTAGATGAGGTGGGCAAGCAGCTGCGCAGCGCTATTGATACCGAGTCGCTCGTAGGCGCGCCGACGATAGGTCAGAACGGTAGCTGGAGTGATGTTGAATTGCATGGCGATCTCCCGCGAGTTCCTTCCCAGCATTGTGAATGCACAAACGCTACGCTCGCGGGGCGTCAGGGTTGGGAAATGTTCGGCCAGTTTTGTCTCCAAACGTGCGGCAGAGTTTAGTCCTAGATTCTGTAGTTCCCAATCGGGTAGCTGAAAGTGGCGTCGTGCAACAGGAAAAGCGGCGACCGAGAATCGCATCAGCTCTGCGAGCATACGATCGTCGGGTGTATCGCAGGTCAGAAAGAAATTGATCATCGACCACCCATTCGGGTTAGTGCGCACGAACGACACTCGTGAACGAAAGCCGGGTTCGTCAAAGTGGTTCCAACGCAGCCAGGTGTCCTGGATTCGCGAGGCTTGATCAACCCTTACGAGCATCAATCCGGGTGAGTGTTGGGTACGTAGCTCCTGAATCAGCGGGTCATGTTTGTGGTGATGCAGCGCATAACTCTTGGCGCGCTGTAAGCTGTCTGCCCTGCGGCCGTAAGAGCCGAACGGATTGAGTGAAGCATCGACTAAGTAACCGGAGATCTCTTCTACCGGCACAAGCATGTTCACTGCGCTCAGCATCGCAAAATCCATGTTCGGCGTGCCAATGCTGTCGATGAGATGCGCAAGCCATCCCATTTCCACACTGGCTATGTCAGGAACTGTGACCCATGCCATCATCGTCTCCCTGCGCCATTTGATTGTACTTATTTGGCGTTCTTGCTGAGTCTAGCCTTATTTTTAGCTGTTTTGACTGGATCTTGGAAGCGAGTGGATAGCTGACATAATGACCACCGCGCAAATCGAAGTGGTCATCAGAGGGAGGGAGTAGCGGCCTAATCTGCCGTGGCCAAGATTAATCAGGCGCGCGCCGTACGCATGGCAACTGCGATGTCGATTTCTTCAGTCGTCACCCAATTTCCGTGAAAGGCAGGCCGGAAGTGGAATGGCACATGAACCGTGGCAATCGGCCCCTGCGCAATGTTCATCGCTTCGAAGACCAGGTAAGCATTGCCTTGCCCCTCGATCCGGAAGGCCGGGGCGATTATAAAACCGTCCCCCTCGGCGCTTTCTGGCTGGCGCGGCACGAACAGCGGCTCACCCAGTGCCCAGCGATCGTCTGTCCAATAGGTATCCAATTCGCCCGTCAGTTCATCACGCCGTTCGATGCCATTGAAGCTTACAACCGACAACAGGTGTGGAACCGAAGGGCGACGGAAATCCTTACGCAGCCACCAAGCATAGCGGTGCCGAATCGTTTCGACGCGAGGGTCAATGCGCGGAAATTCGATGAACAGATCGTCATCGATCAGATCGATTTCCTCGATTCGGTCTTTGGTGTCACTCAGGTCCATCGACCAGTTGACGATCTTGATGGTGCCGTTTTTCCACTCTGTGGGCGGTTCTGCAGCATCGGCTGGAGGAAACATCGGTGGGGACTCCGGAGAGGCCATGGTTGCTTGCAGTATGATTCGCCCGTCTTCTTCCCAGGCATTGACGAAATGCATGGCGAAACGCGCAGGCCCTTTGAACCAGCGCGGTTCGCTGCTGCCGTCGCGCGGTAATACGCCAATGTAGCTGGGTTTGGTGCTGTCCCACATGTAATACGGTGCGCCCTTTTTTACCCTTTCCGGGAATGTCACGGCGGGCGAGACAGGGAAGAGTGCGTAGTGCTCGGTTGCAAACCAATCATGCATCAGGCAAGGGTAGGGGGCTTTGAACCAAGTTTCCCGCGGTACTCGGCCATCGGCATTCACTGGCAGGAAGACCACGTCGTTGCTTCCTATTCCCTTGGCTTGATACCCGAACATCAGCAATTCGCCTGTCCGTGCGTCGGGGTGTGGATGAGCGGTGACCACTGGGCTAGTAATTGTGCCTTCGGCATTCCACTTTCCGATGGTCTCCAGCGTCAGTGGATCAATCTCAATCGGAAGTGCATCTTCCTTGAGTGCCAATAGACGGTTGGCGTGGAACACGACATTGGTATTGGCTGTGCCGCGATCCACACCAGCAACGCTGGGGTCATCTGTGTAGGGGTTACGATAGGCACCGAACAATGATCGACCGGCTTCTTCCTCTGCCAAGAAACGGTCAGTGCGTACGTATCGGCTGCGAAAACTGGCGCGCTTGTTCTGGATACGTAGCATGGTGATCATTCCGTCGCCATGCACGATGGTGTCGTCGCCAAGCATCGGTGGAAACCGATTGTCTGGCCCGGCACGGTACAGTGCACCGTTCAATTGAGGAGGTAATTCGCCTTCTATCTCTAGATCAACGATGTCAGCCTCAACACGCGAAGGACTCATAACTCCGGAGAAGACAGGCGAATTTTTTGGGAAAACGTGGCTCATGTCAGCTATTCCTGCAATGGTTTATTTTATTTTGTAGGCTGGCCATGAACAGCGTACATGTCGAATGTTGTAACCATCTGTCATCAGCTCCGATGACAGATGGTGTGCCATTAACCTCCAGGTTTTTGGGCAACGGGCTGATTCTGAAGCTGCAGGACATCAGCGAGAAATAGCGCTGGTCGGCGTGGCTACGTTAGCCGGAAATTTTTATTAGTCCATGACTGGATTGTGTGGGGCTGATGGTTACAGCGCTGTCGTCGATGCCAATCTGGTCAACCTGCATTCGTGCTGCGTAGGTGGGTTGAATGGTTTTGCTACGACTGTAAATAGCTACGGTGGCGTTGCGAGATATCGCAGCTCGCATCCAGAACGATATGTCTGCTCCAGGCGCTTTTTTCTGGAATGAGCACAAATGGGGTCATCTGATGCAATCGATCATGCTGTCCACATTTTTCCAAGCGCGGCTGCCACGTCGTTCCGGCATTGTTCGGTAACCGAGCCAGGATACTGATCGAACATATGCGGTACGCCTGGGTAAACGTGAAGCTCTATGGGCACGCCTGAGCGCGACAGCTTTAACGCGAAGTCGACGTCTTTCTCCAAAAACAAATCCAAGGCGCCAACCCCTATAAAGCTTCGCGGCAGTCCCCGCAGATCAGACGCAAGGGCTGCGGAAAACAGGAATGCTTGTCTGTCGTCGAGCTCGTATGACCCTTGCATGCATTGCCAGCAAAACTGGTTCGCTTCCCGCCCTCAACTTAACCTTCCCGTGGTGGGGTTATCAGAAGGGGCGGTCGCTGAGCCAGTTCTGTGATCGAGCATTGGATAAATCATCACCAGGCCTGCTACCGAGTGCTGGGCCCTCTCACGAACGAGCAGCGCCAATGCGGCAGCCAGTCCGCCGCCTGCGCTGTGGCCCAGGATCACTACTCTTTGCGTATCCAGGCCAAGAGCGGGGCCCTGGCGGAACAGCCAGCTCAGCGCCGTATAGCAGTCTTCCAGAGGAACAGGAAAGGGATGCTCCGGCGCTAGCCTGTAATCGACTCAACGATCACTGCTTTCAGTTCGTTAGCGAGATCTGCCAGGTAGTCGTCGGCCATCTCTGGACTTCCCAGTACAAAACCTCCTCCGTGCAGGTACAACATGGCAGGCAGTGTCTGACCTTCAATCGGTTGGTCGGGTCGATAAATACATAGACGAACCCTGGCAGTGCTTGCAGCGTCCGTTGTCCAGCGCTGTTCGCAGTGCGCCGGCCGGGATGTTGCATAGCCCGCACTGATTCAGCTTCGGATGCCGGGGAGGGTGGCGAGTGTCCATTCACTGGAAGGTTCTTCCAGGAAAAACATGTAAGAAGGGTCGAGCAGCCTGTCAGTGCCCAATGGTCGTGCCTCCTTGCGAGGGGGCGCAATCAGCCCCCTGCAGCTTTAGACGTTTATAACCAACCCTTGATTTGCGCACACACGGCCTGAGTAGAAATACCGTAGCGATCGTGCAGCGTAGGGAGCGCGCCAGCATCGAGGAACGCGTCCGGTAGAGCGATCTGCCTGAACATCGGCGTAACCCCGTTACGCAGCAACACTGTTGCCACGGCTTCGCCCAATCCGCCTATGATTGAGTGGTTTTCCGCGGTGACCACCAACCGTCCCGGCCTTCTGGCCTCAGCCAGAATCGTTTGCTCATCCAAAGGCTTGATAGTGGGTACGTGCAGCACCGCGACATCCACGCCATCAGCTTGAAGTTCTTTGGCCGCTTCCAGGGCGCGCATCGTCATCAAACCGGTGGAGATGATCAAAACCTCGTTCCCCGTACGCAGGGTTTTGGCTTTGCCGATCTCGAATTTGTAGCCATATTCGTCAAGCACCAGCGGTACGTTGCCGCGCAGCAAACGCATGTAGACCGGCCCTTGATGCGCTGCGATGGCGGGTACCGCCTGTTCGATTTCCAGTGCATCGCAGGGGTCGACGATCATCAGATTCGGCATTGCGCGGAAGATCGCCAAATCATCGGTTGCCTGGTGGCTTGGGCCGTATCCTGTGGTCAGTCCTGGCAGACCGCAGACGATTTTGACATTGAGGTTTTCTTCCGCAATCGCCATGCAGATGAAGTCATAGGCGCGGCGCGAAGCGAAAACCGCGTAAGTGGTCGCGAAGGGGACGAAGCCCTCCCGGGCCATACCCGCTGCCGCGCTCATCAATAATTGTTCCGCCATTCCCATCTGGTAGAAACGCTCGGGATGCGCCTTCGCGAAGATGTGCAGGTCGGTGTACTTGGACAAGTCAGCGGATAAACCAACGATATCCGAGCGCTGATCCGCGAGTGCTGCCAACGCGTGGCCAAATGGAGCGGATCGGGTGGCCTGACCTTCAGCAGCAATCGAGGCAATCATCGCGGAGGTCGTCAGCTTTTTCTTCACGATCACGGGCGCCTGAGCCGTAGCGTTATTTGCGTTACTCATACAGTTTTCCCTTCTTCGAGGTTGTTCAGGGCCACATCCCATTCATGCTCATCCACGCGGATGAAATGCGTCTTTTCACGGGTTTCCAGGAACGGCACGCCTTTGCCCATTTTGGTATCGCAGATAATGACTCTGGGCTGAGCGGCTGGATGACTGCGGGCGGCATCGAACGCTTTAACCAAGGCGTCCAGATCGTTGCCGTCTACGCGTTGGGTGAACCAGCCAAAGGCTTGCCACCGGTCAACAATAGGTTCAAAAGCCAACACCTCACTGGAATGCCCATCGGCTTGCTGATTATTGACGTCGACGATGGCGATAAGGTTGTCGAGTTTCCAGTGCGAAGCTGACATCACGGCTTCCCAGGTGGAGCCTTCATTCAGCTCGCCATCCGATAAAAGGTTGTAAACGAAAGAGGCGGATTGTTTGCGCTTCAAACCAAGGCAGGCACCCACCGCAATCCCCAGTCCTTGGCCAAGCGAGCCACCGGTGATCTCCATGCCTGGGGTGTATGCGGCCATCCCGGACATGGGCAGACGGCTATCGTCTGAGCCGTAGGTTTCAAGTTCATCCAGGGGAATGATTTGAGCCTCAATCAAAGCGGCATATAACGCGATCGCGTAGTGACCGATGGAGAGGTAAAAGCGATCGCGCTGTTCCCACTCAGGATCTTCAGGCTTGTAGTTCAACGCGTGGAAGTACGACACCGCCAGCAGGTCTGCCGCGCCCAATGCCTGACCGACATAGCCTTGACCCTGAACTTGACCCATGCGCAAAGCATGGCGGCGAATGTTATGTGCGCGCTGCACCAGAGTGGTGGACGACGCACGAGATGGATTGGCAGTCATGGGGGAATTCTCCGTTAACTCAACGATTGACCGAAGCGGCGGGGATGCGCAGCACCAAACAGGCGCCGATGCACAGCACGCCGGTAATCAGGTACATGCCAATGGCGCTCGAACCGGTCGTGGTGGTGATCCATCCAATCAGAAACGGCGAGCAGAACCCCGCAAGATTGGCAAAGCTGTTTATTCCGGCGATCCCCGCAGCCGCGGAGACTCCACCGAGCAATGTAGTAGGCAACATCCAGAACAACGAAGAAGCGCAAAGGACACCCGCCGCCGCGAGGCAGAGGCTCAATATCGACAGAGCCAGGTTACCTCCGAACATCGCAGCCATCGTGAGACCAATGGCCCCGGCAATCATGGGTCCAACCAAATGCCAGCGGCGCTCCTGATGCTTGTCCCCGCTACGACCCATGAACACCATTGCTACGATGGCGCACATGTAGGGAAGGCTGGTGAGTAAGCCGATGTGCATCGGATCGGAAACCCCGGCGTTGCGGATAAGCGTCGGCAACCAAAAGGTGATCGCGTACTGGCCCATGACCACGCAAAAGTATATGCAGGCAAGGATCCATAGGCGGCGGTCTCGCAAGAATGCACCGACCGATGCATGGGAGACTTTGCGGCTGTTGTCCTCGGCCAACTCCTCGCTGACCAGCGTCTTTTCTTCATAAGTCAGCCAGGTCGCCTGGTGAACGCCATCTTTGAGGTAAGCCAGCACCATCAGGCCAACGATGACGGTGGGAATGGCTTCAAGCACAAACATCCACTGCCAGCCCGCCCAGCCATGAAAGCCTGCAAACTTGGTCATGATGTAGCCTGAAAGAGGCCCGCCGATCATTCCAGACAGTGGGATGGCGATGAACCACAGGACGGTCATTTTCGCGCGGCGGTAGGAGGGGAACCAATAAGTGAGGTAGAGCAGCAGACCCGGTGCGAGACCTGCTTCGGCAATACCGAGCAGAAAGCGCAACGTATAAAACTGCCAGGCCGTTTCGACGAAGGCGAAGAGGGCGGAGATGATGCCCCAGGAGATCATGATGCGCGCAATCCAGCGACGGGCGCCGACCTTGTGAAGGATGAGGTTGCTCGGCACTTCGCAGAGGAAATAGCCAAGAAAGAACACGCCGGCACCAAGCCCGTATACGGTCTCGCTCAGGGACAGGTCATTCATCATCTGAAGCTTTGCAAACCCGACGTTTACCCTGTCCAGGTAAGCGCACAGATAGCACAGCATCAAAAAAGGCATCAATCGCCAGGCAGTTTTGCGATACGCGCTTGAGCGCACTGTGGACACAGCGTCGAGCGTCATGGTGGTCATCATGATGGTCTGATCTCTTGTTTTTATAGAACGTCAGGCATGTGGCCCGACGTATCTTCGATCCAGAACTTAAAGGGCTGTAGGTGATCGCACCTGTCAGTGGATCAACATGCCGCCGTTTACATCCAGCGTGATTCCGGTGAGGTACGAGGACAAATCACTGGCGAGAAACAGTGCCGCGTTGGCAACATCTTGCGCCGCCCCCAGCCGGCCCAGCGGGATGCTTTCAATGATCGCGTGGCGGCGATCGTCCTGCATCAGGCCGCCGGTGATGTCGGTATGAATCAAACCGGGCGTAATGGAGTTGACCCGGATGTTGTCAGCGCCGAATTCCCGTGCCATTGCCTTGCCCAATCCAAGCACACCGGCTTTCGCTGCGCTGTAGTGTGGGCCGCCAAAAATGCCGCCGCCGCGCTGAGCGGATACGGACGACATGCAGACGATGCTGCCTGAGGACTGAGTGCGCATGATGGGAATGACAGCCTGTGACATCAACAGCGTGCCGCGCAGGCTCACATCCAAGACCTTGTCGTAATCGCCAGGGCGGATATCCAGGGTCTTGATCGGCTGCGTGATGCCGGCGTTGTTGATGAGTACGTCGATACGGCCGTACTGTTCGACGACCTTGGCAACGGCCGCTTTGACTTGAGTTTCGTCTGCGACGTTGGCAGCCAGACCCAGATGGCCTTCGCCGAGGGCGGCCGCGGCGTCACAGGCAGCGGATTCGTCGAGATCCAGGATCACCACACGGGCGCCCTGGTTAGCGAAGGTAACAGCAGTTGCGCGGCCGATACCACGTTCCGATGCAGCGCCAGTAATGATGGCGACTTTTCCTTGAAGAAGCATAAGGGATACCTCTGATTGTTTTTATGGTTCGATTCAGCGATCGATGAGTCAGAGTGGTCCCCGTCGACATGCCGAGCAATAACGCAAACGTCACTGTTACATGAATAAAATTCAACACTCGTCAATTCAAACCGCAGATGGTTGAATGGGGCTGCCCGGGTATGACCAAAACAATAGGCTGAACTGATGCGCCAGGACGATACCGCTTCATCCAATCTGCCACCGCTGAGAGCAATTCAAGCCTTCGAGCAGACAGCCCGTTTCGGTAACCTGGCAAGGGCGGCCGAAGTGCTGGACCTCACGCCCTCAGCGATCAGCCATCAACTAGCCAAGCTGGAAGTCATGATTGGTCGACAATTGTTTGTGCGGGCGGCGCGTGGGGTGACGCTGACACCGGTCGGTGAGCAGTATTTGAAGGACATTTCCGGGTTGTTGCAGAGCTTGGAAGTCGCCACAGAGCGTGCAGCGAGTGACGTCAGTCTGGATTGCCTGCGGCTGCATTCCTCCCCCAGCTTTGGATTGCTCTGGCTTATGCCCCGTTTGGAGTCATTCCGCATGACCAACCCGGACATCCAGATCAATTTGTCATGCTCCTACGAGTCGCTGCATTTCAGCCAAGACAAGATTGATGTCGATATTCGCCACGGCCGGCCTAATTGGCCCAGCTACGAAGTGCGCACCGTGCGCAACGAAAGCTTCGCTGTGCTGGCCTCACCGAAGTTGATCTCACGCTGCTCGGTCGAAAACGCAGCTGATCTACTGGCAGAGGACCTGATCCTTTCCGAAGCGACCTTGCTCAGGTGGCCTGAGTGGTTCGCGCAGCATGGTCTTGCGCGCCCCGAAAAACCTTATGCCTTAAGCTTTGATCGGTCCTACATGAGCCTGGAAGCGGCAAGCCACGGCTTGGGATTTGCCCTCGAGAGTACGCTGCTGGCGCAAAAGTACCTCGCCAGCGGTTCGCTGGTTGAGGTCGCCCCCGAAGCATTGAGTTCTCCGGTGGCCGCCCACCATTTGGTCTTTCCGAAAGCGCACTCCAGTTTTCCTAGAGTCAGACGATTCCTGGAATGGATGGAAGGAGAGCTAGGGCATAGCTTCGTATTTTAACCAGTCCTAGTAATTGACTGAAGTGAGTCAGGCGGCCACGGAACTTAACTCATGCGTTGAGCGAGGTAGCTGTTCTGGTTTCGTTGAGGTGAGCAAGGCGCCTTGAATGTTCCGTCAAACTATCAAGCAGGCAAGTAGATTTCAGCTTTCATGAACGTGATTGCTTTGCCCTAGATTCCGAATCGGAGGAGATCTCCCCGGAGTGGTCAACGGCGGGGGGGCGATGTGCTGCTGCAGTCGATCCTGGCCAAGGCGGGGGGCTGAAGGCGGGGCCGGTTCCGATCAATGGAAAGACAGGCGGCGCGGAGCTGTTGGCGCGTTGTATCTTTTCCGCCAGCGGACGCCACCGCGCCTTCGTTGCGGTAATGCGCGGGGATCAGCGAGTATCTGGCCGAGAGCGAGTTCTTCGACCGCGAGGCCGGTTCGTTCTCCGGTGCGGTCGGGCGACGCGCCGGTAGGTTCGAAGAGGCACATGGCGGCACCCTATTCCTCGACCGGATCGGCGACCTGACGTTGTCGCAGCGGGTGAAACTGCTGCGGGTCTTGCTGGAGCAGGAAGTGGTGCGTATCGGTTCGCGCAAGCCGAGCGAGATCGATATATGCCCGCTCACCGCGACCAACGTCAACCTGGAGCAGGTGGTCGAGACCGGCAACTTCCGCCTCGATCTGTTCTATTGCATTAACACCATCCAGGTGGCGTTCTGTTAATGCAGGAACAGCTGGTAGACATCCTGTCGCTAGGGGGGCACTTTCGTGAACTCTACAGCGTGCGCCTAATCCGCGAGCTGGAAAATGTCGTGCACCTGGCCTTGTTGAGCCGGGCGAACGCCATAGAGGCTGAGGTGCGAGCTTTTCGATCAACGCACCCTCGACCATACCACCCTCATTGACGTCGAACTCCCGGCAGAGGGCAAAAAATCACGAGAAATGGCAGTGAGATGGCTCTGCCTAGCGCCGGAAGTATGTTGACGAACCTCGCACTTTGCCAGAGCACCAACCGATAGAATATTCACCAGCGCTGATGAGCTTGAGGGCTCGTTTACTGGTGTATTTCAGTGACCGACATGGTGAAGACTAGCCTGGACCTACCTGCATTGGCGTAGGAGTGCGGAACGTCTGTTTTCGCCACTGCAGAGCTACCTGATGGGATGATTAATTCTGTTTCCCCGACAATACATTTCAGCGTCCCTTTCTCCACATGGAACAATTCAAGCGTGCCCTGAGGATGCCCTTGTGACGAAAAGGATTCACCTGGACACATTTCCCAGCGCCACAGTTCGATCATGTTGGGGCCTGTCGTTCCTGCAAGAAGCCGGGCTGTCCCACCCAGATCACCGGTCCAGAGAGTAGGGATCTCCTGACTGTCGATAATGTGGGCAGCAGGGGCGTCCGTCACATTGACGATGTCTGCAACAGAAAGCCCCAACGCTGCGGCGATTTTGCAAAGGATGCCAATGCTCGGGTTAGCCGTACATTTCTCAATTTCGACGACCATTCCTTTACTCACGCCTGAGCGACGGGATAGCTCATCCAACGTGATTTTCTGATTCTTTCGTGCGTGTTTGAGCGTTCGCGCAACTGCCAGGCTCACAGTCTGAGCATCAGCGCCAGGCGCGGTCGATATACCGGTATTTATGGTCATTGTTGATGATCATGAGAAAAAGTTGAAAGGGATTCTCGACGCTTGCCGCTAGTGTCGTCAATCTGCTCAGTAGTTATGTCTGATCAGTCAGGTCGATATATTGACTTTTTTGGTCGCCAGTGGCTAGCATGAAACGACATGTGGATCACTGGAGATTTTTGATGCTGTCCGTACTGCCGTTAATTGACCAAACCGTTGCAGAGCTGGCACCGGGCTTCAGGGCGCTGAGCATCGTAGTGCGGGCTGCGCCCCTCACCAACCCTGGCGTTGCTCAAGAGGCCTTGGATCGCGCTTGCCTGTCAGTGTTGTCAGATGGACCCGGCTGGGGAGAAGCCCATCTGGCAGCATGGGCAGAGACCTTTCGAAAATTCGGGGCTAAGCCGCAACGTACGCCTTGCTCAGCCGAAGCGTTGCGCAAGCGGGTTTTACGTGATGGCAGCTTGCCGAGCCTGGATCCCATAGTTGATCTCTACAATGCCATCAGTATCGAGTATGCGATTCCAGTAGGCGGGGAAAACATAGACGCCTATGTGGGCTCGCCTCAGCTCGTGGTCGCAGATGGCACTGAGCCTTTTGACACCATGAAAGAAGGTGCTCCAGCTTACGAGTATCCAGACGCCGGCGAAGTGGTATGGCGTGACGATAATGGCGTGACATGCCGTCGTTGGAATTGGCGGCAAGGTGTCAGAACACGGCTGAGTGCTGATGCAAAACACATGTGGTTCATTCTGGAAAGTTTGCCGGCAATGCCTCTCGAAGCGCTGACGGAAGCAGGTGACAAGCTTATCGAAGGCTTGCAACTGATGATGCCAGGCATTCAGATTGAGAGCTCACTGATTGGTCCTGGAGCCAATTAGTCAACAAACGAAACCTTGGAGTCATGAATGATGTTTACCGGCCTTAGTGCATTTCCTTTGACGCCTATGAATGAGCAAGGTGTGGATGAAAATGCGTTTACTCGTCTTGTTGAACAACTGGCAGCAGCGAATGTCGACTCCATCGGTGCACTCGGTTCTACCGGAAGCTATGCGTATCTTTCTCGGGCTGAGCGCTCTCGAGTTGCTCAGTTGGCAGTAGAAGCAGCGGGCAATGTGCCTGTCATGGTCAGCATTGGATCGCTACGCACGCGTGACGTGCTATTACTGGCCGAGGAGGCACAAAAGGTGGGGGTCAGAGCCTTGTTGCTGCCACCTGTTTCCTATCAGAAGCTATCTGCGGAAGATGTCTTTTCATTGTATGAAACGGTCACGGCCAATATCTCAGTTCCGCTATGTGTCTATGACAATCCCGGTACCACCCATTTCGAATTTACTGACGAGCTGCATGGACGCATTGCCGAGTTGCCGAATGTGAGCTCAATCAAAATCCCTGGCGTTCCCGAGGCGCCATATCTTGCCAAGGCACGCGTGGATCGTCTTCGAGAGCTGGTTCCGAACCACGTTACGATCGGGGTGAGTGGTGATGTGTTTGCAGCTGTCGGCATGAATGCTGGCTGCGACGCCTGGTACTCCGTCATGGGAGGGCTGTTTCCCAAGACGGCGCTAGCGATTACGCGAGCGGCATTGTCTGGTGATGCCCATGAGGCCACACGCCTTTCTGAGTGCTTAAAGCCACTCTGGTCGTTGTTCAGGCAATTTGGAGGTAGCTTTCGTGTCGTGGCGACTGCCGCAGAGCTTCGTGGATTTACCCAGCATCCAAGCGTGCCCCTGCCGCTCCGAACGATAAGTGGTGAAGGGCGTAAGCAAATTGCCTCGGTGATCGACGAGCTCGAACTGAACTGAACCTGGCTTCTTACATAGAAGGAGGACGCCTGCCCACCATGCTCCATGAGGCAGGCGAACAGGTTACTAGCGTTTCAAAAACGTTGTGAAGTGGTCCTTGTGATCCTGCAGGATCTCGCGTGGCAAGATAGTTCCGATACCCCCTCGATGTTGCAGACCATGGGAAAGCACATGCGCCAGGATTTGCTCCTTCGTCATGTTGCCTGGCTTCCCGTCCTTGAAAATAAACGCCACTGGATCAGACAACTCCATTGCGGTGACTGATTTGGTGTACTCAACAAACCATTGATTCGCTATGGAAAATTGTTCTTCTAGCTGAGTCAGGTTCGGCGGTTGGTCAGTCACGACGGAGTCAAATTCGTCTGGGTTTCCTTGCAGTCTGGCGATAAACAGCTGATCAACAATGTTGATGTGGCTGAGCCAGTACGTCGCTTTCGCCATTTCGTCTGGATAGGATTTCGCCGCCGGGGCTTTCAAGCATTTGAATAGCTCCTCCTCAGACCATGCCTTGTACTGGTAAAGCGAATGCAGAAGGTTCTTGGCACACATGGTGTTCTCCCGGATTTCTAAGCTGACAGATGTCTTGTGCTATTCGATGAGGTAGCGCCGAAGGCCTCTTTGCGTATGGCTGAAAAAAGTGCCATTGGACAAATGGAATAGTCACTATATTGACTTTTATAGTCAATGGAAGGAAGCTGGATGGCAAGCGATTTAAATCGTCGCATTGGATTTCAGCAGAGCACCGCCAGAGAGGCGGCTGGCTCAAAGATTGCGAGAGGGTGTCTCAGATTATGAAATACGTCAGCACGCGGACCCCTGGCAAAACATTCGAGTTCAGTGACGTGCTCATGGGCGCGTATGCACCGGATGGAGGGTTGTTCGTCCCTCTCAAGGTTCCTCGCTTCAAAAGTGAGGATCTCTCCAGACTGGAATGGCTTCCTTTCCATGAACTGGCACGCCATGTGATTGAGCCGTTTATGGGTAGCTGGATCCCTCAAGATCAGCTGTCTCAGATTCTCGAGGAGACGTTTGACTGCTTCAAAAGCAAAGCGGTTGCACCGCTTTACCAAACGGCGAGTAATGAGTGGATATTGGAATTGTTTCATGGGCCAGCAGGCGTCTATCAGGACTTTGGTCTCCAATTGATGGCTCGCCTGGTTGAGCACGGTTTACTGAAATCTGGAAAGAAAGCGCTTGTTGTAGGTTGCACCGGTGGAGACACAGGCGCTGCTGCTATAAAAGCTTTCTCTGGTATGCAAGGTGTGACCGTCATTGTGCTGCATCCCTCCAGAGGAATAACGGAGGAGCATAGACGCCGCTTATTGAGTGCGAATGAAGAAAACATAGTAAATGTTGCTGTCGAAGGGGATTACTCTGATTGTCATCGCCTCTGCGAACAGTTCTTCAAGCACAATAACGAAACGCAGCAGCTGTTATCGTTCAATTCCGTGAATTGGGTTCGAGTGCTTGCACATCTTTCCTTCTATTTTTATTCAGCGCTTCAACTAGGGGCGCCTAACAGAGAAGTTGCCTTCAGCGTACCCACCGCGAATTTTGGTGCGCTGTATGCGGGCTATATTGCCAGGGAAATGGGGTTGCCGATCCGGCAATTGATCGTGGCCACCAATGCCAATGCGGGGTTGCATAACTTTCTCCAAACTAATCTCTACAGTCGTAATAAAATTCGCATTACCAATACTCCTAGTATGAACGTTTCACTGGCCTCGAATTTTGAACGCTTGCAATGGAGTATTCTTAACCGGTGCGGAGAAAAAGTAGCCCGAAATATGGAGTTATTAGAGGGCGAGGGTACGATTCAGTTAGAGCAAGATGAATGGTTGGAGGCGCGTAAACTTTTCGACTCTCTGGCCGTGGAAGATTCGGATGCTTTCAGGAGCATTCATGAGGTGTTTGCGCAGAGTGGTTATCTGGTCAGTCCCAACACCGCAATTGGCCTGCGAGCTGCTCGTGTCAGCAGGCGCAGCTTGCTTATTCCGATGATCTGTCTGGCGACAACACACCCATCGAAGAGTGCTGCAGTGATTGATGAATCAGACGCGCTGGGTGTCATCAAAGGGATCGGTGCTCCTCCTAGACCCGATTATAGATGTGTTTCAATTCCTAACGATGTTGGCGCACTTAAGCAGCTCATCGGGACGTTGTCCACAGACACGGAGTCTCGCTCGTTATAAGTTTGGAGTTAGAGATGAAACGTGTTTTAGATAAAGTTGATGAGAAAATACTGGAAGAGCTCACGCGTAACGCGCGGCTTGCTCATAATGATATTGCAATGAAAGTTAACTTGTCCCGGAATGCGGTCAGGCTGCGGATTGAAAGATTGGAACGCGATGGATACGTCAGGGGCTATACGATCATTAAAGGTATGCCCTCCACGGATGCCGGGCCCATCAACGCGTTAATCTTCGTTTATCGTAAAGACAGGATGCGTGATGCTGAAGTTGTCCGTTCTGTTGTAGCAATGCCTGAAGTCATTTCATGCAATGTGATGAGTGGCGATCTTGATATTGTATTGACGGTCGAGGCTATGAGTTCAGATCGTATCCATAGGGTCTGGAGTGAAATCTCAGCGCTGCCAGGGGTTCTAAATACCGTGACTTCCTTCGTTTTATCCTGCACCAAGTAGCACGGACAAAGCAAAGTGCGCCGTTGCACGAGCATTTTGCTCGCAATAACGTTCTGTTTGCCATATTCGTGAAAGCACGTTGACGAATTACTATTTCAGCACCAAAACATAACAATGAGATCTTTGTCGTGACTGAATATAAAATTGCTCTGCTTGGCTTCGGTGGCGTCAATCGCGCCCTCACTCAGCTTATCGCCGACAAGAACTCACTCTGGGCAAATGAGTTGGGTTTCAAACTGAAGATTGTCGGTGTCAGCGACCTTTATCTTGGCTCAATTATCAACAAAGACGGTCTGGATGCACATGAATTGGCCACGGTACCTGCCGCCAAAGGTGGTTTCAGAACCTTGCCAGGCGGCAGTGCTGAGCCGGCTAACGAAACGGTCATCCGCTTCTCGGGTGCGGATATCGTTGCTGAGGCAACGTTCACAAACCCCGTGGATGGGGAGCCAGCCACTACGTTCTGCCGCTGGGCTTTGGAGAAGGGCGCCAGTGTTGTGACCACCAACAAAGGGCCGGTGGCACTGCATGCTGATAGTTTGAAAGCGCTTGCAGAAAGCACCGGTGCACGGTTCGAGTTCGAAGGTTCTGTCATGAGCGGAACGCCGGTTATCCGTTTGGCCAAGGAGTCCCTGGCAGGTTCGGAAATCAGCGGTTTCAAAGGGATCCTCAACGGTACGTCCAACTTTGTCCTTTCCAGCATGGAAACTGGTCTGGACTTCTCCGAGGCTGTCGCAAAGGCCCAGGAGTTGGGTTATGCCGAAGCTGATCCAACAGCGGATGTGGAGGGCCATGATGTACGTCTGAAGGTCGTCATTTTGGCGAATGAACTGCTGGGAGCAAAGCTCAAGCCTAGCGATGTCCTGTGCAAAGGCATCTCTGAAATTACCGCCAACGATATTGCTGAGGCGACCAAAGCCAATGCCCGATGGAAGCTTATCGGCAGCGCAGAGAAACGGAGTGATGGCTCGATCTCGGCCTCTGTTAGTCCTCAGTTATTGCCATCCAACGACGCGCTCTGCGGTGTGAGTGGCGCGACCAACGCCATTACGTTTAATACCGCCATTCTCGGCCCTGTAACCGTGGTGGGCGCTGGTGCCGGTCGCTTTGAAACTGCCTTCGCCTTGCTCGCCGATATTGTGAGCATTCACAAGCACAAAACCCAGTCAGGTAAGTAATCATGAATAGCTTGAGTCTCTCACTCGCTGCTGATTATAAAGCCATTACGGTGCTTAGCCCGTTTGACGGTAGCAAGGTGGGTGAGGTGGCAGACATCCCTGCTTCATCAGCCACCACGATAGTCGACACGGCTATTTCGGGTGCCTTGATTGCCAAGGATCTGCCGCGACATGAACGTGCACGCATATTGGAAAAAGCTGCGTTCTCGGTTGAACGTGATAAGGACGCCTTTGCCAAACTGATTGTGGCTGAGTCGGGCAAAACGCTGAAGCAGGCGAGAAAGGAGGTGTTGCGTTGCGTCAATACCTTGAAGTTGTCGGCTGAGGAAGCCAAGCGTAATGCCGGTGAAGTGATCCCTTTCGATGCTTATGTCGGATCCGAATCTCGCCAGGGATGGTTCACTCGTGAGCCCCTTGGTGTAATCGTCGCGATCACGCCTTACAACGATCCCCTCAATCTGGTCGCACATAAACTTGGGCCAGCAATTGCGGGTGGAAATGCGGTTGTACTCAAACCGTCTGAGCTCACACCGCTATCAGCGATCAAGCTGGTGGATTTTCTTATCGATGCAGGCCTACCTCCAGTTGTTGTGACAGTCGCCACAGGAGGTGCTGCGCTGGGCAAGGCCTTGGTCGCGCACCGGGCGGTACGTATGGTTTCGTTCACGGGTGGCTTCGTCACGGGTGAACAAATCTCGCGTACAGCCGGGCTCAAGAAACTGGCGATGGACCTGGGAGGAAATGCCCCAGTCATCGTGATGGCCGATTGTGATTTGAATGAAACAGTCGACTCGTGTGTGTCGGGTGCTTTTTGGGCTGCCGGTCAAAATTGTATTGGTACCCAGCGGATTCTGATTGAGGCGCCGCTCTACGAAACATTCAAAACACGCTTCGTTGAGAAAACCAGCCAGTTGATCGTGGGTAATCCCGCGGATGAGCAGACGGATGTCGGCCCGATGATTACTGAGGCGTCAGCCAAGCGCGCCGAGGAGGTGGTGAATGACTCCATCGCGAAAGGCGCGACCTTGCTGTTTGGCAATGTACGCAACGGGTCGCTTTATTCGCCCACCGTTCTGGAAAGCGTCGACCGCCACTGCAAGCTGTGGTGCGAAGAAGTGTTCAGCCCTGTCGTGATACTCCAGAGCGTAGGTTCACTGGATGAGGCCCTGACGCTCGCCAACGAACCAGACTACAGCCTGCATGCCGGGATCTTCACCAGTAATTTGAATGTTGCGCTGAAGGCAGCCAAGCGGCTTGAGGCGGGCGGCGTCATGATCAACGACTCCTCGGACTATCGATTCGACGCAATGCCTTTCGGTGGTTTCAAGTACGGGAGCATGGGCCGTGAAGGTGTGCGTTTCGCCTATGAAGATATGACGCAACCCAAGGTTATTTGCATTAACGGTGTAAGTGGAAGCTAAACAAATCGTTCGAATTTTCAACGAATGACACAACAATAAAATCAGAGGAATCGACATGCGTCCCGATAAGCACAACCTATCAACATTATCTGCAGCGACGCTGGCAGTTCATGGCGGGAATGTCGCGGATGTCACCAGTGGTGCCGTCCGTACGCCATTGGTCATGGCTAACTCCTATCTCTTGCCCGAAGATCCGGCAACCATGGACTGGTCGAGTCCAGACGGCCTTGTGTATACGCGCAATCAAGGCCACAACCAGGTTTGTCTGGAGAAGAAACTCGCAGCCCTCGAGGGTTGTGAAGATGCTGTGGTATTCGCAACTGGTGTCGCCGCGTTGCATTCGGTGTTCTTTTCTTTCTTGAAAAGTGGCGACCACGTCATCGTCAGCGACATCACCTACCAAGCCGTTTGGCGACTCTTCGCGGAACTCCTGCCCGAACGTTATGGGATCGAAGCGACGTTTGTAGACGTTGGTGACCTGGAATCGGTTCGTCAAGCCATCCGGCCTAACACCAAGCTGATTCATACTGAAACGATTGCCAACCCGACCACCAAAGTTGCAGATATTGCAGCGTTGGCTGAAATTGCTCATGCGCACGGCGCACTGATTTCAGTAGATGCAACGTTCACCCCACCTCCATTTTTCCGCGCGAGTGAGCACGGTGTCGACTTCGTCATTCACTCATTGACCAAGTACATCAATGGTCATGGCGATGCGATGGGTGGCGTAGTGATCGGCTCCAACCAGTTGATCTACAAGATTAAAAATGATGCATTGGTCGACCTCGGTGCGACCATTTCACCTTTCAATGCCTGGATGATCATGCGCGGGTCGGTCACGCTGCCGCTGCGTCTGAAACAACTGTTGAGCACGGCTGAAAAACTGGCACAGTTTCTTGATGCCGACGATCGTATCGCCTACGTCTACTACCCGGGTTTGCCTTCCCACCCGCAGCACGAGCTGGCGCGCCGGCAATTTGCAGGCAAGGGATACGGCGCAATGATGGCCTTCGCGGTGAAGGGCGATCCAGATATGCAGAATCGGTTTGTTTCGAATCTGCGCATCATAACTTCGGCCGTTTCATTAGGGCATGACGAATCGCTGATCGTGCATGTGGGGGCAGAGGGACGGGGTGGCTTTGACAAGTATCCCGAAGAGTTCCGTCAGTACGGTCATTTGCGTTTTTCTGTTGGGCTGGAAGATCCAGAAGACTTGATCAAGGATATTACGTTCGCTCTGGATGCAACATTCAAGTGATTTAAATACAGGCGTCACGCAGCCAGGGTTTGGTCAAACCCGTCTTTACCCCCGTGCTCGCGGGGGTCTTTTTAAGAAAGTTAAAAAGGTTTGCCCTATTAAAGGCTAACTGTTCGTTCGCTCGCGTTTTAGGAGAAGCTCGTGGCTTGGGTAAGTTTGGTGATTGCAGGAATACTTGAAGTTGTCTGGGCGTTTTCGATGAAGCAGTCGGAAGGTTTTACGCGGTTAGTACCGACGGTTATTACATTGATAACAGTAATAGCCAGTTTTGCGCTGCTCTCGTTCTCTATGAAAAGCTTGCCGCTGGGCACGGCTTACACTATCTGGACCGGTATTGGTGCTGTGGGGGCATTCGCAGCGGGCACTTTTTTTCTGGGTGAACCTGCCAGCCTGCTGCGCGTTGTGGCCGCCATTATGATTGTCAGTGGCTTGCTGATGATGAAGTTGGTGTCTGCCTGAACGGCGAGCATTTTGCTCGTGATAACGATCAATTTGCCATATTCGTTAAGTTGCGGCACTCAGGTAGTGTTTAAGGCGAAGCGATGGCTTTAACCAACAATAATGAAAGTAACGTTTTACCGATGTCAGATGTTTACTGCCCTTAAATCCAACTACAAAATCTAGGGATGTACTTATGAATTCGCTAAAAAAGCTGTGTTTGATATTACTGTTTGCGTCGTGCGCGAATAGTGCGTCGGCCAAGGAGTACACCACATTGCGCTTTGGCGTGGATGCTAACTACGCGCCGTTTGAGTCCAAAGCGGCTGATGGCAGTCTCAAGGGATTTGATATTGATTTGGGTCATTCGATTTGCGCCAAACTTCAAGTCAAATGCATCTGGGTCGAGAGCGATTTTGACGGCCTGATCCCAGGCCTCAGAGCCGGTAAGTTCGACGGCATTCTCTCGTCCATGACAGTGACGCCCACGCGCGAAAAAGCCATCGATTTTTCAAACGAGTTGTTTTCCGGATTCACGTCCTACGTGTTCAAAAAAAATTCGGGCCTCAGCGCAGACGTGGCGTCACTCAAGGGTAAGACGGTTGGTTACTTTCAGGGCAGCATCCAGGAAGCCTACGCAAAAGCCGTTCTGGATAAAGCAGGCGTAAAAATTCAGTCCTATCAGAACCAGGATCAGGTGTATTACGACCTTGTAGCGGGGCGGCTGGATGCATCCCTGCAGGACGCATTACAGGCCAAGTTAGGTTTTCTCAACTCGCCGCAGGGTGCCGATTACGAAATCAGCTCGTCCGTCGAGAGCCCTTATCTTCCCTCCAAAACAGCCATCGGCATCGCTAAGGGCAACGTAGAGCTCAAGGCATTGATAGATAAAACGATCCAGGCCTTACACGAAGATGGCACCTACGATTCGATCCAGAAGCAGCATTTCGGCGATCTGAATCTTTACAGCGGCAAATAACCACCCGGCGCTCGTCCGCTGGACGGGCGCTTATCGCTATAGGTTGCTGATCATGTTCGACACACTATTAGGCGTGCTGGGGCTCTCTGCATTCAGCCTGAAAGGGTTCGGCCCTTTGCTGCTCGAAGGCGCCTGGATGACCGTCAAGCTGTCCCTTTCTTCCCTGGCGCTCAGCGTACTGCTGGGGCTGATTGGGGCAAGCGCCAAACTTTCCAGCCTCAAGCTGCTGCGTTTGCCGGCGCAGCTCTACACCACACTGATTCGGGGGGTGCCGGATCTGGTACTGATGTTATTGATTTTCTACAGCCTGCAAACCTGGCTGACCCTGATTACAGTGGCTCTGGGGTGGGAATACATAGAGATCAACCCCTTTGTCGCGGGGATTATCACCCTTGGATTCATCTACGGTGCTTATTTCACCGAAACCTTCCGCGGCGCCATGCTAGCAGTGCCCCGCGGCCAGGTCGAAGCGGCCACGGCTTATGGGTTAAGTCGCACTCAGCGTTTTCGCTTTGTGATGTTCCCGCAAATGATGCGATTCGCCTTGCCGGGTCTTGGCAACAACTGGATGGTGATTCTCAAAGCCACGGCACTGGTCTCGATCATAGGCCTGGCTGACTTGGTAAAAGCCGCCCAGGATGCGGGAAAAAGCACCTACCAGTTGTTCTTTTTCCTGGTGCTGGCTGCTTTGACGTATCTGGTCATCACCAGCCTCTCCAATTTCGTCCTGCGCTGCCTGGAACGGCACTACGCAGCGGGTTCGCGGGAGGCGGTGCGATGATCGAACTTCTACAGGAGTACTGGAGGCCTTTCTTCTACAGCGATGGTCAGCAGATAACCGGGCTGGCCATGACGTTGTGGCTGCTCAGTGCCTCACTGTTCATCGGCTTTATTGTGTCGATTCCGCTGTCCATCGCTCGAGTATCCCCCAGGTTTTATGTGCGCTGGCCGGTGCAGTTTTACACCTATCTGTTCAGGGGGACGCCGCTCTACATCCAGTTGCTGATCTGCTACACCGGGATCTATAGCCTGGCTGCCATACGAGCACAGCCTGTGCTTGATGCGTTTTTTCGCGATGCGATGAATTGCACCATTCTTGCCTTCGCACTGAATACTTGCGCCTACACCACGGAGATATTTGCGGGCGCTATTCGCAACATTGCCCATGGCGAGGTTGAGGCTGCGAAAGCTTACGGCCTCTCAGGTTGGAAGCTCTATGCGTTTGTGATCATGCCATCAGCGTTGCGTCGCTCGCTGCCGTATTACAGCAACGAAGTCATCCTGATGCTGCACTCGACCACGGTGGCGTTCACCGCAACGGTGCCGGACATTCTTAAAGTCGCCCGCGACGCGAACTCCGCGACCTTTTTGACCTTTCAATCGTTTGGGATTGCGGCACTGATTTACCTGGCGGTGACTTTTGCCCTGGTCGGCCTGTTTCGAATCGCCGAGCGTCACTGGCTGGCTTTTCTTGGTCCGACTCACTGAGCCCAGTATCTGACACTGCTGCTCCAATCCGCGTTAGAGGATGATTGCAAACATGTACAAATTGACTGTTGAAGGGCTACACAAAAGTTACGGTAGCCATGAAGTACTCAAGGGCGTTTCCCTGCAAGCCAAAACAGGCGACGTGATCAGCCTGATCGGCGCCAGCGGCTCTGGAAAGAGCACTTTCCTGCGCTGCATTAATTTTCTCGAAACACCCAACGACGGTGCCATGAGTCTGGATGGCAAACCGATCTGCATGGTTAAAAACCATATGGGGCTGCGCGTGGCGGATGACCGTGAATTGCAACGATTGCGCACCCGCCTGGCCATGGTGTTCCAGCACTTCAACCTGTGGGGCCACATGACCGTGTTGGACAACATCACCATTGCACCGCGGCGGGTGCTGGGTGTCAGCAAAAAAGATGCGGAAGATCGTGCCCGGCGATACTTGGAAAAGGTGGGGCTGCCGGCCCGTGTTGCCGATCAATTCCCTGCGTTTCTCTCCGGTGGTCAACAGCAACGGGTAGCCATCGCTCGCGCACTCGCGATGGAGCCTGAAGTCATGCTGTTCGACGAGCCTACATCGGCGCTGGATCCTGAAGTGGTGGGCGAAGTGCTGAAAGTCATCCAAGGGCTCGCAGAAGAAGGACGGACCATGATCATGGTGACCCATGAAATGGGTTTTGCCCGCAAGGTCTCGAACCAACTGCTGTTTCTTCATCAGGGTCTTGTCGAAGAGCAGGGCGGGCCAGAAATTCTGGATAACCCGCGCAGCGAGCGTCTGCAACAATTTCTGTCCAATGGACTGAAGTGAAAAACCTTCCGTATGAATACTGGAAGTAAAGCCCTGAGGACTTTTGAAACGTTGGGGCGTATCGACGAGGCAATCATTGATGTGCTGCGCCACAACGGGCGCATCACTTATAAAAAACTTGCCTCACTTGTGCACTTGAGTCAGAGCCCTTGCCAGCAACGGGTACGTAAGTTGGAAAGGCTAGGGGTCATTCGTGGTTATGGTGCCTTCATCGACGAGCACAAGCTCTCACCTGGTTTATCTCTGCTGGTGCTGGTTGGATTGGCTGATGGCAAGGGGCTCGGCGCGCAAAAGGCGTTTGAGTCCGTAGTCGATGCTTGCCCGCAGGTCATTGAGTGCCAACTCATCAGTGGTGCGCTTGATTACTGTCTGCGGATGCGTTGCCGGGATATGGAGCATTTCCGCTCGCTCACTGAACGTTGGTTGGAGAGTACTGAACTGCATATCGAGAAACTGGCGGCCTATCCAGAGTTGGCCGTCATCAAGCACTCATCGACACACCTTGGCATCGAATAACAACTACAACACTCCCGGTCTTCGGATAAATCATGATGATTGCCAACCTGAAGTTCAGTCATAAGGTACTGCTTGCTGCATCGCTCGTCGTCATCGCAGCGTTTTCCCTCTTTACGCTGTACAACGATTCGATCCAGCGCAAAACCATCCGCACGAACCTTGAAAACCACCTTGAAGAAATGAGCAAAATCACGGCGAGCAGCGTCCAGGCCTGGCTCTCTGGACGAATATTGTTGGTTGACCATATTGCTCAGACGGTTGCCAACGACCCGGCGGCGAACAGTGTTACGCGGCTGCTGGAGCAGAGGTCATTGCTATCGACGTTTACCTTCACCTATCTAGGCGGTCGTGACGGTAGTTTCGCCATACGGCCAAAGGACGATTTACCCGCTGACTACGATCCGCGAACCCGGCCCTGGTACGCGGACGCGATGACTGCTGGGGGAACCACACTGACTGAGCCCTACCTTGACGTTACTACCGGCCAGTTGATGATGACGATTGCGACGCCGGTAAGCCATGACGGCCAGACGCTTGGGGTGGTGGGAGGGGACCTGACACTGGATACATTGGCAAAGATCGTCAGCTCACTCGACCTGGGCGGAATCGGATATGCCTTTTTGGTCAGTGCTGATGGCAAGGTACTGGTCCATCCGGACAAAGATAGGGTGATGAAAAAGCTGAGCGAGATCTACCCGCAAAACCCACCGACTCTCAGTACCCACATCAGTGAGACTGAGCAGGAAGGGGAACCTCGGATTTTGATGTTCTCCCCGATCAAGGGGCTGCCCTCGGTGAACTGGTACATCGCTTTATCGATCGACAAAAATAAAGCCTACGCAGCACTGACGGATTTTCGTATCTCGGCTTTGTTGGCCGCGTTTATAGCGGTAGTCGTCACGCTTTTACTGCTGGGCCTACTGATCAGTGTGTTAATGCGGCCGATTAAGGTGATGGGTAACGTCATGCGCGATATCGCTCAGGGAGAGGGTGATCTTACCCGACGGTTAGGGATTCACTCACGCGATGAGTTTGGAATCCTGGCAGGGGACTTCAATCTTTTCGTGGAAAAAATTCATCGTTCAATCCGCGATGTATCTTTGGCTACTGCCCAGGTCAATGAGGTGGCCGAGCGCGTGATGGCTTCTTCCAAGTCATCGATGTCGTTCTCTGACGAGCAAAACCAGCGCACCAATAGTATCGCTGCTGCGATCCATGAGCTGGGCGCCGCCTCGCATGAAATTGCGCGTAATGCAGGAGACGCATCATCCCAGGCGACTGAAGCGCGTCGGCAGACCGAGAGCGGCCTAAAAGTGGTCGCGCAGACCATTGAAGCCATGAGCGGTTTGTCAGGAAAAATTCGAGCGTCGTGCGGCAACATTGAAAGTTTGAATGAAAAAACAGTCGATATCGGTCGGATATTGGAGGTCATACAAGGGATCTCCGAACAGACCAACCTGCTCGCGCTTAATGCAGCCATCGAGGCGGCGAGGGCAGGTGAGGCTGGTCGTGGATTCGCCGTTGTGGCTGATGAAGTACGCAGCCTTGCGTATCGTACCCAGACGTCCGCTCAAGAGATTCATACGATGATCGACGCGTTACAGCGTGGAGCCGATGAGGCAGTGTCCACCATGAGCGAGAGTGAGCGCTATAGTAACGAGGGCGTGATCATTGCCAACCAGGCGGGAGACCGACTGGGCAGCGTCGCACAGCGCATCAGTGAGATAGACGGCATCAACCATTCGGTGGCAACGGCGACTGAAGAACAGACATCGGTGATTGAATCGTTGAATATCGACATCACCGAAATCAACTCGCTCAACCACCAAGGGGCCGATAATCTGCAGGCTACGTTGCGTGCCTGTGATGACCTGGAACGGCAAGCCAGCCAACTCAAGCAGCTGGTGGACAACTTCCGTATTTGATCAACTACAGAAGTTATCGGATATACAACGCTGTTGCGACTAAGCTGGGGGCTACCCACTCAATCGGGTAGATAAATCTCTGCTTTCATGAAGGTGGCAGCCTTACCTTTGATCAAAACCCTGTGCTCTTGCAGCTCACACTGCAAAATCCCACCTCTGGGCGACGCTTGGAATGCCGACAGGCGAGTCTTCCCAAGTCGTTCGGCCCAGTAGGGCACCAACGTGGCATGGATTGAGCCGGTCACAGGGTCTTCGGGGATTCCGGCACCGGGGGCGAAGTAGCGTGAGACGAAGTCGTACGTTTCGCCGGCAGCCGTGATCACCACACCGACCTGCCCCAATTGCGCAAGAGTGTTAAGGTCCGGCTGATAGGCGCGAACATCCCGCTCGGTGGCAAGCTGAATAAACACGTTCTCAAAGTTCTTGAAGTGACTGACGGCATTGTCGCGAAACAGCGGAGCAATGCTATCGGGCAGTTGAGTGAGGTATTCCGGCTCAATGCAAGGTAGGTCCAGCAGGTATTCGTTTTCCAATGCCTGCACTTTCAGATCACCCACCCGGGTGGAGAAGCATAACGGGCTGGGCACATCGTATTCGGTTATCAATATATGGGCGGTGGCCAGCGTTGCGTGGCCACAGAAATTCACTTCAACGGTGGGGGTAAACCAGCGTAGCGCCCAGTGGTCTCCGAATGGCTTTACAAACGCGGTCTCTGCCAGGTTGTTTTCATTGGCGATCGATTGCATCAGTTGATCCGGGAGCCAGTCCTCCAGCAGCAGGACCGCCGCTGGATTACCACCGAATACGGTCTCAGAAAAAGCATCTACCTGGAACATTTTGAGCATCATGCGCATCTCTTTTTATAATGACTTAAAAGGTCAATATACCGACTGTGTGTGGGCCGGGGGAATGCTATTTTGTTTTCTGCTCGTTGTTCAACTGCGTGAGAGCAGTAGCTTTATCCCTGCTGCACCGAACACAAGTGCAAGGGTTCCTTCAATCCAGCGCCGAGCCTTGCGGTAGCCCCGAATCATCGGTGCAGTGGAGAAGACAATCGCGTAGCCACAGAAGATTGTGATGCTCAATACGGCGCAACCGGCCAAGATAATTGCGACCGTCGTTGGGGTGGCTTCAGGGCCCAGGCCGAGGGTCATAGTTGCGATCCAGCCCAGCAACGCCTTTGGGTTTGTGAGGTGCATGAGCAGGCCTCGTCGGTAGAGACTGAAGCCCGAAACCGTTGGCGCAGCAGCCATCATTTGTTCGATTCGCTTGTCCGAGGCAAGGGCGGAGCGGCCGGCTTTGATGGCGAGGTAAATCAGGTAGATCCCGCCGACTATTTTCAGGGCAATAAGCGCCTGTGCAAACTGCGCCAGAATGGCTGAAACGCCGGTGGCCGCCATCGATCCCCAGAAAAACGAACCGCTTATTACACCTGCTGCCAACAGGAGTGCAGGCTTTCTGCCTTGATGCATGGCGATGCCCATGATTCGCATGTTGCTGGGGCCTGGGCTTGCCGCTCCCACAATATAGGCGGTGAATACGAGCAGAAGGTGGTGGAGATCAAATGACATTGGTAGCCCCTAAAACATACATGCCGGTCAGCAGCTTAAGTCTTTGCAACATGCCCGTCATTTCGTTTTTCATTTGAATCCACCGACCGAGTGGTTCAAACACTGATATGCCGCGCAGCACTTAGCCAACTGCCGACAGTTCGACGAGGGGGCGACAGCTTTCTCATTTGAGTCCTGCTCATTGTTCCGAAGGTGCTGACGTGTGCGCCGGTCCAGGCCAGGCATGTTGAAGTGCTTCACTCACAAAGCGGGTGAAGGCCCGCACCCGCGCGGTATGCCTCAGGTCCTGATGGGTGAGGACCCAAAGTCCCGTTTTAAGGGCGTTGAGTCCTACGCACGGGACCCGCTCAAGCCCGGGGGTTGAATCTCCCAAATAGCAGGGAAGTGCGGCTATTCCCAAGCCGCCCAGCGCAGCTTGCCTAAGGGTGACCAAAGAGTCGGCCTTGAAAACAATGGACGTTGCAGGAACGTTGGCACGCAGCCATTTTGCGATATCCATTTGACCGAGCGCGAGATCCGGGGCCAGCCATCGATTGAAGTGCACTGGATCAACGCTCCCATGACGATCAGAAAATCCCTGGGCAGCGTAAATGGCAAACCCGACATCGGCGATTCGCCTGCCGATCAATGTGTCGGGAGGACTGTCACTGGTTCGTATTGCTACATCTGCATGCCGTTGGGCCAGGTCGCTGATGAAATTCCCGGTGGTGACTTCCAGTGATATCTCGGGATGGAGCGCACTGAATCCTCCAAGTGCTTCCGGTAAAATGGATGCCATTAAAGTGTCGCAGGTGGTAATACGGAGTATGCCCTCCAATCGCAGATCCTTGCCTTCTAGTTTGCGGGACAGGTCGCTGACGGCGATATTCATGGTCTGTGCGGTCTGCAGTAATTCTTCTCCGGCGTCAGTCATTGTGTAGCCGGTCGAGAGACGTTCAAACAGTCGAAATGCATGAAGTTTTTCGAACGCATTGATACGCCGCAGCACCGTGGTGTGATTAAGATGAAGCGCGCGTCCGGCAGCGGCAAAAGACTTGTGTTCGGCAACGGCAAGTATCAGGCGAAGATCGTCCCAGTCCCAAGTGTGCATATATGCAGTCCGTAATAGCTTAATTGCAGATTGTAGGGTTGCTGAGTACTCGCAACAATATACTCGTAAGGCAGCGCATCGTGCGCTGTCAGTATTATTTTGGAAATTGTATGGACGAATATAGAAGTACTTCCTATGGTGTTTTACTCCTTCGCCTGACAGCGGGCATTGCGTTGCTGGCGCACTCTCTGTATTTAAAGGTTTTCGTTTTTACAATGTCTGGTACTTCAAGTTTTTTTGAGTCGATTGGCTTGCCGGGTATGTTGGCTTGGCTGGTTCTAGGCGTTGAGGTCACCACGGGTGCAATGCTGGTGCTGGGTTTTAAAACTCGCTATGCGGCTTTGGCGGCCATTCCTGTTTTGCTGGGTGCAACCTGGGCGCACTCGGGCAATGGCTGGCTGTTCAGCAGTACCGGCGGGGGCTGGGAGTACCCGGCATTCTGGACGGTCGTGCTGATTGCTATCGCGCTGTGTGGCGATGGTGCTTATGCCGTAACGCGGCACTGTGCATCGGATAAAAATGCCGCCAACTGAGCAACTCGGTAATGAAAAGCCACCTTGATGAGGTGGTTTTTCATCACGCGCGATGAGGCCGCTCGCTTCAGTCGACCAGTATTCGAATGTTTGATGTGCCCCACATGGTGTAAACATCAGCAAGCAGTGCACCGTTGTTGATGTCTTCCAGTTCACCTTGTGTGATCTCGGCATCGCCTTGTTTGCCATAGAGAGTTACGGTGTCGCCGGGCTTGACATTTTTTATGTCGGTTACATCTACCATAACGGTGTTCATCGAAATTTTTCCGACCGTGGGCACTTTCACACCATCGATGACGACAAACGACTTGTTGGTAAACACTCGGCGGTAGCCATCTGAGTAACCTACTGGGATGTTGGCGAGTCTGGAGTCGCGAGTCAGTGTGAGGGTGCGGTCATAACCCACTGTGTTTCCGGCAGGATAAGTGTTGACGGCAGCAACCTTGCTTTTGAGTGACATGACGCGTTTCAGGTCGGCACGGCCGATCAAATCGCCGTAAAGCGCTCCACCTACGCGCACCATGTCCAAGTGTGTTGCGGGGACGTCAAGCGTTGCGAACGAGTTGGCACAATGAACGGTGATTTCGTCACGGTTCAAGTGGGCTGTCTTGATGATCCAGTCCTGCTCCGACATGAACTTGTCATAGGCCTCCAAGACGAAGGCCTTATCCTCGACGGCGAAGTGCGTCATGATCCCGGTGACCTTCAATCCCTTCATTGAGGTGATTTCCAGTACGTCTTTTTTTCCCTGCTCGGTGGCAAGCTCCAAGCCATTCCTGCTCATGGCACCCGCATTGGTAACCAGATGAATTTTGATGGGCTTTCCATTGTGTTCTGCCAGTGCGCTGATGGCTCGGGCTACCTGCGCATTGCCGATAAGCTCTTCAATCTCATAGGGCAATGCACTGACGATTTCTCCCTCCGTAGCTTGCCGAACGCGGATTATTTTTCCGGTGTAACCCTCTTTTCTGGCAATTCGCGCTTCTTCATTGCTCGCAATGCCGATGCAATTAATGCCCGCTTCCATGATCGTCGGAATCAATAATGCAATACCGTGACCATAAGCATCTGCTTTCATCACAGCGCACAAACTACTGCCTTTCGATAAAGTGCTTTTTACGAATTCGATATTTTTCTGGAACGCAGACTTACTGATCTCTAGCCAAGCATTTGTTTGGGCTATAGTTGCATTTATATCCTGCTTGAAGTTGTATTCTTGTAGCAGCGGTGCAGCGACAGCCTGAGTACCAAGTGCCATGAAACCTACAGCGACAAAGTGAGGATATTTTATTTTCATTATTTCATCCCTTGAGTGTTTTTTTTGCAGAGGCAGCTGTGGTTGTATTATTCATTCAATGCTACACCGCTAACACACTCGTGCCAGTTGGCAAATGCTTGTTGCGTAGAGCATTTTGCTCGTTATAGCAAGCTAATTGCTCGTGCGGGTTGTTCTGAGGTTAGTGCCTTTACTGTTTCCGCCTGATGGGCGGCGGAGCGGGATGGGGCAATTCGTGAGGAGGGGGAGGAAGTAATGATGTCCTCCACTGTGCGAGGCTTGTTAGATGCAATTGGCAAGTCTGCCCTTTCCCTTATGACCTTGTGGAAGTGATGGAAGCTGCCCCACTGTTCCAGATCAGAAAACTGAAATTTTTTCTCGTGCCTGCCGCATAGCCAACATCTGGCGGGGCTGTGACTGGCGAGCGCCACGAACAACATGCAGAAGGCACCCCAGCTCGCGGGGGAGGGATTGCATTACATTCGCGCGTATCAGGCTCGAGCCAACACCAGCCCCGAGCCTAATACGCTTTCACATCCATCATGCAGTATGACCGCCGAGAACTTCAGCGACCCAGTCAGCAATGTACTGACCTGCATTGATACTGTTATCAAAGCTTGAATGCTGAACGCCACCTTCACGGTCAGTGAATATTTTTAGCTCGCGTTTAGGGCTGTTGACCAACTGCTCGTAGGTCCGGTGCGCCCACTTCAATGGAATCTGCGAATCCTTTTCACCGTGGGTGACGAGGAACGGCACCTTGATGCGATCCAGTATGCCGTCCAGGTGCACATCCTCGGCGATGGCCATGAACTCATCGGTGTCTTTGGCACCCCATACCCAGGCCACGTGCGACCAATAATGCGGAACCGGGAAGCTGCCTTCTTTTTCCATCCGGCGCTTCTGCACATCACGCCAGTCATGGTTGGCACCCCAGACCACCCCGCAAGCGAAGCGCGGCTCGAAGGCTACAGCGCGGGGGCAGTAATAGCCGCCGAGCGAAACACCTTCGAGGCCGATGCGTTTGGCGTCGATATCACTGCGGGTTTCCAGCCAGTCCACCACACGACTGGCCCAATGCTCGCTGTCAAAACGCGCAGTCAGGTTATGCAGGCGCAGTGCTTCGCCGGTACCAGGCTGGTCGATGATCAGTGACGACACGCCACGTTTCGCCAGCCAGGCGGGCAGGCCGACGCGGTATTTCATTTCTTTGGTGGAATCCAGTCCATTGACCTGCACCAGAATCGGCGCAGGGCCGGTAACACCTTCGGCACGTACCAGCAGACCGGAAATGTGTTTGCCTTCGTAAGGGATTTCTACGCGCTCGCAGTTTTCTTGCGCCAGTTCGATACCACGTTGGAAGGTGTGTAAAAAGCGCTGGTACAGCTCCGTACGGCCAGGGGCACCATGGGCCTGCAGGCGTTCGCAGCTCAGGTAGTAGGTCGCGGCGCGGTTGTATTTTTCGCCGGCTGACAACATTCGGCCTTTGGCTTCGTCTTCCTCGGCCAAGCCGCAAAGCTTGTCGGCCATTTTCGCCCAGGTTTCACGGAAGGCCTGGCTGCCGGCGGCGTCCGGCTGTTTGGCCGCCTCCTGCAGCGGCGCGCACATTGCTTCGATTTCGCCGATGCGGGCTCCCATTTCAATGGCGAGGTCAACGGAAAGATTCCACACGTAGTTAGTCGGGAAGTAGCGGAACATGATTGTTATTGTCCTTGTGCAAGCAAAGGCAGGCGGCCAGGTCCTGAGCGGGGATCGCCAGACCTGGCGGTTCGAAGCAGGCTAAGGGGAGGCCCATTGTTTGGCCAATCGCGAGTCGGGATGGGAGGTATTGCGAACCGAGATAGAGCGTATGTGCGCCGTTGACCTAAGGGTTTCTACTCACCGTTCAAGCAGCAAACCCGGATACCTATCATCGTACTTTGCGATTGCTCATAACGCAGGATGCGATTGGTGTCGATGAGGTAGGACTCACTAGAGTTGGCGCTGCACCGCGCCGTTGGCTGGAGTCCCAGGCGCGCACAACAACAAGAAAAAGGTATCCGCAGATGAGTGATTCCAACGCCGGTACAGCGATAAACTCGGGCGCCAGGGGCATAGTTTTTTTCCACTACTGTGCGAGGAGTTGGACATGCCCGTACTGAGCCGTGTGTTTGGCAATCTGTCGGTGGGGGCCAAGCTGTCGCTGGGTTTCGGCCTGGTGCTGCTGGTGACGTTGGCGGTGGCAGTCACTGCTTTTCGTTCCCTGGGTGTGTTGCAGATGCGCGGTGAACAATCCCGTCAGGAGTCGTCGATCCAGGCACTGATCCTGCGTGCGCGTATCGCCGAGAAAGCATTCGCCCTGGATCTCGCTCCGCAGCGCCTGGACCAGGTCCGCGAGATGATCGGAAAACTGAGCCAACAACTCGATGATGAGCCAGCCAATAGCGCAGCGCGCGCCAGCGTACGCACGGCCGCCAGCACGTATCTGGAGCAGTTTCTCGGCTATGCCGATTCGTTGCGTCGGGCTCGCGAAGCGCGCCTGCGCATGCAGGCACTGGCGCAGACGGCTGGCGACAGTTTTACCTTGCTGTTTCTCGATCAACTGGATGCGCTTAACACTCGGTTAGGGCAGGGGACGCCACCGAGCAGCGATCAGATGGTGTTGCTCGAGCAGACGGCCGCGTTGCGGGACAAGCTCGCCAAGCTGCGTGACAGCGAGCTGTACTATTCGCTCGATGGCGAAGAGCGTTACCGCAGCGATTGGGAAATGAGCATGAGTGATCTGCTGGCCGCCATGCAGGCGCTCGCCCTTGGTGAGCAGCAAGGCGAGTCGCTGCAGGAGGCGAATAGTGCTTTGGGCGACTATCGCAAGTCCTTCCTCGAGTTTGTCGACAGCCGTCAGCAAAGCGCGCAAAGCAGCGTGGCAATGAACGGGCAAACCGAGCAGGTGAGCAAGCTGCTGGCCGAGGCCGATGAACAGCAAAGGCAGGCGGTGCTGGACGATAACCGCGATGCCGATCGCCAATTGGGCTTGATCACTGTTTTGGCGCTGGCCTTGGGCATGGGTGCCAGTCTGCTGATCCGCCAATTGATTGTGCAGCCGTTGCGCCAGGCCGTGCAGCTGGTCCAGCGTGTGGCAGCGGGGGATTTGAGTGATCCACCGTCAGCCAGTGATCGTCGTGATGAGTTGGGCCAACTGTTGGGCACCGTGGACAGCATGTTGGGCAGCCTGCGGGGATTGGTCGGGCGCATCGACCGTGGTGTCGGCTCGCTCAACGGCATGGCCGGCAGCCTGGCTGAAGTGACCTTGAGCAACAGCCGTGGTGTCGAACATCAACGCCAGGAAACCGAGCTGGCCGCCAGCGCCATGCAACAGATGGTCGCCACGGCGCAGGAGGTCGCCCGCAACGCGGGTGAGGCCAGCGAAGCGGTGGCGCATGCTGATCAACAAGCGCGTGAGGGCGATGAGTTGGTGCGCCAGGCGAGTGACAAGATTGACCATTTGGCTGTGGAAATGAGTGGTTGCGCCGAAGCCATGCGGTCGCTGCTGGTGGAGAGCGCGGCGATTGGTGGCGTGCTCGATGTCATCAAAGCGGTGGCCGAGCAGACCAACCTGTTGGCGCTCAACGCCGCCATCGAGGCGGCGCGCGCGGGCGAGCAGGGTCGTGGCTTCGCCGTGGTCGCCGATGAGGTGCGTGGCCTGGCACGGCGCACACAGCGTTCGACCACGGAAATCGAAGGGTTGATCGCTCGTCTGAGCGGTGTGGCCCAACAGGCCGCCGAGCGTTTGCAAGGCAGCCATGCGCTGAGCGATGAAACGGTGGTGCTTGCCGCGCAAGCCTCCCAGGCGCTGGCGCGGATCACCCGGGCGGTGTCCAGTATTGAGCAGATGAACCAGCAGATCGCCGCAGCGGCCGAACAGCAGTGCGTGGTGGCCGAGCAAGTCAGCCAGAGTATGACGCGGGTGCGCGAAGTGGCTGAGGACAGTGCAAGGGAAAGCCTGCAGCTGCAGGTCTCAACGGCCGACTTGCAGCAGATTGGCGGCGAGCTCAAAGCGGCCGTCGGGCACTTCCGTACCTGACTCGCCTCCAGGCTGCGGCAGCAACTGCTGCTCCAGCTCGTTGATGATCTGACTGATTTTCGCCCGCAGCCAACGGTGCATCGGATCCCCCTCCATGGTCCGGTGCCAGAGCATGAACTCACGCATGACGGGGATTTTCACCGGTGGTTGCAGGATGCGCAGCGGCAGGTAATTGGCGTAGAGCCTGGCCATGCGCTGGAGCATGGTGGCGACGCGTTGAGTGCCGACGATCAACTGCGGCAAGGTATTGAAGTCGTGAGTCACCACTTCCATTCGACGGGTGAAACCGTACTGGCTCATCAGCCATTCTTCGACGCTCAGTTGTCGGTTGCGGCCAAAGATCACAGAGACATGGCCCATATCGATGTACTGATCGAGGCTGATGCTGTCGCCCACTAGGGTGTTGCCGTCCCACACAACGCAAACGTGCTCTTCTTCAAACAGTAGCTGCGATGGGTGGCCTTCGATGAGGTAGTGCTCAGGCACGATCATCATGTCGGCCTCACCGCGCATCAGCATTTCGGTGGACGTGTCGCCGGGGCCGAGCAGTTCGAAGGTGATATATGGGGCTTCCAGGGAGATCTTCTGGATGACGCGGGCAAACAGCACGCTGATCAGATAGTCAGAGGTGATCAAGCGAAAATGGCGCTTGCTGGTGGCCGGATCGAACACCGGTTTGGCGGTGATCGAGGACTGGATCGTCAGCAGCACCTGGCGCACGGGCGCCGCCAGTTCGCGGGCATAGGGCGTGGGTTGCATCTTGCGTCCGACCTGCGCCAGCAGTTCATCTTCGAAGTAGAGGCGCAGCCTGCCCAGTACACCGCTGGTGGCGGATTGGGTCATGTGCAGGCGTTCGGCGGCGCGGGTGATGTTCTGCTCTTCCAGTAACACATCAAGCGCCACCAGGAGGTTGAGATCCAAGTGGTTAAAACGCATGGCGGTCTCGATTTTTGTATTTATTTTGTAAATACCTTCCGGCGTTCCTATCGCGGCGTCAAGCCCCTCGAGGGGGCGAATTGACCGACGAGTATTCGAACTCCCCTGTCGTTGGCTCGGTGCAGACAGGTATCGCGTTTGCCGATAGGTCGCATCCCGACAAGCGATTAGTCAGTGAGTTTGTACCCCTTCAGTATCTGCCCACAGTCGGTTGGCCGTGACGCTTTATCGACTCCAAGACCAGCCTCGGCAGCGCTCCGCCTGGCACGGCTCCCGTAAGCGGGGTGCTGGCCTGCGCTGAATAATTACAATGGAGTGGTAACTCAATGAACATCATTGGCCTTGATGCCTTGATTTTTGGCGTCGACGACATTCAAGCCTGTACCCATTGCCTGCGTGACTACGGCCTGCAACCTGTCGATGTCGACAGCCAGGGCGGTCGCTTTGAAGCCCTTGACGGCACTGCCGTGATTATCCGCCGTGCTGACGATGCCCTTCTGCCGGCGGCTATCGGGCCTGCCCCGTCGATTCGTGAAACCGTTTACGGAGTGGCCGGCGCAGCTGATCTTGAGGCCATCGCCGATGAGTTAGGACGTGATCGCCTGGTGACCCGCAGTGCTGATGGTTCCGTGCACAGTGTGGACGATATGGGGTTTGCCATTGGTTTCCAGATCAGTGTGCGGCGTCCGTACAACGCGCCGGCCGACCTGACCAATGCACCGGGCCATGCCCCCCAGCGCCCGGTCAACCAACCGGGCATCAGCCCCGATATGCAGGCCTTGCCGCGGACCCTGTCCCACGTGGTGTATTTCGTGCCGGATGCGGCGAAGGCTGAGGCCTTTTACAAACGCCTGGGCTTCGCGACCACCGACACCTTTGTTGGCGCCGGTCCGTTCATGCGTCCAGCCGGTTCCGATGACCATCACTGTCTATTCATGATCCAGACGCCACCGCATATGAAGGGCTGCGAGCACTTCACCTTTCACATGGGCAGCGGCACGGAAGTGCTGTTGGCCGGTCGACGTTTCGAACAGCAAGGCTGGACCAGCTTCTGGGGCCCAGGCCGTCATCTCTTCGGCTCCAACTGGTTCTGGTACTTCAACAGCCCGTTGGGCTGCCACATCGAATACGACGCAGACATGGACAAGCACGATGACGCCTGGCAAGCGCGCCAGGCGCCGTTGTCGGCGGATAACTCGCAATTGTTCCTGTTCACTTCCCGGGAAAAATGGTTCCCGAGCGGTCCGCCGCCCAAGCAGGCCTGAATGCGGATTTCGTCCATGAGTCACGACGTCGTTGCGCTATGTCGCCTGGATGAATTGGTCGAAGGCCAGGCCCGTGGGTTCGATCCTCTGGGCACTGGGAAGGACAGCGTGTTTGCCCTGCGCCATGACGGCGAGGTGCGGGTCTATCGCAACAGTTGCCCGCATCTGGAGGTGCGCCTGGAGTACCGCAAGGATCGTTTTCTAAGCGTCGATGGCAGCCAGATCGTCTGTTACGCCCACGGTGCCCGGTTCCTTCCGGACAGTGGCCTGTGCGTCTACGGGCCGTGTCTGGGGGAGCACCTGAGTGCTTTGAAATGGCATGCCGAGGCCGACTGGCTGGTGCTCGAAGCGGATCAACTGGAGGCGTGTGCACCTTAGTTAATGTATCGCGGTTGCTGATACATCGTATCCCTACATGCGATTAGTCAAACGCCTGCTTTGCCGAGAAAGTGAGCACAACGCGGTAGCGAATGCGTGCAGAAACAGCCGGTCGTGAAGCCTGAGATCGCTCCGGCAGAACGCTAGCGTGAATAACAAGAATAAGAGTGAGACAGCATGAACGCAGTGAAAAAAATGCTCATCGTCGGTGGTGTTAGCGGTGGTCCATGCGCCGTAATCGCTTTGCGTCGCAACAACATCGAAGTCGATCTTGTCGAGCTCAAGACGCAGTGGACAGTCTACGGCGCCGAATATCCAGCCAACGTCGGCATCTCCCGTCTGGCCCTGCATCAAGTCCTCAGTAAAACCACCATTGCCCTGGGTGCCTCAGTTCGTCTGGGCCTGAGCGTCGTGCTTGGCGAAGCGTTGGTCGCCGGTCGCCGGTCGCAGCGTCAAGCGGATGCTCGAGGTCACGGCAGCGCCTGCCTGAGACGCCGGCAGGACTGAATTCGCTTTCCCATGAATGTTTCATGCCTGTGCAGGCTTGGCCCGGCTCGACTGCGGGCGCGGTTTCACCAGAAGAGCTGACATACAACAACAATAAAGAGGGTTACTTCGATGGCTACTCGCAAGATCGCTGCGTCGCGGCGTGTTCCCTTCACCCTGACCCTTGCGGCCAGCCTGGGGCTTGGCGCTTCGGCTGCCCAGGCCTTTCAGATCGACACCGGCAATCCCGATCTCAGCTTGCGCTGGGACAACACGCTGAAGTACAGCGCGGCCTGGCGCCTGAAAGACCCCAGCAGCAAACTCAGCGAGGGGCAGACGGCGTTGAACCAGAATGACGGCGATCACAACTTTGGAAAGGGGCTGATCTCTAATCGCCTGGATATTCTTTCCGAACTGGACATCGGCTTTCACAACTTCGGCGCCCGTCTGAGCGGTGCGGCCTGGTACGACACCGTTTACCAGGACCGTAACGACAATAACGACGCGGCCAGCGCCAACCAACGGTCGGTGGGCTTTGACGAGTTCACCAGCGACACGCGTCAGCTGCACGGTGGTGACGGTGAACTGTTGGATGCCTTTGTCTACTGGAACGGTGAGCTGGCCGACCGTACCTTATCGGTTCGCGCGGGGCGTCACGGCCTGATCTGGGGTGAGAGCCTGTTCTTCGGCGGCAACGGCATTGCCGGTGCCATGGCGCCAGTGGACGTGGTCAAGGCGCAATCGGTACCCAACACCCAATTCAAGGAAATCACCCGGCCGGTCAACCAACTCTCTACCGCCTACCAACTGACCGACGATGTGTCATTGGGCGCCTTCTATCAACTGGAGTGGGAGCCCACCCGCTTGCCGGGCGCCGGCAGCTATTTCTCCACCAGCGATACCATCGGCGACGGCAATGAACGGCTGATCACTGGCGGGCCGTTCCCGGATTTCCTTGGCGGTAATGCCAATAGCCCGGCTGCGTTTTTCCATGGCAAGGACAAGAAAGCCAGGAGCTCCGGCCAGGGCGGCCTGCAGCTCAAGTACAACACCGGGACGACGGATTACGGTCTTTACGCGCTCCAATATCACGAGAAAACCCCAACGTTGTACTTGAAGCCGAATGCCACGGGGCCGAACTTCAGTACCGGGCAAGTCGGCGAGTATTCCTGGGTCTATCCGGAAGATATCCGTGTCCTGGGGGCCAGTTTCGCGACCTCCGTGGCCGAGTACAGCTTTGCCGGCGAGGCCTCGATGCGCTGGAACATGCCGCTGGTGTCCAACGCCCAAACCGTTCTGCCTGGCGTTGAGGCGGACAACAACGATAACGCCTTGTACGCGGTTGGCCGGACTGCTCATGTCAACCTCAACGTCCTGGCGTCGCTGGGCCCTTCCTTTGTCTCCAATGAGGCCAGCCTGACAGGGGAGATCGCCTGGAACCGCCTGCTGGCCGTGACCAGGAATCGCGCAGCCCTCGACCCCAACGCCACTGATGACGGCCTGGGCTTGAAGTTGGTGTACACGCCCACCTATCGCCAGTTCTTCCCAGGCATCGATATCAGCGTGCCGCTGGGCATCAGCTATTTCCCCATGGGCAAGTCGGCGGTGATCAGCGGGTTTGGCCCCGATAGAGGAGGGGACATGAACATTGGCGTCTCCGCCACTTACCTGGACCAAGTGACCGTGGGGCTGACCTACACCCACTTCTACGGTCCCGAGGACACCAGCCTCAACGCCGCCAACCAGTTCAATTACAAGCAGTCGTTGAAGGACCGGGATTACCTGGCTTTCTCCGTCAAGACCACGTTCTAAGAGGATTCGCGCATGACCATTCAGTTCACTCTTAAGGCCTTGTGCTTAACCCTGCTGGCTGCTGCCGCGCCGATGACCCTGGCCGCCAGTGCTGAACAAGCGGCTGCGCTGGGCAAGACCCTGACGCCCCTTGGTGCCGAGAAAGCGGGCAATGCCGACGGCAGCATTCCAGCCTGGGACGGTGGCTACACCAAGGTCGATCCGACCTACGTCCCGGGTGGCAAGCGCAGCGATCCGTTTGCTGCGGACAAACCCTTGTTCAGCATCACCGCCCAGAACCTGCCCAAGTATGCCGACAAGCTCAGCGATGGCACCAAGGAACTGTTCAAGCGTTTCCCGGACACCTATCGCATCGATGTCTATCCGACCCGGCGCACGGCCGCCGCGCCGCAGTGGGTCTATGACAACACGTTCAAGAATGCGACCCGCGCCAAACTGGTCGACAGCAGTGCCGGCCTGATCCCCGACGGTGCCTATGGCGGGATCCCGTTTCCGATTCCACAGAATGGTACCGAAGCCATCTGGAACCACTTGCTGAACTGGCGCGGCACGTCGGTGGCGGCGCATATTCGCCAATATCTGATGACTGCCGACGGCAACCTGGTGATGACGAGCGACGGCCTGTTGACCCAGGAAATGCCCTATTACTTCAAGGAGGGCGGTCCTGAAAACTATTCGGGCGATTACTGGCAGGTGCACCTTGTCACTCTCGGCCCGGCGATTCGTGCCGGCGAACAGATCCTGGGGCGTGAGAACATCAACGGCGACAAATCCCAGGCCCATGTCTATCTGAGTGGCCAGCGTCGGGTGCGCACGCTGCCTAACGCCTGCTGCGATACACCGACGCCGTCCACCGCCGGGGTCATGTCATTCGATGAGCTGAGCGTGTGGGGAGGGCGCACGGACCGATTCGACTGGAAACTCGTGGGCAAGCAGGAAATGTACGTCCCCTACAACACCAACAAGGCGCAGAACGCTGCCCAGCCGCAAGCCCTGTTAGGCAAACACCACCTGAACCCGGATTACGTGCGCTGGGAGTTGCACCGCGTCTGGGTGGTCGAGTCGACGTTGGCCGCCGGCAAGCGTCACCAGTTGCCCAAGGGCCGTTACTACCTCGACGAGGACACCTGGCAAGCCCTGCTCGGCGACCGTTGGGATGCCAGCGGCCAGTTGGCCAAGACCCTCTGGTCGCTGCCTTCCGTATTGCCCGACCTGCCAGGCCTGGTGCAGCTGTCCGCCGGTTTTTATGACCTGACTTCCGGCGCCTGGTTTGTCCAGAACCTCTACGCCGGATTACCGGAACAGTATCACGCGGTTGATCGTTACAAGGCCTCGGAGTTCTCGCCAGCGGCGATGGCTGGACGCGGCGTGCGTTGAGTCTGAGCTGAAAGTGAAGGGCAGGGCTGTTGGCCTGCCCTTGGGGTGCGAGTGCTTTTTCGAGGTGGGTTATGAATAGAATCAGTCAGGCGGGTACGTTGCTCTTGGCCTTGTATTTGCCCTTCGCCGTGAGCGATTGCCTGGCCGGGCCGACTGCCGTGGGCGCGCCGTTGAACACCCCGGCCATGCTGGTGCCGGCTGCGCAGAAGAGCGTATTGATCGACCTGGCGCGGGCCGGCGCACGTCTGGTGGCCGTGGGCGAGCGCGGCCTGGTGCTGCTCTCCGACGACAATGGGCAAAGCTGGCGTCAGGCCTCGGTACCGGTTTCGGTCAGTCTGACGGCGGTGCAGTTTGTCGATGCGCACAATGGCTGGGCAGTGGGTCACGCTGGCGTGGTATTGGCCACCCGTGATGGTGGCGAGCACTGGACACTGCTACTCGACGGCGCACGTGCGGCCCAGCTTGAACTGGACGCAGCCAAGGCCGACCAGGCTGCGGCTGCCAATCCGGATGATGCATTGGCACGTGTACAAAGTGCCGAGCGTCTCGTCGCCGATGGGGCGGACAAACCTTTCCTGGCGCTCGAATTCATCGATGCACAACACGGGCTGATCGTCGGTGCCTACGGCCTCGCGCTGTGGACCACGGATGGCGGTGCCACCTGGCAGTCGCTGATGGGACACATCGCCAACCCGAACGGGATGCACTTGTACGCCATCAGTCATCAAGGGACACGCTGGTTCCTGGCGGGCGAGCAGGGTTACCTGGCGCGCTCCGATAACGATGCGGTTTCGTTCAGTCAGTTGGAAAGTCCCTATGAAGGCAGTTTCTTCACCTTGCAGAGCCGCGCCGATGGCGCCTTGTTGGTCGGCGGCCTGAGGGGCAATGCCTTTATATCCAACGACGGTGGCGAAAGCTTCCAGCGCCTGTCAGTCCCCGTGCCGATTTCCTTCAACGACGCCACCCGCCTGGCCGGCGGCCAAGTGCTGCTGGTCAACCAGGGCGGTGCGCTGTTTCTTAATGGTGAGCAGACCGGGGAGGCGCTGCAGCCACTGGGCAAACCCTTGGGCAAGCCCGTTTCAAGTCTGGTCGAGGCCGCCGATGGCAGCCTGATCGTTGCCGGTTTCACCGGGCTGCAGCGTATTGCGCAGCCGTCCACTGCCGCTTCGGAGTGAGGTTATGACGTCCCCTGGTAATTCCCCCCAGTCCCCTGCGAATACGTTCGATGACTTTGATCCGCGTTCCGGCTCGGTGCTCGAGCGAGCACTGTTCAACCATCGCCTGTGGGTGCTGCTGCTGTGCCTGGCGACCACGCTGGTATTGGGTTGGCAGTCCAGTCGTGTCGAACTCAATGCCAGTTTCGAAAAAATGATCCCCACCCATCATCCCTATATCGCCAACTACCTTGAGCACCAGAAGGAGCTGAGCGGGCTGGGTAATGCGGTGCGCATTGCGGTGGTCAACAAGCGGGGCGACATCTACGACAGTGCCTACCTCAAGACCCTGCAGGCGTTGAGCGACAAGATCTATCTGCTGCCCGGTGTCGACCGTGCGTACATGAAGTCGTTATGGACGCCGGCCACGCGCTGGGTAGCGGTGACCGAGGCGGGTCTGGACGGTGGGCCGGTCATTCCGGATAACTACGATGGCGGCTCCGCCAGCCTCGCGGCATTGCGGCGCAATGTGCAACTGTCCAACGAAATCGGCCAGTTGGTGGCTTTCGACCAGGCATCGAGCATCATCCATGTGCCACTGCTGCAACGGACCCCCGACGGCCAACCGTTGGACTACACCCAGCTGTCGCAACAACTGGAGTCGCTGCGCAGCCAATACCAGAGCGACAGCATCGACATTCGTATCACCGGTTTCGCCAAGAAAGTCGGTGACCTGATCGCCGGTCTGCAACAGATCCTGATGTTCTTTGCCGTGGCCATTCTGATCACCGCCGTGGTGCTCTACTGGTACACCCGCTGCATACGCAGCACCTTGCTGGTGGTGTTCTGCTCGCTGGTGGCGGTGGTCTGGCAGCTCGGCCTGCTGCCGCTGCTGGGCTATCAGCTGGATCCCTATTCGGTGCTGGTGCCGTTCCTGGTGTTTGCCATTGGCATGAGCCATGGCGCGCAGAAGATGAACGGCATCATGCAGGACATCGGTCGCGGCATGCATCGTGTGGTCGCCGCACGCTTCACCTTCCGCCGCCTGTTTCTCGCCGGTCTCACCGCGCTGCTCTGTGACGCGGTCGGTTTTGCAGTGCTGATGATCATCAAGATCCAGGTGATCCAGGACTTGGCGATGATCGCCAGTATCGGCGTGGCCGTGCTGATCTTCACCAATTTGATCCTGCTGCCGGTCCTGCTCTCCTATGTTGGCGTCAGCCGCCGCGCCGCGCAACTGAGCTTGAAAAGCGAGCACGCTGAACAAGCCGGCCAGAATCGCCACGGGTTCTGGCGCTTCCTCGACCTGTTCACCCAGCGTCGCTGGGCGGCGTTGTGCATTGCCTTGAGCCTGGCACTGGCGGCGGCCGGTTTCGTGGTCAGCCTGCAATTGAAAGTTGGTGATCTGGATGCAGGCGCACCCGAGCTGCGGGCCGACTCGCGCTATAACCAGGATGACGCGTTTGTGACCCATCACTACGGCGCCAGCAGCGATCTGTTCGCGGTCATGATCAAGACGCCAGCCAGCGCCTGTTCGCGTTACGACATCCTACGCAAGGTCGATGCACTCGACTGGCAGTTGCGCACCTTGCCAGGGGTTGATTCGACCAATTCGCTGGCGCTGCTTAACCGCCGGATGCTGGTCGGCCTCAGCGAAGGCAGCCCGAAGTGGTATGAGCTGCAGAACAACCAGGCGATGCTCAACATGGTCACCGCCGGGGCGCCACGTGGGCTGTACAACGAAGACTGCAGCCTGCTGACACTGTACGTCTACCTCTCCGACCACAAGGCACAAACCCTGAACCGCCTGGTGGATCACGTCGAACAGTTCGCCGCGGCGAACAATACCGACGAGGTCCAGTTCCTCCTGGCTGCTGGCAATGCCGGGATCGAGGCGGCAACCAACATTGTCGTCAAGCAGGCCAATCGCGAAATGCTGTTCTGGGTCTACGGCGCCGTGATCCTGCTGTGCCTGATCACCTTCCGTTCCTGGCGGGCCACGATTTGTGCGGTGATTCCGCTGATGCTCACATCGATCCTCTGTGAAGCGCTGATGGTCTGGCTGAACATCGGCGTCAAGGTCGCCACCCTGCCGGTGATTGCCCTCGGCGTGGGCATCGGCGTCGACTATGCGCTGTACGTGATGAGCATCCTGCTCGGTCATATGCGCCAGGGCACAAGCCTGTCGGAGTCGTATTACCGGGCACTGCTGTCCACCGGCAAGGTGGTGATGCTGACCGGTGTAACCCTGGCTATCGGCGTAGCCACCTGGATGTTTTCGCCGATCAAGTTCCAGGCTGACATGGGCGTGCTGCTGGCCTTCATGTTTGTCTGGAACATGGTCGGTGCGCTGGTTCTGTTGCCAGCCCTGGCTCACTTCCTGTTGCCGAGCAAGCGTGTAGGCGCGGGGCAGGCCGAGGTTAAACCCAGCCACCCGACGAGCCTGCCGCTGATGCCTGCCGTAGTCGAGGAGGGTGCCTGCGTGAAGCACTCACTCCCCCGGACTGCGGGCCACGATCAAACGACACCAGCAGTTGCTCACCCCGTCGCGTCATAACAACAAGAAAGGACTTTCCCATGCCTCGTATGTACCCGTTCCAGCAGTCTTTATGGCTTGACCTGCTAGCCGGCCTGAGCGCCTTCGGCACAGCGTTCTGCGCGACCCAACCTTTGGGGGTGCGCGATGAGCGTTGAACGCCAGGCGCGGCTGCCGCAATCCTTGTTGCTGTTGCTCGGCAGTTGCTTGCCGGTACTTGGCGCAGTGCTGCTGGCCCCTGTCCTGCCGCGTATGCAGGAACACTTCGCCGACACACCGGGTGTGGCCGTGATGGTGCCCATTGCCCTGACGCTGCCGGCGTTAATGATTGCCCTGTTGGCCCCGTTCGCCGGGATCATCGCCGACCGGCTCGGGCGCAAGCCGCTGCTGATCAGTGCGATGTTTCTCTACACCGTCTGTGGCGTGCTGCCGCTGTGGCTGGAGTCGCTGCAGGTCATCGTGATCAGCCGCGCCGGCATCGGGGTGGCCGAGGCAGCGATCATGACCTGCTGCACCACAATGATGGGGGACTACTACAGCGGTGCGCGGCGTGAACGCATGTTCGCCCTGCAAATGGTTGCTACCTCGTTGTCGGCGGCCATTTTCATTGCGGTCGGTGGTGTGCTCGGTGAACACGGCTGGCGCACACCGTTTGCCTTGTATGGGCTGGGGCTGGTGTTTCTGCCGCTGATGGCCTGGTTGCTGTGGGAGCCGCGTGCGCATGTCGTCACTGCGACAACAGCAGTAAGCCGGGCATTTCCCTGGCGCGCCTTGGCACCGTTGTATTTCTTGTCATTCCTGGCTGGCTTGAGCCTGTTTATCGTGCCGGTACAAGTCGGTTATCTGCTCAACCTGCTGCATGTCGAAGGGTCGCAGCAGATCGGCATGACCATGGGCGCCAGTCAGCTTGGCGTACTTGTCGGCGCCCTGAATTTTCGCCTGTTCAGTGGTGTACCCGCGTATCGGCAGATGCTCCTGGCCTTCGTCGCGACCGGTGTCGGTGGCGGGTTGCTGGCGGTGGCCGACAGTCATGGGTTGGTGGTGATCGCTGTGCTGATCAACGGCCTGGGCATCGGCCTGATGATGCCGACCCTGCTCACCTGGATCATGGCCCAGGTCGACTTCCAGCAGCGCGGCCGCGCGGCTGGCGGCTTCACATCAATGTTCTTTGCCGGTGAGTTCGTCAGCCCGCTGGTGGTGCTGGCGATCACCGGTGGGGTGAGCAGCGCTTTGCCTGCTGCGCTGGGGATCATTGCGGGCCTTCAGTTACTGGTGGCTTTGGCTTGCATTCGCTTGCGTGGCCGTGGGGCTGCATTGCCTGCCGTTTAACCGGAACCCTGCCTCAGGTTTAAAACCGCGTTTTATCAGAATAAGAACACGAGGGAAAAATCATGAGTTATTTACTCAACACTTGGTACATCGGCGGATGGGTAGATGAGCTTGCCCCAGGGGCGCTGCTTGGGAGAACAATTGTCGAGCAACCCCTTGTGTTCTTTCGTGATAGCCAGGGCACCGTCCAGGCTCTCGCTGATCGCTGCCCGCATCGTTTTGCCCCGCTGCACATGGGCAAGATTGTCGGCGACAGCGTTCAATGCCCCTACCACGGCTTGCGTTTCGATGGCAGCGGCCAATGTACGCACAATCCCCATGGCGAGGGGAATATCCCCAAGGCCGCCTGTGTTCGCTCGTTCCCTGTCGTTGAGCGCCATGCGGCGATCTGGGTCTGGCTTGGCGATCCGGCACTGGCCAGCGACGCGCTGATCCCTGATTTTTCTTTTTTTGAGCAGGCTCCACCCCATGCCAAGGGGCATGGGTATTTGCCCACTCGCGCTCACTACGAACTGCTGTCCGACAACATCATGGATCTGAGTCATGTTGACTTCCTGCACCCGGATACGCTGGGGGGCGGAGCGCTGTCAGGCTCACGCGCCACTATCGAGGAGCTTTCCAACGACCGCGTGCGCATCAGTTGGTGGGCACCTGGTGACGTCCCTCCGCCTGCTTTCAGTGCTCAACTCGAAGACCCGACCCGAGCGGACGTCTGGGCCGAGGTCATATGGCATGCCCCTGGCCTGATGCTGCTGGGCAGTGGCGCGACTGCGCCAGGGCGCCCGAGAGAGGAGGGGCCGGTTACCTGGAACCTGCATTTGATGACGCCGCAAGACACGACGAATACCCATTATTTCTATGCCAACACGCGCAGTTTTGAGCAGCACAATGAGCCGTTGAATGCCTTCGTCCAGAACATGTTGATCGGTATTTTCGCCGGTGAAGACAAACCCATGGTTGAGGCCCAACAGCGTCAGATTGGTGAGGTTGATCTGCTAGGCCTTAACCCGGTTCTGCTCTCAGTTGATGCGGGTGCTGTGCGCTGCCGACGTGTTCTGCGTCGATTGATCGCTGCCGAGCAGTCAGTGGGTACCCAGTGATGATCGAGGTCGTTGTTACCCGCAAGCGTCGCGAAGCCGAAGGTATTTTCAGCCTTGAACTGGCCGCGGTTGACCGCCGTCCTCTGCCTGCTTTCAGTGCCGGTTCGCATATCGACGTGCACCTGCCCAACGGCTTGGTACGCCAATACTCACTGTGCAATCACCCCGCAGAGAACCATCGTTATCTGTTGGGTGTCTTGCTCGACCCCGCCTCCCGTGGCGGGTCCAAGGCCATGCACGAGCAGGTGCAGGAGGGTAGCCGGCTGCGTATCAGCGAGCCGCGCAACCTGTTCCCGCTGCAACCAGCAGCGGGGGGTAGCGTGCTGTTTGCTGGCGGTATCGGTATCACCCCGATCCTCTGCATGGCCGAGCGCCTGGCCCAGATCGGCGCTGCTTTCGAGCTTCACTACTGCGCCCGCTCAACTGATCGCATGGCGTTTATCGAGTACCTCCGCCATTCGACTTTTGCCGATCGTGTGCATGTCCATGTGGACGATGGCGAGGACGCTCAGCGTCTCGACGCCGTTCGGGTTCTATCCATGCCGGCCACTGACCGCCACCTGTATGTCTGTGGCCCTAACGGCTTCATGGAACACGTGCTCGGTACGGCGCGCGCGCTTGGCTGGGCCGAGGCGCAATTGCACCGTGAGTACTTTGTCGGCGCAGCTGTCCCGGCCAGTGAGGCGGGCGATTTTGAGGTGCAGTTGGCGAGTTCGGGGCGGTGTCTCCAGGTGCCTGCCCATCGCAGTGTGGCGCAGGTGCTGCTGGAGGCCGGTATCGATATTCCCTTGTCCTGCGAGCAGGGTATCTGTGGCACTTGCATCACGCGTGTGCTGGAGGGGGAGCCGGAGCATCGTGACATGTTCTTCACCGATGCCGAGCGAGCCCGCAACGACCAGTTCACGCCGTGTTGCTCGCGTGCCAGGAGCGCGCGGCTGGTTCTCGATCTTTAAGGTTTTTTTATGAATTCATCTCTACCCGATGCTGCGTTTCGCCAACTGATTGAGGAGTCGAACATGCAACAACTTCCTGGTTTCAAACGTGTAGTTACCGGGCACGATGCCCAGGGCCAAGCGGTGGTCGCGCTCAGCGGGCCGACGCCGAACAGCTTCCCGCTCAAGGCAGTACCTGGCACGGTCTTCCATGAGATCTGGAACAGTGGCGCCAGCCCGGCCGTGCTGGATAACGGCGACGACCCGACCAGCAAACCGCTTCAATTGAGTCCTGCACCGCTGGGCAGTGTTATCCGCGTGGTGGATATTCCGCCTGACAGCGTGCAGAACCAGGTCAGTGCCGAGGATGCAGCGGCGACCTTTGCCGAAATTGGCCAGGCCCATGCCGGTACGGGACAGGCTGATTCCAAACACAAGCTGATGCACCGCACCGAAACGCTCGATTACGGCGTGGTCACGGAAGGCGAGGTCTGGCTGGTGCTGGATGGCGAGGAGGTGCATCTCAAGCGCGGTGACATCGTCGTGCAGCGAGGCACCAACCACGCCTGGAGCAATCGCACCGAGCAGATGGCACGCATGTTGTTCGTCCTGCTCGATGGCCGCTTCGCGCCCGAGCTGCAAGGAGAACAGGCATGAAGCTGAGTACCCTCAAGACTCACAGTCGCGATGGTCGCCTGCTGGTGGTGTCACGCGACCTGGCCTGGGCGGTGGATGCCAGCGATATTGCCGCGACGCTGCAGGATGCCGTCGATCATTGGTCCAGCATCGAGAGCGCTTTGCGCGCGCGGTATGACGCCTTGAATGAGGGATCGCAGGCCGGTGCCTTTGCCTTCGATCCGCAGCTGGCCGCTGCACCGTTGCCGCGTGCCTGGCAGTGGTTGGATGCCTCGTCTTTCCTCAGTCACGGGGAGCGGATGCAGAAGGCTTTTGCGCTTGATCCGATCGAAGGCGCTGAACACACGCCGCTGATGTATCAGGGCTGCGGCGATGATTTCCTGGGCCCCCACGACGACATCGTTCTACCGAGTGAAGCCCATGGCATCGACTTTGAAGGTGAGTACGCGGTGATGGTCGATGACGTGCCCATGGGCTGCTCGGCAGAGGAGGCCGCAAGCCATATTCGACTCATTCTGCAAGTCAACGATGTCAGCCTGCGAGCGCTCGGGCCACGTGAAATGAAGACAGGCTTTGGTTTTATCCAGGCCAAATCCTCATCAACTTTTGCACCGGTGGCGATTACCCCTGACGAGCTGGGTGAAGCCTGGCGTGATGGGCGTGTGCATCTGCCGCTGCGGGTGGAATGGAACGGTCAATGGTTTGGCCACGCCCATGGTGGCGCCATGCATTTCGGCTTTCATCAGTTGATTGCTCACGCGTCGCTGACCAGGCGACTCAGGGCGGGCTGCCTGATAGGTTCCGGCACCGTTTCCAATGCCGATCCCAGTGTTGGCGCTGCCTGCATCGCCGAACGTCGTGCGGTTGAGATGATTGAGCAAGGTGCGCCACAGACGCCCTTCATGCGCTTCGGTGACCGCGTGCGCATGGAAGTCTTCGATCAGCAAGGGCAGTCGGTATTCGGGGCGATAGACCAGCGTGTCGTGTGCGGAGGTATCCCATGCGCGTGATGATTACCGGGGCCAATGGTTTTATCGGGCGAGCACTGGTGGAACGATTGCTCGAAACAAATGAATTACAAGGCCGGCCGATCAGCGCGTTGATACTGCTGGATAAAGAGTTGGCGGGGTTTGCTGAAGATAAGCGCCTGCGCCGGCATTGCGGCAGCGTTACCGACGCCGCCTTGTTGCGTCGTGCGCTGGCCGATGGCATCGATGTGGTTTTTCACTTGGTAAGCATCCCTGGTGGGGCCGCCGAGCAGCACTATTCACTGGGCTATCAAGTCAACCTGCTGGCAAGCCTGGAGTTGCTTGACCAGTTGCGCGAACAGCCTGGTACGCCGGTGCTGGTGTATGCCAGCAGCGTGGCGGTGTACGGTGGCGACCTGCCGGCGCGCATCGATGAGCGCGCCGCGCCGCGCCCGCAGTTGAGTTACGGTGCGCACAAGGTGATGGTAGAAATCGCGCTCAACGACCTTGCCCGACGAGGCGAAGTGGACGGTCGTGCCGTGCGTCTGCCCGGCATTGTTGCCCGTCCACGTGAACCCAATGGACTGCGTTCGGCTTTCATGAGCGATCTGCTGCACGCCTTCGCCGAAGGCCAGTCGTATTGTTGTCCGGTTTCGCCGCAGGCGCAGGCCTGGTGGATGTCCGTGAAGTGTTGCGTGGATAACCTGCTACGGGCCGCCGAACTGCCGGCCGCCGGGCTTGGCGAGTCACGCGTCTGGCAATTACCGCTGCTGCACCTGTCGATTGCCCAGGTCATCGATGCCCTGGCCGCTGCCTACGGCCAGGAACGTCGCGCGTTGATCAGCTTCGCACCGGATGCTGGACTGGAAGCGTTGTTCGGCAATTTCCCTGCGATGAAAACCCCCCAATCCCGTGCCCTTGGCTTTCGTCATGACGGCTCTGCCGGCGCCTTGATACGTAACAGTTTGAACGCTGCTACCCCAACGCGCCGTGCGCGTGGACGGGTGGCGCTTGGAGTGGCCGAAAATGCAATCAACTAAACGCCGTCTGGTGGACCTGTCCGTTACCCTGGACAACAACCCCTACACTGATCCACCGCCATTGCTGCCGAAAATCGACTACATGGACCATCAGCAAGGCTGGCCGGAGATGGCCGCGATGTTTCCCGGCCTGTCCAAGGAGCAACTGCCCGGCGATGAATCCTGGGCGGCTGAGCGCCTGCAGATTACGACTCACAGCGGTACGCATATGGACGCCCCTTGGCACTACGCCTCGACCACGGATGGTGGCAAGCCGGCTTTCGGTATCGACGAGCTGCCGTTGGACTGGTGCCTGCAACCCGGCGTGAAGCTGGATTTTCGTCATTTACCGGATGGCCATGTGGTCAGCGCTGCCGAAGTGCAAGCTGAGTTGGAGCGCATCAATCACGCGCTACGGCCGCTGGATATTGTCCTGGTCAACACCCGCGCCGGTACCCTGTTTGGCCAGCCAGGGTATCTGGATGCCGGGGTCGGCATCGGCCGCGAGGCCACGTTGTATTTGCTGGAGCGCGGCGTGCGTGTGGTCGGCACCGATGCCTGGAGCTGGGATGCGCCATTCAAATACACACGCGAACGCTTTGCCGCCACGGGCGACGCCTCGATCATCTGGGAAGGCCACAAGGCCGGCCGTGACATTGGCTACGGCCAGATGGAGAAACTGGCCAACCTGGAATGCCTGCCGTCCCATGGTTTTCAGGTGTCCTGTTTCCCCTATAAGATCCGGCACGCCTCGGCCGGTTTCGTCCGCGCCGTGGCGATTTTCGAGGAATGAGCATGCCTGCGGACGGTGGAAAAAAACGCGGTAGCCTTTCTCAGAGGCTTGAGGCTCTGCTCTCAACGCACATTCTTGAGGGGCGACTGCGTGGCGGTGAAAAGTTACCCACCGAAGCGGCCATCATGCTTGAGCATGGGGTCAGCAGAACGGTAGTGCGCGAGGCAATGTCTCGCCTACAAGCCGCTGGAATGGTTGAGACACGCCATGGTATCGGGACTTTTGTGCGGGGCAGCGCACTGTCGCTGGAGACATTCATCGACCCGGCTACGATCGGCATCGTCATTGATTCGCTGGCGATCATGGAGTTTCGGATCGGTCTTGAGGTAGAAGCAGCCGGGCTCGCCGCTCAACGACGTACCCCCGAGCATTTGAGTGAGTTGCGGGCGGTTCTCGATCAGCTTGAACAGCCTGAAGTCAGTGTGAATGACCGGGCAGCGTTGGATTTTCAGTTCCATTTGAGCGTTGCGCAGGCGACAGGTAATCACTACATCGCCAACACACTGCTCAACCTGGGCGTGGTCATCATCCCGCGCAGCCGACTGGATTCTGCGGGTCTGTTTCACGATGAGCCTTCGCACTACGAACAACGCATGCAAAGCGAGCACGAACAGATTTATCAGGCAATCTTTAATCAGGACGCTGAATACGCGCGCGCTGCCATGCGCCTGCATCTTCAGGACAGTCGCGAGTATCTGCATCAGGCCCGCAACGAGCTGATGACATGACAAATAATAAAAACATTCAGAGTGCCCATGGGCCTGACACGGCGTCGCAGTATCCTGCCACTGCTCTAACGATCATCGATCCTCGATGGACCTTGTTTGTACGTGTCGTGGCGGCTGGAAGCCTCAGCAAAGCGGCAGTATTGCTGGATATGCCGCAGTCCATGGTGAGTCGAAACATTGCCCAGCTCGAGTCGCAATGTGGCGAGCGCCTGTTTCATCGAACCGGGCGCGGGGTGCTCCTGACCGAGTTTGGAGAGCAGTTGTTGCCTTGTATATCGGGTCTTCTCGCGGACGCTGAAGGCCTTGCCGATGACATTCGTAACCTGCGTGGAAAACCGGTGGGGGAGGTGGTCGTGGGCATGTTGCCCTCCGCGGTGCGTCGATATGCGGGGACACTTTTTTCTGCGGTGCGCGCCCAGATGCCAGGCGTGAGATTGCATCTGATCGAGGGCGCGAGCGCTCAACTCGAAGAGCAGTTGCATGATGGCCGTCTGGATATGGCGTTGGTGCTGCGCGAGAGTGAGGCAAGTATCGCAGAAGCCCATCTACTGGCCAGGCTTCCCCTGCATCTGGTGGGGCCTGCCGTCGATCCGCGCCTCGCCAATCGAGATATCGCATTAAAACAATTATCGGGGTTGCCATTGGTCGTACCTGGGCGTCCCCATCTGTTGAGAGCCAGGCTCGATCATCTGGCCGCCGAGCATTGCGTGGAGTTGTGCGTTGCCGTGGAAGCAGACTCCGTCCAGCTCCAGTACGAAGTCGTGGCGGCGGGTGGCGGCTATGCCATTGCCTCTGTGCTACCGGGATCACTGGATCAACGGCTGATGTCATCGCGCATCGTCGATCCGGTTCTTGAGCGCTTCGTCGTGCTTGTCGAGTCCCCCCGCCGTCCTGTGACACGTGCCTCCCGTGAAGTGCGCCGGTTGATCTGCAATTTGGCCATGCCATCGATTTGAGCGATAGCTGCTTTCGACTCCAAGCAGTATCCGGTGTGGTGCGCGCCTCGTAGGGTGTCAGTCAATCAATGGCTGATACCCGATTGCGAGGTTAGCGACATGCATCACTCCCAAGAGCCCCAAGTAATTGCCCCGACGCTTTTTCTCAGCGACGCCGATGTAGCCTCGCTCGTCGACTGGAGCGCAGCCGTTGCCGCGCTCGCCGAGGCGTATGCCTGCCCCACATCCGATGCCATGGTGCCGCCTCGTTCCATGGCGCGGGGCGACGGTATCTGGCTGCGCAGTTTGACTGCCGTACCCCCCGCTGGCGGCCATATGGGATGCAAGTTGATTGCGGCCTCCATGCGGGCGCGCTGCGCGAGCTATCTGATCGCATTGTTCAACCAGCAAACCATGGCGCTCAGTGCTCTGATCGATGGCAATCGGGTGACGGGGTTGCGTACTGCTGCAACGGCTGCGCTGGCGGTCGATCTCCTGGCACCTAAACGGGCACTACGGGTTGGCGTGATTGGTGCGGGGTTTGAAGCGCGTGGCGCGCTTGACTGCCTTAAGTCGGTGCGGGATGTGGCCCGTGTCAGGGTGTTCAGTCCAACGCCTGCGAGCCGTGAGCGGTTTGCCGAAAGCTTCAGACCGGGGCTGGATATTCAAGCGGTGAACACCGCGCAAGAAGCCGTGCAGGACTGCGATGTCGTGATTTGTGCCGCACGCAGCCGTGACGAATCTCCCGTATTGCTGGGGGAGTGGCTGCCCGCGGGCGTTACGGTCGTTTCATTGGGTTCCACCTTGCCTGAGCAACGGGAGGTTGACCCGGTCACGATGGATCGAGCCGTCTGCATTGTCGCTGATATGCCGCAGGAGGTGCTTCACGATACGGGTGACGCCATTGCAGCGATCAGTGCCGGCGTTTATGTCGCCGACAAATTAGTAGCGCTGTCGGATCTGGTAGCAGGTCGCGTTAATGCGCGCCAAAACGAAAGCGACATCGTTCTCTACAAGTCAGTTGGCTCGGCGCTGCAGGATGTTGTCATTGCACAAGCGCTGTACGAGCGCGCCAGGCAACAAGGCCTCGGTATCGAGCTGCCTGCCAGCATTGTCCCTGTCTCGAAATAAACCCTCCACTGTTCAAAGGAAGTCATCATGGCTACTTACAAGAAAGCTGATGCCCGCGCCTGGGCCCGTGAAAACCTGGTGGGCTGCTCGGCTGTCACCATCCCAAGCTTCAGTGCAGACCTGAAGCAGCTCAATGAACGTGGCATACGCCACGACATCGAGCATACGGTTGGGCTGGGTTATAGCAGCACATTGCTCTGCAGCGAGCTGGCGATCTCGCCCCAGGAAAACGCTCAATTCACCGCCTGGGCGCGTGAGTCGGGGAAAGACCTGATCCTGTTCTTCCACGCGGCGTTTGGCACGCTTGCAGAGAATATCGAGGCGGTAAAGCTCGCCGAGAAATCCGGTGTAGACATCGTCCTGCTCTCCTACCCACCGCAGTTCTGGCCGACCAGCGAGCAGGAAATCTACGACTACACCAAGTCAGTTTGCGACGCGACGGACCTTGCCGTCATGCTGTTCCCGATTCCGCTATGGGGCTTTGAGCGCGTGCATCCGGCGGGTATGTCGCTGGAGCTGGTCCGTCGCCTGTTGGCCGATTGTCCGAATATCGCGGCGATCAAATCGGAGCAAGGGTTTCCGCTGCCGGCTGGCATTTGCGAGATGTACTACCACTTCCGTGATCAGGTCGTGATCAGTTGCCCGATCGAAGGTGACGCAATTCCCTTGATGAGCCTGATGAAACTGCAGTTTTCCGGCACCAGCAACACCGCCTGGATGAGCGACTACTACCCGAAAGCTTTCGAACTGGCGCGCACGGGCCGGTTCGAGGAGGCGATGGAACTGTATTGGAAGGTCAATCCGGCACGCAGCGCCAACGGCGCCGCCGCTCAAAGCTATGCCGGCGGTACGGGGGTGCTCAATCGCACAATGTGGAAATACCAGGACTGGCTCGCCGGCTTCAACGGCGGCCCACTGCGTGCCCCGGCGATGCGCGTTCCGGATCGCCTCATGAAATCCCTGCGTCAAGGGTTGGTTGCTGCGGGCCTGCCGGTGACTTCGGATCCTGACAGCGCCTTCATGATCGGGCGTCACCCTTGCTGATTAGGAGGATTGCAAAGTGAAGCATTTACTTAAAGATCCCACGCTGTGGCGTACGGGTGCCTACATCGCTGGAGAGTGGCTGAACGAGACACTACACGGTCAGTACACACTGCGTAATCCAGTGGATCAAACGGTGCTGACCGAGCTGCCACGCTGTCGCGAAGTTGAAGTACGGCGTGCAATCGACGCAGCGCATGATGCATTCGGGCCGTGGCGTCGCCTGACGGCTAAACACCGCGGTGAGGTGTTACGTCGTTGGTACGAGTTGATGGTTGAACATCGTGAGGATATAGCCACGCTGATTACTCTGGAGGAGGGTAAGCCTCTGGAAGAGGCGCGGGGTGAAGTCGATTACGCTGCGTCTTTTGTACGATGGTTTTCCGAAGAAGCCACACGAGTGCGTGGTGATCTGATTCCGGGCGTAAAGGACACTCAGCGCATTGTGGTACTGCGCGAACCCATCGGGGTCTGCGCCGCGATAACGCCATGGAACTTCCCGGCTGCCATGATCACGCGCAAGGCCGCTCCGGCGCTTGCGGCGGGTTGCACAATGGTCGTGAAACCGGCAAGCCAGACGCCCATGACCGCGCTGGCACTCGCCGAACTCGCGCAACGCGCGGGTGTACCGGCCGGTGTTTTCAGTGTGATCACGGGTAATGACACCCGAGACATTGCCGGTGAACTCACGGCTAACCCGTTGGTGCGCAAGCTCACCTTCACAGGGTCCACCGAAGTGGGGCGGCTGCTGTTGGCGCAAGCGGCGCAGACGGTCAAGAAATGCTCCATGGAACTGGGCGGCAACGCCCCGTTCATTGTCTTCGACGATGCCGATCTTGATGCGGCAGCTGACGGTGTGATGTTGGCCAAGTTTCGCAATGGCGGGCAGTCATGTATCGGCGCGAACCGGGTATTGGTGCAGTCAGGGATTTATGACGCACTGGCCGAGCGCATCATCGAGCGCATGGCGCGCCTGAAGGTGGGCAATGGCCTGGAGCCTGGTGTACAGGTCGGGCCGTTGATCGATGACGCGGCGGTACGAAAATCCCAGGCCCTTGTTGATGATGCGCTGGCGCAAGGTGCTCGACTGCTGTCCGGCGGCAAGCCCCATTCGCTTGGCGGGTGTTTCTTCCAGCCCACATTGTTGGCTGATGTGACTCATGGGATGCGGGTTGCTCGCGAAGAGATATTCGGCCCTGTCATGCCACTGGTGCGTTTCGACAGTGATGATGAAGCCATTGCCATGGCCAACGACAGCGAGTTTGGCTTGGCGGCGTATCTGTTCAGCCGTGACGCGGCCCGTATCTGGCGCAACGCCGCTCGCATCGAATCGGGCATGGTGGGCATCAACTGTGGCTTGATTTCAAATGAGGTCGCTCCCTTCGGTGGCGTGAAGCAGAGCGGCCTTGGGCGAGAGGGATCTCACCTTGGGATCGACGAATTCCTTGAGGTGAAATACCTCTGCTGGGATGGCTTGGAAAGCGTGTGAACTAACGTAGTTAAAGGCCGGTGGATTGCAGTTCATATGAGCCGCATTTCGTCGGCCTCCTGTATTTACACGCGAGGCAAGCGTCCTCGCGCAGGCTGACAAAACCTGGTTCTGCCGCAAAGGCAGGCACCCGGGCAATCGGACAGGCCTACCCTCCGACACCCATCACCTGCGGCGATACCTCGGATTGTGGAAAGCGATTTCAGCGCTGATATCCATTTCGATAGTCTCGTCGTTGATCCGGCATTTTCAGTCGGAACTTCATGAGTCTGCGGCATTGAGTCGATAGCGCTGCAGAGCTCGTCGGTGCGCAATGCAATGTCGGCCCGATTGAAATAAGAATAATTAGGAGAGCGTGATGATTGCAGCAGTCAATAAGGTCCTGGTTATCGGAGGAGGGTTTTCCGGTATGACCGCGGCTATCCAGCTTGCCCGTCAGGGAGTTGAAGTAGACCTGGTCGAAATAGATCCTTTGTGGTGCCCCCTGGGGGCCGGTATTACGCTCAGCGGGCCCACGTTGCGAGCGCTTGATATGGTCGGGATTCTGGAAAGGGTGGCCGCGGAAGGGTATCTGTCGACCAATTTCGATGTGTTTTCACCGGCGGGCGACCTGATCGTGCAGTTGGCGCTTCGACCCCCGGTCAGCGATAAACCGATTCCCTGTGGCGGTGGCATCCTGCGCCCGGTGCTGGCTCGGATTTTTGCCGACAAGACGCGGGAAGTGGGCACTAATGTGCGCCTGGGCATCACGTTCGACAGCATCGTCGAGCATGCGGACGGCGTTGAAGTGTCTTTCACTGATGGAACCGCCGGGCGCTATGACCTGGTCATCGCCGCCGATGGCGTGCATTCGCGGTTGCGAAAGGAGTTGTTTCCAGAAGCACCCTCGCCAAAACCCATTCACCAGAGTGTCTGGCGCGCGGTGCTGAAGCGTCCGCAGGAAATCGTCCGCCCCAGTCATTGGCTGGGACGCACCAAGGTCGGCGTCAATCCGATTTCCGAGACGCATATGTATATGTTCCTCATGGAAAATCGCGAGTTTTCCGAGTGGATTGAACCGATCAATTGGCCAAGCGAAATGGCGCGTCTTCTGGGTGAGTTCCCAGCCCCGATCCTGCAAACGCTTGTGCCGCAACTGTACGAGCCGGGCGCCAATATCGACTATCGCCCGCTGGCCAATCTTTTGGTACCGTTGCCATGGCATAAAGGCCGCATAGTGATGATTGGGGACACGGTGCATGCCACCACGCCACATCTGGCTTCCGGAGCTGGAATTGGTATCGAGAGCGCCATCGTGCTTGCCGAAGAATTGTTTGCCGATAGCGATCTACAGGCTGCCCTGAACCGGTTCGAAGCGCGGCGTTGGGAGCGTTGCCAACTGGTGGTCGAGAACTCTGCACGGCTGTGCGAGATAGAAAAAAGTGCGGGTGACAAGGAAGAGCATGCTCAGATCATGCGAGAGTCCACTGCTACGTTGGCTGAGCCTATCTGAGTTGTCGAGACCCTTCGGCTGGAGGGGGAGGCTAGTATGTAGCCTGAAAAAGAACGGTGTAAAAGCGACCTTGAATTGCTTGAGCATCCAGGTCGAAGAAGTTCACGCCTGCATCAATAAATGCCCTTGAGTTTTAATGAGTAGCTATCCTGCATCCGGTGCGCTGTACCCAGCATTTGAGTGCGAACTCAATTGGGGAAAACTACCATTTCAGTGATGTAGGATAGCCGCTTCATTGATTAAGGTTTACTGGCGCAGATTGAGAATTACAACTTCTTTGACATACACGAAGAAGGATTCTGACGATAGCGCGATCCCATCGTCAGAAAGCTGTTGGAACAGTGATCTTTGATACTCACGAAAACTAAAAAGATCGGCTTCATATTCAAACCACATGCTCGATGCGCCTTCGTATACTGCTATGTTTGCTCCGAAATAGGATGTCACCCTGTCTCCTTCGGGGAGATACCTGGAACGAACATACCTGCGTAGCGCATTTTGGAAGTGTGGGTATTGACTGGCGATGGCATCGTGCGCCAAATCCCAAGCAGTGAAAAAGGTATCCAGGTTCAACGTTGGGTTCTTTTTCAGGAAAATCATTGCCTTCCATTTCAGGGGAGCTGCGCCTGCATTGAATATCTCTGCGTCATCCATCAACTGAGCTGCTTGTTTGGAGAGGTCAGCGAAATTTCTTGCATCAGGTCCGGTGGTTTGTTGGGTGTAGGGATTGCTGAAGGTGTGAATTAAACCTGACATATCGTCAAAAAATAATTCCGTGATGGAGTCTCGGTGAAAGGTTTGTGTGTAGGAAGTATCGGAGTCAACTCCGAAAGCAGAGTCGATGACATGATTTTGCACGTATCGTTTTACACCTAATGGTTTAGCCTGAGCGATTTTTCCATGCTGGTGCTCTATATATTCCAAAAACTCAGCATGAGTCATTCCGGGCTTTCGGCGTACAGCGGCTAGAATTTTAATCATGAGGACGCTCGCGTCTGGTAGGGTTTAATTAAATTTATTTAATCTATCTAAACATCGAGTACGATTTTTTAAGGCTATATTCACCGTAATATTTTTTAGCAGTAAAAGATAAGATCAAAATTGCCCTCCAAACCAATCAGTGTTTCTGCTAGCAGGTATCACGTAAAAACATGCTTGACGAGTCTTCACCTGATTTTTATGTGCTAACCCGTGAGCACGAGTAGGAAAGTTCTAGCGCATGAGCATCGAGCACGGTGATGATCAACGCCACCGGCCCAAACAACTCCTGTTTGAACGAGGTCATCCGGTCAGTGACATCTGCGAATACCTTGGGCTGATATAAAGTTGCCAGGGTGTTCAGCCTTCTTGCTGCCCATTATCAATGTTGCGTCTTCTTCCAGTGTCTACTGACATGACGATCCAGCTCATCACGAAGATCGAAGCGAGCATAGGATCCATGTAGGTCTCTGTGGCCTATAGATCGCTGACGGCCAACTCGCGGGTTGCTTCGACGAATTGCAGCGGGTACCACAAACGAACAGCCGGGTCACCGGAATGTTGCCAGCCGAGGCGGTAGCCGCATCGTTGCGGCTATCGATGACCAGCAGATCGCCGGGTTGAATCTGCCCAAATGCAAGGTGTGTTCGCCAGCCTCTTTCGTGCCAAGAGCTGGCATCTTCCATTCTCTTGGCTGAGCACGCCGGCTCGAATTTCCTCGGGAATGTATCCGGAATTAAGTCTCAAGGAGGCTCGCTCGGCTCGCGACAATGCCCTTTGCGTCGTCGCAAAGGGCGCCGAGATTTCTCGCTAGCATTTGATCGAGTTGCGCGTTTTGGTGCTGTGCTTGATGTAATGAAAGTGGTTGCCGGGCAAACCAATTTGCTGGCGCTCAGTGCGGCCACTGGGTTCTAAACGGATGGGCTGAAACGCTTTATTTACTAGCTATCCGTCCGCAGCCTTGGAGATAATCTTTCGCAGCGTCAGCAGGGCAAGTGCGCTAACAGCCTTACAGATCATCTTGCAGGTGTTTATGATTCCCCCGATCAAGCCCCCCAAAAGTAACTTTTTTTTTCTTGGCCTGTCGTTTGGTCTGGTGCTGAGTCTGAGTACCACGCTGGTGTTGATCTGGCTTCCTGACCAGACCCTGACCCACAGTTATGCCGAACTGGCTCTGATCGTTCAAACGCTTTTTCTGGGTAGTCTTTGCGTCTCCACACTCCACCGCCAGAAGCAGTCGGAGGCGCAGTTCAACGAATTGATTGCACGGAAAAACCAGATCAGATTCTTGAACGCACGTATCACCAACCTGATCAATGCCGCGACCCAGGTGGCGGTCGTCACCACCGACCCCGAAGGCCGGATAAAGCTGTTCAGCGACGGTGCCCAGGCCTTGTTCGGCTTCAGCCGTGAAGAGGTGCTGGGGCGCAATAACGTCGAACTGCTCCACGTTCAGGAAGACATCGATACCCGTCGTGCCTGCGCCGCTCCGACGTTTCAGGCCCTGACCGACAAACAACTGATCGGCCAACTCGCCCTCGATGACACGGGATCCAGCAAAGCCATGGAGTGGCATTATCAGCGCAAGGACGGTAGCCGGTTCACCGGCGAACTGCGCCACGCCCGATTTAATGACGCCAGTAGCGGCGAGGTCGAACACATCAGCGTGATCATCGACGTCAGCGAGCGTATCGAGTTGCTCAACCGGATCAAGGAAAGCAAAGCACTGTTGACGCTGCTGACCCAACGCATCCCCAACGTGCTCTACCAGTACCACTTGCTGCCACCGGGCGACGGTTACTTTTCATTTTGCAGCCCCAGCGTCGAATACGTTTTCGAGCTCAAGGCCGAAGCGGTCATCGGTGTCAATTTCGCCGGCAGTCCACTGTTCCAGCGCCTGCACCCCGAGGACCTGCCTTTGATCAGGGCGGTCACGGCTCAATCGGTAGAAACCGGCGAGGGCTGGACCTGCGATTTTCGCGTGTTGCTGCCGGTCAAAGGTCTGCGCTGGTTGCGCGGACAGTCCTACGCCGAGCGTCAGCCGGACCAGACATTCGTCTGGTATGGCTCGTTCAGTGACATCACCGAGCTCAAGGATCGCGAAGAAAAACTGCGAACCCAGGCCATCACCGATGAGTTGACCGGCATTTATAACCGTCGTCACTTCATGAGTTCGCTGGAGCATCTGGTGGACACCGGCAAACGTTACGCCGCCGGGTTCTCGTTGATCATGCTCGACCTCGATCACTTCAAATCCATCAATGACCGATTCGGCCATGAGGTGGGTGATACGGTACTCAAGCAAACCTGCACACTGATCCGCCAACGCTTGCGCGCCAGCGACGTGTTTTGCCGGATCGGTGGTGAAGAATTGGCTATCCTTTGCCCGTTCACGTCACAGGAAAGCGCCGAACAATTGGCCATCGTGTTGTGCCAGTCCCTGGCCAATCACGAGATCGCAGTCGCAGGCCGCGTCACCGCCAGTTTCGGTGTCGCCACCTGGACTGCAGACCTCAGCACCAAAGAATTGCTGCGCCGTGCCGACCTGGCCAGTTACAGCGCCAAACAGAATGGGCGCAACCGGGTCGTCAGCGCTTAGACGTCAAACTGTTGCAAGCGTTGCAATATCACATTCTTTATCTGGATTAAGGGCAATAACGTTGCACGAACTGCTGCCGGATCAATGGTGGGCTGGTCGCCTTGGAGTACCACGACTACATTCGATTGTTCGCACAGAATATTTGAGTTGTAGAAATGGGCTTGCCCGCGATGACGGTGATGCGTAAATGTTAGCGAACGAGTTGGCTTGATCCTCACCTTCGCTGGTAACGCAAACATTTGAACCCGGGCGGCCATCAGAAAAGTGGCGAAAAATCTGAGCATGCAAACTCCCCGTAGAAGCTCGCGATTCAGTTAAGTACGGTTTCAAAGTCACCCTTCAAATCCGTGTATCAGCAAGCGGAAATTGACACATTGCCAATAGCCGCTTTGCAAGCTGTGCGCCTATGTCGCCTCAATGAACGATTTGCGCAAGAAAGGTCTTGGCCCGAGCGCTTTTCGGGGCGCTGAAGAAGTCTTGGGGCGGGGCGTCCTCGATTATCTGGCCACCGTCGAGAAACAGTACGCGCTCGGCCACTTGCCGGGCAAAGCCCATCTCGTGGGTGACGCAAAGCATGGTCATGCCGCTGCCTGCCAGCTTCACCATCACATCCAGCACCTCACTGACCATCTCCGGGTCGAGCGCAGAGGTGGGTTCGTCGAACAGCATAATTTTCGGTTCCATGCATAACGCTCGGGCGATGGCCACCCGCTGTTGCTGCCCGCCGGAGAGCTGGCTGGGGTATTTGTCGGCCTGGTTGGCGATGCCGACTTTTTGCAGGAAATGTTGGGCCAGTTCCCGGGCCTTCTTGCGGTTCAGACCGCGCACCGAAATCGGAGCCAGGGTGCAGTTGTCGAGCACGCTCATGTGCGGGAACAGATTGAAATGCTGAAACACCATGCCAATTTCGCTACGAACCCTGGCGGCCTCACGGGTGGTCCGCGACAAGTCGGTGGCGTTGACCAGGATGCGGCCTTTTTCGGCGACTTCCAGCCGGTTGATGCAGCGGATCAGTGTCGATTTTCCAGAGCCGGAAGGTCCGCACAACACTATGCGTTCGCCTTCACGGACCTTCAGGTCGATGTTGTGCAGCACATGGAAGGCACCATAGAACTTTTCCAGGCCGGCGATATCGATCACGACTTTACGGCTGTCGGGTAGCGCGGCGGCTGGAGTTTGTGCAAGAGCTTTCAGGGTTTGCATGGTCGGGTCTCCAGCGATCAGTGGAAGCGCTCGGCGCTATAGGGGGCAGGGTCGGTAAAGGGCGGCGCACCGGTCATCAGATCGGCCAGCAGACGACCGCAGACCGGGCCCAGAGTCAGGCCGTGGTGGGCATGCCCGAAGTTGAACCATAAACCCTTGTGGCGGGGTGCCGGGCCGATCACCGGGCACATGTCCGGTAGACACGGACGGCGGCCCAGCCAGGGTTCGGCATCCAGGCGTTCGCCCAGCGGGTAGAACGAGCGCGCCTGTTCTTCGCAGCGGCGCAGCTGGATTTCATTGATCGGGTCTTCGCTGTCGGCGAACTCGATCCCGGTGGTCAGGCGAATGCCTCGCACCATCGGTGCCAGGACATAGCCGCCGACAGGGTCGAGCAGGGGCTGTTGCAAGCGGGTGTCAGGCAAGGGCGCGTAGTGCATGTGGTAGCCGCGCTTGATTGCCAGCGGAATGTCATACCCCAGAGGTTCGAAGATGCCCCGGGCTTGTGGGCCAAGGGCGACCACGGCTTCATTGGCGATGACCAGGCCCTGTTCACTCTGCACTTCCCACTTGCCGACACGTTGGCGCAGGGAGAGGGCGTCGCCGAGTAAAAACCGGCCACCGCGCTTGACGAACAGGTCCGCGTAGCCTCGGGTCAGGGCGCCCGGGTCGCTGACTGTTTTGGGGTCCAGCCAGTGAATCCCGCCGACCACGCTGGCATGCAAACCCGGCTCGCGCACATGCATCTGTTGCTGATCGAGCACTGCATACTTCAGGCCATACACCTTGAGCGCCGCTGCATCGCGCTGGGCCTTTTGGAAAGCCGGCTGAGAGCTGTAGGCTTCGACCCAGCCGCTGTCCTGGATCAGTTCGCCCATGCCGGCCGGTTCCGCAAACCGGTCATGTTCGCTGACACAGCGTTCCACCAACGGCAGCATGGCCCGGGTCGCGGCGGCCAGCCCCTTGGGCCCGGAATGCCGCCAGTACTGCAGCAGCCACGGGCCGGCCTTGGGCAGGTGCTTGAGGCTGTAGCGCACGTCTGACTGCTGGTTGCAGGCATAGCGCAACAGGCTCGAAAGTTCGCGCGGGAACGAATAGGGAATCACGCTGGCGCGCTCGATCAGCCCCGCGTTGCCATGGCTGGTGCCGTTGCCCGGCTGCTGGCGGTCGAGCAGGACGACTTTGCGGCCACGGGCCTGCAACTGGAGCGCGCTACTGACGCCGACAATCCCGGCGCCCAGAACGAGGGTTTCGCAATGCATGAGTAGATCCTTGATACAGGGGCGCCCACGGCGGCCCGAGAAAAATCGGCTTATTGCAAATGACGGCCGAGGCGGCCCTCGATTGCTTTCAGGCTACGTCTCACCACTTCAACTATCAGTAGGTAGAGCACGGCAGCCCAGAGGTAGATCTGGAAGTCGAAGCTGCGCGAGAAGGCCAGCTTGGTCACCCCCATCAGGTCGTAAATGGTCACCAGCGAGGCAATGGCGCTGGCCTTGATCATCAGGATCAGTTCGTTGCCCAGCGGGCCGATAGCGACCAGCAACGACTGCGGCAGGATGACTTTGCAAAAGGTGGTCCAGCGCGACAGGCTCAGGGCGTTGCAGGCTTCGCGTTGACCCTGGGCCACGGCCAGGATGCTGCCCCGCAGGATCTCCGCCTGATAGGCCGCCGTGTTCAGGGTGAACGCCAGCAGGGTGCAGAACCAGGCGTCACGGAAGAACCACCACAGGCCGACGTCCTGCCAGAAGCCTTTGAACGAACCCAGGCCGTAATAGAGCATGAACAGTTGGGCCAGCAGCGGCGAGCCACGGAAGAAGTACACATAGACGCCGGCAAAACGGCTGAGAAAGCGGTTGCCCGACAACCGCGCCAGGGCAATCAGCAGGCCGAGCAGGGCACCCAGGGTGAAGGAAATGGCCACCAGCTTGGCGGTCACCAACAGGCCGTCGATGAAGCGTGGGCCATAACGCTCCAACAGGTCAGGGCTGAGGAACAGGCTCTGCAATTCAACCAGGCTCATGGGCGCACGCTCCGTTGATGGCGGCTGAAATGCTGCTCCAGGTACTGGAACAGGCGGCCGGAAATCGCCGAGAAGAACAGGTAGCCAAAGCAGGCCACGGTGTAGAACAACATCGGTTCCTTGGTCACGCTGACCGCCAGGTTGGTCTGGCGCATCAGGTCGACCAGGGAGATGGTCGACACCAGCGAGGTGTCCTTGAGCAGCGACAACCAGTTGTTCGACAGGCCCGGCAGGGCGATGCGCACCAGTTGCGGCAGCACCACTTTGGTAAAGGTGGTACGCCGGGACAGGCCCAGGGCGGCAGCGGCTTCGAACTGGCCCTTGGGTACGGTCTTGAAGGCACCCAGCCAGATCTGGCTGGAAAACGCGGCGAATACCAGGCTGAACGCGATCATGGCGGCGACGAAGGGGTTGATCGCCACTTCAGTCTCGTAGCCCATCGCCGACAACAGTTTCTGCGCGCCGATCTGGCAGCCGTAGTAAATGATCAGCAGGGTCAGCAATTCGGGCAGGCCACGAAACACGGTGGCAAACACCGTGCTCATGGCGCGCGGCCAGCGGCGCCGGGAGCGGGCGGCCAAGGCCAGGCCCAGGCCCAGCGGCAAGCCGATCGGCAGGCAGCTCAAGGCCAGGACGATGGTCACCAGAGCGCCGGCCAGCAAGGCTGAACCCCAGCCGCCGCTGGCGAAGGAAAGCAGTGACAGATGTTCGAACATGCTCGAACCCTCTCGGTAAATTAAGCCCGCACGCGCTCACCGCCGCCGGTGGGCACGGTGCAGCAGGTCGGCAAGGAACGCCCCACAGGCTGGCCTGAGGGGCAGGGGATCAGTAGATGTCGAAGGCGAAGTAGCGGCTGGAGATCTTCTTGTAGGTGCCGTCGGCCACGATTTCATCCAGCGCCTTGTTGAAACGCTCGCGCAGCGCATCGTCACCCTTGCGCACCGCGATGGAGGCATCGGCGGTGGTGCCGTTGACATCGCCGATGATCTTGCAGCAGTCCTTGCCGGCGCTGTCGATCCAGGCCAGCAGCGGGAACTTGTCGGCAATCACCCCGTCGACGCGACCGGCGGCCAGGTCGCTGTTGGCTTCATCCAGGGTCGGGTAGAACTTGACGTCGGCGCCGGCCGGGCCGTAATGGTCTTCGGCGTAGATGGCCTGGGTCGAGGAGGCCTGGGCACCCACGGTGCGGCCCTTGAAGTCGGTCTGGGCGTCGGTGATGTCCGAGTCCTTGGGAACGGCCACGGACAGCGGTGTGCGGTAGTAGTGACGGGTGAAATCAATCTTCTGCTTGCGTTCGTCGGTGGCGATCATCGAGGCCACCACGGCATCGTATTTCTTGGCCATCAGCGCCGGGATAATCCCTTCCCAGTCCTGGGCGACGATGCTGCATTGCACTTTCATGCGTTCACACAGCGCGTTGGCAATGTCCACATCGAAGCCGTGCAGCTTGTTGTCCGAGTCGACATAGTTGAACGGCGGGTAAGCGCCTTCGGTGGCGATCTTCAGGACTTCAGCCTGCGCCCCGGTGGCCCCGGCCAGGACCATTGCACATGCACTGGCAAAGCGAATGACGTGTTTCATCTAGCACCTCGATTTATTGTTTTGAGTTTGGTGATGATGTGTATCCAACGAACTCGTTGTGCAGGAGCGCAACGGCGGCAAGACGTTTTTCGACTTCCGGGCCCAGCTGTTTGCAGACGTCATTGACCAGCAGGTGCACCAACGACAGCATCGCGGCGGTCGATTCCCAGAACAGGTTGAACTCGGTGGGCACGCGGAACACTTCGTCGGCGTTCTGCTCGGCCCAGTCGCAAAAGGTGTCGGTGACCAGCGTCACCGGGATGCCCGCCTCACGGGCCTTGCGGCACAGGGTCAGTGCGTGGCGCGAATAGCGGCGGGCTTCGAACACCACCAGGGCGCTGTCGGCGGGCACGCTGAGCAGCACGTCGGCGTAATGCCCGGCAGCGCCATCGACCCACTGCACGTCATCGCGCAAGTACTGCAGCAGATGCACCATGGACGCGGCGATACCCCGTTCGGTCTGGAACCCGGCGACGAACACCTTGCGCCGACTGGCCAGGCGCTGGCTGACGGTGTGCCAGGTGGGGGTCAGGCTGTATTCGTAGACCTTGACCAGCGCCGCCACTTCCAGCTCGAAGCTGCGGGGCAGGCCTTGCGGACCCTGGCTGGCCTGCTGGCGGAATTCCTGCAAACGATCGCCCACCAGCCACGGGCCATCGCCCAGGTCGGCCTTGAGGTCGTTTTTCAGGTCTTTGAAATGGCTATAGCCGATGGAGCGACAAAAGCGTCCGACGCTGGACTCGCTGACGTTCAACTTGCTGGCGATATCGGCAGCGGTCTGGAACGGCAGTTCGTAGAGGTTGGCCAGCATGTAATTGGCAATCGCCCGGCCGGAGGCGGCGGCAGTTGACAGGCTGCTTTCGAGGCGTTGTTTGATCGGCTGGCTCAAGGCTGTTTCCTGTTGTTGTTCAGCGCTTTTGAAAGAAAATGGAGGTTTTCTGTCATAAAGTCAACAATTGACAGATAGCTGTCATGGTCGGATAGTTGGCTTCGCTGATGCGCAGCCATAACAACAACTCGATTGGAGCTTCAGAATGTCCCTGGTCAACGCCGCCCTGCCTGAGGTGGAGCATCTCTCGCTCGCCGATCTGAGCCAGTTGCTGCAACAGATCTTCGAACGCCACGGCACCTCGTCCGACGTGGCTCGGGTCCTGGCCCATAACTGCGCCAGCGCCCAGCGTGACGGTTCCCATAGCCATGGGGTGTTCCGCATTCCCGGTTACTTGTCCTCCCTTGCCAGTGGCTGGGTGGATGGCCAGGCTGTCCCGGTGGTGGAGGACGTGGCGTCGGGCTTTGTGCGGGTCGATGCCGGCAATGGCTTCGCCCAGTCGGCCTTGGCCGCCGCCCGTGACTTGCTGGTTGAAAAGGCGCGCAGTGCAGGCATCGCGGTCTTGGCGATCCGCAACTCACATCATTTCGCCGCGCTCTGGCCGGACGTCGAACCCTTTGCCGATGAAGGCCTGGTGGCCTTGAGCGTGGTCAACAGCATGACCTGTGTCGTGCCCCATGGCGCGCAACAACCACTGTTTGGCACCAACCCGATTGCCTTTGCCGCACCTCGGGCCGGTGGTGACCCGATCGTCTTTGACCTGGCTACCAGCGCCATGGCCCACGGCGATGTACAGATTGCCGCGCGTGAAGGGCAGTTATTGCCCGAAGGCGTAGGCGTAGATAGGCTGGGTCAGCCGACCCGGGCCCCTGAAGCGATACTCGCAGGCGGCGCCTTGTTGCCCTTTGGCGGGCACAAGGGCTCGGCCCTGTCGATGATGGTCGAACTATTAGCGGCTGCGTTGACCGGCGGCAACTTCTCGTTCGAATTCAACTGGTCGAAGCATCCCGGTGCACAAACGCCGTGGACTGGTCAGTTGATCATTGTCATCGACCCCAGCAAGGCTGCAGGCGTCCACTTCGCCAGCCGCAGCGAAGAACTGATACGGCAGATGCGTGCAGTGGGCTTGCAGCGCATGCCGGGTGACCGGCGCTATCGGGAGCGGGCCACGTCCCTGGCCGCAGGCATTGCATTACCAACGTCCGAGCTTACGAAGTTGCGCGAGCTGGCGGGCTAAGGCAGTCGGTTTAGGCCACTCTGCGGTTTCTGTTCCCCCGCTTGGTTTTGGGTGCGCGTTTTGGTGAAATTTCCCACAAGTCACGGGGTGTTTTCCTCACTTCGCTGAGGCGATGAAACGCTAGGATTCTGTCCCTAAATCAGGCGGGGGGGCAGGTGATGAAGCCGCAGTGTGTTCTCGTGATAGAGAATCATGGTTTTCAGCGCGGAGTACTGGTCAAGGCGCTCCAGTCCCAGGGCGTCTCAAGTATCTTGTTGGCTGACAATGCCAAGCAAGCCACCGTGCTGATGCGCGGTAAAGGGAGCGTTGATATTGTTTTTTTCGACCTCAATGACAACCCGTTGGAGATCCTCGATCTTTGGGAAGCTAGTGCTGAGCTCAAGCGTATTCGGGCATTGATTTTGTACGGCGACCTGCAACCTGACATTTCTCGTGCGATGGATCACATGAGTATGTTGTCGGACACACTCTTGTTAGGCGTCCTGGAAAAACCCTTGCAGATGGATGCCCTGCGCAAGATGCTGACGCGTTTTAATCAAGTACAACATGTGCCCACGCCCCGTCTGCCCCTGGAACCGAACCTGCTCTCCCGGGAAGAAGTATTGCGTGGGTTGGCACTGGCCGAATTTCGTGCGTGGTACCAGCCCAAGTTCAATTTGCTTGATGGCTCATTGTTCGGGGCAGAGGTCCTGGTGCGGTGGGAGCATCCCACTCAAGGGTTACTGCTGCCCAATGACTTACTGGCCGCCGTACTGGGTCATGGTTTGATCGATGAGATGCTCAAGCAATTACTGGAGCAGGGCATGGAGTTGCTCCTCAAGTTGAAAGCCCGCGGCCTCAAGTTGCAATTGGCGTTTAACCTCGCGGCTTCGCAACTGAACAGTGATGAGTGGGTCGAGAGTCTTGCGCAATTGCTACGCCAATATGAGCTTCCAGGCTCTGCAGTGATGTTTGAAGTATCAGAAAGTGGTCTGCTTGAGTTGCCTGTATCGGCCCAGGATAACGTTCATATTCTCCATCGTCTCGGCTGCGGCCTGTCGATTGATGACTTTGGAGTGGGCTTCTCTTCAATGAGGTTGCTGGCGCGACTGCCGTTCTCTCAGCTCAAGCTGGACGGTATGTTCGTGCAGGACCTTTCTTCTGCACGTAATCGGGCGGTTGTCACAAGCAGCCTGGCGCTTGCGCAGGCGCTTGGGATGGATGTGATCATCGAAGGGGTCAGCAGTCGATTCATACATGATGAGCTTGTCCGCCTCGGGTGTACCTACGGTCAGGGTTTCCATCTGGCGCTACCTATGGACTCGGAAGACTTTTGTGCGTGGCTCGAGGTTGCTCAGGAGGAGAAAAAACACATTTGACATGCGTAAAAGTAATGGCGTCGGAAAATAAACTTGCTAAGTTGAGCTGTTTTTTTAAAGCACCACAACTGGTTCACGCTGCATATTGCCGAATCATAGTTTAAATAGAGGTTTTATGCTTAACGCGTTGGTAGTGGATGATCACCCCTTTATCAGGGCCTCCGTAAAAATGGTTTTGGCAGCCGCAGGGTTTGATGTGGTGTCTGAAGCGGGTAACGGCGTTGACGCCTTGCAGTTAGCGCGTGAACATAAACCCGAACTGATTCTTTTGGACATCTCCATGCCGCTGCTTGATGGCCTGGACGTCATCGGCCGTGTAACGGAGCTTCGTTTGCACAGCAAGATTCTGGTACTGACGGGACTTGAACCAACCTTTTATGCAAAACGCTGCATGAACGCGGGGGCGCATGGATACCTATCCAAATCCGACGATTTGAAAGAGTTGAGCAGGGCGATCAAGGTGATCATGGATGGCTACACGCATTTCCCGATATTGACCAGTAGTTCGGTACGTGGCACCGACGTCAACACCTCCGAGCAGGAACTGGTGCAAAAACTATCGAACCGCGAGTTGGCGGTACTTCAGCAACTGGCGCGAGGCTTCAGCAACAAGGAAATCGGCGAAGCCATGCTGCTGAGTAACAAGACCGTCAGCAACTACAAGAACCGGTTGATTGAAAAGCTGAACGTAAAGTCATTGATCTACCTGGCCGACTTTGCCAAACGCAATAAGCTGGTTTAGATGAAGGCATTTCAGCATGGGTTGGCACTGGTGCTGGCATTCAGCTCCGCCGTTTATGCGCAGCACTCTGAACAGGCTGTCGAAGCGCTGACGTTGTTGGGGCGCGCTCACGCGTCTGAAGTAGCGTTGGATCTGAGTGCGTCAGACCGGCAATGGCTGTACGCCAAAGGGGCACTGATTCTGGGGACGTCCGGGCCAGACTTCCCACCCTTTGAGCTGTCGTCGAGTAAGGGCGGTTACGAGGGGCTGACAGCGGATTACGCGGCACTGCTTGCTGATTTGTTGCAGGTCAAAATTGACGTGCGACGCTACCATGACCGAGCCGAGGCTGTTGCGGCGCTCAAGCGAGGTGAGGTCGATCTGTTGGGCGTCGGGGGCGCCGTAGAGTCAAGTGACCCGCAGATGGTCTTGTCACACATCTATGCTGATGACAAACCTGTGCTGGTGACCCCGCGAGATATTGACCAGTTGCCGGAAAAGCTAAAAAAAAATACGTCTGGCCATGGTCAATCACTACCTGACACCTTCCGAGGTGGCCGAACTGTATCCCGACGCGGCACTCACGTCTTACGCGACGACCGACGAGGCAATAAGTGCGGTTCAATTCGGCCAAGCCGATGTGTACGTGGGGGGCGGTATCGGCGCCAATTATCTGATCCATAAAAGACGCTTCAATGATTTGCACCTGGCGGCGTTTGTTGGGACAAAACAGGGTGGACTTGGTTTTGTCCTGAACCATAAAAACACGCAGTTACTGAGGGTTGTCAATCGTGCGCTGGACGCTGTTCCGCTTCAGGAGCGAGTGGCCATTGTTCAACGGTGGAAAGCCACTCCAGTGACCGTACACGGTCGTGATAAAATCGCCCTGAGCCCGGATGAGCAGCTCTGGCTCGCCAATAACCCCTCCTTGAAAGTAGCCGTACTGAAAGGCTTGCCTCCGGTGAGTTTTCTTGACCAGAACAAAAAAATTCGGGGCGTCAGTGCTGATGTGCTCGACGTCATCAGCGGCCTTGTTCCGCTGAAGTTTGATCTCGTGTTCGGTCACTCAAAAGAAGAACTGTACAGCATGGTGTTGCGAGGCGAAGCCGATGTAGTGGTGTCGACTGATGCGAGACATCCGAGGCTGAGATTTACACGGCCCTATTGGTCGAGCCCTTATGTGTTGGTCGGGCCTCGTGACGCCAGTGTATCGGGCAGCCTTGCTGAGCTGGATGGTAAAAGGCTGGCCTTGTTCCGGGAGAGCCAAATAGTCGAGTACATCCGCAAGTACCATCCGAATACCAGCCTGGAATTGCTCGACAGTCCCAATGAGGTGTTTGGAAAGGTTGCGGCGGGTAAGGCTGATGTCGCCATCACCACTTTACTGGGCGCGCAGTTTTGGATCTCGAACTACTACAGGGATCGGCTGCGCATCATTGATTCAGTCGGTGATCAGTCGGTGCAGATGAGCTTGGGAGTCAGTCGCGGCGAGCCGGAGCTGTATTCGATTCTCGGCAAGGTACTTTTGAGTCTGCCGCCCGATAAAATCGACGAGGTGACTAATCGCTGGTTTGGCAATGACGTGGTGGAGCGTGATTATTGGCAAAGCCACCGATGGGCGATTATTCAAGCGCTCGCAGGCGCGCTGTTGCTGCTGGCGGTGGCGTTCTACTGGGTGGTCAGTTTACGACGGCTGATCGATAAGCGTAATGCCGCAGAAAGCAAGCTCAACGAGCAAGTAGCTTTCATGCGGGTTCTGATCGACAGTTTGCCCCATCCGATTCTTGCACGTGATCGAGAGGGTCGTCTGTTGCTGTGCAATAACCAATATTTGCAAGCGCTCGGAGGGGCAACCTATGAACAAGTAATAGGCAACCGATTGGTCGACTATGAGGGAATCAGTTTTCAACACGCGCTCAAACTCGAACAGAACTACTTTGATGTCATGTGGAGCGGTGAATCTCGGATCGAAGATCAGTATTACCTCCAGGAAGATGGCAAGACTACGACGGTCTACCACTGGATTCTGCCGTTTCGTGACAGTGACGCAGAAGTTCAGGGCGTCATTGCGGGATGGATTGACATCAGTGAACGCGAGCGTTTGCTTAACGACCTGAAGAATACCCAGCTGGAAGCTGAAAATGCGAATCGGGCGAAGACCACTTTTTTGGCAACCATGAGTCATGAAATCCGCACGCCGATGAATGCGATTGTGGGCATGCTCGAACTTGCCATGAAAAAGGCTGATCGTGGCGAGCTCGATCGCTTTGCTATTGAGGTCGCTTTCGGCGCCGCGCAAGGGCTGCTGGGTTTGATCGGAGATGTCTTGGATGTCGTGCGCATCGAGTCCGGGCACCTTGCACTGACGCCCCAGAGGACGGCCTTCAAGCAACTGGTTGAAAGCGTCATGCGGATGTTTGAGGGGTTGGCTCGGCAAAAATACCTGGACCTGGTACTGGAGTTCGATGCACAGGCTGATCGTGATCTATGCGTCGATCCCCTGCGGGTCAAGCAGGTGTTGTCCAACCTTATCAGCAATGCCATCAAGTTTACCCAAGAAGGGAAAGTCGTGGTCAGTGTGCAGGCCGCACTCACTGGCGACGCTTCTACGTTGAAGATTCAGATTCACGTACGTGATACCGGGATTGGCATTTCCAGGGAGGATCAGGAGCGCTTGTTCGTACCGTTCAGCCAGGTCGGCGATGCGGATCAGGACCAGAGGAACGGGTCTGGCCTGGGGCTGATGATCAGCCGCACCTTGTGCACGATGATGCAGGGCGAACTGAACTTGCACAGTGTCCAAGGCATTGGCACACAGGTCGATGTTGTGCTGGAGGTGCCGGTCTTGGAACCGCTGCTCCCGGTTGATACCGAGGCAGCGGTCGATCGGTGCGGTAAAGTGCTGAATGTGTTGGTGGTGGACGACTATCCAGCCAACCGCTTGCTCTTGCAGCAACAGTTAGCGTATCTCGGTCACAACGTCAGCGACGAACCGGACGGTGCTCACGGTCTGAAAGCCTGGCGCAACGGGCGTTTTGATGTAGTGATCACCGATTGCAACATGCCGGTCATGAGTGGCTATGAACTGGTCAGGCACATTCGGGCAGAAGAGGAGCGCTACGGCGCGCCCCCCTGTCTCGTGCTGGGGTTTACTGCCAATGCGCAAGTCGACGAGGTCGCACGCTGCCTGGCGGCGGGTATGGATGATTGCCTCTTCAAGCCCATCAGCATGAAGGCATTGGCTGTATGCCTTTCAAGCGCAGAACCGATTTTTGTACAGGCTACCCGCGAAGAGGGAGTGCTGCCGGTACTCGACGGCATCGATCTGACCAGCCTCGAGCAACTGACCTATGGTGATCGTGAATCAATTGTGCATTTGCTGGCCGACTTGGCTAAAAGCAATGAAGAAGATATGTCGCGTCTGGTCAAGTTGTTCAGCGACGGTGATTTTTCCGCAATCGTCGACCTTACCCACCGGATCAAGGGCGGCGCACGTATCATCAAGGCCCAGAGACTGATTCAGTGCTGTGAGCAAGTACAGCAGGATTGCAATGATCGCAATTCCGTCAAATCGACGCAGTCTGTAGATGCATTGCATCAGGCAATGGAGGCATTGGCGCAGATGATGACGACGTATGTTGGAAAAGTGGAAAACGAATAGCGTCACGTTTGGAAACGTAGGTACAGCACCGTAGTACTTGTGATGGACTTTTGCTCTTTGGTGAAATTTCCCTATCTGCGCGGTGAACCTTCCCGATTCTGAATGTTTGAAAAACAGCAATCATGCTGCCGTAGTCGTAGCAGATGACGAAAGAGATTCAGCTTGAGTCGACTCAGTCATCTGCACGGTTCGCATGAATCTTTTTCCTGTTTTTGGAGCTGTCCATGAATCGTAAAGCCCTTGTTCTCGCTGTATTGGTAGCCGCCACGGGTGCCCAGTTTGCCAACGCTGCAGACGGCACTATCAATTTCAACGGTCAACTGACTGCAACGACCTGCACCGTTGCTGTTGATGGCGTTTCCAGCTCGACGGCTGCTGTAGTGACCCTGCCAACCGTTTCCACCAGCACTCTCCAAACCAGCGGGCAAACCACTGGCCAAACGGGTTTCAACATCACCCTGGCTAATTGCTCGGGTACCGCTCAAACGGCCTCGGCATTCTTCGAATCCGGCCCAGGCGTGGACCAGGCCTCCGGCCAGTTGGTTAACTCAGCTGCTGCTGGTGTTTCTGCCTCAAACGTACGCCTGCAGTTGGTCGACCTCGGCAACAACGCCGTCATTCGCGCCGGTAACACCGAGCAGCGCACCACCGCGTTCCGTAACAAGATTACCTATGCAACCCCGGGTGTGGGCGCAAATCCAGGTTCCGACGGCTCTGCCAACATGCCTTATGCCGTACGTTACATCGCCAGTGGCCCAACCACGGCAGGTACCGTTGTCAGTACGGTCACTTACGCCATCGACTATCAGTAAATGTTCAGCAGACGCTCACCCTCGTTGTGGGGGTGAGTGGCTGCGCTGTGAGGATTGTCATGAGCTATCAACCTATCAAACGCTGGAGGCTGCTTAGCCTGGTGATGGTGCTGTGTTGCGCTCAGGCGAGTGCCGGGGTGGTGATTACCGGCACTCGTTTGATTTACCCCGCCAATGAGCGGGAAATCACGGTGAAGCTGGATAACAACGGCACTACTCCTTCCCTGGTTCAGGCCTGGGTGGACTCGGGTGACGTAGCCTCCAGCCCGACCCAGTCAACGGCGCCATTTGTGTTGTCGCCGCCGGTGTTCCGGCTCGACCCGAGCAAAGGCCAAAGCATGCGCCTGATGTTCCGTGGTGCGGTGTTGCCACCGGAGCGTGAATCGGTGTTCTGGCTCAATGTGCTGGAAATTCCGCCTAAAGGCCAGGTCAGTGCGGACACGAACATCCTGCAAATGGCGTTTCGTTCACGGATCAAGATTTTTTATCGTCCTGAAAATCTGGCGGGTACGCCAATTCAGGCGATCGAGCAAGTTCAATGGAAGTTAGTGCCCGCGCCGGGTGCAGGTACTTTCGCCTTACAGGCGCGCAACCCATCAGCCTTTCATGTTTCGCTGGTCGAGTTGGTGGTGGTTGACGGCAGCCGCCGTGAACCTAGTGAGGATGGAATGATCGGCCCCGGCGAGACGAAGTTGTTTGCTGTGCCAGGGCTTAAGGCTTTCCCGGCCTCCGCTGCTATTGAATTTAATGCCATCAATGATTACGGCGCACTGGTCCCTATAAAGAAACAACTTCAGCCATAACGTAGGGCGCGCTTGCGCACGTAACTTTCACGGGCGATTACTGTATGTTTTTTTCAACCTGCACTGCATCCAGTCAGCGGGCACGCTCAAGGTTCGCCTTGAAATCGCTGAGTATGTTGATCTTGAAGTCGCTGACAACTTTGTCCGGTGCCTGGGTAACGTCCGTGGTGGCTGAAGATGTTCAGTTCAACGATGCTTTTTTGCCCGCGGATTCACGCTCTCTTGACTTGACCGTGTACCAGAAGGGTAACCCGGTACTGTCGGGTGAATATCGTGCGGATGTCTCGCTCAATAGTCGGTTGATCAATCGTCAGACCATTCGTGTCCAGTCTGAGGCCGACGGCGGTAATCCCCTGGTGTGCATGACCGTCGGGATGCTGGAGTTGTTTGGCGTCGACATCAATAAGTTATCGCCCGAAGCCACCCTGAGCCTCGGTGACACAGGCACCTGTGCTTCATTGGCACGCCTGATCCCGGGCGCGAGCGCCGAGTTCTCCCCGGCAGAGCAATTGCTGTCGCTGTCGATTCCGCAAATAGCCTTGCGCCGGAACGCCCGTGGCTATGTCAGCCCCGAGTTGTGGGACCGAGGCGTGACTGCCGCGATGCTTGGCTACAACATCAACGCCAACACCAACAAGACCCGCACAGGCACCTCGGATAACTTCTACATGGGCCTCAATGGTGGCTTCAATATGGGGGACTGGCGGTTACGTCATAACGGTTCACTGCGCTGGGATCAGATCAGCGGGAAGAATTACCAGACCCTCAACACTTTCGCCCAGCGCGACATCACCGCGCTGAAAAGCCAGCTGACCCTGGGTGAATCCAGCACCAGTGGCGAACTGTTCGACACCCTGAACTACCGTGGTGTGCAATTGGCTTCTGACGATCGCATGTTGCCCGAGTCGATGCGCGGCTATGCTCCGGTCATTCGCGGAATTGCCCGCACCAATGCCCGGGTCGAGATCCGCCAGAACGGTAATCTGCTGCATGAAACCACGGTGGCTCCCGGGGCTTTCGTCATCGATGACATGTACCCCACCGGATACGGCGGCGACCTGATCGTCACCGTCTATGAGGCCGATGGCAGTCAACAGATCATCACGGTACCGTACGCGCAGACGGTCCAGCTTCTGCGTCCCGGCACGTCACGCTACAGCGTCACGGGCGGGCAAACGCGCACCGACTTTCTCGATAGTCAGGCTGGTCTGTTGCAAGGCACATTCCAGTACGGCCTGAGTAATATGTTCACCGCGATGGGCGGAGTCCAGGGCAGTGAAAAGTATTTGTCCGTCCTCAACGGCCTGGCGTTCAGCACGCCGATCGGGGCTATGGCGGTCGACGTCACTCATGCACAGACAGCTCTGGACAGTGGCACGCAGAGGGGGCAAAGCCTGCGGCTGTCTTATAGCCGTAACTTCCTTAGCACCGGCAGTAACTTCTCGGTGGCGGCCTTGCGCTTCTCCACCGACGGCTATCTGGATTTCGGTACTGCCATGCAATTGCTTGACGCCGAAGACCGGCGACTGGACCTGAGCCAATTCGACCGTGCGCGCAGCCGCTTGTCGCTCTCTGCCGACCAGTCACTCGGCGACTGGGGTCAAGTTGCTATCAGCGGTTTTACCCAGAATTACTGGAACCGCACGGGCAGTGACTTGCAGTACCAACTCAGTTACAGCAAGCAGATCCGGCAGGTCAGTGTCGGCCTGTCGGCGGTCCGCAGTCGTTCGGTATGGGGCGGTGAGATGGATACCAGCCTGCAGCTCACCGTCAGCATGCCACTGGAGTTCGGCTCCGGCCGAAATTACTCGCAATTGATGACCCACCTGGGACGTGACAGTGATGGCAACCTTGATCAACAGGTCACCCTCAGCGGTAGCACAGGCGCCAGCCGTCAGTTCAGCTATGGCGCGACCGTTGGCCATGCCGAGGTAAGCAATGCCACCACCACCTCGCTCAACGGCAATTACATCGGGTCCAAGGTCACGGCGGGTGCCAACCTGAGCAATGGCCCGGGTTACAACAACCTGGGGGTGACCCTCAGTGGTTCGGTTGTGGCGCACCCTGCGGGTGTGACGCTGTCGCCCTACCGTGGCGAAACCATGGCGGTGATCAGTGCGCCGGGTGCCGAGGGCGCTGCGGTGGTTGGCTACCCCGGGGTGAGCCTGGACGGGCAGGGCAACGCCGTCGTGCCGTATCTGCAGCCGTATCAACTCAACGAGCTGGCCATTGACCCCAAAGGCTCGTCGATGAATGTGGAGTTGAGTGAAACCAGCCAGCAAGTGGCACCACGGGCCGGGGCCATCGTCTCGGTGAAGTACGGCACCAGCATCGGGCAGGCGCTGTTGTTGAACGTACGCCTCAAGGGCGGCGAACCGCTGCCGTTCGGCGCCAGTGTGATCGACGACCAGGGGGGGGCCGTAGGAGTAGTTGGGCAGGGCGGCCAGCTGTATGCACGGGTCAAAGAAACCACGCGCCAGTTGCAAGTGCGCTGGGGTAATCAGCTCGACCAGCAGTGTGTATTGACGTTGCCGGTATTTAAAGACAGTGAGCGTCAACTGCTACAACTGGAAGCGCTCTGCGCGGGCAGTTCGGCAGTGGTACGCAGTGATTCAGCTTTGCCGGAGAAACGTTCGTGAAACGATCAGTGATTACTTCAATCCTCGCGCTGGGTGGTTTGCTCGGCCTGTCGCAGTCGGTAATGGCCACCTGCGTTAATTCTGGAGCTGTTGCGGACAGAGTCATTTCGTTGCAGGTCGCCAATCTTACCGTGGGGCGGGATGTACCGCTGGGTTCTCGGTTTTACCGTCAGGAATTTTCAGCCAACCTCCCCAATTCCATGCTTTGCACCTCGGCCAGTGGAGGCGTCACCTTCGAAGACCGTTCGCGGTGGGTGGTAGGGCCGATGCGTTTAGCGAGTTGGAACACAGGGCCGTTGGCCGGCAAGGTATATGAAAGCGGGGTGCCGGGCATCGGCGTGGCATTTTTTGCAGGGGGGGCATGGATGCCTGGGGCCAGCAATATTCAATACACGAACTGTGGGACCAACAACCCGTGCAGCGTGTCATTGGACGGGCTCAGCGTTAGCGTCCTTGAACTGGTCAAGATTAGTGATGTTGTTGGCAGCGGTGTAATTTCGGGTAATTCGTTCCCGGCCTACGAGCACTTTATTTATCAGGATGGAGCCAGCTATCCCTACCTTCGATCAAGTTTCAGTGGCAGCATCAATGTGGTATCGCGCACCTGCCAAACCCCGAATGTCGAGGTGGATATGGGCGTGCATAAAGTCAGCGCATTCAGCCAAGCCAATAGTGCCACGCCCTGGAAGGATTTTTTCATCACCCTGAACAACTGCCCGACCTTTTATGGCACGAACCCAAGGATTAATGGCAACTGGGCTGTGCAGTTCAACACAAGCAATATTCCAGAGACCCGCGCAACTCCAAGCAAGAGCAATTCGCTGCAGGTGAACCTGACAGGCACTGTTCCAGCCGTCGATACCAGTCTGGGCATTTTGGCCCTTAACTCGGCAGAAGCGGGTTCGGGGTGGGCGGCGACGGGTGTCGGTATACAGGTCGCAGACGCTAACGGCGTGCCGGTTCAGATAGGCCCCAATACGTGGATACCGAGTGGTGTTGCTACTCAGAGCCGTGAGGGTGCGAGCTACACCATCCCGCTAAAAGCCCGGTACCTCAAAACCACAGGGCCGGTGGGCGCGGGCCAGGCCAATGCGACTGTGCACTTCACCATCAGTTATCAGTAGATCGGACGGGCGGCGGTTCTCGCGCCTCCAGCGATTGGCGTTGTTTCGCTGTGGTTAACAAGTTTCGACCGGTTCCAGTGACGGATTGATCCAGAGGAGCAGCCCTGAAAGGGCCGCAGATGAAAGGGAGAAGCAATGATTTGCTAATAGACTTTTTGGAGCCATTGATGCAAGCGTCAGCCTTACGTGTACTGGTCTTGGAGGATCATCTGTTTCAGCGTTCCATCGCGGTCAGCCTGTTGAAAAAGCTCGGCTGCGAGGCTGTGTTCGCTGCCGGTAGCGGCGCCCAGGCCCTCGATATACTGCACCAGGTCGGGCCAGTGGATGTCGCGCTGTGTGACCTGCACATGGAAGACATGGACGGCCTCGAGTTTTTGCAGCGTGCGGCCCAGGCCGGGCTGATACGTTCGGTGATTATCAATAGCGCGATTGCCGAGGATGTACGCCGTGCAGCTCGGCAGCTCATCCCTTTGCTGGGATTGGTGATGCTGGGTGATCTGGGCAAGCCACTTCACAGCGACGCGGTCCTTGGGTTCCTCAAAAAATACCTGAATGATCCGGGCAAACAGATCACGCCCGTACGTGTCGGCGCCACAGTGGACCCGGAGGAAGTACGTTCGGACATGACTCAGCGGCAGATGGAAATCTACTTTCAGCCCAAGATCAACTTGCTCACTGGCAAAGTGGTCGGCGTCGAGGCGCTGACACGCTGGAACCACCCGTTCAGGGGCGTAGTGTCTCCGGCCGTATTCATGCCCGCTATTGAGAGTTGTAACTTGTTGAATGAGCTGTTTTTTTCACAGTTTGAGCACGGGATGGCGTTGCAGCGGCAAGTATTGAAGCGTGGGAACCTCCTGAATATCGCCTTCAATCTACAACCGGTTCAACTCACCGATACGACTTTGGTGGCGCGGGTTAAAGCGATCCTGGCCCGTCACGGTTTAGCGGGGTCGGGGATCACTTTTGAGCTCACCGAAAACGGTTTGGTGGATGCCTCGCCAGTATGTCTGGAGAATCTGGTGCACCTGCGAATGATGGGATGTCGGTTGTCCATCGATGATTTTGGCGTGGGATATTCGTCTTTGCAGCGTCTGTGTCAACTGCCGTTCAACGAAATCAAACTGGATGGCGAGTTCGTTCGAGCACTCGATGATGAGCCGCGCTATCGCGTAGTGGTCAGTAGCACTCTGGCCTTGGGTGAGGCGTTGGGAATGACTGTCGTCGCCGAAGGAGTCGAGACGCCGGAGCAATGTCAGCAGTTGGTTGAACTGGGTTGTACCGAAGGGCAGGGCTACCTGTTTGCGCGTCCCATGACGCAGAAAAATCTCTTGGGCTGGCTGGAGGCAAGGGGCTACGCCGTGGAGCGACTCTAATGGTCAGAGTCGGCCATTGCGACCTCAGCACTCGTATCAAGGATGAGTTATGACAACACCTTCATTACGCATATTGGTTGTAGATGCTCAACATTCGCGGCGGTTGAGCATCGAAAAAATGTTCAATGTGTATGGGTATTATCGGATAGCGCCTTTGGAGTCCTTGAAGGAGTTTTTTATGATAATAGAGAACGCCATCGAGCCCTTTGATCTGGTTGTTCTTAATAGTGCGATGTATTGCGACGAGAGCCTCAATATTGAAAACTTCTGTCGACGTTCCCCGAGCATCCGCAATGTGCTGATATATGGCGAGCAGCCTGCGTCCTTTCCAATGATGGTGCTGGCCGGCGACTATAGTTTCAAGTTGCTCTGCAGACTATCAAGCGTGCCTGACCACAGGGCTATAAAAACCCTTATGGAGTTGGTCGATTCGCCCACGAGAGACTCAACTGTGATCTCTTTTTCAAAGGCAGCATCTGTCTTGTAAGAGATGTGTCAGTGAAAAAATAGTAGCTACTTAAGCTGTGTTCTCGTTGCCTTGAATAGAAACCCTTACACCCCGGTGTGGCCATTTCCGCCAGATACACCGAGTCGAGTGCTTTTCTATGCTGCTTAAGCCCCAGACCTGGAAGCATCCAGATGATGGCAAGGAGCTTTCCGAGCGGGATGAAGAGCGCCCGCTCAAGCCTTGATCATTGAACCCTGCCCGATGGGCGGGGTTTGAGTGTTAAATCGCGGTACACAACTCCACGAGTGTTCCATCCGGGCAGCGCACGTAAGACACCACCTGGCCCCAGGGCTTGGACGTCGGCGCCTTCAGTTCGGTCGCGCCTGCCGCCAGTGCTTTGGCATGGGCCGCCGACACCTCCTCAGTGACAAAGCCCAGCTCCATGCCCAGCGGTTGTTTCGAGGCATGAGCTTCTACATGCCCGCCCTTGAAATTCATTTCTCCCAGTTCATGGGCTGCGAAAGACAGGGTGGTACCGCCTGTGTCCAACTCGCCATACGTCCCTGATTCGTGCAGGAAACGACGACTGAAACCGAAGGCTCTTTCGAAAAACTCCAGTGAAGCGGATACGTCCGGGACGTAGACGATGGTGTAGGCGAATTTCATGGGGCAGCGATCCTTGCTTCAAGTGGACGCCCATTATAAGCGAAACACACACATTAACTCTGCATTCCAGCGGTGATCGAAATTTGCTCTGGTGGATTATCAACTTCAGAGTTTGTAAGTGTTTCCAGGCTCTCACCAAGTAGAGCCCAAGCCGTGGCCATTTCGGTAGCGTAGCTGTGTCGCTGATAGATTCGTTTCATTTTGTTATCTTCAGTGTGATTAAGGCAGCGCTCAGCTACCTCTGGCAACACCCCATATGCGCTAACCAAACCTCAAAAGATATAGTAGAGACTGACTCGCCACAGCTATTGGCTCTATTGCCGTCGGTATGGGAAGCCAAGGCCAAAGAGCTGGGGCCTTGCTGCTGACGGCAGCGTCGTTGCAGAGCCCGGCGCGATCACATCGGCACGGCGACTGCATTACACGATGGATATCAGCATATTGCGTTGCTGCGAAGTGCAAGTGACCTCGACCAAAACAGGCGAATCGCTGGCGCAATTTACGGTGCAACAAGGTGATGTGTTCATAGCGGATCGAGGTTTTGCCAATCGGCGCGGGGTCAATCATGTACTCGATGGCTGCGGCGACGTTCTGGTACGAATGAATCTGAGCAGCCTGCCGCTGAAGGATGAGCAAGGATCGCCCTTTGAGCAACTGAGGCAATTACGCACCCTGCAGCCAGGGCAAACGGGCGAATGGCCAGGCGTGATGCAAGGCTCAAACGGAAATGTTGCGGTTTGGATACCGAAACCCGCCAAGCAGGAGAAACGCCCATTGGGCATTCCTACGATGCTGTACCGGGCCATGCAAGCGCTCTACTGCGAGCAGTTGAGCCTGTTGTAGAGAGCAGGAGTGATCCAAGAAGTTACGGCTTCCGACCTGATTGCTCCACGGCCGACGCAATGGTCGAACTTTTCCATCTGCTGGCTCCTCAAGTAGCCCATGTCTGGATTCTGGAAGGGGACATCAAAGGTTTTTTCGATCACATCAGTCATGACTGGCTATACCGGAATATCCCGATGGATAGGACGGTACTGTGCAAGTGGCTGAAAGCCGGTGTTATTGACCGGGGACAATCCACTGCCACGAAGGCAGGCACTGGGAGCCATAAAGTACTGTCCCGCAGGAACATGGGCAAGGGGGGGCCTGCGGTGGGGGGGCGTGCACGAAGTAAGGGTAGGTACAGCCTCGGTGAACTGGTACATCGCTTTATCGATCGACAAAAATAAAGCCTACGCAGCACTGACGGATTTTCGTATCTCGGCTTTGTTGGCCGCGTTTATAGCGATAGTCGTCACGCTTTTACTGCTGGGCCTACTGATCAGTGTGTTTTGGCTACTGCCCAGGTCAATGAGGTGGCCGAGCGCGTGATGGCTTCTTCCAAGTCATCGATGGCGTTCTCTGACGAGCAGAACCAGCGCACCAATAGTATTGCTGCTGCGATCCATGAGCTGGGCGCCGCCTCGCAGGAAATTGCGCGTAATGCAGGAGGCGCATCAGCCCAGGCGACTGAAGCGCGTCGGCAGACCGAGAGCGGCCTAAAAGTGGTCGCGCAGACCATTGAAGCCATGAGCGGTTTGTCAGGAAAAATTCGAGCGTCGTGCGGCAACATTGAAAATTTGAATGACAAGACAGTCGATATCGGTCGGATACTTGAGGTCATACAGGGGATCTCCGAACAGACTAACCTGCTTGCGCTCAATGCAGCGATCGAGGCGGCGAGGGCGGGTGAGGCTGGTCGTGGATTCGCCGTTGTGGCTGATGAAGTACGCAGCCTTGCGTATCGTACCCAGACGTCCGCTCAAGAGACTCATACGATGATCGACGCGTTGCAGCGTGGAGCCGATGAGGCGGTGTCCATCATGAGCGAGAGTGAGCGCTATAGTAACGAGGGCGTGATCATTGCCAACCAGGCGGGAGACCGACAGGGCAGCGTCGTACAGCGCATCAGTGAGATAGACGGCATCAACCATTCGGTGGCAACGGCGACTGAAGAACAGACATCGGTGATTGAATCGTTGAATATCGACATCACCGAAATCAACTCGCTCAACCACCAAGGGGCCGATAATCTGCAGGCTACGTTGCGTGCCTGTGATGACCTGGAACGGCAAGCCAGCCAACTCAAGCAGTTGGTAGATAACTTCCGTATTTGATCAACTACAGAAGTTATCGGATATACAACGTCGTTGCGACTGAGCTGGGGGCTACCCACTCAATCAGGCAGATAAATCTCTGCTTTCATGAAGGTGGCGGCCTTACCTTTGATCAAAACCCTGTGCTCTTGTAGTTCACACTGCAAAATCCCCCTCTGGACGACGCCTGGAATGCCGACAGGTGAGTCTTCCCAAGTCGTTCGGCCCAGTAGGGCACCAACGTGGCATGGATTGAGCCGGTCACAGGGTCTTCGGGGATTCCGGCACCGGGGGCGAAGTAGCGCGAGATGAAGTCGTACGTGTCGCCGGCAGCCGTGATCACCACACCGACCTGCCCCAGTTGCGCAAGCGTGTTGACTTCCTTGGCCAGGATCACCTTGGTGGGGTGACAATCCCGGCATGAGTTTGCGGCAATCATGGAAGCGGACAGCCCTAACGCGAGGAACCCTGAGCGGAGTGACCGCCCTAAGTGAACATATGGATGATTCAAATTCCAGATAGATCTGCAACAATCCAGCGAGACCTGCCCACATTGTGTCGCCACGTTGAGGGCGCGGTTTGATGGTCTGGAACAAACTTAGGGCTTCTGCTCATGCGTCCAGAACTAATCCTCGCGTTTCACCACCAAGGTCAGGATGTCATAGCTGGCAACCAACTCGCCCAGTTGGTTCGTCACTTCTACGTCCCACGCCACCACTCCTTGAGCAATACCTTGGGGGCTTTTCTTGCCTTGATCGATCTTGCGTTTACAGGTCAGGCGAGCTTGGATGGTATCTCCAATGCCCACCGGGTTGATGAAACGCAGGGTATCCAGGCCGTAGTTGGCCAGTACCGGACCCGGTGCCGGTGAGACGAACAAACCGGCTGCCGCCGACAGCACGAAGTAACCGTGGGCGATGCGTTTGCCGAATTGCGATTCCTTGGCCGCGATCTCGTCGAAGTGCATGTAGAAATGATCGCCGGACAGGCAACCGAAGTTCACCAGATCGGCTTCGGTCACGGTGCGGCGGTGAGTCAGCAGCGACTCGCCAATCTGCAAATCCTGGAAGAACCGGCGGAATGGATGCACCTCGGTTTCGATGACTTTGGCGCCACGCACGTATTCACCGGTGACGGCGGCGAGCATGGTCGGCGAGCCTTGCACTGCGGCACGTTGCAGGTAGTGCTTCACCGCGCGCAGACCGCCGAGTTCCTCACCACCGCCGGCACGACCCGGACCACCGTGTTTGAGCTGTGGCAGCGGCGAGCCGTGGCCGGTGGATTCGGCGGCGGAATCGCGATCCAGCACCAGCAAGCGGCCGTGCCAGGCCGCGGCGACCGGGATGGCCTTGGCGGCGATCTGTGGGTCCTTGGTGATCAAACTGGCCACCAGGCTGCCTTTGCCGCGAGCGGCCAGCACCAGTGCTTCGTCCAGGTCGTTGTAGGCCATCAAGGTGCTGACCGGGCCGAACGCTTCGATATCGTGAGCGCCACCTTCGGCGTGCGGATCGCGGGCCAGCAGCAGGGTCGGCGCAAAGAACGCGCCCTGGCTGACATTTTCGCCGCGAGGCGCGAAACCGTCACTGGCACCGAACAGCTGATCGCTGCTCTGCAACAGACTTTCCAGACGCTCAGCGACGTCTTTCTGTTGATCGTGAGAGGCCAGCGCCCCCATGCGCACACCTTCCACCGACGGGTCGCCAACCACGACTTTCGCCAGGCGATCCCGCAGACGGCTGGCCACTGCGTCAATGTGTTTAGCCGGGACAATGGCGCGGCGGATGGCCGTGCATTTCTGACCGGCCTTGGTGATCATCTCGCGGGCGACTTCCTTGATGAACAGCTCGAACTCTTCGTCGTCCGGAGTGACGTCCGGGGCGAGGATTGCGCAGTTCAGCGAGTCGGCTTCGGCGTTGAATGGCACCGAGTTGCGGATCAGGTTCGGATTGACCCGCAGTTTGGCCGCAGTGTCGGCCGAACCGGTGAAGGTCACCACGTCCTGGCCTTGCAGGCGATCCAGCAGGTCACCGGTACTGCCGATGATCAGTTGCAGGCTGCCGGCCGGGAGCAGACCGGACTCGTCCATCAGGCGTACCACGGCTTCGGTCAGGTAGCTGGTGGCGCTGGCTGGTTTGACGATGCACGGCATGCCGGCGAGGAAGCTCGGAGCGAATTTTTCCAGCATGCCCCAGATCGGGAAGTTGAAGGCGTTGATGTGCACCGCCAGGCCGCCACGGGGCACCAGAATGTGCGTGCCGGCAAAACTGCCAAGCTTGCTCAGGGACATCGCCGGACCTTCGTGGACGATGTTGCCCGACGGCAGTTCGCGGGAGCCGAGGCTGGCATAGGTGAACAGCGTGCTGTTGCCGCCTTCGATATCGATCCAGCTGTCGGCACGGGTGGCGCCGCTGTGGTGGGAGATCGCGTAGAGCTGTTCCTTGCGTTCGCTCAGGTACAAGGCCAGGGCCTTGAGCCGCTGGGCCCGTTGCTGGAAGTCCAGCGCCATCAGTCCGCTGACGCCTTGGCGACGGCCGTGCTCGACGGCTTCGGCGAAGTCCGGGCGCTCTTCGTGAGTGCGCGCAATCTCGTGGCCATCGATGGCGCTGCGCAGCACCTGGGCACCGTGTTGGCCGATCCAGCGACCGGCGATGAAACTTTGCAGGGTAGGGGCGTGAGGCATCACGATTCCTCCAGGTTATGAAAAGTGTTGGCGCGACCGTGACCGCGCCATTCAGGGATTACCAAAGTGCCAGGGTGTAACCGACAATAAGCCGGTTCTCGTCGAGGTCGGTGGTCAAGCCATTGCCGGAACGGAAGGTCACGTTGCGCCAGCGCAGGCTGACGTCCTTGAACACGCCGCTCTGGATGACATAACTGATGTCGGTGTCGCGTTCCTGTTCGCGGCCGTTGTCGACGCTGCCAGCCTTGACGTGGCGACCGTCGGTGTAGCGGGTCATGAAGGTCAGGCCGGGGATGCCTTGCGCTGCAAAGTCATAGTCGTAACGCAGCTGCCAGGAGTCTTCGTCGGCACGGGTGTAGGTGTTGAAGGTCACCAGGTTGACCACGTACGGATCGCCGCCATTGAGGAACGGAAAGGCGCTGTCGCCGGACAATTGCTGGTACGTGGCACTGACCTTGTGGGCTCCGTGGGACACGGTGAACATGCTGTTGAAATTGCGGTTGTCGATACGCCCGGCGCGCTCGACGCCATCCCCTCGGCTATCGAAATAGCGCACGTCGCTGCGCAGGTTGAAACCGTTGCCCAGCGGCTGGGTATGCACCAGCCCGACGAACTGCTGACGATAAATCTGCTCGAGCTTGCCGTAGTAATAGCTCAGGTTCAGCTGCGGGCTGAAGGCGTAGCTGCCGCCGGCAAAGTCGAAATGATTGCTTTTGGCGGCGCCGTAGCCGATGTCATCGTTGCTGGAAGAGTCCCGCAGGTTGGCCTTGGTCAGGCGCCCGGCATTGACCGTCAGGCCATTGATTTCCTGGCTGGTCAGCAAGCCGCCCTCAAAGGTCGAGCCCAGTAGACGGGTGTCGTTGTAGGTCGCCACCGGCAGCAAGGGTTGCAGGGTGCCGAGCTTGAACACGCTTTTGGATACCCGCAGCTTGCCGGTCAACCCCAGTTGGCTGAACTCGTCAGCCGGCTCATGGCTGTTCTGGCCAAAGGGCAGCAGCCCGGTGCCACGGCGATCCTGGCTGGAGTCGAGTTTCAGCCCCAACTCCCCAAGCGCGTCGAGACCGAAGCCGAATGTGCCGTCGGTGAACCCGGACTCGACGCGCGCGGTGAAGCCCTGAGCCCATTCCTCGGCCTTGGATTGCGGGGCGTTGTCCTGACGGAAATCGCGATTGATGTAGTGGTTGCGCATTTCAATACGGGCCTTGCTGTCGTCGATGAAGTCGGCCATGGCGCAGGGTGCGACCATGGGCAGACTCAATGCGGCGGCTAACGAAAACAGTGATTCGTAAGGTGCGGTACGAGCGGGCTTCATTGTTTTTATTCCCTTGCATCGGATCGGTCGTTGTTTAGTGCTTGCTGGCGCCGGAGGCACCGATGCCGGTCATCGAACGGATGAACTGCGCCAGATAACGGCCACGCTCAAGGGCTGCACGGGGCGAGGTGTCGGTGACGGAAAATACCCAGGCGCTTAAAAAGGCCAGGCTCATGGAGAACAACGCCGGGTTGGAGTAGGGGAACAGCGCCTTGTCGTGATGCAGCACGTTGACCCACACCGCCGGGCTCAGCACCAGCAGGACAATCGCTGAGGTCAGCCCTGCCAGACTGCCGGTCACTGCACCGCGAGTGGTCAGGCCTTTCCAGTACATCGAGAGGAACAGCACCGGGAAATTCACCGAAGCGGCGATGGCCAGCACCAGACCAGAGAGGAAGGCAATGTTCTGCGATTCAAATAACAGGCCGAGGATGATCGCCAGGACACCGATGCACAGCGTGGCGATCCGCGACACACGAATTTCCTGCTGTTCGCTAGCCTGGCCCTTGCGCATCACACAGGCATACAAATCGTGGGACACCGCCGAGGCACCCGACAACGCCAACCCGGCAACCACCGCGAGAATGGTGGCGAAGGCGACCGCCGAGATGAACCCAAGGAACAGGTTGCCGCCCACGGCCTGGGCCAGGTGCACGGCGATCATGTTGCCGCCGCCGATGATTGCGCCGTTGGCATCACGGAATGCTGGATCGGTGCCTACCATCACGATCGCGCCGAAACCGACGATGATCAGCAACAAGTAGAAGTAGCCGATAAAACCGGTGGCGTAGAACACGCTTTTGCGCGCTTCCTTGGCATCGCTGACGGTGAAGAAACGCATCAGGATATGCGGCAGGCCGGCGGTGCCGAACATCATGCCCAGCCCCAGGGAAATCGCGTCGATCGGGTTCGACAGCAAACCGCCGGGCGCCATGATCGCGTTGCCCTTGGCATGCACGGCAGTGGCCCCGGCGAACATCGCTTCGGTGCTGAAACCGAAATGCTTGAGCACCATGAACGCCATGAACGTGGTGCCGAACAGCAGCATCACCGCCTTGATAATTTGCACCCACGTGGTGGCGAGCATGCCGCCGAAGGTCACGTAGAACACCATCAACACGCCGACCAGCATGACCGCGTAGAGGTAGTCGATGCCGAACAGCAACTCGATCAGTTTGCCGGCGCCGACCATCTGCGCCACCAGGTACATCAACGCGACGGTCAGGGTGCCAAAGGCCGAGGTCAGGCGCACCGGGGTTTGTTCCAGGCGATAGGAGACCACGTCGGCAAAGGTGTATTTGCCGAGGTTGCGCAGGCGTTCGGCGATCAGGAACAGAATGATCGGCCAGCCAGCCAACACGCCCAGCGCGTAGAGCAAGCCGTCGTAGCCATTGAGAAACATCATCGCCGAGATGCCCAGAAAGGACGCCGCGGAGATCATGTCGCCGGCAATCGCCAGGCCGTTCTGGAAACCGGTCATGCCACCGCCAGCGGTGTAGAAATCGCTGGCGGAGCGGGTACGCAGCGCGGCCCAGCGCGTAACGCCGAGGGTGAACATCACGAACACCAGGAACATGCCGATGGCGTTCCAGTTGAGTGGGCGGGACGCGCCGTCGGCCGCTGCCGCAAAGTCAGCGACGAACGCCAGAGGCAGCAGGAATAACGCCAGGAACTGGCTCATCGGGCGCACTCCTGTTTCAGCTTTTCGTTGAGCGGATCGATCACGTTGTTGGCGCGATAGACGTAGAAACCGGTCAGTGCGAACGCCAGTACCACGATCACCACACCCACCAACATGCCCACGGTGGTCACCCCGCCACTGAGGGATTGGCCGAGGGTGGCGGGGGAGAAAGCTACCAGTAAGACGAAGCCGAAATAGATCACCAGCATGATCAGCGACAGCGACCAATACAGGTTCTGTTTGCGTCGTACCAACTGGATGAAATCGGGGTTCTGGCGGATGAGTTCTACGTCTGTCGGGGTCATGGCGCGCTCTCTGTGTTGTTGTTTTTGTTGTGGGGTGAAGCGTGTATCGGGTTACGGTGGAGATCCCGTGGGAGCGAGCCTGCTCGAGAAGAGGCCATCAGATTCAACGTTGATGTCGCCTGTTACTCAGTCTTCGCGAGCAGGCTCGCTCCCACAGGGGGCGGTGTGGATCTTTAGAGTTGGTCGAAATCCAGAATGACCTTGTCGCTCACCGGAAACGCCTGGCACGACAGCACATATCCGGCGGCCACTTCGTAATCTTCCAGGGCATGGTTGCTGTCCATTTCCACTTCGCCTTCGATGACCTTGCATTTGCAGGTCGAGCACACGCCGACCTTGCACGAGTAAGGCAGTTCGGCGCCCTGGGCGTTGCCGGCGTCGAGGATGCTCTGGCTGTTGCGTGGCAGGTCGAAGGCGAGGGCGCGGCCGTCGCTGATGACGGTGATCTGGCTGACGGCGGCATCCACCTGGCGAGCAGCCTCCCGCGCTTCGCGTTTTTGCTGGCTGCCGGCGGCGGCAAACAGTTCGAAGTGAATGCGCTCGGGCGCCATGCCATTGGCTTTCAGGCTGTCGCGCACGGTTTCGGTCATTTCCTGCGGGCCGCAGATGAACACTGCATCGAGGGCTTTGACGTCGAGCCAGCGGGTGAGCAGTTGCTCGCATTTCTCGGCGTTGATCCGCCCGTTGTACAGGTCGACATCCTGCTGTTCGCGGCTGAAGACGAAGATCAGGTTCAGGCGCTGCAGGTAACGGTTTTTCAGGTCTTCGAGTTGTTCACGAAACAGCGCGCCAGAACTTGAACGGTTGCCATAAATCAGCGTAACGCGGCTGTGGGGCTCGGTTTCCAGGGTGGTCTTGATGATCGACAGAATCGGCGTAATGCCGCTACCGGCGGCGACCGCCAGGTAATTGCCATGGCGAACCGGGTCGAGTTCGACATGAAAGTGCCCGGCCGGCGGCATCACTTCAAGGCTGTGTCCGGCCTTCAATTGCTCGTTGGCAAACGCGGAAAAGCGCCCGCCCGCCACACGCTTGATGGCGACGCGCAGTTCACCGTCGTTGACCCCGGTGCAGATCGAGTAGGAACGACGGACTTCTTCACCGTCCAGCTGGGTGCGCATGACCAGGTGTTGGCCCTGGGTGAAATGGAAGCTGTCTTGCAGATGTTGCGGAATCTCGAAGGCAATGGACACCGCGTCACGGGTCTCGTTGCGCACGTCCTTGATGGTCAGGCTGTGAAATTTACTCATTTTTATTCTCCAGCTGGGACGGCCGAACGCCGCTCAGATGCACTTGAAATAGTCGAACGGTTCCCGGCAGTTGACGCAGCGGTACAGTGCCTTGCATGCGGTGGAGCCAAACTCGCTGAGCACTTCGGTGTGCGCGCTGCCGCATTGCGGGCAGACGATCTGCGGGCTTTCACCGAGCAGGCTGCGTTTGCTGCTACTGCCGTTGGGCGGAGCAATGCCGTAGGCGCGCAGGCGCGCGCGACCGCTGTCGCTGATCCAGTCGGTGGTCCAGGCCGGGGTCAATTTGCGCTCCAGTTGCGGTGCCCTGAAGCCGGCGAGTTCCAGCGCCTCGCGGATATCGCTTTCGATCACTTCAGTGGCGGGGCAACCGGAGTAGGTCGGCGTGACCACCACATGCAGATGCCCGGCCTGCCAATCGAGATCGCGAACGATGCCCAGATCGACCACGCTGACCACCGGTACTTCCGGGTCCATGACCTGTGCCAGGGTCGCCCAGGCCGCTTCCAGATCGGTCGGTTGAACCGCGCGTGCGCCTTGGTCGCTGGCGATCAGCTCACCAGGTCGCATCGGGGTACGCTCGTGGCAGTGATTGCATCTCGGCCAGCAGAATGCCCAGGTGTTCGCTGTGCAAACCGCGGCGGGCATTGAGGTAGAAGTAGCTAGGCGCGGCTGGCACTGGAAGGGTGGCGCTGGCAAAGATTTCGCTGACTTTGGCTTGCCAGGCAGCGGCTATGTGCGCGGCGTCCGGGGTGATGCCGGCGGCGCACAGGCGTTGTTCATTGTCATCAGCGGTTACCAGTTCGAGGGTGAAGCGCCAGACCTTGGGGATGGCTGCGAGCATGCGTTTGTGGCTTTCCTCGGTGCCGTCGCCCAAGCGCTCGACCCATTCGCCGGAGCGGCGCAGGTGATAGGTCACTTCTTTCACCGCTTTGGCGGCGATGCCGGCGATACGTTCATCGCTGGACTGGCTCAGACCGCTGAGCACCTGCAAGTGCCAGGCGTCGTAGAGGAATTGTTTGAGAATGGTCACCGCATAATCGCCGTTGGGTTGTTCCACCAGCAGCAGATTGCGATAGGACCGCTCATCACGGCGGAATGCCAGGTGGTCGGCATCACGGCCGTCATCCAGCAGTTCGGCTGCGTACTCCAGCCAATTGCGCGCCTGGCCTACAAGGTCGAGGCCAACGTTCATCAGCGCCAGTTCTTCTTCCAGCGCCGGGGCATGGCCGCACCATTGGCACAGGCGTTGGCCCTGGATCAGGGCGCTGTCGCCCAGACGCAGCAAGTATTCGATCAGATCAGTCTTGGTATTCATGGTCGACCTCACATGTGCCCGACTTCGGCCGGCAACTCGTAGAAGCTGGCGTGGCGATAAACTTTGTCGTCCGCAGGGTCGAACAGCGGGTCTTTTTCATCCGGCGACGAGGCGGTGATCAGCGCCGACGGCACGACCCACAGGCTCACGCCTTCGCTGCGGCGGGTGTACAACTCGCGCGCGTTCTCGATGGCCATGGTGGTGTCGGCGGCATGCACGCTGCCGACATGCTTGTGGTTGAGGCCGTGCTTGCTGCGCACGAAAACTTCAAAAAGGGTCCATTCAGACATATCAGTGACTCCACATCAGGTGACCGATCAGGCGGCGTTCTTGTTCTGTTTTTTGCGAGCGTGGGCGACCGCGGCTTCGCGGACCCAGGCACCGTCTTCAATGGCCTTGCGGCGGGTGGCAACGCGTTCCTGGTTGCACGGGCCGTTGCCCTTGAGCACTTCGTAGAACTCGTTCCACTGGATTTCGCCGAAGTCGTAATGGCCGCGCTCGGCGTTCCACTTCAGGTTCGGGTCGGGGCAGGTGCAGCCCAGTAGTTCCAGCTGCGGGATGGTTTGGTCGATGAAGCGCTGACGCAGTTCGTCGTTGCTCTGGCGTTTGATTTTCCAGGCCATGGACTGGGCGCTGTTTGGCGAGTGTTCGTCGCTTGGGCCGAACATCATCAGCGACGGCCACCACAGGCGGTTGATCGCGTCCTGGACCATATCTTTTTGCGCCTGATTGCCGTGGCGCATCATGGTCAGAAGGATTTCGTAGCCCTGGCGCTGGTGGAAACTCTCTTCTTTGCAGATCCGCACCATGGCCCGGGAGTAGGGGCCGTAAGAGGTGCGCTGCAGGACCACCTGATTGACGATTGCGGCGCCGTCCACCAACCAGCCCACCGCGCCCATGTCGGCCCAGTTCAGCGTCGGGTAATTGAAGATGCTCGAGTACTTGGCTTTGCCGCTGTGCAGCTTGGCGATTTCTTCATCGCGGTCTGCACCGAGGGTTTCCATGGCGCTGTAGAGGTACAAGCCGTGGCCGGCTTCGTCCTGAATCTTCGCCATCAGTTGCAGTTTGCGTTTGAGCGATGGCGCGCGGGTGACCCAGTTGCCTTCGGGCAGCATGCCGACGATTTCCGAGTGGGCGTGCTGGGAAATCTGCCGGATGAGGGTTTGGCGATAGGCATCGGGCATCCAGTTTTTTGCTTCGATCTTGATTTCTGAATCGATTTTTTCCTGGAAGGCGCGTTCCTGTTCGGACATCTCCGACAGGTCCTTGATGCGCTTCACTCCGGTTTCTACAAGCTGTGCGTACATGTGCTGTCTCCCGCCATGAATCTGTTCAAAGGCATGGATAACTTTATAAGCGATACAGAAACTAATATCAAACACAAAATGTAGTGTCATGTGTATTTTTGTATCGCTTTGCGCTGAGCGGTCTTTTCTGCGGGCAAAAAAAAGCCCCGCCTAAGCGGGGCCATAAGGTGCAGCAGTCATGCTTTCGGACGTTTGTCCATGACGTGGCAGGCCTTGCCTTCAGAGCGCTTGATCGAGTGCATAGGCTGCAAAATGATACGAGTACTGATACCGATGTAGGTTTTGATGTGGCGGCTCAACTCGGCGGACACGGCTTTCTGCTGTTCATCGTTCAGGTGTTGATGTTCAGCCTTGAGCTCCACGTGTACATCGACGCTGTCGAGATTGCCATTACGATACAGATGAATCTCATAACACTCTGCAAGCTGTTTGATTTTCAGCACCTGCTCTTCGATCTGGGTCGGGAATACGTTGACCCCGCGGATGATCAGCATGTCGTCGCTGCGCCCGGTGATCTTGTCGATGCGCCGCATCGGCCGCGCGGTGCCCGGCAGCAGGCGCGTCAGGTCGCGGGTGCGGTAGCGGATCATCGGCAAGGCTTCTTTACTCAATGAGGTGAACACCAGCTCGCCCATCTGACCGTCCGGGAGCACTTCACCGGTCACCGGGTCGATGATTTCCGGGTAGAAGTGGTCTTCCCAGATGGTCGGCCCATCCTTGGTTTCCGCGCATTCCATGGCGACGCCTGGTCCCATGATTTCCGAAAGGCCGTAGATGTCCAAAGCGGTAATGCCCAGGCGCGCTTCGATGGCGCTGCGCAGTTCGGCGGTCCAGGGTTCGGCGCCGAAGATGCCCAGGCGCAAGGCCAGTTTGTGCGGGTCGATGCCCTGGCGCTCGATTTCATCGGCGATATTGAGCATGTAGGACGGCGTGACCATGATGATGTCCGGCTGGAAATCCTTGATCAATTGCACTTGCTTTTCGGTCTGGCCGCCGGACATCGGAATTACCGTGCAACCCAGGCGCTCGGCGCCGTAGTGGGCGCCGAGGCCACCGGTGAACAGGCCGTAGCCATAGGAAATATGCACCTTGTCGCCGCGTCGGCCGCCACCTGCGCGGATCGAGCGCGCAACGATATTGGCCCAGGTATCAATGTCATTTTGGGTGTAACCCACCACCGTTGGCTTGCCGGTGGTGCCGCTGGAGGCATGCAGGCGTACCACGTCATGCATCGGCACAGCGAACATGCCGTAGGGGTAGTTGTCCCGCAGGTCGGATTTGGTGGTGAACGGGAATTTCGCCAGATCGTCCAGGGATTTGATGTCGTCCGGGTGCACACCCAGCGCATCGAAGCGTTGACGGTACAGCGGCACGTTCTGGTACGCGTGGTTCAGGCTCCAGCGCAGGCGTTCGAGCTGGTGCTGACGCAGTTCGTCGAGGCTGGCGGTTTCCATCGGGTCCAACTGTGAATCAAGCACGGCTTTGGCAATTGGCATGTTCATGACTTCACTCGAATTGTTTTTGTGTTTCAGCCCTCCCGAAGAAGGGCATTGAGTGCATGCCCCAAGGATACCTCTCGGCTCCCCGGGAATCGCGATTCTTTTAGTGGGGTATACGCTCGATGATCAGGGCGATGCCCTGACCGACACCGATGCACATGGTGCACAAGGCATAGCGGCCCTGAAGCTCTTCCAGTTCATGCAGGGCGGTGGTCACAAGCCGCGCGCCGCTCATGCCCAGTGGATGACCGAGAGCGATGGCGCCGCCGTTGGGATTGACCCGCGGATCGGTGTCGCTCAGGCCGAGTTCACGCAACACCGCCAGGCCCTGGGCGGCAAAGGCTTCGTTGAGTTCGATCACGTCCATGTCGGCCAGGCTCAGGTTGGCCAGTTCCAGTACCTTGCGGGTCGCCGGGACGGGGCCGATGCCCATGATCCGCGGTTCGACCCCGGCGGTGGCCATGGCGACCACCCGGCCGCGAGCTTTCAGCCCGTGGCATTTGGCAATTTCCGGGCTGGCCAACAACAGCGCGCACGCACCGTCATTGACCCCGGAGGCATTGCCGGCGGTGATGCTGCCGCCTTCGCGGAATGGCGTGCCGAGCTTCTGCAACTGCTCAAAAGTGGTGTCGCCACGGGGATGCTCGTCATGCTCGACGACTTTGGCCGGGCCTTTGCGCTGGGGAATTTCAACCGCAACGATTTCCTTGGCAAAACGCCCGCTGGCCTGGGCTGCGGCGGCGCGTTGCTGGCTGCGCAGGGCAAAGGCGTCCTGATCGGCGCGGGAAATATTGAACTGCGCGGCGACGTTTTCCGCGGTTTCCGGCATGGAGTCGATGCCGAAGGCTTTTTTCATCAGCGGATTGACGAAACGCCAGCCGATGGTGGTGTCGTAGATTTCTGCCTGACGGGAAAATGCCTGCTCGGCCTTGCCCATCACCAGTGGTGCGCGGGACATCGATTCCACGCCGCCCACCAGCATCAGCCCGGCCTCGCCACAGCGAATTGCCCGGGCGGCCGTGCCTATCGCATCCAGCCCGGAACCGCACAGGCGGTTGAGGGTGGTGCCGGGCACGCTGACCGGTAACCCGGCCAGCAAGGCCGACATGCGTGCGACGTTGCGGTTGTCTTCACCGGCCTGGTTGGCGCAGCCGTAGATCACATCGTCGACCGCGTTCCAGTCGACTTGCGGGTGGCGTTGCATCAGTTCGCGCAGCGGCACCGCGCCGAGGTCGTCGGCGCGCACGCCGCTCAGGGCTCCGGCGTAGCGTCCGATCGGGGTCCGCACCGCATCGATGATCAAGGCATCATTCATTCGGGTTCTCCTGCGCCAGCACAGTGCCGCGCACTTTGTAGGATTTGCCATGGAACAGGGCGATCAACTGGCCCTGCTGGTTTTCAATGCGCACGTCGTAGTTGCCAGTGCGACCGGAACGGCTCTGCTCGATGCAGTCGGCGCTCAAGGTGTCGCCCAAGCGTGCCGGGGCGATGTAGTCAATGCTGCAGCCGATGGCGACCGTGGCTTCGTTGTAACTGTTGCAGGCAAAGGCAAACGCCGAGTCGGCCAGGGCGAACAGATAACCGCCGTGGCAAGTACCGTGGCCCTGGATCATGTCGGCGCGAACGCTCATGCCCAGTCGTGCGCAGCCGGGGGCGACCGAGAGCAGGCGCATGCCCATCGCCTGGCTGGCAACGTCGCGCTTGAACATCGTTTGCGCGCAGGTGCTGGCCAGGCACAAGGCTTCATGATCAGTCATGCAGAGTCCTCCCTTCGGCGACCCGCCGACGCAGCAGCAATGACGGCCGATAACGCTCTTCGCCGTAACTGGCTTGCAGGTTTTCCAATACCTTGAGGACATGCGAAAGCCCGATGGCATCGGCCCAGGCCAGCGGGCCTTGGGGATAGTTGACGCCGGCGCGCATCGCCAGGTCGATGTCGCTGGCTGAGGCGACGCCTTGCAACAAGGCGTCGGCGGCTTCGTTGGCGAGCATGACCACGGTGCGAAGTACGGCAAGTGCAGGGCTGTCGCTGAGTTGGCTGACGGTCAGGCCGGCCCGCTGCAGCAGAGCGACACCCTGTTGAAGAGCGATGTCATCAATGTTCTCGCAATAGCTGATGGCGATTCGACGGGACTGCGCGTAGTCGAACACCAGATCCAGCAAGATCAGGTTGCGCAGGCCCTCTTCCCTGGCGCGCTGACAGGCCATGCGCCCGTCGCTCAGCGCCAGTACGGCATCACCGACCCGCAGCAATCCGCGCCCATCGCGCTCGATAACTTCGACGCCATGCTCGCGCAAGCGTGGAATCAAAGATTGGGCAATGCCCAGGTTGCCTTCCGCGATACAGGTTTCAACTTGCCGCTCGCTAATGATCGACGCGGGAGTGGGGCGTTCGGCAGCTTCGCCGTAGTTGTAAAAGCCATGGCCGCTCTTGCGTCCCAGGCGCCCGGCGTCCACCAGCTCTTTTTGAATCAGTGAGGGCTGGAAGCGGGTATCGCCGTAATAGGCATCGAACACCGAGCAGGTCACCGCATAGTTGACGTCATGGCCGATCAGGTCGGTCAGCTCGAAAGCGCCCATGGCAAAACCACCGGCATCACGCATCAGCGCATCCAGGGTCGGGCAATCGGCGGCGCCTTCCTGGAGCAGGCGCAAACTCTCGGCGTAGAACGGTCGGGCCACGCGGTTGACGATAAAGCCCGGAGTGGAGCGGGAATGCACAGGTTTCTTGCCCCAGGCCTTGGCGGTGTCGTAAAGACATTCAGCCAGCGCTGGATCGCTGGCCAGACCCGAGACGATCTCAACCAGCGCCATGATCGGCGCCGGGTTGAAAAAGTGCAGGCCGAGCAGGCGTTCCGGACGGCTCAGCTGCGCCGCGATACTGGTAATCGACAGCGAGGAGGTGTTGCTGGCCAGAATGCAGCGCTCACTGCAGAGGCTTTCCAGCTGCCGGAACAGGGCGCGTTTGACCTCCAGGTTCTCGACGATGGCTTCGATGATCAGGTCGCAATCGACCAGGGCTTCGATGGTTTCCACCGCTTGCAGGCGAGCGATGGTTGCAGTCCGCGCCTCGGCCGTCAGTTTGCCTTTTTCGACCCGTTTGCCCAGCTGTCGGTCAATGCCATCAATGGCCTGGGCGGCGGCGCCGGGGCGATTATCCAGTAACAGAGCCGGATGCCCGGCCTGTGCGGCGACCTGGGCAATGCCAGCACCCATGGCGCCGGCGCCGATTACAGCGATGAGAGCGTTGGTGTTCAGTGCGGTCATGGCTCAGCGCCCCTTGAAGCTTGGGCTGCGTTTTTCCATGAAGGCGCTGACGCCCTCACGGTAATCTTCGCTGCGCCCGGCCAGACGTTGCAGGTCTTTTTCCAGCTCTAGCTGCTCGTCAAAACTGTTGCTCATGCTGGCGTTCAGGCTGCGCTTGATCAGCGCCAGACCGTAAGTCGGTTGAGTGGCCAGGTGGCGGGCGAGCGTCAAGGCTTCATCGCGCAGTTCGGCGTCTTCAACGCAGCGATAGATGAGCCCCCATTGCTCGGCTTGCTCGGCACTCAAACGATTGCCCAGCAAGGTCAGTGCCTTGGTCCGCGCCATGCCGACCAGGCGCGGCAAGGTCCAGGTGCCACCAGAGTCGGGGATCAGGCCGATTTTGCAGAAGGCTTGAATGAAGCTGGCCGAGCGCGCCGCCAGCACCAGATCACAGGCCAGCGGGATATTCGCCCCGGCACCGGCCGCCACGCCATTGACCGCGCAGATCACTGGTATTGGAAGATCGCGTAACTGACGGATCAGCGGGTTGTAGAACTTCTCAATGGACTCACCCAGATCCGGCGCGGCATCGCCCGGCGCGACATTGCGGTCGCTCAGGTCCTGCCCGGCACAAAAGCCGCGACCTTCACCGGTCAGCAGCAAGACACGCACATCCGGATTCTGTCGGACTTGTTTCAGCGCTTCTTTCACTTCGCCATGCATCTGCGAATTGAAGCTGTTGAGCTGGTCCGGTCGATTGAGGCTGAGCAGGGCGACGCCGGCCTCGATGGAAAACAGGATGTATTCGAAGTTCATGGTCATGGCGCTCTCTAAGAGGTCGTTCAAATCAGTGGCTGATGACCGGGTTATTGCCCGGTGAAGGTCGGCGTGCGTTTTTCCTGAAAAGCCTGAATGCCCTCGTCGCGGTCGCGGGTGCCCGCCAGGACGGTGAAGGCGTGGCGTTCAAAGCGCAGGCCGCTGGCCAGGTCGGTGTCCATCGCCTTGAGCAGCGCTTCCTTGGCTAGACGCACGGCCAGCGGTGCTTTTCCGGCGATGTTGCGGGCAATCTGCAAAGCGCGTTCGACGGTGAATTCCGGTTGGGTGACTTCGCTGATCAGGCCGGCGCGTTGGGCCTGGTGAGCGTCGATCGGCTCGCCGGTCAGGACCATCTGCATGGCCATGGACTTGCCGACGGCGCGCAGCAGACGTTGGGTGCCACCGGCGCCGGGCATGATTCCGAGATTGATTTCCGGCTGGCCGAAACGAGCGTCTTCACCGGCAATGATGATGTCGGCGTGCATGGCCAGTTCACAGCCACCGCCGAGGGCGAAGCCGTTGACTGCAGCGATCAGTGGTTTGGTGAAGCGGGTGATGCTCTGCCAGGAGGCCTGTCGTGGATCATCGAGAATGCCAACCAGATCGCGCTCGGCCATTTCCTTGATGTCGGCACCGGCAGCGAAGGCTTTGCGACTGCCGGTGAGGACTACGACGCGGGTATCGGGATCGGTTTGTGCGGTGCTCAGTTCGGCGGCCAATTCACCCAGCAACAGGGTGTTGAGGGCATTTAGCGCTTGTGGGCGCTGCAGGGTAATCAGGCGGACGCCCGGTTCGAAAAACTCGACAGCAAGGGTGTGAGGCATGGCGGATGCCCTCGGTGCACGCACGGCTGCGATGCCGGCTCATTGTTGGATCGGCTCGGTTGGCCGGTTTTGCCCGAGTATACCTACAATACGATACACAAAATCAAGCGCAAAATTGAATTGCTGTGTCTTAATGGTGTGATTTCTATTTTTTATTCATGTCCGTAAAGGTCGTTAAACGAGGCTTGGTAAGCGTATATATTGGCTTAGATGGCTGATTTATGAGTGGTGGATGGTGGCGTTGAGCTGGGTTTTATAAGTGATACGGTTTTTTGTTCTTTGTGCTTGCAAAGTGATGTGATACAAAATGAGGCTACATTGGCATCGCTTTGCGCTTTAAGGAATGTTCTATGACTTGCTATAGCCTCGATGGCCTGACCCCGGTGGTTGACCCCAGTGCTTACGTTCATCCTTCAGCCGTGCTGATCGGCGACGTGATTGTCGGCCCGCATTGTTACGTTGGGCCGCTGGCCAGTCTGCGTGGGGACTTTGGCCGGATCGTGCTGGAGGATGGCGCCAATCTGCAGGACACCTGCGTGATGCACGGCTTCCCGGACAGTGACACGGTGGTCGAACGCAACGGCCATATTGGTCATGGTGCGGTGTTGCACGGTTGCCGGATTGGCGCCGATGCGCTGGTGGGCATGAATGCCGTGGTGATGGACAACGCGCGGATTGGTCCTCGCTCATTCGTCTCGGCGGCGGCCTTCGTCAAGGCCGGCTTCGAATGCCCCGAGCAGTCCCTGGTGATGGGCGCACCGGCCAGCGTCAAACGCACCCTCAGCGATGAAGAAGTGTCGTGGAAACAGGCGGGCACCCGTGAGTATCAGCAATTGGCCAAGCGTTGCCTTGAGCAGATGCAAGTCTGCGAGCCGCTGAGCGAACCGGAACCCGATCGCCCGCGAATCAGCGATAGCGGTTTGCGGCCCAAGGGGGCGGCGGCACTATGAGCATGCTGTGCAACAGCACGATGGTCATGAGGCCCGGTCGCCGGGTATATTTCAGCCTTTTTTCCTGTCCGGTACGCCCATGTCGTCCCTTGCTCCGTTGAATTCTCTTATCACGCGCTTTCAGGAGCAGACGCCGATCCGCGCCAGCTCGCTGATCATCACCCTTTACGGGGATGCAATCGAACCCCACGGCGGGACAGTCTGGCTCGGCAGTCTGATCCAGTTGCTCGAGCCGATCGGTATCAACGAACGGCTGATCCGTACCTCGATTTTTCGCCTGACCAAAGAAGGCTGGCTCACCGCCGAAAAAGTCGGTCGCCGTAGCTACTACAGTCTGACCGGTGCCGGTCGACGTCGTTTCGACAAGGCCTTCAAACGGGTCTACAGCTCCACAGTGCCGGCCTGGGACGGTTCCTGGTGCCTGGTGATGCTCTCGCAGTTGACTCAGGACAAGCGCAAACAAGTGCGCGAAGAGCTTGAGTGGCAAGGTTTTGGTGCGATCTCGCCGGTGGTGCTGGCCTGCCCCCGCAGCGACCGTGCCGACGTTAATGCCACGTTGCTGGATCTCGGCGCCCAGGAAGAGACCATCGTCTTCGAAACCACCGCCCAGGACGTGCTGGCGTCCAAGGCGCTGCGAATGCAGGTGCGGGAAAGTTGGAGTATTGAAGAACTGGCGACCCATTACAGCGAGTTCATTCAGTTGTTCCGGCCGCTCTGGCAAGCACTTCGCGAGCAAGAGAACCTGCAGCCGTCCGACTGCTTCCTGGCGCGGGTTCTGCTTATTCATGAATATCGCAAATTGCTGTTGCGCGACCCGCAGTTACCGGACGAGTTGTTGCCCGGCGACTGGGAAGGCCGCGCCGCACGACAGTTGTGCCGCAACATTTACCGGTTGATCTTCGCCAAGGCTGAGGAATGGCTAAACAGAGCACTGGAAACTGCCGATGGCCCGTTACCGGATGTCGGCGAAAGTTTTTATCGGCGTTTTGGCGGACTTAAATAGCCCGCCATCGTTCAGGGAGAGTTGCTGTTCAGGAGATCCGAAGCATCCCGATTTATCGTGGATTGGCGTAAATAATAAAAATAAGCCTGCGTGAGGCCTGACATGATTTCTACAACTGCACGTCGCCGTGATGGGTTTGATCAGTGGATCCATCAGATCAATCAGATCTGCGGCGCCTTCAACGCACAAACCTTGGGCGCTGAGTTTTCCGGCCAGATCCGGGAATACCAAAGCGGAGCGCTGAAACTCAGTTTTGTCGATGCCTGCCAAGCTCGGCTGTATCGGACGCCGTTGGAAGTCGCCGCTGGCGAAGGGGGTAAATACTTTGCGGTATTCCAGCTCGACGGCACTGCCGGTATGGCCCAAGGCGCCAATCGGGTTTTATTGTCAGCCGGTGACATCACGTTGATTGACGCTTCACGCCCCAGCGACTTCACCTACAGTGAGAGCTCCCGGCAGTTGTCGTTGATTCTGCCGTATCCGCTGGTTGAGCGGACCCTGCGCTTCAACCAGGTCAAGTGCGGTCACCGGATTGCCGCGACATCACCCATCGCGATGCTTTCTCACCACTTGATACTGGATGCCACTCGCCAGAAATTGAGTGCGCAGGAGAGCGACGCGACCCTGGACGCCATTGTCAGTCTGCTACGTCCGGTAATCAGCCAAGCCTGTGATGAAACAGATCTGCATGAGCGCCTCTTTCGTAAGGCGCTTGTTTTTATTGACGACCATATCCGATCACAAGAGCTATGCCCTGAATGGCTGGCGAGCGAGGTCGGTGTGTCGATGCGCGGTCTTTACCGGATGTTTGCCAAGCGAGGCTTGGTGGTGGCCCGATACATCAAGAGTCGCCGCCTGGATTTGTGTGCTGAATCCCTGCGCCAATCGAAAACGGAACAAAAACTCTCGGCGCTGGGTTATTCCTGGGGGTTTTCAGATTCCAGCCACTTCTGCACGGCGTTCAAGTCGCGTTTCGGGATTTCGCCCGGGGAATATCGCAAGAGACACGTCGGATGAAGCAAAGAGCTGAATCGCGCAGCAGTAAAAAAGGAGGCCTTCTACAGGTCTCCTTTTTTGTGTTTATGCGTTATCGATTACGCGGATGCGAGCCAGATTGGCAGGGATAGAAATGAGTCTGGCACAAAGAAAAAATCCCCTCGGTGATGGCTGATTTAGGCTCTGCTGTAAGCGTCGCGGCCTCTGGCTTGTCGTGATCAGGTTAGCGTCGCGCAGTTACTCAAATCATCAGTGTGAGGCCAGGATCATGAATCGCAGCAACAAAGTCGTGACACTCGACAGTGTCATCGCTTTCCTTAAGCGAACCCACGGCTTGTATATCAATGGTGGCTGGGTCGATGCCCAGTCCCGCGATACCTTGCCGATATACGACCCCGCAACCGGTCTTCAGATCGCTTCAACAGTCGATGCCAATCAGCAGGATGTGGAGCGTGCAGTACTCTCGGCGCATAAAGCATTCCTCTCGGGAGTCTGGTCGCGTCGCCTACCAGCTGAACGCGAGCGTGTATTGCTGCGCTATGCCGACCTGCTCGAACAACATGCCGAAGAACTGGCGCAACTGGAAACGCTGGAACAGGGCAAATCGATCAATATTGCCCGGGCCTTTGAAGTCGGAAGCACCTTGAACTGGATGCGCTATACCGCAGGCCTGAGTACCAAGATTTGTGGTCGTACGCTGGATGTGTCGATTCCAATTCCAGAAGGTGCGCGCTACACCGCTTATACCCGCAAAGAGCCCATCGGTGTCGTTGCTGGCATCGTGCCTTGGAACTTTCCGCTGATGATTGGCATGTGGAAAGTGATGCCGGCATTGGCGGCGGGTTGCTCAATCGTGGTCAAACCTTCGGAGCTGACACCGCTGACGCTGATGAGAATGGCTGAACTGGCGACCGAAGCCGGCGTGCCGGACGGCGTGTTCAACCTGGTGACTGGCAGAGGGGCTGTGTGTGGCGGCACGCTAACGACGCACCCGTTGGTTTCCAAAATCAGCTTCACGGGCTCGACTGTGACAGGCAAGCACATCGCCCGCTCTGCGGCGGATCGTTTGACTCGCCTGTCACTGGAACTGGGTGGGAAAAACCCATCGATTGTGTTGGCGGACGCCGACCCGCAACAGGTCATCGAAGGGCTAATGATGGGCAGTTTCCTGAATCAGGGGCAGGTGTGCGCTGCCAGTTCGCGGATCTACATTGAAGCGCCGTTGTTCGATCGCTTGGCGGCAGACTTCGAACAGGCTGTTAAAGGCTTGAGCCTCGGGCCGGGCATGGACATGACGGCTCAGATCAATCCTGTTGCTTCCAGGGCGCATCAACAATCCGTACAGGCTTATCTGGTCGACGCCCAGGATAAGCACGCCGAAATTATCAGCGGCAAGTCGGTACCGGCTGGAGACGGCTATTACGTGAGTCCTTCGTTAGTCATCAATCCGGATCCCGGCTTGTTGTTGACTCGCAATGAAGTGTTCGGCCCGGTCGTGACCCTGACCCGGGTCGCAAACGCGCAGGAGGCCATTATCCAAGCCAACGATAGTGACTACGGGCTCACTGCGAGCCTGTGGACCACCAACCTCAAGTCAGCCATGGACCTTGTACCGCGTATCGAAGCTGGAACGGTGTGGGTCAATAGCCACACGTTGATTGATGCCAACCTGCCATTCGGCGGTTTCAAACAGTCGGGCACCGGTCGGGATTTTGGCGTTGACTGGCTCGACGCCTACACCGAATCCAAGTCTGTCTGCATTCGACATTGAGCCTGCATTGTCCTTCTGAATCGACGCCCGCTGTCTGACCAGCCTCACTGGGATTACAAAAATAATGAAACGCTTGATATTGCTGATGCCGCTTGCCGTTTTAAGTCTGACGTCGCTCGCCTTTGGTGCTTCGATGCCAGCCGATGTCGACGAACACCGAATGCTCAACGCCGGCCAGGATAAGCAGAACTGGATGGCTCACGGACGCACTTACGATGAGCAGCGCTTCAGTCCGTTGATCCAGGTGAACGATAAAAATGTCTCCAGTCTAGGTCTTGCCTGGACGCAGAAACTCGACATCGACCGTGGAACGGAAGCCACGCCCATCGTTGTTGACGGCGTGATGTATACCACCGGGGCGTTCAGCATTGTCTACGCCTTTGACGCCGCGACCGGCCAACCGCTTTGGAAATACGATCCGAAGATCCCAATGGAAAAACTGAGCCAGGGATGTTGCGACGTGGTTAACCGCGGGGTAGCCGTGTGGAAGGGTAAGGTCTATGTGGGCAGCTTCGACGGACGCCTGATTGCTCTGGATGCGGCCACGGGAAAACCGGTGTGGAGCGTGGATACCATCGCCGATCCGAGCAAGAGCTACACCATTACTGGTGCGCCCCGCATCGTCAAAGGCAAGGTACTAATTGGCAATGGCGGAGCCGAATTTGGTGTGCGCGGTTACATCTCGGCGTATGACGCAGAGACCGGAAAGCAGATCTGGCGCTTCTACACCGTGCCAGGTGATCCGGCCTTGCCACCGGAGAATGACGCGATGGCCAGGGCCATGAAAACCTGGAAGGGTAATGGCTGGGTCAAGTGGGGCGGTGGAGGCACCGTATGGGACTCAATGTCCTACGATGCAGACCTCGATCTGCTTTACGTGGGCACGGGTAATGGTTCCCCATGGAACTACCAGTTCCGAAGCGAGGGCGAGGGCGACAATCTCTACCTGTCCTCCATTGTCGCGTTGCGGCCGGAAACAGGTGAGTATGTCTGGCACTTCCAGGTCACGCCCGGCGACCGCTGGGATTTCACTGCCACTCAACAGATCATCCTGGCTGACATCAAGATCGACGGGAAACTGCGCAAAGTATTGATGCAGGCACCGAAGAACGGTTTTTTCTACGTGATTGACCGTACCAATGGGCAGTTCATCTCGGGCAATAATTTCGTTCAGGTCAATTGGGCCAGTGGCCTGGACCCGAAATCGGGTCGCCCGATCCTCACTGCCCAGGCGGACTACTCCAAAGAACCCAAAGTGGTGCAGCCGAGTTTTCTGGGGGGCCACAGCTGGCATCCCATGTCGTTCAACCCGGCAACGGGCTACGTCTATATACCGGCCCAGGACACGATGGCTGAGCTGAAGGCCGCCGCTGAACCGCTGTTTCTCCCCACCCGGTCGGTGGTCAATTTTGGTCTCGATGTGCCCGACTTGCCGGAAGATCCGAAAATTCTGAATCAGATCCGCAGTGCCTGGCGCGGGCACTTGATCGCCTGGGACCCGGTCAAGCAAAAGGCTGCCTGGACCCAGGATTATGTGGAGTCGGGTAACGGTGGCACCTTAAGTACGGCGGGCAATCTGGTATTCCAAGGCACTTCCGACGGGCGAGTGGTGGCCTATAGCGCCGATAAAGGGCAGTTGCTATGGGAGCATCGCGCCAACTCGGGTGTGCTGGGTGGGCCTATCACCTATGAAGTCAAAGGCGAGCAATACGTCGCCTTTATGGCTGGGTGGGGAGGTGTCATGCCGTTGATTGCCGGTCCGCTGACGGATAAGGGCAAGGTGCGGCCTGAGTCACGCGTCCTGGTCTTCAAACTGGGCGCCAGCGCCTCATTACCGCCTCCACGCCTGGCGCCGGTGATGCCGCCCGAGGCCGCCAAACTGACGGCATCGGCTGACGAGGTCAAGCAGGGCCGGACGCTGTTCAACGGCATGTGCGGTGCCTGCCATGGTCTGAACGCGGCCAGCGGCGGTGTGATTCCGGACTTGCGCTACCTCACGCCTGAAAAGCACCTGGCCTTTGTCGGTATCGTCAGCGGTGCCTTCATGAACAAGGGAATGCCCAGCTTCGCCGGTGTATTGGATATGCAGCAAATGGAGCTGATTCACCAGTACATCATCAAGCGCAGCCTGGACCTGCGAGCCGTCACTGAGGCGGCCACCGCGCACTGACAAACACTCACTGCGCCCGGGCGTTTCACGGGCGCGGTGACGACTGTCGTGTCTGAATCCGTTCCAACAACAATAATCAGGTGGACTCATGAAATCGCTTCTATCGAACAAGCGCGGTGTATGGCTGTGCGCGGTAACCTTGGTAATCACAGCCACGCATGCCTTCGCTGACATCAAGCCCGACTCAGGGGATTACGCAGCCTTGCCGGCAGGCACCGACCTTGCTCTGCTTTATCAACAAAATCCGCGCATAGACAAGGCCTATAGCGGTGGCCAGCGCGTGGCGAACAATCTCGACTTGGACCTGACCGTGGAGGTGCTGCGTCTGGTGCACTTTACGGAGTTTTTTGACACGGGTTATATCTGGGACCCGCAACTCATCATTCCCTATGGGCATCAGGATCTGGGCGCTACAGGACAGAAAAACAGCGGTATTGGTGACGTTACCTTCGGCGCCACGCTCTGGACCCTGGCGGACATGGTGCGCAATCGGCACCTGGGCTGGTCCATGTTTATCACCGCCCCCACAGGCGCCGACAAAAACGAGGGTTTTGCCTTGAGCAACAACCGCTGGGCCGCGGATTTCCAGGTGGGTTATGTGCACGGTTTCGATGAACATTGGACCTGGGATGTCATCGGTGAAACCGAGTTTTATCAAGAACAGCGCGACACGGGGGCTCATCGCGATCCATTGATCCAGTTACATAATCATCTGCGGTACAACTTCACCCCGCAAACATCCGTGGCGTTATCTTATCGCCACAACTGGGGCTCAAGAGAAACGCTCGACGGTCAGACGCTGCAGACCAGCCATGACAACGGCACGCTCGGCTTTTCGGCTACGACTATGCTCGGCAAGCAGTGGCAGGTGATGGGGCAGTACTGGCGTGATGTCACCGTGCGCTCTGGACCGATGACCGATAACTCGGTGCAGTTTCGCGTTGCCTACATTTACTGAGCATCGGAACCGGCACCACAGCATTTATCTGTCTTTATGACGGTTTTTAGAGCATGGACGATGTCAGGGATCCAGTCTGGATCGTCCGCCTTACTGGCGTAAGTATCATGAAATCAAGTTCCATTCAGCGTACGATTTTATGGCTGGCGGGCCTGGTCATCATCGCTTCGATCGCATCGTTGCTGGCCTATCTGCTCTATGCCAATCATCGCAGCCAACAGGCCATCGATGACCGTGTAGGGCAGGTACTCCGCGAAAAATTGCGTATTCAGTTATTGGCTCAGGCCGGGGAGCAGGTGGCATTGATCCGTCATGAGCTGGGGGTTGCGGTTAACGTCACCCAGCAATTGATTGAGGTTAATACTGCGTTCGGCTCTGATGAGTCGACCGTGCGGTCGGCACTCACCGAGTTATTACGCCTTCTGCTCGTCCATAATCCCGGCCTCATCGCTACGTTTATCGGTTGGGAGCCTAAGGGCCTGGATGGCACATCGGAGCGCTTCTTGCCGGTCTGGATACGCAACTCAGCGGGACAGCCTGAGTTGACTCATTTGGCCGGGATGGAGAGCCTTGAGCTGGCGCCCGAGGGAGTACGTAAGGGCGACTTTTACTTATGCCCGAAGGAGCGCGGTCAACTGTGTGTGCTGGACCCCATTGCTTACCCTGTGAAGGACAAGACGGTCCTGCTAGTTTCGGTATCCGCACCGATCATCGTGGATGGGCAGTTTCGCGGAGTGGTTGGAGCAGATCCGGACATTGGATTCATTCAGGAATTGGCCCGTAAAACGGCAGCCAATCTTTACGATGGCAAAGCGGAGGTGGCCTTGTTCGGCGGCAATGGCCGCGTGATCGCATATAGCCGTGATCCTGGGCAGTTGAATAAGACCAGCGACGCGCTGCTTGATAACTCAGAGCAGGATCGCCTGTCACGCCCGGACCAACCTTTCACGTTTGCGGTTGATGAACATGAAAATCGGGTTGAACTGTTTCTGCCGTTCTCACCCGGTTCGCAAGGCAATCAATGGACGATGATGATCCGGATACCGGCTGACATCGTGTTCGCCGATATGAGGGCACTTTCGAGCGAATTTAATGCCGATAACCAGACGACGCTTCTTCAAGCATTGTTGATCGCTGCACTGGTTTCATTTATTGGCCTGTTGCTGATCGGCAGGGTGGGGCACGGTATCGCCAGGCCAATGAGATCGATGGTGAAGGTCCTCAGGGACCTTGGTTTGGGGCAAGGTGACTTGACCCTCCGTTTGGGCGAGGAGCGCCATGATGAGCTGGGAGCGATCGCTCGGGGCTTTAATGTGTTCTTGGGCAAGCTACGGGAGCTGGTGAACGGGATCGTCGATTGCAGTGATCAGATTAATTTCGCCTCCGCGCGTGTCCTGACGGCAGCTGATCGAACCCGAGATGGAATGCGTCAACAATTGCGGGAAATCGAGCAAGTTGCCACGGCCATCACCGAAATGTCGTCTTCATCACAAGAGATGGCTCTCAACACTCAGCGTGCCTCGGATGCTGCAACAACTGCGGACTCGGCTATCCAGTCGGGTATCAGCGTGGCGCAAGCCAGTGTCGAATCGGCCCGTCAGTTGGCCGACGAACTGACCGAGGCCCAAGCGTCCGTCGAACTGTTGTCAGGCTACAGCCGGGACATCGATACGATGCTGAGTTTGATCCGTGCGATTTCGCAGCAAACTAACCTGCTCGCGCTGAATGCAGCCATCGAGGCGGCGCGGGCCGGTGAACAGGGGCGAGGATTCGCGGTGGTCGCCGATGAGGTCAGGCAATTGGCACAAAAATCTCAGGTGGCCACCGAGCAGGTCAACCAGGTGACCGAGCGTTTACGGCAAGGGACCCAAGCGATTACGCAGGGCATGAGTCGTAGTCAGTCCAAGGGATTGGCAAGTGTGGCGCGGGCGGAGCAATCACGGGACACCCTGCTCTCAATTTCCCAAGAGGTTTCGATCATCCGTGCTATGAACACTCAAGTGGCGGGTGCTTCGGAGGAGCAGGGTGCTGTTGCCGAGGAACTCAGTCATAGGCTTACTCAAATAGCTCGGGTGTGTTCAGAAGTGGCTGCAGAAGCTGAGCGATCTTTTGCCGAAAGTCGTGATCTGGCAGCATTTGCTCATCACCAAGAGAGCTTGGTTGGGCAGTTTAAAACCTGAGTGTGCCTTGTCCGTTAAGGAGGTGTAATAAATCGATAACGATCTTAGAAGTGCCCAGTCCTAATAATTTTTTAAATCAGAGGGTGAAAGCTATGTGGGTCAAGCCTAGTTATATTGATTTGCGTATTGGCTTTGAAGTTACGATGTACTTTGCTAGTCGTTAATTTACATGTAGAGTTTGCAGCTAAATACCAGTCAGTCGCCTGACTGGTATTTTTTGCTGGTTTAAAATGCCAGTGAAATCCCTGTGTGGATAACCAGCGGGTCCATTCTAACATTCGCAGTAATCGGAGCATTGCCTGCCGCAGTCAATGTTCCCTGAGTGCTGGTGCGGATAAAGGTTTTTTTCACATCAAAGAAAAAAGAAAAGCTGTCTTGGATGGGCACTTCGAACCCGGCTTGTAAGGCCGACCCCCATCCATCCTTAATTTCCAGGTTATCTATGGCACCGTCTTTGCTGCTGAGTATCTTGAAGTAGACTGCTCCAGCGCCAATATAGGGCCTTATTGTACCTGGCCCATCGAACCAGCGTTGAACGGCAAAAACTGCAGGGGCGTATTGTACTTTACCCAACTCTCCCGCTGGTTTGACGGCGCCTTGGGCGTTGATATTGCTCGTCGGTGGTGTGCCGAAAGTAAACGAGGCAGACCAGGACGGTGCGAATCGATAGCCTAGTTCGAATATCGCTGCGGTGGCGCCTGAAATATTCACTTCAGCACCTGGGATTTCATGGCCGGCCATCTTTAATGTCAGCGACTCGTCGAACGAGACAAAACCCGGCCCCATATGCATCCACCACTTCGTTTCATCGGCATTCGCCTGACTATTTGCAACAAGGGAGCAAGCCAGCATACAAGCCCGGTACGCCGATGATAGCGAGAAGCACTTTTCAAAGTTCATAAGCAATCCACTGTTTTTTATTGTTGGGTGTTGTTTGCGGGAGGAACGAGAGGCTTATATTTCCAGATGAGGCCGGAAGTCAGCGGCAGTAGCGTGGCATTTCCATTGTTGGCAAAGTTCATCAAATTCGATTTGGCTACCCCAGTGTCTAAAGAGTGGCGACCAAAGAAAGAGGCGCGCATAAATCGCACAACGAAGGTAGGACTTAATCGAGGCAGTGTCCAAAAGTTGTTTTTTCAACGTGTCCATGCTCTCTCGGACCGTTATCATCCGAATACCACCGCCTTTGGTCGTGTCGAATACCATCGAGGCTGGGACTGGCTCCTGATTGTCGTGCTGACGCCAGACTGGGCCATTGCTGATAACAGGCGTGCCTTGCGCGGCGAAAGACGTCCAAGCATCGCCCATCGCCTGATAAAGCTCGTATCGACCTTTTTTATTTCTGAAAGAGTTGACGCCGAAAATATCAAATTCGCCGGAAAAATCCCGGAAAGCAAATGCCATCTCCATGGCATGGGCCGCACCTAAAAGCAGGTCCGGGCGGATGAAGGCGATGGCCGGGGCGTCATCCCAATCGAATCGATAGCTCCATATGTCACGGTGGCCACCCGCGACCATTGCATCAACTACGGCATCCACATGCGCTGCGCGCCATGCCCGCGAAAAGTAGTTCGTTGTTTCAAGATACGCCTTTCGATCTCGCAGGATCGGTATTTGGCCAAACAGTAATCGGCTGTGTTCAGGTTTGTCAGCCAGGAAGGTTCGGTATTCGTCACGGTTGCTGCCGATGATCAACGGCACTTTGTTCCAGTCGCCGCTGGAAAAGACCTCGCACAATGGCTGCTTGGGCAAGACGACCCCATCCCTGATATGGCGCGGCGCCATATAGATTCCGGCGGTGCCTGGCGTGAATACCGACAGTAATTCGCGGGGGGTTAGCGAGCGAAGAAACTCTACGGTCGTGGTCGGCGCGTCATTTGTAGTAGATGCTTCACCGAATTTCTCCAGCAGTTTGCGCGTGACCGCCATCGCCGAATGTCCCGTGGGGGTATAAGGCGATAGATGGGTACTCACGGCCTCTTCGACAGATACGGTTTCAGTAACCGGCGATTGTGCGATCGCCTTGTGGAAGAGCCCAGCGGCCAGCGGACTGGCCAGCAATGCCAAGACGTTCTGTGCGCCGGCGGACTCGCCAAAAATCGTCACGTTTTCTGGGTTTCCTCCAAAGGCACCAATATTGGAGCGTATCCACCTCAGCGCCGCGATCAGGTCGAGCGTGGCGAAATTGCCCGAGCGTTCTTCGTCAGTGGCACTGTCTGCTTCATGCAACGCAGGATGACAAAACCAGCCTAGAACCCCTAAACGATGACTTATAGAAACCACAATCAGGTCGTCGTGCTCGGCGTAATTTTTTAACACGTCGTAGGAGGATGGAGTGCCCACTGCATTACCGCCGCCGTGAAGCCACACCATTACCGGCCGTTGATGGGCCGTTTGGGGAACCTGATCGATACTCCAGGCGGGGGCGAAGATATTCAGGGTCAGGCAATCTTCATCACCGATAACCTGACCGTAGTGTTTTTTATTGACGGGTGCGAGCAGTCCGGCATATTGCGGGGCGAGTTTGCCATACTGCAGCGCTTCGAGTGTTTCGCTCCAAGGCTGCAGCGGCTGGGGAGCGCGCCAGCGAAGGGGCCCCACAGGCGGTTGTGCATAACGGATGCCCTTCCAGGCATGCACAGCGGGGCCCAGCATTGAGCCGACAACAGGCCCTGCGCAAGGAAGTCTCAAGGAGCGTGGATCAGCGGTTCTGGGTATCATGCTGCAAGCCTTTGTTATTTTTTGGGATTGCGGTTGCATGAGGAGTTTCCGATGCAAAACCGGCGCGCTCAATCGGAATGGCGCAAGCGCCTACGGTTATACGCAACCTTGTAAGAGGGAATATCTTGAGGGCTATGAACGGCGTGCAATGATTCACTTTGTGGAGACCACGTGATGTCTGTAACCCGATGGGCGAGCAGTCTTTTCGCTGGCGTTGATTTCGCCAGCGGACGTCTTTTCGATACGAGTGACTACGAACAGGCGCGTTACCTAACAGGGCAAGCTTTCAGTCCGCACGAGTTAAGGGTGCTCGACAAAAGTGCACATTTGCGGGCTATTCTGGAGCAGGTCAGTATCGGCCATCTGACGCTCAGCCGACTGAATTGGCAGGCGCCTGTTCAAGTGGATCCGGGTTATCTCGACGACTATTATTTACTGTGCATACCGACTCATGGCAGCGCCGAGTTTCGCCATGGTGATGCACTTATTTCTCTCAAACCGGGTGATATTGGCGTAGTGGGAGGGGCACAGCGGTTCCACTTCTCCACTACAGCGGGCTACGATCAGGTGGTGCTTCAATTTCAACGAGGCATGCTTGAGAGCAACTGGGGCTCGCTGACTGGCGAGCATTCGGACCAATCCCTGGTCTTCGCCGGGCTGATTCCTGCTGGCAGTCAGGCGTGGCGTGCCCTGGCTCCAGTGCTTGCGTCGGTGGTGCAGTGCGTCAACGGTGGCTATGACTTACGGACAACACCGAATATGCCGCAGCGTTTGTGTGAAATGCTGATGTTGGCATTGCTGATCAACCAGCCTCACTCTCACATCGTTCAATCCGTCCATCGAGGTAGAGCAGGCAACTCTCGCGACCTGAAGAAAGTCCAGGCCATCCTATCCGCCCATATCGAGGAACCGCTCAATATTGCGCAACTCTGCGTCGCCGTTGGCGTACCGGCGCGCACCATTCAATCTTGGTTCCAGAAAGAACTGGGCATGGGACCGATGCAATGGCTCAGAGAGCAGCGTTTCTTTGCGATACGTGAAGCCTTGCTTGGAGGGGTGCGTCCGGAAGAAAAAGTCACGGACCTGGCCTTCCGGTTTCAATTTAATCACCTGGGTGAATTTTCCAGCGGCTATCGCAAGATGTTCGGCGAGAGCCCCAGCGAAACGCGGCGCAGGCAAGCCTCGGACTGAGCGAGGCGTGTCGCGCTCCTGTTCGAATAGGGGGGATTATTTTTGCACCCACTGCACGCTATCAAACCCAAAGTCGGGGCTTAGAAAGACTATGCCCGCTTTACCGGATGCAACCTCGATCTCCAGTGAGTGCTCGGATGCAAAGCGGTAGCGGGAATACTGACTTCGAACACTGTGTTGTTGCAACCCGGCCTTGTCATAGGTCACCGTGGCAGTCGGTTTCTATTGGCAGAAGCCGTTAGCGCCGTTCATCGCCCATTGCCCACCGCCGTGTGGGCAGGCATTGGCCATGCAACCGGCTTCCGTGATTTGGGCGTTGCCATTTGAAACAATCGAGCCACGAAAGCCGAAGGTATGGTCCAGAGCAATGGCACGCGGCGTGTCATCCGTGCAATTACCCTTTTTGTCATACGCCGCACATAGTGCTTTTTTCAGTTCATCCAGCGTGGCTGGATGCACAACACCAGCGTCGTCCCCACCGGTCACCGTCCTGGCGAAACTGTCGGGATGGTCTGCGGCCTGAGAAACCTGCGGTATCAGCAAAAAAGCATAGAGAGCGGGCACTGACAAGGTACCGCACAAGAGGAATGCTGGTATCCATCCGGCCAACACACCTTCCTGACCCCGGTGCGAAAGGCGATGGTGTCCACCTCAATTTTGAAGTGGGCCCCATGTCTCGGCTTTGCGGGGCTGGGTAGATGACTTGGCCGGACGGATAAGCTGCCGGGATACACTAGCTTGGGTGGCGGCTTTCGGCCCAGTGTGTGAAAAAACGCCTCCGCGAACCCTGACTATCATTTCTCTGAAGAGTTAATTGCAAGGATCGCCCACGGCTTCAAACTGAACATGAGTGGTAAAGGTCTGATCATGCCGGTGGAGTTGCTTTGGGCCCCGACCTTGAACTCGCTCCCAGGCGAATATCGGGTCGGCGCCTATTTCAGTAAGGCCGATGCCAACGAAGTAGAAAACCGAGAAGAGCCCGGTGATATCGGCATCGAACCGGTTTCACGCGATAGCAAATACGGTTACTAGTTGGTTGCCCAACAGCAGGTCACCGCTCATGATGGTGATCCCCTGCGCGGTTTGTCGCTGTTCGCAAACGTAACGGTGCAGGACAAGGAAACCAGCCAGGCCGGGCACTTTATTCAGGCCGGGCTCACCTATAAAGGCTTGTTCGATGCCCGTCCCCAAGACGACGTCGGGTTTGGCGTGGCGCGCGTCAGTACCAACTCGCGTTATCGCAACAATCAGAAAGCGGTCAACCAGGCCAACGGCCAAACGGACTATGACAATCCCGCCTATCAGCCTGTGCAGGGCTACGAGTTTGACGCTGAGTTGTATTAAGGCATGCACGTAACCAAATGGTTGGTCATCCGACCTAACATCCAGTACGTGCGCAATCCGGGTGGTGTCAGCGACGTCGACAATGCCTGGGTGGCTGGGGTGAAAATCCAGAGCAGTTTCTAACGTTCCTGCTTCATCCACCAGGTTCTGTCATGGACGAAACGGCCCTAGTGCTCATCCAACAATACATCTGGTTATCGTGGCTTACCTTGAAGCACTGTTGCGAGAATCGGTCATGGCCGACAAGGCCACGGAGGTCGCTGCTGTGCGCGTTTCTACACCTAACTTCACATACACATGTTCCAGATGTTTGTTCACAGTGCGCGGACTCAGATCAAGAATGGTGCCGATGTCGCGGTTGGTCTTGCCGCAGGCCACCCAGCGCAGCACTTCGACTTCACGACCAGTGAGCTGGAAGCGTGCCGACAGTACCTTGTGCGCTGGCTCGTCGTCCAGGCTCGGAGCGGTTGGTTGTGACGCAGCGCGGGCCGACAGCAGGATGCGCGAGGTGCGCAGGTGCGCGGCGACCCGGGCCAGCACTTCGTCGGTCTGGATCGGCTTGGTCACGTAGTCGCTGCCACCCACTTCAAAGCCCTGGACCACATGCCTGCTTTCCGTCAGCGCGGTCATGAACAGCACCGGAATATCGGCGGTGGCCGGTTGCGTCTTGATCCGCCGGCAGGTCTCGAAGCCGTCCAGGCCTGGCATCATCGCATCTAGCAGGATCAGGTCCGGACGCCTGCGTTCTATGCGGTTCAGGGCGCTGAGCCCGTCGAGGGCCACCAGCACCATGTAGCCGGCATCGTTGAGGGCGTCGGAAAGCATGGCGAGGTTGTCCGGGGCGTCGTCCACAATCAGCACGACACCGGGTTCAGCGACTGTGGTCAGTGCATTCATCTTCTGCCTCCTTGAGGGCGCGATTGATTTCGTCCAAGCGAAAATTTTTCAGCTGCTTGCGTAGCGAACTGATGAACGGGGCGGTGGCTGGCGTCTCGGCCTGAATGGCGTCGAGTTTTTCGTGCAGGCCACGTACATAGCCGATGGCGCTGAGTTCGCCGAGGGCGATGAGATCAGGGCGTGAGGGCAATATCCCTGGTTCGGGGAGTGTCGCAGGGACCGGTTTTTCGCGGCGTAACCATTGCAGGTCGAGCTGCTTCTGGATCCTTTCCAGCAGCTCCGGGGTGCGTACCGGCTTGGCCAGGTAGTCGTTGCAAGCACTTGCCAGGCTGCGCTCGCGCTCGTCGTTGAAGGCATTGGCCGAGATCACGATGATCGGTGCCGTGGACAACGCATTGCGGCGGATTAGCCGGCTGGTTTCCCAGCCATCCATGGTCGGCATCGACAGGTCCATGAGGATCAGGTCCGGCCCCAGCAGGGCGACCTGGCGAATCGCTTCCTGGCCGTTGCTGGCCTGGACCACTTCAAAGCCCAGGGGCTTGAGCATGCCGCTGATGACCTTGCGATGGTCCACATGGTCATCCACCACCAGCACCAGACGCCGCGGCCCCTGGTAACCGATGATGTCGTGTTCGACATGGATCACCGCTTGCGGCACCCGTACTTGCGAGAGAAACAGCCGCACCTGAAAACAGGTGCCCTTGTCCTGCTGACTCTTGACCTGCAACTCGCCGCCCATCAGCGAGGTGAGCATGCGGGTAATGGTCAGGCCCAGGCCAACGCCCTTGTCCTGGCGCATCAGATCACCGCGTTCGAAAGGCTGGAAGATTCGCTCGATGTGCTCGGGGTCGATGCCGATACCCGTGTCGATGATGTCGAAGGTTGCCGTCTCGCGCATGTAACTGACCTGCAGGCAGACCTCGCCGCTGTCGGTGAAGTTGACCGCATTGCCCAACAGGTTGATTAGGATCTGCCGGACGCGCTTTTCGTCGCCGCGCACCACCGCCGGCATCTTGCCGACCAACTCCAGGCGAAAGCGCAGTCCTTTGTCGCGAGCTTGTGGGGTGAACATCAGCTCCAGATCGTGGATCAGTTCCGGGAAGGGGATTTCCGTCGGCTCCAGGCGCAGTTTGCCGGCCTCGATCTTGGCCACGTCGAGCAGGCCGTCGATCAGCGACAGCAGGTGCGAGCCGCTGCGCAGGATGGTCGCCAAGGCATCCTGATGCTGCTCCGGCATGGCCGCGTCGCGCTGCAGGATTTGGGTAAAACCGAGGATGCTGTTCAACGGCGTACGCAGTTCGTGGGACAGTCCGGTGACGTAGCGACTCTTGGCCGCGTTGGCCGCCTCGGAAGCCTCCTTGGCATCTTGCAGGGCCTGGTCGGTCAAGCGGTGGGCTTCGATTTCCTGCATCAGCAGCAGGGTCTGGCGGTCCGATTCTTCCTGGGCCACGCGGCGGCTTTCCCGCGTCAGGACCACCCACCATGCGAGGATGGCGGCCAGTACCGAAAGCGTCAGGAAGGCTTTGAAAAACGCCTGGTACAGCGTCGCCTGGGCTTGCGGCGAGTGGGGAAGCCCCTGAGAGGCCTGGCCGTAGATCAGCGCCAGAGCGCCGCTGAGCATCAGGATCAGCACGAGCAGCAGGCCCAGGTAATGCACTAACCGGGTGTGCAGGCGTGGCACCGTGGCATTGGGCAGCAACCAGTGCAACAGCGCTTCGAACTGCGCCGACAGACGCCCGTGGGGTTTGCAGCGATCGCCGCAACGCGCGTCCAGCGAACAGCAAAGTGAGCAGATGGGCGTGCTGTAGGCCGGACAGAAAGCCATGTCGGCGGTTTCGAACGGGTTGCTGCACAGGCCGCAGGTGATCTGCGTGCTCGGCGCCACCGGTTGCAGCAGTAGCGGATCGCTGGTGCGGGCGATGTAATAGCGGCTGCGGGTGGCCCAGGCCAGCAGCGGGGTCATGACCAGCGAGGTGCCGAGGGCGACGAAGGGCGGAGCGGCCTGGGCCAGCGCACCAAATAGACCGAAGTGGGCGAGGACCGACAGCAGCGAGGCAATCAGCATGGAGCCGACGCCCACCGGGTTGATGTCGTAGAGGTGAGCGCGCTTGAACTCGATGTGTTTCGGTGACAACCCCAGGGGTTTGTTGATCACCAGGTCGGCGACCACCGAGCCGATCCAGGCGATGGCGATGTTGGCGTAGAGACCGAGCACCTGGTCGATGACGTCGAATACCCCCAGCTCCATCAGCATCAGGGCAATGGCCACATTGAACACCAGCCAAACCACGCGGCCGGGGTGACTGTGGGTGACCCGGGCGAAAAAGTTCGACCAAGCCAGGGAGCCGGCGTAGGCGTTGGTCAGGTTGATCTTCATCTGCGAGACGAAGACGAACAGCACCATGGCCGCCAGGGCCCATTCCGGCGAGGCGAACACATAACCGAAGGCCACCAGGTACATCTGGGTCGGTTCCGTAGCGCGCTCGATGGGGATCTCGTGTTGCAGGGCGAGAAACGCCAGGAAAGCGCCAGCGAACATTTTCAGGGCGCCGGGCAGGATCCAACCGGGGCCGGCGCAGAGCAGGGCGGCCCACCAGCGCTTGCGGTTGGCCGCGGTTTTTTCCGGCAGGAAGCGCAGGTAGTCGACCTGTTCGCCGATCTGCGTCACCAGGGACAGGGCCACGGTACAGGCCGCGCAAAACGCCAGCAGATTGAAGTCGCCGCCGCCGGCATCACGGCCCTGGAAGCTGGTCCAGTCGCTGAAGGCCTCGGGGTTTTTCAGCAGCACAAACAGATAGGGCAGCACCAGCAGCACCAGCCACAACGGCTGGGTCCAGAGTTGCAGGCGGCTGATCAGGGTCACCCCATAGGCCACCAGGGGGATCACCAGCAGAGAGCAGATCACATAGGCAAAGGCCAATGGGATATGGAAGTACAGCTCCAGGGCCAAGGCCATGATCGCTGCTTCCAGGGCGAAGAACAGAAAGGTGAAGCTGGCGTAGATCAGCGAGGTGATGGTCGAGCCGATGTAGCCGAAGCCGGCACCGCGGGTCAACAGGTCCATATCGACGCCGTAGCGGGCTGCGTAGTAGCTGACGGGCAGGCCGGTGAGGAAGATGACCAGGCTCACGGCGAGGATCGCCCAGAAGGTGTTGGTGAAGCCGTAGCTCAGGGCCAGCACCCCGCCAATCGCCTCCAGGGCCAGGAACGACACCGCGCCCAGGGCGGTGTTGGCGATGCGCAGTTCCGACCACTTGCGAAAGGACTTCGGGGTAAAGCGCAGGGCGTAGTCCTCCATGGTCTCGTCGGCGACCCAGCTGTTGTAGTCGCGACGGATCTTGGCGATGCGCTGGGTGCCGGGTGGAAGCACGATGAAAGACTCCTGGGGTCAAGGCGCTCCATGCCTGGCGGGTGTACCAGTGGCGGATAACCGAGCAATTTTCATGCCCCGCGCCGCGCCGCCTTACTGCGCTAGCTGTTGCCTGCGCGCGCTCGCACAGTGCCAGTCAGGCGGGGCCTGGAGCGACAGCCTGCGCCGCCTTGGTGCATTTTTCCCTACGTCAAATGACGTATGGGCTTACGTCAGGCTGCGTATACCCCTCGTGGATACGCGCCGCCATGCTGATGCCACCACCGTTGCCGGCCGCCCCAAGGCGTACCGCCAGCGTCACCGCAGAGGAGTAGCAGCATGGAACCACGATTGATCCGGACTAAAGGCCTGTTGCCGCGCCGCCTGGCGCTGGGGGCGGCGGCCCTGTCGTTACTGGCTGCCAGTGTGTTCAGCCAGGGTGTATGGGCGGACGAGGCCAATAGCACCGGCCTGGCGGTGACCGCCACTGAAGTCACGGTCGGCCAGTTGCACTCTGCCACCGGCACCATGGCGATTTCCGAGACCGGCTCGATCCAGGCTGAACGCCTGGCCATCGAGCAGATCAACGCTTCAGGCGGCATCCTCGGGCGGCAGATCAAGGTCATTCAGGAAGACGGCGCCTCCGACTGGCCGACCTTCGCCGAGAAGGCCAAGAAGCTCCTGGTCAACGACAAGGTGGCCACGGTGTTTGGCTGCTGGACCTCGGCCTCGCGCAAGGCCGTGCTACCGATTTTCGAGAAGGAAAATGGCCTGCTCTACTACCCGACTTTCTATGAAGGGCTGGAGCAGTCGAAGAACGTGATCTACACCGGCCAGGAAGCCACCCAGCAAATTCTCGCCAGCCTCGACTGGATCGCCAAGACCAAGGGCGCCAAGACCTTCTACCTGGTGGGTTCGGATTACATCTGGCCACGCACCTCGATGAAGATCGCGCGCAAGCACATTGAAAACGTGCTGCACGGCACCGTGGTCGGCGAAGACTACTACCCCTTGGGCAACACCCAGTTCGGTTCGCTGATCAACAAGGTCAAGCTGAAGAAACCTGACGTGGTGTTTGCCGCAGTGGTGGGTGGCTCCAACGTGGCCTTCTACAAGCAACTCAATGCGGCGGGAGTCAATTCGGCCAAGCAGACGTTGCTCACCCTGTCGGTGACCGAAGACGAACTGCTGGGCATCGGCGGCGAGAACATGGCCGGCTTCTACGCCTCGATGAAGTACTTCCAGAGCCTGAATAACCCCAACAACAAAGCCTTCGTCGACGCCTTTAAGGCCAAGTACGGCAAGGATTCGGTGATCGGCGACGTGACCCAGGCCGCCTATCTGGGCCCATGGCTGTGGAAGGCTGCGGTGGAAAAAGCCGGCAGCTTCGATGTCGACAAAGTGGTTGCAGCCTCGCCGGGCATCGAGCTGAAAACCGCACCTGAAGGCTACGTAAAAGTGCATGAAAACCATCACCTGTGGAGCAAGACCCGCATCGGTGAAGTGCTGCCCGATGGCCAGTTCAAAGTGGTCTACGAGTCTGATCTGATCGAGCCGAATCCGTTCCCCAAGGGTTACCAGTAACCCTCGGCCCAGCCCCGGCAAGCCGCCCCCTGTAGGAGCCGGCTTGCTGACGATGGGTCCGCAGCGGTTTTCCACATCCTCCCTCCAAGCAGGAGTCCATCATCATGGAATGGCTATCGGAATTTGGTGCCATCGCGGCGATGCAGGGGTTCAACGGCTTGTCCGTGTTCTGCGTGCTGCTGTTGATGGCATTGGGGCTGGCGATCATTTTCGGCCAGATGGGGGTCATTAACATGGCCCACGGCGAGTTCCTCACGATCGGCGCCTATACCACCTATGTCTGTTCAAGCCTGACGAGCCATTTCGCCCCGTGGTTTCAACCCTATTATTTTTTCATAGCCATCGCTCTGTCGTTTCTGGTGGCCGGAGCCATTGGCTGGTTGGTGGAGTGGGCGATGATCAGTCGGCTCTATAAGCGGCCGCTGGACACGCTGCTGGCGACCTGGGGTCTGTCCCTGGTGATGCAGCAGACCTTCCGCTCGGTGTTCGGCGCCCGTGAAGTCAGCGCTACGCCGCCGGAGTGGCTGATGGGCTCGTTCAGCTTCACCGAGTCCATTGAGATCCCGCGCAATGGCCTGTTCATGATGGCCCTGACTCTGCTGCTCACCGGGGCCATTTTTGTCCTGCTTTACCGCTCGCGCTGGGGCCTGCAAGTGCGAGCCACGGTGCAGAACCGGTTGATGAGCCGCGCCGTGGGGATTAATACGCGCAAGGTCGACCGCATGACCTTTGCCCTCGGTTGCGGTGTCGCGGGAGTGGCCGGCGCGGCCTTTACCACCATCGGCTCCACCGGGCCCACCGCCGGTTCGCAGTACATCGTCGACACCTTCCTGGTGGTGGTCTTCGGCGGCGCACAAAGCCTGTTCGGCACCATTGCTTCGGCGTTCGTCATTGCCCAGACCCAATCGATCTCGGAGTTTTTCCTCAGTGGCTCGATGGCCAAGGTGCTGACCCTGTCCGGGGTGATCCTAATCCTGATGTTGCGCCCTCAAGGGTTGTTCTCCATCAAAGTGCGCAAGTAGAGGCGAGCCGATGAAGCTTTTAGACAAGATGCTGTGGGGTAAGCAGAACCTGTTGGGCGTGGCCCTGTTGGCGCTGCTGATTTTCGTGGTCTTCCCGCTGACCCTGGATGCCTTTCGCCTGAACATGGTGGGCAAGTACCTGACCTATGCCTTCGTCGCTGTCGGCCTGGTGTTGTGTTGGGGTTATGGCGGCATTCTCAGCCTCGGGCAAGGGGTGTTTTTCGGCGTCGGCGGCTACTGCATGGCGATGTTTCTCAAGCTCGAAGCCTCCGACCCGCAGAGCACCAAAATCCAGTCGACGCCGGGCATTCCGGATTTCATGGATTGGAACCAGATCACCGAACTGCCCTGGCTCTGGGTACCGTTCCACAGTTTCAGCTTCACCCTGTTGGCGGTGATCCTGGTGCCGGTAGTGCTGGCCTTCATCATCGGCATGGCGCTGTTCAAGCGGCGGGTGGGGGATGTGTATTTCTCCATCGTCAGCCAGGCCATCGCGCTGATTCTCACGGTGCTGATCGTCGGCCAGCAGGGCCTGACCGGCGGGGTCAACGGCATCACCGATCTCAAGACTCTACTCGGCTGGGACCTGCGCAGCGACAGCGCCAAGTTGCTTCTGTACTTCATTAACGCGGCTTTGCTGTTCGGCTGCATCTTCATCGGCCGCTTCGTCCTCGCGTCGAAGCTCGGGCGGCTGCTGATGGCGATGCGCGACAAAGAGGAGCGGGTGCGCTTCTCCGGTTATGACGTGGCCAGTTTCAAGATTTTTGTGTTCTGCATCGCCGCTGCCTTCTCGGCCATTGGCGGCGCCATGTTCGCCTTGCAGGTGGGCTTCATGTCGCCTTCGTTCGTCGGCATCGTGCCGTCCATCGAGATGGTGATCTTTGCCGCTGTCGGCGGGCGCATGTCGCTGCTCGGCGCGGTGTATGGGGCCTTGCTGGTGAACTATGGCAAGACCTATTTCTCCGAGTCCTTCCCCGAGCTGTGGCTGTACCTGATGGGCGGGCTGTTCATTGCGGTGGTCATGTACTTTCCCAATGGCTTGGCCGGACTCTGGGACAGCCATGGCCGCCAGACCCTTGGCCGATTATTGCGGCGTACCCCGCAGCAAGCTGCCGTTGCCGCGCCCCTGCCGGAAACGCCGCGCACTGCGCCGCCGACCCCGGCTCCTGAACGTCCTTCGCTGGAGACGCAGCCATGACCGCCGTGGGTTTTCAAATGAACAAGCCGGTGCTGGTTATCGAGGGGCTGACGGTGTCCTTCGACGGTTTTAAGGCCGTGGACAACCTCAACCTGTACATCGACCGCAATGAAGTGCGGGTGGTGATCGGGCCGAACGGCGCAGGCAAGACCACGGTGCTCGACCTGATCTGCGGCAAGACCCGCGCCACCAGCGGCAGCATCCAGTTCGATGGAAAGGAACTGACCAAGATGCGCGAGTACAACATCGTCCGTGCCGGCGTCGGGCGCAAATTCCAGAATCCGTCGATCTACGAAAACCTCACGGTGTTCGAGAACCTGGAGATGTCCTACCCGGCGGGGCGCAAGGTGTTTGGCGCGTTGTTCTTCAAACGCAGTGCCGCAGTGATTGCTCGGGTTGAAGAAGTGGCGCGGGAGATCTTTCTCGGCGAACTGCTGCAGCAGCAGGCCGACCTGCTGTCCCACGGCCAGAAGCAGTGGTTGGAGATCGGCATGCTGCTGATGCAGAACCCTGACCTGTTGATGCTCGATGAACCGGTCGCAGGGATGAGCGTCAACGAGCGCGTACAGACTGCGGAACTGCTCAAGCGCATCAGCCAGGGACGCTCGGTGCTGGTGATCGAACACGACATGGAGTTCGTCAAGAGCATCGCCCATAAGGTCACGGTGCTCCACCAGGGCAAGGTCCTGGCCGAGGGCAGCATGGAGTCGGTGCAGAACAACCCGAAAGTCATCGAAGTCTATTTAGGCCATTGAGGAAGCAGGCATGTTCAACGTAAACAAGCTGTCCTGTGGTTACGGCCAGAGTCAGATCCTCCACGACCTCGACCTGGCCGTGGCCAAGCGGGAAATCGTCGCCGTGATGGGACGCAACGGCATGGGCAAGACCACGCTGTTCAAGAGTCTGATGGGCATCCTTCCGCAGTGGCGGGGTCAGGTCAGCGTCGATGGCCAGGAAGTCTCGAACCTGGAGACCCACGAGCGGGTGGAGCACGGCATCGCCTATGTGCCCCAGGGGCGGATGATTTTCCCCAGCATGACGGTGTTGGAAAATATTCAGACCGGCCTGCCGGCATCGGCCCGGGGCCATGTACCCGAAGATCTTTATGCGTTGTTTCCGGTACTCCACGACATGCGCTCGCGCAAGGGTGGCAACCTTTCGGGCGGGCAACAGCAGCAACTGGCCATTGCCCGGGCGCTGGCGACCAATCCCAAGGTGTTGTTGCTCGATGAACCCACCGAGGGCATCCAGCCGTCGATCATCAAGGATATCGCCCGCACTTTGAAAGAGATCCGCAACCTGCGCGACCTGACCATTGTGGTCTCCGAGCAGGTGCTGTCATTCACCCTGGAAATCGCCGACCGCTTCCTGGTGATCGAGAAGGGCCGCTTCGTGATTGAAGAGACCCGGGACAAGGTCGACGAAGCCATCATCAGTCGCTACCTCTCCGTGTAGGCGCGGCCGGGCGGTGCGATGGTTTTGTCTGACCCCCCTTTGCAGGCGCTGGCTTGCCAGCGATGGCGGCGTTGAGATCGTCATCGCCAGCAAGCCGGCTCCCACAGTACCCGTTGTTGCGTGGCGTCGATTGGGGTTCGGTTACCAGCGCTGTGAGGGGTACGTCATCCAACGTATTGGCCGATTCGTGCCGCCATCCGAGACTGGTTCCAACGCGGTATATCCCTAATGTTCAGGAGCTTCGCCATGACCGATACCTTGATCAAAGTCGACCTCAACCAGCCCGCCACCGAGAACGAACAGATCCATAACCGCTGGCATCCGGACATTCCCATGGCCTGCTGGGTCAAACCGGGGGATGACTTCATTCTCGAGACCTATGACTGGACCGCCGGCGCGATCAAGAACAACGACGACGCCTCGGATGTGCGTGACGTCGACCTGTCCACCGTGCACTACCTGTCCGGCCCGGTGGGCGTGCATGGCGCCGAGCCGGGGGATTTGCTGGTGGTTGACCTGCTGGATATTGGCGCCAAGGCCGAATCCATGTGGGGCTTCAACGGTTTCTTCTCGCGGCAGAACGGCGGCGGATTCCTCACGGACCACTTTCCCAGCGCACAGAAAGCCATCTGGGATTTCAAAGGCATGTTCACCAGCTCACGGCACATTCCTGGGGTCAACTTCGCCGGCCTGATCCACCCCGGATTGATCGGTTGCCTGCCCGACCCGGTAATGCTCGGCGACTGGAACCGCCGCGAGCAGGAGTTGATCGACACCAACCCGACCCGCGTGCCGCCCCTGGCCAACGCCCCGCTGGCCGCCACCGCGCACATGGGCAAGCTCAAGGACCAGGCCCGGGATGATGCCGCGGCCACCGGCGCACGCACCGTGCCACCGCGCGAACATGGCGGTAACTGCGATATCAAGGACTTGTCCAGGGGCTCGAAGATTTTCTTCCCGGTCTATGTCAAAGGCGCCGGGTTGTCGGTGGGGGACCTGCACTTCAGTCAGGGCGACGGCGAGATCACTTTTTGCGGCGCAATCGAGATGGCCGGCTGGGTGCATATGAAAGTCGAGCTGATCAAGGGCGGCATGGCCAAGTACGGGATCAAGAACCCGGTGTTCAAACCCAGTCCTATTATCCCGACCTATCAAAACTACCTGATCTTTGAAGGTATCTCGGTGGATGAAGCCGGCAAGCAGCACTACCTGGACGTCAATGTCGCGTACCGCCAGGCGTGCCTGAATGCCATCAACTACCTGACCAAGTTTGGCTATTCGCCCGCCCAAGGTTATGCACTGTTGGGCTCTGCGCCGGTGCAAGGGCATATCAGCGGCGTGGTCGACATTCCCAACGCCTGCGCAACCCTCTGGTTGCCCACCGAAATCTTCGAGTTCGACATCAACCCCAACGCCAACGGCCCCATCAAACACCTCGACGGCAGTATCGATCTGCCGATCGCCCCGGATCTTTAAGACACGACTGAGCCCGATCAATGCCTGGAGAGCGCCATGCCGACCTATGAGTACGAATGCCAAACCTGTGGCTCTTTCACGATGTTGCGGCCTATGGCCCAGCGGCACGAGCCATGCCAGTGCCCGTCCTGCGCGGGCCCTGGGGGGCGATTGATGTTGTCTGCTCCCGCGCTGTCGACGTTGTCGAGCAGTCAGCGTCAGGCTATTTCGACCAACGAGCGCAGCTCCCACGCGCCGAAGACCCTTGGCGAGTACCAGCAGAGCCGTCGTCACCCCAGTGGGTGCAGTTGTTGCGCACCGAACAAACCGCTGGCCCCGACCAAAACCAATCCACAGGGGCTCAAGAGTAAAACCGGCTCCAGACCTTGGATGATCAGCCATTAACAGAGGTAAATTTTATGCGTCATGGTGATATTTTCAGCAGCCCGGACACCGTGGGTGTCGCGGTCGTCAATTACAAAATGCCGCGTCTGCATTCGAAGGCCGAGGTCATTGAAAACGCCCGCAAGATTGCCGACATCATCACCGGTATGAAAAGCGGTCTCCCTGGCATGGACCTGGTGGTGTTTCCTGAATACAGCACCATGGGCATCATGTACGACCACGATGAGATGATGGCGACTGCCGCCAGCATTCCAGGCGAAGAAACCGCGATCTTTTCCGCCGCGTGCCGTGCGGCCGACACGTGGGGGGTGTTTTCGCTGACTGGTGAACGCCATGAAGAGCATCCCCACAAAGCCCCTTACAACACGTTGGTGTTGATCAATAACCAGGGCGAAATCGTCCAGAAGTACCGCAAGTGCATTCCCTGGTGCCCCATTGAAGGCTGGTATCCGGGCGATCGGACCTATGTCTGCGAGGGTCCCAAGGGCCTGCAGATCAGCTTGATCATTTGTGATGACGGCAACTACCCGGAGATCTGGCGCGACTGTGCAATGAAAGGTGCGGAGTTGATCGTCCGGTGCCAAGGCTATATGTACCCGGCTAAAGAGCAGCAGGTGATGATGTCCAAGAGCATGGCCTGGGCCAATAATTGCTATGTGGCAGTGGCCAACGCTGCCGGCTTCGATGGGGTTTATTCCTACTTTGGTCACTCTGCGATTATTGGCTTCGACGGTCGCACTCTGGGCGAATGCGGTGAAGAGGAAATGGGCATTCAGTACGCACAATTGTCCGTTTCGCAAATCCGCGATGCGCGAGCGAACGACCAATCACAGAATCATTTGTTCAAGTTGCTGCATCGCGGTTACACCGGGGTCTATAACTCCGGGGACGGCGACAAGGGAGTGGCTGACTGCCCGTTCGACTTTTACCGCACCTGGGTACTGGATGCGCAGAAAGCCCAGGAAAACGTCGAAAAACTTACCCGTAGCACCGTCGGCGTGGCTCATTGCCCGGTGGGAGAACTTCCCCACGACGGTAAAGAAAAACACGCCGGCTAAACCATGACTTTCGTGAATGATCGCATCGACCCAAACCACCCACAGCCGAGCCTGACCAGCGCATCACCGGCAGCAGATTTGTTGACCTCACGCTTCGTCTTCAGTCCCGTCCAAGTTATGGCGTTGTTGCGCAGTCGAATTGTCGGCCAAGAACAAGCCTTGAGCGCGGTCGAGGCGTTGCTAAACGTGGTTAAGGTCGATATTGGTGAACGTGAGAGGCCGTTGACGGTGAACCTGTTCATGGGGCCGACCGGTGTCGGCAAGACTGAAATCGTCCGTCTGCTGGCACTGGCCATACACGGTCGCGCCGATGCTTTTTGTCGCATCGACATGCACACTTTGGCCCAGGAGCATTACTCGGCGGCGCTCACCGGCGCGCCACCTGGTTATGTGGGGAGTAAAGAGGGCGTCAGTCTGTTCAACAGCGAATTGATTCAAGGCACCTACAGTCGCCCAGGCATCGTGCTGTTCGATGAACTGGAAAAGGCCAGCAAGGAAGTGGTGCGCAGCTTGTTGGGCATTCTTGAGAACGGCCAACTGACCTTGGCTGGCGGTAGCCGAACGCTGGATTTTCGCAATAGCCTGATCTTCATGACCAGCAACATTGGAGCCCGGCAAGCGACCACCTACCGGGAACATTTTTCACGCGGTTGGCGGCGCTGGCTCGGCATCGCCCCACAAGGTGAGCAGGCTGTGTTGGAGTTAGCGTTGCACGCCTGGTTCGAACCGGAATTTCTAAACCGTATCGATCGCATCCTGGTTTTCCAACGTATCGAAACCCAATGGCTGGAAGCGTTGTTGCAGATCGAACTGAACAAGCTCAACCAACGTCTCGATCAGCATCGCCGTACGCTGGTCCTGGACGTTGCGGCAAGCGCCTGGCTGTGCCGAAAGCATGACCCACGCTTCGGTGCTCGGGCCCTGACAAGGCGAGTGCGGGTTGAGCTGGAGCCTGCCATCGCTGAGTGTTTGCTGGCTTATCCGCAGGCTATGCAGATGACTGCGACGGTCGAATCAAACAGGCTAACGGTTGTTCCATTGTCGTAATAGACGACACCGGACCGCGGTCCGCCGTGATATCCCGCTTACCGGCGATCCTGACCAGCATTCAGCGTCTCCTTGTCGAGTTCAGCAGTCGAGGATTCAGTCGGTGCAAACTTTTGGCCGTTTTCTTCCGGTAGTTCTACAACGCATCAAGCTGACGCTATAGCCTCGGGAATCGCTGTTGCACTCAGACTTTTGACCAACAACTCTGCTGGCAAGGGGCTACCCAGTAAAAAGCCCTGCAAAGTATGACAGCCTAATCGAGTGAGCAATTCTTGCTGTTCTGCAGTCTCCACGCCTTCGGCCACAATTTTGAGCCCCAGGGTTTGACCCAGCGAGATGATTGCCGAAACAATTGCCGCATCGTCATTGCCCTGAGCCAATTCGGTGACAAAACCCCGGTCGATTTTCAGTTCATTGGCGGGTAGGCGTTTAAGGTAGAGCAGGCTGGAGTAGCCCGTTCCGAAGTCATCGATGGAGATGCTCAGCCCCAGTTCCACCAGTTGCTCCAGGATTACCAGACTGGCCTCGGCATCGCGCATGGCAGTGGACTCGGTGACTTCAAGGACCAGATGACGGGCATCCAGCGAATGACGCTCCAAAGCCGAACGTAAAACACTGACCAGGCTGGCATGCCCCAGTTGAACCGTGGACAAATCGGCGGTCATTTGCTGGAAGCGGTTGTGCAGTTCCAACAGCTCAGCCGGCGAAAGGATCCGGCTTCGTTCTGCCTCGTAGTCGGCACTCTTTCAATAGGGATTAAGCGCCAGTAGTGATATTGGTGATGGTTTTCGCAAATTCAAAATTGAGCATTTGTCTGCTGAGTGAAAGCAGTTGTGTATTCCGACGCGCCAATTCCTACGCTGTGTCCCATTATGTAAATCTGCACATCGACCACCTATTGCACTCGCTTGGCAAAGACCGACCATCAGTGCAGCCTTAGTCATCTCAAGTTCGGCGACCTTATTCTTGTCGTGACACTAGCCCCAGACGCGATTCGCTCCGCTGCCGGCAGAACCGGACATCAATCGGAGAACAACTCGAACATCAACTGCCTCAGCCAGCGATTAGCTGGCTCCTTGTGGTACTTGGCGTGCCAGAACAGATTGATGGCAATTTCCGGCAACTCGACCGGATGGGGCCGCGCGGTGAGGCCGAAGGGCTCCACGCAGCATGCGGAAAAGCGTTCGGGGACGGTAGCCAATAGATCGGTGCGCTGTAGGATGTGGCCGACGGCAACGAAGTGAGGCACTTCCAGCCTGATATCGCGCTGGATACCGATGCGGGCCATATGGCTGTCCACTTCTCCGTGGCCGGTATTGGCGGAGATTACCCGCACATGGCCGTACGAGCAGAAGCGTTCCAGGGTTAGTGGTTCGCGGGTGACCGGGTGGTCCTTGCGGAACAGACAGACGTAGCTGTGGTGGAACAGTCGACGCTGGTAAAAGCCCGCTTGCAGGTAGGGCAGCAGGCCCACTGCCAGGTCGACGGTGCCGTTCTGCAGGGCTTCTACCAGGCTCACAGAACTGTTGCGCACGGTGCTGACTACGCATTTTGGCGCCAGGCGGACAAGCGCGTCCATCAACCTGGGCATGAAGTAAATTTCGCCGATGTCGGTCATCGCTATGGTGAAGGTGCGTTCGCTGGTCTGCGGGTCGAAGCTGTCCTCACGTTGCAGTGCGTCGCGCAGCGTCTGGATGGCGAGGGCGACAGGCTCGGCTAGTTGCGCAGCATAGGGCGTCGGCTCCATGCCTTGGTAGGTACGCACGAAGAGGTCGTTCTGTAGCGCGGTACGCAGACGTTTCAGGGCGTTGCTGACGGCTGGCTGGGTCAAGCCGAGGTTTTCTGCAGCGGTGGACACGCGCCGGTCCACCAGCAATTGGTGAAAGACCAGCAGTAAATTCAAGTCGAGATCACGTAGTTCCATAAGCCCTCGCGCGGTTGCGGCATACCGGGAAATCGCCAGTCGGGACGACAGTAACATTCACATCCGTAATACTCTGTATATGGATTGGTGTATTTATCAATATTACTGCGTTCGCCATGATCGGTCCCACTCCAACAACATCATGGGTACGAACATGAACAACAAACCTGCCTTGCGTATAGGCATTGTCGGTGGCGGCATCTCAGGGGTTGCCTTGGCCTTGGACCTGTGCCGGCAATCTCACCTTGACGTTCAGCTGTTCGAAGCCGCAGCAGCTTTTGGCGAAGTTGGCGCAGGAGTGTCCTTCGGAGCCAACGCGGTGCGTGCCATCGCCGGGCTCGGCATTGGCGAGCTTTACTTGAAGATCGCTGATCGCACGGCCGAGCCCTGGCAGGATGTGTGGTTCGAGTGGCGTCGAGCCAGCGATGCCGGGTACCTGGGCGCCAGCGTGGCGCCGGGAGTCGGCCAGTCATCGGTGCACCGCGCGGATTTCCTCGATGCCCTGGCCAGCCAACTCCCCAAGGGCGTCGCACGCTTCAACAAGCGCGCTGCTCAGATCGAGCAGCAGGGCAATGACGCCCGTGTGATTTTTTCTGATGGCACCGATTACCGTTGCGACCTGCTGATAGCCGCCGATGGTATCAAGTCAGCAATCCGCAACCATGTGCTGGAAGGGCTGGGAGAGCGCCCCGTTGCACCGCGCTTTACCGGCACTTGCGCCTATCGCGGGATGATTGACAGCCGCCAACTACGGGAAGCCTACCGCGCCCATGGCATCGACGAGCATCTGGTGAACGTGCCGCAGATGTATCTGGGGCTCGACGGTCACATCCTGACCTTCCCAGTGAAGCAGGGCCGCATCATCAACGTGGTCGCCTTCACCTCCGACCGCAGCCGGCCGGACCCGCTCTGGCCGCAGGGCGCTGCCTGGGTGCGCGAGACCAGCCAGCACGAGATGCTCGATGCTTTCGCAGGCTGGGGCGACGCAGCTCGCGTCCTGCTGGAATGCATCCCCACCCCCACCCACTGGGCTCTGCATGACCTGGCTGAGCTGCCGGGGTACGTGCATGGTCGCGTTGCCCTGATCGGTGATGCCGCCCACGCCATGTTGCCGCACCAAGGTGCCGGCGCCGGACAAGGCCTGGAAGATGCCTACTTCCTGGCACGAATGCTCGGCGATCCGCAGGTGAACATCGACAACCTCTCTCCTCTGTTGGCCGCCTACGATGCCTTGCGCCGTCCCCGAGCATGCCGCGTGCAACGCACCTCCTGGGAGGCCGGAGAGTTGTATGAGCTGCGCGATCCCGCCCTGGGCGACAATGAGCTGGCCCTTTCTTCGAAGCTGGAGAGCCGCTTTGACTGGCTGTGGAACCACGATCTGGACGCTGACGTGGCCGAGGCACGAGCGCTTCTCGGTTGGGAGTCTCTGAGCACCTGTGTCTGATGCTCGATACCGGAGGCGGCGGTGCCCCCGGCTTGATAACAATACAAGAAAAACGATCGATATACAGGCGCTGCTCGACAGCGCCAGTTTCAATGCCTTTCAAGGGCGCCTGCTGTTTTGGTGCGTGCAGATCATCATCTTCGACGGCTACGTGGCGCACATGCCCAAGCCGGATCGAGAAACGGTGCTGCGCAACCTGGCAATTGCCTTCGAACACTACAACGAGCAGCATCCGCACAGCGCTTTGAACTATCGCTCACCGAGGGAGTTCAGGCGCTTGGTAGTCGCATCAATTTAACAGGGAGTTGGTGTCTGGTTTTGTAGGGGCAAGTCCATCTAGAATCACTCCTTTTTTGCTCTTGATACATCCCAAAGACAAGTCCAGAGTTGAGCATTTTTCTGTTTCGGAAAGAAAAGAAACCCCTTAGATTCCAATGGGCCGGACGCCAGATGCGAGTCTCGTTTCGCGTTCAAAATATTGCGCTGCAGTGTTCTACTGAATTCCAAAAAGAACGAAAAACATCCGATTTTTTGTCTGCGCGGTGCCCAACTGCGTTCCAGTCGTACCATTGGAAAAGCCCAATGAGGGTACACATAGAGGTAGAGAAGTTTTCGAACTTAAAATTTTCCTTTATTTTCAGCGACAAAGAGCAGGGTTCGATTCCGGCTTCGGCACCATGAATATCAAAGGCTTGCGTGAGATACCTCACGCAGGCCTTTTTCATTTTTTCTCGGCTATTTTTTGATGTGTTCTGCGAACGATCACTTTGCCGACTTCATCTTCTTGCGAGGCCCAGGATGGCATGGAAGACACTTAAGTACCTGATGGTATCGGGCATCGTTCTGGCGAGTGCGGCCTACGCGTCAAGGTATGCCTACTTCAATTACTACATGGAGTACCAGGCTAAAAACCTTGTCAGAGACTATCTGAAAGACCCTCAATCCGCGGTGTTCAGGAATATTGATCCCCATCACGCGGTATTTTGCGGCGAGGTGAACAGTAGAAACAGCTTCGGGGGAATGGTCGGTTTTTCAAGGTTCATCGCACTTCCTCGCGATAACAGAGTTTTACTGGAGGAAGAGTTTGAAAGCCGAAAGGCCTGGGAGATGTTTGAGCAGTCGTGGAGACTGACCTGCGAACCGGCTTGAGTGGGTCTCTTACCGTAATTTATAAAATCAAGGGTTTGCGAGCGAAAGCTGATGCAAACCCTTGTTTGTTTCCGGTCAACTATTTTCACTTGCCGCTTTTGTCAGCAGGCTGATTCGCCTTGCGTCGATCAGTGCCGGAAGGGTTGCCGGTGTCAACGAGCCTTCTCTCTACCAAAACATTCTGCAGAGCCTCACGATCTACCGGGTCGAGCTGATGTTCTCTTTCCTTGAGTTCCAGCAGGATCGGGCTGGACCAGCGGCGGTAGGTTTTTTCCGCCTCACGGATCGGTGTCATTCGTTCCTCCTTGATCAGGCGCCTACCCACATCGTCGGCGCAGTATCGATGCGATAGAAACCCTAGCTGAGGAAAACGCTTATCGCCAAAAATGAAATGGCATACAGCGCTATTGAACTGATCGTCGAATAATCTATTCGGCGAATCTCAACCCCAGACACCCGTAGCCGCCGTGCGGCGAACAGAGTGAAATCGCCGAAATGTGCGTTTCTGATCTGGAGTCTGGGCGAGGCGACCATGCGCCTGGCCATCTCATGCGCCCCCGAGGAGGGGCGCGCGCTGGTCGAAGCGTTCAAGCGGATGTCTTTGTGTGAAATCATGGGGCCGGCGGCCGGGCCGAGCGAACGCGCTTCAGCCGCCGAACCTGTCCGTTAAACGAATGGTTGACCGCTAAAACCACGGGGCAACCGTTGCAGTCCGGCCATGGCGGTGAGCCGTTCGACCCATGCTGTGCGCCAGTCATTGGCAGCGTGAGTGACTTTGGCCTTGCGTGCGGCGCGGCGTGCCGCGTTGCGTTGGTCTTTGCGTGCATCCTTGTATGCATCGGTGTTTCGGCAACTTCTGCATTTCACTCGGTTCAGTTCAGTGGTTGAGGTGAGCTTGCTGCCCTTGTGGCCGCAAGCCAGATGTCCGGCAACTTTGAAGTGAGTAACCATCAGACGCCTCCTTCGTGACGTGTGACCGTTTGACCTCTCGCGAGTGATGACGTTCGTTGAGCGCAGGCGAGCAAAAAGAAGGCCCGCATGCGGGCGGGCCAAGGGATATTTCAAAAGGAGTAGGGCCACAGTAAGACGTGAGTTGTGAAGGCTGTGTGAAATGATCGGGCAAAAAAAATCCCGGTACCGGGCCGGGTTTGGGGTTCAGCGGCAGGTGATCAGGCAAGGACGCACCCGGTGACGATCATCGTCGCCGTTCATGCGTCCTGGCCGTGCGCTCGTGTCCGGAGTCCAGATCGAATCATCTGAACCGCGGCAGCGGCGGCTCGACAGGTTTGAGCGAAGACAACGTGTTACGAATCAGCGGTGTGTCCTTCTCGATGTCGTTCAGGCGATCACGAATCCTCAGGGCAGTCGGGTGCCCGCCTTGATGATCGACCCAGTCGGCGATTTCCTTGCACGCCGCGGCCAAGCGAACCTGGCGCGAGTCGAGCAGGGTGAGCAGGGTGGTGATGGACTCTTTTTCGGACATGGCAAACACCTCCGTTCAAGAAACCTGGCAGTGGCAGCAAAAAGCCCGCTAGGAGCGAGCTTTCTGCCGATGGGGTCGCTGTTCCCTCAGCCATTTTCAGTATAGACCCGGACTTCAGCCTTGTCGGGCCGTCACTTGCGATCTGGCATTGAGGCAATCGCACTTGCGTTGGGCTTTTTCCTCAAGATCGTAGCCGTCACCGATGAACCCTTTAGTCCGGGTATCGACGATGCGAAACCAGACGGCAGCGTCAGGTGGCTGATGTTGGACTTCCCCGGCTCGGCGACCATGAACGATGATCTTGTTGCAACATTTAACAACGTAAATGTCTTCCATGGCGTCACTCGAAGCTAATTCGTGTCACATCAACTATAGAAGTCATTTGCGATCGCGCAAAAAATGGACAGGTCAGTTCGTCGGTTGAGTCGTCTCGATCATCTTCTCCAAATACATCGCCAGCCCGACTTCCTCGGCCCTCAGGCCTTTACGTGTTCTCGGGCGCGGCAACTCGGCCAATGCCCCCAACAGAAAACCCTCGAGCACCGCCGGGTGGATGTAGCACTTGCGACAAACTGCCGGGGTGTTGCCAAGTTGCCTGGCGACGTTCTTGACCATCTCCACCACATGCCGCCTGGCGTCTGACTCCGGTTCCCACTGCAAACCGCGCAACACCGACAACGCTAGCGCGCTACCTGCCCAGGTGCGGTAATCCTTGGCGGTGAAGTCGGCGCCGGTAAGGGTTTGCAGGTAGGCGTTGACGTCGGAGGAACTGACGGTGTGCCGCTCACCACTTTCATCCAGGTACTGAAACAGGTTCTGCCCGGGAATCTCCTGGCAGCGCTTGATGATTCGTGCCAGGCGCCGGTCTTTCACGGTGATCTGGTGTTCGACGCCGCTCTTGCCCCGGAACTGGAATCGGATCGCACTGCCGTTGACCTCGACGTGGCGGTTGCGCAGGGTGGTCAGCCCATACGAGCGGTTGTCCCGGGCGTACTGTGTGTTGCCGATCCGAATCAGTGTCGCGTCGAGCAAGGTAATGACCGTGGCCATGACCTTGTCGCGGCTGAAGCCCGGCGCAGCCAACAGCGTTTCAAGCTGTTTGCGCAGTTTCGGCAGGGCGAGCCCGAAATCCCGTAGGCGCGAGTATTTGTCGGCATCGCGCACTTCGCGCCAGCGCGGGTGATAACGGTATTGCTTGCGCCCCCGGGCATCACGGCCAGTGGCTTGCAGATGCCCACGCGGGTCGGCGCAAATCCACACGTCGGTGTAGGCCGGGGGTACGGCGAGGGCGTTGATGCGTTTGATTTGGTCCGGGTCGGTGATGCGTTTTCCGTCCGGCTCGAAGTAGCAGAACTTGCCGCGCAGTTTCTTGCGGGCGATGCCGGGCTGGGTGTCATCGACATAATGCAGGTCCGGTGGCAGCACATCAGTCAGCGCGGAATCGGGCATGGCGGTAGTCCTTGGCGACGAATCAGGGGCCGTTACAGCCATTGACCGCGTGCCAGTGCAGTCGTGCCAGTGGATTTACGCCAGCACCGCCACCGCTTTGATTTGCGCCCAGAGCTGTTGGCCGGGATGCACGTGCAATTGATCCCGGGAGTAGCGGGTGATTCGCGCCAGCAGCGGCGTACCGGCTGCGTCCAGGCGAATCAGCACGTGGGCGGCGTTGTCCGCGCCCATTTCACTGATCACGGTCACCGGCAGACGGTTGAGGATGCTGCTTTGCTCGACGCTGTGCAGGCTCAGGCTGACATCGCGCGCCTGAACCTTGCAACGCAGCGCCTGGCCGGCGTCCATCGGCGTATGCGTCACGCGGATGTTCAGAGCGGTGCCTGGCAGTTGCAAGGTCAGCAACTGATAGTCGGCGTCATAGGCACTGACGTGGCCCTCGATCACCACGCCGGCGTCATCGCCCAGCGCCAAAGGCAAATCGAGCCGGGCCAGCGTTTCGCCGATAGGGCCGCTGGCCAGGGCTTTGCCGTTGCTGAGGAGGACGATGTGGTCGGCCAGTCGCGCCACTTCATCCTGGGAATGGCTGACGTACAGCACCGGGATGTCCAGCTCATCGTGCAGCCTTTGCAGGTAGGGCAGGATTTCGCTTTTACGTTGCGAATCCAGCGCCGCCAGCGGTTCGTCCATCAGCAACAGTTTTGGGCTGGTGAGCAGCGCGCGGGCGATACCGACACGCTGTCGTTCGCCACCCGACAAGTGCTGCGGATGGCGGTCCAACAGGTGACCGATGCCCAACAGTTCCGTCGCGTGCGCCATGTCGACGCGGCGTTGGTGTTTGGGGATTCGCTTGAGGCCGAACTGCAGGTTCGCCAACACCGACAGATGCGTAAACAGACTGGCTTCCTGGAAGACATAGCCGATCGCGCGTTTGTGCGGCGCTACGAAAATATTCTTGTCGCTGTCCTGCCAGACTTCATCGTTGACCTGGATAAAGCCTTGCTCGGCCCGTTCCAAGCCTGCGATACAGCGCAAGCAAGTGGTCTTGCCCGAGCCGGAATGGCCGTAAAGCGCGGTGACGCCACGGCCGGGCAGTTGCAGGTCCACATTCAGGGCGAACCCCGAATATTTCAGTTTCAGGCGCGTTCGAATCATCGATCAGCTCCAGCCCGCTTTGGTTTTACGGCTGGAGTACAGCGCCAGCAACACGGCAAACGAGAACACCAGCATCGCCCCGGCCAGCCAGTGGGCCTGGGCGTATTCCATGGCTTCGACGTGATCGTAGATCTGCACCGAGACCACGCGGGTCTTGTCGGGAATGTTGCCGCCGATCATCAGCACCACGCCAAACTCACCGACGGTGTGGGCGAAACCGAGAATCGCGGCGGTGATGAACCCCGGTCGGGCCAGCGGCAGGATCACGCTGAAAAAAGTGTCCCAGGGGTTGGCGCGCAAGGTCGCAGCCACTTCCAGTGGGCGGGTGCCGATGGCAGAAAAAGCGTTTTGCAACGGCTGGACCACGAACGGCATCGAGTAGAGCACCGAGCCGATCACCAATCCGGCAAAACTGAACGTCAGGGTGCCGAGCCCCAGCGATTGAGTGAAGTGGCCGATAAAGCCGTTAGGGCCAAGCGCCAGCAACAGATAAAAACCGATCACCGTGGGCGGCAGCACCAGGGGCAGGGCGACAATCGCCCCGACCGGGCCGCGCAGCCAGGATTGAGTGCGCGAGAGCCATAACGCAATCGGAGTGCCGATCACCAGCAGGATAACCGTCGTCAGGGACGCGAGTTTCAGGGTCAACCAGATGGCGGAAAAATCGGCACTCGTCAGCGTCATTTAGAGTTGGTAACCGTAGGATTTGATGACAGCAGCGGCTTTCGGACCTTTGAGGTAGTCAACCAGCGCCTTGGCGGCCGGGTTGTCCTTGCCTTTGTTGAGGATCACCGCGTCTTGTTTGATCGGGTCGTGCAGGCTGGCTGGAACGATCCACGCCGAACCGCTGGTGACTTTGCCGTCTTTGTAGATCTGCGACAAGGCGACAAAGCCCAGTTCTGCGTTACCGGTTGAGACAAACTGATAAGCCTGGGTGATGTTCTGGCCTTCAACGATCTTGTCTTTGACCTTGTCGGTCAGGCCCTGCTTGGCCAGAACCTGGGTGGCAGCCAGGCCATAAGGGGCGGCTTTCGGGTTGGCGATGGAGAGATGCTGATATTCGTTCTTTTTCAGCACATCCCCTTTGGCATCGACGTAACCTTCCTTGGCCGACCACAGCGCCAGGGTGCCAACGGCGTAGGTGAAGCGCGAGCCCTTGACGGTGTCGCCTTCGGCTTCGAGTTTTTGCGGGGTGGTGTCGTCCGCCGAAAGGAACACTTCGAACGGTGCGCCATTCTTGATCTGCGTATAGAACTGGCCGGTTGCACCAAAGGAGGTGACCAGTTTGTGCCCGGTGTCTTTCTCGAAATCGGCAGCGATAGCCTGGATCGGCGCGGTGAAGTTGGCCGCGACGGCGACCTGGACATCGTCCGCCTGGACCGCGCCAATGGCGAACACAGCGAGCAGGCTTGCCAGGCAAGTAGGGGCAAAACGTGAGGCACGAATGGTCATGAAACGGCTCCGTTGTAGGCAGGGACAGCGAGGGGTTAAAACGCTATATAGCGGAATATATAGCGAATTGCCTGCAAACGGAATGTGTTGATCTCGATTGCACTGCGGCGAAGCGTCTCGCCACAATCTTGTGCCTAGCGGTGCAACAGTTTCGCCAAGCCGTCTTGGGCCAAACGTTGCGTCAATTCTGCTGTCGTCATCTCGACCCCCAACGTAAACGCCTGCCCGGCCCAAAGGTTGCTGAAATCCGCTTCGCCCTTTGCCCGCAACGGCATCAACGCCCCACCTGCCAACGGGAAGGCCGGTGCTTTATCGCAGATCGGTCCGAGCTCGCGCATCACGCGATTGAGAATCCCGCGTGCCGGGCGGCCGGTGAAAATGTTGGTGACGGCAGTCTCGCTTTCTTTGGCCGTGCGCAACGCCTTGTGATGAGAGGCGCTGACCTTGGCTTCCGGCGTAAACAAATACGCCGTGCCCACCTGCACCGCGGACGCGCCCAACAGAAACGCCGCCGCCACGCCCCGTGCATCGGCAATACCGCCAGCGGCAATCACCGGAACTTTCACCGCGTCGACAATTTGCGGCAGCAGCGCGAAAAGGCCCACCTGGCTGCTCAAGTCGTCGCTGAGAAACATGCCCCGATGGCCACCGGCTTCGTAACCCATGGCGATGATCGCGTCGCAGCCATGCTGCTCAAGCCAGATGGCTTCTTCGACAGTCGTTGCCGAAGACAGCACTTTCGCCCCGGTCGCCTTGACGCGGTCCAGCAGGGATTTTTCCGGCAGGCCGAAGTGAAAGCTCACCACTTCGGGGCGACATTCTTCGATCACTTCACAGGTCGCGTTATCGAACGGCGCGCGATTGGACACGGGTGTCGGCGCGTCGAAATCCACGCCGAGTTCGCGGTAGTAGGGCTCCAGCAGATTCTTCCAGTCCCGGGCACGTTGCTCGTCGGCAGCGGGCGGCTGATGGCAGAAGAAGTTGACGTTGATCGGGCGCTGAGTGTGTTGGCGAATGGTCTTCAGTTCTTCGCGCAACTGCTCGGTGGTCAGCATGGCCGCGGGCATCGAGCCCAGGCCGCCGGCATTGCTCGCGGCGATGACCATGGCCGAACCGGTTGCGCCAGCCATCGGAGCCTGGATGATCGGCAGTTCGATCCCCAGCAAATCGATAATTCGGGTGTCTGGCCATTGGCTCATTTCAAGGTTCTCCGGGTCATGACGGGGAAGGGCTGTAGAACGGGACTTGTATCAGCAAAGACAGGCGCAAGACCAATCGGGTTTTTGGATGTGGCATTCCTGGATTGGCTTAAAGTCGGGTACGGCAAAAGGTTGCAGTGTGATATTCCAGTAGCACGACAACTGAATGATCTGACAGGAGACGACAATGTTCCAAGGCATTTTGATCGACAAAGACGACAGCGGTTACCGGGCCACACTGCAAGAGATCAATGACGATCAACTGCCCGAGGGCGATGTGACAGTGCGTGTGGCGTACAGCACGCTGAACTTCAAGGACGGTCTGGCGATCACCGGCAGTAGCCCGGTGGTGCGAAAATTCCCGATGGTGCCGGGCATTGATCTGGCGGGGACTGTCGAAGTCAGTGGGCATCCGGACTACAAGGTCGGTGATCAAGTCGTACTCAATGGCTGGGGAGTAGGTGAAGGGCATTGGGGTGGATTGGCGCAGAAGGCGCGCCTGAATGGTGACTGGCTGATTCCGCTGCCTCGGGAGTTCACCGCCGCCCAGGCAATGGCGATCGGCACGGCCGGTTACACGGCGATGCTGAGCATCCTGGCCTTGGAACATAACGGTGTGACGCCTGAGCAGGGTGATGTTCTGGTCACCGGCGCCAACGGCGGTGTCGGCAGTTTCGCTATCGCGCTGTTGAATAAGCTCGGCTACCGGGTGGTCGCGTCCACTGGCCGCACCTCCGAACACGACTACCTCAAGCAATTGGGTGCCAGCGAAATCATCGACCGCGCGACATTGTCCGAGCCGGGAAAACCACTGGCCAAAGAGCGTTGGGCGGCCGTGATCGACTCGGTTGGCAGTCACACCCTGGCCAACGCCTGTGCCAGCACGAAAGCCAACGGCACTGTCGCCGCGTGCGGTCTGGCGCAAGGCATGGACTTCCCGGCCTCTGTCGCCCCGTTCATTTTGCGCGGCGTGACCCTGGCCGGAATCAACAGCGTGACCCAGCCCAAAGCCAAACGGGTACTGGCCTGGAACCGTCTGGCCACGGATCTGGATTTTGCCTTGCTGCCGCTGATCAGCCACGAAATCGGTTTGAGTGAGGCGATCGATGCGGCACCGCGATTGCTCGCCGGTCAGCTGCGTGGCCGTGTGGTGGTGGATGTGAATCGCTAAAAAGCAAAAATCGCAGCCTGCGACTGCCGCAGGCTGCGATTTTTTAATTTATTGGCTTTCGCGCTCCAACAACTGCCGCTTGCGCTCCACGCCCCAACGATACCCCGACAAGTTGCCGTCGCTGCGCACCACGCGATGGCACGGGATCGCCACCGCCAGGCTGTTCGCGCCGCAGGCCTGGGCCACGGCGCGCACCGCTTTCGGCGAGCCGATGCGCTGCGCGATATCGGCGTAGCTGGCGGTGCTGCCGACAGGAATCTCCCGCAGGGCTTGCCAGACGCGCTCCTGAAACGCCGTACCGCGCACATCCAGAGGCAAGTCCAGGCCGATGGCCGGCGCTTCGATAAACCCGACAACCTGGGCGATCAACTGCTCGAACCCGTGGTCGGCGCCGATCAGATTGGCCCGCCGAAACTTGTCCTGCAGGTCGCACACCAATTGGTGCGGATCATCACCCAGCAGAATCGCGCACACGCCGCGTTCGCTTTGCGCCACCAGAATCGCCCCTAAAGAACACTGGCCCACGGCAAACCGAATGTCGTTGTTCTGGCCTTCGGCGCGGTAGTCGCCAGGTTTCATCCCCAACAATTGATCCGCCGCCTCATAAAATCGGCTGTTGGAGTTGAAACCGGCGTCATACAAGGCATCGGTCACCGAGCCTCCATCGATCAAGCGTTGGCGAACCTTGCGTGAACGGTGGGCCGTGGCGTAGCCCTTGGGCGTCAGCCCGGTCACGGCTTTAAACACTCGGTGAAAGTGGAAGCTGCTCAGGCCCGCCACGTCCGCCAACTCACTCAGTGCCGGCAGATGCTCTGCGCTCTCGATCTGACGGCACGCGGCAGCCACTGTTGCGGCATGTTGCGCGGCGACGTCACTTTGATCCTTCGCCGCGCGTTTGCTCGGGCGGTAACCGGCCGCCTGGGCTTGCTCGGCGGTGTCGAAGAATTCGACGTTCTGCGGCTTGGGTAAGCGCGCCAGACTGCTGGGGCTGCAATAGATGCCGGTGGTTTTCACCGCATACACAAACTGCCCGTCTGCGCGGGGATCGCGTGCGACGACTGCGGCCCAGCGCGGATCGTTTTCGGTGGCGATTCTTGTCGATTGGCGTGTCATGGCTTCTTGTCCGTTGACCTGTTTGATTCAGATTAATCAGGTGGCGCAGTCGTCGCACTCCGGGGCTTGCGGTCAAATTCGAGATTCATTTTGCGGTACGAAACGTGAAGTTGATCCGTTGCTCGCCCATGCGCGGGTGCTGACCGTCCTTGATCGGCAAGACACCGTGATAACGCAAGCGATCAACGCCGCCCCAGACCACGATATCGCCATGCAACAGCGGTACTCGCTGGCTTTTATCGCTGCGTTCAAACCCGCCGAACAGGAACATCGCCGGCAAGCCCAGGGAGACCGAAACGATCGGCGCTGCGTAGGACGCTTCATCCTTGTCTTGATGCAATGACATTTTGGCGCCGGGGACATAACAGTTGATCAGGCAGGAATCGGGCACGAAATCAGCAAAGCCGGCTTCGCGCGCCGCCGCTTGTGCGAGCGCCAAAAACACTTCGGGCATAGCCGGCCAGGGCGCGTCGGTTTGCGGATCATTGTGGGTGTAGCGATAACCGCTGCGGTCGGTGGTCCAGCCCCAGGTGCCGCAACTGCTCATGGCTGCCGACATGATGAAGCCGCCGGGCGTGACCATCTGCCGAAACGGTGCGGCGGCCAGAACCGCTTCCAGTGCCGGCAGCAATCGATCCAGCCAGGGCAGGGCAAAGCCTCTCAGTACGCAGGACTGTTCGCCGATCTGCTCGCGCCGAGGTAGCTGCTCCGGCTCGGCGTCGGCAAACAGGTCGAATGTGCTCGGGGTCATGGGGTCATGTCGCATCGTGAAAGATGATTCCAAGGGTATGCCGTTTTCCGCTGTGCAGGCGACTGACCCCATGGCGCAAGGTGACCCGGTAGAAGCCGCGAACGCCTTTGACCGGCCGTTGGTTGACGGCAAAGATCAGCCCGTCACCTTTCTTCAGGCCAATCACTTGGGGACGAGACTGCATCCGTGGCCGTTGCTCGGTCAGTACAAACTCGCCGCCGGTGAAATCTTCGCCTGGCTCTGACAGAAGAATCGCCACTTGCAGCGGGAAGACATGTTCACCGTACAGATCCTGATGCAGGCAGTTGTAGTCCTGTGGCCCATATTGCAGCAACAACGGCGTTGGGCGCTCCTGACCGGCGGCATGACAGCGCTCAAGGAACGCCTCGTGCCTTGGAGGGAAACGGATCGGCAAGTCCATCTGCTCGTACCAGCGATTGGCAATCGGCACCAGTCGCGGGTAAAGCGCATTGCGCATTCGGCAGACGAGATCCGGTAGCGGATAGCGGAAGTATTTGTACTCGCCGCGGCCAAAGCCGTGGCGGGCCATCATGACCTGTGAGCGGAAAGGCTCAGGTTTCGCATAGAGCGCGCTGATGTCGTCACACTCTTCGGCGCTCAGCAATGACCGGATGATGGCGCAGCCATCCTGATCGAGTTGCTGGTACAGGCTGTCCCAGTCGAGTGCATCGAGCGTACGCTCGTTAAACATGTGCTGACTCCTTAACCCAGGGTTGAGGTGGCCAGTCTAGGGAGCGCTGCCGTCGTGAACACTCCGGCGCTTGCGGTCGAATTCAACGGACGGAGCAGACATCCCGGTTGTCGCTCCGAATCCCGTTACAGCGCTTTGCTGACGCTGATGTCACTGATGACATCTTCGCCCTGGCCATGAATGGCGTCCAGCGCGGCTCTGGCTTCTGCTTCGGTGCCGTTTTCAAGCTGGGCAAATTCGAAGCGGCGTTCACCGTTGAGTTTGTATTTGATGACGTACTTGGTTGTTTGGGTCACGGTCATATCTGCCTGTGTTTGAGTCGGGCGGTGCTCAGCTCAGTTTCGTGGTGGAGCGGCGAATGATCTTGATCGAGTGGGTCAGGGTCGGTTTGCGGGTCACGCTGATCGCCCGACGGTTGACGGTGTCGATGGTGATGTTCCAGAAACCGGTGCTTGGTGCAGTAATTCGGGCCGGGAAGGTGTCAAATGCACCACCATGGTAAGTGTGACGGCCGCCATTCTTGAAGCTGCGGAAATTGGCGTCGTTCATCAAGCGGATGTTGCACATTTGCGAGCACTGGATGACGACGATGTCGTCTTCGTTGAGGTGCTCGCGCTGGTGGATAAATTTCATGAGGCGCCTCCAGAAGGGCTTTTTCTACAAAATCAAAACGATAGCATGGGCGATTGGCGCAGTTTATCAGCCCGAACGGGTTATTATCCGGTCGTCGAGCTCCGCTTTGACAATTAAAAACAGTTATTCGGAATTCTATGAGCGATAAATGCAGTGTGCCTCGGAGAAAACCAGCATTTGTGCTGTCGGAGGGTCTTTATCGGAGGTTTTTTATGAAGTGGGGGGCGTGGTTCGTGCCATTGGCGTTGGCGATGAGTGGTTGTGCGAGTGTCTCGGAAATCAACGAGACGCTGCCCACCATGAACGTGATTTCAGGCAAGAAGCCCCATGAGTACGCGCAATGCCTGACCGAGAAACTGGCCAGCAGCCGCGGTGCCCTGCAGGTCGAACCGCAGGGCAAAGACGGCGTGCGGGTCATCGTGCCGCAGAAGTTCTCTTCAGGTCCGGCCGCCGTATTCGATATCGAAGAACGCTCCAGTGGCAGCAGCATCAAGCTGCATGAGCGCATTTCCAATGTGCCGTTACGCCCCATGGATGTGCGCGATGCCGCTACTGCGTGCATTTCCGGCTGATAGAATAGCGACAGTCAGCATCGATGCCGTCAAAGCAACGCTTTGGCGGCATTGTCATTTCTGGAGTCGAGCATGAAGCGAGAGCAGGTACGGGAGCGGCACGCAGAGGGTCACATCTCTGCTACCCATGTGATTCAAAATCCGGCTGATCCGGGGGAATGGATCGTGTTTTTCAAGAAAAGCGCCGGGCGCAGCTATTTTCTGGTGGACGATAACGATGAAGTCGAATCCTTCAGTCGTCTCGACGATCTGATCGAGACCGTGCGCGGTCTCGGGATCAAGTTCGCCGAAATTCACATGTAGGGCAGGGCGCCTTACTTGCAGACCACCACAACGCTGCGGTTTTTGTAGTTGCCTACGTCGACGCCCAGGGTCTTGTCGCTTTCCTTGGTCGAAGGGGTTCCGTCGGTGCCGACGATTCGATAGCCGGTGCCGGCGCAAGAGGCGTCGGCTTTTTCATAGCAGGCGGCCCAGGAATTGGCTTCGCCGGAGCAGTCGATGGACAGGCCTGTTTCGCCATTGCCCAGATAAGTCTTTTCAGAGGTGGCACAGCCGCTCAGGGCCAATATCGCAATCAAAGGCAAAAATCTATTCATGTCGTGGTCGTCGTCAGGGTGATGGGGCTAAGCCTGTGACAGCGCCGGCATCAAAAGGTTATAGCGAAAGGCCACTTCGTTTCATCCGATCACAAAAAAGCCCTGCGCGAGGCAGGGCTTGGTCATGCAAATCGGCTTCGGATCAGGACTTGTCCTTGCCGCGACGCTTCGGCTCCGGGTGTTCGAGTTCCAATACAGACGCCACTTCAATCGCCAACGCTTCAGTCGGGAATGGCCCGGCGATATTCTCGCCGCCGACGCTGGCTACCCACCATTGGCCGTCTTTCGCCTGATTGATCAGGAACCCGTTGACACTTTTTGCTACCGACATCTATCTGCCTCGTTGGCTGGTTCAATTGCGCAATGATAACGCCAAACGCACGCAACCGGTGTTGATGGGTGTAGGGTGAGTGCGATTGCATGCTCGGTTGTCGCCTGCGCAGACCCGAAAATCTGCTATCTATAAGAGGCAGCGCGACGTTCTGCGGAACTATCCGCAAGAATATTTCTCTATGTTGGCATCGGTTAGCCAGTGCGGGGCATTGTAAGGTGCACGCCGCCTGATTAGACTGCGCCGAAACTCGTACACACAGCCCTTTCAAGGACTTTTATGATCAAGAAATGCTTGTTCCCAGCAGCCGGTTACGGTACTCGCTTCCTGCCAGCGACTAAAGCCATGCCCAAAGAAATGCTGCCGGTGGTAAACAAGCCACTGATCCAGTACGGCGTCGAAGAAGCTCTGGATGCCGGTTTGACCGAAATCTCCATCGTTACCGGTCGTGGCAAGCGCGCCCTGGAAGACCACTTCGACATCAGCTACGAGCTGGAAAACCAGATCAAGGGCACCGACAAAGAGAAATACCTGGTCGGTATCCGCAAACTGCTCGACGAGTGCTCTTTCTCCTACACTCGCCAGACCGAAATGAAAGGCCTGGGTCATGCCATCCTGACCGGTCGTCCGCTGATCGGCGACGAACCTTTCGCCGTGGTATTGGCGGATGACTTGTGCGTCAACCTCGACGGTGACGGCGTGCTGACGCAGATGGTCAAGCTGTACAAACAGTACCGCTGCTCGATCATTGCGATCCAGGAAGTCGATCCGCAGGAAACCAACAAGTACGGCGTAATTGCCGGTGACCTGATCGGTGATGATCTCTACCGCGTTCGCAACATGGTCGAGAAACCAGCCCCGGAAGACGCACCGTCGAACCTGGCGATCATCGGTCGTTACATCCTGACCCCGGACATCTTCGACCTGATCAAGCAAACCGAGCCAGGCAAAGGCGGCGAGATCCAGATCACCGACGCCCTGATGAAACAGGCGCAAAACGGTTGCGTCATTGCCTACAAGTTCAAAGGCAAGCGTTTCGACTGCGGTGGCGCTGAAGGCTACATCGAAGCAACCAACTTCTGCTTCGAGAACTTCTACAAGACTGGCAAGGCTTACTGATAGCGTTTGATTTGCTTGTTTCTTAAAAGCCACCTTCGGGTGGCTTTTTCATTTTCCGGCCCCATATCGTTTGCAGCGCTTGCCCAACGGACGTCTGCGGGTATGCTGTTTGCCTGCCGAGGAGATTGAAAATGGCCTACGATTTTGACCTTTATGTGATTGGCGCCGGTTCCGGCGGTGTGCGAGCGGCGCGTTTTGCGGCTGGTTTTGGTGCGAAAGTGGCCGTGGCCGAGAGCCGCTACCTGGGTGGTACGTGCGTGAACGTCGGCTGCGTGCCGAAGAAGTTGCTGGTCTACGGTGCGCACTTCGCCGAAGACTTCGAGCAATCTTCGGGATTTGGCTGGACGCCGGGTGAGGCGAAGTTTGATTGGGCGACGCTGATTGCCAACAAGGATCGCGAGATCAATCGCCTGAACGGCATCTATCGCAATCTGCTGGTCAACAGCGGTGTGACCTTGCATGAAGGTCACGCGAAGATCGTCGATCCTAATACGGTCGAGATTAATGGCGAGCGTTTCACTGCGAAGAACATCCTGATCGCCACGGGCGGCTGGCCGCAGATTCCGGAGATTCCGGGGCATGAACACGCGATCAGCTCCAACCAGGCATTCTTCCTCAAAGAGCTGCCAAAACGTGTGCTGGTTGTCGGTGGCGGTTACATCGCCGTTGAGTTCGCCGGTATTTTCCACGGTCTGGGCGCCGAAACCACCTTGCTTTATCGCGGTGACCTGTTCCTGCGCGGTTTCGACGGCGCGGTGCGCAAGCATTTGCAGGAAGAGCTGACCAAACGTGGCATGGACCTGCAATTCAATGCCGACATCGAGCGCATTGAAAAGCTCGCCGACGGTAGCCTGAAGGCTACGCTCAAGGACGGTCGCGAACTGGAGGCGGATTGCGTGTTCTACGCCACAGGGCGGCGTCCGATGCTGGACAACCTGGGGCTGGAAAACACTGGGGTCAAGCTCGACAAGAAAGGCTTCGTTGAGGTCGATGAGCAATACCAGACCGCCGAACCGTCGATTCTCGCGCTGGGCGATGTGATCGGCCGGGTTCAGCTCACGCCGGTTGCGCTGGCTGAAGGCATGGCCGTTGCGCGTCGCTTGTTCAAGCCTGAGCAGTATCGCCCGGTGGATTACAAGATGATCCCGACGGCCGTGTTCAGCTTGCCGAACATCGGCACAGTCGGCCTCACGGAAGAAGAGGCTCGCGAGGCCGGCCATGACGTGGTGATCTTCGAAAGCCGTTTCCGCCCGATGAAGCTGACCCTGACCGAATGTCAGGAACGCACGCTGATGAAGCTCGTGGTGGACGGCAAAACCGACAAGGTGTTGGGTTGCCACATGGTCGGGCCGGATGCCGGCGAGATCGTGCAAGGTCTGGCGATTGCCTTGAAGGCGGGTGCTACCAAGCGCGACTTCGACGAAACCATCGGCGTGCACCCGACGGCCGCCGAAGAGTTCGTCACCATGCGTACACCGGTCGCGGGTTAATCGGCCTTGGCTGCGTCTGGCGCTGTCGCAATGACCGCTGCCAGGCGCACGCTTTCATCGAGACTCGCCTGAGTCTTCAGTAATTCAATTTCCAGCGCTTTGTTTATCTGCGACTGCTCCTCGACGTTCTGCTTCAGCGACTGGCTCTCCAGCAGTGCTGCGCGCAGGCGTTCCTGGAGGAGGGTGCGTTCGCTGTCGATCCGGTTGACCTGTTCCAGCAGTTGATCCTGGCGGGTATGGGTGTGCTTGAGTTGTTCCTGCAACAGGCTCAACTCGCGCAATGTGCCACGGTTTTCGGTCAGCAGGCGCTCGTTGTCGCGATGCAGTTGGGTAATTTCATCCTGACGCACCAGGGCGCTTTGCTGGGCCTGGCGCAACTCCATCTGAATCTGCTGCACCTGGCCTTCATGGCGGCTTTGTTCCTGCTCGCGCTGCTCTTTGACGGCGTTGCGATAGTGCTCAAGTGCATCACGGGCGTGCAGGTGCTTTTCCTCAAGGGAACGGATCTGCTCGTCCTTGTCCTGCAAGCGCAACTCAAAATCGGCAAGCGCCTGGTTCATTCCGGCGTTACGGGTTTGCTCGGTCTGCAGCATCGACAGGGTGTTTTGCAGGGTGTCGGACTCCTGCGTCAGCGCCAGGGTTTGAATCTCGTACTGCTGCTGCAATTCGCTGTTGGCTTCCTGGGCGTCTGTCAGCTGGCTTTCCAGGTCTTTTCGTTGCTGTTCGAACTGCGCGCGTGCCTGATCGATGGGTTCCTGCGCCTGCTCTTTGAGCCGTTGCGCAAGGCGCGAGACCAGTCCTGCCAGCTCGTCATCGATGGGTTCGGAGGAGGGCGCTACCGGCTCGGCGCCGTCATCCAGCTCCTTCAAGTACCGGTGAATAGTGGTTTTCGAGCCGGTATTGCCCATTTCGATGCGTACAGCGTCGATGCTGGGGTTTTCACCGCGAGCCAGAATTGCCAAGCGTGCCGCTTGCACCACTGCTTTGTTTACACCGCCGCGTGCCATGAACTCTCCTACGATTTCGTACTGTGGTACATACCACCAAAGTACACAATGTACCATGCCAACAAACAACATTAAATACGCGAAGTACTCACGCGGGATATACTGGTATTACCCAATGTGATGCGCTTTGGCGCGGCTTTTCAGCCAAGAAATCAGTACGCCTTCGAGAAGTAAGCCCATGAGCGATCTGGATCGTTACCTGCAAGCCGCCACGCGCGATAACACTCGCCGAAGCTACCGGGCGGCCATCGAACATTTCGAAGTCGGTTGGGGCGGGTTTCTGCCGGCCACGGCCGACAGCGTTGCGCGCTATCTGGTGGCGTATGCGGGTGAGTTATCGATCAATACGTTGAAACTGCGGTTGTCGGCGCTGGCACAGTGGCACAACAGTCAGGGATTTGCCGATCCGACCAAGGCGCCCGTCGTGCGCAAAGTCTTCAAAGGCATTCGCGCTCTGCATCCGGCACAAGAGAAGCAGGCTGAGCCATTGCAGCTTCAGCATCTGGAGCAAGTGGTTGCCTGGCTTGAACAGGAGGCACAAACCGCGAAATCAAAAGACGACCGACCGGCGCTGTTAAGAGCCCGGCGCGATAGGGCGCTGATCTTGCTGGGATTCTGGCGCGGTTTCCGTAGCGACGAGTTATGCCGCCTGCAAATTGAACACGTACAGGCCAGTGCCGGTTCAGGCATCACCCTGTATCTGCCACGCAGCAAGAGCGACCGCGAAAACCTTGGCAAGACTTACCAGACGCCGGCGTTGCAGCGATTGTGTCCGGTGCAGGCCTACATCGACTGGATGACCGAGGCCGCATTGGTGCGCGGGCCGGTGTTCCGTGGCATCGACCGCTGGGGCCATTTGAGCGAAGAGGGCTTGCACGCCAACAGCATCATCCCGTTATTGCGCCAGGCACTGGAGCGCGCCGGCATTGCGTCCGAGCACTACACCAGCCATTCGTTGCGACGGGGTTTTGCCACGTGGGCCCATCAAAGCGGTTGGGATTTGAAATCGCTGATGAGTTACGTCGGCTGGAAGGATATGAAATCGGCCATGCGTTACGTAGAAGCCAGTCCGTTTCTGGGGATGACGCGGATTTCGGAAAAGCCGTTGGCGCCCTAGATACCTTTTCCTTCTATTAATACTGTCTGCTAATAGCGAAAACCAATCAGCAGCATGAGGTTTGCCAATGAGCCATCCGTCCGTCGAGTGGGTAGAGTTCACTCCATCAACTTCTTAACCCCTGACGGAGAGTCAACGATGCCTATCATCAACAGCCAAGTTAAACCATTCAAAGCTGACGCATTCAAAAACGGCGACTTCGTAAAAGTCTCGGACGCTGACCTGAAAGGCAAGTGGTCGGTTGTGTTCTTCTACCCAGCAGACTTCACCTTCGTTTGCCCGACCGAACTGGAAGACCTGGCTGACAACTACGACGCGTTCCAGAAACTGGGCGTCGAGATCTACAGCGTTTCCACTGACACCCATTTTGCCCACGCTGCCTGGCACAACACTTCGCCAGCCATCGGCAAAATCCAGTACACCATGATCGGCGACCCGACCCACGCCATCTCCCGCAACTTCGACGTACTGATCGAAGAAGCTGGTCTGGCTGACCGTGGCACCTTCGTGATCAACCCAGAAGGCCAGATCAAAATCGTTGAACTGAACGATGGCGGCGTTGGCCGTGACGCTTCCGAGCTGCTGCGCAAAATCAAGGCTGCCCAGTACGTTGCTGCTCACCCAGGTCAGGTTTGCCCAGCCAAGTGGAAAGAAGGCGAGGCCACTCTGGCTCCGTCCCTGGACCTGGTCGGCAAGATCTAAGTCTGTGAAAGCATCATCAGGGCGGGGTTCCGCACCTAAGTAAGCTGCAACCGCCCAATAGAAAAGCCCGGGCGAAGGTCGCTCGGGCTTTTTTTCGCCTCAAGAAAGCCTTCGTCTCAAGAAAACAAAGGAAATCGCCCGTATGTTGGACGCCAATCTTAAAGCCCAGTTGAAATCGTACCTGGAACGGGTCACCCAACCGATCGAGATCGTTGCATCCCTCGACGACGGTGCGAAATCCCGGGAAATGCTCGAACTGCTGAAAGATGTTGCCAGTCTTTCCAGCCAAATTACTTTGCTCGACAACGGTGACGACACGCGTAAACCATCGTTCTCGATCAACCGCCCCGGTGCCGACATCAACCTGCGTTTCGCCGGCATCCCGATGGGCCATGAATTTACCTCGCTGGTGCTGGCCCTGCTGCAAGTCGGTGGCCACCCTTCGAAAGCCAGTGCGGAAGTGATCGAACAGATCCGCTCGCTCAAAGGCCAGTTCAGCTTCGAGACTTACTTCTCGCTGTCCTGCCAGAACTGCCCGGACGTCGTTCAAGCGCTGAACCTGATGGCTGTGCTCAACCCGAACATCCGACACGTCGCTATCGACGGCGCGTTGTTCCAGGCCGAAGTCGATGATCGCAAGATCATGGCCGTGCCAAGCATTTACCTGAACGGCGAGATTTTCGGCCAGGGCCGTATGGGCCTGGAAGAAATCCTCGCCAAGATCGACACCAGCGGCGCCGAGCGTCAGGCCGAGAAAATCAGCGCCAAAGAAGCCTTTGACGTGCTGGTGGTCGGCGGTGGCCCGGCCGGTGCTTCGGCAGCGATCTACGCGGCCCGTAAAGGCATTCGCACCGGTGTGGCGGCTGAGCGTTTTGGTGGGCAGGTGCTGGACACCATGGCCATCGAGAACTTCATCTCCGTGCAGGAGACCGAAGGGCCGAAACTGGCCAGCGCGCTCGAAGAGCACGTCAAGCAATACGACGTCGATATCATGAACCTGCAACGGGCCACCGCGCTGATCCCGGCGAAGAACCCCGGCGAGTTGCACGAGGTTCGCTTCGAAAGTGGCGCGACCCTCAAGACCAAGGCACTGATCCTCGCCACCGGCGCCCGCTGGCGTGAAATGGGCGTGCCGGGCGAGCAGGAATACAAAGCCAAAGGCGTGTGCTTCTGCCCGCACTGCGACGGCCCGCTGTTCAAAGGCAAGCGCGTAGCGGTGATCGGCGGCGGTAACTCCGGCGTTGAAGCGGCGATCGATCTGGCCGGTATTGTCAGCCACGTCACGCTGCTGGAATTCGACAGCAAGCTGCGCGCCGATGCGGTGTTGCAACGCAAGTTGTTCAGCCTGCCCAACGTCGATGTCATCACCAGCGCACTGACCAGTGAAGTGAAGGGTGACGGCCAGAAGGTGACCGGCCTGGTCTACAAGGATCGCGATTCGGGTGAGTTCAACACGGTGAACCTTGAAGGTATCTTCGTGCAGATCGGTCTGCTGCCCAACACCGACTGGCTCAAAGGCACCATCGAGTTGTCGCCTCGCGGCGAGATCATCGTCGATGCCCGTGGTGAAACCTCGATGCCGGGCGTGTTCGCCGCCGGTGACGTGACGACCGTGCCGTACAAGCAGATCGTGATTGCGGTAGGCGAGGGCGCCAAGGCTTCCCTGAGCGCATTCGATCACTTGATCCGGACATCGGCCCCGGCATAAACCGGACGCTGAAAACACAAAACCCTGTAGGAGCAGAGCTTGCTCGCGAAGGCGGTGTGTCAGTCAATAGATATGCAGACTGACACACCGCCTTCGCGAGCAAGCTCTGCTCCTACAGGGACGTGGTGATGTTTACAGTGGCGCTGGCTGGATGATCTCGACCCAGTAAGCATCCGGGTCTTTGATGAATGCCAGGCTCTTCATGCGGCCGTCGTTCAGGCGCTTCTGGAAATCGCAGCCCAGCGCTTCGAAGCGTTCGCATGCTGCAACGATGTCCGGCACCGAGATGCAGATATGGCCGAAACCGCGCGGGTCGGTGTTGCCGTTGTGATAGGCGAAATCAGCATCGTTTTCGGTGCCGTGGTTGTGGGTCAACTCAAGGATGCCAGGGATCGATTTCATCCATTGGGTGCGCGCAGCGGCATCGGACGGGATCTGGTTCTTGTCGACCAGCGCCAGGAAATACAGGCTGAACTCGGCTTCCGGGAAGTCGCGCTTTTCCACCAGCGAGAAACCGAGGATCCGCGTGTAGAAATCCAGGGACTTGGTGATGTCTTTGACCCGCAGCATTGTGTGGTTGAACACGAAGTTCTGCGTCGCGGTGTCAGGTTGGGCGGTGACGCCTGGGAAGGTGTTCAATTCGTGCAGGCTCATGGGCCCTCCGGAAAATAAGTGGGGCTAACGAATGACGCCAATGATACGCAAGGGCGCAGGCATCACCAAACCCAAACCACCCGCTATTGCCTGACAGGCGGACGAGGCTCAGACTTTATCGCTCAATCCGTGAGTGTTCATTGCAATGATCCGATCCTGTAAATCGCTGTTCGTTCTGATTTTCCTGTTGTCAGGCGTTACCTGTGCTCATGCGGATGCGCCGATCGTGACCTGGCCAGATGGCTGGGAAGTCGAAGCGACCCCGCCAGATCAGGCCACGCCTCAGGTTTCCCGGCAGCGCGCGGTGAAAAACGATCAGGGCGGTACGCCGTTGATGGTGATGGAGTTGACCATGACGCCAGTGGAAAGCGGTCATCAGGTCAATCTGCAAGGCGTGCTGCTGGAGATGCGCAAGTCCGTGCAGAAGGACTTCTTTCAGGGCGGCTATCAAAGCGTGTGCAACAAAATCCATCCGGCAACGTTGAGCCGCCTGGCGGCACTGGAAACTACCTGCACCATTACGCAGAACGGACGCCATGTGCTCTCGCAAACATTGGTCGCGGCGGTGGATGCCGATAAGGCTTATGTTCTTTCGTACGCAGGGCAGGCAGAGGCTTACAAGGCAAGCCTGGGTGAAATAGAGGCTGCTCGTAACAGCTTGAAACTTTAGATAACGGTTTGCGCGGTCGTGCATTTCGCAATGTTTAGATACCCAAAGGGATTAAGCACGAAGTTAGTCGATAAGTAGCGAATTGATCGATTTCAATCGTTGCATTTAACAGGTATCCATAAAAAAGCCCTGCTTGATGCAGGGCTTTTTTGTCACCGCGAGTGCTTAGCCGCGAAGCCAGGAGTCAACGGTGGAGGCACCGTATTGTTCCTTCCAGGCTTTCAGGCCGCGGTGGTTGCCGCCCTTGGTTTCAATCAGTTCACCGGTGTGCGGATTCTGATAAACCTTGACCACGCGAGCGCGGCGGGTTTTCGGCGCGGCGGCCTGCTGCAGACCGGATTTTGCCGGGTTCGGATCGAGAATGGCGATGATGTCGCGCAAGCTCTTGCCGTAGGTTTTCATCAGCCCCTGGAGCTTTTCTTCGAATTCGATTTCTTTCTTGAGCCCGGCATCGTTCTTCAGGGATTCCAGCTGCTTGAGCTGCTCTTGAAGGGCTTTTTCAGCTGCACGAAATTCAGCGAGTCTGGACAATATCTTTACTCCAATAGTGTGTTTGGCTGAGACCAACCGCAAACAAAGCTATAAGCCAAGAGCCTTGTAGCGACTCGGTGATAGTGGCTCACCTGCCAATTTATAGCAGGCATGAAAAATTGTAGTAGTTAATGGGCAAAGAGTAAATCCTGACTTTTTCTTCATGTAACGAGAGTAGTATTTTGATTCAAATTGGTGCGCAAAGCCGTTGTCCCGTCGCTTAATGCCGTTAGTTAATGGTGACTTAATGCATTAATGAAGTCTTCACCGGGCATCGGTCGGCCGAACAGATAACCTTGCAGAAAGTTCACGCCATGGGCGGTGAGGTAATCACTTTGCTCTTCGGTTTCCACACCTTCGGCGACGATGCCCAGATCGAGCTTGGCCGAGAGTTCGATGATGGTGTCCAGAATGTGTCGGGAGAGGGCGTCAACGCCAATCATGGCAACAAAACTCTGGTCGATTTTCAGGAAGTCGACATTGAACTGGCGCAGATAACCCAGGCTTGAATGACCGGTGCCGAAGTCATCGATGGCGATCATCACGCCCAACGCGTGAAGTTGCTCGAACAATTGCAGCGTGATGGCGGTGGGTTCGATCAGTTCACGCTCGGTCAGCTCCAACACCAGGTGAATGGAGCCCGGCGCAAAGTTGCCCAGAAATGCCCGGCAATCCTCGACCAGTTCCAGGTTCTTGCAGTGGCTGGCAGTGATGTTGATGCCCACGTGAAACGGGCTTTCGAATGAGGTCGACAAGGGCGCCAGCAACGCGGCGGTTTGCTGCATTAAAGAGCGAGTCATGGGCACGATAAGCCCGGAGTGTTCGGCGAACGGAATAAACAGATCGGGACGCACCAGGCCTTCCTTCGGGTGCTTCCAGCGCATCAGCACTTCGGCGCCTGACCATTTCTTGCTGTCGCCATGAACCACCGGCTGAAAGTACGGAACGAACTCCGCGGCTTCCAGTGCTCGCTGTAGTTCATGGCTCGGCGACGAAGAGCGCTTCTGCACAAAGTGCCCGATGGAACCTGACACCACGCCGAAAAAGATCAACAAGCTGAACAGCGGCGGATATTCGCTACTCATGTAGCGCCACGTTTCGCCTTCGGGAAATCCGGCTGTTACAGAGAACGCGTAGCGCGAGGAACCGAGAATGGTTTGCGCCACGGGCAAGGTGGGGAGGGGGTCTTGATGGAACTGGCCATCGGCGGTCAGCCAATGGGGGCCGACTTGCAGCATCAGTATTGTCGAGCGGCCGATCATGCGCAGTACGTTGCTCAAGTGATAACCGTCAAGCGTGCTCAGCGCGCCCTTTTTTCCTTCGCCGATGCGGTACACCAACACCGCGGTATCGGGCGTGACCAGATTGCCTTTCATCAGTTGCAACGTGCCGTTGCTGTAGTCGCCCGCCTCGATTTTTTCGCGGAAGTCGCCGAACAAAGAACTGCAGTAATTGATGTCGTCCCACACCAGATTGGTCGAACGCACAAACGGACGGCGGGTAACTTGCTCGCGTAAGGCCAGATTGACGTCAATACAACTTTTCCCGGCCAGCGGCAGCAATTCGCGTGCAGCCTGCGCGGTGTTGTCGAGCATCAGTTCGAATTGGCGGATGGCTTCTTCGGCGGTCAGTCGGGTGCTTTGCTCAAGCGCGCGCTCAGCTTGCAGGTAAAGAATGGCGAACCCGAGCAACATCGGGAGCAAACCACTCAATACGTTGACAATAATCCGTCTGCCGCGTTGGCGGCGGGTTTTTACAGTCAATGGCATTTGCGAAACCTGTAGCGATGAAATAGGGCTCTCAAATGCAGGCAGGACAACGGCACGCCTCCCCAAAAGAGTTCGGTCAGAGGCCATGATAGTTGGCCTTTGCGGCTTATGCCGCTCAACGGTAGGCCAGACTTGTGGCCAGTTTGATAAAGGCCAGTGCCGCCGGTGAACTCTGGCGTTGGTCGAGCACGGCCAGGCCGACCTGGCGTGCGATCGCTGGCGATAGCGGTTTTTTCAGGTAGCGGTCGTCGTGATGCGTGGGCAGCGAGCCTTCGGCGACCACGGTCAGGGCATCGCCCCGGCCAACGGTATCCAGCGTGCTGAGCAGCTGCGAGCAGCGATAACGGATGTTAGGCGTCAACCGCGCGGCACTGAACAAACGGGACACCAGCTCCGAAGAGCCGGCCTCGGTCAGTACGAACGGGTCGTGACACAAATCGCCCAAGGTCAGGCTGGCATGAGCCGCCAGCGGATGATGGGCGGGCAGCAACGCGACCATCTGGTCCTCGAACAACGCAAAGGTGTCGAAGCGCTCTTCGGGCAACACCACGAAGCCGATGTCGATGCGTCGCTCTTCCAGCCACTGAATCACCTGGCGGTCCGGGCCTTCATCAATGTGCACCTCGATGCCAGGGTGAGCGGCGCGGTAGTGCTGCAGGATCGTCGGCAACAACTTGATCGACGAGGTCGGGCCGAACGAGCCGATGCGCAATGTGCCGCGTTTCATGCCGCGGGCATCCGCCGCTTCCTGGCGCAAGGTGTTGGCCAGCCCGAGCATTGCCCGGGCGCGCAACAGCAGCTGTTGGCCGATGTCACTGAGTTCGACCTGAGACTGATGCCGCCGCAGCAGCTCGACGCCCAGTTCCTGTTCCAGCGACTTGAGGGCGTGAGACACCGCGGATTGAGAAATGCCCAGACGATTGGCCGCTGCCGTAAAGCCGTGAAGTTCGGCAACGAGCGAGAAGATCTCAAGCTGAGTGAGGGTCATGAGCTTTTACTCATTTTACGATGATCAGATATTAGATAAATGATACGCCATCGAATCGATTTGTCGTTCTGGAGACTTATGACTGCATATGAGCAAAGGCTGTCGGAGCCGTCCGATGTCGCGGTTTATTTCAAACTCGCGGCGGTCACCATGATTTGGGGCGGCACCTTCGTCGCGGGGCGGTTTCTGGCGGACAGCCTCAGCCCGTTGTTCGCCGCCAGCCTGCGTTTCTTGCTGGCCAGCGCGGCGCTGCTGCTGTTTTTGCTGCTCGCGCGCATTCCACTGGCCCGGCCGAGTCTTCGGCAATGGTTGCAACTGACACTGTTGGGCTTTTTCGGGATTTTTTTCTACAACCTGTGCTTCTTCTATGGCCTGCACTACATCAATGCCTCGCGGGCGTCATTGATCGTGGCGCTGAACCCGGCCGTGATCGGACTGGCTTCGTGGCTGCTGTTCAAAGAGCGTTTGAGTCGAGCGAAAGTCATCGGCATCGCGATCTGCATTGCCGGGGCAAGCCTGGTGATTGTCAGTCGTCATCCGCAGTTGCTGGCCGGTCAGGCGGATGCCTGGTTCGGTGATCTGTTGATTTTCGGCTGCGTGCTCGGTTGGGGCATTTATTCACTGTTCTCCAAGGATCTGAATCAAACCCTGGGGCCGGTGCAAACGGTGACGTATTCGATTTTGCTGGGCACGGTGATGCTCTGGGTGACCAGTGCCGTCAGGGGCGAGGTGAGTGTCGCGGCGCTGCTCAGCCTTGGCCCGCCGCAATGGTTGAGCCTGATGTATCTGGGCGTGTTGGGCTCGGCGCTGGCGTATATTGGCTATTACGACGGCCTGCGCAAAATCGGCGCGACCCGTTCCGGGGTGTTCATCGCCTTGAATCCGCTGACTGCTGTCATCCTGGGTGCGTTGCTGCTCGGCGAGCAATTGACCCTGACGATGTGTCTGGGCGGAGGGCTGATTCTGGCGGGGATTTTCCTCTGCAACAAACCCCTTGCGCGAGCAGGGAAAAAGGGGATTTGATACAGAAGGCGGACAAACCTATTTACGCTGTGTAGAATCCGGTTACGCATATAAGAATAAATGGCTTCTGGCAGCAGAAGCCTCGCCCGTAATAGCCTTGGGTCGACAATGAAGAGTTTTGGGTTTCAATTGATCTACGGTGACTTCCTCGCACGCAGCGTGCGGGGCATCTCCTGCGCGCCACCCGCCGGTCTCAGCATTGCCAGCAACTAACGATTCGTTAATTGACCAGAAAATGATGAGGCGCCGACCATGGCAGATTTATACGAAAACCCGATGGGCCTGATGGGCTTTGAATTCATTGAATTCGCATCGCCAACCCCGAACACGCTGGAGCCGATCTTCAAGATCATGGGCTTCACCAAAGTCGCGACCCACCGTTCCAAAGACGTGCACCTGTATCGCCAGGGCGCGATCAACCTGATCCTCAACAACGAACCTAACAGCGTCGCTTCGTACTTCGCGGCCGAGCACGGCCCGTCGGTGTGCGGCATGGCGTTCCGCGTCAAGGATTCGCAAAAGGCCTACAAGCGCGCACTGGAACTCGGCGCGCAGCCGATCCACATCGAAACCGGCCCGATGGAACTGCACCTGCCGGCGATCAAAGGCATCGGCGGCGCGCCGCTGTACCTGATCGACCGTTTCGGTGAAGGCAGCTCGATCTACGACATCGACTTCGTGTTCATCGAAGGCGTTGACCGCAACCCGGTCGGTGCCGGCCTGAAGATCATCGACCACCTGACTCACAACGTGTATCGCGGCCGCATGGCGTACTGGGCGAACTTCTACGAGAAGCTGTTCAACTTCCGTGAAATCCGCTACTTCGACATCAAGGGCGAATACACCGGCCTGACTTCCAAGGCGATGACCGCACCGGATGGCATGATCCGCATCCCGTTGAACGAAGAGTCCTCCAAGGGCGCCGGGCAGATCGAAGAGTTCCTGATGCAGTTCAACGGCGAGGGTATCCAGCACGTGGCGTTCCTCAGCGATGATCTGATCAAGACCTGGGATCACCTGAAAAGCATCGGCATGCGCTTCATGACCGCGCCACCGGAAACCTACTACGAAATGCTCGAAGGGCGTCTGCCGAACCACGGCGAACCGGTTGATCAACTGCAAGCGCGGGGCATTTTGCTGGACGGTTCGTCCGAGTCGGGCGACAAGCGTCTGCTGTTGCAGATCTTCTCGGAAACCCTGATGGGCCCGGTGTTCTTCGAATTCATCCAGCGTAAAGGCGATGACGGGTTCGGCGAGGGCAACTTCAAGGCGCTGTTCGAATCGATCGAGCGTGACCAGGTTCGTCGTGGTGTGCTCTCCACCGACTAAGCGCTTTAGATCCTTGTAGGAGCGAGGCTTGCCCGCGAAGTTTCTGGCGTTTTCGAAGACGCCTTCGCGAGCAAGCTTCGCTCCTACATGGAACCGCGTCTCTGTCGCATCATGTGCTTGAACCCTTCGAACATCAGCACCAGCACCGCCATCCAGATCGGAATGTAGGTCAGCCATTCCCCGGTCTTGATGCTTTCCCCGAGCAGCAACGCAACGCCAAGCAACAGCACCGGCTCGACGTAGCTCAACAGCCCGAACAGGCTGAAGGGCAACAGCCGGCTGGCGATGATGTAGATCACCAGCGCCGACGCACTGATCACGCCGAGAAGCGGGATCAACAGTGACAGCCACGGATGCTGATCAAACACATTGAAACCTTGCTCGCCGGTCTGTACGAACCAGAAGGCCACCGGCAGCATCAACGCCATGTCCAGCCACAAGCCACCGAGGTTGTCCGTCGCCAGACGCTTGCGCAGGATGAAATACGTTGGATAGCCGATGCATACCAGCAACGTAGCCCAGGAAAAACCACCGACCTGATACAGCTCGTTGATCACACCGAGGCAGGCAAAGAACACGGCAACTTTCTGTAGATAGGAGAGACGCTCACCGTAGGCGAGCCGTCCTGTCAGGACCATGGTCAGTGGCAACAGGAAATAGCCCAGCGACACATCAAGGCTGTAGCCGTTGAGCGGCGCCCACATGAACAGCCAGAGTTGCACGCCCAGCAGGGCCGAAGAGGCGATCAGGGCGGCAATCAGTTTCGGCTGGGCGATGGCTCGGCGAAAGAGCTCGACCACGCGCTTCCATTCGCTGGACACCACCATGAACACGGTCATGCACGGCACTGTCAGCAGCATGCGCCAGCCAAAAATTTCCACACCGCTCAATGGGCTGAGCAGTGAGGTGTAGTAATACATGACGGCAAACAGCACAGAGGCCGAAACCGATAGAGCGATACCTTTAGACAAACTGTCCTCGCGAAGTTGAACGTGAAACGGGGTGCGGAGGATACGTGGTTTTCGCGATGAATATTGACCAACCGATCAACACCGACCCATTGTGGGAGCGGGCGTGCTCGCGAAGACGGTTTATCAGCCAACATCAATGTTGAATGTGAAACTACCTTCGCGAGCAAGCCCGCTCCCACATTGGATTGTGTTGATTCAGGCGTTGCGCGGTTTACGGCCCGACACGAAATGGCTCACATCATTGAACCCCGGCGTGGACGCATGCCCCGGTGTCACCAGCGAGTCGATAAACGCTTCATCCTGCGCCGTGATCTTCACCGCCTGCGCCTTAGTGTAGGCATCCCATTGCTCTTCGGTACGCGGCCCGACAATGGCCGAGGTGACGGCGCTGTTGTTAAGCACCCAGGCAATCGCGAACTCGACGATGCCGACACCGCGATCTTGCGTGTATTGCTGGATCTGCTGGGCGATGCGCAGGGATTCGACGCGCCATTCAGTTTCCAGAATACGTTTGTCGGCGCGCCCGGCGCGGCTGTTGGCATCCGGTTTTACATCCGGCACATATTTGCCGCTGAGTACGCCGCGCGCCAGAGGGCTGTAAGGCACAACGCCCAAGCCGTAGTTCTGCGCGGCGGTGATCTGTTCGGTTTCGGCCTGACGATTGACGATGTTGTACAGCGGCTGGCTGATGACAGGGCGGTCGACACCCAGTTTGTCGGCCACACGAATGACCTCGGCGATGCGCCAGCCACGGTAGTTCGACAACCCCCAGTTGCGGATTTTGCCCTGGCGAATCAGGTCGCCGATGGCCGACACCGTCACTTCCAGCGGCGTGTTGTGGTCTTCGCGGTGCAGGTAATAAAGGTCGACGTAGTCGGTGCCCAGGCGCGTGAGGCTGGCATCGATGCCATTGAAAATGTGCTTGCGGCTCAGGCCGCTGCGGTTCGGCACACCGTCCACCGGGCCGAAACCGACTTTGGTGGCGAGCACCCATTCGTGGCGGTTGCCGGCGATCGCTTCGCCGACGATCTCTTCAGAGCGACCGTTGGTGTAGACGTCGGCGGTGTCGATGAAGTTGATGCCCTGGTCCCAGGCCTTGTCGATGATCCGCAGGGAATCTTCGGTGCTGGTCTGTTCGCCGAACATCATGGTCCCCAGGGTCAGGGTGGACACCTGCAATCCCGAGTGACCCAGCGTGCGGTAGCTCATGACGAAATCCTTTTACCAGTGGGAAAGGCTCAATCAAATACCAGAACAACTGTCGGGGGCAAACGTAAATTTTTGACTTTGTAGGAGCCCGGCTTGCCGGCGATGGCGTCCTTGAGATCGCTATCGCCGGCAAGCCGGGCTCCTACAGGGTGGGTGTCAGACGCGCAGGGTGCGGGTCATGCGCAACGCCAGCAGGCTGCCGCAGACAATCACGCCCGCCAGCAAGTACAACGCGGCATCGGTCGAGCCAGTAGTGTCCTTGACCCAACCGACCAGGTACGGGCTGAGGAAGCCGGCCATCTGGCCCATCGAGTTGATCAACGCCAGACCACCGGCAGCCGCGCCGGCGCTCAGCAGTGCGGTCGGCACCGGCCAGAACATCGGCAGGCCGGTGAGGGCGCCCATGGTGGCGATCGTCAGGCCAAGGATGGCGATGGCTGGCGTGGTGGCGAAGTTCACGGCGATCAGTAGGCCCACTGCGCCCATCAACATGGGTACCACCAAATGCCAGCGACGTTCTTTGCGCAAGTCCGCCGAGCGGCCGACCATCAACATGAACACGGCCGCCAGCAGGTACGGGATCGCACTCAGCCAGCCGATCACCAGGTTATCGTTGAAGCCCAGGTTCTTGATGATCGACGGCAGCCAGAAGTTGATCGCGTAGACCCCGCTCTGGATGCAGAAGTAAATCAAACCGAACGCCCAGATCGCCGGGTTCTTGAACACCGCCAGCAGCGAGTCGGTGGTGGTTTTCGGTTTGTTGGCCAGGTCTTCAGCGTGGTCGGCTTCCAGCACCGAGCGCTCGAACGGCGTGAGCCATTTGGCATTGGCGTAACTGTCGCTCAGCAGGAAGTAGGCGAGGGCGCCGAGGATCACGGTCGGGATGCCTTGCAGCAGGAACATCCACTGCCAGCCGGCCAGGCCACCCTGGCCCGCAGCGAAGTGATTGAGAATCCAGCCGGAAAACGGGCTGCCGAGCAGGCCGGACACCGGGATCGCCGACATGAACAGCGCCATGATGCGGCCACGGCGGAAGGTCGGGAACCACTGGGAGAGGTACAACACCACGCCCGGGAAGAACCCGGCTTCGGCCGCGCCGGTGAACAGGCGCAAGGTGTAGAACTCGGTCGGGGTGGTGACGAACAACAGGCAGGTCGACAGCGTGCCCCAGGTGATCATCATCAGCGCGATCCAGCGGCGCGGGCCGAATTTGGTCAGCGCCAGGTTGCTCGGTACGCCGCACAGCACGTAGCCGATAAAGAAGATCCCGGCGCCGAGGCCGTACACGGTTTCACTGAATTTCAGCGCGTCGAGCATCTGCAGCTTGGCAAATCCAACGTTCACCCGGTCGAGGTAGTTGAACAGGTAGCAGATGAAGATGAAGGGGATCAAACGCAGGGTAATGCGTTTGTAGACGGCGTTTTTTTCGTCAACGATGGCCTGGGTTGCGGCGGCGCTCTGTGACATGGCGGGCTCTCTCTTTATTATGATTTTTTGCGATGCAAAGGGTAACGTTGATCGCCCTGAGAGTCTCGACCACCCTCAGGGCTGCTGTCTTTGTGCCTGAGCACAGGGTTTGCAACCAAGCCCTGTGCGGGTGAACAACCGCGCTTTGAAGGACCACCACAATGTTCGAACTCGATCACGACCTGGCCCAGGACATCGTCGACCGGGCGATGGCCATCCTGCCTTACAACGTCAACGTCATGGACAGCCAGGGGTTGATTCTGGGCAGTGGTGAACCGGAGCGGGTCAACACCCGGCACGAAGGCGCGCAACTGGTGCTGGCCAACGGGCGGGTGGTGGAAATCGATGCGCAAACCGCTATCCACCTCAAGGGCGTACAACCGGGTATCAACCTGCCGCTGTTGCTCGATCAACGGCTGATTGGCGTGCTCGGCATCACCGGCGAACCCGAACAATTGCGCACCTACGCCGAACTGGTGCGCATGACCGCCGAGATGCTGGTGGGCCAGCGCAATCAGCAGGCCGAGCAGCAATGGCGGCGCCAGCGTTGCGATGATTTGCTGGCGTTGCTGCTCAGCGAGGCAGGGGATTCGCCGCGCTTGATCGATGAGGCGCAACAGCTTGGGCTCAAACCGCAATTGACGCGGGTGCCGTATTTGTTCGAGCTGGGAATGGAGCACGGTCCGGGGCAAACCGTCGACGCACTCAGCGCCTGGCTGACCTCGCGCTACCCGGACAGTTGGTGCGTGAGTTCGGCCAAGTCGTCGTTGCTGTGGTGCCGGCCGGCAAACCAGGCGATCGAGAACGACCGCTTGCTGGAAAAGCTCGACGGCCTCGGCTGGAATATCTTGCGCATCGCCGTGGGCGGGCAGGCCGATGGCTTGTCGGGCTTGCGCCGTTGCTATCGGCGGGTCGGCGACTTGCTGGCTTATGGGCGTGATGTACTGCCGCATTCTCGTCTGTTGACGCTAACCCGCTATCGATTGCCGGTGATGCTCTGGCGCCATCGCAACGATGATGCGCTGGACGAATTGCTCAAGCCCTTGCGCAAAGTCATCGCCAAGGACGGCAACGGCCAATTGCTGGCGACGTTGCGCAGTTGGTGCGATCACGACGGCCAGAGCCAGGCCTGCGCCGATGCGCTGGGCATTCACCGCAACAGCCTGCGTTACCGGATGGAGCGGATTGCCGAGCTCAGCGGCGTCGACCCGTTGCGCCTCGATGGCATGCTGGCGCTGTACCTCGGCGTGCAATTGCTCCCACAAACCGACGCAAATCCATGACGTTGTGAACACGTCCTTGTAGGAGCCGGCTTGCCGGCGATGGCGTCCTCGAAATCGCCATCGCCGGCAAGCCGGGCTCCTACAGGTTTTTCGGCGTACTTGAGATTGCTATCGCGAGCAGGCTTGCTCCCACAAGGTTTTGTGAAAATGAACAATAATCCTCCATGCCACTTGTGCAGCGGACCGGCGTTATTGTTCAGGCCGGCTGGCAGCATGGGGGCATTGGAACTGGAGAATTCGCATGAAAATCGTCATCGCCCCCGATTCGTTCAAGGACAGCCTCAGCGCACAAGGCGTGGCCGATGCCATTGCCCTTGGTCTGGTTGAAGTCTGGCCCGATGCGCAACTGGTCAAATGCCCGATGGCCGATGGTGGCGAAGGCACGGTCGAGTCGATTCTGGCCGCCTGCGAAGGTCAACTGCGTCGCACCCGCGTCAAAGGGCCGCTGGGCACAACGGTCGACGCCGCGTGGGGCTGGTTGCCCCAGAGCCTCACCGCCATCATCGAAATGGCCGAGGCCAGCGGCCTGCAACTCGTTCCGCCGGGGCAGCGCGATGCGTGCATCAGCAGCACCTTCGGCACCGGTGAGTTGATCCGCGCGGCACTCGACGCCGGGGCGCAACGGGTGATCCTGGCGATTGGCGGCAGCGCCACCAACGACGGCGGCGCGGGGGCGATGCAAGCGCTGGGCGTGAAACTGCTCGATGCACAAGGCCAAACCCTGGCGCCCGGTGGATTGGCACTGGCGCAACTGGCGCGGATCGATCTCAGTGACATCGATCCGCGCCTGACCGACGTACGCTTCGATATCGCCGCCGACGTCAACAATCCCCTGTGCGGTCCCCACGGCGCCTCTGCGATTTTCGGTCCGCAAAAAGGCGCAACGCCTGCGCAGGTCGAGCAACTGGATCGCGCCCTCGGGCACTTCGCCGGGCTTTGCGCCCAGGTCCTCGGCAATGACGTGCGTGACGAGCCGGGCAGCGGCGCGGCGGGTGGCCTGGGGTTCGCCGCCAAGGCCTTCCTGGGTGCGCAGTTCAAGGCCGGGGTTGAAGTGGTCGCGGAGTTGGTCGGCCTGGCCGATGCGGTCAAGGGCGCCGACCTGGTGATCACCGGCGAAGGCCGCTTCGATGCGCAAACCCTGCGCGGCAAGACACCGTTTGGTGTCGCACGCATCGCCGGGCAACACGGCGTGCCGGTCATCGTCATCGCCGGCACCTTGGGCGAGGGTTATCAAGCCCTGTACGAGCACGGCATCGACGCCGCGTTTGCCTTGGCGAGCGGGCCGATGACCCTGGAGCAGGCATGCGCCGAGGCGCCACGGTTGTTGCGTGAGCGTGCGAGCGACATCGCCCGAGTATGGCGTATCGCCAAACGCCAATCCTGAATTCTCCCCACACCTTGTAGGAGCCAGCAAGCTGGCTCCTACAGGGTTTGTGTGGTTCTTGAGTGTTTCACGGATGAAACACTCGTAATCCCTTGAAATATATTTCGCAAATCCCCGCAAAAATCCTCAACCCCAGCCGATACAGATATCAGGCGCACACAAACCTATTACAACAGTGGCGCCAGACTGAACGGTGCGCCTCAACGCCCGCCCGCCAGTGATCACGGCAAGGACGCTCGAAGCCTCTATCACCGAGTATCGTCCTATGTCCCTGCGTAATCTGAACATCGCGCCTCGAGCTTTCCTGGGTTTCGCCTTCATCGCCTTGCTGGTCATCGTACTGGGCGTGTTTGCCGTGAACCGAATGTCGATCATCCGCCAGTCCTCGATCGACATGGGCAGCACCCAGCTGCCCAGCGTCGGCTTCCTGGGTAATGTCACCGAAAATATCCTGCGCATGCGGATTCTGTCGTTCCGCATTCTGGTCAACCGCGAGCCGGCCAGTTTGCAGGAAGCTGAAACCCGTATCGGCGCGCTGACCGACAAGGCGCGCAAGGCCCAGGCCAGCTACGCCGCATTGCCGGCGGGTCCGGACGAAGCGGCGCTGTATAAGGTGTTCAGCGCGACCCTGGACAATTACATGCAAGCCCAGCGCGAAATGATGGACCTGTCGCGTCAGAATAAAATTGACGAGATGCGCACGCTGATCAACACGAAGATCAAGGACGGCACCGACCAGATGGGCGAACAGCTCAATCGACTGGTGACGTACAACACCGAGGGCGCCAAAGCGGCCGGGGTTCTCGCCGAAGACAACTACAACACCGCCGTGAACGGAATCATTGCGGTGTCAGTGGTGGCGGCGCTGATGACTGTGTTGCTGGCCTGGCTGCTGACCCGCAGCATTATCACGCCGTTGAATCGTGCGGTGCAGGCAGCGGAAACCATCGCCGGCGGCAACCTGACCAAAGCCATTGAAATCGACGGCAAGGATGAACCGGCCCGTTTGCTCGGCGCCTTGTCCACCATGCAGGCCAACTTGCGCAAAACCATCGAGCAGATCGCCGGTTCCGCCACGCAGTTGGGCGCCGCCGCCGAAGAGCTGAGCACGGTCACGCAAGAAGCGTCCCGTGGTCTGCAACAGCAAAACAATGAAATCGAACAAGCCGCCACCGCCGTCAACGAAATGACCGCCGCCGTGGAAGAAGTGGCGCGCAACGCCGTGTCGACTTCCGAAGCCTCGAACCAGTCGACCCAGGCTGCTCGTGAAGGGCGCGACCGCGTGGTGGAAACCGTCGATGCGATCCAGACCATGACCCACGACGTGCAGAACACCTCGCTGATGATCGAAGGCCTGGCCGCTCAGGGCCGGGACATCGGCAAGGTGCTGGACGTGATTCGCGCCATTGCCGAACAGACCAACCTGCTGGCACTGAACGCCGCGATTGAAGCGGCCCGTGCCGGTGAAGCCGGGCGTGGTTTTGCGGTGGTGGCGGACGAGGTGCGGGCGTTGGCGCATCGCACGGCGCAATCGACTCAGGAAATCGAGAAGATGGTCGCCGGCATCCAAAACGGTACGGGGGAGGCGGTGTCGTCGATGCAGCAAAGCAATCAGCGCACCCACAGCACCCTGGAAATGGCCCGAGCCGCCGGTGTCGCGCTGGAGCAGATCACCCAGTCGATCCATCTGATCAACGAACGCAACCTGGTAATCGCCAGCGCGTCCGAAGAGCAGGCGCAGGTGTCCCGCGAAGTTGACCGCAACCTGGTGAACATCCGTGACCTGGCGACCCAGTCTGCTGCAGGAGCCAATCAGACCAGCGCTGCCACCCACGAACTGTCGCGCCTGGCCGTTGATTTGAATGCGATGGTGGCGCGTTTCGTGATTTGAGATAGGGTTGAGACTAGGAACACGCGCGATTGGAGAAATACATGCGCTATTCAGCCTTGACCCAACGAATTGCCGGAGACGGCGCTGCGGCCTGGCAGATTCATTACCGAGCATTGGAATTACGAGAGCAGGGCGTCGATGTGTTGCTGTTGTCGGTGGGCGATCCGGACTTCGATACGCCGCGCCCCATCGTTCAGGCGTGCATCGACAGCCTGTTGGCCGGCGATACCCATTACGCAGAAGTGCGCGGCAGTCGCGGGCTTCGCGACAGCATCGTCAGCCGTCATCGGCGACGCAGTGGGCAGACGGTGGATGTCGATGAAGTGATTGTGATGCCCGGCGCGCAATGCGGGGTGTATTCGGTCGTGCAATGCCTGCTCGATCCGGGTGATGAAGTGATCGTCGCCGAACCGATGTACGTGACTTATGAAGGCGTGTTCGGCGCTTGCGGGGCGAAAGCGGTGCCGGTGGCGGTGCGTCCGGAGAACGGCTTTCGCGTTGATCCGGCGGATGTCGCGGCGCTGATCACGCCGAAAACCCGCGCGCTTTTGCTCAACAGTCCGAACAATCCTTCCGGTGCCAGTCTGTCGCTGAAGATCTGGCAGGAACTGGCATCGCTGTGTATTCGGCACAACCTGTGGCTGATCAGTGACGAGGTTTACAGCGATCTGTTGTATGAGGGCGAGCACATCAGCCCGGCCAGCCTGCCCGGCATGGCCGAGCGTACCGCGACGCTCAACAGCCTGTCGAAATCCCACGCCATGAGCGGCTGGCGGGTCGGTTGGGTGATCGGCCCCAAACCCTTGATTGACCATCTGGAACATCTGTCGTTGTGCATGCTGTTCGGCATTCCGGACTTTGTGCAGAAGGCGGCGCAGGTTGCGTTGGAGGGTGATCTGCCGGAAGTGGCGATGATGCGCGAGGAATACCGTCAGCGTCGCGACCTGGTGTGCGCAAGCCTCAATGCGTGCCCGGGGGTGCGTGCGGTACGGCCGGATGGCGGGATGTTTGTGATGGTCGATGTGCGCCAGACCGGGTTGTCTGCCCAGCACTTCGCCGAGCGGCTGCTGGAGGGCTATGGCGTTTCGGTGCTGGCCGGCGAAGCGTTCGGGCCGAGCGCGGCGGGGCACATCCGGATCGGGTTGGTGGTGGATCAACGGAAACTGGCGGATGCGTGTCGGCGGATTGCGTTGTGTGCGGCGGATCTTCTGGAGGCGCGCCGGGCCTGAGGGCCCCATCGCTGGCAAGCCAGCTCCTACAGGGGTGCGTTAATTACGAACATTGCGCAAACCTTGTAGGAGCCGGCTTGCCGGCGATGGCTATCTCCAAACGCCGGACGCCTCAATCCTTCCACGCCCGGGTATTCACCAGATTCTTCGGCCGCTCACCCGCCAACGCAGCCAACAGATTGTCCACCGCACACGTCGCCATCGCTTCGCGCGTCTCATGGGTCGCCGAGCCAATGTGCGGCGTCGCCACCACGTTGTTCAGTTGCAACAGCGGCGAGTCAGGGTTCAGCGGTTCGCGTTCGAACACATCCAGCCCCGCAGCGCGTATCTGCCCGGAGCGCAACGCTTCGATCAGCGCCGTTTCGTCCACCACTTTGCCCCGTGAAATATTGATGAAGATCGTCTCTGGACGCATCAGCGCAAACTGTTCAGCACCGATCAGCCCCTCGGTTTGCGCCGTCAGCGGCAATGTCAGGCAAACGAAATCGGCCTGCTGCAACAGCTCCGGCAGGCTGCGGTATTGCGCATTGAAGCGCTGTTCCACCGCCGGTTTCGGCGAGTGGCTGTGATAGATCACCGGCATGCCGAAACCGAAATGCCCGCGTTGGGCCAACGCTTCGCCGATTCGCCCCATGCCAATGATGCCCAGGGTTTTACCGTGCACATCGCTGCCGAAATGCACGGGACCGATGTTGCGGTTCCACTGGCCGGCGCGAACCATGTTCGCCAGTTCCACCACGCGCCGGGCAGACGCGAGGATCAGCGCAAAACCGGTGTCGGCGGTGGTTTCGGTGAGCACGTCCGGAGTATTGCTAAGCAGGATTCGCCGCTCGGTCAGGTAGTCGATGTCGTAGTTGTCGACGCCCACCGAAACGCTGGCGATGGCGCGTAGATTCGGCGCCAGGTCCAGCAGGCCCGCGTCCAGTTTCAGACTGGCACCGAGCAACCCGTGAGCGCGGGGCAGGGCCTCGCGCAGTTGCGCCAGGCCATCGGCGTCGAGGTTGTCGATCAGCGTCACCTCGGTCTGCTCATGCAGGCGAGCCATCAGCAACGGTGAGAGTTTCTTGTACAGCACGACCTGCTTTTTCATCGTATTCATCTCTGCATCAATTCAAGGATGGGCGGCGGTCGGGCGTGTTTGCGCAACCGCAGGACGTTCCCGGTCGCTGGCGCCGGGCTTGAGGAGAATTGTCAGCACCACCGAAAACATCAGCGCGCCGCTCATCAGCAGGTAGGACGCGCCCGGCGAACCGGTGGAGCTGTTCAGGTAACCGACCAGCCAGGAACCGCCAAACGAGCCGAGCGCGCCCATGCTGTTGATCAACGCCATGGCGCCACCGGCGACGTTGGCCGGGAGGATTTCCGGGATGATCGCGAAGAACGGTCCGTAAGGCGCGTACATGCAGGCCCCGGCAATCACCAGCAGGGTGTATGACCACCAGAAATGTTCGGCGCCCAGCGCGTACGATCCGTAGAACGCAATCGAGGCGATCAGCAGCGGTGGCCAGACAAAGCGTTTGCGCTTTTGCAGTTTGTCCGAGCCCCAGGACACCAGCAGCATCCCGATCACCGCCGCCAGATACGGCAGCGCCGACAGCCAGCCGGCTTCGACCATGTCCATTTGCGCGCCGGCCTTGAGGATCGACGGCAGCCACAGCACGAAGCCGTAGACGCCAATGCTCCAGCAGAAAAATTGCAGGGCCAGGATGATCACTTTCGGCGAGCGGAAGGCTTCGGCGTAGTTCTTCACTGCCTTGATGCCCACCTGTTCGGCGGCGAGGGCGCTTTCCAGATCGTGCTTTTCGGCGTCGCTGAGCCACTTGGCCTGGGCCGGACGATCATCCACCAGACGCCACCAGATAAACGCCCAGAGCACTGCCGGCAACCCTTCGATGATAAACATCCAGCGCCAGCTGTAATGCTGCACCAGATAGCCCGACACCACCGACATCCAGAGCATGGTCACCGGGTTGCCGAGGATCAGGAAGGTGTTGGCCCGGGAGCGTTCGGCACGGGTGAACCAGTGGCACAGGTAGATCAGCATCGCCGGCATCACCGCTGCTTCGACCACGCCGAGCATGAAGCGAATGACGATCAGCCAGTAGGCGTTGGAGACGATCCCTGTGAGCGTCGCCAGGCTGCCCCAGAGGATCAGACTGACGAAAATCAGCTTCTTCACACTGTGTTTTTGCGCGTAGATCGCGCCGGGCACCTGGAAGAAAAAGTAGCCGAGGAAGAACAGTGCGCCGAGCATCGACGACAGGCCGGGCGTGATCATCAGGTCTGCGGCCATCCCGGAGGCGGCGGCGAATCCGTAGTTGGCGCGGTCCAGGTACGCCAGGCTGTAGGTGATGAACACGATGGGCATGATGTACCACCAGCGGCGGGTGGCGAGCGTTGCGGTTTTCATGAGTGGTGCTCCTGAGCTTGTTGTTTTTGTCGCAGCAGGTAACGGGTTCAAGAATTTCATTGCCTGATCTGGCCTCTTCGCGGGCAAGCCTCGCTCCTACAGGATCTACGCAATCCCGTAGGAGCGAGGCTTGCCCGCGAAAGCGTCTTCGAATTCGACAGACATTTCGGAGCGGGTCGGCAACCCCTCCATATCCCCGCGACTCTGCACCGCACGGCTGCCAATCCAGTTGGCGCGTTTTACGGCGTCGGCAAAGCTGTAGTTTTCCAGCAGCGCGCTGATCATGCCGACGGCAAAACCGTCGCCGGCACCGACCGTGTCGACCACCGTTTCCACGGGCACGCCCGCCACGAAACCTTCATCCAGATGAGAGCGGTAATAAGCGCCGTGCGGGCCGAGCTTGATCGCCACGGCTTCGGCACCCTGGTCGAGGTAAAACGCGGCGATGTCAGCCGGGTCTTCATAGCCGGTCAGCAAACGACCTTCACTCAAACCCGGCAGCACCCAGTCGGCGAGGGCGGCGAGGCGGTTGATTTCGCTGATCATCTGTTGCGTGCTGGCCCACAGGCTCGGGCGCAGGTTCGGGTCGAAGGACACACTGCGCCCGGCTTCGCGCATGCGCGTCATCAGTTCGAAAGACATCTGCCGCGCCGTTTCCGACAGCGCTGGAGGAATGCCGGTGGCGTGCAAGTGCCGCGCCTTGAGCAGCTCGGGGATGATCGACTGCGGCGACAAATGACTCGCCGCCGAACCACGCCGGAAATACTCGACCATGGGATCGTCGCCATCGTCGGTGCGTGACTTGAGCTGAAACCCGGTCGGGTGTGCGGCATCGTGGGCAACGTTGCTGCAATCGATGCCTTCCTTTTGCAGCGTGTCGATCACGAACCGCCCCAGGGAATCGTCGCCGACCCGGCTCAGCCACGCTACGTTGAACCCCAGTCGCGACAAGCCGATGGCGACATTGCTGTCGGCCCCGGCAATGCGTTTGTGGAAGTGGTCGACGTTGGCGAGGTCGCCATTTTGATCGGCGACAAACATCGCCATGGTTTCGCCGAACGACAGGATATCGATCTCAGACATGAGCGCTCTCCAGGCGTGCTTGCCCCAAGTGGGCGAGGGCGGCGACATGCTCGGTGGTGAGCTGCACCAGGTCATCGGCTTGCAGTGGATATTCCGCGGCCCGCATCACGCCTTGGGCCATGTGCCGCAGCAGTTGTTCCCATGAATGCAGGTCGTTGGCGGCAGGCGGCACGGCGACCAGTTTGCCGTCGGCCCGGCGTGACACGGCTTTGCAGTGCACGTAGCCGACGTGGCGCCCGAGCAGGCGCGCGGCGCTGCTGGCGGACTGGTCCTGCCAGTGCCAGTTGCCGATGTCGAAGGTCATTTTGATCGGCAGATTGTGTTGCTCGACTGCGGCGAAAAAACGCTGGAACGGTTCGATGCGACCGCCGTGCAGGGTCTGATCGTTTTCCACCAGCAGTTGCACGGCGCTTTTGCTCAGGATCCGGGTGAGGGTTTGCAGGTCGCTGGTGTCGGTGAAGTAACCGAGGGACACCTTCAGCCATTTGGCGCCAAAGGCCTGGGCGCGTTGCAGGGCGGTGATCAGTTGCGGATTGGGTTTCGACTGGCCGGCCAGCCACAATTCCATCGGCGAGGAGTACACGCTTTCGAGACCTTGCGCCTGGGTGGCATCGGCCAGTTGGGCGGGGTCTTCGACGGTCAGCAGTTCTTCGCGCCATTCGATGTGGGTGGCGCCCGCAGCAGCGAGGATATCGATGAAATGGCCTTGGCCGCGCTGGCGGACGAGGTCGGCGCCGTAGCTGGAGAGGCTGATGGAAACGGGTGGTTTATGCATTGTCATGGACCTCTGAAACCGGTTTCATTTTTGTTCAAAAAAAAGATGAAATTTTGTGGTGGTCTTTCGGGCCTCATCGCGAGCAGGCTCACTCCCACAATGGTGCTATGTTCGCAAATCCAATGTGGGAGCTAGCCTGCTAGCGATGAGGCCTTCACATTCACCGAAGATTCCCTCTGGTCGACCCGCGCACAATCAACCGCGCCGAAAAATCCATCGTCCGCACCGGCCCGTCATCCCCGCGCAAGCGCTTGAGCAAGCATTCAAACGCACTTGCACCCATCTCGGTCGTCGGTTGAGCGAGGGCGGTGATACCGCTGCCCACCAGCGGGTACCAATCCAGATCATCGAGGGCGATCAAGCCGACATCCTCGAACAGCTTGCACTGCAAATCGCGCAACGCATGGGTCGCGGCCAGCGCCGCAATCCCGTTCGCGCAGAACAGCGCCTTCGGGCCGGGGCCGGGTGTATCGAGAAAGGTTTTGAGGTTTGCCGTGAGGTCACTGCCGGTTTCGATCATCGTTCCGCGCAGCGCCAAACGCCGGGCGATCTGCGCCTTGAAACTGCTGACCCGTTCGATCCGCGAACTGGTGCCGTCAAAGGGTTCGGTGACCAGCAACACATCGCGGTAACCGAGTTCTTCAAGGTGGGCGATGGCGATCTCGACCGCTGCCGGGTTGTCCAGCCCGACCATGTCACTTTCGAGGTGCTCGACCTTGCGGTCCACCAGCACCAGCGGCATTTCTCGATGCAGTTCCTGCAATTCGTCGCGGTGGTGGCCGAGGGTGTTCACGATCAGCCCTTCGATGTTGTACGAGCGCAGCAGGGCCAGGTGCTGGCATTCCTGCTCGTCATCGCGGTCGGTGTTGCACACCACCAGGCTGTAGCCGTGTTGACGGCAGGCGGTTTCCACCCCGTGCATCACGGCAATCGAATAAGGGTTGCGGATGTCGGCGACCAGCATGCCGATCAGGCGGGTTCGTCCACGTTTCAGGCCGCGAGCCATCTGGTTTGGGCGATAGCCCAGTTCGGCAATCGACTGTTCGATGCGCAACGCAATCGCATCGGACAGCAAGGCGCGATCCTCGCCGATGAACCGCGACACGCTGGCCTTGGAGACTTTGGCATGTTCGGCGACATCAAGCATGGTCACGCGGCTGCGCTGGGCGGCGGAGAAATCGTTCACGGTCTGAAACCTTCTTATTGGAGTTATAAGGTCCGTGCGTTTGAGATCGCACTGAAACCGGTTTCAGAAGACACCAAAAGCAAATACGCCGTCAAGCCCCGCATCGTCGATTGTCCGACAATGGCCGACGAATGGGATTCAGGCCCAAAGACTCAACCAGGCCGATCCCAACAGCAACAGGGCCATGCAGCGATTGAAGCGTTGCATTGAGCGAGGTGAGCGCAACCAGCGCGTGGAGCCCGCGCCGAGCAATGCCCAGACCCCAAGGCAGGGCAGGGAAATCAGAAAGAACGCCAGCGACAAAACCATCACATGGGACAGGCGCTGTTCGCCGCCCCCGGCAAATACACTGACAACCGCCAGCGCCATCATCCAGGTTTTCGGGTTGATCAGTTGCAGGCCGGCCGCGCCCAAAAGACCGAGTCGGGCGTCGGCATTTTGGTTGGTGACGGCCTCTGCCGGGGCGTTGAAAATCTGCCAGGCGAGGTAACTCAGCCAGGCGACGCCGATCCACTGCATGGCGGTTTGCACGAAGGGCCAAGCGGTCAACGACGCCCCGGCACCGCTGCCGACCAACAACACAATTGTCGCGGCGCTGGCACAGGCGCCGAAGATGATCGGCACGGCGGCCACCAAGCCGTATCGGGCACTGTTGCTCAACACCAGAATGTTGGTCGGGCCGGGCGTGATCGACGCCACGAACGCAAACAACAGGAAGGGCAGTAACGTCGGGAAAGTGGACAGCATCGCGGGCAAACTCCGGTGAAGATCTTTGAAGTCGATCTTCACAATCCCACGGTCAACTGTCTGGAAGATTTGAGCAGCGCTTGCGATACAGCGCGGGCGTCAGGCCGTAGGTCCGCACGAACCAGCGGCCCAGATGGCTCTGGTCGGCGAACCCCAACGTCATGGCCACCGTGGCCGGTTGTTCGCCTCGGGCCAGCATTCTGCGGGCCGTGGCCAGGCGCAATTGCACCAGATAGGCGTGAGGGGCGATGCCGTAAGCAGCCTTGAACGCGCGGGTCAGGCGAAAGCGATCGACGCCCGTTGCGGCGGCGAGTTGGTCGAGGCCGATGTCCTCGTGGGCATGGGCGTGCAGAAACTCACGGGCCTTTTGCGCCACCAACGGCAATTTCGGGTCTTCGCCATAACGGGCGCGCCAGTGCAGGTGAGTGGTGAGGCGTTCGAGCAAACCGTCGAGGGCAGTCTGGCGGACGATTTTCAGCTCGCCGTTGTGCAGCGCCTGAAACGCCAGGCTGGTGGCGTGGGCCAGGCGCGCGTCGGTGGCCAGGGTATTGGCGAAGCTCAGTTGACTGTTGTCCGGCGCGTTGTCGAACACGGCACTGAGCTCGCGCTTCAACCACTGCGGGTCGAGGTACAGCATGCGGTAGGTGAAACCGTCGACCGTCGGTGCTTCGCCATCATGGATGTCACCCGGTTCGAGCAAAAACACCTTTCCCGGCGTGCTCTGGTGCCTGGCCCGCCGACAGTTGAATTGCTGCACCCCTTGCTCGGTGACGCCTACCAGATAGCTGTCATGCCAGTGCGGATCGTAGGCGTGGCCCTCGAAATGCGCGCGCAGCGTCTCGATGCCGGTGTCGGCGTCCTGGGCCAGGTCGATCCAGTTGTGAGTGGTCATGCTGCACCTGTGAGACGGATTGCCGGCTTATTTAACGCCCGTGGCGAGGGCGATGCCTAGAACGTTTGTGCACGGCTCAGTTGAACAGGCCCGCAGCGATGTTGATCGAGAACCCGAGAATCGCGGTGTTGAACAGAAAACCGATCAGCGACTGCGCGAGCACAATCTTGCGCAAATCCCGAGTGGCCACGCCGACATCGGAGGTCTGCACGGCCGCGCTGATGGTGAACGAGAAATACAGGAAGTCCCAATAATTGGGGGTGGTCAGCCCTTCAGCGAAGCGCAAAGCCGGGTCTTTGCCGGCCCAGGTGTAGAACAGGCGGGCGTAGTGCACGCTGAAAATCACCCCGATCAACAACCATGAACCGATAACGGTCAGCGCGGTAAACCCGTAATGCAACAGTTTGCGGGTGGTTTCCAGGTCCTTGCTGCCGGCCAGCTCGAAGGTGATGGTTGCCAGGCTGGCGATGGCGGCGATGCACACCACGAACAGCACCAACCCGGCGTTCTCGTCTTCGACTTCGGCAATGCGTTTCACATCCGGCGCTTTGGCGCAGGCGGCGAGCCAGAGCATCAGCACCAGATACGACCAGACTCCGGCGTTCCAGCCGAAGAGGATTTTGCTGATGATCGAATCGGCCGGAGCCAGAATGCCCACCGCGACACCGAGGGTCGCAGCAGCGGACAGGCGAGGGTGGGTGCGGGCGAGGAAGGGCATATGAGCTCGATGGGCCGGGGTATGCAAACACCTTAGCCCAGCGAGCCCCGTCGGGCCCACACAATTCCCTGTAGGAGCGAGGCTTGCCCGCGAAGGCGGTGTGTCAGTCGAGTTAATTATTGACTGTTACAACGCCTTCGCGGGCAAGCCTCGCTCCTACAGGGGGATGTGTGCGGTCAGTTGGTTTTGTGGCGTTTGCGCACCAGTTTCATCACCACCACAAAAAACACCGGCACAAACACCACCGCCAGTGTCGCGGTGATCATCCCGCCAATCACCCCGGTGCCGATGGCTTGCTGGCTTGCCGAGCTCGCGCCAGTGGCAATCGCCAGCGGCACGACGCCGAGGATGAACGCCAGGGACGTCATGACGATTGGCCGCAGGCGCAGGCGCGCGGCTTGCAGGGTGGCGTCGATCAGGTCGTGGCCTTCGTCGTACAGGCTCTTGGCGAACTCGATGATCAGGATCGCGTTCTTCGCCGACAGGCCGATGATGGTGATCAGGCCGACCTTGAAGAACACGTCGTTGGGCATCCCGCGCAAGGTCACGGCCAACACGGCGCCGAGCACGCCGAGCGGCACCACCAGCAGCACCGAAGTCGGAATCGACCAGCTTTCATACAACGCCGCCAGGCACAGGAACACGATCAACAGCGACAACCCGAGCAGGATCGGCGCCTGGCTGCCGGACAACCGTTCCTGCAGCGATAACCCGGTCCATTCCTGGCCCAGGCCCGCAGGCCCTTGCGCGACCAGTCGCTCGATTTCCGCCATGGCTTCACCGGTGCTGTGGCCTGGCGTTGGCTCACCGGAAATACTGATCGCCGGATAGCCGTTATAACGGGTCAATTGGGCCGGGCCCTGAGTCCATTTGGCCTGGACGAAGGCGGACAGCGGCACCATTTTCCCGCTGCTGTTGCGCACGTGGATCTTCAGCAGATCGGCGACCTGACTGCGTTGATCGCCTTCAGCCTGGACCACCACCCGCTGCATCCGCCCCTGATTGGGGAAGTCGTTGATGTAAGCCGAACCGACAGCGGTGGACAGCACGCTGCCGATGTCGGCAAACGAAACCCCCAGCGCATTCGCCTGTTTACGGTCGACGATCAGTTGCACCTGCGGCGCTTCGGCCAGCGCGCTTTCGCGCACGTTCATCAGGATCGGACTTTTCTCGGCGGCTGCCAGCAACGCGGTACGTGCCTGCATCAGCGTGGCATGGCCGAGGCCGCCACGGTCCTGCAAGCGGAACTCGAAACCGCTGGAGGTGCCCAGGCCGTCCACCGGCGGCGGCAGGACCGAGAACGCCATGGCGTCCTTGATCTGGCTCAGCGCGATGTTGGCGCGGTCGGCAATCGAACTCGCCGAGTCGTCGCTGCCGCGATCCGACCAGTCTTTCAACGTGGTAAACGCCAACGCCGCGTTCTGCCCGCTGCCGGAGAAGCTGAAACCAAGAATCACCGTGCTGTCGCCGACGCCCGGTTCGGTGGCGTTGTGCGCTTCGATCTGCTCGACCACTTGCACCGTGCGATTTTTGCTCGCGCCGGGTGGCAGTTGAATGTCAGTGATGGTGTAACCCTGATCCTCGACCGGCAGAAACGAAGAGGGCAGACGACTGAAGCACAGCCCCAGACCGATCAGCAGCACGCCGTAGATCAGCAGGTAACGACCGCTGCGCTTCAGCGCATAAGCGACCCAGCCCTGATAGCGCTCGGTCAGTTGCTCGAAGCGTCGGTTGAACCAGCCGAAGAAACCGCCCTTGGCGTGATGCTCACCCTTGGCAATCGGCTTGAGCAGCGTTGCGCAGAGCGCCGGGGTCAAGGTCAGGGCGAGGAACGCTGAAAACAGAATCGAGGTGGCCATCGACAGCGAGAACTGCCGGTAAATCACCCCGACCGAACCCTGCATGAACGCCATCGGAATAAACACGGCCACCAGCACCAGAGTGATGCCGATGATCGCCCCGGTGATCTGCTTCATCGCTTTGCGCGTCGCCTCTTTGGGCGACAGGCCTTCGGTGACCATGATCCGTTCGACGTTTTCCACCACCACGATGGCGTCGTCCACCAGAATGCCGATGGCCAGCACCATGCCGAACATGGTCAGCACGTTGATCGAGAACCCCAGCGCAAGCATGGTCGCAAAAGTGCCCATCAGCGCCACCGGCACCACCAACGTCGGAATCAGCGTGTAGCGGATGTTTTGCAGGAACAGGAACATCACCGCGAACACCAGCACCATCGCTTCGATCAGGGTGTAAACCACTTTGGTGATCGAGACTTTGACGAAGGGCGAGGTGTCGTAGGGAATCTTGTATTCCACATTGGCCGGGAAGTAGCGCGCCAGTTCATCCATCTTCGCCCGCACCAGTGTCGCGGTGCTGAGGGCGTTGGCGCCGGGGGACAATTGCACGCCGACGGCGGTGGACGGCTTGCCGTTCAGGCGCGTGCCGAACTGATATTCCTGACTGCCAATCTCGACCCGCGCCACATCACCGATGCGCACGGTGGAACCGTCCGGATTGGCCTTGAGCACGATGTCGGCAAACTCTTCCGGGGTCGACAGCTGGCCTTTGACCAGAACGGTTGCGGTGATTTCCTGGGTGGTGCGGGTCGGAAGGTCGCCGATGCTGCCGGCCGAAACCTGGGCGTTCTGCGCAACGATGGCCGCGTTGACGTCGGCCGGCGTCAGGTTGAAACCGATCAGTTTCTGCGGGTCGATCCAGATCCGCATCGCCCGCTCGGCGCCATACAGCTGGGCCTTGCCGACACCGTCCAGACGCTTGATCTCGTTCATCACGTTGCGCGCCAGGTAATCGCTGAGCGCTACGTCGTCGAGTTTGCCGTCATTGGAGGTCAGGGTGATCAGCAGCAGGAAACCGGCAGAGACTTTCTCCACCTGCAAACCTTGCTGGTTGACCGCTTGCGGCAGGCGCGACTCGATGACTTTCAGGCGGTTTTGCACATCCACCTGGGCCATCTCCGGGTTGGTGCCCGGCTGGAAAGTCGCCTTGATCGTGGCGCTGCCGAGGCTGCTTTGCGATTCGAAATACAACAGATGATCGGCGCCGTTGAGCTCTTCCTCGATCAGGCTGACCACGCTTTCGTCCACGGTTTGCGCCGAGGCGCCCGGGTACACGGCATAGATTTCGACCTGCGGTGGCGCGACATCGGGGTACTGCGCCACCGGCAATTGCGGAATGGACAGGGCACCGGCCAGCAGGATGAACAGGGCAACCACCCAGGCGAACACCGGGCGGTCGATAAAGAACTGCGGCATAGAAAAGCGTCCTGCTTACTGACCAGAAACCTGGGCAAGTGGAAGAGGGGAGTCGTCGATCTGCACTTTCTCGCCGGGCTTGGCGTGTTGCAGGCCTTCGATGACGATGCGGTCGCCGGACTTGAGGCCTGCAGTGACGATCCAGCGATCGTTTTGCACGGCGCCCAGTTCTATCGTTTGCTGGCCGACACGCAGGTCCGCATCGAGCACCAGCACCTGCGCAACACCCGCGCTGTCGCGTTGAATGGCGCGTTGCGGCACGCTGATGCCTTGCTGGTTCACCGCTTGTTCCAGGCGCACCCGCACGAAGCTGCCCGGCAGCAAGTCGAGGTCCGGGTTGGGAAACTCGCTGCGCAGGATGATCTGGCCGGTGCCCGGGTCGACGGTGATGTCGGTGAACAACAGTTTGCCCGGCAGCGGGTAGAGGCTGCCGTCATCCTGAATCAGCGTGGCTTTGGCCTGACCCTGACCCACTTCCTGCAACTGGCCGGAACGGAAGGCGCGACGCAGGTCGTTGAGTTCGCGGGTCGACTGGGTGAGGTCGGCATGAATCGGGTTCAACTGCTGGATCAATGCCAGCGGCGTGGTTTCGTTCTGCCCGACCAACGCGCCTTCGGTGACCAATGCACGGCCGATGCGCCCGGAAATCGGTGCGGTGACGGTGGCGTACCCGAGATTCAATTTCGCTCGATCCACGGCGGCTTTATTGGCCGCGACTTCAGCGGCGGTTTGCCGTACGGCGGCCCGGGCGTTGTCGTAATCCTGGCCGCTGATGGCATTGCCTTCGATCAGCTGGGCGTAGCGCTGTTCTTGCAGCCTGGCCTGGAAGGCGTTGGCCTCGGCCTTGCGCAGCGAGGCTTCGGCGCTGTCCAGGTCGGCCTTGAACGGTGCCGGGTCGATGCGGAACAGCACGTCGCCTTTTTTCACGTCGCTGCCTTCGTGGAAGGCACGTTGCAACACCACGCCGGCGACACGGGCGCGCACTTCGGCAATACGTGGCGCGGCAATCCTCCCGCTCAATTCACTGGTGATCGACAGGGGCCGGGGTTTGATGGTCTCGATGCGCACGGTGGCCAACGGCGCCTGCTCTTCAGCGTTCGTGGATTTGTCACACGCGCTCAGCGTCAACGCCAGGGCAAGCAGGCTGAGCTTGGCAAGCAGGTTCTTTGACATGTAAATACCCCAATAATGAACTCCCGCATCCTACGGGGAGGCGACGAGGGTAGCGGTGAAGCTTTGTTGGTGCTGTGTGAAATTGTGTAAGGGTTTTACTCAGGTGTGGGTGAGGGCGTATATCCTTCACCCCTTGAAATTTATTGCGCCTGGCAAACCGCTTTCGCGAGCAGGCTCGCTCCCACAGGGTTTAGGTGGTGTTCACAAAACTTGTGTCCACATGAGATCCCTTGTGGGAGCGAGCCTGCTCGCGAAGGCGTCATAACAGACGCCACTGCACTTTCTGGAAACACCCATGCCCAACATCCTCCTGGTCGAAGACGACACCGCGCTCTCCGAGTTGATTTCCAGCTACCTGGAACGCAACGGCTACTCCGTCAGCGTGATCAGCCGCGGTGACCACGTGCGCGAGCGCGCGCGGGTCAATCCGCCGGACCTGGTGATCCTCGACCTGATGTTGCCGGGGCTCGACGGCCTGCAAGTCTGTCGCTTGTTGCGCGCGGATTCGGCCACGCTGCCGATCCTGATGCTCACCGCCCGCGACGACAGCCACGATCAGGTGCTGGGGCTGGAAATGGGCGCCGATGACTACGTCACCAAACCCTGCGAACCCCGCGTGTTGCTGGCCCGCGTACGTACGCTGTTGCGCCGCAGCAGCCTCAGCGAACCGCAGACTGCCAACGACCGCATCCTCATGGGCAATTTGTGCATCGACCTGTCCGAGCGCACCGTGACCTGGCGCGAGCAACTGGTCGAGCTGTCCAGCGGCGAATACAACTTGCTGGTGGTGCTGGCCCGGCATGCCGGCGAAGTGTTGAGCCGCGACCAGATTCTGCAACGCCTGCGCGGCATCGAATTCAACGGCACCGACCGCTCGGTGGACGTGGCGATTTCCAAGCTGCGGCGCAAATTCGACGACCACGCCGGCGAGGCGCGCAAGATCAAGACTGTTTGGGGCAAGGGTTACCTGTTCAGCCGCTCCGAGTGGGAATGCTGAGGCGATGTTCAGAATCCTCTTTCGCCTGTACCTGGTGACGATCATTTCGTACAGCGCGGCGATCTATCTGGTGCCGGACGTGGTGATCAAGGTCTTCCAGGAGCGCTTTGTCACCTACAACCTCGATTACTCGCGCGGGTTGCAGTCGCTGATCGTCAAGCAGTTTCACGCCGTGCCCGAAGCGCAGTGGCCGGCATTGGCGGCCGAGATGGACAAGGAATTCAACCCGCTGCACATCGTCCTGAGCCGCAATGACGATGACGGCCTGACCCTGTCGGAACAGAAACGTTTGCAGCGTGGCGAGAACGTCGTGCGCATCGGCGACTGGGGCTGGCGCACGCTGGCGGTGGCACCGTTGAACTCGCAAACCGTCGTGCAAATGGTCGTGCCGCCGGACCCGCTGGACGTGAATTTGCTGTACTGGAGCATCAACGTGCTGATCGGCGCGACCATGCTCGCGTGCCTGTTGCTGTGGCTGCGCCCACACTGGCGCGACCTGGAGCGGCTCAAAGGCACGGCTGAACGCTTCGGCAAGGGGCATTTGAGCGAGCGCACACAGATCCCCACCCACTCCAACATCGGCAGCCTGGCCAACGTTTTCGACACCATGGCCGGCGATATCGAAAACCTGCTGAACCAGCAGCGGGATTTGCTCAACGCCGTTTCTCACGAACTGCGCACACCGCTGACCCGCCTGGATTTTGGCCTCGCGCTGGCACTGTCCGACGATTTGCCGGCTGCCAGTCGGGAGCGCCTGCAAGGACTGGTCGCGCACATTCGTGAACTGGATGAGTTGGTGCTGGAGCTGCTGTCTTATAGCCGCCTGCAAAACCCGGCCCGGTTACCGGAACAGGTAGAAGTGTCGCTGGATGAGTTCATCGACAGCATTCTGGGCAGTGTCGACGAGGAGCTCGAATCCCCTGAAATCGTGATCGACGTGCTGCTTCACGGTCAGCTCGATCGCTTCACACTCGACCCCCGGCTGACTGCACGGGCGATTCAGAACCTGCTGCGCAACGCGATGCGCTACTGCGAGAAGCGTATTCAGATCGGGGTTCAGGTCTGTGCCAAGGGCTGTGAAATCTGGGTCGATGACGATGGAATCGGCATTCCAGATGACGAGCGCGAGCGGATTTTCGAGCCGTTTTATCGACTGGATCGCAGTCGCGATCGGGCGACGGGCGGCTTTGGTCTGGGATTGGCGATCAGCCGCCGGGCGCTGGAGGCACAGGGCGGCACGCTCACCGTCGAACCGTCTCCGCTGGGCGGCGCACGGTTCCGTCTATGGCTGCCAACCCCGACCTGATGACCGCCGCAAAACCTGTGTAGGAGCCGGCTTGCCGGCGATGGCGTTCTTGAATTCAACGCAATGTCTGATGGCCCCATCGCCAGCAAGCCGACTCCTACAGGTCACGCGCTGAGCCGGCTTTTAACCAACTTCGCCATTTCCTCCAGCTCCGACGCCGGGTTGTGCCCGATCAGCATCCACGCATGTTCCATGTCCGCCCAATACACCACGTTCATTCCGTGCCTACGCTCGTGGGCGAAGTGCCGACTGCCGCTGTTTGAGCGGGTGACGCACAACGCCATGGGGCCGTGCGAGGGGTCCAGATACGTAATCTGGGCGATGGGCATGCCGTCGTATTCGAGGATTTGTGCGCGTTTGAGCTCTACGCGTGGCAGGCTCAGTTGCCCCGGCAAAAGGCGCAGCCCCAGGCGTGCGTCGATGGTGCTCAGTTGCGCGCGCTGAGTGGCTTCGTCGCTGGGCAAGTGTTCCAGGGTTTGCGGCACGTAGAGCGACATGTAGTCCGCCACCAGCCCTCGCCAGCTGGATTTGTGCTGGCTCGCCTGCCAGCCAAGGAACAACCGGTCCGCGAGCACGCCGCTCACCACCAGGCCGGCCGCCGCCGCGAGGAACCTGCGCCGATTTATCGCGGGCCGGGCAGGCGAGGGCAAGGTGTCGAGCATCGCTTGCAGGCGGTCCACGGGCGCCTGTTGCGCCAGTTCGTTGTAGGCGGCCCTGAATGGCAGGTTGCTGCGGGCCAGCCATTGAAGGCGCAGGTTGAGCATCGAGTCTTCGGCGATGACTGCGTCGATGCGGGAGCGCTGATCGCTATCGAGTTGGTCGTCGAGGTAGGCCACCAGTTGCTCGTCCGTAGGCATCGTGTGATCGTTCATCGACGTTCTCCAGTGGAAGGGTTCGACACCGCGTGCAAGGGCGGGTACTCGGCCAGTTTCGCCCGCGCCGCGGCCAGGCGGCTCATGACTGTGCCGATGGGCACGTCCAGGACTTCGGCGACTTCGCGATAGGACAGGCCCTCCACGTAGGCCAGAAATACCGTTTCGCGTTGTGCTTCAGGTAGCGCATCGACGCGCCGAATCACCTGCGTGGCGAGCACGTGAGTTTGCGCGGCGTGTTCACCGTCGAACGACAAGGCATTGTCGGCATCCACCAGCCCCTGGCCCTGACGCACCCGGCGCGAGCGCACTTCGTTGAGCCAGATCGAATGCAGAATGCTCAGCAGCCAGCGGTCCATGCGGCTACCGGGGACAAATTGCCCGGCACGCTCCAGCGCCCGCACGCAGGTGGCCTGCACCAGGTCTTCAGCGACATGCCGCTGCCGGGACAGCAGCAGGCCATAGCGCCATAAACGCGCCAGATGCTGGCCCAGCTCTGCCCGTATTGCCTGATCGCTGGCGATGGCGACCTCCGTCCTGTCAGGTTTTCGATGAATCGTTAATGGCTTCAGCCAGGTCCTGGTACTCCTCGCAGGTGCTGCCGCAGATCGATTTTATCTGCTGCAACTGCTCCTGGGCGAGATCCAGCCGTCCCTTGATCACATAAGCCTCGCCGAGGTACTCGCGGACTTGCGCGTACTGCGGATCGAGTTTGACCGATTGCAGGTAGTAACCGATGCCCTCGTCGGTGCGCCCCAGTTTACGCGTAGCGTAGCCGCGATAGTTGAGCGCCTTGGCGGTGTCGGGCTCTTTCAGCGTGTCGAGCAGTGCCAGGGCTTCCTCGTAGCGTCCGTCCTTTGCCAACCGATAGGCGTAAACGGTGCGGTCGGCATCGGATACCTCGCCGCTGGTCTGCTTCACGCATTTCTGCGACCTGGTGTCTAAGACCTGGCCTTTCGGGCAGTTGGGCCTGGCCGGTGCGTCATCTTCACCATGGGCCAATGCAAGGGTAGCGGACAACGCAAAGGCGAGCAGTAGCTGAACGGTAAAAACAGCAAGACGGGTATTCATGGATGATCTCCACTGGTTTATTCGTTTCAGTTCAACCACGCCCCGGCAACATGCAACGCAAGGTGTTATCGCGCAGGCCGAAATGATGAGTCTTCGCTGCCATGAACACCGCAGGGTGAACAATTATTCATTTCTTTATGGCGGTCTTTTCAAGGAACGCGCAAATGGAGGCGCTATGCTCGTCAGCGATCGTTTTGTGGCGGCCTTATCGGCGGTGGAACGGGCGAAGGTGGATGAGCAGATACGCGCGCTGATCGCTACCGAGCCCGAACTGCCGGGTAAAGACGTGGTGACGGTGCCTTATGTGACGGCGGCGTTTGTCGCGGGGAAGGCCAGTTAGATCTGTAGTGCGGCCATCGCGAGCGGGCTCGCTCCCACAGGGGAATGGGATCAACTGTGGGAGCGAGACCGGCTTGCCGGCGATGAACGATGACTCGGTATCAGCTAAGCAACCGGATCGGCTCTGCGGCTGACCAGGCCTGAATGTCTTCGATCATCTGCGAAAAGAACTGATGGTAATTCTGCTGGCTGACGTACCCGACATGCGGCGTCGCCAGCACATTCTCCAGCGTCCTGAACGGGTGATGAGCCGGCAAGGGTTCCTGCTCGAACACGTCCAGCGCCGCACCGGCCAGCCGACGTTTTTGCAACGCCTTGATCAGCGCCGCCTCATCGACAATCGGCCCGCGAGCCGTGTTGACCAGCAGCGCGGTGGGTTTCATCCAGTCCAGCGCCTGTGCATCGACCAAGCCGCGGCTGCGGTCGCTGAGCACCAGATGCACCGACAACACGTCGGCCTGTTCGAACAACTCTTGCTTGCTGACGTAGGTCACACCGACTTCGGCGGCGCGTTCGGCCGTGAGGTTTTCGCTCCAGGCGATTACCCGCATGCCGAACACCTGGCCAAACTGGGCGACTCGCTGGCCAATACTGCCCAAACCGAGAATCGCCAGGGTCTTGCCGTGCAGGTCGCCACCCAGCCCTTGTTGCCATTTACCTGCACGCAGGGCGTTGGCTTCCACGACCAGGTTGCGGGTGGCGGCCATGATCAGCGCCCAGGTCAGTTCCGGCGCGGCGTGTTTGTAACTGTCGGTGCCGCTGACCTGAATGCCAAGCGCGGCAGCGGCTTTCAGGTCGAGGGCAGCATTGCGCATGCCGCCGGTGACCAGCAGTTTGAGGGTCGGTAGTCGACGCAGCAGGTCTTCATCGAATCGGGTGCGCTCGCGCATTACGCAGATCACTTCAAACCCGGCCAGTCGTGCTGCCAGCGTTTCGTTATCCGCCGGGTAGTCATGGATGAAACTCACCTGGCCGATGGCGTCCAGCGCCGACCAGTCCACTACCTGCCGCGCCACATCCTGCCAGTCATCGAGTACCGCAATCTGCACAGCCATCCGCCTTACCTCATCAATGAACGGGGTTGGAATTGTTCAGCCAGGCGAGCAGGGCCTGGTGGAATTTTGCCGGTTCTTCCATTTGCGGCGCGTGGCCCATGCCGGGGAATTCGACCAGCGTCGAGTGAGGAATCAGTTTCGCCACCTGTTTGCCGAGTACGTCGTAGTGCCCGATTTTCGCTTTGACCTCGGGTGAGGCGATGTCCTTGTTGATCGCCGTGGAGTCGGCAGTGCCGATCAGCAACAGCGTCGGCACCTTCAGGTCCTTGAACTCGTAGTACACCGGCTGGGTGAAGATCATGTCGTAAATCAGCGCCGAGTTCCACGCCACCCGGGTTTTGCCCGGGCCTTTGGCCATGCCCGCGTACATGTCTACCCAGCGGTCAAATTCGGGTTTCCAGCGGCCGTCGTAATAGGTGCTGCGCTGATAGTCGTGAATGCCTTGCGCCGTCACCTTGAGTTCACGCTCGTACCATTGATCCACCGTGCGATATGGCACGCCGAGGGCTTTCCAGTCTTCAAGACCGATTGGGTTGACCAGCGCCAGTTGTTCGACCTGCTCGGGATATTGCAGCGCATAGCGGGTGGCGAGCATGCCGCCCGTGGAATGCCCGAGCAGGCTGGCTTTCTGGATGCCGAGGGCTTTGAGCAGTTGTTGGGTGTTGGCCGCCAGTTGCTGGAAGCTGTACTGATAGTTGTCCGGTTTGCTGGAGGTACAGAAACCGATCTGGTCCGGCGCGATGACCCGGTAACCGGCGTCGCTCAAGGTCTTGATCGACGTGTCCCAGGTTGCGCCGCAGAAGTTCTTGCCATGCATCAGCACGATGCTGCGCCCATTGGCCTTGCCGTGCGCGGCGACGTCCATGTAGCCCATTTGCAGGGACTGGCCCTGGGATTCAAAGGCGAAATGCTTGACCGTATAGGGGTACTCGAAGCCTTGCAGTTCAGGGCCATATTCCGGACCTTCGGCCGCGATGGCCGGCAGTGCGGCGGTCAGCAGCAGGCTGGGCAGCCAGCGGGAGCGTGCGAGGGGCATGGATGGACTCCAGAGGAAATCGGCGATGCTGGATCGGCCTGATTAGGGTGGCATTAAGCACAGGCAATCGCGGCGGGTGATGGTTCAACCGATCCAGCCCAAAGTCGCCAGGGCCAGCACGCCGTAACGGGCGCCTTTGGCGAGCGTCACGATCAGCAGGAAGCGCCCCAGCGGTTCGCGCATGACGCCGGCCACCAGCGTCAGTGGGTCACCGATGACAGGCACCCAACTCAACAGCAACGACCAATGACCGTAGCGCTGATAATGAATACGGGCCTTGTCCAGATGGCGTGGGCTGACCGGAAACCAGCGCCGGTCGCGAAACCGCTCGATACCGCGACCCAGCCACCAGTTCAGCAGCGAGCCGAGCACGTTGCCCAAAGTAGCGACCGCCAGCAGCGACCAGAGCCAGTACTGCTCGCTGAGCAACAGCCCCACCAGGACCGCTTCGGACTGCAACGGCAGCAGGGTCGCCGCACCGAATGCGGCGAAAAACAGCCCGATGTACGCCGCAGACATCAATGGGCGGCAGGGTAGTCCGCCACCACCACGTCAGCGCCGTCCTTTTTCAGGCCGATCACCTGATAGGCGTCGCTCATGCCGTCCATTTCCATGCCGGGCGAACCCATCGGCATGCCGGGCGCGGCCACGCCCAATAGATCGTCACGCTTGCTCAAGGCCAGCACCTGATCGGCCGGGACATGGCCTTCGACGAATTTGCCATTGATCAAACCGGTGTGGCAGGACGCCAGGCGTGGCGGCACGTCGTGCTGTTGCTTGAATTCGCTCATGTTGGCTTCGACGTGATCCTCGACCTTGAAGCCATTGGCCTCCAGGTGGCTGATCCACTTTTTGCAGCAGCCGCAGTTGGCGTCGCGGTGGACTTCGATGGGGATGAGGTCGGCGGCCTGGGCCAGGGAAGAAATGAACAGGGCGCTCAGGGCGACCAGACGCAGATGGGTTCGCATGGAGGGATCTCGACTCGGATGGCGGTCAAAAAAAGAGGCATTTTGACTACTTTAGCCGGTAAAGAGCGGCGAGATTGTTTCGAATTAATGCTGGGGTTGTGGGGGATTCTGGGTTGCACGGGCTTTGGTTGGTGTACATATCCGTTTCTGCGGTAACGGCGGCTATTGGTTTCGCCCTTACGGCGAGTCACTTGGAGAAGCGCCAAGTAACCAAGCGCTTTTGCCCCTTTCGTTCGGTGGCTCGCTAAGGCTCGCCATGCCCTCGCTCCGGTCCTGCTCCGTGGGCCCGCCGCCATCGGCCATCCATGGCCGGGGGCGGCTAACCCGGCATCCATGCCGGGTTGCCCACTGCGCAGAACCTGCGCTCGGCCTCTCGAGGGGGCGTGCACCTCAAAAGCCAGATCAAAAGCTGAAGGCGAGCTAACGCTCGGCCTGATGAGTGGTGAAAATCAAAAGCGTATGGGATTCCCTGTAGGAGCCGGCTTGCTGGCGATAGCGGTGGGTCATCCAACATATTTGTTGACTGGACGGATGCCATCGCCAGCAAGCCGGCTCCTACAGTTGATCGTATTTATCCAAACACCTATGCATTTCCCTTGTAGGAGCCAGCTTGCTGGCGATGGCGGTGGATCAGTCAACGTATCTATTGGCTGAACGGATGCCATCGCCGGTAAGCCGGCTCCTACAGTTGATCGTATTTATCCAAACACCTATGCATTTCCCTTGTAGGAGCCAGCTTGCTGGCGATGGCGGTGGATCAGTCAACGTATCTATTGTCTGAACGGATGCCATCGCCGGTAAGCCGGCTCCTACAGTTGATCGTATTTATCCAAACACCTATGCATTTCCCTTGTAGGAGCCAGCTTGCTGGCGATGGCGGTGGATCAGTCAACGTATCTATTGGCTGAACGGATGCCATCGCCAGCAAGCCGGCTCCTACAGTTGATCGTATTTATCCAAACACCTATGCATTTCCCTTGTAGGAGCCAGCTTGCTGGCGATGGCGGTGGATCAGTCAACGTATGTATTGGCTGGACGGATGCCATCGCCGGCAAGCCGGCTCCTACAGTTGATCGTATTTATCCAAACGCATGTGCATTTCCCTTGTAGGAGCCGGCTTGCTGGCGATGGACGCCAACGATAACGCGGGTTGTCTGAATGAATGCGGTGCCTACACGCTTTTCGCGAGCAGGCTCGCTCCTACAGGGAATCCCATACGCTTTCGCTTTTCACCACTCATCAGGCCGAGCGTTAGCTCGCCTTCCGCTTTTGATCTGAGCGCCCCCTCGAGAGGCCGAGTGGAGGTTCTGCGCAGTGGGCAACCCGGCATGGATGCCGGGTTAGCCGCCCCCGGCCAGGGATGGCCGATGGCGGCGGGCCCACGGAGCAGGACCGGAGCGAGGGCATGCCGAGCCACAGCGAGGCACCGAACGAAAGGGGCAAGAGCCCTTGGTTACTTGGGGCTCTTCCAAGTGACTCGCCGTAAGGGCGAAACCCATATCAGCCATCACCAAAACAATGGATATGTACACAAAAGCCTTCAGCTAATCAGCGGACTTTGAACCGCCCCATAATCGCACTCACGCGACTATTGGCTTCCAGCAACTGCCGGGTATTGAGCTCACTGGCCTGACCGCTCTTCACCAGTTCATCCACCATGTGGCGGATCTGCACCATGCTGCGGTTGATCTCCTCCGTCACCGCGCTTTGCTGTTCGGCGGCGGTGGCGATCTGGGTGCTGAGGCTATTGATGTGGCTGACGGAACCGGCCATTTCGTCCAGCCCGGTGTTGACCCGCGCCGTGGCATCGGCCGCTGACTGGCAGCTGGCCTGGGTGTTTTCCATGGCGCTGACCGACGAACTGACACCTTGGGTCAGGCGCGTGAGCATCTCGTTGATTTCCGAGGTGCTGGCCTGGGTGCGGGCGGCGAGGGCGCGGACTTCGTCGGCCACCACCGCAAAGCCGCGACCTTGCTCACCGGCACGCGCCGCTTCAATTGCCGCGTTAAGGGCCAGCAAGTTGGTCTGGCCGGCGATGGCGCCGATCACCCCGAGGATTTCGGTGATGCGCTGGGCATCCTGCTGCATGCTTTCGACTTTATGGGTGGCGCTGGCCACTTCGTCGATCAACGCAATCACACTGCTGGACGCTTCACCCACCACGACCCGCGAACGGTCGGCGTTTTCGTTGGCGCGTTGAGTGAAAGCGGCGGTTTCGGCTGCGTTCTGCGCCACGCTTTCGGCGGTCGAACTCATTTCGGTAATGGCGGTGACGGTCTGATCGGTTTCCGAAGCGTGGCGCACCAGAATCTGGCTGGTATGCGCAGAGGTGCGTTGCAGGTTGTCGAGGCTGGACGCCATGGCGCCTGTGGCCTGGGTGACTTCGCCGATCATGTTTTGCAGGTAAGCGATGAACGCGTTGACCGAGTGGCCAATGGCGCCCAGCTCGTCTTCGGCACGAATGGTGATGCGTTTGGTCAGGTCGGCGTCACCGGCGGACAGCGCGTCGATATTGGCCTTCAGGGCTTTCATGCGCTGGATCAGTTGGCGGATCGCATAGATTTGCAACAGCACCAGCAGGATCACCATCGGGATTTGCAGCAGGCTCAGTGTGCTGAGCACATCGTCGCGCTGGGCGGTGATCAGCTTGGTCGGCAGGGCAGTGGCGAGGAACCAAGGCGTGCCTTCGATAGGGCGCATGAAGAAGGTGCTGGCTTCGCCTTTGTTGTCGAACTCGACCCGCTGCGCCTGATCACGGTTTTGCAGGCCGGCCTTCACTTGGCTGGCGAAAGGTGAGTTGCCGGCCAGTTCGCTGATGTTCTTCAGCACGATCGGTCCGCTGATGCGCGAGCTGTTGCTGATGATCTTGCCGTCGGCCTCGACGATGAGCATTTCGGCACCGAGGTCTTTTTCCTTGCGCGCCACCAGGTCGTTGAAGAAGCCCAGGGTCACGTCGATGGTCGACACGCCGTAGGCTGCGCCGTTTTTCTGGATCGCCATGGCGCAGTTGGTGCGTGGCTCGGCGCTGGCGTCATCTTTATAGGCCGCTGCCCAGGCGCATTGCCCGCGCGGGGTTTGCATGCCGCCCTTGTACCAGCTCTGGTCGTAATAGTTAGGCGCGGCGTCGCTGTTCCAGAAGGTATTGACCGCCAGTTTGCCCGAGGCATCACGATGCCAGAACGTGCTGAACTTGTTGCGCCCGGCTTCACGCTGGCCGGGCAGGGGCCAGATGCCGCCACCGAAGACTTTCAGTTCGCCGTACTGATCGACCAGGCCCGGCAGGACCGTGTCGATGGCGGCGCTGTCGAGCAGGGGGATGGTCTGGGTGATGCTGCGCTGCTGCGCCTGAACCTTGTTCAGTTCGCCCTGGATTTGTTCGGCCACTTCGGCGATGCGATTGAGCGCGACTTGTTCTTCGGTGTGGCGCAGCTTCGGCGCGACCAGTTGACTGATGCCAACCACGGTGAGAATGGACAGCAGCAGAATGAACAGGACCAGAAACAGCGTGTAGCGAGCCTGAATAGTGCGGAATGCGGGCATGGGGCCGGGTCCTTTTGAGCAGCGATCTTATTGTGAGTATCGGTATGAAACTGGACGCTTCAAAGGGCTATCGGCTGGCTCAAGTCGAGCTTTAGGTACGATCGTGCTAGAACGGAGGGAGGTGACGGACGGCTGGATTGCCCTGGCCCGTTCAGGCAATTGAACGGGCCAGACGCAGGTTAACGGTCGAGCAACTTCAGGATTTCTTCCGGGTAACGCAAGCCGGCGGTGGCATTCGCCGGGAAGATCGCTTCCAGCGCGTGCAACTCTTCGCGGCCAAGTTTGATTTCCAGCGCTGCCACGTTTTCTTCCAGGTATTTACGCTGTTTGGTCCCGGGGATCGGGATCACGTAATCACCCTGGGCCAGCACCCACGCCAACGCGAGTTGACCCGCCGTCACGCCTTTTTCCGCCGCCAGGTCCTGTACTTGCCGCACCAGCAACAGGTTTTTCGCGAAGTTGTCACCCTGAAAACGCGGGCTGAACCGACGGTAGTCGTCCGCTGCAAAATCGTCCGGGCTTTTCAGTGCGCCCGTCAGAAAGCCCCGACCCAACGGGCTGTAAGGAACAAAGGCAATGCCCAGTCGCTGGCACGCGGCCAGGCAGCCATTGTCTTCCTGATCCCGGCTCCACAACGAATATTCGCTTTGCAGCGCGCTGATCGGATGAACCTGGTGCGCCCGCTCCAGCGTCGCAGCCGAGGCTTCGCTCAGGCCCAGGTAACGCACCTTGCCGGCCTTGACCAGTTCGGCCATGGCGCCGACGGTTTCCTCGATGGCCACTTGCGGGTCGATGCGGTGCTGGTAGTACAAGTCGAGGGTTTCGACGCCGAGCCGTTTGAGGGTGCCGTCGATAGAGGCGCGGATGTATTCCGGGCGTCCGTCGACCCCTCGGGCGGTCGGGTTCGCCGGATCGCGGACGATGCCGAACTTGCTCGCCAGAAACACTTGATCACGCTTGCCGGCGATGGCTTTGCCGATCAGTTCTTCGTTGGTGTGCGGGCCGTACATGTCGGCGGTGTCGAGCAGGTTGATGCCCAGCTCCAGCGCGCGATGCAGGGTGGCCGTGGCTTCGCGGGTGTCCGTGCCGGTGGTGTAGAAATCGGTCATGCCCATGCAGCCCAGACCGATCGCGCTGACCTGCGGACCGTTTTTTCCCAATTGACGTGTTTGCATGAAATCAGCTCCCTGTGAATGTGAAGCCCATTGTTAACCTCGACAGAATCCAGATAAACCGGCTAAAACTGCTATCACTATTAGTAATTTCTAAACAATCAGCCGGTACGACAGCACAATGGATCGATTCAACGCCATGCGCGTATTCACCCGGATCGTCGAGCTGGGAGGCTTTGCCAAAGCGGCAGACAGCCTGCAATTGCCTCGCGCCTCGGTGACCATTCTGATCAAACAACTGGAGGCACATCTGGGCGTGCAGTTGCTGCAACGCACTACTCGGCAGATCAGCCTGACGCTCGATGGGGCTGCGTATTACCCGCGTTGCGTGCGTTTGCTGGCGGACCTGGAGGAAACCGAAGCGGTGTTCTCCGCGGCGCGCCACAACCCCAAGGGTTTGTTGCGCGTGGACATGCCGGCGGGGGTGGGGCGCCTGATCGTGATCCCGGCCTTGCCGCAGTTCACGGCCCGTTATCCCTTGATCGAGCTGGAAATCGGTTTGAATGACCGGCCGGTGGACCTGATTCGCGAGGGCGTCGATTGCGTGCTTCGGGGCGGATCGTCACTGGACGATTCTCTGGTGGCGCGGCCGCTGGTCATGCTGGATCAGGTCACCTGCGCCAGTCCCGGTTATCTGCAACGCCACGGGACGCCGCAGTGCCTGGCCGATCTGGAGGGGCATGAAATGGTGGAGTACGTTTCCAGCCACAGCGGCAAACGTTTTGGACTGGAGTTTGTGGTCGATGGCCAGATACAACCGATCAATCTGGCCAAGCACGTGGCGGTCAACAGCGCCGACGGTTATCTGGCAGCGTGTGAGGCGGGGTATGGTTTGGTCCAGACCCCGTACTATCACGTGGCCAGGCAATTGAAGGAGGGCAATCTGGTCGAGGTGCTGAGGGAAGTGCCGCCACCGGGGATGCCGTTGGCGGCGCTCTATCCTCCTCACCGTCAGCTGTCGCGGCGGGTACGGGTGTTTGTCGACTGGATGGTTGAGCTTTGCGCGCAGCCAGGAAATGGCTTTGTCAAAGAACATTCAGGCCGCTGAAAAACCCTAACGGTGTTGGTAGTAGCCCGGTCCGCCACGGTCGTCGTAATGGTGGCCGCCGTGCCATCCGCCGTGGGGGAAAATAATGCAGCCGCTCAGGGAAAGTATGGCCAGCAGGGGAATCAGCAGTGTGATTCGACGGAACATTTCAAAATCCTCATGGTTATCGCCGCTATGAAGCCAAAAGGCTTCATCGGCTGTAACATGAGACCCCGTTTGCAGCGCCCCATCCCCGGAAAACGGTAGTGGCTTGGCATGCATTCGGATACAAACCCGATACATTTTTCAGGTTCACCTTACGTTTAAGCTTTTTGTTTAAGGAAAAGGGCAATGACCCAGTCGCAACGTTTGAAATACTCGATTCTGATCTCCCTGGTGGTGCTGGGGATCATGTTTGGCCTTTCGTATTTGCAGAATGCCGGGGTCATCAGCGAAAAACTGTTCCAGTACATCGCCATTGGCGTGGCGGTGATCGTGGTGGTGATCAATGGCGTGATGCGTCGCAAGGTCAAGCCCTGAGCGACGCACCACGGGCAGGTTATTCGCCGTGCAATGCGGCGAACGCCTGCGGGTGCAAGCTGTAGCTTTTGTCCGGGTTCAGGGTGATCACGCCTTCGCTGCACAAGCGTTTCAACACTTCGCGCACACTGAGAAAGGACAGCGGAATATCCAGGTCCAGCAGGTGACTGTGGACGCCGCGCACACCCAGGCTGCGATCGCTTTCGGCGGCGGTCAGCAAGGCATCGATGACTTTCAGGCGGATCAGGCTGGTGCGCAGGCCGAAGCTCTTGAGCAGCACCCGGATCCGTTCGTTGCCGTGACGTTCGGTACGCGGGGTGAACAGGCCTGAGCCCATGGAAGTGCCCATTGGCGCAGTGCTACCGTCCGTTGGCAGTTGCGAGTTGTACATGCAAAATCTCCTTTTCAGAGCCTGAACCGGAAAGATGTGTTGGGTGCTCTTACTCAATAAGACGTATGAGCCATTCAAATCATGAAGGCTCAGATGTAGAAATTTTGTCGCCATCACGTCAGAAGCTTGTAAACCCCCGCAGAAACGCCCTCCAACGGCCTAAATTTTTGTCATGAATTTCGTTCCTGTAGGAGCGAGGCTTGCCCGCGAAGAAGGAGTCTTGGCCAACATAAGTGTGACTGATACCCCCTCTTCGCGGGCAAGCCTCGCTCCTACAAGGGCTATTTGCGTGCATTTGGATCAGGAGCGAGTGTGATTATTACCAGGCAGTTAACCCGATTGAGCCTTGCCGCCGTGTTGGTGGGCTTGAGTCTTGCGGCACACGCGCGCAGCCAGCCGGATGCTTCGGCGACGGCCGATATCCGCCGGACCAGCTTCGGCGTGCCGCATATTCGTGCCGACAACGAGCGTGGCCTCGGCTACGGCATTGGCTACGCGTACGCGCAGGACAATCTGTGCCTGCTGGCCAATGAGATCACCACGGTGAACGGCGAGCGTTCACGCTATTTCGGCCCGGAGCAGTTCACGGTCGAAGAGCGCGAAAACCAGGTCAGCGACGTGTTTTTCAACTGGTTGAATACGCCGCAAGCTGTCGCTGCGTTCTGGAAGGCACAAACGCCGGAAGTCCGCGACCTCATTGAAGGGTATGTGGCGGGTTACAACCGCTCGCTGGCGGAACGTCGCACGCAAGGTTTGCCGCAGCAATGCCAGGGCGAATGGGTGCGGGACATTGCCGCGCAGGACCTGGTCAAGTTGACGCGGCGCCTGCTGGTCGAAGGCGGCGTCGGCCAGTTTGCCGAAGCGCTGGCCGGTGCCACGCCACCCAAAGTGGTTGCGCAGAATACGCAGGCCTCGGCGCAATTCCAGGTAGCCGCTGCGCGCATTCAACGCTTCGCGCTGGATCGCGGCAGCAACGCAGTCGCGGTGGGCAGTGAGCGTTCCTTCAACGGCCGTGGCATGTTGTTGGCCAACCCGCATTTTCCGTGGGTCGGCGGGATGCGCTTCTATCAGATGCACCTGACCATCCCCGGTAAACTCGATGTGATGGGCGCCGCGCTGCCCGGTTTGCCGATGATCAACATCGGCTTCAACCAACACCTGGCCTGGACCCACACCGTGGACTCGTCCAAGCATTTCACCCTGTACCGCCTGCAACTCGATCCGAAGGACCCGACCCGCTATCTGCTCGACGGCAAGTCGCTGCCGATGAAGCAGCAGACCGTGACCGTGAAGGTGAAACAGCCTGACGGGCAGACCCGGTCGGTCTCTCGCGTGGTCTACAGCTCGCAATTCGGCCCGATCGTGCAATGGCCGGGAAAACTGGACTGGGATAACCAGTTCGCCTACAGCCTGCGCGATGCCAACCTCGATAACGACCGGGTGTTGCAGCAGTGGTACGCGATGAATCGTGCGGTCAGCCTCAAGGAATTGCAGGCATCGGTTCACAAGATCCAGGGCATCCCGTGGGTCAACACCCTGGCGGCGGACGATCAGGGGCAGACGCTGTACATGAACCTGTCGGTGGTACCGAACGTCAGTGCCGACAAACTGGCCGCGTGCAGCGATCCACGAGTCGGGTTGCAGATGATCGTGCTCGACGGTTCGAACAGCGCCTGTGCCTGGGACATCGACCCGACAGCGGCGCAAAAAGGCATTTATGCGTCGGACAAATTACCGCAGCTGTTGCGCAAGGACTTTGTGCAGCACTCCAACGATTCGGCGTGGATGGCCAACCCGGCACAACCGCTCACCGGTTTCTCGCCACTGATCAGCCAGGACAGCCAGCCGTTGGGCCTGCGCTCACGTTTTGCCCTGGATCGCCTGGGCACACTGAACAAGGCTGGCCCGATTGCTGCGGCCGATCTGCAACAGATGGTGATGGACGATCAGGTGTTCCAGGCGACTCAAGTCATGCCGGATTTGTTGAAATTCTGCGCTGAAGACCTGGGCGCCGATGCGCCGACGCTCACACCGCTGTGTGCCAGTCTGAAGGCCTGGGACCGCAGCGCGAATCTGGACAGCGGCGTGGGGTTTGTACATTTCCAGAACGTCATGGAAGCGCTGCAGGAAGCGCCTGATGTCTGGCGTGTGGTGTTTGATCCGAAAGACCCGCAACACACGCCTCGCGGCCTGGCGGTCGATCGGCCGGAAGTTGCCAAGGCTGTGCGCGAGGCGATGCTGGCGTCGGTGGAATCCGTCAACACGTCGGGGCTCAAGACGGACAGCCGCTGGGGCGATATCCAGGTGGTCAGCAGCGGTGGCCAGCAGACGCCGATTCACGGCGGACCGGGCACCCTGGGCGTGTATAACGCAATTCAGAGCGTGCCGAGAACCGACGGCAAACGCGAAGTGGTCAGTGGCACCAGCTATTTGCAAGTAGTGACGTTCGACGACAAGGGACCGCAGGCCAAAGGGCTGCTGGCGTTCTCGTTGTCCAGTGACCCGGCCTCGAAACACGCCAACGATCAGACGCTGGCCTTCTCGAAGAAACAGTTGAGTGTGTTGCCGTTCACCGAACAGCAGATCACTTCGGACCCGCAGTACCAGGCACAGACAATTCGCGAGCAGGATGAAAAAGCCGCGAAGGTGGCCAAACAGTAAATCGAACAGAGTTTGAGTTCAGAAAGAAGGCCGCACCCCGCAAGGGTTGCGGCCTTCAGCTTTTAGGCGGTTGCTGCGGCATGGAGTTGAGGACCGGATTACCGTCCTTGTTGCGGGTCAGGTAGACCGGCAACACCTTGGGCAGCGTCGCCACAAGGCTGTTGAGTTCCTTGATGTTGTAGATGCCACCGAGGCGGATTGCGCCGGTGCTGCTGTCGGCGACCATTACCGGGGTGTTCAGGTAGCGATTGATCAATGGCAGGGCTTCGGACAGCGCCAGGTTATCGAGCACCAGTTTGCCGCGACGCCAGGCCAGTGAGCTGTCATTGGCGTAGGTCTGGCTGATTTGCGGCGTGAAGTCACCGTGTTTGTAGCGCGCCTGCATCGATGGCTCAAGCCGCAGGCCATCACCCGGCAGGTCATTGTTGCTACTGACCAGAACCGAACCTTCGATCAGGTTGACGCGTACCTGATCCTCGTACATCCAGACATTGAACTGGGTGCCGGTGACCCGGATTCTGCCTTCCGCTGCCCGAACGATAAAAGGGTGGTTCGCGTCGTGGCTGACTCTGAAGAAAGCTTCGCCTTTTTCCAGGCTGACGCGACGCTGATCCTTGTAATTGCTGTAGGTCAGCTCGGTGCCAAGGTTCAATTCGACCTGGCTACCATCGCTCAATGTGACCTGACGGACCGTATTGCTGGCTTCGAAATGCTGGTACGAGTTGGGAATCCAGCCCAGGCTCCACCCGCTAAAAGCCGCCAGTGGCAGCGCCAGGGCACACACGGCGGCAGCGATGCCGAACGTGCGCCAGGGCGTTGTGGGTTGGAGGCGAGCGACGGGCATGACGGCTTCTGGACGAGGCAAATCTCCCGCGACATCCCAAATTTCCAGCATGGCCTCGTACTCGAACGCATGCAGTGGATCAGCGTCATGCCACTGTTCGAATGCTTGCCGTTCCTCGGCCGTGCAGTCGGTGGCATGCAAACGCATGCACCAGTGCGCAGCGGCATCGGTGATGGCGTCATATTGGGCTTGCGAGAGAGGGGTGTCGGTCATTGACTCATCCTGATTTCCTGCATTCTAACCTTGAGGGCAGTCTGCGAGAACAGCCGTCATGGCATTTACCCATCAAACGGCTGTTTATTTTCTGGAGTCAAGGTGTATTGACGTGCAGTTCGCGTCCGAGATGACTGATTAACCAGGCCACGCTGTCGGCATTTCCAAGTTGTACCGCCAGCCGACTCAGTGAGTCTCTTTTGAAGGTCTCGCGAGCACCACTCAGGTTGTCTGCACCGGTCAACGAAAGGATATGCGTTTTTACCCGATCGGTATTTTCAAAAGTTGAACTTCCCGGGTCTTCCCACTCGCCGGTGTCGGGATCCTGGGTCATGAACAGTTGTGTGTAAGGTGTCTTGAGCGACAGTGCGGTGTCCTGAAGGGTGGTCAGTGCATTCTTGAGATCAGTAGCGGTCACGCTAGCTGTGCCGATCAGCTCGGCGAAGGGCCTGCCAGGGTCCAGGTAGGAAATGTCCTCGGTTTTACAGGCAATATGGGAAAGCTCATGCAGGAGCGTTATCGCCCGGGCATGCGTGTTAATCGGGAAAGCAGTGTCGGAAAGATGTGAGCGGTAAATGTCGAAACCCGGATCGAAGAATCTTTCTGCCAGATAGATTTTCTTCTGTGCGTCGATGGGAACGATAAAACCGAATGTACTGTTTACGCCTTCAATTACCCGGCCGACGACAAAACGATCGGACTTGGTGTTTCTTAGTGTAGGGTCCAGCAGCGCGGCAAACATGTCGCCCACGACCTTTTCCAGCTTCTCGACATGCGCGGGCAACACTTCAGGCACATCAATGAAACGCTTGATGAGTTGATGCACGGGGGTGGTTTTGTCGTCGGATGTCTTCAGCAATTGCAGGTTTCGAAAGCTGTTCCAGGCATAGGTCGTTGCCTGGTCCAGCGCTTCGTCGATCTGACGAGCCTTTTGCGGGAAAACCCGTCGTATTTGCGGCATTCCATGGGCGTCGATGTTCATGCCTTCCCAAGCTGCTGCCAGAGCATCCAGCCGACGGATAAGGCCGAACTGTGGCTTCGGTGTTTCCCGGTCGAGCACCCATTGTTTCGATTCGTTTTGCCGCAGATAAGGGCCGAGCGTCTGTGTGTCGGCGATGCGCCAGCGGGTGCCGCGTTTGGTCACCGGAAACACTTTGCCTTCCACCGGCCCGTAAAGTTGTTTGGTCGTCGGGTGCGCGTAGAGCCCGGGCGTTGAATCAGGCTTCAGTGAACCCAGGTCGACGTGGAGGCTTTCATGACGCTTCAAGCCTGTGCGCTCGGGGGAGGTGACCTTGATGTCTTGCCATTTGCAGGTGGCTTCGGGTTTTTCCGGTGTCGGTGCGGCTGGCGTGGAAGTCGGCGGCGCGTGAGTGTCCAGCGATTGGCGCAACGTAGCGAGTTGAGCAATGCCGCTGATGAATTCCCTGAGGGCCGCGCCCCATTTGTGCGTTTGCAGGTCTTCGGCGGATTGTTTGATGTCAAGGTAGCTGTGGTACACCGTGACGGGGTAGGCGAGTTTGCCCATGAAAAACGAATATGCCTCGTGCAGGTCTTCGCCCAGAACGTGCTTGATGGTTGCCCATGCACTCTGCTTTTGGTTATCGGACTGGCAACCGAGCAACCGGCCCAGCAACGCGGCATTGTCATGGAACAAGTGCCCGAACAGGTGCCCCTTGATCGGGTTGGACGCCAGCGTGACGTCGGCATCGGTATTGCCCGTGGCCACAGGTGCGGCTCTTGCAGCCCGGTTGCTGCGCGTTCCCATTCGGGTTTCGAGCAAGATCCGCTCGGGTTGCGGCAGGTTCATGAGCACCCAATCGAGCAGTGCGCCGCGCGTCTTCAGTTCTGTCAGCAGCTGGGTTTCGCTTTGATATTCCTTGATCCCGTGCCGTGGACTGTGAGGGGCGACAAGCACCTGCGGCCCTGTGCTGTCGGCCGATGAACCGATCAGATAGACGCCCGGCACTTTGACGGTTTGTCCGCTCCTGACACCGAGAAACTCCAGGGGCCGGATGATCGCGTGGGCACCGTCGACGGCTGCACGGGCGACGGCGTCTGGCATGTCCATGACCTGGCGGATCAGATCGAACCCGGTTTCGCTCAGGCGTTCCTGCAGTTTTTCCACGTGAGCGTGGTGCATCAGTTGCCAGGGCAGTTGCGTGTAAAAACGCTGCCTGCGATCCGCGTTTGCCACGGTGTCGGCAAGGGCCGCGCTGAGTATTTTTTGCTGATGCTCACCCGGTTTCAGATTGCGTATCAGGTCTTTGATGTAGCGTTCGTCCATGCCCTCTGGAATGACCGTGGTGTCCAGCGACGTCAGTTTGAGCAAGACAGTGTCCAGGTCCTTGAGGTGAACCAACGCAAAATCGGTCAGGGTTTGTTTGCTGGACGCAGACCAGGGGCTGGCGCTGATCTCGACCTGGACCTTGTCCGGATCAATGTTGAAGTCGTCGGCCTTGAGTTGTTTTTCCAGTTCATCGTGGGCGGTGCACTGCAATGAGCGGATGCCGGTGAGGTAGTCCCGGTCGTCTTTGACGTTGTGCAGATATTGCTGAAGCAATTCGCCATGCAGGATCAGCTCTTTGATTGGCGCCTTGGCCAGCCAGGCCGGCAGTTTTTGCTGGGTGATCAGGGACTGGGCAATGTCGGTCGCACGATTCAGCCCGGTCATCGGCTCACGCAGGGCCACCAGATTCAGCAGACTGGCCAGCGGCACGGGGGAGAGCGGGGTGGTCAGCGCGCGGGTGACGAAGGTCTGGTCCAGATCAACAAAGGGCCTTTGCACATTGTCGAGAAAATGCCCATGGACCTGTTGCAGGGGCGCCAGTGTGTAGGCCCTGCCTGGCGATCGCTCGCTACGACCGAGGTTTTCCAGAAGCATGGAACGATGATTTTCGTCTTTAAGGCGTCGCTCGAGCTCTTCCTTTAGCGGCATCAGTGCCTTGAAGGCTTCAAAGCCCAGTGCCGGCGTCCACAGAATGGCCTTGCCTGAGTGCAGCGGATCCAGGCCGCCCCGCTCAGTCAGGACAAAACAGCTGGCCAGTTTCAGTGGGGTTGCGGCGGTGCCGGCCTTCAACGCCAAGGAAAAGACCTCCGGTAAAAAACCGTTCAATGCCGCTCGGTCCGCGCGTGTAGGCGTATCGAGAACGGTTTTGATGATCGCCTGTTCCGCCGCACCCAGGGTGCGTGAGACGGAGCGAAGCTTCAATTCACTTCGCAGTGCCGTTGACAGTGTGTGGGTAACACTCGATTTCAAACCTGCCAATGATGAACTGACGAGGCTTTGCGCCGCGGCGAACGTGCGGGTTGTTGCGGGAATGACCGGGTGTTTTTCAAGGACTTGATCAAGCGCCTGTTCGACCGAGCTCAGCAGCGACAGCTCCTGTTTGGCCGACTCGGCGCGCACGGTGGCCGGCCGCGCATTCACGCCATGGTCCGGTCGAGTGCTCCAGCGTCCCACGGCTTCAGGCAGCAGCAAGCGGGGATCGATCAATGCCCGGACGTCCAGGGCATTGTCGAGCAAGGCGTGAGGGTCCAGCGTGCCTTCGCTTTCACGGTAACGGCTCAAGGCATGGCTGAGGTTTTGCCGTTGTTTATCAATGATGTCAGTCATCACGCGTGCAAACACCGGGCCGACGATGGGGTCACCGACGATCACCCGATCGTTCAGCGTCAGTCCAAGAAACGTGCTGCGTTCGTTCAATGACATGAACTTGAGCAGCGTGTCTTCATGCCCTTCGCTGTTGAGCATTTGCAGGGCGATTTTTTTCACTGCTGGCAGGTTGCTTGTGGCCTCGATGCCGCGGGAGGGGCTGTACAGGAAACCCAGTGTGTTCGCGCCGCCGATCATCAAGGTCGAGGCAAGCTCTGCGAATTGTTTGAAGGGGGCGGTGAACCGCACTTTTTCGATGCGAAGGGGATCGTTCGCGGCCGGTGCGAGGCTGACACTCATCAGTCGCAGGTATTGCTCTGTCGTCAAAGTGCCCTGCTGGTGCTGGTTTAACAGCCTCGCGTGAAAAGTGTCTTGCAGGCCCTCGGTGAAAAAAGCCCGGCGCGACAAGCCATTGCTCATGAGCGAGTCCCAGAACGTCTCGAGCAGGCCCTGCAGGTGAGGCGTAAAACCTTGCGCGATTTTTTTTACGGCGCTTTCCCAGGTCTGGTTATCGGCATTACTGCTGGTGGCGTGCTCGGGATGGGTAAACACCCTGGAGGCGCCCGCCGGCCACTGATTCGTCAGGTAAAAATGCAGGAGGGCCTCGCTCAGTGGCAGCGTTGCAATCCCATGGGGCGTTCCACGGTGATCAAACGCAGAATCCGTACTGACAAAACTTTTCAGCCGCGTCAGACGCTGGTCCAGCTTGGGGAATGGCTTGGACAACGTGTGCTTGAGGAGGTCGTCCAGCATTGACTGCAAGGTGGGCATCTTGACCAACTCGTCCGCCATCGCCTTGATGTTTTGCTCCTGCTGTTGCTTGAGCGTGAGTTCCTGATCTTCGAATACCGCGCCTTCGATTTCTTGAGTGGAGATATCGAGTGCAGCGGCGGCGGCCAAGGGCAGGCGTTGTTCGATGGAGTGGAAGCGCAACAGTTCACTTTTTTCAGTGGCCTGTGCCAACCATTCTTTGAGTTTGCTTTTGAGGTCGGCCATGCCCGCGAATTTGATCAAGCCTTTGCACGGTGTGAAGAGCGTGACCGCGCCATTATTGGGCCGGCTCATGGCAAAGGCACCGGCCAAAGGAATGCCGGCCTTGCCGGGCAAAGACAGCAGCAACTGGAAGGCCTGCATCGGTTTTTCATGGGTTTTGCGGGCTGCCTGGGTCGGCTTGTAAACCGTATTCAACCAGTTCAGATCGTCCAGGGTAAAGCCCAGCGCGGTTTCCCGTTCGCCGAGTAGCCCGGCAGTGGATGCAGACAAGGCTTCGTCAAAAAAATACGGCAGTGCAGGTGTCGTCATGATGTTTCCTCGATGGACTGCGGCGGTGTTCAGCGCAGCTCGTTGGGTCGAGGGGCAACAATAGGGGGCGGGAAAAGGCGGGGTGCGGTACATATTGCTTGCGCGAGAGACTTGACAGGAAGCCGGTAAAAAAGCGCTTAATCGACCTGTCGCCCGCCTCTAAAAATAACACTGGAGCTTCAGATGACCGCTTCGCCTGAAATGGCAGTCAGTTCGGCCAACTCGACCCTGGATTTTGATTCTCTCGTCCTTTTGCTCGAACGCATTTTCGTTCGTCACGGCACCTCCGCCGAGGTCGCCAGGACACTGGCCCTCAACTGCGCCGGTGCCGAACGTGATGGCGCCCACAGCCATGGCGTGTTCCGCATTCCCGGTTACGTGTCGACGCTGAAAAGCGGCTGGGTCAATGGCCAGGCCGTGCCGGTGGTTGAAGACGTGGCCTCGGGTTTTGTCCGGGTCGACGCCGGCAATGGCTTCGCCCAACCGGCGCTCGCCGCCGCACGCGCCTTGCTGGTAGAAAAGGCCCGCAGCGCCGGGATCGCGGTGTTGGCGATTCGCAATTCCCATCACTTCGCAGCGTTGTGGCCGGACGTCGAGCCGTTCGCCTATGAAGGGCTGGTGGCGTTGAGCGTGGTCAACAGCATGACCTGCGTGGTGCCGCACGGTGCCGATCGTCCGCTGTTTGGCACCAACCCGATTGCCTTCGCCGCCCCGCGCGCGGACGGTGATCCGATTGTCTTCGACCTGGCCACCAGCGCCATCGCCCATGGCGATGTGCAGATCGCCGCACGCAAGGGCGAGCGCTTGCCCGCGGGCATGGGCGTGGACGGCCTCGGTCAGCCGACCCAGGACCCGAAAGCGATTCTGGAGGGTGGGGCGTTGCTGCCGTTTGGCGGGCACAAAGGTTCGGCGTTGTCGATGATGGTGGAGCTGTTGGCGGCGGCGTTGACCGGCGGCAATTTCTCCTTCGAATTCGACTGGAAAAACCACCCTGGTGCCAAGACGCCATGGACCGGCCAACTGTTGATCGTGATCGATCCGAGCAAGGCCTCCGGGCAGAGTTTTGCCGAGCGCAGCCAGGAACTGGTGCGGCAGATGCACGGTGTGGGGCTCAAACGGTTGCCGGGTGATCGCCGCCATCATCAGCGCGCCAAGTCCAGCGCTGATGGTATTCAGCTGGATGCCGATACGCTGGCTAATCTGCGGGAATTGGCCGGGATCTAGCGTCAAAACACGGACCCTGTAGGAGCCGGCTTGCTGGCGATGGCGGCGGATCAGCCGATATAGATGTTGGCTGATCGACCGCTATCGCCAGCAAGCCGGCTCCTACAGTGACCGTATTTCAATTTGTGTTATCGCGGGCTTAGCGTCGGCCCAGTAACAACCCGACAACCAAACCGAAACCGGCGGAAATCGCCACGGTTTGCCACGGATGACCACCGATATAGGTTTCTGTGGCTTCGACCGCGGGCAATGTCCGGTCACGAACGCGGGTAACCGAGTCCCGCGCCTGCTGGAGTTTCTGGGCGATTTGCCCACGGAGCGTATCCGCTTCCTCACCGACCAGCGAGGCACTGCTTTTCAGCAGTTTTTCCGACTCTTCGATCAGCGCCTGAAGCTCGCTGAACGCTTGATCCTTGATTTGGTCTTCGGCGGCTTGTGCGGCGGTTTTCCGAGCCATTGGGATACTCCTTGCAGGTGAGTGGGCAGTGAACAATGGAGTCTGCGGCGATTGAAAAAGTTGCAGCGATTTTACCTGCGCAGGCCCTCTCGTAGAAAAATCCTGCGCAGGACATTTCTTCCTACAGTGTAAGATGTCGCCTATTTACGCAGCAGGTAACTCCCCATGAGCTTCAATCTGGCCGACAAACCCCTTGCCGAACGCGCAGCGCTTGAAGACGAGAAATCCCGTCTGTTCGAACTCTGGCAGAACAACCTGGGCAAAGCCAAAGGCGAGGCCGCACGCTTGTTCGGCGAACGCGCCAAGCGCAAAGGCAAATGGGCCGAGTGGGTGCGTTCCGAACTCGACGGCATGTCGCCTCCGGAATTCGCCAACATGGTGCGCAGTGAAGTCAATCGGTTGATGGCGGCCAAATAAGGCCGGCTTCACGCAAAAATCGCGACAATCGCCTCACGCACTTTCAACACCACCGGATCGAGCTGCGTGCTGGTACGCCAGCCCAGCTCGATCGGGTAACGCGGCAATGCCAACGGGCAGGGCAGCAGCGTCAAACCGCTGAGCGCGGCGATGCTTCGGGCGGCATGCGCCGGGATGGTCGCCACCGCCTGACTGCCCTTGAGCAGATGCGGTAACGCTGCGAAATGCGTGGTCGAAGCGCATACCCGCCGGCTCAGGCCCAACGCGGCCAATCCTTCGTCGGTGATCCCGATAAAGCCACCCGATGACACCAGAATATGTTCACGGGTGACGAACTCCTCAAGGTCGATGGTTTGCTGTCCCGCGGCCAGACTCGTCGGGTCAACCAGACACAGATAATCGCCTTCCCCCAATACCTGACGACTCAGCAACCGTTCGGCAAACCCGCCGGCCGTGATCGCCAGGTCGATGCTGCGCTCCATCAACGCGTGGGCGACGATCTGGCTGTGGGTCTGGCGGAAGATCAGCCGTAACTTCGGCGCGCAACGGGCGATCTCTTCGATCAAGCGGCGGCCGTAGGCAATTTCGAAATCATCCGACATGCCCACCGTGACTGAACGGCCTTCGTAGTGATGGGCGGCCGGATCGACCATTGCCAGGCTTTGTCGACATTTGTTCAGCGCGTCGCTGACCACCGGTTTCAGCTGATTGGCCTTGAGCGTCGGCGCCAGGCCTCGGCCGGTGCGCACAAACAACTGATCGCCATATACCTCGCGCAGTCGGCGCAACGCCGCGCTGACCGCCGACTGCGTGACGCCCAGACGCAACGCTGCGCGGCTGGCGCTGGATTCTTCATGCAAGGCTTCGAAGACTTTGAGCAGGTTGAGATCGACGGAGGCGATATTCATGGTGTTCATATCATTCAGCAGCGAACGGGGCTTTATTCATGATCCGGTAGCGCCTGAGAATGAGCAACACCCGATTCGAATGGAGTTACTGCAATGCCCAAGTCAATCGTTGCTGCACTGCAAATCGGCGCACTGCCCGGCGGCAAGGCCGAGACCCTGGAGCAAATCCTCTCGTACGAAAACGCCATCCTTGAAACCGGCGCGGCGCTGGTGGTCATGCCCGAAGCGTTGCTCGGTGGTTACCCGAAAGGCGAGGGGTTCGGCACGCAACTGGGTTATCGACTGCCGGAAGGTCGAGAAGCATTTGCCCGGTATTTCGCCAACGCCATCGACGTCCCAGGTGTAGAAACCGAAGCGCTGGCCGGGTTGTCGGCGCGCACCGGGGCCAATCTGGTGATTGGCGTCATCGAACGCGCTGGCAGCACCTTGTATTGCACCGCGTTGTATTTCGACCCGCAGGCTGGACTGGTCGCCAAACACCGAAAACTGATGCCCACGGGCACCGAACGGCTGATCTGGGGCAAGGGTGATGGCTCCACTTTGCCAGTGATCGACAGCCAGGTCGGGCGGATCGGTGCGGTGGTGTGCTGGGAAAATATGATGCCGCTGCTGCGCACGGCGATGTACGCCAAAGGTGTGGAGGTGTGGTGCGCACCCACGGTGGACGAGCGGGAGATGTGGCAGGTGAGCATGCGCCACATCGCCCATGAAGGGCGCTGCTTTGTGGTCAGTGCCTGTCAGGTTCAGGATTCGCCGCAAGCCCTGGGCGTCGAGATCGCCAATTGGCCGGCGGACCGGCCGTTGATTGCCGGTGGCAGCGTAATCGTTGGCCCGATGGGCGACATTCTGGCCGGGCCGCTACGCGGCGAGCGCGGACTGCTCACCGCCGAAATTGACACCGACGACCTGATCCGTGCGCGTTACGACTACGACGTCGTCGGCCACTACGCGCGCCCGGATGTGTTTGAGTTGACCGTGGATGAACGGGCCAAACCCGGTGTCCGGTTCAACACATAACCCTCAATGGAGCGAGCCTGCTTGCGAAGGCATGGCTTCAGACGATAGGTTCCAATGGGCCAAATCAAACACTTCCATTACGCTTCCACTCAAGTTCTGCGTCACGTTTTTCGAGCCCAATTCTCTCAAGCCACGCACACAGCACTGGGACTTTTCATGGGCGCCTGATTGCTGATGAAGTTCGGCTCGCATCCAATTAATTCACCTTAACGTTGAAAATTCTTCAGATTTCGAAATCAGATGGTTTTGAACTACTCCATTTTATTCTAAAGGACTGTCATTTCTGACAGTGGTGTGTCGTTGATATAACGGGTAATTTCATGCGTGTTTTTTACTTCTTTAGCAGGGGTTACTGGAATGAACAAAAAAAATACCGAAACAACAATTCACCTGGCTGGGAGTGAGCGCAAAAAGCAGAACAAAAATGAGGTTCCAGCGTTCACTGGTGACTGGGGGGCGGTGTCAGCTCATGTTTACGATCATCAACATGTTCGTGTGCCGGAATTGAAAGGCAAAATAGAATATCAATATTTTTATCAGAATGGGTATTTGTATGTTCATATGTCGAAGTACATGTTGACTAGTCGGCCGACTAATAAAGTTTGGCGTCGGGCAAATATATATCTTAATGTTTCGAGTGGTTCAAATAATACTACGAAGGTGGAAAGCCCGGATACGTTGATTATGGACCATCAGTGGCACTCTGAAGAACTGGTCGCTGCAGTAAAATATAATTGGGCGGCGGGTGGGGCGGGATTTGTTTTTGGAGTTCAATACGATGGAACCAATAATGATGTCGGATCGAACGAAAAGTGGGGGCCTTTTGGTTCCATAATTCTTTGAGAGGCACGCCTTGCTGGTCAATAGTTCTATGTCGCCCATCACGGAATATCCCAGCCGTGTAGGTGTTGATGAAGAAGTTTGTGTTGGTGAAGCGTTAGTCTTGGTTTGTGATTGTCGTTTTTTAGTATTGAGTAGAAGCCTGCCTGAGGTGGTAATTTTTTCTGAGCCAATCCACAAGATATAGCGGAGCAGGGGGCATCACCCAGAAAGTCAGGTTGGTTTTCTGGGTGAGCTTGAGTGTTCTTTTTTGTAAGTAGCGTTGTTTTGCAAGAGACCCCTTCAAGTCCTACCACGCAGACTTGCACCCGCATTGGAACTTCAGTGTTGCTGGTGCCACTCTTCACGCGTGATCTCCCAGAATTCCCTGGGGAATCGTCCACCGACAAAATCACCCTCATCAGTGCGGATCAAGCGCATGCCGGTCCGCTCCGACAGTTTGCGCGAGCCGATATTCGGCGCCGCTTTCGGCACGCGCAGAACTGTTCGGCCAAGTGCTTCGAACCAGTACTCGGTCACGGCCGCACTGGCTTCACTCATCAATCCCTGGCCTTGCCATTGCGGGCCTAGCCAGAATCCGCGGTGGTTGTCCTGTTCATCCATCAGGCTGACATTGCCGATCAGCTGTTCCGGCGCGGACTTTAACCGTATCGACCAGTGCCACTCTTTGCCCGCAGCCATCGCGGGCAACGCAATATCACGCAAGTAGGTCAGGGCACCGTCCGAGGGATAAGGCCAGGGCACAAGCGCGTTCAGATACTGCACCACTTCCCAGTGTGGAAACTGTTGCTGAATATCGTCGGCATCGGCCAATTCCAGCGGGCGCAGGATCAGGCGTTCGGTGTACAGCGTAGGGGTGACTTCCATGTTTTGTTCGGCATCCTTGATGCGGATTTACCAGGTTTCGGCTATCGAGCCCGGCAGGTTGAGTTTGCCACTATCGGTGAAGCGGGACATCCGGGTTTTCCATGACCTGGAGGATCGAGGCTTCCGGATCGAAATCGTCTTCTTCCAGCTCGATGAATTCCTCGGGCAGGAAGATGTTCAGCACGATAGCGCACAACGCGCCGACGGTAATCGGCGATTCAAAGATGTTATGCAGCGCCTTGGGCAGCTCTCGCAACACCTCCGGCACGGCCGCCACACCCAGGCCCATGCCAAGGGAAATCGCGACGATCAGCATGTTGCGCCGATGCAGGCCGGCTTCGGCGAGGATCTTGATCCCGGCCACCGCAACGGTGCCGAACATTACCAACTCAGCGCCGCCGAGCACCGGTTTCGGCATCAGTTGCAGCACCGCGCCGATCATCGGGAACAGCCCTAGCACCACCAGCAGGCCGGCAATGAAAAACGCCACGTAACGGCTGGCCACGCCGGTCAGTTGAATCACGCCGTTGTTCTGCGCGAAGGTCACCATCGGCATGCTGTTGAACACCGCCGCCATGGCCGAGTTGAGACCGTCGGCGAGCAGGCCGGATTTGATCCGGCGAATGTAGATCGGGCCTTTGACCGGCTGCCGGGAAATCATCGAGTTGGCCGTCAGGTCACCGGCGGCCTCCAGCGGCGACACGAGGAAAATCACCGCCACCGGCACGAACGCCACCCAGTCGAAGTTGAAACCGTACTTGAACGGCACCGGCACGCTCATCAGTGGTACGTCGGGCATGCTGCCGAAATCCACTTGGCCCATAAGCCACGCCACGAAATAACCGAGGGTCAGGCCGATCACGATGGCGCCGAGGCGCAGGAACGGCACATCAACACGGTTCAACACCACGATGGTGCCCAGCACCAACGCAGCCAACGCGAGGTGACTGGCGGCGCCGAGATCCGTCGCGCCGAAGCCGCCGGCGATGTCGGTCATGGCGACTTTGATCAGCGACAACCCCATCAGCGTGATGATCGTGCCGGTTACCACCGGCGTGATCAGCATCCGCAGTTTGCCGATGAACTGGCTCAACACCACTTCGATGAACGCAGCGAAAAAGCACACGCCAAAGATTGTCGAAAGGATCTCATCAGTGCCACCACCGCGAGCCTTGACCATGAAACCGGCGCTGAGGATCACGCTGATAAACGAGAAACTGGTGCCTTGCAGACACAGCAAACCGGAACCGATCGGGCCGAACTTCCGCGCCTGGACGAAGGTGCCCAGCCCCGAAACAAACAGCGCCATGCTGATCAGATAGGGGATTTCGCTTTGCAGGCCGAGGGCGCTGCCCATGATCAGGGTCGGGGTGATAATGCCGACGAAACTGGCGAGTACGTGTTGCAGGGCGGCGAAGACGGTGGCGGTCAAATGAGGGCGGTCGTCGAGGCCGTAGATCAGGTCGTTGTGGCGCGGGGCAGGGGCTTTTTCAGAGGCGGTCATGGTGGTTTGCGTGCCGAAAGGCGGGCCGGGTCAGAAAATGGAGGCGCAGGATGCCAGAAAATTCATCGACTTACACAAAACCCTTGTAGGAGTGAGCCCGCTCGCGAAGGCGGTGTGTCAGTCGATACAAATGTTGACTGACACACCGCCTTCGCGAGCAAGCTCACTCCTACAGGGGATTTGCGGTGTGGTTCAGGCGAACGCTGCCAGCAGATCTTCTTCAAAGGCTTTCTGCGCATCCCCCGGCACCTGCGCACGGTGGCGGGCGAGGTGGAACGCCACGTCGAAACTCATGTCGCTGCGGCGCACGGCCCTGAGCAATCCTTTGTCCTCCCAACTGCGGGCAAAGTGGCTGGGCAGGTAACCGACATGCTTGCCGGACAGAATGAAGGCGAGGGTGCCTTCGACCTGTTCCGAGCGCGCCGAGCACCGTTTACCCTGAAAGGGCTCGTCGCTGCGCAGAAAGCGGTAAGGGTGATCCACCCGATCGCACGCCTGCAACGCTTGATCGTCCGGCGCCTCGTCGGTGAACAGCGGATGGCCGGCGGCGCAATACAAGTGCTGGGTTTCGCTGAACAGTTCGCGGTAGTCAAACGCGCTTTGTACCTGTGAGAAATAGCCGATCGCCAGGTCCAGCCGTTGTTGCAGCAGCAAGCGCTCCATTTCGCCGGGCATGGCGCTGATCAATTCGATGCGCACCGACTCATCGCGTTCGCGAAAGCGCCGGATCGCCTCGGCTACCCGTTGCAGCACCGATTGATCCACGGCTTCGGACAGCCCCAGGCGCACCTCGCCGATCAGCCGACCGGCCACGCCATTGGATTGATGACGGAACGCTTCAATGGATTCAAACAGTCCGCGTGTCGCGGTCAACAGTTGTTCGCCTTTGGGGGTGATCCTGAATCCGCCCTTGCCGCGACTGCACAGCCGATAGCCAAGCCGGGTTTCAAGCCTGGCCATTTGCTGGCTGATGCTCGACTGGCTCAGGCCCAGTTCACCCTGGGCCGCGCTGAAACCGCCGCACTCCACCACGCTGACGAACAGACGCAGCAATTGCAGATCCACATCGTGAAGCTGGCCGAGCATCAAACATTACTCCGCAATAAAGTCAGGGTAACTGACTTGGTATTTTTCCAATGTATCCGACGACGCATGCTGGGGCCACTTCCTCTGGTCAGGTGTTCGTCATGGCTCCTCTATTCAAGCTGTGTTTACCCGCGCTGTTCCTTGCCGCCTCCGTGTCGGCCCATGCCGAGGAGAAGGTCGTCAATCTTTACAGTTGGGCCGATTACGTGACCCCGGAAACCTTGCAACGTTTCGAGCAGGAAACCGGCATTCACGTGCGCTACGACACGTTCGATTCCTCGGAAGTCCTCGAAACCAAGTTGCTCACCGGCGGCAGCGGCTATGACGTGGTGGTGCCGTCGTCCAGCGTGCTGGCGCGGGGGTTGGCAGCCGGAGCGTTGAAGGCGATTCCCCATGAAGGCCTCAAGGGCTACGCCAACCTCGATCCGGACTTGCTGGAAAAACTCGCCGCGGTCGATCCCGGCAACCGCTATGGCGTTCCATATACCTGGGGCACGCTCGGACTCGGGATGAATGTGGAGGCGGTGAAAAAGCGCTTGCCGGATGTGCCGCTCAACAGTCTCGACTTGCTGTTCAAACCCGAATACGCCAGCAAGCTGAAAGACTGCGGCGTGGCGATCATCGATTCGCCGCAGGAAGTGATCGGCCTGGCGCTGCACTACCTCGGTAAAGATCCCTACAGAACCGACAAGGCTGATCTGTCAGCCGCCGAGGCGTTGTTGCATCAGTTGCAGCCGAATGTGCTGTACGTAGCCAGTGGCCGGCAGATCAACGACCTGGCTAACGGCAGCGTCTGCCTGGCCTTGACCTACAACGGTGACGCAAGCATGGCTGCTGATCAGGCGCGCAAGGCCAACAAACCGTATGAAGTGGCGTACCGGATTCCCAAGGAAGGCACGCTGGTCTGGCAGGACAACCTGGCCATCCCCAAGGACGCGCCGCACCCCGAAGCTGCGCGGGCCTTCATCGAGTTCATGTTGCGTCCCGAATCCGTCGCGGCGCTGACCAACACGCTGTTCTTTGCCACCGCCAACCAGGCCGCCACACCGCTGGTGGATGAGGCGGTACGCAGCGATCCCGACATTTACCCACTGGCCGATGTGCGCGAACGGCTGTACGCCGACCGCAGCATGAGCCTCAAGGACATGCGTCAGCGCACCCGTTTGTGGACCACTTTCCGTAGCCGCCAATAAATAAACAAGAAGGAGCACCTGATGGACGTCCCAATGCAAAACGATCAGGCCATGACCCGCGACAGTCTCTACGGGACTGCCGCCGAAAGTACCTACGCCGGTATCACCAGCTTCATGCGTCGTCGGTACAGCCGCGACTTGCGTGGTGTCGACGTGGCCGTCAGCGGCGTGCCGTTCGACACCGCCACCAGTAACCGTCCCGGCGCACGTTTCGGACCGCGCGGCATTCGTGCGGCGTCCACCGGGATCGCCTGGGAGCGCCATTGGCCTTGGACGTTCGACCCGTTCGATCATCTGGCGGTGATCGACTACGGTGATTGCGACTTCGATTACGGCTCGCCGCATTCGGTGCCGGAAAGCATTGAAGCCCACGCCGAGCACATTCTGAATGCCGGTTGCGCCATGTTGACGTTCGGCGGCGATCACTTCATCAGTTACCCGCTGCTCAAGGCGCATGCCCGTAAACATGGGGCGCTGTCGTTGATTCACTTCGACGCGCACAGCGACACCTGGCCGGATGAAGAGGGCAAGCGCGTCGATCACGGCACGATGTTCTGGCACGCGGCCAAGGAAGGTCTGGTGGACCCGTCGCGCTCGGTGCAAATCGGTTTGCGCACTACCAATGACGATCCTCAGGGCTTTCAGGTGCTGGATGCGCGGCAAGTGCATCGGCGTGGGGTGGATGCGATTGTCGAAGCGATTCGCGCACGGGTCGGCGACAACCCGGTGTACCTGACGTTCGACATCGATTGCCTCGACCCGGCCTTCGCACCCGGCACCGGCACACCGGTGTGTGGCGGTTTGAGCACGGTCCAGGCGCTGGAAATCCTCGGCGGCTTGCGCGGGATCAATCTGGTGGGGATGGACGTGGTGGAAGTGGCGCCGGCCTACGACAGTGCGGACATTACCTCACTGGCGGCGGCGACATTGGCGATGGAGATGCTGTGTCTGTATGCGGCGAAGCATTAGGTGGATCAATAAATGTGCTGACGCCATCGCCGGCAAGCCGGCTCCTACAGGATTGCGCCGAACACAACAGGTGTACGCCCCGCAAAACTTGTAGGAGCCGGCTTGCCGGCGATGCTATTTCAGGCGACCGGGATTATCGGCAGATCCAGGGTTTCGCCTCCGCTAAACCGCGCAACAGATCCTGCAATGGACTCATGCGGCACACCTTTCGCCACTTCACTGATCCCATCCAGCCGCGACAACTGATCGGCACTCAACTGCACATCCAAAGCCCCCAACGTCGCATCCAGCTGCTCACGCGTACGCGAACCCAGAATCGGAATCAGCGCCGTGGTCGAGCGTTTGGCTTTTTCCCGCAGCCAGGCAATGGCCACGTGCGTCGGGCTGGCGTCTAGCTCCGCCGCGACCGCGAGCAAGGTGTCGAGCAGGGCGGTTTCGCGGGAGCTTTTCTCGGCGTGTACCAGCATGCCCAGTTTGGCGGCACGGTTGTTCTCGTCGTTGGAGCGGTATTTGCCGGTCAGGAACCCGCCACCCAGCGGCGACCATAAGGTTGCGGCCAGCCCCAACGCTTCGGCCATCGGCAGTTGTTCACGTTCAGCTGTGCGCTCGGCGAGGCTGTACTCGACCTGAATGGCGGCAATCGGCGCAAAACCGCGAACTTCAGCCAGCAGATCGGCGCGGGCGATGCGCCAGGCTGGGAAGTTCGACAGCCCGGCATAATGAATCTTGCCCGCGCGCACCAGATCATCAAAACCACGGAGGATTTCTTCCGTGGGCGTGACACCGTCGCTCATGTGCGCCCAGAACAGGTCGATGTGGTCGGTCTTGAGCCGTGTCAGGCTTTCTTCCACGGCGCGGACCATGTTCTTGCGGTTGTTGCCGGTGTGGGAAATGCCTGCGGCCGGTGTAGTCCCCAACGTGTATTTGGTGGCGATGACCAGGCGATCGCGCTCTGCGGCGATAAACTCGCTGAGCATGGCTTCCGACTGGCCACCTTGATAGCCATTTGCGGTGTCGATGAAATTACCACCGGCCTCCAGGTAGCCATCAAAGATGCGCTTGGCTTCATCGCGCTCGGCGCCATGACCCCAACCCGTACCAAAGTTACCGGCTCCCAGCGCCAGTTCCGCGACACGCAAGCCGGTTTTTCGGCCGAACACCTTGTAATGCATGGGATGACTCCTGGAGGAAGACGCTGCGGATTAATATAGATGTCGCAAGACATGTATTAAAGATGATGCCAGTCATGTATTCAGTCAAGACGCTTTTTCATGTGTGGCAAAACGGGCCCGTGGCTACTGCCACTTTCTGACAGGGGGCTCTGCTAATCTGCGACATCATTCCCGCACAGAGCCTGCCGATTGTGTCTCGTACAACGCGTTTACTGACTTTGTTGCAAGTGCTGCGCGGTAAAAGTCGTCCGGTCACGGCGGCGACACTCGCCACCGAGCTTGAGATTTCCGAGCGTACGCTCTACCGCGACATCGCCGAACTCACCGCATTGGGCGCGCCGATCTACGGCGAGGCGGGGATCGGTTACGTGTTGCGCAGCGGTTTGTTCCTGCCGCCGTTGATGCTCAATGCCGATGAAACCGAAGCCATCGTGCTGGGGCTGCGTTATGTGGATCAGCGTGGCGATGAGGTGTTGAGCAAAGCGGCGGCCGATGCGCTGGCCAAGATTGCTGCGGTACTCGCCCCCGAAGCGCTGGACGCTCTGCGCAACCCGACGGTAATGCCGGGCCCGCCCGGTTATGGCTTCGCGCCAAATGCCGTGCCGCTGAATGCGTTTCGCCAGGCGATTCGCGATCAGGCCAAGCTGCACATCGACTATGCAGACGCACAGCAAGTGCCAAGTCAGCGGCTGATCTGGCCGCTGGCGCTGGGGTTTCTCAATGAAGTGCGGATCATCGTGGCCTGGTGTGAGTTGCGCGGCGCCTATCGGACCTTCCGTACCGACCGGATTTCGGCGGCGAGCGAGCAGGGCGAGCGTTATCCGGGGCGGCGCAGTGATCTGCTGCGTACCTGGCGCAAGCAGATGCAACTGGATGAAGCCGGGCGTTTCACTCCTGACAAGAACTGACACAGGCGTGTTCTAGCATGGCGTCAGAATCAACCAACAAGGAGCTGTCACCATGTCCCATCCTGCCTCTGTACTGGCGCCCGCCATCGCCGCTTACATTGCTGCCGCCAATGCCCGCGACACTTCGAGGGTCGCCAGTTTTTTCGCTGAGGACGCCAATGTGTTCGATGAAGGTCAACACCGGATTGGCACCCAGGCCATCGCCCAATGGATGCAAGACACTGCCCGGCGTTACCAGCCAAAGGTCGAAGTGCTCGACGTGCAACAGCGCACCGGCAAGGTGCTGGTGCACAACCTGATCTCCGGGACGTTTCCCGGCAGCCCCTTGGAATTACGCTACATGTTTCGCCTGAACGAGCAGGGCAAGATCGCCCGGCTGGACATTTCACTGTAGACGTCGCGTCACGATGGCATACTGCCGCGCATGAATGCCGACTCCCCGTTAAGCGCCTGGCAACACGCCATCGAACAGAAGGGCTTCGTCCAGGACGAAGCCCAGGAACATGCCGTCTGGGCGCTGCAAAAATGCTATGAAGCGTTGCATGAAGGTCAAACGCCGGTCACGGGCGTGTACCTGTGGGGCCCCGTCGGGCGTGGCAAGACCTGGCTGATGGATCAGTTTTACCAAAGCCTGCAGGTCCCGGCCCGGCGCCAGCACTTTCACCATTTTATGGGGTGGGTGCATCAACGCTCGTTTCAGCTGACCGGCACCGCCGATCCGCTCAAAGCCCTGGCCCGCGAGCTGAGCGAAGAAGTCCGCGTGCTGTGTTTCGATGAGCTGTTCGTCAACGACATTGGCGACGCAATCATTCTCGGGCGCTTGTTTCAGGTGATGTTCGAGGAAGGCGTGGTGGTGGTCTGCACGTCCAATCAGCCGCCGGACATGCTGTACGCCGATGGCTTCAACCGCGACCGCTTCGTGCCCGCTATCGAGGCGATCAAGCAGCACATGCAGGTGATCGCGGTGGATGGCGGCGAAGATCATCGCCTGCATCCCGGCGCTGGTTTGCAACGCTATTGGGTCGCCGCGCCAGGGCAACCCGGCGCGTTGGGGGAGGTGTTCAAGGCGCTGACCGTCGGCCAGTCAGTCTCCAGTGAACCGATCAAGGTCGGTTACCGTTCGCTGAATGTGGTGCGGGCCAGTGAAACCGTGCTCTGGAGCCGTTACGCCGACCTCTGTGAGCAACCCTTTGCCGCCATGGATTTCATGGCCCTGTGCGACACCTTCAGGGCTATTCTGTTGAGTGACGTGCCCAACCTCAGCGCGCAAAAACGCGCCGGCCGCATCGCCCGTGGCACCGAAGACGGAGTCGAGCGGGTGGTGGCGGGTGATCGCGAGTTGCCGCAATTGTCGGTGCACGACGACGGTGTGCGGCGCTTCATCGCGTTGGTGGACGAATGCTATGACCGCAAAGTGCCGTTGTACCTCGAAGCCCAGGTGCCGATGGAGTCGCTCTACACCGAAGGCTATCTGGAATTCCCGTTCCGCCGCACACTCAGTCGCCTACAGGAAATGCAGCTGCAACGTTTCGCCGACGCTTGAACCCAAGGAGCCGCGAACATGAATCAGCCCTTGTCCCACCATTTGCTGAGCATGGCTTATCAGAACGCCTGGGCCAATCATCGACTGGCCAAGGCCTGGAGCCAGTTGAGCGCAGAGGAACTGGCGGCGCCGCGCGTCAGTTACTTCCCCAGCCTGCGTGCGACCCTCAACCACATCCTGACCTGCGACTGGTTTTACATGGATGCGCTGGAGCGGGAGTTGCGTGGTGATGTTCCGCATCCTGAATGCACGGTGTTCTTCAACAAAGACGAACCGTTCACCGCTGCCGCAGACCTGCAGCGCGAACAGGCCCAGGTTGACCGCCGCTTGATCGCCTACTGCGAGCAGATGCGCGACGCCGACCTCGGCAAAATCGTGACAATCGCCCGAGACACGCCGCAATACGACAGTCGATTGCGCCTGCTGTCTCATCTGCTTGAGCATCAGATCCATCATCGCGGGCAGGTACACGCCATGCTCAGCGGCACGTCGGTCGCGCCACCACAACTGGACGAGTTTTTCTGCGCCGGGGAGTCGGGCCTGAGGGCGGCGGATTTCGCCGAACTGGGGTGGACCGAAGCATTGATCTGGGGCACCTCGGTTTAAAGATTGCGCGATGAACGGGACTCGCGATAGGGTCGCTGTGCCCTGCGGCGCGATCTACGCGCCGGGGCAATTTCATGTGTAATCGAGGTGGAAATGGAATCCGCAGAAATACTTGTGCTTCAGGCCAGTTACACCAATCCGGTGCATGCCGAAGCGGTAGGTCAGGTGTTGAATCATTACGCCGAGGACCCGATGGGTATCGGTCATTCTTTGCCGGCCGAGGTGCTGGAGCACCTTCCGGGGGAACTGGCCAAACGTCCCCATGCGTTCAGCGTGCTGGCTTTCGTCGGGGGCGAACCGGCAGGGCTGGTCAATTGCTTTGAAGGTTTTTCGACGTTTGCCTGTCGGCCATTGGTCAACGTGCATGACGTGATTGTGGTGAAACAGTTTCGCGGATTGGGCCTGAGCCAGAAAATGCTGCAAAAGGTCGAGGAAATCGCCCGTCAGCGCGGCTGCTGCAAAATCACGCTGGAGGTGCTGGAAGGCAATGCCGTGGCGCAGTCGTCCTACGCTAAATTCGGCTTCAGCGCCGGCATGTTCGATCCGGAGCACGGCCGGATGCTGTTCTGGACCAAACCCCTTTAACAACGCGCTCTGCTTTTTGTAGGAGCCAGCTTGCTGGCGATGGCGATTTCAAAGACGCCATCGCCAGCAAGCTGGCTCCTACAGTCAGAGTTTGTAATGCTCGGTCACTTGCGCCGTTTGATCGTCCGGAACCCGGACCTCAGCGGTTTGCTGACTTTGATTCTCCTGTTGGCTGAGCCGCAGGCTTTCGTAGTAATAGCGCATGCGTTCTGCGCCACCTTCGGCAAATGCGCTGACCGAAACGAACGTCATCAGGCCGGCAACGATCAAGGGTGTACGTTTCATGGTTCGCCTCCCAAAACGGATATCGGGTGCTTTTCATCCATGAAGCAATGTCGCGAGAACATTATCTGCCGATTTCGTCGATTGGGAATTAACTGTGCCTAGAGCTTCCAGTCCAGGCTCAGTGTCACCGTACGCGGATCACCCCAATACACGCCGTTGTAGAAACCGACGTTGTCGTAATACTTCTTGTCGAACAGGTTCTCGACGTTGAGCGAGGCGGACAGGTGTGGGTCGAACTCGTAACGTGACATCAGGTTGACCACGGTGTACGCCCCTTGCCGGATGTTTGTGCGTTCAGTTATCACACGGCCAGCGGCGTTGCGTCCGACCGGGCGATTGGCGGCGCGGTAAACGTCACTTTGCCAGTTCACTGCACCGCCCACAGTCAGGGCCTGCCAGTCGCCAGGCAGGCGATACGAAGTGGACACCCGAAGCAGGTTCAGTGGCTGACTGGTATTGGTGCGTTTTTCTTCGCCATTGACCGAGTGGGTGTAGGTGTAACCGGCGGTCATGTTCCAGTGCGGCATGACCTCGCCGGAGAGCTCGGCTTCGAAACCCTGAACCTTGTTGCCCTTACCGCTGGAGGTGTAGAACTCCTCGCCGGTAACCGGGTCCGGCGGCACCGAATCGTCGCGTTCGGCGACATTGTCCTGTTTGCTCCAGAACACGGCGGTGGCGAGGTTCAGTCGCTCCTCCAGCAGGCTGCCCTTGAGGCCCAGTTCATAGTTGCTGCCCACCACCGGTTCGAGGTACTTGCGGCTGCTGTCGCGGTTGGTTTGTGGCTTGAAGATATCGGTGTAGCTGATGTAAGCCGTGTATTCGGGCGTCAGGTCGTACAGCAGTCCGGCGTATGGCGTCCATTGGTCGTTGTGTTGCTGGCGGGTAACTTCGGACTCGCTCAACTGCAGATTGTCGGTGTAACTGTTAGCCGTTTTCGACGCTTTCCAGCTGCCATAGCGGCTGCCGAGGACGGCGTGCAGATCGTCGGTCAACGTCAGGCGAGTGGCCAGGTAACCGGCCTTTTGGCGGGTGTTGTCGCTGGAGCCAGGCAGGCTGGTGACGGTGTCGGGGAATTTGGGGATGCCACCCATGTACTTCCAGTCGGGTACGTTTTCGTAGTCCTTCGCGCGAGCGCCATCGACGGTGTGTGGGCTTTCGTCGCTGCGTTCGGCTTCGCCATACCCGAGCATCATTTCGTGCTCACGCCCGAACAATGAATAGGGTCCGGACACGTTGAAGTCGTAAGCCTTCATTTTTTGCGTGCCGATCATGTGGCTGACGTTGGCGATCATGCCGCTGCGATCCGCCTCGGGGAAGCCGCCTCCGCCGTAGTAAATCTTGCCGTCGGTGTCGCTTTCTCGATGGGTGTACGCCGCCTTGAGGTGCCAGCCCATCCCCAATTGCTGGTCCAGCGTGGCGAACGCGGTCTTGTCTTTCAGCGGCCAGGAACTCCAGGGTGTGGCCATGTTGGTGGAGCGGCCGAGGTTGGCTTTGCTGCCATCCGCGTTCCAGTAGGGCACGGTCCCCCATGAGGTGCCCTGCACCTGTTTGTCCTGATAGTCATAACCCACGGCCAGCAGCGTATCGTCGGTCAGATCGGCTTCGAGAATCCCGTAGCCGACTTCCCGTTGCAGCTGATACTTGTCGCGTACCGAATGACTGTCGCGATAGGCCAGCACGCTGCGCCCGCGCAAGCGTCCGTCGAACGCCAGCGGCCCGCCGACATCGACGTAACTGTAGTAATCGTCATAACTGCCGCCGCTGACACCGGTTTTGGCTTCCCACTGCGCCGTCGGACGCTTGCGCACCATGTTGATGGTGGCCGAAGGGTCGCCTGCGCCCGTGGTCAGGCCGGTTGCCCCGCGGACGACTTCGATACGGTCATAGATGATGGTGTCGGAATCGGACTTCATGTAGTTGAAGGTGTTGAGCATCCCGTCGATCTGGAAGTTGTTGATCGTGTAGCCGCGGGAGGAATAGACGACCCGGTCCGAGTCGTTGTGTTGAACCACCACGCCCGTGGTCTGGCGCATGGCGTCGGAGAGGGTATCGAGTTTGAAGTCGTCCATTTGCTGGCGCGTGATCACGGACACCGATTGTGGCGTCTCCTTGATCGACAGGTTCAGGCGGGTGGCGGTGCTCATGGCGCCGGTGGTGTACGACCCGGTGTTTTCGGTGGTGCTGCCCAAGCCTTGGGCCGTGACGCTGGTGGCACCGAGTTCCAGGGCGGAGGGTTGTTTGTCCGGGTCGGTTTCAGCCAGAAGGTCCGGGCTCAGCGCGGCACTGCAAAGGCCAAGGGTAAAGGTCATGGAACGGGTGATAGGCGCGAACATCGCGGCCGACTCCTTGTCGTCGATGGAAAAAAATCCGTTTGTTCAAAGACGAAGGAGGGCGGGGGTATTTAGCACTAAACGAGAATTATTATTATCTTGCAGTGCAATTGTAGGAGCGAAGCTTGCTCGCGAAGACATTGGCCCAGCCAGCATAGATGTTGAATCTGCCGACCTCTTCGCGAGCAAGCATCGCTCCTACAGGTTTATTGCTGAGCGACTGCCGGGGTCGGCTTCACCTTGGGTTTGATCAGGCTGAAGTCGATCAGCGCTTTCTGCTCGCGCTCATAAGGATTGCCGATCAGCAGTGGGCGCGGCTTGTAACTGTCGCTGACCACGCTCTTGCTGCGATCCAGTTCATCGAAGCTCAGGCCCGCCAGATCGGCCCAGGTATGGATCAGGTGCGAACTGCTGTAAGGCCGCCCCAGATCACCGGCAAAGCTCCAGTCATGGCTTTCGCGCCATTTCGGCGAGGCCCAGGCCATGAATGGAATGGTGTACATCGGCGCCGTCGGCTTGGCCTCGTTGCGACCCAGCGTGTTGTGACCGGCAGAGTCGAAAACGTCTTCGCCGTGGTCGGAGAGGTACAGCAGGAAGCCGTTAGGATCGGTCTTGGCGTAGTCCTTGATCAGGCTCGAAACCACGAAGTCGTTGTACAGCACCGCGTTGTCATAGCTGTTGTAGGTCGGCAACTGATCGTCCCGCACGCCAGCCGGAACGCCGTTGCGGTCCTTGAACTTGTCGAAGGTCGATGGGTAGCGGTACTGATAGCTCATGTGTGTGCCGAGCAAATGCACGACGATTAACTTGCGTGGCGCCGCGTCGGCCAGGGCCTTGTTGAACGGCTCGATCACGTCGCCATCGTACTGGGCGGCGTTCTGGTTGCGGTTGTTGTTCAGGTACACCTGCTCGTCGGCCTGCTCGGAGAAGGTCGTGAGCATGGTGTTGCGCTTGGTCATGGTTTGCTGGTTGGTGATCCAGAAGGTCTTGTAGCCCGCCTGTTTCATCATGCTGACCAGCGACGGCGTCGACAGGTACAGGTCCGGGTTTTCTTCGTCGGCGAACGTCAGGACCTGCTGCAATGCCTCGATGGTGTAAGGGCGCGGGGTGATGACGTTGTCGAAGACCGCCAGTTGGTCCTTGAGCTTGTCCAGTTCCGGCGTGGTTTCACGCGGGTAACCGTAGAGACTCATGCGCTGACGGTTGGTGGATTCGCCGATCACCAGCACCAGGGTGGCGGGCTGATTGGCCATCGAGTCCTTGAAATTGTGCAGCGGTGGAATCTTGCTCGCGCTGTCGAGCATGCCCTGCATGTCGGCCAGGGTGTCGAGGTAGCGGTGATAGGCCACGGCCATCTGCCACGGCACTGCCGGTTCGATGCGGGTTTCGAACTTCTCGAAACCACTGGCGAAACTGCCGGTGTGAGCGGTCTGCTTGGCCAGCGGATAACCCACCACGGCCACCAGAATGGCGGTCGCGGCGATCAATGCGCGACCACGGGGCATGTGCACCGGGCGCAAGCGGGTCCACAGGAAATAGGCGAACAGCGTGTGAGCGACGAACGCCGCCACCATCCACCAGGCAAAATACTGGGTCATGTACTCGCCGGCTTCAGAAATGTTCGACTCGAACATGATGAAGATGACGCTTTGGGAAAATTCCTGCTGATAGATGAAGAAGTAACCGAGACTGGCCATGGAACAGGCCCACAGCACCACGCCGATCAGCGCCGCCAATACACGCGTCTTGCGGGGAAACAGCAGCATCGGCGCCAGCCAGATGGCGCTCATGATGAAGGCCTGGCGGAAGCCGGTGAACCCGGAGGTGCCTGTCAATTGGATCAACAGTTGGGTAATGCCGGAAAAATACCAGAAGAACAGAAACAGCCAGAGAAACCCTGCCCAATCAAACCTGCCCGCAGTCGAATTGCTGCGTTCATACAAAGCCATTGCTTGCTCCAGCCAGAAATCACTTCCACCGCCGGGACGGGAAAGTCGCCGACGAACAGGCGCCGCGCAGATACCGGGCGGCCATAAAGCGGCGGAGTATCAACAAGGGTATGTGAAAGTTTTGTGAGCTGCGCAGGGCGGGTAAATCGTGATGGCGTATCGGAAACAGCGACTGGCTGCTTCCGATTCAGGCGAGGGGATCAGGCGTGGGGAGCACGCAGAGTGACAGGCATCGGCTGAGCCTGGATACCTTGCGTCAGCAGGCGCAATTGCTCGACTTCCTGTTTGAGCTGGTCGCGTTCGTCTTTCAACTGGCGCAATTCATCACGACGGATCGTGACGTAAAGGGTTTGTGCTGGCCGTGCTGCTTGTACTGTGCCCATTGCTCACCTCGCAAATGGCTTGCCTCAACTGTAAATCCGCCCCGACATCGGTGCTGATTTACTATCGGCGCTGATTTTGATTTCTTTTGTCCCGGAAGGGAACTTTTTTATTTTTCGTGGTCGTTGTGTCTTCGGCACGATTCCCGACGTTATCAATCAGGATCGGGCACAATGCCCGGAAACTTCACGCCAACGCTCTGGACTAACCCTCATTAGTCGCGTTGGGCTATAACATTTGACACACATTTATTTGTAGTAGGGAGCATCAGCACATGCAACTCGGGATTATTGGACTGGGCCGCATGGGCGGCAATATTGCGCGGCGCCTGATGCTCAACGGGCATACCACCGTTGTTTACGACCGCAATACCGCCTTCGTCGACACCTTGGCCGCCGAAGGCGCCAAGGGTGCCATCGACCTGCCGGCCCTGGTCGCCGGCCTGGCCAAACCACGAGCGGTCTGGGTCATGCTGCCGGCGGGCGCACCGACCGAAGACACCATCGACACCCTGAGCAACTTGCTCGAAGCCGGCGACACCATCATCGACGGCGGCAACACCTTCTATAAGGACGACATTCGCCGGGCAAAAACCCTCTCGGAAAAAGGCCTGCACTACATCGACGTCGGTACCTCCGGCGGCGTCTGGGGCCTGGAGCGCGGTTACTGCATGATGATCGGTGGCGAAGCCGAAGTGGTTAAACGCCTCGATCCGCTGTTCGACAGCCTGGCGCCTGGCATGGGTGACATCCCGCGCACCAAGGACCGCAAGTCGGACGACGATCGCGCCGAACGCGGTTACATCCACGCCGGTCCTGCAGGCTCCGGCCATTTCGTGAAGATGATCCACAACGGCATCGAGTACGGAATGATGCAGGCCTTCGCCGAAGGCTTCGACATCCTCAAGACCAAGGCCAGCACCAACCTGCCGGAAGACCAGCGCTTCAACCTGAACGTCGGCGACATCGCCGAAGTCTGGCGTCGTGGCAGCGTGGTCTCGTCGTGGCTGCTCGACCTGACCGCCGATGCCCTGGCTGCCGATCCGCAGCTCGATAATTTCTCCGGTTCCGTAGCGGACAGCGGGGAAGGTCAATGGACCATTGAAGCGGCCATGGAACAAGCGGTACCGGTGCCGGTGCTGTCGAACTCGCTGTTCGCCCGCTATCGCTCGCGTGGGCAGGGCACCTTCGGCGACAAGATTCTCTCAGCCCAGCGCTTTGGCTTCGGCGGCCACGTGGAGACTGCGAAAAAATGACCCGTTTGATCCGCAATAAATCCAAGGCAGAACCCGCACCACCGACCACGCTGTTCCTGTTCGGTGCCCACGGTGACCTGGTCAAGCGCTTGCTGATGCCGGCGCTGTACAACCTGAGTCGCGACGGTCTGCTTGGCGATGGACTGCGGATCATCGGTGTCGACCACAACGCCATCACCGACGAAGCGTTTGCCCAGAAGCTCGAAGACTTCATTCGGGCTGAAGTGGCAAGCAAGGTCGGCAAGGGCGATCAAGCCCTTGACCCGGCGTTGTGGGCCAAACTGGCCAAAGGCATCAGCTACGTCCAGGGCGACTTCCTGGACGACAGCACCTATCAGGCGCTGGCGGCGAAAATCGCCGCCAGCGGCACCGGCAACGCGGTGTTCTATCTGGCCACCGCGCCACGTTTCTTCAGCGAAGTGGTGCGTCGTCTCGGCGCTGCCGGTTTGCTGCAAGAGACGCCGGAAGCATTCAGAAGGGTAGTCATCGAAAAGCCGTTCGGCTCTGACCTGCATACCGCCGAAGCCTTGAACGCCTGTCTGCTCAAGGTTATGACGGAAAACCAGATCTACCGGATCGATCACTATCTGGGCAAGGAAACCGTGCAGAACATTCTGATCAGCCGGTTCTCCAACAGCCTGTTCGAAGCGTTCTGGAACAACCATTACATCGACCACGTACAGATCACCGCCGCGGAAACCGTCGGCGTGGAAACCCGTGGCAGTTTTTATGAACACACCGGCACCCTGCGGGACATGGTGCCCAATCACCTGTTCCAGCTATTGGCGATGGTGGCGATGGAACCGCCGGCTGCCTTTGGCGCCGATGCGGTTCGCGGCGAGAAGGCCAAAGTGGTGGGGGCGATCCGTCCATGGTCCACCGAAGAGGCGCGGGCCAACTCGGTGCGCGGCCAATACGCCGCCGGCGAAATCGACGGCAAGCCGTTGGCGGGTTATCGCCAGGAAAACAACGTAGCGCCCGACAGCACGACCGAAACCTATGTCGCGCTCAAAGTCATGATCGACAACTGGCGCTGGGTCGGCGTGCCGTTCTACCTGCGCACCGGCAAACGCATGAGCGTGCGCGACACCGAGATTGTCATTTGCTTCAAACCGGCGCCTTACGCGCAGTTCCGCGATACCGAGGTTGATGAGCTGCAACCGACCTACCTGCGGATCCAGATTCAACCCAACGAAGGCATGTGGTTCGACCTGTTGGCCAAGCGCCCCGGCCCGGCGTTGAAAATGGCCAATATCGAGCTGGGTTTTGCCTACAAGGATTTCTTCGAAATGCAGCCGTCCACCGGCTACGAAACCCTGATCTACGATTGCCTGACCGGCGATCAGACGCTGTTCCAGCGCGCCGACAACATCGAGAACGGCTGGCGTGCCGTGCAACCGTTCCTCGATGCCTGGCAGCAGGATGCGAGCGTGCAGACTTACGCGGCGGGTGAAGACGGGCCGGCGGCGGCAGAAGACCTGCTGACCCGCGATGGCCGCGTCTGGCATAGCCTCGGATGAGTGACGAAACGCAACAATCCATCCGCTTTTTGCTCAGTGACATGGACGGCACATTGTTGCTGCCCGATCACAGCCTCAGTCAGCGCACCATCGAAGCGGTCCGTTCGTTGCGTGAGTCGGGCGTGTTGTTCAGCCTCGCCACCGGTCGGCCGCCGAAAGCCATGCTGCAGCAGATCGAAGCCTTGGGCGTCGATCTGCCGACGGCGGCGTTCAATGGCGGCACCATCGTAAACCCCGACGGCAGTTTGCTGGTCGCGCATTATTTGCCGGCAACGGCCGCGCTGACCACGTTGACGCAGTTTGCCGATCTGCCGGACATCGAGGTGTGGGTGTTCAGCGGCGGCGACTGGCTGGTGAAAGACTCGAATGGCCCCATGGTGCCACGGGAACAGCACGGCCTGGGGTATCCGCCCGTGGTGGTGGAGAGTTTCGAGCCCTATCTGGAACACATCGACAAGATCGTCGCGGCGAGCAACAACACGCAGTTGTTGATTGAGCTGGAGGCGCAGTTGCTGCCCAGGGTCGAGGGCCAGGCGCAGGTGTCACGCTCACAGCCGGTGTACCTCGACGTGACCGCGATGCAGGCAAACAAGGGGGACGCGCTGGCGACACTGGCGGAGTTCCTCGGTGTACCGCTCGGGCAGACCGCCGCCATGGGCGATGGCGGCAATGACCCGGCGATGTTTCATCGCGCCGGATTGTCGATTGCCATGGGGCAGGCGGAGGAGGCGGTGAAACGTCAGGCCGACGTCGTGACCGGGGCCAATACCGAAGATGGCGCGGCGCAGGCGATCGAGCGTTATATCCTCAACGCAGGTTAGACCGCGTTATCGTTCTTCGCGGGCAAGCCTCGCTCCTACAAGTTAGCGGTGAATCTGTAGGAGCGAGGCTTGCCCGCGAAGGCGTCAAACCTGCCGACTCAAAGCCAGAAACTCACGGCATACCAGCCCAGCACACCCATCACCACCGTATACGGCAACGCCATCCACACCATTCGCCCATACGACAGGCGAATCAGCGGGGCAATCGCCGACGTCAGCAGAAACAGAAACGCTGCCTGGCCATTCGGCGTCGCCACGCTCGGCAGGTTGGTGCCGGTGTTGATCGCAATCGCCAGTGTCTCGAAATGCTCACGGCTCATGTGTCCGGAGATGAACGCCTGTTTCACTTCGGTGATGTAAATGGTCGCGACGAACACGTTGTCGCTGATCGCCGAGAGCAAACCGTTGGCAATAAACAGCATGCCCGGTTGCTGATTCGCCGGCAGCGCCAGCACCCACTGGATCAGCGGCGTGAACAACTGCTGGTCGTGAATCACCGCCACTACCGCGAAAAACACCACCAGCAGCGCTGTGAACGGCATGGCGTCCTTGAAGGCGTTGCCGATGCGGTGCTCGTCAGTGATGCCCGTGAATGCGGTAATCAGCACGATCACCATCAAGCCGATCAAACCGACTTCGGCAATATGGAACGCCAGGGCGGCAATCAGTATCAGCGCCGCCAGCCCCTGAACGATCAGCGCGGCGCGTTGGTGTGAGGTGCGTTGGGCGTTGTCTTCGGCGGCGTAATTGGCCAGCACCGCGCGCACGTTGTCCGGCAGGAGCGTGCCGTAACCGAACCAGCGCAGTTTCTCCAGCAACACGCAGGTCACCAGGCCCGCCACCAGCACCGGCATGGAAACCGGGGCGATTTTCAGGAAGAACTCAGAGAAGTGCCAACCCATTTCGTGGCCGATCAGCAGGTTCTGCGGTTCGCCGACCAGCGTGCAAACGCCACCCAGTGCAGTGCCCACGGCGCCGTGCATCAGCAAGCTGCGCAGGAAGGCGCGGAACTGTTCGAGGTCCCCGTGATGCAGCGTTGGCAGATACTGGTCATCGTTGAATTCGCTGTCCTGGCGCGGATCGTTGCCCGAAGCGACACGGTGATACACCGAGTAAAACCCCACGGCGGCACTGATGATCACGGCGGTCACGGTCAAGGCATCGAGAAACGCCGAGAGGAACGCCGAAAGAAAGCAGAACATCAACGCCAGCATGGCTTTGGAGCGAACGCCGAGCAGCAGGCGCGAAAACAGAAACAGCAGCAGGTCTTTCATGAAGTAGATGCCGGCGACCATGAACATCAGCAGCAGAATCACCGGGAAGTTGTGCAGCAGTTCGTCATACAGCGCCTGAGGCGTGGTCATCTTCAGCAACAGCGCTTCGACCAGCAGCAAGCCGCCCGGCATCAGCGGATAGCACTTGAGCGCCATGGCCAGGGTGAAGATGAATTCCAGCACCAGCAGCCAACCGGCCGCTACCGGACCCACGGTCCACAGCACCAGGGCATTGAGAATCAGGAAACCGACAATACTGGCCTTGTACCAGCGAGGTGAGTGCCCGAGAAAATTATGCGCGAACGCCTGGGCCATTGAGCCGGACATCGGCTGCTCCTTGTATTAAGAAGCGCGCAACTTGCCGCAAGCGATACGGAAGATCAAGCGCAGGACATCTCGGCAGGTCTATCCCAAGTAGCGTGCGACGATTGCCCGGTAGTTGCCATCCAGCGAATAGCCGCCTACGACAATATTGCCATCGTCCTGCACGGCCAGCGATGTTGCCGTATCCAGGCTGCGACCCAGGCGGGTACGGACCCAGCCGATACCTTTGCCGAACAGCTCGTCGAGTTGTCCGTCAGGACGATGCCGGGCCAGGATGAAGTCGGCTTCGACACCACCAATGGTCGCGCCAACGGTCAGCACACGCCCGTCTGCAAGGGCGTGGGCGGCGGTCCACTGGCAGCCACTGTGGCCGATCCCCAGCAAATGCGGCTGGCCACCGTTGCAATGGATGTCCGGGCGACCGTTGCTGTGTACTTTCAGAGCCATGCAATGCATCGGGTCGCGGCTGCTGCCAAAACAGTGCAGGTCGCCGTTGGCCTGCTGGACGACTTGGCTGACCTGAGCGTGACGCCCTTGTGCCAAGAAACTCATGAAGCCATCCACGGCGAAACGGTCGTCGAGGCTGCCGTCGCTTTGATAACGCGCAAGCAGGCCTTCTTCAGGGAAGTTGATCGAGCCGCCCACCAGAATCCGGCCGTCGCGTTGCACCAGCAGGCTGCTGAGCCAGGTGTTCATCAGCAGGTGCCTGACCAGGACGAAACCGCGACCGTTGAAGGTGTCGTCCAGCGTGCCGTCGGGGTTGAGTCGCACCAGCAGGCCGACGTGATCGGCCAGTTCGAAATGATGATTGGCCAGCAGGAGCATCCGACCGTCTTCCTGCATGCACACATTGCAGGCTTCGGCGCCCGGTACGCCGGGAGGAAGCCAGGTATCGCGCACGCCCCGGGAAAGATTGCCCGGCAGGCGCACGACACGGCGTCCGTTGTCGCCAAAGTCTGGGACCGGTTTGCCTTGCTGATCGAACAAGGCGAGGGCGGGCAGCGTCTGGTGCGCATTTTCATAGTGCAGGCCGGCCAACAGAATGTTCCCGTCGGGCAGGATCAGCACTTTGCCACCCATGGCCTCGAAGCCGGGTTCGAACTGGCTGATGACACTGCCTTGTTTGCCGAACGCCAGATCCGCCGAGCCGTCCTCAAGCAGGCGGGCTAGACCGAAGCGGCTGCCGCCCGGGGTTCCGACCTTGGCCGCGACGAGCAGCCTGCCTTGCGAATCAATCGCGACGCCGGTGGCCATGCTCGACATGCTGCCGGCGAAATACACTTGGGTTTTGCCGCCGCTGGCAAAGTTTTTGTCGAGTTCCCCGGCGCCGCTCAGCGTCGCAGGTAGGGCCACAGCGGTCTGGGTTGACATGCACGCATCTCCTTGCGAGTCGTCTTGGTCCAGGAGTTGGGGGGCGACTTATAGTAGAAACATTCAATCCCTGAATGATTGGTTGCACAACTGTAATAACTAACAGACGGAGGGTCGCTTTGTGCCAGAACAGTGTCTTTTCGACCCACTGACAAGCCTGCCAAGTATTTGGCCGCGTTCAGGTACAAATAAATAAATGTCGCGTGTGTTGTCTGCTGGCGAGGCCGGCAAACTAACGATCATGGAGGAGGGTGCGGATTACCGATAAGTAATCCGCAAAAAGATTAGTGCGGCATCGACCACGATTGCAGCGTGTAACCTTCCTGGCTCAGCTCTTTACGGGCTTCTTCCAGAACATGTTCCAGTTGTGCCGGATCGGTATAGGCACTGCTTGGAATCTGCTTGCGAATGCAGGTGTTGGTGCGGTCGATGACGGTCAGGCTGAGTTCGCCGTTGCCGTCTTGTGGGGCCCAGGCCACGCATTGAAATGGCTTGAACGCGCGGTCGGCAATCAAAAGAGCTTCGTTGATACGGAGCGGGGCGGTCATGGGGTCTTCTCTCTGTATGCCCAATCAAGTGATGTGCCGTCGGTTGGGCTTACCGTTCGGCTGGTTACTTGTACTGATGCCCGCAACCGGTGGGTGGGTCACATACAATTAAAAGAATTTCCAACTTTCTTTCATCGGTTCAAGGTTTTGACGGCTTTTGAAAGCTGGATGAAAGGTTCGACTCGTTAGGCAACTAATAAAGTTGCTTCTTATAACTGCTTGCGCGCACTCCCTATAGTCAATCGATACAAGACAGCGTCAAATTCTTGCTAATGTTACAGCCAGATCCGCCAAATGATTGTTTTTAATAATATTTCATAAAATTTGGCGTCAAGGAATAGTCATGATCGAAGCGCCTGCGTTACGACGTCTGTTAGTAGTAGACCCTTGCGACGACTGTCATCGCCTGCTGCCAGGTCTGCGTTCTGTAGGTTGGGACGTTGATAGCTGTACGCTGGAAAATGCCGGTGAACGAACCTGCGACGTCGGCCTGTTGCGGCTCCAGCCTTTTCATCTGGAACACCCCGATGCCGTCAAGGAATTGATCAGCCGCAGCGGCACCGAGTGGATCGCCGTGCTCAACCAGGAAGTCCTGCGGCTGCAAAACGTCGGGGACTTCGTCTGCGAATGGTTTTTCGATTTCCACACCTTGCCGTTCGATGTATCCCGGGTTCAGGTGACGCTGGGTCGGGCGTTCGGTATGGCGCGCTTGCGTGGTCAAGGCACGGTTCACATCGATCAGCCTGAACACGAGCTGCTTGGTGACAGCAAGCCGATTCGCGAACTGCGCAAACTGCTGAGCAAACTGGCGCCTACCGAATCCCCGGTGTTGATTCGCGGTGAGAGCGGGACCGGCAAAGAACTGGTGGCCCGCACCCTCCATCGGCAATCCCAGCGCCACAGCAAACCCTTTGTCGCGATCAATTGCGGCGCAATTCCCGAACACCTGATCCAGTCCGAATTGTTCGGTCACGAGAAAGGAGCCTTTACCGGCGCCCATCAGCGCAAGGTTGGACGGATCGAAGCGGCCAATGGCGGCACTCTGTTTCTCGACGAGATCGGTGACCTGCCGCTGGAGCTGCAAGCCAACCTGCTGCGTTTTCTCCAGGAAAAACACATCGAACGCGTGGGCGGCAGCCAGCCGATTCCGGTCGATGTGCGGGTGTTGGCGGCGACCCACGTCGACCTTGAAGCGGCCATCGAGAAGAAACGCTTCCGCGAGGATTTGTATTACCGCCTCAACGTGCTGCAAGTGGTCACCGCACCGCTGCGTGAACGGCATGGCGACCTGTCGATGCTGGCCAACCACTTCTCCCATTTCTACAGCCATGAAACCGGCCGCCGTCCGCGCAGTTTCAGCGAGGACGCGCTGATTGCCATGGGCAAGCATGACTGGCCGGGCAACGTGCGGGAGCTGGCCAACCGTGTACGTCGCGGGCTGGTTCTGGCGGAAGGGCGGCAGATCGAGGCGCGAGACCTCGGGCTGATCAGTCAGCACACAATCGCCGCACCGATGGGCACCCTCGAAGACTACAAGACCCGCGCCGAACGCCAGGCGTTGTGCGATGTATTGAACCGCCACAGCGACAACCTGAGTGTCGCCGCCCGAGTGCTGGGCGTGTCGCGGCCAACCTTCTACCGACTGCTGCACAAGCACCAGATACGTTAGGGCGGGGCGAAACGAAAAGGCCCGCTGCGATGAACGTCGCAGCGGGCCTTTTCCATTCTGGTGTAGCGGTTAGAAGTAGTACGGGAATTTCAGGCTGAAGGAAAAGTCTGGCGCGTCGTCGGTCAGGCCGATGGCCAGGTTGGGGACGATCGTCAAGTTGTCGGTGGCTGCCAGGGTCATGCCGATGTTGAAGTTGGCCGCGTTGTAATCGCTGTTGGAAATTGATTGCCAATCGCCGCCGTCGGGTTTGATCTTGCTCTTGCGGGCGAACTGGTCGGTGAACGAGAACGACATACTCATCTTCTCGTTCAGGGCGAATGCAATGCCGGCGCCGACTTGCCAGGAATCGCCCAGTTTCACGTCCCCTTTCACCTTGGAGCCGACCTGAGGGCTGATGTCGCTGAAAGAGTCCTCGATGTTGTAGGTGTAGGCCAAGGTGCCGAACAGCACGGCTGGGTCGAAGGTCTTGACCAGCGATACACCCGGGGTGATCGACCAGACACCATTGCCGGTAGGCAAGTCTTCGGGTACCGCGAGGTTGTCGTTGTTCGGGTCTTCGACCAGTTTGATGCCGTAAGGGTCCTTGCCGGTCGGTGCCTTGACGCGCAGTGTAAAGACCGCGTCGGGCAGGCTGGCCGACTCATCCAGAAACTTGTAAGCAACGCCAACGTTCACATCGCCGATGGTCGGGTCGCGGGTGACGGTTGCGTCCGACGTCACCGGGCCTGCGCCACCGGCGCCACCGGAGGAATACGTCGATTCGCGATAAACCACGGGAACGTTAATGTCGAACTGCCAGCGTTGCGCCACGTTGTAACGGGCGGTCAGGTCCAGTGTCCAGTTGTCGGCCTTGATCCGGTCAAGGTTGATGTTGCCGAGGAAAATCGAGTCCAGTGCCAGAAAACCATTGAGCGTCAGCGCGCGTGTATCGAAGTGCGTGTAGGTGAGGCCGGTTTCGACACTGAACTTGCCGCCGCCGAAGAACCCGCTGGCTTCGTCATACAGGTTGGATACGCTTTGCGCAGGCTCGGAATCTTCTTTGAGCGATTGGCCGTATGAACTGCCCGTGGTTCCCGGCGCACCGGTGGCCACCGCCTGACCACCCCTGGCCGGCTCGGCAGGGGATTTGGTCAGGCGTTTGGGAGCCGGTGTTGCAGGTGTTTCTTCTACTTGGCGAACGCGCTGTTCAAGTACCATCAGCGCGTTCTGTTGTGCTTCGTAACGCTGTTTCAACTCCATGAGTTCTTGTTTTAGTGCTTCGACCTGGGGGTCCGGTGCTGCGTACAGCAATGTGGCCGGAGCCAGGCTACTCAAACAAACGATAGCTCTGAGCGTTATAGATCGGTGCATGGGTTAGCCGTCCCTTCTGACTGCATCTGATGAGACTGAGCGTAGATCAGAATCCTAGAGTGCGAATTCCTTTGAGTTGGTCCAGGTTGCCGTTCAGTGAACCGGTTGATGGCAGGTTGTCGCGCAGCACAACGTTGATCGACATCATGTTGCTAACCTGGTTGCCACCGCCGAGCAGGGTCGCGTTTTGCATCAGCCCACCCTGGGCGAGGCGCTGCACGGTGCTGCCCTGGTTGTTGTTGGCAATGATGTTGAGCTGCACGCCCGTGCCGTTGGCGGAAATACTCATCGCGCCGGCACCATTGGCGTGGGTCAGGGTTGCACCGTCGGTCAACGCTTGCCCCTGGTTGTCCATCTGGGGTGCCTGGTTGCTTCTGCGGACGTTGAGATCAACGTTGTTGTAAGCGCTGTTGTTGTCGCCGGCAGCGCGCACAACCTGAGTTACGCCCTGGGTAGTGTTCAAACCGCTACCGCCGCTGACGGTCCCGGTGCCCTGCGAAACCGCCGAACCATCACCATTCTGGTCGATCATCGACACATAGAACTGGGGCTTGATGGTCGTTTGTTGAATTTGCATCGAGGACGTTGCCCCGATCACCTGACCGTTGGCATTTTGCCAGGTGCTGGTCATGACGATCCCGAAACTGATGACGCGTCCCGGCATGACATAGCGGCCTCGCAGGCTCGCCAATTCCTGATCGTTCAGTTCAATGGGTTTGAAAGTCTGTGCCTGGGTTGGCAGGCTGGCGGCCAGGCAAACCACGGCCAGCCAGATTGGAGTCTTCATTAGATGCTCCCGGAGCGTCATGCTCCCTTGTTATTAGAAGAAGTCGCTTCGGATAAATCCGAAGTCCAACAACTCTGCGTCTTGCACCGGGCTGAAGGTGTCGAGGCGGTTCTTGGCGGTCAGTGGCACGGGAGGGTCGAGCAGCGCATTGGTTTTGTCATAGCCCTGGCCAATGACGGCAAAGATGATGCCGTTCCAGCCTTTGACAAAGTCGTCGATTTTGAAGCGTTTATGACCCAATACCGGATCTCCGATATAGACCCAGCCCTTGTGGACTTTTTGCATGACCACAAAATGTTTGTAGCCACGGATATCCATGAGGACCACGACCGGAATTCTGATGTCGTTCAACGTTTCTGGCGCTACCCGGTAGCCACGGGCCCGCATGCCGATACTTTCCACGTAACGCTTCATGTCGAGCATGGAGAAGCCCTGGACGCGGACAAGGTCTTGATCGGCGTGTGCCAGCATGCCTTCGATGATCTGTTCTTCATTCACGTCCAGCCAATAGGCCTGGCGCAAAATGGTCGCCAGCGCAGCTGCGCCGCAACTGAAGTCGGTTTTCTGTTGCACCAGGTCGGCAAATTTACGCTCGCGTATGCTCTGGATCGGCTTGTACACCACCGCGCCGCCCGGCAGGACGGAAAGCGGCATTTGTGCAGCCTCGATCACACTGGCCACGCAAAGCAAAAGTACCAGGACGATAATGCGCATGATGAGACGCCCTCTGGTCGAGTTGAAAAAGGCCCCCGTAAGGGGGCCTCCAGAGACAGCCATCAGAACGATTGGTTGGAAATGGCCAACGAGTTGCTTTGTTGGTTACCCACACCGGCAGCCACGTTGACGCCGAGGTTGCCACTGCCGCCATTCACCGAACCGCTAAGGGTTGCAGTGTTGGTCACAGGGTTAGCCCAGCCATTTGGGGTCAGGATTTGATAGGAAACAGTGTTGCTCAATTCCCATGCATTGCTTTCGCTGTAGCCCTTCTCTTCGTGTTTGGTAGAAGCGGACGATTTCTCGCCTGATTTCTCGAACGAAGAGTCAAACGATTTTGCGAACGAGGAATCGAACTTCTTCTCGAACGAAGAGTCGGTCGATTTTGAGTGCTCTGTATCGATAGATGCTTTAAGCGATGCGTCAACCGATAGGTCCACAGATTTGCTGCGAGTGCGATCGCCATAGCCGTTATTATGAGTAACGGTTTTGGTAACATTCGCATCTGCGGTCAAAGTAGCGTCCACAGCCGCATGGCTGGTAGAGCTCTTGTCGGTGCTTTTTGATCCGTTTGCATCAAAGTGCTTGGTGCCGCTGACGTCAAAACTGCTAGCACCTTTCTTGGTCCAGTTGCTGGACGCGCTCTTATCAATGTTCAACTCGGAGTTATGGCTGAAAGAGGAACTACCGCTTTTGGTTGTGGTTAGCGTCACCGTCGTCAGGGCGAGGTTCCGATCGGCGTTGTTATTCACTACCAGACCAGGACCATTCTGTTCGGCGGAGGCGGTGGCTGTTGCGTTACCCAGCGGCGAATTGGAGTTGGCAATCGCCATGGTGTTTTTCTGTTGGTTCAGGTCGCCACCGGCAATGTTGATCCCCATATTGCCGTTGCCACCATTGCCCGATCCGCTCATCACGGCAGAGGCTGTGGTGTTGTAGTTGTCGACCTTGTTGTGGTTGCTGTACTGCTTGACGCTGGCAGTGGCAGTGGCAATCCCGAACACGAAGGAGTTATCCAGAGCGGAAGTGGCGCCAGCGTTCGCGATGGCGGCAGCGTTGTCCTGTTGGTTGCCGTCGCCTGCCGCCACGTTGATACCGACGTTGCCGTCGGCGCCTGTGGCGGAGTCGCTCATCTCTGCCTTGTTAATAGTCCCTTCGTTACGGATGCGATTGTTGGTGCTACTTTGTTTGTCGTAGGCATTGGCAGTCGCGTAAACAAGGATCTTTGTTGGAGGAGGGGTGTGTTGATGGTTGTTGTGATGGCCATTGTGGTGGTCATTGTCACGCCGATCGTTTTGCCCTGCTTGTACAGCAACAGCCATGACCGCAGCAATTGCGAAAACCAGAGGCTTGAGTGCCGTCGAAGGTTTCATGGTGATTCTCCGTACTTATTTTAGGTTAAGTGTTGTTCCTAACTGTTTGGGTCAATCCGCGACCCGTACGTTCAGGGTGTTGGCCATTCGGTTTCCCACCCCGGCGCTCTGATTCAACTGAATCACCCCACGGCTACCGGTGAAAGCCTGGTCACTGGTAGAGACCTGGCGATAGCCTGGTGCAGAGTCAGTCGGATCGGAGTTTTTGATCAGCGCCACGTTCTGTTGCATGAGGACGCTGTCGTCGATACTTTGCGGCTGTTTACTGATGCTTATCCGCAGGGCATTGGCTTGCTGAGTGCTGGCCCCCGCGCTCTGGTTGACGCCCAGTACGCCGTTGCCGCGGCTGAAGGAGTCGCCCTGAATGCTGGCTCGAGCATCCATCCTGGGGTCGACTTCGGTATGCAATCGTTGGCGAATCTGCGTGGTTGCGCTGGCACCATGGCCCATGGCGATGGCCCGGGCATTAGCCTGTTGCTGCTGATCGCCGGCAGCCTGGTTGACCGCGAAGTTACCTTGGTACTGCGCGCCCGAATTACTGATGTCGGCATTATTGATGACGGGGGGTTGAGCAAAGCTCGATGCGCTGCAAAACATGGCAATAATCAGCAGCTTACGATTCATCTCAACGGCCTCCCGTAATGACGTTCAGACCGCTCAGGCCTCGCTGGACGCTTGAATTGACCAGGTTGGAAATACCGTTGCCCGAACCTCCCGAACGTCCGGCGGGGAGGTTGGAAAGCTGATTCTGGGTGGTGATGTTGCCGCCCAGGTTTGTGTTGCCTAACGTGACCAGGCGGGTGATACCTGCACCACTGACGACGTTGGCAAAGTCGCCGTCATTCAACTCGTTCGTTTGCCTGAGGATTTGTTGGCTCGGGTTGGCATTGGCGGTCGTGGGGTTAGGGTCGGGAGCCACCGGCGCTTGCACTGCGTTCCGTGTCTGGACATCACGTTTGATAATGATGATGCCGTCGTCAGCCTCGACACTTGAGCCCAACGCGCATCCGATCAGGAGGAGGCAGGTAACGCCTTTATTGATAGTCCCCACAGCGGCAATTCCTTCTTTTTGTGGGCTGGCCCTAGTCAGCGATGTGAAGGAGAGAGCGAATGCTGTGCCGTTTTTTGAATTTTGTTTTAATTCAACGGGTTAAAAATTTTGTCCGGGAGGGCAATGTCGGGGCTGTTTCATGTCTGAGACAGGCGCTGGAGCTTTTGCCCAACAAAAGCGGTTGCGGCGCTCTAGATCAAGGGTTTGCGCCGAGGTGTATTACGCGCTTAACAGCTGATGGGTGAAGTGGGTGCAGACCGTTGAGACGGCCTGTTTGGGGCGGGGTGGGTGTAACAGGGATGGACACTTTTGCCCCCAAAACAGGGGAATTACTGGGTGAAAACCCCTAAAAACGGGTCAGGGTTTCAGTAGCAGTCTGACGGCTTGCAGTGCCTGAAAACGACGTTCCGCCCAGTTTCCCTGCAAAATTTGAAAGGGCTGTTGATGGGTTTCAAGCCATGTCAGGGTTGCGTCGAAAAATGCCCGGCGCTCACTCAAATCGGGTTGGCAGCGTTGGCCATCATCCTTCCAGTCGACCTGATCGGGCGAAAGCAACAAGTGCAAGTCGTACTGGCGAGCCAGCAGCGCCTGTTCAATCCACGCGGGGCAATCGCCAAACAGGGTCTGGCTCCAGAGGATGTTACTCAGCAGGTGGGTATCGAGAATCAGCAACGATGGCTGCCGGGCGCGGGCCTCGTCTTCCCATTGCAATTGCCCGCGGGCGATGTTCGGAATGTCGGCCAGGCAGGTATCACGCGGGTTTTGTTCGATGAACCAGCGGACATATTCCTCGACCAGCACCCCGCCGAATTGCGCTTGCAACTCGGCCGCGAGCCAGCTCTTGCCGCTGGATTCGGGACCGGTGAGTACCAGGACTTTCATGTGCGCAATGCCGGGTCGGTGCGCCATTCCCGCCAGCCTTGAACGGCGATCAGGGTAAATAACGCATAGAGCCCGGCGGTCAAGTACATGCCCTTGTAAACGAAGAGCCCGACGAAAATCACATCCAGGGTGATCCACAGTGGCCAGCATTGAACGCGCTTTTGCGCCATCCAGACCTGCGCCACCAGGCTGAACCCCGTCAGCGCCGCATCGAGCCAGGGCTGCGCGGCATCGGTCCAGTGTGCCATGGCCGCGCCGAGCAACAGACTGCCGATGGCGCCGATGGCCAGACCTGTCGCGATCGATTTGCCCTTGAGTTGGCTAACCTGCCGCCCTTGCCGCGCATCCCCCGCGCGGGTCCACTGCCACCAGCCATAGAGCTGCAACGCGGCATAGATCACCTGCAACAGCATGTCCGAATACAGCTTCACTTCAAAAAAGACCCAACTGTACAGCGACACCATGACCAGACCGATCGGCCAGCACCAGGGATTCTGTTTGACCGTCAACCAGACGGCAATGACACCGAGGGCGGCGGCAAACAGTTCAAGCCCGGACATGGAGGTTCCTTGGTGCAGACGAAGAGGGGAGCGGATTGTACCCGGATTGTGGCAGATGGGGCTGTGGTGGCGAGGGAGAAAGCACCCGTTGACCTGTAGGAGCCCGGCTTGCTGGCGATGGCGATTTCACGGGCGCTATCGCCGGCAAGCCGGCTCCTACGGATCGCGGGGTGGGTGTTGGGGATTTTGGGTTCACCCCAAACCTGTAGGAGCCCGGCTTGCTGGCGATGGCGATTTCATGGGCGCTATCGCCAGCAAGCCGCCTCCTACGGATCGGGGTGGGTGTTGGGGATTTTGGGTTCACCCCAAACCTGTAGGAGCCTGGCTTGCCGGCGATGGCGATTTCACGGGCGCCATCGCCGGCAAGCCGGCTCCTACGGATCGGGGGTGTTGGGGATTTTGGGTTCACCCCAAACCTGTAGGAGCCCGGCTTGCTGGCGATGGCGATTTCATGGGCGCTATCGCCAGCAAGCTGGCTCCTACGGATCGCGGGGGTGTTGGGATTTGTGGGTTCACCCGAAACCTGTAGGAGCCGGCTTGCCGGCGATGGCGATGTCGTGGGCGCCATCGCCGACAAGCCAGGCGCCTACACGCGGAATTGTTTGAGCAACCCGTTCAATTGCTCACTCAATTCCTTGAGGTGGACGCTGGCCACGCTCGACTGTTCCGCCGCCAGCGCGGTGCTGTGGGACAAGCCGGCCGCCTGGGTCACGTTCTGGTTGATGTCTTCGACCACATGGGCCTGTTGCAGGGTGGCGCTGGCAATGGAGGCGTTCAACCCGTTGAGGTTGCGCAGTGCCTGGCCAATGGCATTCAGGCTTGCACCGGCGAGGCCGGCCTGTTCGATGGTCAGTTGCGAGGCGCGGCTGCTGTCGCCGATGACCTTGACCGCCGCTTCGGAATGGCTTTGCAGGCGTTCGATCATTGCCTGGATCTCGGCGGTGGACTTCTGCGTGCGCTGGGCCAGCAGGCGCACTTCATCGGCCACGACGGCAAACCCGCGACCCTGCTCACCGGCACGGGCGGCTTCGATGGCTGCGTTGAGGGCCAGCAGGTTGGTTTGCTCGGCGATGGAACGGATCACTTCCAGCACGCTGCCGATCTGAGTGCTTTCGGCGGCGAGGGTACGAATGACTTCCACGGCCTGATCAATCGTCGAAGACAGCTTGTCGATTTGTTGCAGGCTGCTGTCGATGTTGACCTGGCCCTGCTGCGCCTGAGACTCGGCATCGCGCATCTCGCTGGCGGCGTGCTCGGCGTTCTTCGCCACGTCCTGCACGCCATAGGTCACTTCATTGATGGCCGTGGCCACCAGTTCCATCTGTTGCGATTGCTGCTGGCTGCGTTGCTGGGCCTGGACGGCGTCGTTGCCCAGTTCGCTGGACGACTGGCCCAAGGCGCTGGCGGACACCTGCAATTCGCTGATCACCAGTCGTAGCTTGGCGGTGAACGCATTGAAGTGGTGTGCCAACTGCGTGACTTCGTCCTTGCCGTGGGTGTCGAGGCTGCGAGTCAGATCGCTCTCGCCGCTGGCAATGTTGGCCATGGCGTTCACGGTGTCCTGCAGCGGACGGACGATGCTGCGGGCAATCAGGATCACCAGCAGCGCCATGATGGCGGCGATCACCAGCCCGACCACTGTCGCTTTCCAGACCTGGCCCATGAACTCGGCTTGCATGTCATCTATATACACGCCCGAGCCGATCACCCAGCCCCACGGTTCGAAGAGTTTGACGTAGGAGGTTTTTGCGACCGGCTCGCTGGCGCCCGGTTTCGGCCAGCGATAATCAATCGCGCCGGCGCCCTTGGCCTTGGCGAGGGCGACCATTTCATTGAACACCGCAAACCCGTCCGGGTCGCGGATCGCCGAGAGGTTCTGGCCATCGAGTTTCGGGTTGGCCGGGTGCATGATCATCACCGGCGTCAGGTCGTTGATCCAGAAGTAGTCGTTCTGGTCATAACGCAGGCCGCGAACGGCGGTCAGCGCCTGTTTCTGCGCGGCTTCGCGGGTCAGCGTGCCGGCGGTTTCGAGCCCGTGGTAATAGGTCAGAATGCCGCTGGCGGTCTGCACGACGTGCTGGGTTTTCTGCGCCTTGGCGTGATACAGGTCCTCGTGAATCTGCTTGAGCATCAACACGCCCAACGTCAAAAGCATCATGACGGCCACGATCAAAATCAGCCACAGACGCCGGCTGATCGACATATTGCGCAAGCTGTTCATAACGCTGTCACTCCTGTTTCTTTTTCTTGTAATAAACGACCGCCAGCATCCAACCACATTTTGCCGATCGGGCATATCCGACCCAAGTCCAATAACGTGGCAGCGTTATTCAGGCTTGTCTGATAGGATTTCGGCCCCGCACGGAAAAACCTGAATCCAAGTTGATTTTTCACGGAATTTTTACGGTTTCGTCTGGATTCTGTGCGCGTCTGGCTGCAGCTACGCTGATCGCAGTCAATGTTTTGAAAAATATTAACGGGGCATGCCGTGGCGCATCGCTTCTTGGGGGATTGATGGATCTTTGGACCGCCTTTCAGGCATTGATACTTGGCGTTATAGAAGGGCTGACGGAGTTTTTGCCCATTTCCAGTACCGGACACCAGATCATCGTGGCCGACTTGCTCAATTTCGGTGGTGAACGGGCCATTGCCTTCAACATCATTATTCAGCTGGGTGCGATTCTGGCTGTGGTGTGGGAGTTTCGTCGCAAGATTCTCGATGTGGTGACCGGTTTGCCGACGCAGCCCGGCGCCCGACGTTTTACCGCCAACCTGCTGATTGCCTTCATGCCGGCCGTGGTGTTGGGGGTGATTTTTTCCGACTTGATTCACCATTACCTGTTCAACCCGATTACGGTCGCGTCGGCGTTGGTGGTGGGCGGGATCATTATGTTGTGGGCTGAAAAGCGTCAGCATGAAGTGCATGCTGAAACGGTCGATGAAATCACCTGGCAAGATGCGCTCAAAGTCGGTTTCGCCCAGTGCCTGGCAATGATTCCCGGTACATCGCGTTCCGGCTCGACCATCATTGGCGGGTTGCTGTTTGGTCTGTCGCGCAAGACCGCTACCGAGTTCTCCTTCTTCCTGGCAATGCCGACGATGGTCGCTGCGGCAGTGTATTCGGGCTACAAATACCGCGACCTGTTCGTCCCGGCCGATTTCCCGGTGTTCGCCATCGGCTTTGTCACCGCGTTCATTTTCGCAATGATTGCCGTCCGGGGCTTGCTCAAGTTCATCGCCAGCCACAGCTACGCGGTGTTCGCCTGGTACCGTATTGCATTTGGCCTGGTCATTCTCGCCACCTGGCAGTTTGGCTGGGTTGACTGGACAGCGGTCAAGCCATGAATGACGCCAGCGCACGCAACAATCCCGGGCGCCAGTCCGGGGGCGGAATCCAGAACCCACGGCTGAAACTGCTGGTGTTCGCGATGGTGTGTGCGCTGCCGTTGTTCGGCTCGATGTCGTTCTGGCTGCGAGGGATTTCGCTGATTCCCCTGGCGGCCTATGGCATCGTCAGCGTGCTGGCGTTCTTCCTTTATTGGAGCGACAAGCGCAAGGCCCGGACCGATCGCTGGCGCACGCCGGAAAACGTGTTGCATGCGGTGGAACTCGCCGGCGGCTGGCCGGGCGCGTTGCTGGCCCAGCAGGTGTTTCGGCACAAGACCCGCAAAGTGGCGTTTCAGTTGCTGTTCTGGGTGATCGTGCTGCTGCATCAAGTGTTCTGGATCGATCAACTGTTCCTGGGCGCCAATCTGGCGCTGCTTTAAAGCAACAACCCGACCTGCGTGCGTTTGGGCAGTTTGCTCACCACCAGTTGATGGGAACGTTGCAGCAGCCCTTGCAGTTCTTCGCGGCCCAACGGGTAGGGTGCTTGCATGATGATCCACTGGGCCCGCGCCAGATACGGCGCCGGATTAATGCCCGGGCGGTCGCAATGCCCCAGAAACAGGTCCTTGTCGACCTTGAACGCCAAAGAGTCGCCCCGCAGGTTCTGCAGGGCGAACATCTTGTTGCCGGCAATCGAAAACACCCGCACGCCGCCCCACTTGTAATCTTCCCGCGCCCCCGGCAGCGCGAGACAGAATTGCGCGACATCCTCTTCGCTCATACGCCCAGCCTTCATATCAGTCGGTCCCCACAGGCATTGAATGATTCGATCAAATGGTCGAGCCAGGCGCGAACGGCCGGCATCACCCCGCGCCGATGAGGGTAGACCGCTTGCAGCCAGCCGCCAGGCAAAGACCAGTCGGGCAGTAACTGCACCAGCGCGCCGCTTTCCAGTTCCTGCTCGCAATACATCATCGGCAGCATGGTAAAACCCTGGCCGGCGAGGGTGCAGGCCCTGCGCACGATAAAGTCATCGATGCCCAGTCGCGCTTCGAGCGCGAGTTCATGGCTTTTACCCTGTTGGTCGAGCAGGCGGATGTGCACCATGCGGTCCGCTTCCAGAGCGCCGAGCACCGGCAAGCCCTTGAGGTCTTCGGGATGATTGATTGCTCGTCCATGAAGAAAACCCGGACTGGCCACCATCAGCATCTGCGCCTGACGTAGGCGCCGGGTCACCAGCAGCGGGTCTTCATCACCCGGTTCGCGAACTCGCAACGCGACGTCGACGCCCTCGGTCACCAGATCGACCCGGCGGTTTACCAGCATGACCTCCAGCTGGACATGAGGGTATTTCTCGAGGAATTTGCTGATCACCGTTGGCAGCATTTCGTGAGCCAGCCCGACGGGGGCGGACACCCGCAAGCGTCCGCGAGGTTCGCTGGACATACTGGCCACGGCCTCATCGGCCATCTCGGCTTCCAGCAACATGGCCTGACAGTGGCGCAAATAGCGCTCGCCCACAGCGGTTAGCTTAAGTTGCCGGGTAGTGCGTTGCAGCAGGCGCGCCCCCAGGCGTTCTTCCAGTTCGGCGATGCGGCGCGACAACCGTGATTTGGGAATCCCCAGCAAACGCCCGGCTGCCGCGAACCCGCCGGCTTCGACCACCTTGGCGAAGTAATAGAGGTCATTGAGGTCTTGCATGGTTTTAGCTCGATTGTTCTATCAGTGAGACGAACTATCGCATTGTTGCGGTCTAATCAGCTATTGGTTTCGTCTGTAGGATTGTCTCCATCAGATCGCCTCGTGGCGGTCCTCACCTGGAGATCCCACATGAAACTGCTGCATATCGATTCGAGCATTCTTGGTGACAACTCGGCTTCCCGTCAGCTGAGCCGTGAAGTCGTCAGCGCCTGGCAAGCTGCCGAGCCGACCGCCGTCGTGACCTACCGCGACCTGGCCAGCGATGCCATCAGCCATTTCTCCGCCACGACCCTGGTCGCCGCCGGCACTTCCGCTGAACTGCGCAACGCCGCCCAGCAGCACGAAGCCGAACTGAGCGCCTCGACACTGGCCGAATTCCTCGCTGCCGATGCCGTCGTCATCGCAGCTCCGATGTACAACTTCACCATCCCGACCCAACTCAAGGCCTGGATCGACCGCATCGCCGTTGCCGGCCAGACCTTCCGCTACACCGAAGCCGGCCCAGAAGGCCTGTGCGGTGGCAAGAAAGTCGTGATCGTGTCGACTGCCGGCGGTTTGCATGCCGGCCAGGCGTCCGGTGTTGCGCACGAAGAGTACTTGAAGTTGCTGTTCGGCTTCCTCGGCATCACCGACATTGAATTCGTCCGTGCCGAAGGCCTGGCGTACGGTGACGAAGTGCGCACCAAAGCCATGAGCGATGCTCGCACGCAAATCAGCGAGCAACTGTTCGCCGCTGCGTAAGGCTTGCGTAAAGTTGTAAATCAGCTCGGGCAACACCCCAAAAAACTCTGTATTCTGATCCCGCAAGGTCAGATACGGAGTTTTTTGTTTCTGATCATTGCGTAATTTTTCATGTTGTGGCCCAGGTTATGCAGTCGAGGGTTTAACGTCCCCGTTCTGTAACGACCTTGGTGGCCGCAATTGCTGGTACAAGGCCGCTTCCTCGGTAATCGATGGAGAACGGGCTTCCCGGTCAAGTAACAAAGGTGGGGCATCCCATGGTGCGTCTTTGGGCAACGTTACTGATTTGCCTGCTCAGCAGCCTGAATTCAGTGCACGCCGCGCCTGCGCCGCATCCTCACTGGAGCGTCGGCTTCCATGAGATGAGTTTTCTCGACCCACTGGACCTGCAACCGATGCGCGCCATCGCGTTCTACCCCTCCAGCGACCGCGAACACACCAGCAAACTCGAGGGCTACACGGTCGAAGCGGGCGAAGACACCCGCGTCGCCATTGGCCGCTTCCCGATGCTGATGCTGTCCCACGGCAACACCGGAACCCCGCTGGCCCTGCACGACCTCGCCACATCGCTGGCGCGCAAGGGTTTTGTGGTGGTGGCGGTGATCCATCCCGGCGACAACTCGAAAGACCACAGTCGCCTTGGCACCTTGAGCAACCTGTATGGGCGGCCGATCCAGATTTCCGAAGCCATTACCGCGACCTTGGGCGACCGCATGCTCGCACCGTTCGTCAATGCTGATCAGGTAGGGGTGATCGGTTATTCGGCCGGCGGGGAGACGGCGCTGATTCTGTCGGGGGCGACGCCGGATCTGGATCGTCTGCGTCGCTATTGCCAGGAACGTCCGGACGACCACGATGCCTGCAACACCCAGGGTGAACTGATCGTCGACCGTGATGATCTGCAACCGGTCGCGGATCCACGGGTGCACGCGTTGCTGCTGATGGCGCCATTGAGCCTGAAATTCGGCCGCCATACCCTGGCCGACGTGCATGTGCCGGTGCTGCTGTATAGCGGTGACGGCGACAAACTGGTGGCCTTCGACAAAAACGCCGCTGCGCTGGCGCGCAAACTGCCGACCGCACCGGACTTCAAGTTGCTGGCCGGGGCAGGGCACTTCGTGTTCATGGCCCCGTGCAACGAAGAACAGATCAGGGCGATGCCGGCGCTGTGCACCGATGCCGACGGCGTTGACCGCGAGGACATCCACCGCAACATGATCTCCGAAGCGGGGCGCTTCTTCTCCCACGCACTGGGCAAACCGACCCGCGCCGGCATGCAAACCGCGGATCAATAGGTCTCACTCCACACCTGTAGGAGCCCGGCTTGCCGGCGATGGCGCTCATGAAATCGCATCGCCAGCAAGCCGGGCTCCTACAGGTCAAGCGGTGCACCCACAACCCCCAACATCCCCCGAATCCGTAGGAGCCGGCTTGCCGGCGATGGCGTCCATGAAATCGCCATCGCCAGCAAGCCGGGCTCCTACAGGTCAAGCGGTGCACCCACAAACCCCAGCATCCCCCGAATCCGTAGGAGCCGGCTTGCCGGCGATGGCGTCCTCGGAATCACCATCGCCGGCAAGGTTTGAAATGATCAGGCTATGGCGCGGCGTTTCAGTAGCAGGGTCAGGGCCAGACCGGTGATCGACAACATGGCCGCACTGAAGAAAATCCACGAATACCCCAGGTTCAACGCCACAGCGCCCATCAGCGGTCCGGCAATCGCCAGCGCCAGATCGAAAAACACCGCGTAAGCACTCAAACCCGCACCGCGACTGGAGTTGGGCACCTGTTTAATGGCTTCCACCCCCAGCGCCGGGTACACCAGCGACAGGCCAAACCCGGCCAGACCCGCGCCAATCAGGGCGAAACCGGTCGACGGCGCGAGCCACAGCAGCACCAGTCCCACCGTTTCAATGCTCATGCAGACAATCGCCGAGGTGAACCCACCAAAACGACTGATGCTGGAAATGAACAGCAGTCGCGCCAGAATGAAGCAGACGCCGAACACCGACAGGCAGTACGCAGCGCCGGTCCAGCCACGGCTGAGGTAATACAGGGTAATAAAGGTGGTCAACGTGCCGTAGCCGATCGACGCCAGGCTCAAACTCGCGCCGAACGGCGCAATACGCCCGAACACCGCCCAGAACGGCAGGCGTTCACCGCGAACCACTGGCACCGAAGGTTTATTGCGGATCAGCAGCAGCGCCAGCGCGGCCAACAATGACAGCGCGATGCCCAGGCTGGCAAAACCATACGCGGCCACCATCACAACGCCCAATGGCGCACCGATCGCGATGGCGCCGTAGGACGCGATGCCATTCCACGAGATCGAGCGCGCGGTGTGTTCCGCGCCGACCTGGCCCATGCACCAACTGATGGTGCCGACGCCGATCAAGCCCTGCGCGATGCCCAGCAACAAACGGCCGGCGATCAGGATCAACAGGCTCGTCAGCGGAAAGCTTTGCAGCAGCGTCGACAGCAACGTCAGCGCGCCGCTCAAGACAATCCCCGACAACCCGTAAACAATCGAGCGTTTCGTGCCGATGCTGTCCGACATGCGCCCGGCCATCGGGCGGCTGAGCAGGGTTGCGAGGTATTGCGAACCGATGGTCAGCCCTGCGACGACGGCACTGAACCCGAGTTGCTCGTGGACATAACCCGGCAACACCGCAATCGGCAGGCCGATGCAGAGGAAGGCAATAAAGGTATAGAAAACGATGGAGACGATCTGCAGGGTGATCGCCATGGAGCTTTGCGGTGGCAGTTGCTGCGCAGACATGAGGGCTCGTTCGCGGGCGGCGGTGGGAGAGGTCCATCATGGCGCGGGTGCGGAATAAAAGAAAGCAGGCTAACTATGTTCGTTGAGCCCGAGGGCCTCTTCGCGGGCAAGTCGGATCGCCGCACCGCTCGCTCCTACAGTGTTTTTTGTCGATCCCGAAATTCGCGTACGACTCGATACTGTAGGAGCGAGGCTTGCCCGCGAAGAGGTCTTGTGCACCAGCGATTTCATTGGCCATGAAATGCAAAAAGCCCCGTCACCAGGACAGGGCTTTTCATTTATAGCGAACGCTTAGAACACAACGCCCTGACTACGCAGGTAATCATCATAAGTACCGCTGAAGTCGATCACGCCGCTAGGGCTCAACTCGATGATGCGGGTGGCCAGCGACGATACGAACTCACGGTCGTGGCTGACGAAGATCAGCGTGCCCGGATAGTTCTCCAGCGCCAGGTTCAGCGCCTCGATGGACTCCATGTCCAAGTGGTTGGTCGGTTCGTCCATGATCAGCACGTTCGGCTTTTGCAGGATCAGCTTGCCGAACAGCATGCGACCTTGCTCACCACCGGAGATGACCTTGACCGACTTCAGAATCTCGTCGTTGGAGAACAGCATGCGGCCGAGGGTGCCGCGAACCAGTTGCTCGCCGCCCTGGGTCCACTGGCCCATCCAGTCGAACAGGTTGCAGTCGTCTTCGAAGTCGTGCGCGTGGTCCTGGGCGTAGTAGCCCAATTCCGCGGCGTCGGTCCACTTCACGGTACCGGCGTCCGGGGTCAGTTCATTGACCAGAGTGCGCAGCAGGGTGGTTTTACCGATACCGTTCGGGCCGATGATCGCAACGCGCTCGCCAGCTTCAACCTGGAAGCTGAAGTCCTTGAACAGTGTCTTGCCGTCGAAGCCCTTGGCCATGCGCTCGACGATGACCGCTTGGCGGTGCAGCTTCTTGGTTTGTTCGAAACGGATGAACGGGCTCACTCGGCTCGAAGGCTTGACCTCGGCCAGCTGGATCTTGTCGATCGCCTTGGCGCGGGAAGTGGCCTGCTTGGCTTTCGAGGCGTTGGCCGAGAAGCGGCTGACGAACGATTGCAGCTCGGAAATCTGTGCCTTCTTCTTGGCGTTGTCCGACAGCAGTTGCTCGCGGGACTGGGTCGCCACGGTCATGTACTCGTCGTAGTTGCCCGGGAACAGGCGCAGCTCGCCGTAATCCAGGTCAGCCATGTGGGTGCACACACTGTTCAGGAAGTGACGGTCGTGAGAGATGATGATCATCAGGCTGGAGCGCTGGGTCAGCACGTTTTCCAGCCAGCGGATGGTGTTGATGTCCAGGTGGTTGGTCGGTTCGTCGAGCAACAGCACTTCAGGATCGGAGAACAGCGCCTGCGCCAGCAATACACGGAGTTTCCAGCCTGGGGAAACCTCGCTCATCGGGCCAAAGTGCTGCTCGATGCCGATACCCAGGCCCAGCAACAGTTCGCCGGCGCGGGATTCGGCGGTGTAGCCGTCCATTTCGGCGAATTCGGTTTCCAGCTCGGCCACAGCCATGCCGTCTTCTTCGGTCATTTCCGGCAGCGAGTAGATGCGGTCGCGCTCGGCTTTAACCTTCCACAGTTCTTCGTGACCCATGATCACGGTGTCGATCACGGTGAATTCTTCGTAGGCGAACTGGTCCTGGCGCAATTTACCCAGACGCACGTTCGGCTCGAGCATGACCTGACCGCCGGAAGGCTCGAGGTCGCCACCGAGGATTTTCATGAAAGTCGACTTGCCGCAGCCGTTGGCGCCGATCAAGCCGTAGCGGTTGCCCGCGCCGAATTTGACCGAAACGTTTTCGAATAGCGGCTTGGCGCCGAACTGCATCGTGATGTTAGCTGTAGAGATCAAAGGTTTTTCCTGCGAAGCATTCAGAGTAGCTAGGGTTGCGGCAGTACCGATTCAGTACCCGTTTCCGGTATTCAAACCACGGGAAATACATCCCGGTCAGAAGCGGAAGGTCCATCTGGCAATAAGTGGACAGCAGCAGTTGGAGCGCTTGGCCCGAGTCGAAGCGCGCTGAGACGGGGTTCATTCCCGTCATCAACCAAGGGGGGCGCGTAATGTTTGGCGGCGATTGTACTGGTCTGGCTCTTTAAACGATAGGGCGTTTAGGCCGCACGGATGCTTTGGCGGTACAAGTGGACAGATTTTCACACCTGAATGCTAACCATTTGTTACAGCTCGTGGCTAAAATGCCATCTTCTAACCGGATGCCGGGCGCCGGCATGCTCTAGGACGCGCCTCAGGGACGCTGTTTCGTATTCAGACGCTGCACAAGACCCTTGGGCCGTCGGGCCTGTCAGGGGACGCAGTTTGTTCACTTCTGACGTGTGACGATTTTCGTGAAACTCATCATTGCCGCTGTTTATGTTGTATCGATTGCGTACGTCCACCTGCGCGGTCGGGTGCGCCACAAGCTGGGCCGCCAACTGAGCGATCACTCGACGTTTCTCGCGCCGATCAATTGCTTCCTGTACCTGTTCTCGAAAATTCCCAACAAGCCGTACCTCGATCCGGCCGACTTCCCGGACCTGAGCCCGTTGCAGACCCATTGGGAAGAAATCCGCGCCGAAGGCCAGAACCTGCTCAGGGCGGGTGAGATCAAGCGCTCGAACCAGTACGACGACGTCGGCTTCAACTCGTTCTTCAAAACCGGCTGGAAGCGCTTCTACTTGAAGTGGTACGGCGACAGCCATCCTTCGGCAACGAAGCTTTGCCCGCGCACCACCGAACTGGTGCAGAGCATCGGTTCGATCAAGGCGGCGATGTTCGCCGAACTGCCGCCCGGTTCGAAACTGGTGCGTCACCGCGACCCGTATGCCGGTTCCTACCGCTATCACCTGGGCCTGGAGACGCCGAACGACACTGGTTGCTACATCAACGTCGATGGCGAGAACTATCACTGGCGTGACGGTGAAGCGGTGATGTTCGACGAAACCTTCATTCATTACGCCGAAAACACTACGCAGCAGAACCGAATCATTTTGTTCTGCGACATCGAGCGCCCTATGAAGTATCGCTGGGCGGCGGCGTTCAATGGCTGGTTCAGCCGTAACGTGATGTCGGCGGCGGGCGCGCCGAACGATGTGGGCGACAAGACGGGTGGCATCAATCGTCTGTTCACCAGGATCTACAAGATTCGCCTGCGTGGCAAAGCGTTGAAGAAGCGCAACCGCACACTCTATTACCTGGAGAAGTGGGCGATTTTTGCCGGGTTGCTGGCGATATTTGTCTGGATCTGATTGAGGCGTCGCGGCTGCCCATGGCCCGGCGCAAAGTTTTCAGCGGCGTACAAGCCAGTCCTGGCAGGGGATCAACTTCGTGTTACATGGTTTTGGTTAACAAATCCGAACCCTCGGCGTAGCGTGCTATCGAAGGCTGTATCACCTGGAGGGGCTGGTCATGAACCGATTAGCGTTTGGCATCATCACGATGGCATTGACGGGCGTGCTGAGCCAACTGGCCCAGGCCGACACCCGGTTACCCGCATTCCCGATGCTGTTGGCTCAGAGCCCGACGGGCGCCGCCAGCAATCCTTACAACAGCCCGATTCGCCGGGCCAACCCCAATAGCATGCAAGGCACACAACCCAGTGCGCCGGCGATCCGCGGGCCGAACACGGTTCCCGTTCCGCGGCCACCGACGCTGGACAACGGTGGCATTGGCAACCGCTATCCCCAGGATCGGTCGGCGCCTGTCAGCCCACCGAAATTCATCCCCAATCCGCCCCATCGGGACGCAGGCACCAGCAACCGTTGAGCAGCAGGACGCAGGTCTTGCCAGCCATTCAGACGACAAAAGGAATCGTGCATGTTGCGTAAAACCCTCCTGGCCACGGTGTGTGCCAGCGCACTGATCAGCGCCGCCGCACCCGTTTTCGCGGCGTCCGTGCAAGCGCTGAAAAGTGAACAGGGCACCCTTGAGGTCACGCCTATCGCCAAGGGGCTGGATCATCCGTGGGCCTTGGCGTTTCTACCGGATCGCCAAGGGATGCTGGTGACCGAACGGCCCGGCAACCTGCGCGTGGTCAGCGTCGACGGCAAACTTTCGGCACCGCTCAGTGGCGTGCCGAAAGTCTGGGCCAAAGGGCAGGGTGGCCTGCTCGATGTGGTGCTGTCGCCGGATTTCAAACAGGACCGCACGGTCTATCTGTCTTATGCAGAGGGAGGCGGAGAGGGGAACAAGGCCGGCACGGCGGTCGGTCGCGGGCAACTGTCGCAAGACCTGACAGCAATCAACAATTTCAAAGTGATCTTCCGTCAGGAGCCCAAACTCTCGGTCGGCAATCACTTTGGTTCGCGACTGGTGTTCGACCGTGACGGCTACCTGTTCATCACCCTCGGTGAGAACAATGACCGGCCAACCGCGCAGGATCTGGACAAGCTGCAAGGCAAGGTCGTGCGGATCTACCCGGACGGCAAGGTGCCCGACGACAACCCCTTTGTCGGCCAGGCGGGCGTGCGTCCGGAAATCTGGTCGTATGGCCAGCGCAATCCACAAGGCGCGGCGCTCAATCCCTGGACCGGCGAGCTCTGGGAAAACGAACACGGCCCGCGTGGCGGTGACGAGATCAACATCATCGAACGTGGCAAGAATTACGGCTGGCCGCTGGCGACCCATGGCATCAACTACTCCGGTCAACCGATCCCGGAAGCCACGGGCAAGACCGCCGAAGGCACTGTTGCACCGCGCCACGTCTGGGAAAAATCTCCCGGCCTGAGCGGCATGGCGTTTTACGACGCTGACCGCTTCAAGGCGTGGCAGCACAACGTGTTCATCGGTGCGCTGGTCAGTCAGGAGTTGATACGCCTGCAGTTCGACGGCGACCGGGTGGTTCACGAAGAGCGCTTGATGGGCGAGCTGAACAAGCGCATCCGCGACGTGCGGCAGGGGCCGGACGGGTATTTGTATGTGCTCACCGATGAAGATGATGGCGTGTTGTACAAGGTCGGGCTGATGTAAAAATCATGCACCGCCATCGCCGGCAAGCCGGTCTCGCTCCCACATTTGACCGCAATCTAATGTGGGAGCGAGCCTGCTCGCGATGGCGGCGGTAGACACAACATAAATGCATTGATTACTCACGGCGATAAAGAATCACCGCCGCCCGCAACTTGCCGCGCCCGAAACTGCACATCTTCTCGAACTCCCCATGGCTGACCGGCAAATGCTGGCAGTCCATGGGCTGACGATGCTGGCTATGGTCGACATCCGGGTCGTGCAGGTACACAAATTCCTCATCGCAATCGGTGACGATCACCCAGTGCGGCGACTTGGAGCGGGTCAACCGGTAACTGCTGATCAGCACCAGCGGCTGTCCGCCGTCGTTCAGTAACCGAGGCAGGTCCAGCGGACCACCGAGCACCTGTTCGACGTCAGTGGCATTCAACTGTGCAGCGAACTCGTCGTGCACCAACCGCATGACGTCTTTTTTATGCTCATCGCGCACGCCATCGAGAAACAACGGCCCGGCCATGCTCACTTGCAGGCGCACACGAAACCCGCGTCGCGCCGCCGCCAATGCCAGGCCTTGAGGGCTGCACCCGCCGTGGCCAGAGGTCATGAACACGGTGGTTGCTTCGCGCCAGATCTGCAGTTCTTCGCGGCGCTCCAGCACGCGACCGGTTTGAAGTGCGCCCATTGCCATCAACAGGCACGCGGGGCCGCAGGTGAAATCGGTGGTCTGGGCGTACCAGGGCACGTTGATATTGCGCGAGTCACGGTGTTGAAGGATGCGTTTCTCCAGGCGCAGCGCATCGACATGGTCCTGGTAATAATCATGGATCAACGCGAAGCGCCGGTAACCGTTGCGCTCATACAGGGCAATGGCGGCGGGGTTGTCGATGCGCACTTCCAGCCGCAGGTACGCGCAGTCGTGTTCCAGGGCGCAGGCCTCGATGCGTTCCAGCAATTGCTTGCCGAGCCCACTGCCGCGAGCCTGTTCGGCGATGGCAATCGAGTAGAGCCGCGCCAGCGATGTGCCCCGGTGAAACAACACCACCGCGTAACCCAGCAATTGCTCGCCACGCTGGGCCACCAGCAGTCGTCCGTGAGCGCGGGTGATCATCCATTGAAAGCTGCGGCTGGTGAGCCGGTCCGTGGTGAAACATTGCTGTTCGAGTGCCAGCAACGCGGGTAAGTCTTCAACTACCGCCAAGCGAAAGACAGGATTCATATGACCGCCGTAAAAGTTGCGTAACGAAACGGGACTTTCGAAAAAGTTCGTGCTTAATAGGAAAGGTCTTGTTCTCCAACGGATCAATCACTATGTCAGCGGTACAAGGTCATTGGCGCGAAGTATCCGAGCAAAGTTTGCCGGCAGCAACTTATTTAAATGACACGGTTAGAACTTCAAGTCAGTTGATTATCATCGTCGAACGCAAGGAAGACTGGGCGTCCTACTTTCCCAGCGAAGACATCGTCACGGCTCAGGAATACCTCGAGCAGACCCGCGACAACGAGCAGGGCAAACGGGTCCAGGTGATCAACCTGTGCCGCAGCTACAAGTACCTCGGGCACGGTTATTACTGCTCGCTGCTGGCCGAGGCGCGGGGGCACAAGGTTATTCCATCGGTGCGCACCATCAGCGAACTGACGCGCAAAGCCCTGTACGGTCTGGCGCTGGATGACCTGGATAAAACCCTGGAAAAAGCCCTCAGTCATCACCTTTACAGTGATACCGAAGGTTTTACCCTGACCCTGTATTTTGGCAAGACGCATATAGAGCCGTTGCAGGACTTGGCGCGACAGTTGTTTGAAGTGTTTCCGTGTCCGATATTATTAGTTGAGTTTCGTCGAACTAACGGCTGGCACATCGAAGGGATAAAGTCTGGCGCCTTGCACAAATTGCGCGAAGATCAGGAAGATCAGTTCGCCCACTCACTCGACACGTTCAGCCGCAAGATCTGGCGTGTGCCACGGTCGAGACGCCTGGCCCGTTACGACCTGGCGATCCTGCACGATCCGCAGGAAGCGTTACCGCCGTCCAACCCCAAGGCGCTGGAAAATTTCGTACGCGTGGGCAAGACCTTGGGCATTGATGTGGAGCTGATAGAACGCAAGGACTACGCACGCATCGCCGAGTACGACGGGCTGTTGATCCGCGAGACCACAAGCGTCGACAACCACACCTACCGTTTCGCGAAAAAAGCCGAGAGCGAAGGGTTGGTGGTGATGGATGACCCGGCCTCGATCCTGCGCTGCACCAACAAGGTCTACCTGACCGACCTGCTCAATAGCCATCAATTGGGCATGCCCGCCACCGAAATCCTCTACAAGGAACGACCGGAAGACTTCGAACGGGTCGGCGAGCGCCTGGGTTTTCCGCTGGTGTTGAAGATTCCCGACGGCTGTTTCTCCCGTGGCGTGATCAAGGTCGAAAGCCAGCAAGCCTTGCTTGAAGCGACCGCCGAACTGTTCGAACACTCGGTGCTGTTGCTGGCTCAGGAGTTCTTCTACACCGAGTACGACTGGCGCATCGGCGTGCTCAACCGCAAACCGATTTTTGCCTGCCAGTACTTCATGTCCAAGGGCCATTGGCAGATTTACAACCACAAGGCCAAGGGGCAGGACATCAACGGCGAATGCCGTACCCTGGCGGTTCACGAAGCACCGCGCGCCGTAGTGGAGCTGGCAGTGAAAACCGCGAACCTTATCGGCGACGGCCTCTACGGCGTCGACCTCAAACAGTCCGGCGACAAGGTGGTAGTCATCGAGGTCAACGACAACCCGAACATGGACGCCGGCATCGAAGACGCGTATCTGCAGGACGATTTGTACTCGTTGGTGCTGGAAGAGTTCGTCCGCCGACTGGAACTCAAACGCCGCGGCCAGGCCTGGTGAACGGCCAATGATCAAGAGCTTTCAACTGACCCACGGCGCGTTGCACAAGGTCGAACGGCTGGACGCCGAGGTGATGCTGTTCAGCAATCCCGACGCGGCTGAGCGCGACTTGCTGCACAGCCATTTCAAACTCGATGAACACGCCCTGGCGTCGGCGCTGGACCCGGACGAGGTGTCGCGCATCGAGTTTCACCCCGATAACCTGTTCCTGATCTGGAAGCGTCCGGAGAACTACTCCGGTGCCGGCAGCTTGGCCTTTGAAGTGTCGTCCTGCGGTTTGCTGTTTTCTACCCAGCGTTTGCTGGTGATCGCCACCGACGATTCGCCGCTGCACGGGCTCGGCACCCGGCAGAAACTGAACACGCCGCTGGATGTGTTGCTGGATTTGCTGTTCAACAACATCCATCACTACCTGGGCCACCTCAAGGTGATCAAGCTGGTTGCGCGGGAGTTGCAGCAGAAATTCAACGCGTCGATGCAGAACCAGCACCTGATCCAGATGTTCAACCTCAGCGAAAGCCTGATCTATTACATCAATGCGATTCACAGCAACGGCGCGGTCCTGACCCGGCTGCGCAACCACGCGGAAAAGGAGCACTTCGGCGCCGAGGCCATCGGCCTGATCGACGACCTGATCATTGAAAACAACCAGTGCTACAAACAGGCGGAAATCTATTCCACGGTGTTCTCCGGGCTGATCGACGCCCGGGGCAACCTGATGAACAACAGCATGAACAACCTGCTGCGCAAACTGACGCTGATCAACGTGGTGTTTCTGCCGCTGAACCTGATTGCGAGCATCGGCGGCATGTCCGAGTTCAGCATGATGACGGCTGGGACGCCGTGGTGGGTTTCATACCCGTTGTTTCTCACGGCTATGATGCTGGGGGCGGGGGTGATGGTGCTGGGGCTGCGGCGGTTGGCCAAATGATGCGTTGAATGTCAGGCCGCCATCGCCGGCAAGCCGGCTCCTACAGCAGCGCGCACCACTTGTAGGAGCCGGCTTGCCGGCGATGGCGGCCTCAATAACCCCAAACACTTCGGATCAGACTTCTTGCGTGGCACCCACGGACCTCTTCCGATCTCGCAAACCCCGAACCACCAGATACAACAACGGCCCAATCGACACAAAAACCGCCGTAATCACCAGATAAGGCACCACCGACCACCCGGACCGTCCACGCTTGCGCGCATCTCTGTACATCCACACCCCGGCCAGCGTCGCCAGTAGGTAAAGATCAATCACCACCTGCGCCGTATCAGGTCGCGACATCAGGCTGATGCCAAACTCGATCAACGATTGTTCAGCCTGGAGCATCACCGAAACGGTGTAGCCAGCGAAGGCGAGCAGGGCAATCAGGGGCAGGGCGACAGACTTCATGGTTTCCTTCCTTGGACGATGAGCAGAACAGCGAGCCTACACAGGCCGGGAAAATTTGGCCATTGACTTGCCGTTCGTGCCCGGCTAATTTCCAGCCATGACTTCCACCGTATTGCGCTGCCAGCCAAGCATTATTACCGCCATTCCTTATTTGGCGGGCTAGCTCACGACTGCAGCACCCAACCCGCCCTAGAGGCGGGTTTTTACTTTCTGTCTCTTGGGTTCTGATCAACGTCAGGAGACGACCATGAACAGCACACCCGCCCAGCAGAGCTTGCTTGAGCATTACGTCAAAAAGATCCTCGCCGCGCCGGTGTACGAACTGGCGGTGCGCACGCCGTTGCAAGCCGCGCCGGCGCTGTCCGAAGCCCTCGGCAATCAGATCCTGCTCAAGCGCGAGGACTTGCAACCGACTTTTTCCTTCAAGATCCGTGGCGCATACAACAAGTTGGTACAGCTCAGCGATGAGCAAAAGGCGCACGGCGTGATCACCGCCTCAGCAGGCAACCATGCCCAGGGCGTGGCGTTGGCGGCGCGTGAATTGGGGATTGCCGCGACCATCGTCATGCCCGCCACAACGCCGGAATTGAAGGTGCTCGGGGTGCGCAGTCGTGGCGCCGATGCCGTGCTGCACGGGGAGAGTTTTCCGTTTGCCCTGGCGTACGCATTGAACCTGGCAGAGCAAGCCGGCCGCACCTTTGTTTCGCCCTTCGACGACCCGGACGTGATCGCGGGGCAGGGCACCGTCGCCATGGAAATTCTTCGTCAGCACCAAGGAGCGCTCGACGCGATCTTCGTGCCGGTGGGCGGTGGCGGCCTGATCGCGGGCATCGCCGCGTACGTCAAATACCTGCGACCTGAAATCCGCATCATTGGCGTCGAGTCGGAACATTCCGCGTGCCTGCGCGCCGCCTTACAGGCAGACGAGCGTGTTGTCCTGCCCAACGTCGGCACATTCGCCGATGGCGTCGCCGTCGCTCAGATCGGCGCTTATGGTTTCGAGGTCTGTCGGTTTTGCGTGGATGAGGTGCTGACCGTCAGCAACGACGAACTCTGTGCCGCCATCAAGAACATCTACGACGATACCCGCTCGATCACCGAACCTTCGGGCGCGTTGGCCGTGGCGGGAATCAAGAAGTACGTGGCGCGGACTGGCGTGCGTGGTCAGACGCTGGTGGCCATCGATTCCGGCGCCAACATCAACTTCGATAGCTTGCGTCACGTCGCCGAACGCGCCGCGCTGAGCGAAGCCCCGGCGTGAGCAAGTTTGAGAAGCCGACCACCATTCCCCTGTGGGAGCGGGCTTGCTCGCGAAGGCGTCTTCAAATTCAACATTAATGTTGACTGATAAACCGCTTTCGCGAGCAAGCCCGCTCCCACAGGTTCTGGATCGAAGTTATTCCTGAATCGCTTTTTCAACCTTGCCTGACGCCGACCAGATCCGGTAGCGCACTTCAACGTCCTTGGGCACATACAGCACGATCGGCAGCTTGCTGTTGTAACGCAACATGAAACCGTCACCGACTACCGGGACGAAGTCCTGTTTGCTTTTGCCATCCGGGCAGGCCATCAGCGTGCTCATCGGGCCGATCACTTTTTCCAGTCGGTAGAACGGGTAGCCCCAGCCTTCAAGGTTTTTCTCCTCGAGCATGCCCCCCAGGCGTTGCCGATTGCAGTCAACGGTCAAGGTCTTGCCCGCGAGAATTTCGACCTGGTAGTTGTCTTCAGCGGATTGCGGGGCGAGGTGAATGACCTGGCGAGTGAAACCATTTTCGGCTTTGGGGAACGGTGCAACGTCTTCGAGTTTCGCCGCGTGAACAACGGTCGATAGCCCGGCAACAATCAGGCCGACGGTAGTGATTCGGGTCAATGAACCCATGATGCCTCCTTGCGTGTGAGTAGGGTCAGCGGATACTGAAAGGACTGGCCGCATTTTTACTGCCATGGGCGGTCAATGCAAACCCGGACTCATCAGGTTGCAATTTGCAGGGGCGAGAACCGGCGGTCTTGCAGACTGCATGAGTCCATTTACTTGAAGACACATTAAACCTTTGAATTACCGATGAGCTGCACGGCGAAATCCGGGGCATGTTTTATGCTTCATCTGGTCCTGAAGCTGGCCGCGAATGAATTGAGTCGGCATTGATAGCTGATTGGCAATCTCACATAAGGAGAGGGTCGCCATGTTTCTTTCTGCCTTGGAACTTCGCAACATCATCGAAAGCAGTTTTCTACCGAAACGTTGTCAATGCACGCTGTCGCCTGACTTGTCGATGAGCATCAAGGTGTATTCAGATCTTGAAACCGATCAAGTGGATCTATTGAAGACGGGCATCAATGCCAAATCGCTCAATGGGTGTCGGGAAATCAATGACCTGATTGCTGGGCTGCGCACCGAAATTCAGCATCGGGCAGAGCTGCGAACACTGCATCCCGACCGGCAAGCGCTTTAAGCCCTCTCCTGTAGGAGCAAGCTTGCTCGCGATGGACGTGAACGATAACGCGTGCTTTCTGAATAAACGCGTTATCCGAACGTTTTTCGCGAACAAGCTCGCTCCCGCAGAAACATGAGTGTCGCGTCATCAATTCTGATAACTGCACGCATCCGACCATTTGCGATACGTGATCTCGGCGGGTTTGCCCGACGTATCGATGTACTTCATCTCAGCCGTAATGACTTTGCAGTCCAGCGTCGTAGGTTCGGTCAGCGCTACCACCTTGGCCACGTGCAGCGGCATCCCGTATTCGTAGGGCACGGCTTGTGAGGAAGTGGTGTCGTCGGCCTGGGCAAACCCGGTAAACCCGGTGCAGGCGAGGGTGGCGGTGACCAGCAAAATGCGCGTATTCATGAGCAATCTCCGGTGCGGACGGAACGAGAGTTCGACGTAGTGAACGTCGAACCTGCCGCACTGGGCGTCAGAGGAACCTGAGGGCGTGCGGTCCAGTAAAGTTTTGGACCGCAGGGTTAAGCAATGGTTAACCCGGCTGAATGCCGCCTGTCGTAAGGGACGATTCTGTCAGTCGTTTCGTTGGGGTGAAAATCTTCGGTAGCTTCGGCTTAGTCCTACAAGGATGGATGCTTTGTCGACTTTCGGCTGATGGGGCGTAGCGATTACCGTTTGGGCTCGCTGCAAATCAGCGAACGGGGTTGGCTAGCTGATGCCACCACATACATATGCGCCATTATTCGCTCGGTTAATGTTAAAAAAAACGAGATGCCCCGTAAGTCTGGGAGATCCCGATACGGGGCTCTGCTTTATATACGTTCATTCAGTTCAAAAGGAGTTTGAAGCATGACCGTAGAGCTCGGAACAACAGATATAGTAGGAAGGCGAGATGACTTCTCTCTGCTAACGACCCGCAACACTGCAATACGCGGTGGCCCTCTAATGCATGAAGACATACTTAGTCGTCTTATCGTCGTCCGAGACAATGTAGGGCAATGGATTACGGATAATAAGGCCAGGCTAGATCAGCAGCACGAAAAGAATATTGCCGCCATTGACTCGGATATAGATTTGGAAATCAAGGCGGAAGGTGGATTGAATGTGCAAATGGATTCAAGCACCCCGAATCAAACGATAATTAAAGAGAAAAATATTGTTGTAAAACTTTATCTTGCGAAACAATCGGAAGCCGATGATAAATCAAAACGCTCGAAATCCTTATTTGGAGGTTATGATGTTCTCGCTTCCGACAGTAAAATTGCCGGGAGCTTTATACAAAGCAGCTTAGCGAGAGTCTATGTCAAAAAAGACCGGCTCGTTGACTGGGCCAACAGCTATGAAGCTGCGAGACTGGCTCAGGTGTACTCGGAAATAGCTCGTCGCTTGAAAGCAAAAGCGCAGTTTTTGGCAAGCATTGAAGAAGCTCAAGCCGCGCAAATAGCTCAGGCGGAACATCAGCTAATGACTGCAAAAGAACTGGTTAACCTCAAGCAGTATCCTGTTGCCCCACCGGAGGTTTCTATAGACCAAAACCTGCAGGAATCCAAGGAGCAGAACGAGTATTTTAGCACCGGCGGTTCTGCGTTTCTGTTTAGCTGGTTTTATAAAAAAGTCCGAAATGGAGGTGATTGGGACTACAAACAACATGGTCGTCAGTATGAAAGTTTTGGTAACTTTAACTATGGTGCTGTTGGTACAGCGGCAGGCATTTCAGAGGGGATACTTTTGAGGGCTGCTGGGGCAGCACAGTCCGTAGCAGGAACCTCGGAGGCAGCATTTGATAAATGGTGGTCGGAATCGCCTTTTGGCGATGATCCTGTTGATCAAGTATGGATTAAGGCAGGCATAGAGTATGCAAAGTCGAAAGGGTACTAAATGGCGTATTTGGGGGCTTCTGGTTATATGTCTTGGTCAGGCGCTATATATATATGTATCTGCTCCAAGCAGGCCGGAACCTGCCAGTGTTGTCTCAGTCACGAAAGTCGGTGAAGGTGGGGCTATATATGAAATCTCTTATGATTCAGGGGGCGCTACTGTGCCGTATATTTATCGGTATTTCCTCATGGATCTTCAGCGTACTGACGAGGACGCTCTTGAAAAGTCCAAGAAAACAACACCATTTCTTGTCACAAAAGGTACTGAGGCTGTTCGTGGGGTTTCAGGCGATAGGGTTAAACTAAAGTGCGAAGAAACCATATACGATTTCCACAACACTGCGTATTTTAAGGTCGATGGCGAACTCAATATCGTCAAATTTGATCTGGAGTCTACCGTTCCATAGATGTATAGGCGCGAATACACCGGCCTAGGTCGGTGTTTTTTTGCTCCACAGAACTGCCCAATCTTCTACTTTCAGAAGGCTGATCTCTTTCCCGCCATCGCCCGGTCGGGCATCGATTTCCCGGCTGAACGCCGCCTGTCGTGAGGGGCGATTCTGTAAGGCGTTTCGTTGGGGCAAGAATCTTCGGTAGCTTCGGCTTCGTCCTACAAGGATGGATGCTTTGTCGACTTTCGGCTGATGGTGCATAGCGATTACTGTTTGGGCTCGCTGCAAAATCAGCGAACAGGTTTGGTCACCTGAATAATTAAACAGTGCATACAAGTGTGACATCATTCGCTTTGCGGACATCTCTGTTCGCATGGCGCAATGCTGTGGCGGCTGTGTGCAGGACGCCTTCGGGCGAGCTGAGTTACTGTTCTCAGTTGACCAAACCTGTACACGGTCCGCCTCCCATCGTTTGGTCACGGTGCTGGCGGTTACTTCAAAACAGGCGAGTAACTAACTATGACAACGATTAATCCGTTCCCCGAACGTCACCGTTCAATCAAAAGCAGCGTCACCGAAACCTCTCCTCTGGTCATCGACACAGAAGCCAACCCCCAAGACATCCTCGAAGCCGCCCTCCAGCGCATCCGCGCTTCCAGCGAGCTACTTGAAACACTCCACCTCCAATGTTTCAAAGACGGCGACGTGCAGGACATTCCGCACATCACGCATGCCCTTTACCTATTGACGCAGGACGGTTGCGATTTGCTCAAGGTTGCGCAGCAACGGATGCTGGGTTGGAAGGCGCCTGCCTGACGTTTAATCTTTACTAACAAATCCAGCGCCCATAGGCGCTGGATTTTTTATGGGGGCGACGCAACTTGAATGGCTTGTTGCGGCTTTCAAGTTGTCAGTGAACCGTCTTCGCCTGCACCACATTCCCCGCACGATCCTGATCGGCAGGTGTCGGCACCACCGGCGGCAACTGAGCAATCCCCGTGCCCGAACCCGGCGCACCACCCGAGTTGGCCTTCACCTCAGCACCACTAATCGTCACACCCCCCGCATCGACCTTGACGAAACTCCCGCCAGCCTTCGCCGTCAGTTCCATCCCGCCTTCAACCACCACTTTATTGCCCGCGTGGTAGTGAATCTCTTCACCAGCCTCAACAAACTGCGCCGTCCCGACCTTCACATGCTGGGTTACACCAACCGTAAAGTGATCATCCGCCCGCGCTTCGGTCTTGCGATCCAGATGCGTGATCCGATGCTCTTCAACCTTGAACTCGCTGAACACCTTCGCCTCAACCGTGTCGTGCCGCTCATTGCCGATGCGGATTTTCTGGTCGTGTTCGATGTTTTCGTCCCAGTCGCGCTGGGCATGCAGGTAGATCTGTTCCGCGCCTTTTTTGTCTTCGATGCGAAATTCGTTGTAGCCCTTGCCGCCCGGTGAGCTGAGGGTCTTGAAGGTGCTGCGGGTTTTGTTGGCCGGCAGGTCGTAGGGGACGACGTTTTCCTTGTGGTACAGGCAGCCGGTGACCAGCGGTTGGTCGGGGTCGCCTTCGAGGAAGGTGACGAGCACTTCCATGCCGACACGCGGGATGGCGATGCCGCCGTAGGCGCTGCCGGCCCAGCCGGTGGCGACGCGCAGCCAGCAACTGGTGTTGTCGTTGGCCTGGCCGTCGCGGTCCCAGTGGAATTGCACTTTGACGCGGCCGTACTCGTCGCAGTGGATTTCCGAGCCGGGCGGGCCGGTGACGATGGCGGTCTGGCTGCCGAGGACTTGCGGTTTCGGGTGTTCGAGGGCAGGGCGGTAGTGCGCGTCCCACGGCGTGGCGAGGAAGCGGTTGCGGTAGCCCTGGTGGAAATCGTCTTTGTTGTGGGTGACGTCGCTGGTGACGTTGGCGCCGAGCACTTGCGGTTGCTTGCCTTCGTGGACCACTTCCAGCAGCAGCCAGAGGTCGTTCCATTCGGCGCGCGGGTGTTCGCTCAGGGCCATGAAGTGACCGCTGACCAGTGTCGGTTGATCGCCTTTGCCTTCCGCGAGTTTGTAGTCGCAGCGGTGGCGTTCGAGGGCGCGGGTTGCCAGTTGCTTGCCTCGGGCACGGTCGGTGAAACGGCCGGGGTAGTCGTAGTCTTCCAGGTCCGGAGCGAACGCACTGGAAGCGGCGCCTTCGGGAAGGATGCGCGGTTTTTCGAAGTCGTAATCGCGACGGCTGACGCGGCTGGTGCGGGTTTCCAGGCGCAGGTTGAAGCGCTTGATCACCGGTTTTTCGGCGGCCATGCCCGAGTCTTGCTGGTAGGCCACGGGCGCCAGTTTGCGGAACACCGTCTGGTCATCGCCGAACACCAGTTTGTGGCCGCTGCTGCTGTGCTGGAAGTGGAAGTGAATGCCTTCTTCTTCGCACAGACGCTGAATGAAATGCAGGTCGGATTCATCGTACTGCACGCAGTAGACACGCTCGGGGTAGATCGCACCGAGTTGGAAGTCATAGGCGTCGGCCAGAATGCCGCGGGCCTCAAGGACCTGGGCGATGATCTTCGGCACCGTCAAATGCTGGAAAATCTGCTGGTCATGGTTGTGGCGCAGGTAGGCCAGTTGCGGCACCAGGCTGATGCTGTAGCGGGTCAGGCTTTTGCCGGAGTCGCCTTGCTCGATGCGATAGACCAGGCCGTGAATCATGCCTTCGCCGGTGGCGCCGAAGGTCAGGCAACCGGGCTTGTGCAGTAACTCTTCGAGTTTCAGGTCGGGGCGCGCGCTGACCAGTTCGATGTTAAAGCAGAAGGGCTGATTGAGGGCTTCGCGACCGACGAAACTGAGTACCTGAAGGTCAGCGGAAACGCCTTCCAGCGTGAGGGAAATATGGATTGCGTTTGCGTCCAGCATGCCTTGAATTCCGTCCTTTGGATAAGCAGGAGCGGATGGTGCAGGATTAAACCGCCTCGTTCAAGGCGCAAATGCCGTAGATGAGGGCGTGCCCCGGCATCGGGAAAACCCCTAATGGCACGGTTTCGACCAATAAACACGGGGGCTCTTTGCCTGCGGGCTTATCGAGCAATTGCCCCCCCGCTGGTCAGCGCCGTGCCAGAACAGGGAGTCATTTTCCGACTAAAGTCGTCTGTAGCCGATAAAAGCCTTCTGCCATCATTGCCGCTCACCCCCGTGTGTCGCCTTCATCCTGGCCAGTTCCTGGTCCGGGGCGAAGCTATTTTCTGGCTTATTGCGCCTTGCGCAAACGCTGCACTGTTGGAGCTTTTTCATGCGTCCCCCTTTTCAACTCATCTCCGCGCGCCAGTCACTCGGCTTCGGCGCTTTAGTCCTGTGCGCCGGTTTTACCATCCAGGCCCAGGCGAGCGGTTTTCTCGATGACACCACGGCGAAGATCGAATCGCGCACGGTGTATTTCAACCGTGACTTTCGTGATGGTCATACGTCCACCGAGCAGGGCGCGTCCAAGCGCGAAGAGTCGGCGCAGGGCTTCATTCTCAATCTGCAATCGGGTTACACCGAAGGCACCGTCGGCTTCGGTATCGATGCGCTGGGCATGCTCGGGTTCAAGCTTGATTCCAGCGCCGACAGCAGTAACAGCGGCTTGCTGCCATCGTCGGGTGAAAACCCGCGTGGCTCGAAAGACCAGTACGCCAAACTTGGCCTGACCGCCAAAGTGCGCGTGTCCGACAGCGTATTGAAGTACGGCGCGCTGCTGCCGGACGTGCCGCTGCTCAAGTATAACGACGGGCGTTTGCTGCCGACCATGTTCAACGGCGCGCAGCTCACTTCTAAAGAGATCAAGGACCTGACGTTCATGGCCGCGCGCCTTGACCAGTACACCGCCCGGGATTCCACCGATGCCCAGGACATCCGCGTGCACTGCAAGAACAAGCGCTACGCCTGCAACGTCACGGCCGATCACTTCGACATGTACGGCTTCGACTACAAGATCAATGAGCGCCTGACCGCGCAGTATCACTACGCCGAGCTGGAAGACATCTATCGCCAGCACTTCGTGGGTTTGCTGGCCAGTCAGCCGCTGGGTGAGGGCGTGCTCAAGGCGGATCTGCGCGTGCTCAAGAGTGCCGACAGCGGCGCCGAGCGTGCCGGTTCCATCGACAACCGCGCACTGAGCGGCATGCTCGCGTACGCCATCAGCGGCCACACCTTCAGCGCCGGTTGGCAGCGCATGAACGGCGACAATTCGATGCCTTACCTGGATGGCACCAATCCGTACCTGGTGAACTACGTGCAGGTCAATGACTTCGCCGCCGCGCAGGAGCGTTCGTGGCAACTGCGTTATGACTATGACTTCAAGTCGATCGGCATCAACGGCCTGAGTTTCCTGACCCGTTACGTGAACGGTGACCACATCAAAGTGCTGGGCAGCGATCAGGAAGGCAAGGAATGGGAGCGCGACAGCGAGCTCAAGTACGTGGTGCAAAGCGGGACGTTCAAGGATGTCAGCCTGCGGCTGCGTAACGCGACATACCGGACCAACTACGAGAAGTTTGCGCGGGATGTGGATGAGACGCGGTTGATTGTGAGTTACAGCTTTTCGGTGTTGTGACAGGGAGGCCGCCTTCGCGGGCAAGCCTCGCTCCTACAGGTTTTATGTCGTTCGTTGAATCACGCTACGACGCTAACCCTGTAGGAGCGAGCGATGCGGCGACCCGACTTGCCCGCGAAGAGGCCATCAGCTTCAGCGAAAGTTTAACTGCTGCCGATACGGCAAATCCGGCCCGGTCTTGCTGCACGTCAGCGCCGCCGCTTGCACCGCAAACTTCAACATCCCGTCGATCTGCTCGCGCGCCAGCGATTGCACGCCCTCGACCGAATCCAGCTGCTGCTCGGTCAGCCAGGTAATCAACGCCGCCTGGAACGTATCGCCAGCGCCCACGGTGTCGGCAATTTTCACCTTACAGGCCGGCACCGACCACGAACCGTGATTGCGGCTAAACACCGTCGCCCCTTCGCCGCCACGGGTCAGGAACACCACCTGACAGCGATGCTGCAACCAGCCTTCAATCACCTGTTGCGGATCCTGCCCGGGATACAACAGGCTCAGGTCCTCATCGCTGACTTTGATCAGGTCGGCCAGCTCAACCAGCATCGCAACCCGCGAACGCCATAGCTCGATGTTCGGTTCAGGATTGAGCCGCACATTCGGATCAAGGCTGATCAGACGCTTGCCACTTTCCCGCTGCACCAGGGCCAGCAGCGTGTCGGCAATCGGCTGCACCACCAGCGAGAACGAGCCAATGTGCAAGCCGCGCACCTCTGGCCCCAGTTCCGGCAAATGCTCCGGTTTCAACTGCCGATCTGCGCAACCTTCGCCACGGAAGCTGTATTGCGGTGAACCGTTGGCGCCAACCGCGACCATCGCCAGGGTGGTCGGTGCGGCGAAGTCCACCAGGTAATCCAGGCGTACGCCTTCATCCTGCAGCACTTGGCGCAAACGCCGGCCCAGATAGTCAGTCGACAACCCGGCAAACAGCGCCGCGTCCACGCCCAAGCGGCGCAAACCGACCGCCACGTTGAAGGGCGAGCCGCCGGCAATCGCCTTGAAATTCACTTTTGAAGCCAGGCCGCTGGCGTCGTCTTCACTGAAGAAATCGAACAGCGCTTCGCCACACACCAGATACATAGTTGTTCACTCTTTAAAGGGTTGCGACATGCTGTTGATAGCGTTCATAGGCCTGCTGACAGGCCGTTACATTCTCTGCAATCGGCAGGGTTTCGCTGGCCGGATCGAACTTCACGCAGCGCTCGCACAAGTCCGCGAGGCTGTCTTCGTGGCCGTTTGCCCAGGATTTGCACCACGCCGCCTGAATCGCCGCGCCGAGGGCGGCGGCTTCGCTTTGTTCGGTGCAGATCACCTTGGTGTTCATGATGTCGGCGACGATCTGGCGCCACACCGGGCTTTTCGAGCCGCCGCCGATCAGGCAGATGGTGCGGCTTTGTAAGCCATTCTGGCGCAGCAGGTCCAGCCCATAACGCAAACCGAAGGTCGTGCCTTCGACCACGGCGCGGCACAAATTGGCTTGCGTCAGATTGGTCATGGTCAAGCCGAGCAGGCTGCCGGTGGCGTGGGGCAGGGCGGGGACGCGCTCGCCGTTGAGAAACGGCAGCATGCTCACACCTTCGGCGCCGATCGGTGCTTGCGCGACGAGGGCGTTGAACTGCTCGATATCCAGCTCGAACAGATCGCGAATCACTCCGGTGGCGTTGGTCAGGTTCATGGTACAGATCAGCGGCAACCAGCCACCGCTGGAGGAACAGAACGTCGCGACCGACGCGTCAGCGCTGACGGTCGGTTGATCGGCATAGGCGTACACCGTGCCCGAGGAACCGAGGCTCATGGTGATCGCGCCGGGCCGGATGTTGCCGGTGCCGATAGCGCCCATCATGTTGTCGCCACCGCCGCTGGACACCAGCGCCTTGGGGTTGATGCCCAGGTGCTCGGCGATGCCCGGCAGGATCGTGCCGACCGCTTGATGGGCGTCGATCAGCTCCGGCAGCGCCGCTTGCAAACGGCCAGTGGGATCGATGTCGCGCAGCAGCTGCAAGTCCCACTGGCGGGTGCGCACGTTGAAATAACCGGTGCCCGAGGCGTCGCCGTATTCGCTGCAACTGCGGCCGGTCAGCCAGTAGTTGAGGTAGTCGTGGGGGAGCAGGATGCGTGCGATTCGGGAAAAAACCTCCGGGTGTTGTTCTTTGGTCCAGAGCAGTTTTGACACGGTGTAGCCCGGTGCGATGACCACGCCGAGCCGTTCGAGCGAGCCTTTTTCACCGCCAATGTGAGCCAGTAGGCGGTCGTTCTCCGGTGTGGATTCGGTGTCGCACCACAGCTTGGCGGGGCGCAGTACCTGGCCTTGGTCGTCGAGCAGGACCAAGCCGTGTTGCTGACCGGAAACGCCGATGCCGAGGATGTCCTGGCCGTCGACGTTTGCCGCGATCAGTGCACGACGCGTGGCTGAAGTGAACGCTTCCAGCCATTGCGAGGTGTCCTGCTCGCGACGGCCATTGGCGCCGCTGATCAACGTGTGCGCGGCGGCGCCTTGGCCGAGGACCTGACCGCTGTAGGCATCGAGGATGATGGCTTTGGTGCCTTGGGTGCCGCAGTCGATGCCGAGGAATAGTTGTTGGTTTGCCATGGGAGGTCCTTGGTGTGTCAGGTCGATCTGGGTGAAGCCATTCGCGGGCAAGCCTCGCTCCTACAGGTTTGATGTCGTTCATTTAATTGTGGCATCACGCTGATCCTGTAGGAGCGAGGCTTGCCCGCGAAGGCGGCCTCAAATCCACTACAAACTTATGCCAACACCCGCTCCAACGTCCGCGTCACACCCACCTCGCGCAAACTGTTGCAGCACCACTCAAACGCCGCGACAAACTCCGGCGAATGCGCAATCGCCGTACCAAAAATCTCCTCCACCGCCAGCAGCCGCTGGGTGATCAACGCATCATCAGTCACCAGCGCCTGACAAAGCGCCGCCCGCGGATCGGGAATGGCGTAGGTATCACCATTCTCATCCACACCCTTCAAATACAACGCCCAAGCCGCCACCACCAGCGCCGCACGCTTGGTCTCCCGGCCATCGGCAATCAAGCGGTTGATGGTCGGAATGGTGAACTTGGGAAACTTCGACGAACCGTCCGAGCACACACGCTCCAGCTGATCGGCAATCGCCTGATTGGAAAAGCGCTCCACCAGGGTGTTCTTGTAATCAGTCAGGTCGATCCCCGGCACGGACGACAGTTGCGGCGTCACGTCCAGGTCCATGTACGCGCGCATGTACCGCACAAACAGCGGGTCGTTCATGGTCTCGTGAACGAAGCGGTAACCCTTCAAAAAACCCAGGTACGTCAACGCGAGGTGACTGCCGTTGAGCAGTTTGATTTTCATCTCTTCGTACGGTGTGACGTCGTCGGTGAATTGCACGCCGACCTTTTCCCAGGCCGGGCGACCGTTGACGAACTTGTCCTCCAGTACCCACTGCACAAACGGTTCGCAGACCACCGGCCAGGCGTCGTCGACGGCGTGTTTGTCGGCCAGTTGCAGGCGATGTTCGGTGCTGGTCATTGGCGTGATGCGGTCGACCATCGCATTCGGAAAACTGACGTTTTCGGCGATCCAGTCGTGCAGGTCTGCATCGCGCAACGCGGCGAAGGCCAGCAACGCTTTGCGGGTGACCGCGCCGTTGTGCGGCAGGTTATCGCAGGACATCAAGGTGAACGCCGGCGTACCCGCAGCGCGACGTTTGGCCAACGCGGCGCAGAGAAAACCGAACACGGTTTTCGGCGAATCCGGGTGCGCGAGGTCGTGCTGGATCTGCGGCAGGTGGGCCATGAATTCGCCGTTGCTGTCGTCGATGCAGTAACCGCCCTCGGTGATGGTCAACGAGACGATGCGGATTTCGGGGCTGGCGAGCTTGTCGATCAACGCTTGCGCGCCGTCCTCGGCCAGCAGCATGTCGCGGATCGCGCCGATGACCCGGACTTCGGTGTCGTCGGTGTCGCCGAGTTCAAACAGGGTGAACAGGTAATCCTGCTCCTTCAGGTCGTCCCGGGCGCGGCGGTCTTCGGCGCGCAGGCCGATGCCGCAAATCGCCCAGTCCAGGCCTTCGCCAGTGTTCATCAAGGCGTCCGTGTAATACGCCTGATGGGCGCGGTGGAAGCCGCCGACGCCAATGTGCGCGATGCCTTGGCGAGTGTCGCTCAGGGCGTAGGCGGGCAGGACCACTTCGGGTGCGAGGTGGTGCAGGTTCTGTTTATTCAGTTTCATCACAGGCTCTCTGAAATCAGGCCGCTGCGCGCAACGGGCGGGTCAGCGCCACGCCGTCGGCATCGAATAAGTGGCAGTGTCCGGCGTCCAGGTGCAGGCTCAGCGCCTCGCCATAACGGCTGGCCAGATCGCCGCGAACCCGCATGGTCAGCGCTTCACCCGACGAGGTCCGGACATGGCAGAAGGTGTCGCTGCCCAGGCGTTCGCTGACGTCGGCGGTGACCTGCAAGGTGCAGTCGCCGGTTTGTGCCAGCTCCAGATGTTCCGGGCGAATGCCCAGCGTCACCGCGCCGCCGACGCTCAGGTTGGCTCCGGTCAGCGGCAACGTGATGCGGGTGCCGGCATCGAGCGATACTTCGCAGCTTTGGCTGTCGACACGGGTGACTTTGCCCTTCAGGAAGCCCATCTTCGGCGTGCCGAGAAAGCCTGCGACAAACAGGTTGGCCGGCTGGTGATACAGGTCCAGCGGTGAGCCGACCTGCTCGATCTTGCCGCCGTTCAACACCACCACTTTGTCGGCCATGGTCATGGCTTCCACCTGGTCGTGGGTCACGTAGATCATCGTGGCTTGCAGTTCTTTGTGCAGGCGCAACAGTTCCAGACGCATCTGTACGCGCAGCGCCGCGTCGAGGTTCGACAGTGGTTCGTCGAACAGGAAGATTTTCGGATTGCGCACGATGGCGCGACCGATGGCCACGCGTTGACGCTGGCCGCCTGACAGCTGCTTCGGTTTGCGCTCCAGCATCGGCCCGAGCTCAAGGATGCGCGCCGCCTCGCCGACTTTCTTCTCGACTTCGGCTTTTGGTACGCCGGCCAGATCGAGGGCGAACGACATGTTTTTGCGCACGCTCATGTGCGGGTACAGGGCGTAGGTCTGGAACACCATGGCCAGGTCACGCTTGGCCGGGCTGACTTCGGTGATGTCGCGGCCGTCGAGTTCGATGGTGCCGCCGCTGACTTCTTCGAGGCCGGCGATCAGGCGCAGCAGGGTGGACTTGCCGCAGCCGGACGGGCCGACGAAGACCACGAATTCCTTGTCGTTCACTTCCAGGTCGATGCCTTTGATGATGGAGAAGCCTTCGAAGCCTTTTTGCAGATTCTTGATTTTCAGGTTGGCCATGGTGATGGGCCTCCGCTTGTTTTTATTCAGTTGAACCGAGATCGGGCTTTTTTTGTAGGAGCCAGGCTTGCCGGCGAAAGCGATCTCAGGGACGCATTCGCCGGCAAGCCGTGCTCCTACAGGGATCGGTTACCGGATTATTTCACGGCGCCAAACGACAGGCCGCGGACCAGTTGTTTCTGGCTGATCCAGCCGAAGATCAGGATCGGCGCGCAGGCCAGGGTCGATACCGCCGACAACTTGGCCCAGAACAACCCTTCGGGGCTTGAGTACGAAGCGATCAATGCGGTCAGTGGCGCTGCTTTCGACGAGGTCAGGTTCAGCGACCAGAAGGCTTCGTTCCAGCACAGGATCAGCGACAGCAACACCGTGGAAGCCAGGCCGCCCTTGGCGATTGGCAACAACACGCGGACCATTTCCTGCCACAGCGTGGCGCCGTCCAGACGCGCGGCTTCGAGGATGTCTTTGGGGATATCCTTGAAGTAGGTGTAAATCATCCAGACCACGATCGGCAGGTTGATCAGCGTGTAGATCACGATCAGCGCGATGCGTGTATCGAGCAGGCCAAAGCTCTTGGCCAGCAGGTAGATCGGCATCAGTACGCCCACCGGCGGCAGCATCTTGGTCGAGAGCATCCACAGCAGCGTGCCTTTGGTGCGCTGGGTTTCGTAGAACGCCATCGAGTAGGCCGCCGGCACCGCGATCAGCAGGCACAACGCCGTGGCGCTAAAGGAAATCACCACCGAGTTCCAGGCGAAGCTGAAGTAGTCGCTGCGCTCGTTGATGTGCAGGTAGTTTTCCAGCGTCGGCGTGAAGATGAATTGCGGCGGCGTGGCGAACGCGTCGATTTCGGTTTTGAAACTGGTCAGCACCATCCAGAAGATCGGGAAGAAGATCAGGATCGCGATGGCCCAGGCCAGCGTGCCGAGTAGCAGGCTTTGCAGGCGACGGGATTGTTGAAGGGTCATGGCGCAGGCCTCAGGCTTTGTCTGTCAGGTTTTTGCCGATCATGCGCACCAGCACGATGGCCGCGATGTTGGCGATCACCACCGCAATCAAACCGCCGGCGGACGCCATGCCGACGTCGAACTGCACCAGCGCCTGGTTGTAGATCAGGTAGGCGAGGTTGGTCGAGGCGTAGCCGGGGCCGCCGTTGGTGGTGGTGAAGATTTCGGCGAACACCGAGAGCAGGAAGATGGTTTCGATCATCACCACGACGGCAATCGGCCGTGCCAAGTGCGGCAGGGTCAGGTGCCAGAAGATCGCAATCGGCCCGGCACCGTCGAGGCGCGCGGCTTCTTTCTGTTCCTGGTCGAGGGACTGCATGGCGGTCATCAGGATCAGGATCGCGAAGGGCAGCCATTGCCAGGACACAATGATGATGATCGACAGCAGCGGGTAGTGCGCCAACCAGTCCACCGGTTGCGCGCCGAACAGTTTCCAGACGTAGGCGAGAATCCCCGACACCGGATGGAAAATCAGGTTCTTCCAGATCAGCGCACCGACGGTGGGCATGATGAAGAACGGCGAGATCAGCATCACCCGCACGACGCCGCGACCGAGAAAATCACTGGCCTCCAGCAACGCACTGATCAACACCCCGAGCACCACGCTGATCAGCAATACGCTGCCCACCAGCAACAAGGTGTTGGTGGCGCCGGGCATGAACCCGGAGTCGGTCAGGAAGTAGGTGAAGTTCTCAAGCCCCACGAACTCGTTTTCACCCGGGTTGAGCAGGTTGTAGCGGATCATCGAGAAGTAAACAGTCATGCCCAGCGGCACGATCATCCACAGCAGCAGCAAGGCCACCGAGGGGCTGACCAGAAACCAGCCAGGGTTGGCCAACCGGCTTTTACGCACCGGCTGGGGAATGTCCATGTGAGCTTTGGCAGTTGAAATATTCATGGCGTTAAAACCGAGTCGTACAGACCTGAGAAGATCCCATGTGGGAGCGGGCTTGCTCGCGAAAGCGGTGTGTCAGTCAACGTTGATGTTGAGGCTGCCGGCCCCTTCGCGAGCAAGCCCGCTCCCACATAAGGCGAGAGCGGGGAGGCAGGGGTTACTTGGGATAACCCGCGCGCTTCATCTCACGCTCTGTGGTTTGCTGGGCGGCGGTCAGGGCCTGGTCGACCGTGGTCTGACCGATCAGCGCCGCCGAGAACGACTTGCCTACCTGAGTGCCAATGCCCTGGAACTCGGGGATGGTCACCAGTTGAATGCCGATGTAAGGCACAGGCTTGAGCGTCGGCTTGCTTGGGTCCGCCGTTTTCAGCGACTCAAGCGTGACCTTGGCAAATGGCGCGGCGCTCATGTACGCCTCGCTGTAAGTCGAGGCCCGAGTGCCTGGCGGTACGTTGGCAATGCCGTCCTTTTCCGCGACCAGTGCGCCGTATTCCTTGGAGGTTGCCCAGGCACTGAAAGTCTTCGCCGCGTCCTTGGCTTTGGAGCTGGTCGGAATCGCCAGTGCCCAGGAATAGAGCCAGGCCGAGCCTTTGTCGGTGGCCTGGTGCGGTGCGTAGGTGAAGCCCACGTGCTCGCTGACCTTGCTCTGGGTTTTGTCGGTGACGAACGAGCCGGCGACGCTGGCATCCACCCAGATCGCGCATTTGCCGCTGTTGAACAGCGCCAGGTTTTCGTTGAAACCGTTGCTCGACGCGCCCGGCGGGCCTGACTTCTTCATGGTGTCGACGTAGAAATTCAGGGCGTTTTTCCACTCGGGGCCGGTGAATTCCGGTTGCCACTTCTCATCGAACCAGCGCGCGCCATAAGCATTGGCGACGGTGGTGATCAGCGCCATGTTCTCGCCCCAGCCGGCCTTGCCGCGCAGGCAGATGCCGTACTGCTCTTTATCCTTGTTGGTGAGTTTGCTGGCGAATTCGCCGATCTGTTCCCAGGTCGGATGTTCCGGCATGGTCAGCCCGGCGTCCTTGAACAGGTCGGTGCGGTAATAAGTGATGGAGCTTTCGGCGTAGAACGGCAAGGCATACAGCGAACCCTTGACTGACAGGCCTTCACGCACCGAGGGGAACACGTCGTCGAGGTCATAAGTGGCCGGCAAATCCTTCATCGGTTCTAGCCAGCCCTTGGCGCCCCAGAGTGCAGCTTCGTACATGCCGATGGTCAGCACGTCGAACTGCCCGCCCTGGGTGGCGATGTCGGTGGTCAGGCGCTGACGCAGGACGTTTTCTTCGAGCACCACCCAATTGAGCTTGATGTCCGGGTGCTCGGCTTCGAAGGTTTTCGAGAGCTTTTGCATGCGGATCATGTCGCTGTTGTTGACGGTGGCGATGGTCAGGGTCTGAGCGCCGAGGCTGACGCTGCTGAGGGTCATGCAGGTGAGGGCTAGCAGAGCTTTTACAGAAGATTGCATCGTGCACTCCTTTTCTGCACCCGGTGGGGACAGAAGGACAGTTATTGTTTTTGTGTCTTCCGGGGCAGGAAGAATGTGCACTGATTACAGCCTTCAATTGAGGATGAGACAAATCATCCATCGCACTTGAATCGATACTATTTTGCACTGCTGTCAGGGGTGGGGGATGCAGGGACAGGCGTCGCAGCGGTGTGCGGGGATAGGATTTGTATAGGTTTTGAGGGCCCATTCGCGGGCAAGCCTCGCTCCTACAGGGGTTGCGCAATTCCTGTAGGAGCGAGGCTTGCCCGCGAAGGCGATCTGGAAATCAACACATTACCGCGACTTCAACCCAGATTCTGCTCAGTCAACCGCTGCACCGCCAACCGCCGATAGTGCGATGGCGTCATGCCTTTCAACTGCTGAAAACGCCGATTGAAATTGGAGATATTGTTGAAGCCCGACTCGAAGCACACATCGGTCACCGGTTTGTCGCCGTCGGCCAGCAGTTCACAGGATTTGCTGATGCGCAGCCGGTTGACGAACTCGATGAAGCAGCGCCCGGTGGCTTGCTTGAACACGCGACTGAAATAGGTCGGCTTCATGCCCAGGTGCTCGGCGACTTCCTCCAGCGGCAGTTCACGGGCGTAGTGGGCAAAGATGTAATCCACCGCGCGGTTGGTGCGATCGATATTGTGTTCATCCGCCAGTTGCGGCGTTGTGGCACCGGACAGCAGTTGGTAGTCGTCGGTGGCTGCGAGCAACTCCAGCAAAATGAAAAAGTGCCCGAGGCGGGTCATGCCTTTGGTGTCGGCGATCCGCTGCATCAAGGTCATCGCCTGGCGGATGGTGTGTTTGCAGCGAAATTCGATGCCGTACTGCGCGCGCTCAAGCAAGGGCGCCAGTGTCTTGAGTTCGGCAAACACCTGGTGGCCGGTTTCGAACAACTCATCGGTGAAGTTGACCAGCATGTCCCGCTTGGGCACCACTTCATCCTCGGCGACCTGGCTGATCCAGTTGTGGGGCAGGTTGGGGCCGGTGAGGAAAAGCGTTTCCGGATAGAAGTTACCGATGTAGTCGCCAATGAACACCTTGCCGGAGCTGGCGACGATCAGGTGCAGTTCGTATTCCTTGTGAAAATGCCAGCGCACCAAGGGGCAGGGAAAACCGTGCTGGCGATAGATGATCGACAACCCGTTATGGTCGTCCATCAGTTCGTAGGAAGGATCGGTGACTCTGGCAGTCCGGGTCATATCAGGGCGCTTTTATTGTTATTGCGCCCTGATCATGCCTCTTTACCGGCCGACATTGCCAGCCTGGGGCATGTCGACCGACGTCATGCGCCCGCTTACGGATGCAGGGCGCTGCCATAAACCGCCTTCATGCTCGACGCGCTCCAGCAGTAACGCACGATGTCTGACTCATCGAAAAAGTCGGTGCTGACAATGCTGCATCGTGTCACCCAGTCCCGGGTCGGGTTGAACCAGGCGTTGATCTGGTTCTTGATGTCCTGAGGCCCGCCCAGAAAGCCGTAGCTGGTGGCCGACAACGACCAGAGAAAGGTCTCGAACGGTGCGTCTTGCAGCTCATTGGCAATGTGGCGTTCCAGTTCGGCTGTGTCGGTGAAGGTTTCGCCGCTCCATTTGTGCGGGATGCGCGGCCAGAAATAATCATCGTCCAGCCCCGCCACAACGTGCGCTGCCAGCACCAGTCTGCGGCGGGTGCTCATGCGTTTGAGTTGACCCACCGTTTTCGACGCGTCGTAGGGCGGTATGACTCGGTGCCCGAGTCGACTCACCAGCAGGTCATTGAGTTTCTTGTGGTCAAAACGCTTGGCACCGTCGCCCATTTGGTGGAAGTCGAAGACGATGAACTCGTCCGGGTTTTGATCAAGAAACGCTGTTGTCGCGTCGATCAGCTCATCAAGGACACGATGAGACTGAAAGCCATTGTGATGAAAGTAGAAGATCGATTGATCGCGTCCCTCGGTGTAACCAAGACGGATATCAAATGCCCGTGCACCATTGGCCAGTTGCCACGCAAATGAATCGTTCTGACACGTGGTCCAGTTACCAATCACGACATCATAGTTGGGGGCTTTTTTGTCCATGCCGCTGTTGTGAGTGCCTGGCCAGATCAAGTCGGTCAACTTCAGGCGATCGATGTCGAGCACATTACTCATCCATTTATTTTTGTCGAATGTACCTTGTAAAGATTGGGTCATTGTCATTCCTGATAGTGGCTTCAGCCCGTCCGTGGGATGAAGTGGATATATGTAATTTCAAGCATAGAGGTGCGCTCCGACATTGCCAGTGACGGAAACATCTGCACAAATTAATAGTGTCAGGCGTTGGCTTTGATCAGATTGGCCATCCGGCAATGGCTGACCAGATTCGACGTTTCAAAAAAGTCCGCATTGATAATGCTGCACTTCAGAATCCACTCGCTGACGGCCGGGTCAAACCATTGATCAAGCTGCTCGCCGATGTTCACCGGACCGCCCACGGCGTGGTAGCTGGTGGCGGAGAGCGACCATGGCATGTCACTGGTTGGCGGGTATCGCATGACCTGCGTGATATGCGCGTTCAGCTCACTAATGCTGGTCGTCCCGATTCCGCTCCATTCGTGCGGGATGGAGCGACAAAACAAGGTTGCATCGAAGCTCGGGTGATATTCGGCGGCAACCAGTACACGCCGGGCATGACTGGCCCGTTTCAATTGACCGAGCGTCAGGCCCGCGTTCCTGTAAGGAATTATCCGGTCACCCAAATGAGTCATCAGCAGGCGGTTGAACTCCCGATAGTCAAAGGCCTGGTCACCCGCATTCAACTGATGAAAATCCAGCACGATGAACTCATCGGGGTTTTCCTGCAGAAACCGGATCACGCTCGTGATCAGGTCTTCCAGGGAGCGGGAGGAGCGAAAACCGTTGTGCTGGCACCAGAATGTTCCCACGCCATTGCTGCCGATTGCATACTCCAGCCTGACATCGAGCGCGCGGGCGCCTTGGGTCAATTGATAGTAGAACGTATGGGTCTGGCAAGCGGCCCAGTGACTGATGCCTGGCGCCGCATACGAGGCCTTTTTGTCCACGCCGGCATTATGCGCGCCAGGTAAAACCAGTTCCGCAAGCGAGAGTGAATCAATGACCGGAAGTTGGGTCATCCAACTATTGGTTGTAAAGGATTGGTTGTTGTAGAGGAGATTAAGCTTAGTTGCTGTTAGATCGTTATTCATTGTGCGTCCTTGCACAGTAGGTTAATCGTCGGATGAGACGATTCTAACGATCAAGTGTCATCTTTAGTTCGGTTTTTCGCTTCAATCCATTGCGCCATGTATTGAGTACTTTTATGTTGGTGGTGGCGCAACATGCTGCCGGTAAAGTTGTCCCGTCTTAGTGTCGACAAGTGCTGTTGGCAATATTCGAGTTTTGCAATCAATGCCGGGCCGTGAGTCTGCAGCTGGTAACGTTCGGCCAGCAGTTCCAGACCAGCAGCCTGGGCGTTCGACCATTGCGCCTGGTCTTTATAAAGTTGCACCGCGCAATCGGCAAACTCGCGCGCGGTGCGGGTTATGGCGCCCGGCCACGGGCTTTGGCCATACATCGCTTCGGCACCGATCGGCGTGGTGACATTCGGTGTACCGCAAATCATCGCATCGACGATTTTGCCCTTGATGCCCGCACCGAAACGCAACGGCGCCAGGCACACGCGAGCGGCCGACATCACTTGCAACGCATCTTCTGCCCAGTTCATCACGTGGAAACCTTGCGCCGCATTGTGCAGCGCGGTCGCCTTGGGTGGCGTGTAGGCCCCGTAGATGAGCAAACGAGCGGTGGGCAATTGCTCGCGAATCAGTGGCCAAATGGTGGTTTTCATCCAGAGCACCGCATCCCAGTTGGGCGCGTGACGGAAGTTGCCAATACTGAGGAAGTCCGCGCGCGCCTCAAAACCCGCCGGCGGCGCGCTCGGTGGATCGACCATCAACGGGCACCAGTGCAGGAGGTTGCGTGGCACTTTGAACTGCTCGACCAGCAACTCGATTTCCGTTTCGGAAATCATCAGGTTCAAGTCGCAGCGATACAACGCGGCGATTTCCCGTTTCGCCAGGTCGGTGTCGGCCATCAGTTCGAATTCTTCACGCAAGGCCGGAGCGAACAGCCCGCTGAAGTCGTTGTCGTCGTCACTGGCCTTCAACCGGTCCTTGAGCCGTTGATGCCGGGCATGGCGCAGGCTTTGCAAATCCTGCGTTCCGAGCACGCGCAAGGCATCGGGGCAGTGCTTCTCGACACGCCAGCCGAACTGTTCTTCCATCATGAATTGCTCGAACAGCACGATGTCCGGCGCCAGTTCGCGGACAAACACATCGAAACTGCTGTTGTTCAGTTCGATCGGCACTTCACGAATGCCCAGCGCCGTCAGGTCTTCCTGATGTTCGCCAGCGCCGGCCGGGCTGCTGAAGGTCACGTCCCAGCCTTGTTGCAGAAACGTCCCGAGCAGTTGCATCACATACCCACCGGCCGCTGAAGACCGAGGCTCGGGCCAGACGTAACCGATGACCAGGACTTTGGTGGCGCGGGGCTGACTCATGCAGGGAGATTCCTTGAAGCGGGCAGGGGAGTAAAAGCGGGGCGCAATTAAACCACAGCCGAGGACGATTCCTCAGCCCGCTCAACGACGGCTAGGCATTACCGAGAATGCCTTTGACCTTGTCGCGCAATTGATCAATGGAAAACGGTTTGCCGATCACATGCATTCCGGCGGGCGCCTCAATACTTTCGGCGTAGCCGCTGGCAAACAGGACGGGCAGTTCAGGGCGAACCATGCGCGCCTGCGTGGCCAGTTCGCGGCCATCCATGACCGGCAAACCGACGTCAGTCATCATCAGATCGATGTATTGATCTTCGTCATTGAGAAATTCCAGCGCCTGCTCGCATCCGTTCGCTTCCAGTACCTTGAATTCCAGCTCTTCCAGCACATCGACGATCAGCATGCGCACAATGTCGTCGTCTTCAACGACCAGGATGATGGATGTTTCAGCGGACATAATGGGGGGTTCTCAACAGTTGAATTCGCAGTGACCGGTCGATCAAAAACGCCGGGCTCTAGCATGAGTAAGTAACGGAACCCGACAAGTTCCCGACCCCACTGGAAAAAGAATAGCCGTACCAGGGTGGACAAGGATAACCGCTCCTTTGCGTTGGGGCAGTTGAATGTAGGATTTCGCCCATAATCACGTCAGAAAATTGGATCAATGCGGCAGATTTGAGGCAGACTCCCTGGATTCCAACAGTTCGACAAGGCCCTCCCATGCCCACTGCGTCTTCGGTTGACGAGCAACGATTTCGTAAACTCCTGAGTCGCAACGTCAGCCTGCCGTTGGGTGTCGGTGTACTCAGCGCGGTGTTCTTTGTCTCGCTGATCACCTATCTGCTGTCGGTGATCCAGTGGGTCGAGCACACCGACCGGGTGATCAATAACGCCAATGAAGCGGTCAAGCTGACCGTCGATCTGGAAACCGGCATGCGCGGTTTCCTGCTCAGTGGCGACGAGAGATTTCTTGAACCCTACGAAACCGCCAAGCCAAGAGTCGCGGTAGCGGTCAAGACCTTGCTCGAACTGACGGCGGACAACCCGGTGCAAACCGACCGCCTGCAACGGCTGAAGGCGTTGCAGGATGAATGGGCGACTTACGCGCAGAACCTGATCGACATGCAGCGTGCGGGCGGTGACTACCGCAGCGTCGTCAAGGCCGGACGCGGCAAACGCCTGACCGATGAAATCCGCAAGCAATTCGAAGACGTGATCGACATGGAGCAGCAGTTGCGCGCCACGCGTAACGAAGACGTGCGCCGCACCACGATCTGGAGCATCAGCCTTTATCTGCTGTTCATTGTCGGCATCAGCGCGTTGCTCGCCTACATTGGCCGTCGGGATCTGCTCAACCTTTCGCAAAGCTACAGCGCCAACCTGGCCGCGCAACACGCCAGTGCCCATCGTCTGGAACAGCAAGCCTGGCTGCGCAACGGCCAGACCGAGCTGGCCGAGCAAGTGCTGGGGCAACTGTCGCTCAATCTGCTGGGCCGCAACATTCTGCAGTTTTGCGCGCAATACCTCGGCACGGCGGTGGCGGCTATTTATGTGCGTGAAGAACATGGCGGCCTCAAGCGTATTGCCTCTTACGGTTTTTCCCGTGAGCAGGAAGCCCTTGAGCAACAGATTTACAGCGACGAAGGGATTGTCGGGCAAGTGGCGCAACAGGCGCGGCTGATACGCCTCGACAACGTGCCAAGCAATTATTTCAAGGTCAGTTCCGGCCTTGGTGAAGGTTTGCCGCACAGCGTGCTGGTGGTGCCGACCAGCGATGACGATCGGGTCAACGGGGTCATCGAACTCGGTTTCCTGCGCCCGTTGAACGATCGCGATATCGAACTGCTCGAACTGATTGCCGGCAACATCGGCACTTCCATTGAGGCCGCGCGCTATCGCCAACGCCTGCAGGAAGTGCTGGCCGAAACCCAGCAACTCAACGAAGAACTGCAAGTTCAGCAAGAAGAACTCAAGACCGCCAACGAAGAGCTCGAAGAGCAATCAAGGGTTCTCAAGGAGTCCCAGGCGCATCTGGAAACCCAGCAGGTCGAACTGGAGCAGACCAACGAACAGCTCGCCGAACAGGCCCTGACTCTGGCCGAGCAACGCGATGCCATGGACCTGAAGAACACCGAACTCAACCAGGCCCAGGCCCAGCTCGAAGAGCGCGCCGAAGAGTTGCAGCGCTCAAGCAAGTACAAGTCCGAATTCCTCGCCAACATGTCCCACGAATTGCGCACGCCGCTGAACAGTTCGTTGATCCTGGCCAAGTTGCTGGCGGAAAATCCGCAGGAAAACCTCAGCGCCGAACAGGTCAAATTCGCCGAGTCGATCTATTCGGCCGGTAATGATTTGCTGAACCTGATCAATGACATTCTCGATATTTCCAAGGTCGAGGCCGGCAAGCTGGATATGCGTCCGGAAAACACCAGCGTCGCCCGCCTGGTGGACGGTTTGCGCGGGATGTTCCAGCCATTGGCGACGGACAAGCAGCTGGATTTCCACGTCGATGTGCAGCCCGGCGCACCGATGATGATGTTCACCGACCGCCAGCGTCTGGAGCAGGTGGTGAAGAATCTGCTGTCCAACGCGGTGAAGTTCACCGAGAAAGGCACGGTCAGCCTGACCGTCGCCAGCCAGCCCGGCGACGGCATTGCCTTTATCGTCCGCGATTCCGGGATCGGTATCGCACAGGAGCAACAGGAAAGCATTTTCGAAGCGTTCCGCCAGGCCGACGGCACCACCAATCGCCGTTACGGCGGCACCGGGCTGGGCCTGTCGATTTCCCGCGATCTGGCGGCACTGCTCGGCGGTTCCATCAGCGTCACCAGCGAACCGGGGCAGGGCAGTGTGTTCACCCTGGTCTTGCCGCAGCAATACGTTGAACCGGGCGAGACGCCGGTCGAGCCGATGCAGGCCTCACCGGTTGCGATGGCGCCGAGAGCACCGGCGCCTGCCCTGGTGCCGCTGATCGCCGAAGTCGATATCCCGCGTTTCGACGACGATCGAGGCAAGGCACCCTTTACCACTCGCTGCATTCTGGTGGTGGAAGATGAGCCGAACTTCGCGCAAATCCTCTACGATCTGGCCCACGAACTGGGTTATCAGTGCCTGGTGGCCCACGGCGCCGACGAAGGTTATGACCTGGCGAAGGAATACATTCCCGACGCCATCCTGCTGGACATGCGCCTGCCGGACCACTCCGGCCTGACCGTGTTGCAGCGCCTGAAGGAACACGCGGAAACCCGACACATCCCGGTGCATGTGATCTCGGTCGAAGACCGGGTCGAAGCCGCGATGCACATGGGCGCCATCGGTTACGCGGTCAAGCCGACCACCCGCGAAGAGCTCAAGGACGTGTTTGCCCGCCTCGAAGCCAAGCTGACCCAGAAGGTCAAACGCGTGCTGTTGGTGGAAGACGACGACTTGCAGCGCGACAGCATTGCCCGGTTGATCGGCGATGATGACATCGAGATCACCGCCGTCGGCCTCGCGCAGGATGCACTGAACCTGCTGCGCACCACCGTTTTCGACTGCATGATCATCGACCTGAAACTGCCGGACATGTTGGGCAATGATTTGCTCAAGCGCATGTCCACCGAGGACATCTGTTCATTCCCGCCGGTGATCGTCTACACCGGGCGCAATCTGACTCGCGACGAAGAGGCTGAGCTGCGCAAGTATTCGCGCTCGATCATCATCAAAGGTGCACGCTCGCCGGAGCGTCTGCTGGATGAGGTCACACTCTTTCTGCACAAAGTCGAATCGCGGTTGTCCCATGAACGGCAGACGATGCTCAAGACCGCGCGCAGCCGCGACAAGGTCTTCGAGGGTCGCAAAGTGCTGCTGGTGGACGACGATGTACGCAACATCTTCGCCCTCACCAGCGCGCTGGAGCAAAAGGGCGCAATCGTGGTCATTGGCCGGAACGGTCGTGAGGCGATTGAAAAACTGAATGAAGTGGAGGACATCGATCTGGTGTTGATGGACGTGATGATGCCGGAGATGGACGGTTTCGAAGCCACCATCGAGATCCGCAAGGACCCGCGCTGGCGCAAGCTGCCGATCATTGCGGTGACGGCCAAGGCCATGAAGGACGATCAGGAGCGTTGCCTGCAGGCCGGCTCCAATGACTATCTGGCCAAGCCCATCGACCTGGATCGCCTGTTCTCGCTGATTCGCGTGTGGTTACCGAAGATGGAACGCATTTAGTGGAACGCAATTATTCAGTGGAGCGAAGTAGCGAAATCGAATTGCGGTTGTTGATCGAGGCGATCTACCTCAAATACAGCTACGACTTTCGTGACTATTCCGGCGCGTCGATCAAACGCCGCGTCCAGCATGCGTTGAGCCAGTTCGAGTGCGCGACCATTTCGGCGTTGCAGGAAAAGGTGCTGCACGATCCAACCGCGTTCATGCAGTTGCTGCAATTGCTGACGATCCCGGTCAGCGAGATGTTCCGCGACCCTTCGCACTTCCTCGCCATTCGCCAGGAAGTGGTGCCGCTGCTCAAGACTTACCCCTCGATCAAGATCTGGATCGCCGGTTGCAGCACCGGAGAAGAGGTGTACTCGATGGCGATTCTGCTGCGCGAGGAAGGTTTGCTCGATCGCACTATCATCTATGCCACCGACATCAATCCGCGCTCGCTGGACAAGGCCAAGCAGGGGATTTTCTCCATGGAAAATGTCCGCGCCTACACTTCTAACTATCAGCAGGCCGGTGGCCAGCGCTCGTTCGCCGACTACTACACGGCAGCCTACGGCTATGCGATTTTCGACAAGAGTTTGTGCGAGAACGTGACCTTCGCCGACCACAGTCTGGCGACCGACAGTGTCTTTTCAGAAACTCAATTAATTTCGTGCCGTAATGTTTTGATTTATTTCAATAAAAAGCTTCAGGACAGGGCGTTCGGGTTGTTCCACGAATCCCTTTGTCATCGCGGTTTTCTGGTGCTGGGCAGCAAGGAAACCCCGGATTTTTCGGCCTTCGGCGACCAGTTCGAGCCGTTGGTCAAACAAGAACGGATCTACCGAAAATCATGAACAGTGCAGCGGATTTGCCTTCTGTGGAGGCTATCGTGATCGGGGCTTCAGCCGGGGGTGTAGAGGCGTTGCTGAGCATTCTCAGCCCTCTGCGCGAAGGCTTCGCGCTGCCGATCATCGTGGTGCTGCACCTGCCGGACGAGCGTCGCAGCCATCTCGCCGAAGTGTTTGCCCGAAAAGTCGCCATGCGCGTTGTCGAAGCGCATGACAAGACGCTGATTGAAGCGGGCACGCTGTATTTCGCCACGCCGGGCTATCACTTGTCGGTGGAGCAGGACCGCAGCTTTTCCCTGAGCCTGGAAGACCGCGTGCATTATTCGCGGCCCGCCATCGACTTTCTGTTCTCGTCGGCGGCGGATGCCTACGGTCCCGCCCTGGCCGCCGTGCTGTTGACCGGCGCCAACCGCGATGGCGCCAGCGGCCTGGCCCAGGTCAAACAGCATGGCGGTCTGACCATCGTCCAGGATCCGAAAGAAGCCCAAGTCGCGACCATGCCCCTGGCGGCGCTGGATGTTCACCAGCCAGACCATGTTCTCCCTATCAACGACATCGGCCGTCTGCTTGTCGAGCTGGAACGAATAGCATGCTAAGTAACATCCAGGCCAAACTGCTGATTGTCGACGATCTGCCGGAGAACCTGTTGGCGCTCGAAGCGCTGATCAAACGCGAAGACCGCATCGTCTACAAAGCCTTGTCCGCCGACGAAGCCTTGTCGCTGCTGCTGCAACACGAATTCGCCATGGCCATTCTTGACGTGCAGATGCCCGGCATGAACGGCTTCGAACTGGCCGAGTTGATGCGCGGCACGGAAAAAACCAAGAACATTCCGATTGTGTTTGTCAGTGCCGCTGGCCGTGAGCTGAACTATGCGTTCAAGGGCTACGAAAGCGGCGCCGTAGACTTCCTGCACAAGCCCCTGGATATCCACGCGGTCAAGAGCAAGGTCAACGTGTTCGTCGATCTGTTCCGTCAGAGCAAGGCCATGAAGCAACAGGTCGAAGCGCTGGAGCAGAGCCGCCGCGAGCAGGAAGCGCTGCTTAAACAGTTGCAGAGCACCCAGCTGGAACTGGAGCAGGCGGTGCGCATGCGCGATGACTTCATGTCCATCGTCGCCCACGAAGTGCGTACGCCGCTCAACGGCCTGATCCTCGAAACCCAGCTGCGCAAGATGCACCTGGCGCGCGACAACGCCGCAGCGTTCACCCTGGAAAAGATGCACGCGATGGTCGACCGCGACGAGCGGCAGATCAAAAGCCTGATTCGCCTGATTGAAGACATGCTTGATGTGTCGCGCATTCGCACTGGCAAGCTGTCGATCCGACCGACACGCTTCGATCTGTCGGCGCTGGTGCGCAATTTGCTGCAAAATTTCGCGCCGCAGATCGATGCCGCCGAGTCCTCGGTCACCCTGGATGCCGAGCATCCGGTGGAGGGTAATTGGGACGAATTTCGCATAGAACAGGTGATTTCCAACCTGCTGACCAACGCCTTGCGATACGGCGCGAAGAGCCCGATCACCGTGAAGGTGTACAGTGAGAGCGATCAGGCGCGGGTGGAAGTACGCGATCAGGGGATCGGCATTGGTGAAGAAAACCAGAAGCGCATTTTCCAGCAGTTCGAACGTGTGACGGCTAAACACGCCGTTGCCGGGCTGGGCCTGGGGTTGTTTATTTCAGAACAGATTGTTACCGCCCACGGCGGTACCATTACCGTCGAGAGCCGGATTGGCGAAGGCGCCTTGTTTCGCGTTTGTCTGCCGCTGTAGGAAAACAGCCATTTAAACGCAACCTCTGATCGACCCCACGGTCGTATCAGCAGCTATTGACCGAACAAAGGCTTCCCATGAGTGAAGATGCACAAGATGTCGTACTGATCGTCGAAGATGACCCTTCGATCCTGATGGTGTTGTCGGCCTACCTGTCGGGTGAGGGTTACCGGGTATTGCAGGCCGAAAACGGCGAGCAGGCGTTCGAGATTCTGGCGAGCAAGCCGCATCTGGACATGATGATCACCGACTTCCGCCTGCCAGGCGGGATCTCCGGCGTGCAGATCGCCGAACCCGCCGTGAAACTGCGGCCCGAGCTCAAAGTGATTTTCATCAGCGGCTACCCGCAGGAAATCCGCGAGACCGACAGTCCGATCACGCGCACGGCGCCGATTCTGGCCAAGCCGTTTGATCTGGATGTGTTGCAGGAAATGATGCAGGACATGCTGTCCTGAGCATGGCTCGACAGGTTGTCGCAGACCTTGTAGGAGCCGGCTTGCTGGCGATGGCGTAAGTTCTGACACTGCGCGTTATCGTTGTTCGCGGGCGAGCCTCGCTCCTACAATGCTGCGTCGTTCAGCAGAGTGAAGGTTGCCCCGATCCTGTAGGAGCCAGCTTACTGGCGATGGCGACCGCAAGATCAACGATGATTTAAAGCCCTTGCTGCAGGGCGGGATCATCCGGATTGAGCTGTTCAAGTTGCGCCAACAGAATCTGCACGTTTTGCAGTTGCCCGCTTTCTTTCCAGTAGTTGATCAACAACACCCGTGCCTTGCGGTCGGCCGGATGGCGCTGGACGATTTCCTGCAACTGTTTCTGCGCCGCTTCCAGCTCTTGTTCGCCGTGTAGCGTGGTGGCGAGGTCGTAGCGGTAATCCTTGTTGTCTGGTTCCAGTTCCACGGCTTTGGACAAGCCGAGCAGGGCGAACTCGCTCTGCCCGTGATGCAGCAACCAGAGCCCCAGTGCATGTTGCAGGTAGGCGGAATCGGGTTGAGCCTTCAATTGTTTGGCCAATAGCAACCGGGCGGCTTCGCCTTGGCCCTGTTTGTCCAGCACCTCGATCTGCATCACCAGTGCTGGCAGATTGTCAGGCGCAAGGCGCAAAGTGTTCTCCAGCGCCTGTTGCGCCGCCTTGAATTCGCCGTTGTGCAGATGCAACCGGGCCAATTGGTACTGGTTGTCCGCGCTGTCGGGCGCACTCGTGAGCACCTGCTCCCACGCGTCGATCGCCTGCTGCAACGGCCCAAAGTACAAACCAAGGTCGTCCGGCGACAGTCCCAGCAATGCGTTCACGGCGGCAAACCGCACGCTTTGTTCGCTGTCATCGAGCAACGGGCCCAACAGCAGGCTGCGTTGCCCGCTGGGGACTAAACCGCTGATGCTTTTGATCGCAGCGATGCGCACCTCGGCCGCCGGGTGTTGCAGGTCTGCGTCCGCCAGTTTCAGGGCGAGCGGGCTGGGATAATTGGGCAGTTCGGCATGCAGCCAGATGCGGCGTTTGGGCGAAATGTCAGGGCGACCCAATTGCTGGTACAAAACCCGCGCTGCGCCCGGTTGCCCGGCCCGTGCCTGGGTCAGCGCTTCGCTGAAACCGCGCTTGATCGCCTCCGGCACCACGGGCGTTGTGCTGCGCAGTAACAGCCACGCAAGGCCGATGGCAAACAGGACGCAGAGGCTGATGATCAGGTAACGGCGGGACTGGGGCATGCAGGAATCCGGGAGCTGGCAAGCTTTTGCAAGGGTGCCAGCTTCGGTCAGGCCGGGCCGTGAGTCAAACCCTGAGGTCATCCGGCAGCGAATTGTCAGTATTTTTCCTACAAGTGCTGTCGACACTGAAACCCTGTCGAGCCGCCGAAGCAGTGACTACGCTTGCTGGAGATGACTCGATGAGCGTTCCCATGCAACCGCTGCTTCAATACTTCAAGGCAATACTCAACCCTGGCCCAGGGGTGGTGTTGTTCGCCTTGAGAACCATCGCGGCCGGGCTGTTGACGCTGTACCTGGCGTTCCTGTTCGACCTCGACCAACCCAAGTGGTCGATCATGGCGGTGGTCATTGTCAGTCAACCATTGGGCGGAATGGCCCTGGCCCGCAGTTTCGGTCAGGTCATCGGCACCACACTCGGGGCCGTCGTCGCGGTGGTGATCATGGCGATTTTTCCCCAGGCGCCGTTGCCTTTCATCGTGACCCTGGCCCTGTGGCTGGCGTTGTGTACCGCTGGCGGCACCTTGTTGCGCTACACCAGTTCCCAGGCATTTGTCTTGAGCGGCTACACGGCGGTGGTCGTGGCACTGCTGGCAGTCCCTGATCAGGACGGCACGTTCCTGTTGGCCGTGACCCGCGTCACCGAAACCTTGTTGGCGGTGGCCTGCGTGTGTGTGGTCAGTCTGCTCACCGCGCGCCCGGAAACCGTGGCCCGGGACTATTTCGCCAAAATCGATCAAGTCATCAAGCTGCTGGCAACCCATGCCGCTGCGGTCATTCGCACCGAAGAAAGCGAGGCTGACTTTCACCGCCGGCAGATGCAACTGCTGGGGGAAATCAGCGCCCTCGAAGGCGTGCGCCGGCATTTGTATTTCGACGCGCCACGGTTACGCAGCGCCAATGGTCTCGTGCAGCTACTGGGCAATCAGCTCGTGCTGCTGACCTCGCGGCTGACGGCGCTGCGTCACCAGCGAGAACTGTTGACCGAGCGTTGGAAAGGGGCATTACCCGAGGAAATTCAGCGTTTGCGCGCCGAAGAGCTGGCCTTCCTTGATCAACTGGCCCTGCAAGGGCGCTCGCTGTCGAGCGAGGCGCGGCACCATTTCGCGGCGCTGCAACAGCGTTTCGATGATCAGGCCTACAAGGCTGAACAACTCACCGAGACGATGCCTGCCACATTGCGCTCCCTGGCCTGGGCACTGCGTTGGGAGCAGGCCCGGATGTTGGAGCAACTGGGGCAGATGCTGGAGCTGAGTGACGCGATCCAGGAAGAGCGTGCGGCCAGTAGCGTCTTTCGCGGACAGGATAATCCGTTGCATCTGGACTTTACGCTGGCGGCAATGAATGCAATCCGCGCCTTTACTGCGTTGGTGGTGGCCGGGTTCATCTGGATCGAGACCGGTTGGGACGGGGCTCGGGGCGGGATGATTGTGGTGGGGATTCTCTGTTCGCTGATGGCGACTTTCCCCCGGCCATTACTGGCCAGCCAGAGCTTTGCCAGGGGGTTGGGTCTGTCGTTGGTGGTATCGGCGCTCTACCTGTTCTTGCTGATTCCGATGATCAATGGCTTCGAGCTGCTGGCCTTGCTGCTCGCGCCGTTGCTGTATGCCGTCGCGGTGGGGCTGTCGAGCCCGCCAACCACCGGCACCGGCATCGGCCTCGGATTGACGACGATGCTGTTGCTGGGCCCGCAAAACGTCGGCGTCGGGCAAAACACCGCGATTCAGTGGTTCGAGTTTGCCGGCGCCTATATCAGTGCCGCCGCACTCGCTCTCAGTGTCTATGCCCTGATCTTCCCGTTCCGGCCCGTCTTGCGGATGCGTCGGCTGTTCAATGAGAACTGCCAGCAGGTCTACGCTTTGCTGAAGACCCCGGCCACCGACGAGCAACAATTTGCGTTTGAAAGCCGCATGGTCGACCGCCTGACCATGATGTTGGGGTTGTTGCCTGCCATCAGTGACAAGCACTCCAGAGACCTGTTTGAAGTCAGTCTCGGGTGCATGGCACTGGGCGTGGCATTGAATCAACTCAGGCAACAGGCGCAAAGCAACACGTTGCTGAGTACGGATCAATTGAACCGTTTGCTGGCGGCGGTCCGCGAAACAGGGCGATTGATTGCCGGGCGCGCCGGGATCGACGTTGAACGGTTGCTGGAGAACCTGCATGTCCTGGGTGATGAAATGGACGACTTGCATCTGGACGTTCATGAACACCTGTGGTCGGTCTTCAGGATGCGCGTGGCGCTATTGATTGTGGTGTCGTTTCTGGAGCGATATCGCGCCTGGTTTCAACCCGCCAAACAGGAAGGAGACCCCATCCTTGCCCATTGACCTGGAAGTAGGCGGCGTCTATTTGCCGCCGATCGCGCAGGCGCTGCTGCTGGCCCTGCCGATTTTCCTGCTGCTGGACTGGACCTTGCGCCGCCTCGGTGTGTTGCGGTTCGTCTGGCACGAAGCCTTGTTCGAAGGTGCGTTGTACGCCTGCGTTTGCGCGACGCTGATTCTGGTGATGGGAGCTTGATGCCTTGAAGAAGATCCTTGCCCGGCTCACAACGGTGGCGGTGGTGCTGCTGGCCTTTGTGCTCGGCTGGTTCGCCTGGGAGCATTACACACGCGCACCCTGGACTCGCGATGCACGGGTGCGGGCTGATGTGGTGACCTTGTCCGCCGATGTCTCGGGGCGCATTGTCACGTTGAGGGTTCAGGACAATCAGCATGTCGATAAGGGCCAGTTACTGCTGGAGATCGACCCGGCTCGCTACGTCCTCGCAGTGGAGCATGCCAAGCGTTCGGTGGAGGTTTCGAAGGCTACTCTCGGCCAATCCGAAGCAACGATTGTCGCCAGCGAAGCGCTGCTGCGCCAGCGTCAGAGTGAAGAGCGCCGGCGGCGCACGCTCAAGCAACGCTTCGCGATTTCGGGCGAAGAATGGGAAAAGTCCAGCACAGAGGTGGCGGTAGCACAGGCCGAGTTGCTGCGTAATCAGGCCAACCTGGGGCTGGCGCAGGCCAATGTGCAATTGGCCGTCGCGGCCTTGACCCAAGCGGAACTGGATCTGCAGCGTACCCGGGTCGAAGCGCCCGTCAGCGGTTACGTCACCAACCTGCTGACCCGACAGGGCGACTATGCCGCGGCCGGGGGCGCATTGCTGGCGTTGGTGGACAGCGACTCGTTTTATGTCAGCGGCTATTTCGAAGAAACCAAGCTGCCGAGAATCGGGGAGGGTGATCGGGTCAGGATCGAATTGATGAGCGGCGAAACCTTCGGCGGCACGGTGCAAAGCATTGCCTTCGCCATCGCTGACCGCGAGAACCTGCCCGGCGGCCGTTTGCTGGCCAACATCAACCCCAGTTACACCTGGGTCAAACTGGCGCAACGGGTGCCGGTGCGGATAAAAATCGACGCCGACTATGCCGGCAAAGACAAATTGCGGGCGGGGACAACGGCCACCGTGACCGTGCAGGAAACCCGCAATGCCCAAGATCACCGCTAATCCTTTGTGAGAGCGGGCTTGCCCGCGATAGCGGTGGATCAGTCACCACTCATGTTGAATGTGCGGCCGTCATCGCGGGCAAGCCCGCTCCCACAGGGACTCTGGTAATTTCACTAATCATGCTGGCAAAAAAAAGCCCCGCAACCGAATGAGGCGCAGGGCTAAAAAATTGGTTGGTTGCGACCAGCCAAAAGAGCTCTATAACGTGTTACTTGCTGGCGACCGTCTCTGGTTGCCAACCGCCACCCAGGGCCTTGTAGATCGCGACGATGCCGCGATACAGATCGACTTCGGCCTGGGCCTGAGTGTCTTCCGCCGCCAAACGTTCGCGTTGGGCATCGAGCAGGACAAGGAAGTCCGCCGTGCCTTCGCGGTAGCGAATTTCAGCCAGGTCGGCTGCCGCGCGGCTTGATTCACTCTGACGAATCAGCGAAATCAGGCGTTGCTGGCGTTTGCCGTAATCACTGAAGGCGTTTTCCGATTCTTCCAGCGCCAGTAACACTTGCTGCTCGTAAGTCGCCAGAGCGCCTTCGGCATCGGCATCGGCGCCGCGCAAACGAGCGCGCACGCTGCCCAGGTCGAATGCGGCCCAGGTAATGCTTGGGCCAAGTGCCCAGGCGTTGGCCGCCGAGGAACCGATCTGCGAACCACGTCCGGCGGTCCAGCCGAGGAAGCCGCTGAGGCTGACTCGCGGGAACAGATCCGCCTTGGCCACGCCAATACGCGCCGTGGCCGAAGCCAGTTTGCGCTCGGCGCTGAGAACATCCGGACGACGCTGCAGCAGTTCGCCCGGATTACCAATCGGCAGTGCCTTGGCAATCGCCGGCAAGTCTTTCGGGCTCAAGTCGACGGTCAGTTTGTCCGGACGTTCACCCAACAAGGTGGCGATACGGTTTTTCTGCCGAACCTGTTCGGCCTGCAATTGCGGCACGCTGGCTTCGACAGACGCCAGGCGTGCGTCGGCGCGGACCACATCGAGCTGATCGCCGACGCCGGCATCGCGCAGGCTTTCGGTGATCTTGCGCGACTCCTGCTGGTTGTTCAGGTTGGCCAGGGCAATTTTTTCCCGCAGTTGCGCACCGCGCAGCTGACCGTAGGCGTCCACCAGCTCAGCAATCATGGTGACTTGCAGTTGGTATAGATCCGCTTCGGCCGCTTGCTGTTCGGCGTCGCTGGATTCCAGGTTGCGCTGGATGCGACCAAACAGGTCCAGTTCCCAGGCCATGTCCAGACCCAGGTCATAGCGTTCGCTATTGACCCGTTTGGTGGTCTGGCCCGGAATCTGGCCTTTGCCCAGATCACTGCTGACGCGACTGGTGATGGTCGGCATGGCGTCATTGCTGACGTCATCGCGGATCGCCCGGGCTGCTTTCCAGCGAGCGAAGGCGACGCGCAAATCACGGTTACCTTGCAGCGACTGCGTCACCAACTGGTTGAGGGTCGGGTCTTCAAACTGCTGCCACCAGATGCCTTCGAAACGCGAGCGGTCGAAGTTTTTCTGACCGGCAGCGCCATCGGTGGCGGTGGTGATGTTCGCCGGTTCAGTGGCCGGGGTCTTGTAGTCCGGGCCGACGGCACAGGCACTCAGGGCCAGTACCAGCAGGCTCGGCAGGAAGGCTTTCAGGCTCATTGTTGCGCCTCCAGTTTCAGGGCCTTGGCCGCTTTGCGTTTCTCACCGCGCTCCACAAAGTTACGAATCAGTACGTAGAACACCGGCGTCAGCAACAGACCGAAGAAAGTCACCCCGAGCATCCCGGAGAACACGGCCACACCCATGGCGTGACGCATTTCAGCACCGGCACCGCTGGAGAACACCAGTGGCACCACACCCATGATGAACGCGAAGGAGGTCATCAGAATCGGCCGCAGACGCAGGCGGCACGCTTCCAATACCGCCGCGAGCGGGCTGAGACCTTCGTCCTGCTGTTTGTCCTTGGCAAACTCGACGATCAGAATCGCGTTCTTACAGGCCAGTCCCACCAGTACGATCAAGCCGATCTGGGTGAAGATGTTGTTGTCGCCTCCCGAAGCAATCACACCGGTGATGGCCGACAGCAGGGTCATCGGTACGATCAGGATCACCGCCAGTGGCAGGCTCCAGCTTTCGTACTGCGCTGCGAGTACCAGGAACGCCAGCAATACGCAGAGCGGGAACACGAACAGTGCGGTGTTGCCGGACAGAATCTGCTGGTAGGTCAGGTCGGTCCATTCGTAGGTCATGCCGTTCGGCAGTTCTTCCTTGAGCAGTTTCTCGATGGCTTTTTCGGCCTGGCCGGAGCTGTAGCCTGGGGCTGCCGCACCGTTGATTTCAGCGGTGATGAAGCCGTTGTAGTGCATTACGCGGTCCGGGCCCGAGGTGTCGCTGACCTTGATGAAGGTCGCCAGCGGGATCATCTCGCCTTTGTTGTTACGCACTTTCAGCTGACCGATCTGGTCAGGTTCGAGGCGGAACTGCTGCTCGGCCTGGACGTTGACCTGATAGGTACGACCGAAGCGGTTGAAGTCGTTGGCATACAGCGAACCCAGGTAGATCTGCAGGGTGTCGAAGATGTCGCTGACGGCCACGCCGTGAGTCTTGGCTTTTTCCCGGTCGATGGCGGCATCGACTTGCGGCACGTTCACCGTGTAGCTGGTGAACAGGCCTGCCAGTTCCGGCACACCGTGGCTTTTGGTGATGATGTTCATGGTTTCTTTGTACAGCTCGTCGTAGCCCAGGTTGCCCCGGTCTTCGATCTGCAGGCGGAAACCACCGATGGTGCCCAGGCCTTGTACCGGCGGCGGCGGGAAGATCGCCATGTAGGCTTCCTGAATCCCGGCGAACTGGCCGTTCAATGCACCGGCAATCGCACCGGCGGACATGCTCGGGTCTTTACGCTCGTCGAACGGCTTCAGGGTCACGAACACGATGCCGGCGTTAGGGCTGTTGGTGAAACCGTTGATGGACAGGCCCGGGAACGCTACCGCACTTTCCACACCAGGCTGTTTCAGGGCCAGGTCGGACATGCGTTTGATCACGTCTTCAGTGCGGTCCAGGCTCGAAGCATCCGGCAATTGCGCGAAGGCCACCAAGTATTGCTTGTCCTGGCCAGGTACGAAACCGGTCGGGGTGCTGGAGAAACCGAAGAACGTCAGTACCATCAAGCCTGCATACAACAGCAAGGCAATACCGCTGCTGCGGATAACCCGGCCGACGGTGCCGACATAACTGTGGCTGGCCTTGTCGAAGAAGCGGTTGAACGGACGGAACAACCAGCCACCGAAGATCTTGTCGAGGACCTTGGAGAAACGGTCTTTCGGTGCGTCATGGCTTTTGAGCAACACGGCGGCCAGTGCCGGCGACAGAGTCAGCGAGTTGAAGGCCGAGATCACTGTCGAGATCGCGATGGTCAGGGCGAACTGTTTGTAGAACTGCCCGGTCAACCCGGAGATGAACGCCGCCGGGATAAACACTGCACACAGCACCAGCGCCGTGGCGATGATCGGACCGGTCACTTCACGCATGGCACGCTTGGTCGCTTCGACCGGCGTCAGTCCGAGTCCGATGTTTCGCTCGACGTTTTCCACCACCACGATGGCGTCGTCCACCACGATACCGATGGCCAATACCAGGCCGAACAGTGACAAGGCGTTCAGCGAGAAGCCGAACAAATGCATCACCGCAAACGTACCGATCAACGAAACCGGCACCGCCACCAACGGAATGATCGAGGCACGCCAGGTTTGCAGGAACAGGATCACTACCAGAACAACAAGAATCAGTGCTTCGAAGAGGGTGTGAACCACCGCTTCGATGGAGCCGCGCACGAAGATTGTCGGGTCATAGACGATGCTGAAGTCCATGCCTTCCGGGAAGCTCTTCTTCAGCTCCGCCATCTTGTCGCGCACTTCGTTGGAGATTTCGATCGCGTTGGAACCCGGACGCTGGAAGATCGGGATCGCCACCGCCGGCTGGTTGTTCAGCAAGGAACGCAGGGCGTATTGGCTGGAACCCAGCTCGACGCGCGCAATGTCTTTCAGACGGGTGATTTCACCGTTGTCGCCGGAGCGAATGATGATGTTCTCGAACTCTTCTTCGGAAACCAGACGACCCTGAGTGTTGACCGACAGCTGGAACGCGGTGGCATTCGGCGCAGGCGGGGCACCCAATGCACCGGCAGCGACTTGACGGTTTTGTTCGCGGATCGCGGTCACCACATCGGTCGCGGTCAGATTGCGCGAAGCGGTTTTGTTCGGATCGAGCCATACCCGCAGCGAGTAGTCGCCCATACCAAACAGCTGCACGTCACCGACACCGCCCAGGCGCGCCAGCTCATCCTTGATGTTGAGCAAGGCGTAGTTGGACAGGTAGAGCATGTCGTAGCGTTTGTCCGGCGAGGTCAAGTGCACGACCATGGTCAGGTCGGGCGATGCCTTGTCCACGGTAATACCGATGCGCGTCACTTCTTCTGGAAGTTTCGGCTCGGTGCGGGTCACGCGGTTCTGCACCTGCACCTGTGCGTTGTCCAGGTCGGTGCCCAGCGCGAAGGTGATGGTCAGGGTGATCTTGCCGTCAGCGGTGGACTGCGAGGACATGTACAGCATGTTCTCGACGCCGGTGATGGCTTGCTCCAGAGGAGCGGCCACGGTTTCACCGATGACTTTTGGGTTGGCGCCCGGGAAGTTGGCACGGACCACAACGGTCGGCGGCACGACTTCCGGGTATTCGCTGATCGGCAACTGGAACAGCGAGATGGCACCGGCGATCAGGATCAGCAGCGACAGCACCGCTGCAAAGATCGGCCGTGAAATGAAGAATTGGGAAAAATTCATCGGAGTCGTTATCCCTTAACCGCGTGGGGTTGCAGCAGCCAGTTTCACAACCGAACCCGGCGCGACCTTGGCAGGTGCGACTTGGGGCAGGTTGCTGGCTTCCAGCGCTTGTCGTTGTTGTGCGAGTGCCGCGAGGGTTTGCTCGCTGGCCATCGGGATCACTTCAGGGGTGACTGGCGAACCGGGACGTACCCGTTGCAGGCCCTTGACGATGATCGTGTCGTCCTTGTTCAGGCCGTTGCGCACGATGCGCAGACCTTCGATTTTCGGACCCAGCTCGACCGCGCGGTAGGCGGTTTTGTTGTCTGCATCCATCACCAGCACGAACTTTTTACCCAAGTCGGTACCGACCGCTTCATCGTTGATCAACACGGCGGAGTAGGTGCCGCTGCCGACCAGTTTCAAGCGGGCATACAAACCTGGGGTGTAGGTGCCATCGGTATTATCGAACACGGCGCGGCCACGGATGGTGCCGGTTTTCGGGTTGACCTGGTTGTCGACGAAGTTCATCACGCCCTGATGCGGGTTGCCGTCTTCGTTGGACAGGCCGAGGTAAACCGGAGTGGTTGCACCACGTTTGCCCTGGCGAGCGAGTTGGGTGTATTTGAGGAACACACGCTCGTCAGCGTCGAAGTAGGCGTAGACCTTGTCGGTAGACACGACGCTGGTCAGCGCGGTGGTATCGGCGGTCACCAGGTTGCCGGCGGTGATTTCGGCACGGCTGACACGGCCGCTGATCGGTGCGGTGACGCGGGTGAAGCTCAGGTTCAGTTTCGCCAGGTCCAGTTGTGCCTGGAGGGCACCGACCGCAGCGCGGGCTTCTTGTGCGGCACTCGTGCGCGAATCGGCCAGCTCGGCGGAAATCGCGTTGCTGGTACGCAGACGCTCACCGCGCTGGGCTTCGTTTTCGCTGCGGGTCGCGTTGGCGCGCGACTGAGCGACCAGCGCTTCGAGACGGCGGACCTCGGCCTGGAAGGGACGCGGGTCGATCTGGAACAGCAAGTCGCCTTTCTTGACCAGCGCGCCTTCGGTGAAGGCAACGTCATCGATCTGACCGGAGACCCGTGGACGAATCTCTACCGTTTCCGGCGCTTCAAGGCGCCCGGTGAATTCGTCCCACTCATTGACCGGTTGTTCCAGCACCTTGGCGACGCTGACTTTCGCCGCAGGCATGGTCGCGGCAGACTCCGGAGCCTTGCCGCAAGCGCTCATCACCACTACGGCCAGCAGGGCCAACGGGAAGCGCAAATGTTTGAGTGACTGTTCCATGGATGCATCCGCCAATGTATTGAGATGGGCGGATGATGCTCGGCGGGTTGGTATCGCACGAATCGAATGAAGCGAAGGTAACTATCATTCGGAATGATATGAGCGCCGGGCGAGCCCTCTAGCATGCGCCTCGGGTTGGAACGCGATCAATGTGTTTGACGGCAATTCTGTGTTGCGGGGAATGCAAGGAATCGGAGTGGGACCGAGTTGCTCCCTTCGCGGGCAAGTCGGATCGCCGCACCGCTCGCTCCTACAGGCAGTTGCGTATTCCTGTAGGAGCGAGGCTTGCCCGCGAAGAGGCCATCGGCGCCAATAGAAGATCAGGATCAGGCCAGACTATCCGGATCCCCAAAAAACATCTGAATCCGCGACCTTAACCAACGCTCACCCGGATCATTGTCCTGCGACCCACGCCAGGCCATGTGCAATTCAAAGCTGCGCACCGGCAACGGCGGGTCTTCCGCACGCACACCGCCCGCTGCCGTCAACGCGTCAGCCGTGTAATCCGGCACCGTCGCGACGATATCCGTCCCGCTGAGGAGCGTGCTGAGTCCGTTGAACTGCGGCACCGCGAGTACCACGTGACGTTTGCGCCCGAGCTTTTCCAGTTCCTCGTCGATAAAGCCGCTCAAGTCACCGGCGAACGACACCAGCGCATGGGGGCGGGCGCAGAAATCATCCAGGCTCAATGGGCCCGGCACTGTATCGGCACGCAACAGTTTGGGCATGCTGCGGCGCAGCACTTTACGCTTGGCGTTGGCCGGCAGGTCGGCGGTGTAGCTGACGCCGATTGAAATCTCGCCCGAGGCCAGCAGGCTCGGCATCAGGATGTAGTTGGCCCGCCGGACCACCAGCACAATCCCTGGCGATTCGGCGCGCAGGCGTTTGAGCAGCATCGGCAACAAAGCGAACTCGACATCGTCCGACAGACCTATGCGGAACACCGCAGTACTGGTCGCCGGGTCGAATTCCGCTGCGCGGCTGACGGCCGTGGAAATCGAATCCAGGGCCGGGGAGAGCAGGGCGAAGATCTCCACCGCCCGCGCGGACGGTTCCATGCTGCGCCCGGTTCGCACGAACAATGGATCATCGAACAGCCCGCGCAGGCGCGAGAGCGCCGCACTGATCGCCGGCTGACCGAGGAACAATTTCTCCGCAGCGCGGGTCACACTGCGTTCGTGCATCAATGTTTCGAAAACGATCAACAGGTTCAGGTCGACACGACGCAGGTCATTACGATTCATCTGGAGTCCTGGCAGAGTCATCAAGCTTGACGAGAGCGGCCATATGAGAACAATGGCCGGCATGAATATTACGGGCAAAGGCTGCTACTCTGCACCGAGTAATTCAGTTTTCCTACAAAGGATGCTTCGGTTTCTTACGACATTTGAAGATGTCGCCGGCGCTGCGGAATCAATGACAGGCATGTCGACTATTAATAGCCACTGATGGTCTTGGGTAGAAAGCCCAGATAGAGTTCAGGGCATTAGAGGTTTCTTTGACGAGGTTTGCGATGTCCCGCACGATCCGTTTTCACAAGTTTGGTCCAGCCGAGGTGCTCAAATGCGAAGAGCATGCGGCCGCTCTCCCTGCACCGGGCGAAGTGCAGGTGCGCGTCGAGGCGATTGGCATCAGCTGGTACGACATACTCTGGCGCCAGAACCTGGCGTCCTCCCATGCTCGCTTGCCTTCAGGCCTTGGCCATGAAATGTCCGGCGTCGTGACGGCGGTTGGCGATGGTGTCGATGACCTGTCGGTTGGCGACAAGGTCGCCAGTTTCCCGGCTGAAAGTCCGAACGACTATCCCGTCTATGGCGAGCAAATCGTTCTGCCGCGCTCGGCATTGACCCGTTATCCGGACGTGCTGAGCCCGATTGAAGCGGCGGTGCACTACACGCCGCTGTTGATTGCTTACTTTGGCTATGCCGATCTGGCACGGGTCAAGCCTGGGCAATTTGCTCTGGTGACTGACGCAAGCCACTGCGCCGGGCCTTCATTCGTCCAATTGGGTAAAGCCTTGGGTGTACGGGTGATTGCCGCCACGAAAACGGCCGAAGAGCGTGAATACCTGCTGTCGCTGGGTGCCGAGAAAGTCATCGTCACCGAGGAAGAAGATCTGCTCATGCGGATCAACAAGATCACCGATAACCGCGGTGTCGATGTGGTGTTCGATGGCCTGGGCGGCCCGCAGATGTCGCTGCTCGGCGATGTGCTCGCTCCTCGCGGCAGCCTGGTGCTGTATGGCCTGCAAGGTGGTAACCAGACGCCATTCCCGGCCTGCGCAGCGTTCCAGAAGAACATTCAGTTCTTTGTACACTGCATCGGCAATTTCACCGGCAAGCCGGAGTTGGGCATCATTCAGGACCAGGTCGCACTGCAACGGGCCTTGCGCGACATCAACCAGATGACCGCCGATCGCGTGCTGCTGCCGCTCAAGACTCGGGTCTTCCCGTTTTCCGAGTTTGTCGAAGCACACCGCTACATGGACGAATGCCCATGCCGCGAGCGGGTCGCCCTTCAGGTCGAACCTGCGTAACAGCCCCTGAAAAAGTCCGTGCCTGCACGGACTTTTTTATTGCCCCTCGCAAAACATTGAGACGTCTCATCGATCTGTCGATGGGTCAGTTCAGCAACTGAACTGGTTTTTGCTCTCGATCTGTATCTTCTAATCAGCATCTAAGCCTTGATAATTGAATGATTACTTTCATCTCAAGGAATGAGTCATGTCTGGGTGTCAGGCTGATACTTTTCAACGCACATCGTTAATAGATATCCGACCAACAGTAAATATTTGCGCAGCTTTCAAAAAGATATGTGCGGCTTCTATCTTTATTTCTTGTGCTACCTATCTGTGGGACGTTGTCGGACATTTCCTAGGATGTTCTGTTAAGTCGCCAGATACCGGTGGTACGGGGCTTTGGCGTCGTCTGGTCTCGACGGGTGCAACGTCGGCGCTCAACCATTTCAAATAATTACCCAAAGTATAAGTGCTAGCATTTGACAATAATGTCCAGCACTTCATCCGTGTCAGACAATCCGCTGTGCAGTGCATATCGCTGTTTATGCAGTACTGAACTTACGAGCATCAGGTAAATAAAGATGACCCATATCCATGACCAGGCGATGAACTATGTCTATCAGCAAATGCTGCAACGCTTGCTGAGTTTTTTCTCTCGGGCCGAACGCACGGCATTGCAACTGATGATTCAGCGTCTGGTGGTCGCCGCGGGGGGCATGGAGCGCATTGGCGATTACAAGGTGCTGGCGATCCAGTCCGGCTCGCGGGACAGTTGCTACACCCTGGCGCTGCTGCGCGCCGCACAACTGAGCATTGCCGGCCGGGCGCCTGCCACGTTCCAGTTGCGCGTGGCCTCCCTGCGAATGAACGGTGCCAGCTCGATGGCTCAGGAAAACATCCATCGCAGCTACAGTTCGTTGTTTCTCTACGACGATCCACGGGTCGAAGTGCTGATGGTGGATAACCGCGAAGTGTTGCCGTTCAGCCACCCGGCACCGATCTCTGATGCCGGTCGAGAAGCCAATCGGCTCAATGTGCTGATGGTGGGCCACCGTCGAACCTGGAACGGGCCAATCGATCTGTGGGACGACGGCTATCTGGCGACCGGCGAGTTCTATGGGCAGATCGCGCGCTGGGACGGCGGCGTCGATGCCTTGGTCAGCAGTGACACGTCACGTCAGCAAAAGCAATTTCTCGAAGGCTTGAAGCGGGCGGCGGCCAAGGCTGGGCTCAAGACCTCCAGTCCGGTTGAAACAGGCTTCGATGAACTGTTCGCCTTGCTCGATGAGATCGGCAGTGACTGCTATCGCGCGTTTTATGCCGAACAGGGGCAGGCGGCATGGCGGCCGGCCGAGCGCTTCGAGGCCTGTCGCCGTACCACGTTTATCGACATTCACGACATGCTGGTCAGCAACCTCGAAGAGCGCTGGCCGCTGCTCACCGAGTTTCTCGGTTTTCAACCTGACGAACTGGCGGCTCAGCTCAGCGACAACGAATTCGTCAGCCTGTCGATATCCGCACACGTGCGGGGGCTGCAAGCATGCTTCGTGCACGGTCGCAGCTATGAAGCGGGTGTCGCCGAATACTTGCAACGGGCGTTGGTGATGATGCGCCGCAAGCGACTCCCGGAGCGGTTGTGCGAGCAAGCAGTGGCGGTCTTTGGTAACCCGGCGAGGCTGTCCGAACAGCGTGGGCTGGCTGCGGCCGAGGCGCAAAAAAACCTCGGTTTGACCGAGGCTCAGCTGGTATGTCTGCTCTTCGCTCCCTTTGTCGAAAACGGTGCTGCCCTTGAGCGTTTTCTGCGTCAGTGTCATCCCGGAATGCTGGTGGCGATGCCTGATTTGCACCGGGCAATGCAGGGCAATCCGGTGTCGGAGCAGATTCTGCAATGGATGGTCGACGTCAGCGGGTTGCCCGTCGGCCTGCTCGGCACACTCTACCGGATGGGGCCTGTGCCGGGGGCCGAGGGCAGGGTGGCTGACCCGGATGCTGATGGCGTGGACCTGCCATCGGAAGCCGTCGACTTTGGCGATGATGCCGCGGTGGCGGGTGAAGGGTCAGCGGGACATTGAAAGGACCACGCGAGACCGACTTTGCTTATCAGGCGGTGTACCGATACCTGACGCACCTGATCAATGAACCGGTCAGCGACACGCGCGTGCGCCTGCCGTCGTTGCGTCAGTTGGCGGATCGTTTGAGCGTGTCGATCTCGACGATTCAGTACGCGTATTCGTTGCTGGAGAAAGAAGGGCGCGTGTATTCGGTCGCCAAATCCGGCTATTACGCGTTGCCGGTGTCCGCTATCAACACGCCCGGCAATGGCAATGACCTGCTCGAAAGCGTTTATTTCAGTGCCAGGTGCCCAGGCATGCTGGTGTTGAGCGCCGATGAGCCGGCATTGTTGCAACCCCTCGACAGTCCGTTATTGCTGCTGGAACGGGAACTGCTGCGCCAGTATCCGCGCCAGCCGCAACCGCCTTCGCAGCCCTGCGGCGAACTGGAGCTGCGTACCGCCCTTGCAGCGCGTTACACCACAACACCGATACGCTGCTGGCATGCCGATGACGTTTACATTGGCGCCGATTTGCGCGGCGTCCTGGAAATACTGATCGCCGTGTTGAGCCTCAAAGACGCCGCGGTGGTCCTTGAGTCTCCGTGTGACTGGGCGATTCTGCGCTTGCTCCAGGCCGCCGATGTCCAGGTGATCGAGTTGCCGCTGCAAACCGATGGCGGGCTAGACGTCGAACAGCTCAAGGAGCTGCTGGAAACCCACCCGGTGCGGTTGGTCGTGCTGTCATCCGCTTTGAACATGCCGCGAGGCAGCCTCGCAGATGACGACAACCGGCGAGCCATTGCGCAGCTCCTCGAGCGACATGGCAGCTGGGTGTTGGAAAACGATTGCTACGGCGAACTCGAATTCGAACCGGGCGGCTTGCGGTTTCGTGATCTGCTCGACCCTGACCGGCTGATCGTGTTTTCCACGTTCGAGAAAATCATCGGCCCGGAAGCACCCTACGGCTTTCTGTTGTCGCGGCATTTCAGCGCCGAACTGCAGCGGCACTTTTTGCTGCGAGCCTTTCGCCTGTCGCCGATTCGCCAGAAAGCCATCGCCCGTTTGTACGGTAACGGACGGATCGATCAGCACCTTCATGTGCTGCGCAGGTTGCTCAAGGACCGCAAGGTGCAGATGACGCAGTTGCTGCAAGAGCGCCTGGGCGATGCCTTGCATTTTGTCGAGCCTCAGGGTGGGGCAACGATTTGGGTGCGCTCCCTGCGTCAGGTTGATGTGCGGCGGGTGTTTCAGCGCCTGCTCAAGCATCAGGTGGTGATTGCGCCGGGCGAGCTGTTCAGTTTGCAGGGCCTGCACACGCAGCACTTGCGCCTCAGTCACAGCTTTGGCGGTGATCATGATCTGGCCGCTGCACTGAGTCTGCTCGGCGATGCCTTGCGCCTGGAATCGGTAGACTGAGCATGTCCGCAAAACATCCTTTGCGTCCGTGGATCGATCCCATCGCGTTGCGGTCAAACTGCCAGTAAACTGCGTCCCTATTCCTGAACCACTCTATTCAGAGGTTTTGCATGACACTCAGTCCTTTTGCGGGCAAACCGGCACCGGCAGAGTTGTTGGTCGACATCCCGCGACTGGTAACGGCTTATTACACCGGCCAGCCCGATGCCGCGATCTCCACCCAGCGTGTCGCTTTCGGCACGTCCGGGCACCGAGGTAGCTCGTTCGACTTGAGTTTCAACGAATGGCACGTTCTGGCGATCAGCCAGGCGATCTGCCTGTACCGCGAAGCCCAGGGCATCGATGGTCCGCTGTTCGTCGGCATCGACACCCACGCGCTGTCCACCCCGGCGGGCGCCAGCGCCCTCGAAGTGCTGGCCGCCAACGGCGTGACGGTGATGATTGCCGAGGGTGACGAGTACACCCCGACACCAGCGATTTCCCACGCGATTCTCTGCTACAACCGTGGCCGCACCTCGGGCCTGGCAGACGGCATCGTCATCACGCCGTCTCATAACCCGCCGCAAAGCGGTGGCTACAAATACAACCCCACCAACGGTGGCCCGGCCGACACCCACATCACCAAGTGGATCGAAGCCAAGGCCAACGAACTGCTGGGCAACAAGCTCGCCGGCGTCAAGCGCATCAGCTACGAGCAGGCGCTGAAGGCCAGCACCACACACCGTCACGATTACCTCAACACCTATGTCGCCGACCTGATCAACGTGATCGACTTTGACGCTATCCGCGACGCCAAACTGCGTCTGGGCGTCGATCCGCTGGGCGGAGCAGGGGTGCGTTACTGGTCGGCGATTGCCGAGCATTACAAGCTGGATCTCGACGTGGTGAACACGCAGGTCGATCCGACCTTCCGCTTCATGACAGTCGACTGGGATGGTCAGATCCGCATGGACCCTTCGTCCAGCCACGCCATGCAAGGCCTGATCGGCCTGAAAGAGCGTTTTGACGTCGCGTTCGCCTGCGACCCGGATCACGATCGCCATGGCATCGTGACGCCGTCCGGTGGTTTGCTCGCGCCGAACAGCTACCTGGCAGTGTCCATCGACTACCTGTTCCAGAACCGCCCGCAATGGCGCGCCGATGCAGCCGTGGGTAAAACCGTGGTCAGCAGTGGCTTGATCGATCGCGTGGCCAAGCGTTTGGGCCGTCGTTTGTATGAAGTGCCGGTCGGTTTCAAATGGTTTGCGGACGGTCTGTTCGACGGCTCGCTGGGTTTTGGCGGCGAAGAAAGCGCCGGCGCCTCGTTCCTGCGCAAGGACGGTGGCGTGTGGAGCACTGACAAGGACGGCTTGATCCCGGCGCTGCTGGCCGCGGAAATGACCGCCCGCACCGGTCGCGACCCGAGCCAGGCGTATCGCGCGTTGACCGATGAACTGGGCGAACCGTTCTCGGTGCGGGTCGATGCCAAGGCCAATCCGCAACAGAAAGCGTTGCTGAGCAAGTTGTCGCCGGAGCAGGTCACGTCGACCCAGCTTGCGGGCGAAGCGATCCAGAGCATCCTCAGCCACGCGCCGGGTAATGACCAGGCGATCGGCGGTTTGAAAGTCATGACCGAAAACGGCTGGTTCGCGGCGCGTCCGTCGGGTACCGAAGACATCTACAAGATCTACGCCGAGAGTTTCGTCAGTGACGAACACCTCAAGCAGTTGGTTGCCGAAGCTCAAACATTGGTGGATGGCGCTATTTCTGCGAAATAAGTGAGGGCCCATTCGCGGGCAAGCCTCGCTCCTACAAGAGCCTGTAGGAGCGAGGCTTGCCCGCGAAGGCGTCAGTAAAGCCATCGGCAAAAAAAGGGGCGACTATGACAGTCGCCCCTTTTTTTGCCCGGCATTTACCCAATCAAGCCAGGTCCACCAAAACAATCTCACTGTCTTCAATGGCCGTCACGCGCAACACCTGCTCATCAGCCACCGCAACACCATCTCGAGCTTGTGCTCGCAAGCCATTGACTTCAATCACGCCCGTCGCCGGAACCAGGTAAGCACGGCGGCCATTGTCCAGACGATACTCCGCAGACTCGCCAGCCTTCAGGTTTGCCGCAACCAGGCGCGCATCCGCACGGATCCGCAGGCTTTGATCGTCGCCGGCCTTGCCGCTGGCCAGGGTCACGAAGCCTTCGCGTTGGCCTCTAGGGAACGGTTTCGCACCCCAGGACGGTGCCAGGCCTGTCTCGTTCGGGATGATCCAGATCTGGAAGATTCTGGTTTCAGTCGCTTCCAGGTTGTACTCACTGTGGGCGATCCCGGTGCCGGCGCTCATGACCTGCACGTCGCCTGCTTCGGTGCGGCCCTTGTTGCCGAGGTTGTCCTCGTGGGTAATCGCACCTTCACGGACATACGTGATGATTTCCATGTCCCGGTGCGGGTGTTTCGGGAAACCGGTACCCGAGGCGATCACGTCGTCGTTCCACACCCGCAGGTTGCCCCAGTTCATGCGTTTGGGGTCGTGGTATTCGGCAAACGAAAAGTGGTGATGAGCATCCAGCCAGCCATGGTGGGCGCCGCCCAGGGAGTTGAAGGGTCTGAGTTCGAGCATGATCGTCTCCTGAAAGGGGTGGTTTATGGCGAGCATCATCTATCAGGCACTGATCGATAAAAAGCGTAAAAAATGCCTCAATACAATCGAATAAACTGATATCAAATCACTTCGAAACATTCTCATCCAGCCTTCACTTCATCGCATAAGCCAATGACCTGTAAGCATTTCACTAGAACTGAACGGCAAATGCAGACACCATAGCCCTCAACAGCCTCACACCCTGGAGTCAGCCCGCGTGCCGCAACACACCCCCGATCTTCCTCCTGAACTTCGTCCCCTGGCCGAAATGCCGCTGCTCAAGCGCCTGGCCGCCCGATTCTTTGGCCACGGGCTGACGCGTCTGCGTGCACAACATCGGGCGTCATGGCTGCATGGCCAGGCCGACGGTTTTCGCAGCGGTCACAGCGCCGGGGTGGATTACGGCTATAAGGAAGGCAAGCTCGAAGGGTTGGAGGAAGGTCGGCAGGTGTTGCTGATTCGTGACTCGCGCTCCACCGAACACCGGCCCCCCAACGTCGATGACAACCTGTTCGACGACTGGCGTTTGCCGTTGAGCGCCGAGCTGAAGAAGCGCATGAAAGCCGATGTCGCTCGTTTGCTCGCGCCGCACGCTCAACCCAGCGCCGCGCAGTGGAAAATGATCTTCAGCGATACGCCGTCGACGTCGGTCATCGCCGGCGCGGGGGCGGGCAAGTCGACCACCCTGGTGCTGCGTATTTTGCTGCTGACCCACTATCTGGGCTTCGAGCTGAGCTCAATGACCGTCGTGACCTTTACACGGGAGTCGCGCAAGGACTTCATTAACAAACTGATCGAGATGTTTGCGCTCTGGGGGCGGCCGCTCGGTTTCAAGGAGGCGCGGGACCTGGTGCGCACCTTCCATTCGCGAATCCTGCCCATGGTGCGCAGCCTGCCGGGCTTCGAGCGGCTGCAAGCGTTCGAAAACCTCAGCAACCGTGTGCAAGGCGCTGATGAGGAGGCCGACAGCAATCCTTTCGACTTGCGCATCAACGACGCCCAGCGTCAGCAGCTCAACGCCTGCTATCACAACCTGCACACGCGTGATGAGCGCTTTCGCGAACTGATCAAGCCGTTGTCGCGTCATGCCTTGCAGCTCAAGGAGCTGGAGCGCGATCACCCGGACGTACAGAAACGCATGGCCGTGACCGAGCTGGCCGCGAAGCGTGATGAAGAGCTGTGCGACTTGATTGAAGATTTGTGGTTTCGCGCGGGTGCCTGGCCCATCAAAGGCATCGAGCCCAATCGCCAGTCGTTTGATATCAACGGCTCGACCTTTCATTGCCATGGCTATATCCCGAGCCTGGACGCGTGGGTCGTGCTGGGCTTTGATCCTCGGGAAAACCCGCAAGTCAGCCGCCCTAATGCCAAGCTCAGCGTCCGCGCGGAATGGGCAGTAAAGCGAACCCTGTTTCAAGCTTTCTGTCGTAAGCCGTTGATATGGCTAGATAGTTATGAGGCTTCAAAGCGTGTTTTGGCCTCCCTTGCAGGCGATGCCAGTGCCGGGCCGGGGTTTGATTACAAGGTCAAGGGCGAGCTCGGTTCCGCGCCGTTGCTGGACTGTTTTGTCGCGGCGGCCGGGTTCATCGAAAACCTTGGCCTGGATGTTCCGAATGCCGTGGGCCAGATGAGTTTCGCCAAGGACGACCCGGACCGGTTTTTCTTCGAGGCCTTGAGCCTGTTCTGGCGAGCCCTGGAAGATCATCTGCTGGATCAGAAGCCGCCGGTGATGACCTACAACCGCATGTTCGCTTTGTTCAGCGAGCACTCCCCGGAAAACCAGAAGCTGTTGAGCGATGAACTGCTGCGACCGCTGTCGCACCTGATGATCGACGAATTTCAGGACGTATCGCCGCAGATTGTCTCCTGGATTCGTGCCAGCCTCGCCGAGATTCGCAGTCGTGGCCCGGCCATGCACGTGGGACGTGGTGCTCAGCGTTCGTCGCTGCTGTGCGTGGGCGATGACTGGCAGTCCATTTATGGATGGCGCGGCAGTTCGCCGACTTATTTCATGGAGTTCAACAAGGAGTTCCCTTCGCCGAGCACGACCAGGGTCATGCTCAGCGACAACTATCGCAGCCATCAACACATCATCGATGCCGCCGAACACATCGTACGCGCCGCGCCGGCCATCGCCGGAAAGAAGGCCAAGGCCAGTGGCGAGTCGAAAGCGCTGCTGCCAGTCAACGTGCTCGATCGGGACGATCAAGGCTTGGCCAAGCGGTTGATGGAGCACTACAGACAGGGCGACACAATCTTGATGCTTTATCGAAAAAGCAGCGATAAGTCATTGATAGAAGAGCATATTAAGTCTGTAGTTAATGTAGATTCGAGCTTGCCGTACGAGTCGCGACGACTGAAGCAGTTGACCTATCACAGCGCCAAGGGCCTTCAAGCCGACGCTGTGTTCCTGCTGGGAGACTGTCAGCACCTGACCAGCTCGCCGTACAAGAATCAGGTTTACCGCATGGCGGGTCTGGGCAAGGCTGGTGACAACGAAGCTTACGATAACGCGCAAAAAGACGAGATTCTGCGGCTGGCCTATGTTGGCATCACCCGGGCGGTCAGCCATTGCTACTGGTATGTCGATGGCCAGGACACCCAGGCGGCGAACATGCCCAAGGCTTCCGACCGGATCGGCAAGGGCAAGGCGTTCTTTGCCGATCACCGGGGCAAGACATCGGCGTAAACCCGTACTCACAAAAAAGCCCACAAGATGTGGGCTTTTTTTATGGCAGCTGCGCTTCAACCTTCAGGCATAACTCTTGAGTGCCACCGGAGGAATGAAAGACTCAAGCTCATCCTCCACCGCTTCGATGATTCGTTCTACGTCCGCTGCGTTCATGACAGTGGCGCATGGAATGCCGGCAATGGCGATCATGGTCTCGCCCGTGGCACGGTCAAAAAGACGGGCAATCATGCTGCCCGGTGCGTCCATGCTCGCCTCAAAACCCATGGGATGAAAATGCCAGCGCATCAGCTGGCAGGCGTTTGGAAAGGTGACTTTACTGAACCCTTTATTCATATGTTGCCCGCCTGATTCATCGAGCGCTTCCGTTAGCTCATGTTAGGAGGGAAGAGCCTTCATTGGCTCAACCGTTGACTGTCTTTAAAAGTAGCATCCGGATGTGAAAATAATGTGGATTTTTCAGGCCGATTGGCAATTGGTTGCTTTTTTTTGATTCGGGCCACAGCGCTGTGACCTTTCAGCAAAAGGCCAGCACTGCTTGCTCATTGAAGCCGGTGAGGAATTTCGGCAAGCTCGCCTTTTTCTCGTCGAGTCCTTTATGCATGCCGATGATGATGGTCCGCTGCAAACCCAGGCCACGAGCGAGACGGTCATGCGCTATCACCTGCGCTGGAAGCACCGCGACCTGGACGGTGTCATGGCGCTGTATCACCCGGACATCCAGTACAGCGACTTCTTCCAGAACCGCGTGATGGGGCTGGACGAATTGCGCGAGTACGTGCGCAGCAGCATGCCGCGTGATCCCGATGAAGCGCTGGAGCACTCGGACCGCATCCGTCTGGACGGCAACACCGCGTTCATTCAGTACCGCATTACCCTGCGCGGCGGTGAAGGGTTGGTGTCATTTCGGGCCAGCGAGGCGATTACCGTTCGCGACGGTCTGATCTGGCGGGTTAACGAATACGCCTCGCTGGTCCATGAGCAGCCCGTCAGCAAAACCGCAAGCAGTGCGCGCCCAGCCGTCAGTCGGCTCGGGTTGTCGCCGCGTCAGCTGAGTTTCATGGCGCAAGACCTGCAACAGTATTTCCAGCGCCAGCAACCCTATCTGGACCCGGAGCTCGACCTGCAACGGGTGGCGAAGGCGTGCGGGTACAGCCGCAATCAGATGTCCTATCTGCTGAACCAGGTGCTGGGCCAGAGTTTCTACCGTTACGTTAACCAAGCACGCTTGCAACATGTGCTCGCCGCCCTGGAAAACGCCGCGCCGCCACTGCGTATCGACGATCTGGCGTTTGCCGCCGGCTTCAATTCGCTCTCGGCGTTCTATAGCTGTTTCCGCCAACACACCGGTCTGTCGCCCAAGGCCTACGTCAAACAAATTTCTTTGCGTGCACGCGCGCAAGACAGCCTCTGAGCCCACGCACTAGGATCAACGCCATCGAAGTTTGAGTGGCGGAGTCTTGCATGCCGGCGTGGCGCACTATCAGTTTGTGGATGGATCAACTCGACGAGCCGTTGCTGGCGCGTCCGGCGCTGGAACACGATCTTGACGTCGACGTCGCCATCATCGGCGCGGGGTACACCGGGCTCTGGACCGCGTACTACCTCAAGCGCCTGGCGCCGGGCCTGAACATTGCCATCGTTGAAGCGCAGACCGCCGGTTTTGGCGCCTCCGGGCGTAATGGCGGCTGGTTGATGGGCAATCTCCTGGGCGAAGATCGACTGCTCGCTGATTTACCGGCCGGGCAGCGGCGAGCGTCGTATGACCTGCTGCATAGCATTCCCGATGAAGTTGAAGTTGTCCTCGAACGTGAAGGCATCGACTGCGATTACCGTAAAGGTGGGGCGCTGTATTGCGCTGCGCGTTACCCGGAACAGGAAGCCAGCCTTCGACAGTATCTGGACAAGCTGTATGGCCAGGGCCTGACGGAAAGCCATTACCGCTGGCTCAGCCCCGAGCAGTTGGCGCAACAGATCAGAATCGCCAAGCCTTATGGCGGTATCTATGCACCGCACGTGGCGACCCTGCACCCGGCAAAGTTGGTGCGAGGTCTGGCCCGGACGGTCGAACGCATGGGCGTCAGGATTTACGAAAACAGTCCGGTCACCCACTGGCAATCGGGCAGCCTGCGCACGGCGAAGGCCATGGTGCGCAGCCGCTGGATCGTTCCGGCGGTAGAAGGGTATGCGACCACGCTGCCTCCGCTGGGGCGCTATCAGTTGCCGGTGCAAAGCCTGATCGTCGCCACCGAACCGCTGTCGGCCGCCACTTGGGACGAAATCGGCCTGAGCCACGGGCAGGCGTTCGGCGAAAGCAGCCGTCAAGTCACTTACGGTCAGCGAACGGCGGATAACCGCCTGGTGTTCGGCGCGCGGGGCGGCTATCAGTTTGCCGGCAAGCTGCGCCATGACTTCGACCTGACCGCCAGTGAAGTCGACTTGCGGCGTTACCTGTTCGGCGAGCTCTTCCCGCAACTCAAGAACGTACGTATCACCCATGGCTGGGGCGGCAACCTCGGCATGTCGCGGCGGTTCAAGCCGCACATGTTGTGCGATCAAGCGAGCGGCATTGCGATTTCCGGCGGTTATGGCGGGGAGGGCGTTGGTGCCAGCAACCTGGGTGGACGGACCTTGGCCGACTTGATCCTGCAACGCGATACCGAGCTGGTTCGCCAGCCATGGGTCATCCCTCAGGGCGGTCTCGATGCACTGAAACCCTGGGAGCCGGAACCCTGCCGCTGGCTCGGTTACAACGCGATCATCCGCAGCTTCGTTCATGAAGACCAGACCCTGGCCAACCCGGCTACCGCGCCTTGGCGACGCAAACTGGCCAGCGGGGTCGCCGGGTTCATGGAAGGTTTCATGCAGTAATCGACGCTTTCTCCATAGACAGGTACTCCCATGGGCATCACGCAGTTCAAGAACACCGCAACCCTGAAGCTGGACGAATCAAACCCGGTCGCCGTGCCGTTGGGAACTCCCGTGGCGGTGGCGTCCACCACCAGCGTCGAACGCGACGACGGTGTCGAAACCGGCGTCTGGGAATGCACCCCCGGCCGTTGGCGTCGGCAGATCGTGGCCCAGGAATTCTGCCATTTCATCCAGGGGCGCTGCACCTTCACCCCGGATGACGGTGAAACCCTTCACATAGAAGCCGGCGACGCACTGATGTTGCCAGCCAACAGCCTCGGTATCTGGGACATCCAGGAAACCGTGCGCAAGACCTACGTTTTGATTTTTTGATCCTCTGATTGCCTGCCAACAAAAACTCACACAGGAATCCACTCATGATCCGAAAGACCCTGGCACTCGCTCCCCTGGCGCTCGTCGTGAGCCTCAGTCACGCCGCCGACACCGTGAAGATCTACAACTGGTCGGACTACATCGCCCCGGACACCACCAAAGACTTCCAGAAAGAAACCGGCATCGGCTTCAGCTATGACGTCTACGACAGCAACGAAACCCTCGACGGCAAGTTGATGACTGGCAAATCCGGTTACGACGTGGTGTTCCCGTCCAACCACTTCATGGCCCGGCAGATTGAGGGCGGGGCGCTGAAGAAGCTCGACAAGAACCAGTTGCCGAACTGGAAGAACCTCAACCCGGTACTGCTCAAAGCCTTGCAAACCAACGACCCGGGCAACGAGCACGGCTTCCCGTACCTGTGGGGCAGCACCGGCATCGGCTACAACATTGCCAAGGTCAAAGCGGTGTTGGGCGATAACGCGCCGGTGGATTCCTGGGACCTGATCTTCAAACCCGAAAACATGGCAAAACTGCAGAAGTGCGGGGTGGCCATCCTCGACAACGGACCCGAACTGCTGCCCGCCGCGCTGAATTACCTGGGGCTGCCGCATCACAGCAAGAACCCGGAAGACTACAAGAAGGCTGAAGCGCTGCTGATGAAAGTCCGGCCTTACGTCAGCTATTTCCACTCGTCCAAGTACACCAGCGACCTCGCCAACGGCGACATCTGCGTAGCGGTCGGTTTCTCCGGCGACATCCTGCAGGCCGAAAATCGCGCCAGGGAAGCCAAGAACGGCGTGGACATCGGCTATGCGATTCCCAAGGAAGGCGCCGCCATCTGGTTCGACATGGTCGCCATGCCCGCCGACGCCCCGGACGAAAAAGCCGGCTACGCCTTCATGGACTACCTGTTGCGCCCGGCCGTCATGGCCAGCATCAGCAACTACGTGCACTACGCCAATGGCAACGAACAGGCTGACAGCCTGATCGACCCGGCAATCAAGAACGACACCAAGGTTTATCCGAGCCCGGAAATGATGGGGAAACTGTTCGCGCTGGAAGCGATGCCGCTGAACATCGACCGGATTCGGACACGGGTGTGGAACAAGATTCGCACGGGTAGCTGACCGGCTGCACCAAGGCATCGGGACAGGATGTCCCGTTGCGCAATCAGCCGACCGGCTCGACCGTGCAACTCATTTGCCCTGAGCCAGGTATCTGGAACAAGGCATCGCTACCGTTCTGCAAGAAGCTGTAGCTCCCCCGGTAATCCTTGCCGTTGAATTGGGTTGCGGAATCATTCGGCACCTGGATAAGGGTGGCAGAGGTATTCGCCCATTTCAGGTACACGACACGCGGCTCGACATTGAAGTAAGTGACGGCGATCAGCGCGTTGAGCCCGGTGCAACGAAAGGCTACCGGGCCGTCCGTGAGCCTGCTCGGGTCCTTGGTTCGTGCAATCAACGAGCCCTGGCGAAGCTGATGCGCACGCTCGGCATAACTGCGGATCGTGCAGGCCTTGGGCTCCGCCTCGGTAGAGCAGCGATTGCGGGCGTCCACCCAGAACCGTTGTTCGATCTCGACTTTGTCAGGCCGCGGAACTGAATGAACGTCTGTGAGCGCGAGGCGATAGAGGCGCGTCAATTCAATATCCATCTGTTTCAGTTGTGGGGTGCGGCAGATCAGCTTCTCGATGGCTGCGCTGGCCCTGGCGCAGTCGAAGCTGGTTGCCAGGACCGTAGAAGTCCCGGCATTCGCACACAGGCTCGTTGCCGCACACGCACTGGCGGTAATGAGCGTGACCCACAAGGGCGTGACCCTTTTCATCTCGGCTTCACCCGGATCATTTCATGAGGCCCGCGAAGAAAGTTAACCCGGTATTCAGTGTGGTCTCATTCTTCGAAAAGTCTAATTTTTACCCATCGAAGTGCGCATATCAAAACACCAATAGTCGGACGATTTTGATCTCGGCAACTTACCTTTATTTAATATTTAAATTGTCGATTGTCCGACAATAACGCCTGATTATTATTTTAAGTACACCGACTTCTAATCGCGCCTATTGTTTTCGGGCATATTCTGAAGTGCGCAAACTTGACGCCAAAAAAGTAGTGGACGATTGATTTCAAATTGTGTCAGTTTTCTTTCGCCTTCATTGGGCGAGTGATAGGACGATCTCGCCAGAGATTGTTGCTATCTAAAAAAACTGTTCCATAGCAAAACAAGGAAGTGTGTTTATGTCGAAAGTAAAAGACAGTGCTATTGATTCCGCTGAACAGGCATTCCAGCCATTGCAAGCCTTGGCGGCTCCCAGTTCTGCGTTCAACCAGATCAATAGTTTCAGCCATCAATATGACCGTGGCGGCAATCTGACGGTCAATGGCAAACCCTCGTTTTCCGTCGACCAGGCAGCCACCCAATTGCTGCGCGACGGAGCTGCCTACCAGGACAAGGACGGCAGCGGCAAAATCGAACTGACCTACACGTTCCTGACCTCGGCCTCGTCGAGCACCCTGAACAAGCACGGGATTACCGGGTTCAGTCAGTTCAATGCCCAGCAGAAAGGCCAGACCGTGCTCGCCCTGCAATCCTGGGCCGACGTCGCCAATGTCACCTTCACGGAAAAGGCCACCGGCGGCGACGGTCACATGACCTTCGGCAACTACAGCGGCGGCCAGGACGGCGCAGCGGCATTCGCTTATTTGCCTGGCACGGGCGCAGGTTACGACGGGACTTCCTGGTACCTGATCAACAGCAGCTACACGCCCAACAAGACCCCGGACCTGAACAACTATGGCCGGCAAACCCTGACCCACGAAATCGGGCACACCCTTGGTCTGGCTCACCCCGGCGACTACAACGCCGGTGAAGGCGCACCGACCTACAACGACGCGTCCTACGGGCAAGACACCCGCGGCTACAGCGTCATGAGTTACTGGAGTGAAAGCAACACCAGCCAGAACTTCAGCAAGGGCGGCGTCGAAGCTTATGCGTCGGGCCCGTTGATCGACGATATCGCGGCCATCCAGAAACTCTACGGCGCCAACACCACCACCCGCACCGGTGACACCACTTACGGCTTCAACTCCAACACCGGTCGCGATTTCCTGAGCGCGTCTTCGTCGGCGGACAAGGTCGTGTTTTCGGTGTGGGATGCGGGCGGCAAGGACACCCTGGATTTCTCCGGGTTTACCCAAAACCAGAAGATCAACCTCAATGAGACCTCGTTCTCCGACGTTGGTGGCCTGGTGGGTAACGTGTCCATCACCAAGGGCGTCACCGTCGAAAACGCCATTGGCGGTTCGGGCAATGATTTGCTGATCGGTAACGGTGTTTCCAACGAGCTGAAGGGCGGTGCCGGCAACGACATCCTTTACGGCGCGGGCGGTGCGGACAAGTTGTGGGGCGGCACCGGTTCGGACACCTTCGTGTTCGCCGCCAGCAGCGACTCCAAACCGGGTGCAGTCGACCAGATCCTCGATTTTGTCAGCGGCCTCGACAAGATCGACCTGACCGGCATCACCAACGGTGCAGGCCTGCATTTCGTGAGCGCATTCACGGGTGCGGCGGGCGATGCCGTGCTGACGACCTCCGGTGGTAACAGCCTGCTGTCGGTGGACTTCTCCGGGCATGGCGTGGCGGACTTCCTGGTCAGCACCGTCGGCCAGGCGGCGTACTCGGACATCGTGGCCTGATTCAAGGCAAAAGGAGGGCGGCGCCGATGCGCCGCCCTTTGTCACTTGAGCCACGCCCCTGAGTGAAACGCCTATGATTTGTAACGCTTTTACCTGCAAAACAAACGTGTGGCTGTTAGCCGCGTTCATGATGTTTTTTGGAGATGTAGCCATGGCAAGCAGCCTGAAGTTGGCAGACCCGTCGGAGCTGGCGGGTAAATGGCGGGTGACGCAGCAAGACAACCCGTCGGACGTTTGCCCCCTCGAATTCAAAGCCAACCAGACGTTGGGCGACGGCACCGAATGCCTCGCAGCCTGGCTGGAGGAACAGCCGATCGGCTGGTTCCCTGAGCCTGACGGCATCGCGCTCACCGGCAAGGAAGGGTCGAAGATTGTGTTTTTCAGTCGTCAGCGCGACGGGCTGTATCGAGGCACTTCAAAGTCCGGGCTGATCATAATACTTGAGCACCCGCTTGATTAATCGAGATGCGCAAAGTTGTTATTAAAGTGTAAGTAACGACCTCGCCAGGCAGGCGAGGGATAATACCTCAGGAAGAGCCCATGAAGATGGCGAACAACCCGGTTTCCACGCCGTTAATAAGGGCGCTGGGTGATTACAAGAGCATTCTGATCAGCGTCGGTTGTTTTACGGCGCTAATCAACATTCTGATGTTAGTGCCTTCTATTTATATGCTCCAGGTCTATGACCGGGTGCTGTCATCGCAAAATGAAACCACGCTGGCCATGTTGTCGCTGATGGTCGTGGGATTCTTTGCGTTTATCGGCTTGCTGGAGATTATTCGCAGTTTTATCGTCATTCGTATCGGCAGCCAACTGGAGCGCCGCTTCAACCTGCGGGTTTATCAGGCCGCTTTCGAGCGCAATTTGTTCAGAGGCGAAGGCAACGCCGGGCAGTCGCTGGGGGATTTGACTCACATTCGCCAATTCGTGACTGGCCCGGCGCTGTTCGCCTTCTTCGATGCCCCCTGGTTCCCGGTGTACCTGCTCGTGATCTATCTGTTCAACGTCTGGCTAGGCGTGTTTGCCACGGCGGGCGCGGTAATGCTGATCGGGCTGGCGTGCCTCAATGAGGCCATGACCAAAAAGCCTTTGGGGGAAGCGGCGGTTTTTTCCCAGAAGTCCAGCCAGATGGCCACCAGTCACCTGCATAACGCTGAAACCATTCAAGCCATGGGCATGCTTGGCGCCTTGCGTCATCGCTGGTTTCAGGTGCATTCGCGTTTCCTCGGCCAGCAGAACAAGGCCAGCGACACCGGCGCGGTCATCAGTTCCCTGAGCAAAACCCTGCGGCTGTGCCTGCAATCCCTCGTATTGGGACTGGGCGCGCTGCTGGTGATCAAGGGCGACATGACCGCCGGGATGATGATTGCCGGTTCGATCCTGATGGGCCGCGTTCTGAGCCCCATCGATCAACTGATCGCGGTCTGGAAACAGTGGAGCGGCGCCAAGCTCGCTTACCGCCGTCTCGATGCTTTGCTGCAAGCCTTCCCGCCGAGCGACGACGTCATGGCGCTGCCGGCACCGAAGGGCCACATCCGTTTTGAACAAGTCAGCGCCGGTCCTCCCGGGCAGCGCGGTGCGACGTTGCACCTGGTCAATTTCAGTCTCGATGCCGGCGAAGTGCTCGGCGTGCTGGGCGCTTCCGGTTCCGGCAAGTCGACCCTGGCCCGCTTGCTGGTCGGCGTCTGGCCGACCCTTGGTGGCACGGTGCGCCTCGACGGTGCCGATATCCATCGCTGGAATCGCGACGAACTCGGTCCCTACATCGGTTATCTGCCGCAAGACATCGAACTGTTCAGCGGCAGCATCGCGCAAAACATCGCCCGGTTCCGTGAGGCCGATCCGCAAACCGTCGTCGCCGCCGCGCAACAGGCGGGTGTCCATGAGCTGATCCTGCGCATGCCTCAGGGTTACGACACGCTGCTCGGCGAGGACGGCAGTGGTTTGTCCGGCGGTCAGAAGCAGCGCGTGGCACTGGCGCGTGCCTTGTACGGCAAGCCGAGCCTGGTGGTGCTGGACGAACCGAATTCCAACCTCGACACCGTGGGCGAAGCGGCGCTGGCCAGCGCCATCGCGCACATGAAAGCCCAGGGCACCAGCGTGATCCTGGTGACTCACCGCTCTTCGGCGCTGGCCCAGGCCGACAAGTTGCTGGTGCTCAACGACGGTCGTTTGCAAGCGTTCGGCCCGAGCCATGACGTGCTCAAGGCGCTGTCCGGTGCCCAGGAACAAAAGCCTGCGCAGGCACCGGGCGGGTTGAGCATGAGTCGGCAGTATCAGCCCTCGACAAGGAGTTCGGGTGTATGAGCAACCTCAGCGAAGCGAGCATGGAACACAACTACATCGCCGAACGCCCCGAGCGCGATGCGCGTTTTTTTGCGCGCATCGGCTGGATTCTGGCCATCGTCGGCGCCGGCAGTTTCTTCACTTGGGCCAGTCTGGCGCCGCTCGACCAAGGCATTCCGGTGCAAGGCACCGTGGTGGTCTCGGGCAAGCGCAAAGCGGTGCAATCGATGAGCAGCGGGGTGGTCAGCCGGATTCTGGTGCGCGAGGGGCAAGCGGTGAAGCAGGGGCAGCCGCTGTTTCAACTCGACCAGACCCAAGTCGCCGCCGACGTGCAATCCCTGCAAGCGCAATACCGCATGGCCTGGGCCAGCCTGGCGCGCTGGCAAAGCGAACGGGACAACCTCAAACAAGTGAGTTTCCCCGCCGAACTGAGCAACGATCCCGACCCACGCCTGGCGTTGGTACTGGAAGGCCAGCGCCAGTTGTTCAGCAGCCGCCGTGAAGCGTTTTCCCGCGAACAGGCTGCCTTGCGCGCCAGCATCGAAGGCGCTGGCGCGCAACTGGCCGGCATGCGCCGCGCACGCTCGGACTTGACCGCCCAGGCCAGCTCCCTGCAACAGCAACTGAGCAACCTTCAGCCGCTGGCGGACAACGGCTACATCCCGCGCAATCGGCTGATGGAGTACCAGCGCCAACTGTCGCAGGTGCAACAACAATTGGCAGAAAACACCGGCGAAAGCGGCCGGCTGGAGCAGGGCATCCTCGAATCGCGGCTGAAACTGCAACAACACATCGAGGAATACCAGAAAGAAGTCCGTACCCAACTGGCCGACGCGCAGCTCAAAAGCGTGACGCTGGAGGAGCAACTGACCTCCGCCGGTTTCGACTTGCAGCACAGCGAAATCATCGCCACCGCCGACGGCATCGCGGTCAATCTTGGGGTGCATACCGAAGGCGCGGTGGTGCGCCAGGGCGAAACCTTGCTGGAAATCGTTCCGCAGGGAACTCGCCTGGAAGTGGAAGGGCATCTGCCGATCAACCTGATCGACAAGGTCGGAACACACTTGCCGGTGGACATTTTGTTCACCGCGTTCAACCAGAGCCGCACGCCACGGGTTCCTGGCGAAGTCAGCCTGATTTCCGCCGATCAGATGGTCGATGAGAAAACCGGCGCTCCGTATTATGTACTGCGCAGCAGCGTCAGCGAACACGGCATGGAAAAACTCAACGGCCTGGTGATCAAGCCCGGCATGCCCGCGGAAATGTTCGTGCGCACCGGCGAGCGTTCGCTCCTCAACTATCTGTTCAAGCCGCTGCTCGACCGGGCAGGTTCCGCGTTGACCGAGGAATAAGGATGTTGCGCTGTATGAATAAGCTGTCTGTGTTTGCGGCGAGCCTTGTGCTGCTGACCTGTAACCCGACCATGGCCATGGGACCGTTCGACCTCTACGAGCAAGCGTTGCGCAATGATCCGGTGTTCCTCGGCGCGATCAAGGAGCGCGACGCCGGCCTTGAAAACCGCGCGATCGGCCGCGCCGGGCTGCTGCCGAAACTGGGTTACAACTACAACAAGGGCCGCAACACCTCCAAGGTCACTTACCTCAACGAGCGCGGGCAAAACCAGAGCGATGACCGCAACTACAGCAGTTACGGTTCGTCATTGACCCTGCAACAACCGCTGCTGGACTACGAGGCGTATGCGACGTACCGCAAAGGCGTGGCGCAGTCGCTGTTCGCCGATGAAAACTTTCGCGGCAAGAGCCAGCAATTGCTGGTGCGGGTGCTGGAGAACTACACCCAGGCGCTGTTCGCCCAGGACCAGATCGACATCGCCCAGGCGAGGAAAAAAGCCTTTGAGCAACAGTTCCGGCAGAACGAGCAACTGTTCCGTCAGGGCGAGGGTACGCGCACCGACATCCTCGAAGCCGAGTCACGCTACGAGCTGGCAATCGCCGAAGAAATCGAAGCCCGCAACGAACAGGACGCGTCCCTGCGGGAACTGGGTGCGCTGATCGGCGTGCCGGCCGTCGACATCAGCGATCTCGCGCCGCTGGATCAGCAGTTCCAGACCTTCACCCTGCAACCGGCCAATTACGACACCTGGCATGAGATGGCGGTCGCCAACAATCCGGTCCTGGCCTCGCAACGTCAGGCGCTGGAAGTGGCGCGCTACGAGGTGGAGCGCAATCGTGCCGGGCACCTGCCCAAAGTCAGCGCCTACGCAACGGTGCGCCAGAACGAATCGGAAAGCGGCAACACCTACAACCAGCGCTACGACACCAACACCATCGGCATTGAGGTCAACGTCCCGCTGTACGCCGGTGGCGGTGTCTCGGCGTCGACCCGTCAGGCCAGCCGCGCGATGGAGCAGGCCGAATACGAACTGGACGGCAAGACGCGAGAAACCCTGATTGAGTTGCGTCGCCAGTTCAGCGCGTGCCTGTCGGGGGTGAACAAGCTGCGGGCCTATCAGAAAGCACTGACGTCCGCCGAAGCGCTGGTGGTGTCGACCCGGCAAAGCATTCTCGGCGGTGAACGGGTCAACCTCGATGCGCTGAACGCCGAACAACAGCTCTACACCACACGCCGCGATCTCGCGCAGAGCCGCTACGACTATTTGATGGCATGGACCAAGTTGCATTACTACGCCGGCACCTTGAACGAGCAAGACCTGGCCAAGGTTGACGAAGCATTTGGGCAAGGCCCGAAGGAACGCCGGAAAGATCTCTGACAATTCCAACAAAAGAGAGGCTTTACCATGGGTGTGTACGACTACAAAAACTTCGGCACAGTAGATTCAAAGGCGTTGTTCACCGACGCCATGGCAATCACGCTGTACTCCTATCACAACCTCGATAACGGCGTTGCCGCCGGTTATCAGCACAATGGCTTCGGCCTGGGTTTGCCGGCGACGCTGGTGACCGCGTTGATTGGCGGTACTGACTCGCAGGGCGTGATTCCCGGCGTGCCGTGGAATCCGGATTCGGAAAAAGCCGCGCTGGCGGCGGTGCAGAAAGCCGGCTGGACGCCGATTACCGCTGCGCAGCTGGGTTACGACGGCAAGGTTGATGCACGCGGTACGTTCTTCGGCGAAAAGGCCGGGTACACCAGTGCGCAAGTGGAGATCCTCGGCAAGTACGATGCGCAGGGCCATCTCAGCGAAATCGGCGTGGCCTTTCGCGGCACCAGTGGCCCGCGGGAAAGCCTGATCAGTGATTCGATCGCCGACGTGATCAACGACGTGCTGGCCGCGTTGGGGCCCAAGGATTACGCGAAAAACTACGTGGGCGAGGCCTTCGGCGACTTGCTTGGCGATGTTGCCGCGTTCGCCCGGGCCAATGGCTTGTCGGGCAAGGACGTGCTGGTCAGCGGACACAGCCTTGGCGGCCTGGCGGTCAACAGTCTGGCAGACCTGAGCAACGACAAGTGGGCCGGGTTCTACAAGGATGCCAACTACATCGCCTACGCCTCGCCGACGCAAAGCAGCACCGATAAAGTGCTGAACGTCGGTTATGAAAACGACCCGGTGTTCCGCGCGCTCGACGGCTCGTCCTTCAACTTGTCGTCGCTGGGCGTGCACGATGCGCATCAGGACTCGGCGACCAACAACATTGTCAGCTTCAACGATCATTACGCCTCGACGGCGTGGAATGTGCTGCCGTATTCCATCCTCAATATTCCGACCTGGATTTCCCACCTGCCCACGGGGTATGGCGATGGCATGACGCGGGTGCTGGAGTCGAAGTTCTACGACCTCACCAGCAAGGACTCGACCGTCATTGTTGCCAACCTCTCTGACCCGGCGCGCAGCAGCACCTGGGTTCAGGATCTCAATCGCAACGCCGAAACCCACAAGGGCAGCACCTTCATCATTGGCAGCGACGGCAACGACCTGATCCAGGGCGGCAAGGGCAACGATTACCTGGAAGGCCGCGACGGCAACGACACCTTCCGCGACGGCGGCGGCTACAACATCGTGCTGGGTGGCAAGGGCAGTAACGTGCTGGATCTGCAGCAGTCAGTGAAAAACTTCGATTTCGCCAATGACGGCGCGGGGAACCTGTACATCCGCGATGCGCAGGGCGGCATCAGCATCACCCGCGACATCGGCAGCATTGTTACGAAGGAGCCGGGGTTTCTCTGGGGGCTGTTCAAGGATGATGTGACCCATAAGGTCACCGCCAACGGCCTTGCGACGGGTAACGACCTGACGCAGTACGCGTCCACGCTGAAGGGCGGAGCGGGGACCGATACGTTGAAGGCGCATCCCGGCGGTGATTGGATGTTTGGTCTGGACGGCAACGACCATCTGGTGGGCGGCCAAGGCAACGACGTGTTGGTGGGCGGGGCAGGAAATGACCTGATGGAGGCGGGTGGCGGGATCGATACGTTCCTGTTCAGTGGCGCGTTTGGCCAGGATCGGATCGTGGGTTATCAGGCGAACGACAAACTGGTGTTTCTCGGGGTTCAGGGTGTCGCGCCGAACGATGATATACGCGCCCATGCCACGGTTGTGGGGCAAGACACGGTGCTGACGTTTGGTGGTGATTCGGTGACGTTGGTCGGGGTTGGGCTGGATAGCCTGGCCAATGTCGTCATCGCCTGAAGGTGATGTAGCGCCTGTAAGGGCCTCATCGCTGGCAAGCCAGCTCCTACAAGATTTCTGTGGGAACTGGCTTGCCGGCAATGAACGATAACGCGGTCTTCAGTCTTCCTTGCGAACCGTGGCCACGTCATTAACCTTGACCTTCACTTTCGCCCCGGAAATATCTTCGAACTCGTAAAAGCCTTCTTTGGTATTGGCTTTTGGCATGTCCTTGGTCAAATATTGAGTGCCGTTCTGCAGCGTCACCACCGTTGGCGTCGAGCAACCGGCCAGGGCCAGAAGGGCTGCCGCTACCAGTGGCAAACCCAGCGTCTTGATATTCATAACCACCTCTCATCCTCCAAAAATCAGCGCGACTGCTTCGAATCCTTCAATCGCCGCTGCACTTCTACCGCCGTTGGTGCGACGGATCCGCAGAAAGTTCGACGGGTCACCCAAAAAAACCGGATCGCGCCGCCGCTTATCCTTTTCCGTTTGCACCGGACGGGTCGTAGCTGGTATCTGTACGCATAACCAGTATTCGCTCGCCATGGCCCTGTTTTCCTGTGACTACAAATCCCCTCGACGATCCGTTCTATTACTTGAACAACTTCATGCAAGTGCTTGATTGGCTTGAACATCGTTATGCCGATGTATTGAGTGTCGAGGAGCAATGCTTCATCCGTGAGTTCAATCGACTGCCCCGGGAACCCCGTGCGCTTCTGGTCCGGATGGTCATGCGCAAGGGCGTTCACTTCCGGGCGAGCAAACTGCATTACGTCGAGATCGGCGACATTGCCATGGCCGCTGAGCCGTTGTTGGCCCAGGGCTGGATCGATGAGCAGTCGCCGCTGCCGCTCGACGTGGTGTTCGAGGCGTTGCTCAAGGCCGAAATCCTTCAATGTTTCGGCGCCGCCATCGATCAGCCCAAAGGGAAAAAGTCCGACTGGCTGCCTGCTTTGAGCGAACGGTTTCCCGAGGTACAACCCTTCAATCAGTGGTGCGCGCCACTGAATGATCGGTTGTTCACCCTGACTATCATGGGCTTGTGCGATCGCCTGCGCCTGATGTTTTTCGGCAATCTTTACCAGGACTGGTCGGAGTTCGTGCTTGCCGATCTCGGCATCTTTACCTATGAAAAAGTCGAGTTCTGCGCCGAATCACGCGGCTTGCGCAGTCGCGAGGACGTGGACGCCTGCCTGTTTCTCCATGACTGTCAGCAACAGTTCGAGGCCGGTGAAGCGGTGGAGGCGGTTGTCGAGCAGATCAACGGACTGGCGCTGAGCAATCCGTGGCTGCAAAAACGGCGCAGCAAATTGCTGTTCCAGATCGGTCAGCACTGCGAACGCGTGGCGGATTTTGCCAATGCCCTGGGCATATACCGCGAGTGCGCCTGGCCTGGCGCACGGTCGCGATTGATTCGTGTGCTGGAGCGCTGTGGCGAGTATCAGTTGGCCATGGACCTGGCCGTTGCTGCCGGGCAATCGCCGGAAAGCGCCGCCGAACAACAGCAATTGCTGCGTGTGGTGCCCAGGCTGCGGCGCAAACTCGGCGGGCCGGCAGTGAAACGATCCTCTCCACGGGAAATGCTGCGTCTCGATCTGCAACTGCCCAGAACCGACCCGACGCTGTCGGTGGAGTTTTACGTTCAGGCGCATCTGGCGGAGGATTCGGCGCCGGTGCATTACGTCGAAAACAGCCTGATCAACTCATTGTTCGGGTTGCTGTGCTGGCCGGCAATCTTTGCGCCGTTACCGGGGGCGTTTTTCCACCCGTTCCAGCGGGGGCCGGCGGACTTGCTCAATGAAGACTTCCAGGCGCGCCGGGCCGAACTGTTTCAGGCCTGCCTCGCCGAGCTGGATGACGGGCGTTACCGCCAGACCATCCGAGAGCGGTATGCCGCCAAGTGGGGCGTGCAGTCGCCTTTCGTTTTCTGGGGCGCGTTGAGCGAAGCACTGCTTGAACAGGCCCTCGATTGCCTGCCCGCCGAGCACCTCAAACACTGGTTCAACCGCCTGCTGCTGGACATCAAGGCCAACCGCGCCGGCATGCCGGACCTGATTCAGTTCTGGCCGCAGCAAAAGACCTACCGCATGATCGAAGTCAAAGGCCCCGGTGATCGTCTGCAGGACAACCAGTTGCGCTGGCTCGAGTTCTGCCATGAACACCAGATGCCGATTGCTGTTTGCTACGTGCAGTGGGCGGAGCAGGGCGCTTGAGCTACAGCATCGCGGTGCGGGCGTTGTGTGAGTTCACCGCCAAGGTCGGGAACCTCGACCTGCGCTTCACGCCCTCGCCGACGGCACTGGAAGGTATCGTCGGCCACCGTACGGTGGCGTCCCGGCGTAGCGAGGGTTACCAGAGTGAGGTCGCGCTTGAAGGTCTGTACCAGACGTTGAAGGTCAAGGGCAGGGCGGACGGCTACGACCCGGCGCAAAACTGCCTGGAAGAAGTCAAAACCTATCGCGGGGACTTGAGCAAACAACCGGCCAACCATCGTCAACTGCATTGGGCGCAGGCCAAGGTCTATGGCTGGTTGATGTGCCAGAAACTGGGCCTGGCGCAGATCAGCCTGGCGCTGGTGTATTTCGACATCGTCAGCGAAAAGGAAACCTGTCTGGTCGAGGCCTTCAGCGCTGAGGAACTGCAGGTGTTCTTCGAGCAACATTGCCGACTGTTCCTGCATTGGGCCGAACAGGAAATGGCCCATCGCGAGGCGCGCAACGGCGCGGCGCAGCAACTGGCGTTTCCCCATGCCGGTTTTCGTCCGGGCCAACGGCATCTGGCCGAGTCGGTGTTCAAGGCGGTCAGCACCGGCCGCTGCCTGATGGCGCAGGCGCCGACCGGCATTGGCAAGACGCTCGGCACGCTGTTTCCGATGCTCAAGGCGCTGGCGCCGCAGCAACTGGACAAGGTGTTCTTTCTCACGGCAAAAACGCCGGGGCGCAAACTGGCGCTCGATGCTGCGCAGGTGATCCTCGACAGCGCTGATGCGCCGCCGCTGCGGGTTCTGGAGATGATCGCCCGGGACAAGGCCTGCGAACATCCGGACAAAGCCTGCCACGGCGAATCCTGCCCATTGGCCCAAGGCTTCTATGACCGCTTGCCGGCCGCGCGCCAGGCCGCCAGCGAGCTGTCACTGTTGAACCAGAATGCCTTGCGCGAGGTGGCGCTGAAACATGCGGTGTGCCCGTATTACCTGAGCCAGGAAATGGCCCGCTGGTCAGACGTGGTGGTCGCCGACTACAACTATTATTTCGATTTCAGTGCGCTGCTGTTCGGGCTGGCCCAGGCCAACAACTGGAAAGTCGCGGTGCTGGTGGACGAAGCCCACAACCTGGTGGAGCGCGGCCGGCAGATGTACAGCGCCAGCCTCGACCAGTCGGCCCTCAACGGCGTGCGTAAAACCGCGCCCGAGCCGTTGAAAAAATCCCTGCAACGGGTCAATCGTGAGTGGAACGCCCTGCATAACCTGCAACTTGGTGCGTATCAGGCCTACGACAAGCCTCCGGAAAAATTGCTTCAGGCGCTGTCCTCGTGCAGTGCGAGCATCGGCGATTACCTCAATGATCACCCGCAGGGCCTGGACAGCGCATTGCAGACGTTTTACTTCGACATGCTGCAGTTCTGCCGCGTTGCCGAACTCTTCGACGAACAGTTTCTGTTCGACATCAGCAAGCGCGACCTCGAGCGCAAAAAACCGCTCTCGCAACTGTGCCTGCGCAACGTGGTGCCTGCCGGTTTCATCCGCCCGCGCCTGACGGCTGCACGCAGTACCGTGCTGTTTTCCGCGACGTTGAGCCCGCGTCATTACTATGGGGATCTCCTCGGGACGCCGGTGAACACGGTGTGGATCGATGTCGAATCACCGTTTCACGCTGACCAGTTGAAGGTCCATATCGTAAATCAGATCTCTACGCGGTTCGTCCATCGACAGTCGTCCCTGGCGCCGATCGTCGAGCTGATTGCTCGGCAGTTCAGTCAACGCCCCGGCAACTACCTGGCGTTTTTCAGCAGTTTCGATTACTTGCAGCAAGTGGCGCAGCTGCTGGCCGAAAAACACCCACACATCACTGTGTGGGCGCAATCGCGGGGCATGGGAGAAGTCCGGCGCCAGGACTTTCTCGATCAATTCACCGCAGACAGCCAGGGAGTCGGCTTCGCAGTGCTGGGCGGGGCATTTGGCGAAGGCATCGACTTGCCCGGCGCGCGGTTGATCGGTGCATTTATCGCCACTTTGGGCCTGGCGCAACTCAACCCGGTCAACGAACAGCTGAAACATCGCATGGCCGCGATTTTCGGTGCCGGTTACGACTACACCTACCTGTTTCCCGGCGTGCAGAAAGTGGTGCAGGCCGCGGGGCGAGTGATCCGCACCCAGCAGGATGAGGGGGTGGTGATGCTGATCGATGACCGGTTTGGCGACAGCAAGGTCAAGCAACTGCTGCCACGCTGGTGGTCGGTTGCTCCAGCGATTTCGCTCTCGATTGAGTAGGATTTTTTACCTTAAAAAACATCGACATACCTTGAAAAACTCAGGCATTTGAACAAGTGGCGAATGCCCGCTTTATTCATAGAGGCAATCATCACTTTCAAGCCAGTCTTTGATAAGGAAATCAAGGTATGTCAGCAGCACCGAACTATACGTACACCCAAGAGCAGGTCACGGCCGCATTCGATGAAATAAAAGCGACGTTGTTCAACGGCATCACTGCCGAGACAACCCCGAAAATGCTGATCGTTGCCGGGCTGCAGGGATCGGGCAAAACGTATCTGCTTGAAAAAAGTCTTCTGCCTTCGGGGCGCTACAAAAACTACGTGCGCCTGTACCTGCCCGAATACCGGAAAAAACACCCTCAATACACTGAGATGATCAAACACGGCGTTCTGCATGCGTATGAGCATACAGAGGCGTTTGTGCGTGAAGTCAGCGCGATGATCTTTACGCAGGCATTCGTCGGCAAATACAACATCGTCATGGAATGCGCGTTCGACAGCCTCGATTTCGCGGCTTTTCCGCCGACGGCAACAGCCGCCGGTTATCAGTTCGAGACCCATATCGTTGGCTGTACCCAAGAGTTCGCTCATGTGTCGAGCATCAAGAGAGCACTAAACAGCCTCGAAAACCAGGAAATGGAAAGATTTCTGACGGGATCAACACTGGCTGCCAGCATGAGGTATGCACAAGCGATCATCCTGGCCATCGAGACGGCCTCAAAAGCGATCAGCGGTTCACAAATCACCGTGTACGAACGCGGATTCGGCGTGTTGAAAGAACGAGCGATACGGGCTCAGAGCACGTACACCCTGGATGCCAACGGCTCGCTGACCAAAACGACAACCCTGAGGCATTTTGAGCACATCGTTTACTCGCGGATTATTGATAACCCTGTTTTTGCGGTGAATGGTCACCACGAAATCATCAAGGAGTGCCATCTGGCGCTGATCAAGATCGCGGGTCATACCCAACAGGTTCCGAGTTTCGTATACAACGATCTGTATGCCTGCATTGTCAGATACGCAAACCGATAAGACTTTGCGTCGAGCTGCGCATTTCGGCTTTCCAAACTCGGGGTTTGTCGCATACTCCTCAAAAAGCATTCCCGACGCGAGGGCTCAATGAACGAAGATCGAGGCAAAGCCAGCACCATCGAGGACGGGCGCTTTCGCCTGTTGATCGATGCGGTGATTGACTATGCGATCTACATGCTTGATCCCGACGGCATCATTACCAGTTGGAATGCCGGCGCTCGACGTTTCAAAGGCTATGAGGAAGCGGAAATCCTCGGTCAGCATTTTTCGCGTTTCTACACCGAAGAGGACCGTCTCAAGGGGATGCCCCAACGAGCCTTGGACACCGCCATTCGGGAAGGGCGTTTCGAAGGGGAAGGCTGGCGGGTGCGCAAGGACGGTACGCATTTCTGGTGCCATGTGGTGATCGATCCGATCCTCGATCCGACGGGCAAGTTGCTCGGGTTTGCCAAGATCACCCGGGATCTTACCGACCGCAAAATGGCTGAAGAGGTGCTCAAGCAAAGCGAACAGCAGTTCCGGCTGCTGGTGCAAAGCGTCACGGATTACGCCATCTACATGCTCGACGCTAACGGACGGCTGACCAACTGGAACCCTGGTGCCCAGCGCATCAAGGGTTACTTGCCCGAAGAAGTGATCGGCCAGCATTTTTCGATCTTTTACACCCCGGAAGACCGCGCAGCCGGCGAACCGAAGCGCACCCTGGACATTGCCGTCCGTGAGGGGCGATTCGAGAACAAAGGCTGGCGATTGCGCAAGGACGGCACACGGTTCCTGGCGCATGTCGTGGTCGACCCGATCTGGGGTGATACCGGGACGTTACTCGGTTTCGCCAAGATCACCCGGGATATCACTGAAGCGACCCGCGCTCAGCAGGCGCTCGAACAAACCCGTGAAGCGCTTTTCCAGGCGCAAAAAATGCAAGCCATCGGGCAACTGAGCGGGGGGATTGCCCATGACTTCAATAATTTGTTGACGGTGATCCTTGGCAATCTGGAAATTGTGCGCAAGCGAATCGGGGACGATTCGAAGATCACCCGATTGTTGGACAACGCCACTCAAGGCGCCTTGCGCGGAGTGGCGCTGACCCAGCGCATGCTGGCCTTTGCCAGGCGCCAGGAACTGAAGACCGAGTCCGTCGAGATACCGACGCTGGTGGAAGGCATCACCGGCCTGTTACGCAGTTCCCTCGGGCCTTCCGTAGCCCTTGAAGCCCGTTTTACGGAAACAATCGAACCCGTTTGGGCCGACAAAAACCAGCTCGAACTGGCAGTCCTGAACCTGGCGACCAATGCCCGCGACGCCATGCCCCATGGCGGAACGCTCCTGATCAGCGCCCGGTCTGAAGACGCCGGCGATCATTCCTCGCTCACGCCAATGACAGGTCGTTATGTTTGCCTGAGCATCAATGACACAGGGGAGGGCATGGACGACGCCACACTCGCCGTGGCGATGGACCCGTTCTTCACCACCAAAGGGGTCGGCAAAGGTACGGGGCTGGGATTGTCGATGGTGCATGGCTTCATCGAACAATTGGGCGGGCGATTCATTCTCAAGAGCCAGAAGGGCAAGGGCACCACGGCTGAATTGTGGATTCCCGTCGCCACACAGGGTTCGATCGCCAAGCCTGCCCAGGAGGAAGCCGCACCGCCGGTGCCTCGTCTGTGCGTGCTGGTGGTGGATGACGACAGCCTGGTGCTGACCAGTACCTGCCTGTTGCTCGAAGATTTGGGGCATCAGGTGGTCAGTGCGATATCCGGGGCTCAAGCGCTGAAAGTGTTCGACAGCGAACAGGTCATCGATCTGGTCATTACCGACATGGCCATGCCGCAAATGAACGGTGCGCAACTGGCGCAGGCGATCCGAAGCATCAGGCCCGACCTGCCGATCATCCTCGCCACGGGTTACGCCGAGCGGCTGGAAGGCTTTGCGACCCGGCTCCCGCGCCTGTCCAAACCATTCACGCAACTCAACCTGGTGGAAATCATCGCCTCGACACTGCGGTGACCTTACGGACGTGATCGCCGGCAAGCCGGCTCCTACAAGGTACGAGGTGGCTGGCAGGGATGTGTGCCGCAACAAAATCCTGTAGGAGCCGGCTTGCTGGCGATTGGCCCTCGAGCCTTGCGGTGACCTTACGGACGTGATCGCCGGCAAGCCGGCTCCTACAAGGTACGAGGTGGCTGGCAGGGATGTGTGCCGCAACAAAATCCTGTAGGAGCCGGCTTGCTGGCGATTGGCCCTCGAGCCTTGTGGTGACCTTGCGGACGTCATCGCCGGCAAGCCAGCTCCTACAAAGTACGAGGTGACTGGCAGGGATGTGTGCCGCGACAAATTCCTGTAGGAGCCGGCTTGCCGGCGATTGGCCCTTGAGCCTTGCGGTGACCTTGCGGGCGTCATCGCCGGCAAGCCAGCTCCTACAAAGTACGAGGTGACTGGCAGGGATGTGTGCCGCGACAAATTCCTGTAGGAGCCGGCTTGCTGGCGATTGGCCCTTGAGCCCTGCGGTGACCTTGCGGACGTCATCGCTAGCAAGCCAGCTCCTACAAGGTACGGGGTGGTTGGCAGGGATGTGTGTCGCGACCAATTCCTGTAGGAGCCAGCTTGCCGGCGATTGGCCCTTGAGCCTTGCGGTGATCTTGCGGACGTCATCGCCGGCAAGCCAGCTCCTACAAGGGGGGGCGTTTGTTAGAGGTCGCGCAAACTGCGTTCCATCCGCGCGATGCCTTCCTCCAGCAACGCGCGCGGGCAGCCGAAGTTCAGGCGTACGAACTGTTGGCTGTCATCGCCGAAATCCAGGCCAGGGCTAAGCCCGACTTTCGCCTTTTCAAGGAAGAACTGCTGCGGGTTCTCCAACCCCAGCGCCGAACAGTCGAGCCAGGCCAGGTAAGTGCTCTGAGGTACATTCATGCTGATGCCGGGCAAGCGCGTGCGAACGGCATCCACCAGATAATCGCGGTTACTTTGCAGGTAGTCTTTGAGCGCAACCAGCCAAGGTCCGGCTTCGGCGTAAGCAACGCGTGTCGCTTCCATGCCCAGCGGATTGATGCTGTCGACCATACCGCAGCGCGCATGGTTGACGCGTTCGCGCAGGGCGCGGTCCTGAATGATCATGAACGAGGTCTTCAGACCGGCGATGTTGTAGGCCTTGCTCGCCGACATCAGCGTGATGGTGCGCTGGGCAATTTCCGGGCTCAACGACGCGGTGGGAATATGTTTGCGCCCGTCGAAGCACAGTTCGGCGTGAATTTCGTCGGAAATGATCCAGGCGCCCTGTGCCACGCAGATATCGGCCACGGCTTGCAGTTCTTCCCTTGGGAACGCCTTGCCCAGCGGGTTGTGCGGGTTGCTCAGCAGCAGCGCACCGCCGCCTTCCAGCGACTGGCGCAAGGCCTGAAGCGGCGTGGCGTACGTGCCATCAGCCATCGTCTCGAAATTCAGTTCAACCTTGTTCAGCCCCCAATGCCCCGGTGCATGACGCAGCGGTGGGTAGTTGGGCGTTTGCACCACGACGTTCTGTTGCGGCTGGACCAGCGCATTCAGGGCCATGTTGAAACCCGATTCCACGCCCGGCAGGAAGATCAGTTCCTGTGGCTCGACGCGCCAGGCGTACTTGTTCCAGAGGTCGGCCACGATGGCAATGCGCAAGTCATCCTGCGCCACGCTGTAGCCGAGCAACGGGTGTTCCAGACGTTTTTGCAGGGCCTGGATGATCACCGGTGGCGCGGCAAAATCCATGTCGGCAACCCACATCGGCAATACGTCGGCCGGGTAGCGGCTCCACTTGGTACTGCCAGTGTTGTGGCGGTCGAACACCTGATCAAAATCGAAGGTCATGCTCATTCTCATACAAGGCAGGGTTGTTTTCGGCGCTCATGATAAACGCCAACCCCTGTGGGAGCGAGCCTGCTTGAGAGTGCGAGCACGCCCGCTGACCATTATCAGAAACGGCCGAAACTCAGCGGGTACTCGATAACGACATAAACCCTGTCGATATCATCGCCCGCCTGGGCGCTGTTGGCCCGGTGCGAGACATGGGACAGTTGCAGCGACAAGCCCTTGGCCGACCCAGACTGCACGATGTAGCGCAAGTCGATGTCTCGCTCCCAATGCCGTCCACCATCACCTTGCAGCGGCCTGTACGCACCGACCGACTCATCGAACGGGTTGTAGGCTCCGCCCTTGGGTGCGTGCGTACCGTCGATCTGGCTGCCTTTGACATAACGGGTCATGAATTTCAGCCCGGGAATGCCATAGAGACCCAGATCAAGGTCGTAACGAGCTTGCCAGGACTGCTCGTGGGCACCGTTGAAGTCGGCGTATTTGATCGAGTTGGCGAGGTAGATCGAGTCGCCACCGACGAAATCGAACGGGGTATCGCCGTTGACCTTTTGATAGGCCAACGTGAAGGCGTGGGCATCGACGGTGTATTTGCCTGACAGGCTGAACGCTGTGTTGTCGATAGCACCGGCCAACGCCTGGCCTGTGTCCTGCGTGCGATAGAGATTGGCGTCGAGGAACCAGCCGGACTGTTTCAGGTGCAGATTGGCGTAGTACTGATGCCAGGTGTCGGTCAGCTCTGAAGCATAGAGGGCAGCGCCGAGCGGACTTTGCGTAAACAGGTCGACACCCAGAATAGAAATGCCGCCCGCTTCAGTGTTAGCGCCGTAGCCGTAAAAGTTGTCCTTGCCCGAAGCACCGTCCTGATTCTTGAACGCCGTGAAGTGGCCGGCGACCAGATTCATTCCCTCAATCTCGTGGCTGTTCACCAGAAAACCGCTGGCGTACTCGGGTTGCAGGCGTTTATCCGCGGTGTCGAACACCGGGGTTTCGACCATCATTTCACCGAAGGCCAACGTGGTTTTCGATGCCTTGATTTTCAACGCGCCGCCAGCACTGGAATAGTTGTCTTCGCTGCGACCGTCACTGTCCAGCGGCAATAATCCCGTTCCGGAATGGCCCTTGCCACCGTCCAGTTTCAATCCTAGGAACCCGTGGGCATCGAGTCCGAATCCGAGGGTGCCGGGGGTGAAACCGGATTCAAAAGAGCTGATAAAGCCCTGAGCCCATTCGGCTTTGTAGCTTTTGCCTGCCGGCGTCGGGGATCGATAGTCGTTGTTGAGATAGAAATTTCGGCTCAGCACTTCAAGCTTCGCGCCGGCCAGCAAGCCCTGCGATTCATCTGCCAGGACCACGCCTGATAACAGCGCCGGCAAACACACGCACAACCCGCGACTGAGGTCTCGTGAGGAAAACGTCATCGATCAGTCCACCGCGAAGGGAAGCGGCTCCGGAACCCCGGAGCCGCGTTGTTACTTAATGACCTTCGGAGGCACCGAACATGGTCTTGGCGTAGATCAGGCCCAGACCGTAAGAACCCCCGTTGGCAATCGAGGTTTTCACGGTTTCGTCGTAGGTCTCGGTACGTGCCCAGTCACGCTGTAATTCAAGCAGATATTGCAACGAAGTCATTGGCCGCGCACCGATCTGGATCATGCGCTGCATCGCCATTTCATGGGCTTCGGTGGTGACGTCGCCACAGGCGTCGGCAATCACGTACACCTCAAAACCCTGGTCGATGGCCGACAGCGCCGGGCCGACGATGCACACGGAGGTCCACAGGCCGGCGAGGACGATTTTCTGTTTGCCGAACTTATTCACTTCAACGGCAATGCGCTCGTCTTCCCAGGTGTTCATGCTGGTGCGGTCGATGACGTTGTGTTCCGGGAACACCGATTTGATTTCGTCGAAAATCGGGCCGGAGAAGCTCTTTTCGGCAACGGTGGTGAGGATGGTCGAGACCTTGAAGCCGCGCGCCGCCTTGGCCACCAGCGCGGCGTTGTTGCGCAGGGTGACAGCATCAATCGACTTGGTCGCAAAGGACATCTGCGACTGGTGGTCGATCATGATCAGCGTGTGGTCGGTTGGGGTCAGCAGGGTTTTGCCGGGTACTGCTTTTGCGATAGCCATGGCGATGTCCTTACGGGGTGAGTGAGGAGGCCATGGTGGCGTAGAGTCGGGCGGGGATATTGAACCGATGTGCTGTGTTTTGACTTTCTTGCGGGGCGAGGCTAGCCAGTTCCTACAGGATCGGAGTGTGCCGTTATTTGTAGACGACACCACCCTTGTAGGAGCCGGCTTGCTGGCGAAACGGTGGTGGCCGTTGCGCCGTCTTACCAGATCGGCAACGTGTAGCTGACGATCAAACGGTTTTCATCCAGATCACTACCAAAATTTGTCGAGCGCACTGTCGCATTGCGCCATTTCACGCCGACGTTTTTCAACGGTCCGCTCTGCACGACATATCCGATATCGGTATCGCGCTCCCATTCCTTGCCTTCAGGGCGGTTGTTGCCCAGGTCGATATCGGAACCGTTGATGTAGCGGGTCATAAACGTCAGGCCGGGGATGCCGAGGGCGGCAAAGTTGTAGTCGTAACGGGCCTGCCAGGATTTTTCGTCCTTGCTGGCGAAGTCGCCGATCTGCACGAAGTTCACCAGGAACGCATCGGTGCCATTGACGTAGGCATACCCGGTATCGCCGCTCATGCCTTGATAGCCCAGGCCGAACGCATGCCCTCCGAGGTTGTAGGTGAACATGGCGCCAATTGCCTTGTTGTCGACATTACTGCCGCCATCATCGATGGAGCGTGCGAACCGCAGATCAGTCTTCAACGATTGACCGACGGTGACCGGCAATACGTAGGTCAGGTTGACCAGGTGCTGGCTGTAGAAATTGTCGAGGTGGCCGTAGCTATAACCAGTAGCCAGGTTACTGGTCCATTTGTAGTTGAGGCTGGCGAAATCGAAGCTGTCGCTGTCCAAATGGCGGCTGGTGATGCCCTTGGCGCCGGTTCGGGTGATGCCCATGTCCTCATAGTCCGAGGAGTCGCGCTGGTTGACCTGTGTCAGTCGTCCGGCATCCACGGTCAGGCCTTCGACTTCCAGCGATGTCAGCTGGCCGCCCTTGAAGGTTTGCGGCAACAGCCGTGAATCGTTGGCCAGCACCGTCGGCAGCTTGGGCAGCAACGTGCCCAGTTTCAATGTGCTCTTGGACGCACGCAGTTTGGCGGTCAGGCCCAGTTCACCGTACTCGTCCTGCGCACCTTTGCGCGTGTCGCGATGGCGCTGGAGCACGCCGGAACCGGCACGATCCGGGCTGGAGTCGAGTTTGACGCCTACCAGGCCGATCGCATCGAAACCGACCCCGATCAGCCCCTCGGTAAAGCCGGATTCGTAGCGCAACAGGAAGCCCTGCGCCCATTCCTCCTGTTTTGATTGTGCCGCGTTGGTCTGACGATAGTCACGGTTGAAATAGAAGTTGCGTAGCTCAAGGCTGGCCTTGCTGTCCTTGATAAAGTCAGCAGCGGCGGGGGCCGAGAGGCTGATGACGCTGCCGGCCAGCAACAGTCGGGTAGCGAGAGTGCGGGTGTTGCGATCCATGTGAAGCCCCTTTGTTTTTATTATGAAATGACGGCTTGCGCGACCCTCGCCAACCGGGCGAGGGCTTATCAAGAAAAAACGCGAGCGCCGAAAAGAGAGGAGCGCGGCGCCGCGTGCGGTTCAATCGTTAGAACTGCTCGGCGCTCAGACCGAACAACGAGGCACTGCCGGCGCGAATCGATTGTTCGAGGCTCAAAATGCGCGGCAGCAGGCGATGGATGTAGAAGTCGGCGGTGGCGATCTTCGCACCGTAAAAGACTTCGTCGTCGCTGCGCTTTTGCCGGGCAACCTGCGCCATGCGCGCCCACAACCAGGCGTAGGCCACATATCCGAACAGGTGCAAATACTCCACGGAAGCGGCGCCGACTTCGTTGCGATTGGTCGCTGCCCGGTCCTGCAGCCAGTCGCTCAGGTCTTCCAGGCGCTGCACGGCATCGAACAGTTGCGCGCTGTAGGGCGCGTCAGGCTGGTGGGCGAAATGCCGAATCTCGCCGGTGAACTGACGCAACGCGACACCGTTATCGGCCAGCACTTTGCGCCCGAGCAGGTCCAGCGCCTGAATGCCGTTGGTGCCTTCGTAGATCTGCGCGATGCGCACGTCGCGGACCAATTGTTCCTGGCCCCATTCGCGGATGTAGCCATGGCCGCCGAACACTTGCTGGCCGTTGATGCAGCTCTCCAGACCGGTGTCGGTGAAGAAGGCCTTGGCAATCGGCGTCAGCAACGCGACCAGGCTCTGGGCGCTCTCGCGTTCTTGCGCATCGTCGGAGAACTTCGCCAGATCGAGCTGCTGCCCGACATAACTGGCGAACGCGCGGCCACCTTCAGTCATGGCTTTCATGCTGAGCAGCATGCGGCGCACATCGGGGTGGACGATGATCGGATCGGCAACTTTGTCCGCGGCCACGGTGCCGGTTGGGGCGCGGCTCTGAATGCGTTCACGGGCGTAGGCCACCGCACTCTGATAGGACGCTTCGGCGCAGCCAATGCCCTGAATACCGATGGACAGGCGTTCGTAGTTCATCATGGTGAACATCGCTGCGAGGCCTTTGTTGGCTTCGCCCACCAGCCAGCCGCTGGCACCGTCGAAATTCATCACGCAGGTAGCCGAGGCCTTGATGCCCATTTTGTGTTCGATCGAACCGCAACTTACGGCGTTGGCCTCGCCAAGGGAACCGTCGGCATTGACCAGCACTTTGGGCACCACAAACAGCGAGATGCCTTTGGGTCCGGCCGGCGCGTCGGGCAGTTTTGCCAACACCAGATGGACGATGTTTTCGGTCAGGTCCTGATCGCCGCCGGTAATGAATATCTTGCTGCCGGTGATGCTGAAACTGCCATCCGCCCGAGGTTCGGCGCGAGTGCGGATGATCCCCAGATCGGTGCCGGCATGGGCTTCGGTCAGGCACATGGAGCCGGCCCAGCGACCTTCATACATCGGCGGCAGGTAAAGGTCTTTCAAGGTGTCGCTGGCGTGGACATCCAGCGCCAGGCACGCACCGGAACTCAATGCCGAATACAGCGCGAAACTGGAATTGGCGCCGTAGAGCATTTCTTCAAACTGCACGGCGAGCATTTTCGGCATGCCCATGCCGCCGTACTCGGGATTACCGGACAGGCCGACCCAGCCACCCTCGATGTATGTGGCATAAGCCTGTTTGAAACCGATGGGCGTGGTCACCCGACCTTCATGCCATTGTGCGCCTTCTTCGTCTCCGCTGCGGTTCAAGGGTGCGATCAAGTGCGCGGTGACTTTCCCCGCTTCCTCAAGGATCGCGTCGGCGATGTCGGCATCGATATTGTCAGCCAGGGCAGGCAGGCGCGCCCACAGGGCCGGGGCGTCGAACACCTCATGCAGGACGAAGCGCAGATCGCGCAAGGGGGCTTTGAATTCGGGCATAACGTGAACCTCGACAGGACGGTTGTGCACGGCGCCGCAACCGGGCGCCGTGCCTTTCAATCAATGACTGGAAGCGCTGGCAGCACCGAGACCGGTCTGGGCGCGCACGAACTGGTCGGCGTAGGCGTCACGCTCCTTGTCGGCCCGCACACTGCGGTCGAGTCGGGACACGACGACAATCACCAGGAACGCCAGCGGCATGGAAAACAGCGCCGGGTGGTCGTACGGGAAGATGGCGTGAGCATGACCGAGTACGGTCACCCACACGGCCGGGGACAGGATCACTAGCACCAGCGCGCAGATCAGGCCGGCAAAACCGCCGATAATCGCGCCTTTGGTGGTCAGGCCTTTCCAGTACATGGCCATGATCAGCACCGGGAAGTTGGTCGAGGCGGCGATGCCGAAGGTCAGGCCCACCAGGAACGCGACGTTCATCTTCTCGAACAGGATGCCCAGCAGAATTGCGATGATGCCCAGGCCCACGGTGGCTATGCGGGTGACGCGCATTTCCTGTTTCTGGGTGGCTTTGCCTTTCTTGAACACGGTGGCGTAGAGGTCGTGGGAAATCGCCGAAGCACCGGCCAGTGCCAGCCCGGAGACCACCGCAAGGATGGTGGCGAACGCCACGGCCGAGAGGAACCCGAAGAACAGGTTGCCGCCCACCGCTTTGGCAAGGTGCATCGCGACCATGTTGCCGCCGCCAATCAAGGCGCCGCCAACTTCACCGTTGACGTAGTACTGCGGATCGGTGCCGATGATCACCATCGCGGCGAAGCCCAGGGTGCAGACCACGAGGAAGAAGAAACCAATGAAGCCGGTGGCGTAGAACACCGATTTACGCGCTTCCTTGGCGTTGGGCACAGTGAAGAAACGCATCAGAATGTGCGGTAAACCGGCGATGCCGAACACCAGTCCGAGGGACATCGAAGCGGTGTTGATCGGGTCGGCGAGCATTGAACCGGGGCCCATGATGTTCCAGCCGCTGGCATGCGCCTCGACCGCTTTGGTGGCAAGGGTTTCGTAGCTGAAACCGAATTGCGACATGGCCATGACCGCGAGAGTCGTGCCGCCGGCGAGCAGCAGCACAGCCTTGATGATCTGCACCCAGGTGGTTGCGATCATGCCGCCGAAGATCACATACACCAGCATCAACGCGCCGACGATCACCACCGCTACCGGGTAGTCGAGACCGAACAGCAATTTGATCAACTGGCCGGCACCGACCATCTGCACGATCAGGTAGCAACACACCACCGTCAACGAACCGAACGCAGCGAATATCCGCACTTTGTTCTGGTCCAGTCGGTAGGAGACGATGTCGGCAAAGGTGTAGCGCCCCAGATTGCGCAGCCGCTCGGCCATCAGGAAGGTGATGATCGGCCAACCGACAAAGAAGCCGATGGTGTAGATGAAACCGTCGTAACCCTTGGCGAACACCAGGCTGGACAGTCCCAGCAGCGTTGCGGCGGACATGTAGTCACCGGCAATTGCCAGGCCGTTCTGAAACCCGGTGATGCCACCGCCGGCAGTGTAGAAGTCCGAGGTGGATTTGGTCTGGCGCGCGGCCCACCAGGTGATGGCCAGCGTGCCGAGAACGAACACGAAGAACATGCCGATCGCATGCAGGTTCAGCGGTTGTTTTTCTATGGCACCCAACGCGGGTGCAGCGAATGCAACGGATGCCGGCAACAGGCAGGCTGCGGCGAGGATGAGTTTACGCATCACTTGCTCTCCTCAAGAATGGCCGCACCCAGCGCATCGAAGCGCGTGTTGGCGCTGTAGACGTACCAACCGGTCAGCAACCAGGAAAAAACAATGATCGCCGCGCCAACCGGCATGCCAAGGGTCAACATCCGGTGCTCGCCGAGCGGCGCGTGCAGCCATTGCGGGGCAAACGCCACCACGAACATGAACAGGTAATAAGTGCCCAGCACCGCAGCACTCAACGACCAGGCCAGGCGCGAGCGACTGCTGACCAGTTGCAGGAATTTCGGGTTGGTCCGAATACGTTCACAGCGTTGGGTATCGGTTGCATGGATGTCGATCATGGTGCGCTCCACATTGTTGTTGTTATCGGTGTGTGGGGGCAGGGCAGGCCGAATTCGGCCTGCACGAGCCCGAGGCGGCAGGTAAGACACCTGCCGCCTGATAGGTGAAACGTCGGTGAGGGTTAGAGGGCCTTGGCCCTGTCGCGCAGCACGTACTTCTGGATCTTGCCGGTGGATGTCTTCGGCAGGAGGGTGAAAATCACCGTGCGCGGGACTTTGAAACCGGCCAGATGCTCGCGGCAGAAACTGATGATGTCGGCCTCGCGAACGTCCTGGTGATCAGCCTTCAAAGTGATGAAGGCGCAGGGCGTTTCGCCCCATTTTTCATCGGGGCGGGCGACCACGGCGGCTTCCATCACCCCCGGATGGCGATAGAGCACGCCTTCGAGTTCGATGGTGGAAATGTTCTCGCCACCGGAAATGATGATGTCTTTGAGGCGGTCTTTGATCTCGACATAACCGTCGGGGTGACACACCGCCAGGTCGCCAGTATGAAACCAGCCACCCTCGAATGCTTCGGCGGTGGCCGTCGGGTTTTTCAGGTAGCCCTTCATCACGGTGTTGCCGCGCATGAACACTTCACCGATGGTCTGGCCATCGCGCGGGGTCGGTTCCAGCGTCTTCGAATCGCCGACCATCACACCTTCGAGCGTTGGGTAGCGCACGCCCTGACGAGATTTGATCTGCGCCCGTTGTTCCAGCGGCAGTTCGTCCCATTCCGCATGCCAGGCGCAGAGGGTCACCGGACCATAGGTTTCCGTCAGGCCGTAGACGTGGGTGACCTTGATGCCCATTTCCTCCACGGCACCGATGACTTTGGCCGGCGGCGCAGCACCGGCGACCATGGCGTTGACCGGGTGGTCGATGGCCGCCTTCGCCGATTCCGGCATGTTGACCAGCGCGTTGAGCACGATCGGCGCGCCGCACAGGTGCGTGACCTGATGTTCGCGAATCAGCGTGAGGATTTTCTGCGGATCGACCCGGCGCAGGAACACGTGAACGCCGGCGAGCGCGGTGATGGTCCACGGGTAGCACCAGCCGTTGCAATGGAACATCGGCAGGGTCCAGAGGTACACCGGATGGTTGCCCATGGCCCAGGTCATCTGGTTGCCCAAGGCATTCAAATAAGCGCCGCGGTGGTGATAGACCACGCCTTTCGGATTGCCGGTGGTGCCGGAGGTGTAGTTCAGCGAGATGGCTTGCCACTCGTTGGCTGGCCATTGCCAGGCGAACGCCGGGTCGCCTTCGGCCAGCAACGCTTCATAGTCCAGATCGCTGACGGCCTGGCCTTCACCGTATTCCGGGTCGTTGACGTCGATGACCAGAGGCGGGTGATCAAGCATGCCGATGGCGGCGTGAATCACGTCATGGAACTCGCGGTCGGTGATCAGCACCTTGGCCTCGCCATGCTGGAGCATGAACGCAATGGCTTCAGCATCCAGGCGCACGTTGAGCGGGTTGAGCACGGCGCCAATCATCGGCACGCCAAAATGCACTTCCAGCATTTCCGGGATATTGGGCAGCATCACCGCCACGGTGTCGTCTTTGCCGATGCCGCGACCAGCCAGCGCCGAGGCCAGGCGTCGGCAACGGGTGTAGGTCTGCGCCCAGGTACGGCGAATCGAGCCGTGGATGACGGCGGGGTAGTCGGGGTAAACATTGGCCGTGCGCTCGAGGAAGCTGAGCGGAGACAAGGCGATGTGATTGACAGCCGAAGGGCCTAGCCCTTGTTCATAGATCGACATGTGCAGTACTCGGTGGCTGATTGTTAGCTCTATCGGTGGCCTTTCAGCGTCGCTGCTGAGGTCACCTTTATATGTCCGGTGTGCTTTATATAACAATCCTCCATCGATATGGAAGTACAACCTATTGTGTATGGTATATGTACTATATTTGATTCGTGCTGAACTAAATGACTACCGTCAAATCGCCAAGGCCGGTATATCCTTGGCTTCCCCAACGAAGCGGACCCGTGATGACCCTGACTCCCGTTCGATTGCACAGCTGGTTGCGCCTGCAGCGTGAGGCCGTGCCTCTGGCCGCCCGGGCCGATGCGTTGTGCCGGGCCTTGCAGGATTGCCCCGAGGTGCGTCGCGCGGTTTACCTGAGCTGGCAACCCCAGGCGCGAATCTACAGCCATGAAGGTGCCGCCCAGCATTTTCCCCCGGGCCAGGGCGACCCTTCGCTGGCCAGCGATCAGTTGCTGTTCGAGCGTTTGCTGGAAGCCGGGCGCCTCGACCTGGCGCAAGTGCGGCAACTGGATTGCTGGTTGGCCGGTCGACTGCGCCGCGCCGCCATCAGCCATGGCCAAGTGTTCGATCTGGCGTTGACGCCTGGGCAGGCCGGGTTGTTGCTGGTGGAAGTCTGCGAAGGCGTGAGTTTCGATTGGCTGGGGTGGGTGCAGGATTTGCTCACGACTTTGCTCAGCAGCGTCAACGGCATGCTGCGTGGCTCGCCACTGCTGGGCCACGATCCGCAACCGAGCCTGTTGCTCGACGCGCAGGGACGGCCGCAGGAATTCAACGCGGCGTTGCTGGCGCTGCTGGCGGAAAAGCCGCTGACCGACGTTTTGGGTTTTCTGCCGGTCAACCATCGGGTACTGGTGCGCGCGTGTCTGGACCAGCAACGCGCCATTGAAGGGGTCGAAGCCCAGCTCGAAACGCAGATTCTGATCTGGACATTCATTCCCGATCCCCAGGACAACCGTGTTCTCGCCCGTTGCCGCGACGCCACCACGCAAGTGCTGGCCGAGCGCGAAGCGACTCAGGCGCGGCGGTTGTACCGGCTGATCATCGAGAACACCACCGACTTGATTTCCCGGCACACACCGGACGGCTGTTTTCTCGATGCCTCCCCCGCATCATGGACGTTGCTCGGCTACTGGCCGGAAGAACTGCGCGGGCAAATGGCCCAGGGCCTGTTCCATGGCCAGGACCTGGCCAGCCTGGTGCAGCGTGCCCGCGATGCGCTGGAGCAGGACGGTTATCACACCATGACCTATCGCATTCGCCATCGGGACGGGCATTACCTGTGGTTCGAAACCGCCAGTCGGGCGATTCGTGAAACCTATACCGGCACGGTGGTCGAGGTGGTCAGCGTCTCCCGGGACATTACTGCCAGAGTGCAGGCCGAAGAGAACAAGCGGCGCCTGGCCGAAGTCGTCGAGGTCAACACCGATCCGGTGCTGTTCATCGACCCCGAGGGTCAAGTCACTTACCTCAACCCGGCGGCACGCCGCATCCTCGGCATAGGCGAGCAACAGCCGATGCCGGTCCTGGCGCAACTGTTCGCCAGCGCAGACTTGACCCGTCTGCAACGTGACGGCTGGAGCGGCGCCGAACGCGACGGCGTCTGGAGCACCGATGCGCGCTTGCAACCACCGGGCGGTGGCGCGTCGGTGCCGGTGTCGCTGGTGCTGTTGGCGCATCGATCGGCCGGCGGCGAGCGCTACTATTCACTGGTGGCGCGGGACATGACCGAACGTGAGCTGCGCGAAGTGCAGCAGCGCCGCCATCAGGATGAACTGGCGCACACCGCGCGCCTGGTCACCCTCGGTGAACTGGCCTCGGGCATCGCCCACGAAATCAATCAGCCGCTGGCCGCGGTGGTCAATTACGCCAACGCCAGCCAGCGTTATTTGCAGACTGTGGATTCCAATCCCCAGGCGGCCGCCCGGGTTGCGCAAGGGCTGGAACGCATCACCCATCACGCCACGCACGCCTCGGAAGTCATCCGCCGTCTGCGCGCGTTTCTGCGCAAAGGCCAGCGCCGCATGCAGGCGCTGAACGTCACCGATGTCGCCCGCGAAGCCGTGCGTTTGTGCGCCTGGGAAGCGAGTAATTGCCAAGTGACAATCGAGGATCGTCTGCCGGATAATCTGCCGCCCGTTTATGCCGATCGAGTGTTGCTGGAACAAGTCCTGCTGAATCTGTTGCGCAATGCCATCGATGCCAACCGCGAACAACATCCCGGCCAGCCCTCGCTGATTATGATGACCGCCGGGCAGGGCAGTGCCGCCACCGTGGACATCACTGTGCAGGACCAGGGGCCCGGTGTGAGCGAGCCCGAACTGGAGCAGATTTTTACCCCGTTCTATACCAGCAAGGCCGATGGCCTGGGGCTCGGTTTGTCCATGAGCCGCAGCATCATTGAAGGTTTCGGCGGTGAATTGCAGGCCCACCGCCAACCAGTCGGGCTGCTGATGTGCTGTCGCTTGCCGCTTGCCGGTCCAACAAAACAACAACAGGAATAATGCAATGGCGGGTGTGACGGAGCACGTGGTGTATGTGGTCGATGACGATCAAGGCATGCTCGATTCAACGGTCTGGTTACTGGAATCAGTCGGCCTCAAGGCGTTGCCGTTTACCAGCGGTGTTGAGTTCCTCAATGCCTGCGATGCCAGCCTGGCGGCCTGTGTGCTGCTGGATGTACGCATGCCCGGCATGGGCGGCTTGAACGTGCAGGAAGAAATGCGATTGCGCGAACTGAACCTGCCAATCATCTTCGTCAGCGGTCACGCCGATGTGCCGATCGTGGTGCGTGCGTTCAAGGCCGGCGCTCACGACTTCATTGAAAAGCCCTACAACGAACAACTGCTGCTGGACAGCGTGCAACAGGCCCTCAGCAATTGCGCGACCCACCGCTCGGGTAATCAAGGGCATGAAGCGTTGCAGGCGCGTTTGCTCACGCTGACCCCACGGGAACGCGACGTCTTGTTGCCGCTGGTGCAGGGTTACACCACGCGCGAAATCGCCGAGCAACTGGGGGTAAGCGCAAAAACCGTCGACCTCTACCGCTCACGCGTGATGAAACGCATGCAGGCCAATACCCTGCCGGACCTGGTCGGCATGGCCATTGCCGCCGGACTGGTTGATCCATTGAAGCTGCGTTGAATCCACGCGTTTTCCGCCGAACGTCTATGCTGGGCTAACCGATCCCGTACCGTTGCAGTGATCAGGAGGCCTCCATGGAGCCCACTTCGTTCTCCGAGAAAACGCTGACGCGCACGCTGCTCGATGTCCTTATCCGGGCTGGGTTGATCGCGGTTCTGGTGCTGTTCTGCTTTGAAATATTCAGCCCGTTCCGCGACCTTATGCTGTGGGCGCTGATCCTGGCGATTACCCTTTACCCGCTGCAGGCGCGGCTGAAAGGGCCCCTGGGGCAGAATGACGGGCGCATTGCGACGCTGATTATCCTGATCGCCATCGTCATCCTGGTGTTGCCGATTTACTTTCTGGGCACCTCGATAGCCGACTCGGTCCAACGTGTGATGGAAGTGGTCAAGGGCGGCGACTTTCACCTGCCACCACCCGCCGAATCCATCGCCAGTTGGCCATTGGTGGGGCAGCCGCTGTTTGACTTGTGGCTCGAGGCCTCAACCAATCTTCCCGACCTGACCGCCAAATACCTCCCGCAGATCAAGCACTTCAGCCTGTCCCTGTTGAGCAAATTGGCCGGCGTCGGCATGGGTTTCCTGACCTTTATTTTCGCCTTGATCATCGCCGGTATTTTCATGGCCTATGGCGAGAGCGGCAATCGCAGCGCGGTGCAGATTGCCTCGCGGGTCAGCGACCCGACCAAAGGGCCGAAAATTGCTGCGCTGTGCACCGCAACGATCCGTGCGGTCGCGCTGGGCGTGGTCGGGATCGCGTTCATCCAGATGCTGCTGGTGGGACTCGGCTTTGTCTTCAAGGGCATTCCCGGCGCCGGTTTGCTGGCCCTTGGGGTGCTGTTGCTAGGCATCATGCAATTGCCGGCGACGCTGATTACGGTTCCGGTGATTGCCTTCGTGTTCGCCACCGAAGGCGCCAACACCTCGACGATCGTGTTCGCCATCTTCGTCTTCGTTGCCGGCCTGGTGGACAACGTGCTCAAACCGCTGCTGCTGGGGCGCGGTGTCGATGTGCCGATGCCGGTGGTGCTGATCGGCGCGCTTGGCGGGATGGTCACGAGCGGCATCATCGGGTTGTTCATCGGTCCGGTGGTGTTGGCGGTCGGGTATCAATTATTCTGGCAATGGGTCCGGGATCGGCCGTCGGAAGGAGGGGGGCCGCCACTATGAATGCACCGGGTGATGAACTGCTGGCTCGCGTACTGATCGCCCATGGTGGTCTGGAGCGCTGGAGCAGTTTCAACCAGGTACGCGCCACTATCGTGACCGGTGGCTCGCTCTGGGCAATGAAAGGGTTGACCCAGGACAGCGCGCCACGGCAGATGACCGTCTGGCTGCATGAGCAGCGGGCCTCGGTGACGCCCTTTGGTGGGGCCGATCAATTCACCGCCTACACTCCGGATCGAATCGCCATCGAAAATACCGCCGGCAAGGTGATCGCCGAGCGATCGAAGCCCAGAGAATCCTTTCGCGACCATGGGGAAAACAGTCCCTGGGATCCCTTGCACCGAGCGTACTTCAACGGTTACGCGCTTTGGTCGTACCTGACCATGCCTTTCCAGTTCACCTGGTCGGGTGTCGTGACCGAGGAAGTCGAGCCCTGGCATGAGGGCGCGGAGCGCTGGCGTCGTTTGCGGGTGACCTTCCCCGAGACAATCGCCACGCACTGCGCGGTGCAGGATTTCTACTTCGGTGCAGACTTTCTGTTACGTCGTCACGACTACAACGTGGATGTCAGCGGTGGCCTGGCTGCCGCGCAGTACGTTCATGGCTATGTTGAAACCGACGGCTTGCGCATGCCCGGCAAGCGGCGCGCCTATCGACGCAAGGCCGACGGTCAGGCGGATGAGCACGCCTTGCTGGTGGCCATTGATCTCAGCGACATCGGCTATTCGTAATGCACTGCGGAGGAATGAATCATGACCCTGCATGCCTGGGAAAAACTCTATCTCGATGACCTGAGTCTGGGTCAGGAGTTTGAAAGCGACCCTGTTCGCGTCCATCAGGAAGCCATGTTGGCGTTTGCTCGCGAATACGACCCGCAACCTTTCCATTTGAGTGCCGAAGAGGCCGAGTTGAGTCTGTTCGGCGGTCTGGCGGCCAGCGGCTGGAACACTGCGGCCCTGACCATGAAGATGCTCGTGGCCAGCGTCCCCCTGGCGGACGGCATCATTGGCCTGGGCATCGAGCTGAGCTGGCCGACACCGACTTATCCGGATGACGTGTTGCGCCTGTTCAGCACGGTACAGGCCATCGAGCCGTCGGCCTCCAAACCGGATCGGGGCGTGGTGACGCTGTTCATGGAAACGCTGAATCAGAATGACAAGGTGGTGCAGCGTGCGACCGGGAAGTTGCTGGTGTTCAGAAAGCCGCCAGAGGATTAAAGAGCAAACCGGTGAGTGCTGCCTGTGTTCGCCTTTCCTCGACTTACAGATCCCCAAACAAGCTGCCCGGGGCCGCGGCCCGGCGAAGAAACCGCGGCGGCCGATCAATCAGGCGGCAGGGAGCAGGCCTTTCTGTTTGGCGACATGAGTCGCCATTGCGTCCATCAAGTCCGGTGACAGGCAGTCATAGGGCTCCAGGCCGATAGAGCGCAGGCGCTCACGGATGGCTTTCATTTGTGCTGGCGGTGTGCCGGTTTCGATGATGGAGGACACGAACGCCGCGAAGCCTGGCGCAGCCCATCCTCGTTGGGGAGAGAGCTCGGTGTGGACGAAGTCCAGGCCATAAAACGCATGGTCCTTGTTCTCGATGCGCCCAAAGAGATGGGCGTGGCACTGCTTGCAGGCATGGCGCTGGATGGTGGCTTTTTCGTCGACAATGGCCAGTTTTTCGCCGTGGGCAGTCACGCTGACCTTGTCCCGAGGCACCACGGCAATGACGGCGAAGATCGCGTTTTGCGGTTTCCAGCATTTGCTGCAACCGCACGCGTGGTTATGCAGGGTTTGCGCGTCGATCCGGACCTCGACTTTGTCGGTCGCACACAGGCATTGCAGGGTGCCACCTGTGAAATTCGCGTCGGCGGGTTGGATGCCATTGTCCAGGACAGGATGAAGCTTCAAGGTGCTCACGTTGGCGTCTCCCTTTGAATGGGTCAGACAAAAGTGCCTGGGGCCTTACCCGGGCCGGTCGTTCACATAAATCCTAGACCAACTTCGGCAACCGGGTGCGGCCCTGGAAGCCTTCAAGTGCCGAGACCTTCAAGGTGCAGCCGATGACTGTCTATGGGGAAAACCTTCTCGAGTTGCCGCCCCCGTCATAACCTTCAAACTGCCGTTGACTGGTTTGACGGGGGCCAGGCCTTTTAGAAACTGAACCGCTGCAGCATGACGCCCAGTCCGTCGGACATTGCCTTTAGTTCCTGGGTTGTGCGCACGATCCCGCTTTGGGCGGTGGCGTTCTCTTCCACACTTTGCGCTACTTTCTCGACGTTGCAGGCGACCTGTTCACTGGCGGCGCGTTGTTCCTGGAGCGACACCGAAATGAAACTGACGGCCGCAAGGGATTCGTCCAGTGCACCCTTGATCCTGCCCATGGAAAGGCCCGCGCTTTCGACCAGTTTCTGACCATGCGTCACGCGTTCACAGCCGGCGGCCATGCTGTCTTTGGCTTTGACCATGCCGCTTTGTATGGCATTGACCAAGGCAACGATTTCCGTGGTGGATTGGGCTGTGCGGGCGGCCAGGCTGCGCACTTCATCGGCGACCACGGCGAAGCCGCGACCTTGCTCGCCCGCGCGTGCCGCTTCAATGGCGGCATTGAGGGCAAGGAGATTGGTCTGTTCGGCGATGCCCCGAATCACACCGACAATCAGGCTGATGTCGTTGGACTGAATCGCCAGTTGATCGATGTCCGATGAGCTTTGTGTCACCAGGTCGGCAATCTGGCCCATTTCCTGGATGGATGCCTGCATGACCTCCATGCCTTCGCTGGTGATTTCGCCGGCTTTCTGTGCGGTGCTTTGAGCCTGTCGAGCATTGTCGGCGATGTGAGTGATGCTGACGGAAAGCTCTTCTACCGTGGCCGCCATGGAGGAGGCTGTCTCGCTTTGCAGTGCGGCGCTGCTCAATCCTTGTTCGGAGGACGCAGACAATTGCAGCGTGGCACCCTCGATCTGCCCGGAGGCCTGGCTGATCTTGCCGATCATCTCGCTCAAGCTATGGCGCATCGCCTGGACGGAGTGCAGCACTCCCGTCGACAGTTGCTGATCAAACTGTGTCGCGGCGAGTTTCCCCTCGGCGATGTTCGAACTGATGGCCGCCAGTTCTGCCGGTTCGGCACCGAGCTGGCGGCTCAACAGGCGGGAGAACAAGACCGTGTAGGCCACGCCCGCGATCAGGGCCAATGCCAGAATCAACAGGCTGAGCTGGAGACTGGAGGTATAGGCGCTTTGGTTCTGCTCGAACTGGTTCTTGGCCTCTACCAGTTGAACCTCGATCAACTCGGAAAACTTGCCTGACAAGGGATCGATCAGTGGATACAGCTGATCTGTCGCGAAACGCGCGAGACCGGCGGCGTCGTTCTGGCGCAGCAGGCCCTGCAAGTTTTGCAATGGCCCGTGGGTAGCGGCCATCAGCGGGTCGATTTGCGCGATCAAACGGGTTTCTGCGGGGATCAGTTCCGTTGATTTGTACGCGCGCCACGTCTGATCGATTTCCCTCTGCGCTTGCTCTATTCGGGTCAACGATTCAGCGTTGGTGAAGTTGCCATTGCGTGCCTTGTGGGTGGCATCGACGATGTCCACGGCGTACAGGTCGGCGATTTTTTTCAAGTCCCGCAGCGGCACGACCCGATCGAGGTACACAGTCTCCAGACTGCGTACAGCGGATTGCATTCCCAAGAGTCCAAGCCCGCCGACGCACAACAAACCCAGGAGCAAAGTGCTGGTGAGCACAAGCAGATGAGTCCTGATTTTCCAGCTTCCCATAGTCCGTAATTCCTGAGTCAGCTAATCGATGGCGATCAAGAGGTCAGCGTAAGGTGCAATAAAGGCACATTGGCATCATTGGCTGAGACCCAGAAGAAAAAACATCGTGTGATCGGCGAGAATTTATGAATTTGCGACATTGGGAGACACGCTATTGGAGTCGGCGCGGTCGATGATGAGTGTGCAGGTTGCCTGGTCCATCGCTGAATTTTTCACTCACTACTGAGCAAGATCGCAGACTTGACCCAGAATGAATCTACTGCGCGCTGTTTGTTATCCCTGAGGGCTAAAGTCCCATGAGCGATTCGGATGCTCCACCCCCCGTTCCCGAACCGGGCCGGATTACGCACAGGCATACTGGCGATCAAGCCGGCTTGAGCCGTTGGCTGCCGGGGCTGCGGATGTTGAGCCGTTACAAGATGGCATGGTTGCGGCACGACATTGTGGCCGGACTCGTGCTCACCACCATGCTGGTGCCCGTCGGCATCGCCTACGCGGTGGCGTCGGGAGTCCCCGGCATTTATGGCCTTTACGCGACCATTGTTCCATTGCTCGCTTATGCGTTGTTCGGCCCCAGCCGAATCCTGGTGCTGGGGCCGGATTCCTCATTGGCAGCCATTATTCTCGCCGTAGTCCTGCCGTTGTCCGGTGGTGACCCGCATCGCGCAATCGCCCTTGCCGGCATGATGGCGATCGTCTCGGGAATAGTGTGCATCCTGGCCGGTGTCGCACGGCTGGGCTTTGTCACCGAGCTGCTATCCAAACCGATCCGCTATGGCTACATGAACGGCATCGCACTGACGGTATTGATCAGTCAACTACCCAAGTTTTTCGGCTTTTCGATTGAATCCGACGGACCGCTGCGCAACCTGTGGGCCATTGCCACCTCGGTGATGGATGGGAAAACCAACTGGACCACCTTCATGATCGGTGCGGCCACCGTGGTGGTCATCTTGTTGCTCAAGGACAAAAAACGCGTGCCGGGGATTCTGATTGCCGTGGCAGGCGCCACCGTCGCCGTCGGCGTTCTGGACCTGACAACCCACAATGTCGCGGTCCTCGGCTCGCTGCCCCAAGGCTTGCCGGCGTTTGCCATCCCTTGGATCAGCCGTGCCGATATCGTTCCGGTACTGATCGGAGGCTGCGCCGTTGCGCTTGTCTCGTTCGCCGACACCAGTGTGCTCTCGCGCGTTTATGCGGCGCGGACCAAGAGCTATGTCGATCCAAACCAGGAGATGGTAGGGCTCGGCGTCGCCAACCTTGCCGGTGGTTTGTTCCAGGGGTTTCCAATCAGCAGCAGTTCGTCACGCACGCCTGTGGCCGAGGCTGCGGGGGCCCAAACACAAATTGCCGGCGTGGTTGGAGCGCTGGCTGTTGCTTTATTGCTGGTGTTTGCCCCGGATTTGCTGAAAAACCTGCCCACCAGCGCACTGGCGGCGGTGGTCATCGCTTCGGCTATCGGCCTGATCGAGGTCGCCGACTTGCGACGGATTTACCGTATCCAGCGCTGGGAATTCTGGTTATCGATCGTTTGTACGGTCGGTGTGGCCGTATTCGGCGCCATCGAAGGCATTGGCCTTGCCATTGTCGTCGCGGTGATCGAGTTTCTGTGGGATGGCTGGCGGCCGTATTCTGCGGTGTTGGGTCGCGCCAAAGGCGTCCAGGGCTATCACGACATCACGCGTTATCCGGATGCGCGTCTTATTCCCGGCCTGGTGCTGTTTCGCTGGGATGCGCCGTTGTTTTTTGCCAACGCAGAACTGTTCCATGACCGAGTGCTGGACGCCGTGGCGACATCACCCACGCCGGTTCGTTGGCTGGTGGTAGCAGCCGAACCGGTCACCAGCGTGGATGTGACTTCCGCCGACATGCTGGCCGAGCTGGACGAAACCTTGAACGAGGCTGGCATCACGTTGTGCGTGGCCGAGATGAAGGACCCCGTCAAAGACAAGTTGAAGCGCTTCGGACTTTTCGAGCGGTTTGGCGAAGCTGCGTTTTTTCCGACATTAGCCGTCGCCGTCAGCAGCTATCTCAAGGTCCATCCCGAGGATAGGAGGGAAGGGCAGGAGGAGGACCGCGATTAGACAATGGTGTGGGCACGCTATAGAGCTACCGGCATCACTGTGCAGATCCATCACTGATCTACTTGCGCCTTTATTGCCAAAACATTGCAGGGCACCTTGTACAGCACGTGCTCTGTAGTACTGCCAAGCAGCTTGTGCAGTCCTTTTCGATGCGTATCGCCCATGATGATCACATCGGCTCGGCTGTGGGCCGCGAAGTCGGACATCACTTTGGTGGGCGGCCCTTCAATGAAGTGTTGTTGTTCAGAGGGCACGCGGTAGTTTTCAGCCAGCGTAATGAAGGACTTGTGCAGTGACCGACGTACATCGGTGCTGAAACCCGGCATCGTCACGGCGCCGGCACCGGCGTCAGAGATATGTGTCAGCGATGGATCGAAGGCGTGCAGCAGGTGCAGCTCTGCATCGCACTGCATGGCCATCCGCTGCGCAGCCACGATGATCCGTTCATTGAGGTCGTTAATCTGGTGCTCTGGATGCGACAAATCTACTGCCGCCACTATCACCCGTGGAAGTGGACACCTGACTTCGCTGACGAGATGAACAGCAACCGGGCAATCGCGCAGCAGATGCCAATCCAGGGGCGTGACGAATACGCGGTTGAGTGCTGATTCGTGGTGTACGTCCTTGATAACCAGGTCCGGTTGCAAGTCCTTCACATGCTGAAGAATTTCTTGAAGTACGTCCCGAGCCAATACAACTTCGGTGGTCACCGCAATGCCATTGCCACGTATCAGTTGGGCTTCATCTTGCAACCACTTCTGGTTCTCTTGCTGACAGATCTCGCGAAATTGCTCATCCCCGCTCATCAACCCCAAGATGTCGACGTCTTCAATGAACACCGCGATATGCAGCACTGCGTCAGCGGCTTTGGCCAGTGCGACTGCCCGCTCCATCGCCGGCGTGTGACGCATGGTGGGACCGACAATCAGAAAGAGGCGTTGATATTGGCTCATGTCGCACCTCCAGCATTCCGGGTTATCCGTTGGTTTTTGCCAGCACTCTCGTCCGCCACACCATTGGCGACCTCTACGGCCTCAACTTCCTGGATCGCCAATACCAATATACGCCTGCATTCAGTGAGCGCGCGGGACGAGTTGCCCTATGCACTTATTAAAGCTGGCAGGACGAGAGGGGTCATTGTTCCCACTGTTCCAGCAGTATCGAGACGAACTTTTCCGCTGCCGGAGAGAGTGAGGCACCTCTTCGGTAAACCAGTCCCAGCGATCGGTTCACGATAGGCTCTATCAAGGGGACGCTCACCAAGGTTGGATGATCCACCGCCGGCATTGCGAGGCTCGGCATTGCCGAAACGCCTAGTCCGGCTTCTACCAGGCCCAGCGATGTAGACAGGTGTTGCACCTCATAGAACCACTGTGGACGCCAGCTCAAGCCCGACAAAGCGTGGTCCAGCAACATGCGGTTGCCGCTCAGGCGACCGACCCCGATAAGGCGGTAGTTGCTCAGTTCAGACCAGGTGACCGAGCTGCGCCCGGCCAGCTCATGATCGCGTCGACACGCTAAAACAAAAGGCTCGTTGACCAACGGCACAAACTCAATGTCCGGGTGCTGGCCGCTCATCATGTTGATGCCAAAGTCGGCCTCGCCACGCAGAACAGCCTCCAGACCTTCGTTCGCACTGAGATCAAGCAAGCGAATGCGGATTTGCGGATAGCGCTCGTTGTAGAGGCGGATGACCGAAGGAAGAAAGTAGAAGGCTGCGGTGGGGATGCAGGCGAGGGTGACACGACCGCTCTGCCGCTCCGCCAACTCTCGGATGTTAAGTATCGAATCGTCGAAGTCATCCAGTAAGCGTCGTGCCTTGGGCAGGAAGTCTCGCCCAACGCTGGTGAGGCTTACCCTTCTTGTCGTGCGATCAAGAAGCGCTGTTCCCAATCCCTCTTCAAGCTTTTTCATTCTCCGACTCAACGCAGGTTGAGAGAGATGCAATGCATCGGCAGCTTCGTGGAAGCTTCCAAGTTCTGCGATCTTCACGAAAGATCGGATGTCATTGAGCTCATAATTCACTTTTTTTCTCTCTGCAGACGAGCGTTATTCAGCCCGGTCATCCTAGATTCGTCATGCGTTAAACGCAATAATCAGGCTGATATTTGCATTGGAAACAATTTTTAAAGCCTGCGACTCTTGCTCACAAGACATCAATAACCCCCATTGATCAACAAGAGTCAGTATTCATGCAACGAATTCCCTGTGTGCTAATGCGCGGTGGTACTTCCAAGGGCCCGGTATTTCTCGCCTGGGATCTACCTGTTGCGATCGAAGACCGTGATGAGCTGCTGCTCAACCTTATGGGTTCTGGCCATGAGCTGGAAATTGACGGCATCGGTGGCGGTAGTCCACAAACCAGCAAGGTGGCGATCGTCAGCCCGTCGCTGCATCCTGACGCGGATGTCGACTACCTGTTCGTTCAAGTCATGGTCTCCCAGCGTCGAGTCGACACTGCGCCCAATTGCGGCAACATGCTTTGCGCCGTTGGCCCGTTCGCCATCGAGCAGGGGCTGGTAAAAGGCACCAAAGACCTGACCCGTGTGCGTATTCGCAACCTCAACACGGGGACTTTTGTGAACGCCGAGGTGCAAACCCCGGGTGGCAAGGTCAGCTATGAAGGCGACACCGCCATCGATGGTGTGCCGGGTACCGCCGCTCCTGTACAACTGACCTTCCTGGATGCGGCGGGCAGCAAGACGGGCAAGCTTTTCCCGACTGGGCAAACGCAGGATCTGATCGACGGTATTGCAGTGACCTGCATCGACATGGCGATGCCGATGATGATCGTCGAAGCCGGCCAGTTGGGTAAGCGCGGTGATGAAAGTCCTGCTGAGCTGGATGCGGACAAAGAGTTTCTGCGTCGCCTGGAGTCCTTGCGACTGCAAGCTGGCCTGGCAATGGGCCTGGGTGATGTCAGCGACAAAGTGATTCCCAAGCCAGTACTGGTTTCACCGGCCAAGGCTGGCGGCACAATCCAGGTGCGCTACTTCATGCCACACAATTGCCACCGGGCCTTGGCGATCACCGGCTCCATTGGCCTGGCCACTGCTTGTGTCACTGAAGGCAGTGTGGTCGCGCAATTACTCGGCGGGGTTAGCGAGCCGCGCTTGCAGCAAGTACGCATTGAACACCCAAGTGGTGGAATAGATGTCGTATTGTCCTACACCGGCGCTCAGGGTGAGACCATTCGTGCTTCGGTAGTGCGTACATCGCGCAGGCTGTTCTCCGGTTTTGTCTACGCCGCGGCTTCTCAACGACTCGCCGGATAACTTCCCCTAGTCATTGCCGTTTTTGCATCAGCACAATTCTAAAAATGGGTGATGCCATGAAAGTTGTAAAATCGCTCTACTTTCAGATTCTCTGCGCCGTGCTGTTGGGCGTACTGGTCGGACATTTTTGGTCGCAGCAGGCCATCGCCTTGAAGCCGCTGGGTGATGCCTTCATCAAACTGATCAAGATGATGATCGCTCCGGTGGTGTTCTGCACCATCGTCACGGGTATCGCGGGTATGAGCGATAAACGCTCCCTCGGACGCCTGTTGAGCAAGACCATGCTGCTGTTCCTGGCGTTGACCGTGATCAGTCTGATTATTGGCCTGGTGTCGGTCTACCTGTTCAAACCCGGTGTGGGCATGAACATTGACCCCACCCAGTTGAGCACCAAGGGCTTGTCGCAGTACACCGATTCGGCCGCGAAGCTGGGAGTGGTCGAGTTTTTCATGCACATCATCCCCGACACGTTCATCGGCGCTTTCAATAAAGGCGAAGTATTGCCGGTGTTGTTCATCGCGGTGCTTTGCGGTTTTGCGCTGTCGGCCATAGGCGAGCGTGGCAAGCCGGTACTGGATGTACTGGAATCCGCCTCGCACATGGTGTTCAAGATCTTCTCCTACCTGATGCGCTTCGCTCCGATCGGTGCCTTTGGCGCTTTGGCGTTCACCGTGGGCCAGTACGGCATTACATCGCTGGGCTCGTTGGCCAAGCTGATCATGACGTTGTACATCGCCTGCGCCTTCTTCGTTTTTGTGGTGCTGGGGAGCATCTGCCGGGCGAATGGCTTCAGTCTGTGGAAGTTGCTGCGCTACTTGCGCGAAGAATTCCTGGTGGTGCTCGGGACTTCCTCCACCGAGCCGGTGATGCCGCGGATGCTGGAAAAGCTGCAAGCCCTGGGTTGCAATAAAGGCGTGGTGGGGCTGGTGTTGCCAACGGGGTACTCGTTCAATCTCGACGGTACGGCCATCTACCTCTCGCTGGCAGCGGTGTTCATTGCTCAGGCCTGCAACATCGAACTGAGCCTGACACAGACCGTGACCATGCTGGCAATCATGCTGTTGTCCTCCAAGGGTGCAGCGGGCGTCACCGGTGCCGGTTTTGTCGCACTGGCTTCGACGCTGACAGTGATCCATGACATTCCCTTGGCCGGCCTTGCCTTGCTGATCGGGATCGACCGTTTCATGTCGGAAGCCCGGGCTTTGACCAGTCTGGCAAGCAACGCCGTGGCTACCGTGGTGATGTCCATCTCGGAGAACGCCTGTGATCGCGAAACACTGATGCGGACTCTGGACGGCAAACCTTCGCCTGCTGCACCCCCAACCCAAGTCCAGAACCCCGATTGGGATGGCTTGAAGGTCACCGAACACGCTTGACCGTTCGCGGCTGAATCCAGCCCCTTAAATACCTCAATGAATAACTCCCGCCAGGCACCGTTGATCGTGCCGTCTGGCGGGGACGGGGTCGCGCGCCTGTGCGTCGGCCACGCTACTCATAAGAACAAGAGAACTGACCTATGCTCGCATTGCTTGGCTTGGCCATGGTGGTGGTCTTCACCGTCCTGATAATGACCAAACGGTTATCGCCGATTGTCGCGCTGACGGTGGTGCCGATAGTGTTTGCCGTCATTGGCGGTTTCGGTGGCACTACCGGCAAGATGATGCTCGACGGCTTGAAAATGGTCGCGCCTTCGGCCGCGCTCCTGCTGTTCGCGATCTTGTTTTTCGGCTTGATGATCGACGCCGGCCTGTTCGACCCGCTGATTCGCAAGATCCTCAAACGCGTCAACGGCGACCCGATGAAAATCGCTGTCGGCACAGCATTGCTGTCGCTGTTGGTGGCCCTGGACGGTGATGGCACCACCACCTACATGATCACCTGTGCGGCAATGCTTCCCCTGTACAAACGTATCGGGATGAACCCGATGATTCTGGCGACCATTGCCATGCTTTCTCTGAGCATCATGAGTGGCATGACCCCTTGGGGAGGGCCGGCGACCCGAGCGATCGCGGCGCTGGGCCTGGATGCCGGTGAATACTTCGTGCCGTTGCTGCCGACCATGATTGGCGGCGCCATGTGGGTGGTGTTCACCGCGTTTCTGCTGGGCCGTGCCGAGCGCAAACGGATCGGCAATATCCAGTTGGAAAGCGGCGGGGGAGATTGCTACATCAAGGCGATTCTTGAAGACACGCCACACAAGCGACCGAAACTGGCCTACGTCAATCTGCTGTTGGTGATCGCGGTGATGGTTGCACTGGTGATGGGGATCATGCATTCCGCGATCCTGTTCCTGATCGGCTTCGTACTGGCGCTGATGATCAACTATCCGCAACTGGATATTCAGAAGGAACGCATCCTCGCCCATTCGGGCAACGCCATGACCGTCGTACTGTTGGTGTTTGCCGCCGGCATCTTTGCCGGGATTTTCTCCGGCACCAAGATGGTCGATTCTCTGGCGCAAACCCTGGTTGACTGGATTCCGCCGTCTTGGGGGCATCTGTTCCCGCTAGTGGTGGCGATTACCAGCATGCCACTGACATTCGTCCTGTCCAACGATGCTTATTACTTCGGCGTGGTGCCCATTCTGGCGAATGCCGCTGCGGCGTATGGCATTGACCCGGTGGAAATCGCCCGGGCGTCGATTCTCGGGCAGCCAGTACACCTGATGAGTCCGCTGGTCGCCTCAACCCTGTTGCTGGTGGGGATGGTCGATCGTGATATCGGCGACTTCCAGAAAGCCACCGTCAAATGGGCGGTGCTCACTTCACTGGTCATCACCGCGCTAGCCCTGTTGACCGGGGCGATCAGTCTCTTCACCTGATTCACCCAAGTCACCTGTTTTCTCCCAAGGCGCCTCGCCAACGAGGCGCGCGCTGTCCTGCACTCCAAATAACAACAATGAGTAGTTTGCCATGACCACTTTGCATACCCACCGGGCGCTGTTTTCACTTCTTGGTTTGTTGCCGCTGGCCAGTGCCAGCGCAGAAGGATTTATCGATGACAGCAAGCTCAAGCTGCAATTGCGCAACGTCTATTTCAATGAAAATTTCCGCGACGAGCATGGCTTGAGTGCCAAGTCGGCAAGGACGGCGAAGAGCGAACGAACCGAATGGGCCCAGGGATTCCTGTTGGATTACCAGTCGGGATTTACCCCCGGCACCCTCGGGTTTGGTGTTGATGCGCTTGGCCTGGTCGGGGTCAAGCTCGACTCCGGCCGTGGCCGCAGCGGTACGGGCCTGCTGCCCGTCCATGATGACGGTCGCGCGGCTGACGAATTTGCAAGCCTGGGTATGACTGCCAAGGCCCAACTGGCCAAGACCACAGTCAAATACGGCACCTTGTTACCCAAGACTCCGGTGCTGATCTATAACGATGCGCGTCTGTTGCCGCAAACGTACCAAGGCACACAGATCAGTAGCGTCGACATCGAAAACCTCACCCTCACCGGTGGCTACCTGGATCGATTCAAACTGCGCGATTCCACCGACAGCATGCCGATTGTGCCCGACGGTTACGGCGGAGATAAATCGGGGGACTTCAGCTATGCAGGGGCCGAATACAAGCTGGGGAAAAACGTTCGTTTAAGTTACTTCTACGGCGAACTGGAAAACTTTTACCGTCAGAATTTTGCAGGTATCCAGCACGATCTACCCTTGGGCGGCGGCGTGCTGACCAGTGACTTGCGCTACTTCAACAGTGTCGATACCGGCTCGGCCTACGGTGGCAAGATCGACAACAACATGCTGAGCGGGCAACTGTCCTACGCCATTTCCGGCCATACATTCGGCGGCGGCTATCAGACCCTCAGTGGTGATGCAGGATTGCCCTTTATCAGTGGCGCAACGGTTTATTCGTTCAGCAACGCCGGGATAGGCAAGTTCATCGAGGAGGATGAAAAAACCTGGATGCTTAATTACGGCTATAACTTTGCCGCCGTTGGCGTGCCGGGCCTGACTTTCTCTACTCGCTATCTGAGCGGCAACGACGGTAAGTCCAACACCACGGTAAAAGAGTGGGAACGTGACGCCGAACTGGCTTATGTCGTGCAACAAGGCACCTTCAAAGGCTTGGGTGTGCGGTTGCGTAACTATGTTTATCGCTCTGATTATTCCCGCGGCCGAGACAGCAACCGGATCTACTTTACCTACGACATCGCGCTCTGGTGATTCCCTGATCGCGGCCTCGCGATATTCGCAGGCCGCCTTTTAAGCCTCGGCCTCACAGGATTGGGTGAAGGATTTCAACGATGTCGTTTAAAACCAAAATACTGTTGCTGACCTTGTTTCCGGTAATGCTGTTTGCCCTGATTTCAGGTTTGAGCACCCGCAGCACTTTGCAGTCCCAGGCCGAGCAAGAAGTCGCTCAGACCCGCGAGCGACTGCTTGAAGAGAGCCGCACTCGGCTCAAGGATTACGCGAGCATTGCTCGCACTTCCATAGCCGAACTTTATGATCGGGCTGCTGCCGGGGACCCGTCCAGCCGAGCCTTGGCGATCAGCCGCTTGTCGAAAATGAAGTATGGCGATGACGGCTATTTCATCGGTTATGACAGCCAGGTTGTACGCCTGTTTCGCGGTGACAGCAGCGAAGGCGTCGGCACCAACATGAGTGATCGCAAAGACATCAACGGGAAATACCTGAACCGTGAAATGGTCGCTGCGGCAAAAAATGAGACTCACTTCGTCACCTATTCAGGTGGGCTGGTCAACACCGATAAGGTGGTGGCGAAGCTCGCGTACAGTTTTTATTTGCCCAAGTGGGACATGGTCGTGGTCACGGCGATCAATCTGGACAGTATTGACGTTCAGGTCGCCAAGGTGCGGGCTGATGTTGATGCGCGGGTGCACAGTTTGATGTACAGCATCGCCATCATTGCTTGTGTGCTGGTCGGCATTATCGGTGTGTTGGCTTTACTGCTGGTCAAGCGCAGCTTGCGTCCCTTGACCCTGATCCGGGCACACCTTGATGAAATCGCTGCGGGCGAGGGGGATCTGACGCGGCGTCTACCGGTGGTCAGTCGAGATGAGCTGGGGCAACTTGCCGGTTCGTTCAATGCGTTTATCGATCAGATTCACAGCCTCGTCAGCCAGATCGTCGCCATGAGCGAGCAGTTGAATGGATCTGTGAGCCATGTGGCCGAGCAGAGCAGACATATTGACCGTGCCATGGATAAGCAGCGCCAGGAAACCGACCAGGTGGCCGCGGCGATAAATGAGATGTCATCGGCGGCACAAGAAGTATCGGTCAGCGCACAAAACGCTGCCGACGCTGCCGTCGAAACTGACAGACAGTCCCGGCACGCGAGGCAAATCGTCAATGGCAGCATGACTCGAATTCAGGCACTGACCGTGGAGCTTGATGAGAGTGGTTTCTCCATGAAGAGCCTGCAAAACGATGTGGCTTCTATCGTCACCGTGCTGGATGTGATCCGCTCGATTGCCGAGCAGACCAATCTCCTGGCACTCAATGCGGCTATCGAAGCCGCTCGTGCCGGCGCTGCCGGGCGAGGGTTTGCGGTGGTTGCCGATGAAGTGCGCGCGTTGGCCAGTCGTACTCAGCGCAGCACCCAGGAAATCCAGGCGATGGTTGAGCGTCTCAAGGGCACGACTGATGGCGTGGTCAGTGCGATGCATCAATCCACCAAAGCTGCTCAAGGCGCTAACGCTCAGGCCGATCAGGCGGGTGAGTTCCTGGGCAACACTGTCGAACTGATCGCGACCATCAACGCGATGAACGCACAAATCGCGAGCGCTGCGGAGGAGCAGACCTCAGTGGCTGAAGAAATCAACCGCGGGGTGCATCAGATCGCGCGCGCCATTGATTCCGTTGCCACCCAGACCAAGAGCGGGGTCAAGACCGTCGATGAGCTGTATATGATCGGCAATCGTCTTCAAAGCTTGCTGGGGCAATTCAAAATTTGATGCCGTGTTGCAGACGAGCGGGAGCAGGGCGGTTAGACGGGGCAGGGGCCCTTTTACAGGTCATTTACATCACTCAATGCTCATGGGCATGTGAATGGAGGGTCAGTGCACCCGGTACTTTGGTGCGCTCGAGCCCCCCACGTTCCAGCCACCGGAGGGTCTGCACATAGGCACGCTGCAGCAAAGACTCGGTCTGGTCAAAGTTGAACACCGAGACATCCACAGGACACAAGGGCGGGACGATGTGCAAGCTGGTGACAGCGCGGAAGTGTTCGATGTCGCTCACCAGTTGACGCATGCTCATCAGGTTGACGGTGTGCAGGGCCAAGGCGACCAGGCCCCGGGGCGGTTGTGTCAGGGCGCAACTCACGCCGGTGGGGATGACCACGACGTTGGTGGCTCCCAAGGCTACGGCCGTCGCAATAGGTGTATTGCTCGCCACGCCGCCATCAACCAGAAACTGATCGGCGATTTGCACGCACGGAAACACCAGCGGGATGGCAGCGCTGGCCAGTAACGCCTGCTCAAGGTTGCCACTGGACAGAACCGTCTCGGCACCACTGAGCAGGTCGGTGGTGACGATGTACAGGGGCAGCGTCGCTTCTTCAATGCGATGTATGGGAAGTGCCTGCCCCAGCAATCGGTGTAACGCCGCCGGCTGCAATAAAAAACCACGCCGCTTGATCAGTCCTTTGCAGGTGTCGATCCAGGAGAGGGGAAAGATGTCAGCTTTACTCAGCCCACGCCAGAATCCGGCGAGCGCCTCGACACCCTCGGAATCAGGCCTTGCGGCAAAGTAGGCACCGTTGATAGCGCCTACCGACGCGCCGACGACCATGTCGAATCGAACATTGGCCTCGACCAGGGCCCGCAACATTCCCACCTGCACCGCACCCAAACTGCCGCCGCCAGCGAATACGATTGCGGTTTTGGTGACCATGGTCGAAGTCTCTGTGCGGAGATGTATCGAATGAGTGTAGCTGACGGGTCGGCGTTACTTACGGGGGGCTCGCCACATGATTGAAGCGGTGCGAGCCCGTGTAAGCCGTTTGAGGGATGTTTGAATTGGCGCGGGTGTCCGCAAGTATCTGGCGCAGACGGTGCTCTCAGTCTGCGTTTTTGTTGAGTTCCTGCGCTCCAACTTTTGGCGGGGCGGGTGCGGCGCTTCCGGCTGGAGCCGCATTGGTAGGCTGGGCGGTCGTAGAAGCAGCCTTCGGTGCCTTCTGCGCTCCAGGTATTGCATGGTTCCTGTTGAGATCGAGAGCTGCCCTTAGTTGATCCAGTGGAGCGATCGACTGATCTTTGTCCAGCTCGTTGAACTCCCAGTAATTGGTATGCGAGATCCAACCGGACCACTTGTGGGTTTTCACAATCAAGTCACGAACACCGGGCATGAGCGGCGCGATCGGTCCACCGATGATATCCCCCTTGAAAACATATCGGCTGGGGAAATAAAGGTTAGTCCAGGCAACGACAGCGAATACCGCAGCGTCGTTGAGTACGGTCACATCCTTTTGCAGCGTCTGGTCTTCTTTGTTCCTATGATCGAACGAAAAATACTGATCATTCTCCAAAACCGGCGGGCAAAGCGGTAATTCGCGCTCTTCGGCTCGCTGATGGAAGTCCTTTACGTCCTTCGCAAGCAGCATGCTGCTATAGGTGAGTGGGCAGCCGAGCGTAACGAAGTCTGTGACCAGCCAGCCAGCGTCGTTCGACCTCTGTTCGAGATCCACAGCGCGGGTCTCCGCCTGCCATTCTTCCGCGTGCTTTTTCATTTCTTCGACCGTCGGATTTTTCTTTTTCGCGATCTCCATCGCCAGTTGTTCGGCCTTCTGGATAGCATCTCTTGCTCTAGGGGGAAATTCGCCCAGCTTCCATTTTTCGTTGATGCCTGTACGAACGCCGTTCATATGGCGTTGCCAGGCAAAGGTCAAAATGTCATAGCCAATCACGCTTCCAAGGCTATGGCCCACGACGATGATCCGATCATATCGTTTGCTCTTCGCGAGCTTGTCCAGCAAGGCTAACCCCGCTGCACGTATTTTTTGCCGGGCCTCAATGTTCTCTGGTCTGGGGCTAAGGTACACAGCCGCGTCCCCGGCATAGCTGCGCACGAGTAGCGAGATGCCCGTACCAACGAGGATAACCAACCAGGGCACTGTCCAGGCGGTATGAGACTCAACGTTGCTGCCAAAGAGGAGCCGTATCGTTTCGCTTGAACCAGAGAAAAACACAGCTATAGCAACTACCCAACTAATTACCCAGAGCGGCTTCAGCGGCTTCGGCACGTCCTGCCCGCGGCGCCACATCAATATCCAGAACCAGCTCACCAAACGACTCCACGTGGAGGTGGGCATCAGATGGGCCCAGTAAAACTCGTAAAAATCCGTCCGATCAATCTTTGACCCGGAGCTGACTAGCCGCCGAAGCTCAAGATTATCCGCGAGAAGGTCGGGCCTGCTGTAAAACTTGGGCATGGTCCACGCTCGCGTTTGCTGCGTGGGCGGGGTGGCCTGATCAAGTGGAGAATGGAGCGTGGAATCGACGAAGCCTCGCAGCGTTTCCATTGGTCTCTGTTCGCCAACTCCATGTATCAGAATGACTGCCTGCCTGAACCGAGCCATGCTCATCTCCTTTAGTAATCTATGCACCTAAACCGCGAAGTGCGTACCGGTCCAGGACATTTGGACTGGCCTCGCCATCTTGCTTGCATCTTGCTTGCTCATTCAATCTTCAACAGGGTAGCCCGAAGAGTAGAAGCGAATGTGGCGGTGTGCCTTTTTTTGGCAACAATCACGGCATTGGTTTCGACAATTGCTTTATGGCCGTCGAAGCGCACGAACCCGGAGAACAGGCCTTCAAACCAAGGCAGTCGAGAGACTGGGTGAACATCGTCGGGAAGAAAGTGTAGGTAAAGGGCAGGGGTGAGCTAATTGAATTCCAGAAATGCAGTTAAAGTGGTCATCATCGCCTCAATCGCTGTGTGAAAAATGAATCCTCCGCTTTTTGTTTCTCTGGATGGGCCCAAAGGCACCGGCAAAACCACGCTGTTGGAGGCCGTAACGGCAGCGCTGAGGGCTGACAACAAGAAAGTTATCCGACTTTGCGAGAGAAAAAGCGATCCGTACAGGGGGGAAACCATGGCCCTTGTTAATGAACTTGCCAGAAATTCCTCACGGGATCTGGAATGGGCTGTGTGTGAGCGCTTTGCTGATAGTCGTAGCTGGATTTCCCGGAACGTGCTGACTAAGCAGCCGTTGGGCAGCATTATCTTGATTGATCGCTGGTATCCGTCTGATGCCGCGTTTCGACAAACCATACCGTTTGCAGAGATCCTCCAGTTGAACCTGGAGCGAAACGTGCGAGTGCCGGATCTGCATGTCGGAGTCGTCACCGCGCCGGATATTTCATGGGCAAGAGCAACGGCACGATCGCGAGGACTGGGCGGCACTGTGATCCGGAAGCACTCAGAACATGTCGCGTGTACCGAGATGTTCGAGCAAGCGGTTGCGGATCACGGCTGGGTGTTGTGCCGTAATGAAGGCACGATCGAAGACGCAGCGATGCAGGTGATTGCTGAGATCTATAAAGTCGCTGGGTGACACGTATAGCGTAATACATCATTTAACATAATATACATTACACGTAACAATATGTTTCGAGATCAGCCCGGTTGCACGCAGATTTTGAAGCACTGATTCCCCCCTCGATCCTCAATCTCTCGTCAGTTGCTCAATCAACCCTCCATGCTCTGGAAATTCTTCACTGAGCTTTTTCCTGTCGCCCATTTCCATGTCCGCAAAATGAAACTCTGGTGTTACCGCTTCACTGATCAAACCGAATCCCGCCGATCCCTTCATCAACCGCGAAGCTTTCCAGATGCCGCCCGGTACATGCAGCTGTAAACATTCTCCGGCTATAACGTCGCTGCCCATCACGACAGTTTTTAATGTGCCGTCCGGGAAAATCAGGCTGTACTCAATGGCGTCGCCCAAGTGGTAGTAATGCATGATGTCGGATCGGTTCAGGTGAAACTGGCCGATGGGCGAATCTGTGGTCAACAGGTAATAGATGGAGCTCATCGTGTAACGTGGACCACCAATCGTCTCGACCAAAGGCTGTTGATCAGCCTGATAGGTTCTTCGGTAGTAGCCACCCTCGACATGCGGTTCAAGGTTAAGCGCGGTCACGAGTGCTTCACTGTTTAGCTGCAATTGCTGCTCCGAACGCCATGATGGCAAATAGCTATACTAAATAGCCCTTTAGTTAAGTTAATCAATAATCACACCGCACTGGTGTTCACCACTCGCGCTGTTCGAATGAACAACGCACGCACTTTTTCCCAGAAGTTTCCCCCCAGTACAAAAAAGCTGCCGATCAACATCAAGTCGCCCAACGCCTGAAGCTGCCAGATGTTTGGCCTGAGTCCAGGCCAGATACTATCTACGTAGGGCTCCAGAAATGCCGAAATCAGCGGCAGGCAAAACATCACCACACCGATCCCATGACGCCACGGCCCAACTTCGGTGTCGGTTGCAGGTGCCAGTTTAGACATGTAGCCAAATACAGTGCTTTTAAGCTGCTGAAACCCCGCCTTGCCCATGACAGCAATGACGATAATCAACAGCACTTTGTTACTGATAAACAGGACGCCAGTCAGCGCGGCGATCCTGGAACCCGGCAGGCCGGCTGCCGCCATGATCGGCACCAACAGCCAGGAGCCGAGCATCAGACAAAGAATCGCGATGCCTAGTTTGAATCGCCAACCAGCGGTATGAGGTGCATTCATGGCTGTCGTACCTGTTAAAAGGGTCAAGACGTTTGAACAGCTTAGCAGTCAGTTGATCATTTGGACGTCTATGCTCCTGTGAACTTCCTTGACTGGAAAACACGCATGCATCTGACGCGATCGGGACAACTGTTGCTGCTGGGTGTGCTCGGCTTGAGTGGCTGCGTACGCCTGGGGCCGGATTTTCAGTCGCCGAAGCCCACGTGGATCGAGCGCTGGAGCTCCCCTGCCCTTGAGCAATCAAGTCAACGCAGCCTGAACCCGGATTTGCGTCAGTGGTGGCAAGTCTTCGGCGATCCCGTCCTCGATCGTCTGATTGCCGAAGCGGATATGAACAATTCGGATCTGAAAATCGCCGGTCTGCGGGTCATGGAGGCTCGTGCCCAACTGGGGATTGCCCAGAGCGGACGCTATCCGCAACTGCAGCAAGCCAGCGCCGACAGCCTGTACATCAACCGCCGACAATCCGGCGGGAACAATCCTCAGGACAGTCATTTCTGGCAGCACAGTGCCGGGTTCGACATTGGCTGGGAGCTGGACTTCTGGGGGCGTTTCAGCCGAGCCATCGAGTCGGCCGATGCCAGTTACTTCGCCGCTCAGGCCAACTATGAAGACGTGCTCGTGCTGCTGCGCGCGCAGCTGGCGGACACCTACTTCTCGCTGCGCACCACCGAGGCACGCCTGCGGGTCGCAAGGGAAAACGCCAAACAGCAAAAGCGTAACTTCGAGATCACCGAAAAGCTGTTCAACAGCGGCCAACAAGCCGAACTCGACTTGCAGCAAGCCAGAACCCAATACCTGGGCACCCTGAGCACCATCCCCAGCTTCGAGGATCAGTTGCTGCGCACGCGCAATGCGTTGGCGGTGTTGATTGGCCAGCCGCCCGGTGCGCTACCGCAACTCATCGACAATGAAGGACTGATTCCGCTGGTTGACCGCGCCGTGCTGCAGGACGTCCCGGCCAATCTGCTGCTGCGCCGCCCCGATGTGCGTGCCGCTGAACTGAATGTCGCGGCCCAGTCGGCCTTGATCGGTGTGGCCGAAAGCGATTTCTACCCGTCGCTGACCTTATTGGGCAGCATCGTCTGGTCGGCCGACACGCTCAATGGCACCTCGAGAAGCCTGGACCTGATCGGTGGCCCCAGCCTGCGCTGGAACCTGTTCGACCATGGCCAGATCAGCAACAACGTGCGCGTGCAGGATGCGCGGTTGCAGCAGTTGATCGAGGCTTACCGCGACAAGGTTCGCCAGGCGGCTCGCGAGGCAGATGACGCCGCCTATGGGCTGATCAAATCCCTGGAGCGCGAAAGCATCCTGCGTGAGGCTGAAGTCGCCGCCAAGCGTTCGTTGGTGCTGGCCAGCGCTCAGTACCGCGAAGGTTATTCGGATTTCCAGCGGGTGCTGGACGCGCAACGCGCATTGCTGGAGCAACAGGATAATTACCTGGTCAGTCGCAGCAATGCCGTGAGCAATGTGATCGCGCTGTATAAGGCGCTGGGCGGCGGTTGGTACAGCGACCAGCCGATCGTTGATCCGGCCACCCGCCAGGACATGAAAAAACGCACGGACTGGGGCGATTTACTGGATGAGCCCGCAGCCGCCAAAAAAGGTAACGGACCATGAGTGATGTCGCGCAACCCTCCCCTGAGGCGCCCTCCTCCAAGGCGCCGGAACCGCCTGCCGACCCGGCGAAAAAAGGGCTCAAGTGGGTGCTGCTGTTGATCGTCCTGAGCTTGGCCTGGTATCTGTTGGCCGACCGATACACGCCTTACACGCAACAGGCTCGCGTGGGTGCCTTTGTCATTCCGGTGGCCGCGGAAGTGGCCGGTCGGGTCATTCGCGTCAACGTGCGCAACAATCAGGACGTGAAGGCGGGAGACGTGTTGTTCGAGGTCGATCCCCAGCCGTATCAGATTGCCGTCGACCGTGCGCGCGCAGACCTTGAGTCGACACGTCGCCAGATCGGCGCCAGTACCGCCGGCATTGCCTCGGCCCAGGCCAATCTGCGCGCCGCGCAAGCCAACGAGCTCAAGGCTCGCCAAGACAATCAGCGCCTTGAAGATTTGTACCGCGACGACCCCGGGACCATTTCCGTGCGCCTGCTCGAAGTGTCTCGGGCCAACCGCGAACAAGCGGTCAGCCAGGTCGCCGCTGCGCGTGCCGAAGTCCAGCGCGCGCGTGAGCAGGAAGGTGGCAGCGAGGAAGAGAACGCCTTGCTGCGCAGTGCCGCCACCGCGTTGTCGAAAGCCGAACTGGATCTGGCCAATACGCAGATTCGTGCGCGTTCGGCCGGTTTGATCACCGACCTGCGCACTGACGCCGGGCAGTTCGCCGCCGTAGGCAGTCCGGTGATGACGCTGATCGCGATCCACGATGTCTGGATCAGCGCGGACATGACCGAAAACAACCTCGGGCAGGTCAGGGTCGATACGCCGGTGGCAATCGTTCTGGATGCGCTGCCGGGCGAGGTATTCGACGGGCGCGTGCGCAGTGTCGGTTACGGCGTCAGTGTCGGTCAGACGCCGCCGCCCGGCACATTGCCCACTGTGCAGAACAGCCGCGACTGGCTGCGCCCGGCCCAACGCTTTCCAGTGATCATCGAATTTTCCAAAGACTCGATGGCCAAACTGCAAGACAGTCGCGCCATTCGTACCGGCGGTCAGGCTGAAGTCATGGCGTTCCCCACCGAGGGCAATCCGTTGAATCCACTTGGCCGTTTGTTCGTGGGCCTGATGAGCTGGCTGTCGTATGCCTACTGAGCGCACCCCCCGGGAGCAGCGCGCATTGCGCCTGGCGACCGGCACCGCGATGTGTCTGGCGGCCAGTTTCGGTTTGGGATTGCCGATTCCGTTTATCGCTCCGGTGCTGGCGCTGTTGCTGCTCGCCAGCGTCAATCGTCCGCTGCCGCTGAAGGCTGGACTGGCGCTCGCGCTGATCGCAATGTTGACCACCGGCATCGGCCTGTTGTTGATTCCGATCCTGCGTTATTACCCGGTCAGCGGCGTGCTGTTGATCGGCGTGTGCCTGTTTCTGGTGTTTCGTTTTGGACTGCGCGGCGGCAACAATTTGATCGTCACATTCCTGGTAATCGGCCTGACCATGATTTCCTCGGCCGGCGTCGCCGAGTTCGACCTCGCGGCGACGGTCATCGGGGCGCTGGTCAAAGGATTACTACTGGCCGTGATGGTGGTCGGGCTGAGTCATTGGCTGTTTCCTGAACCTGCCAACGCGCCGTCGCCACCGGTCGCGCCGCCGATGCCGGCCGAAGAAGTCAGTCGGGTAGCGTTGCGTGCAACCCTGATTGTGCTGCCGGCGTTTTTGCTGGCATTGATCGATCCGGCAAGCTATCTGCCGATCATCCTGAAGGCGGTCGGCCTGGGTCAGCAAAGTTCCAGCACGGCCCGCAACGCCGGTCGCGAACTGGTCGGTTCGACCCTGCTCGCCGGTGTGCTGGCGGTGCTGTTCTGGAGCGCACTCAGCCTGTTTGTGCACCTCTGGATGTTTTTTCTGTGGATGCTGCTGTTCGGTCTGATCATTGCGCGCAAGCTCTACGCACTGAGCCCGACACGTTTAAGCCCGGGGTTCTGGCTCAACAGCCTGATCACGATGATCATTCTGCTGGGCCAGTCGGTGCAGGACAGTCTTGCAGGCAAGGACGTCTACACCGCGTTCGCCGTGCGCATGGGACTGTTCATTCTGGTGACGCTGTATGCCTGCCTGATGGTGTATCTGCTGGATCAGCGACCGCCAAAACACGCTCAGGGATTGACCTGATACCCCTTTCCTTGCAGGCAGCTGGTATAGGCCGTCGAGCTGGTCGAAGCGGCGGTTTTCTGCTGCGCCCGGCGCTCTTGGCGTTGACGCGAGCCACCGACCACCGCGCCTGCCGCTGCCGTTTCTTTGGCTCGATTCTGCCGATAATCCTGCTTTACATCGTCATCGACGCGGTCATAAAACTCGTCGTGCTGGCGCCCGCGAACCTGAGCTCCAGCGGCTCCTGCAGCGGCACCGACCGCCGCACCTTTCAGGCGGCCACCGGATGCTGGCGGCGTAGATGAACTCTGGCCGGCGGCCACGTTGTGGCATTCATCGATGTCCAGCTGTGTCTGTTGCGAGTTCTGCCCCTTCATCGGCACAACCGTTTCGGCCCGACTCTGAGTAGCGACAACCGACAGCGCGAGACACAGGCCAATGCAAGACAACCTGTTCATGAAAACCTCCTGGCATTTTTCTCAGCCATCAAGAGTGTAGATCACCCCCGCTCCCCCTCCTCCGACCGGTGACTGACGGCCCTCACGACACACCGGTTTTGGGTCATGCACGTCGAGAATTTGTGCGCCTCGTATTGATACGTTTATTTTCACACAGTTGCATTATGAAATAAAACGTGTCAATTATAGCCGCACACATTTCAGGGACTGCGACATCGCCAGATCGGACGGCTTCTACCCGGACCACCCAAACGCCCCTTCAAGGAGTCAACAAAATGAACAAAAGAGCACTTCTAGGCGCCATGGCACTGTGCGCAACAAGCTTCCTGGCGCATGCCGACGAAGACAGCCTGCGTATCGGTATCGAAGCCGCTTACCCACCCTTCTCCTTCAAGACACCGGAGGGCAACGTCAGCGGTTTCGACTACGACATCGGCAATGCCCTGTGCGAAGAAATGAAGATCAAATGCGAGTGGGTCATCCAGGAGTTCGACGGCATGATCCCGTCACTCAAAGTGCGCAAGATCGATGCCGTGCTGTCGTCGATGTCGATTACCGAGGACCGGATGAAGTCGGTCGACTTCAGCAAAAAGTACTACCACACGCCGGGCAAGTTCGCGATGAAGGCCGGCAACGTGATCAACGACCCGCTGATTGATCTCAAAGGCAAGAAAGTCGGCGTGCAACGTGCCTCGACTTACGACCGTTTCGCCACCGAACAGCTGGCGGAACGCGGGATCGAGGTGGTGCGTTATTCCTCGCAGAATGAGGCGTTCCTCGACCTGGCGTCGGGCCGTCTGGACGCGACGCTGGCCGACATCGTCAACACCAACGAAAGCTTTATCAAAACCGCGGCGGGCAAGGATTTCGCCCTGGTGGGGCCGGACATCAACGACCCGAAATATTTCGGCCGGGGCGCCGGGATCGCGGTGCGTAAAGGTGACAGTGCCAACGTTGCCCGCCTGAGTGCCGCCATTGACGCCATCCGCGAAAATGGCAAGTACCAGCAAGTGATGAGCAAGTACTTCGCGTTCGATATCTACGGCGAATAAGCCTTCACCCGCCACTCTGGCGCCGGCCCCCGGGCAGGCGTCGCTTTGGGCTTGTTTGCGCGCCTCACCGCGCTCGCTTGAGGAACTTCATCATGCTTCACGGCTACGGATCGAGCATTCTCGATGGCGCCTGGCTGACCGTTAACCTGGCCCTGACTTCCATGGCCATGGCGATAGCATTGGGTCTGCTGGGAGCAGCCTTTCGTTTGTCGCCACTGAAATGGCTGGCGATGCTGGGCGAAAGTTATACCACCCTGATTCGGGGCATTCCCGACCTGGTGTTGATCCTGCTGATTTTCTACGGCGGCCAGGATCTGGTGAACCGCATCGCGCTTGCGCTCGGTTACACCCGCTACATCGATATCAATCCCTTTATCGCCGGTGTCTGCACCATGGGTTTCATTTTTGGTGCCTACCTGTCGGAGACCTTTCGCGGCGCGTTTATGGCGATCCCTAAAGGCCAGGCCGAGGCAGGTGCCGCTTATGGCATGAGCGGCGCGCAGGTGTTCTGGCGAATTCTGGTGCCGCAGATGATTCGTTTCGCCCTTCCCGGCTTCACCAACAACTGGTTGGTGCTGACCAAATCCACCGCGCTGATCTCGGTCATCGGCTTGCAGGACATGATGTTCAAAGCCAAGAACGCTGCGGACGCCACCCACGAGCCGTTTACCTTTTTCCTCGCGGTGGCGGCGCTCTATCTGATGCTGACCAGCCTGTCATTGCTGGTACTGCGCTATCTGGAAAAACACTACTCGGTCGGCATCAAAGCCGCCGAATTGTGATGGGGAGCAACCAATGATGCTCGACTACAACCTGATCTGGGAAAACCTGCCGCTGTATTTCAACGGCATTCTGGTGACGCTGAAAGTACTGCTGATTTCCCTGGCATTCGGCCTGGTCCTGGCCGTTCCGCTGGCGCTGATGCGCGTGTCTCGATCACCGCTGATCAACTTTCCGGCCTGGCTTTACACCTACGTGATCCGCGGCACACCCATGCTGGTGCAGTTGTTCCTGATCTATTACGGCCTGGCGCAATTCGAGTCGGTACGCCAAAGCGCGCTCTGGCCCTACCTGTCCAGTGCCACCTTTTGCGCCTGCCTGGCCTTCGCGATCAACACCAGTGCCTACAGCGCAGAGTTACTGGCCGGCAGTTTGAAGGCCACGGCTCACGGCGAGATCGAAGCGGCCAAAGCCATGGGCATGTCGCGCGTGACCTTGTACCGCCGCATTCTGCTGCCGTCGGCCTTGCGCCGGGCGCTGCCGCAGTACAGCAACGAAGTGCTGATGATGCTGCAAACCACCAGCCTGGCGTCGATCGTCACGCTGGTGGATATCACCGGGGCCGCGCGAACAGTCAGTTCGCGGTTCTACCTGCCGTTCGAGGCGTTCATCACTGCCGGTCTTATCTACCTGGCCCTGACCTTCATCCTGGTTCGTCTGTTCAAGTTGGCCGAGCGCCGCTGGCTGGCCTACCTGGCACCGCGCAAGCATTAAGGAGCTGTTATGGAGCACATTGAATACCTGTTGCCGTGGAGTGCTTCGGGCACCGAGCGGCGCCTGTCACTGTTTCGCTTTGGCAGCGGGCCGCGCAAGGCATACATCCAGGCTTCCCTGCATGCCGACGAGTTGCCGGGGATGCGCGTGGCGGTGGAACTCAAACGTCGCCTGCGAGTGCTGGAAGAGCAAGGTCGCCTGAACGGTGTCGTCGAGTTGGTGCCGATGTCCAACCCCATCGGCATCGCCCAGATGTTCCAGGCGACCCATCAAGGTCGCTTCGAGTTCTCCAGCGGCAAGAATTTCAATCGTGATTTCCCCGAGTTGACCGAAGCCGTGGCCGCATTGGTGAAAGGCCAACTGGGTGACGACGCCGACGTCAACACCGCGCTGATCCGTCGCGCCATGGCCGATGTCCTCGCCGACATACCGCCAGCCACTTCGGAACTCGATGGCCTGCGTCGCTTGCTGTTGCAGCATGCGTGTGACGCCGACGTGGTGCTGGACCTGCACTGCGACTTCGAGTCGATCATGCTGCTTTATGCCATGCCGCAACACTGGCCACGCTTGCGCTCATTGGCCGCACGCCTGGGCGCCGGTGCCGCCCTGCTGGCCGAAGATGCTGGCGGCAGCGCTTTCGATGAAGCCTGTGCGATTCCTTGGTTACGCCTGGCCGAGCTGTTTCCCGAAGCGGCTATCCCCATGGCGTGCGTGGCTACAACCATCGAATTGCGTGGCATGGCCGACACCGAGCGCGAGCAATGTGTCGACAGCGCCGAGGCCATTCTCGGCTATCTCGCCGAACAAGGCCTGATCAGCGGTGACTGGCCTCAGGCCCCGATATCCGCTTGTGAAGCAACGCCATTCGCCGGGACGCAATACGCCTACGCGCCGCACCCCGGTGTGGTGAGTTTCCTGCAACCGCTGGGCGCCCGGGTCAAGGTTGGCGATCCGCTGTTTGAAGTGCTTGATCCGCTGAACGATCGCCACAGCATCGTGCGCGCGAGCACCGACGGCATTCTTTATGCCCGCGAGCGTCTGCGTTTTGCCCAACCCGGTTTGTGGCTGGCCAAAGTCGCCGGCACCCGCCTGATTCGCCAGGGCCGCTTACTCAGCGACTGACACCAGAGAGTGAACAGAATGTACAAACTTGAAATCCAGAACCTGCACAAAAGCTACGGCACCCACGAAGTGCTCAAGGGCGTATCCCTGGAAGCGAAAGCGGGCGACGTCATAAGCATCATCGGTTCCAGCGGCTCAGGCAAAAGCACCTTCCTGCGCTGCATCAATCTGCTGGAACAGCCGAACGCGGGCAATATCGTGCTCAATGGCGAGCAGCTCAAACTGGTGAACAACAAACTCGGCGGCCTGAAGGCTGCCGAACCCCGGCAGTTGCAGCGCATGCGTTCGCGACTGTCGATGGTGTTTCAGCACTTCAATCTCTGGTCGCACATGAGTGCCCTTGAAAACGTCATGGAAGCCCCGGTGCATGTCCAGGGGCTGGGCAAGAAAGAAGCGCGGGAAAAGGCCGAGCATTACTTGAACAAAGTCGGCGTGGCGCACCGCATGAACGCGTGGCCGGCGCATATGTCGGGTGGCGAGCAGCAGCGCGTGGCGATCGCACGTGCGTTGGCCATGGAACCGGAAGTGATGCTGTTCGATGAACCGACGTCGGCACTCGACCCCGAGTTGGTCGGCGAAGTGCTGAAGGTCATGCAGGACCTCGCACAGGAAGGCCGCACCATGGTGGTGGTGACCCACGAAATGGGGTTTGCCCGGGAAGTCTCCAATCAACTGGTGTTCCTGCATAAGGGCTTGGTCGAAGAGCGCGGTGACCCACGTGAGGTGCTGGTAAAACCACAGTCCGAACGGCTGCAACAGTTTTTGGCCGGCAGCTTGAAGTAATCCGCGCGTTTGCGTCACCGACCCTCGCCCTTGCGCTGCACGCCGAGGGTCGGCTTCGGATACACTCGCGCCAACCTCATGCCAGGCCTTCTCTAATTCTCAGGAAATGTTGAGCCGGATATGCCGACCCCATCGAAAGACACCACGGTCTATGCCGCGCCGGTCATGCGCAAACTGGCGGAAACCGTTTCCGAATTGCCGCCGTCACTGCGCAAGGTGGCCGACTTCATTCTGCGCCACCCGCTGAAGGCGGCGACGCTGACCATTGAAGAGATGGCTCACGTCACGTCCACCTCACCCGCAGCGGTAAACCGCCTGGCCAAAGCCCTGAACCTCGGCGGCTACACCGGCATGAAGGCCGAGCTGGTGGCGACGTTGCAGCAAATGGTCTCGCCCGTCGACAAGCTGCGCAACGAACTGGCGCATCGCCCCGACGGCGCGTTTGGGCTGCAGGAACAAATCCAGAGCGCCACCAGTAACCTGGCGACGGCGGCAACCAACAACCATGAAGACACGTTTGAAGCGTTCGTCACCAGCCTGATCAACGCACGCAAAATCTACATTCTGGGGTTTGGCAACAGTGTCTACTTTGCCGGCCTCGCCGCCTCGACGCTGATGCCGTTCTGTGCGGACGCCACCGCTATCAGCATGGAGGGTGGTAACGAAAACGCCGCTTACCGTCTGGCCGCGATTACCGACCAGGACGTCTTGCTGGCAATTGCCCTGCCGCGTTACTCACTCGACACCCTGCAACTCGCCCGTTTCGCCCATGAACGCGGGGCCAAGGTGCTGGCAATCACCGATTCGCCGGCATCGCCGCTGACCAGCGTTGCCGATCACGTTCTGTTCGCCCCGGCCGATCACCCGGTCATGACCAGTTCCAACATCGCTGTACTTGCCTTGATCGAAGGGTTGGTCGCAGGGGTGATGGCGCGCAACAAGGAAGCCGTCAAACTGGCGACCGAGTTGACCGAAAGCGTCATGGCTTACCTGCACATCCCCGGCAGCACTAAATCGCCCAAAGCAACCAAGCCACGCTGAGCAGTGATCGGCTCAGCGGCTTGATGCCCGGCCGGTTTTACGCGCGAGGGTCTGACTGGGAAGCTCTTTGAACAACGCTCGGTAGCTGCTGGAAAACCGCCCCAGATGCCAGAACGACCACTGCATCGCCACTTCGGCCACAGTGGTTTCCAAGGGCGAGCGATTCAGCAGTTCGCGGTGGGCGCTGTTGAGTCGGCGCAGACGCAGCCAATGGGTCGGCGTCATGCCGGTGTAAGCCTTGAACGCGTGCTGCAACTGACGCAATGAAACCCCGGCAACCCGGGAAAGCTCCAGCAGGTTCAGGGTTTCTTCCGGGGAATCGGCCGCCCATTCACCAATGCGCTTCATCACCGCCCGCTCTTCAGCGCGGCGCTGCAAACCGCCGCGATCCAGGCAGACCGAGGCGTTGTCGAGGATGTACAGACAGTCTTCCAGCAACTGCTGGGTCAAGGCCTCTTTGCTCGGCGGATCGAGGGTTTGCGCCAACCGGGTCAGAGTCCCGCTCAGCCAGCGGCTGAACAGCGCGTTCTGCCCCGAATTCAGCGGCGCCATAAACAGCCCTTCGAGCCTGGCGACATTCAGACCGTGGCGCTGAACGAACTCCGGCCCGAACACCACGGCGATTTCCTGGTAGTTCTCCGGCGTGATCCAGATGTTGCGGCTTTCTTCATTCAGCACGTACAGCGCGTTGTCACTGCGATCGAAACAGAACGCCAGTGAACCCTCGGGCGCGCTGAAATTCTGCTCGACCCGGGTGTTCATGTGTTCTTCGTAAATCTCTACGCCCTGCAGGTCGAGGTAACGCACCCGCCCGGCGAAATGCCCCGGCGACATCTGCTGGTAATGCTGGACCCAACCGGGTGTGGCGCGGATTTGCTCGGCGACATCGGCGGTGTTGAACGCTTGGACCTGTAATGGATTGCACGCTGTCATGGGTGACCTTACGCACTCGTTTGGTGCGTTTTGGTGCTGCTGAAAGTGGATAGATGGAACGTCAAGGCTCGCCCAAGATAGTCGTCAACGCGTCCCAGGGGAAGTGTGTGGCGGATGAAACCACCCTCCCCGGCGTTAATAAAACCAATAACGAGGTCTTTATGAATGTCCCTTTCGATCAGCTGCTCACGTGGCTGAAAGATCACAAGATTACCGAAGTCGAGTGTGTCGTCAGCGACCTGACCGGCATTGCACGCGGCAAAATTGCGCCCACCAACAAGTTCCTGCATGAGCGAGGCATGCGCCTGCCGGAAAGTGTGCTGTTGCAAACGGTAACCGGGGACTTTGTCGACGACGACATCTACTACGACCTGCTCGACCCGGCCGACATCGACATGGTGTGCAAGCCGGTTTCCGATGCGGTGTACGTGATCCCATGGGCCATCGAGCCCACCGCGATCGTGATCCACGACACCTTCGACAAGTTCGGCAACCCGATCGAACTGTCGCCGCGCAACGTGCTGAAGAAAGTCCTGCAGTTGTACACCGACAAAGGCTGGAAGCCGATTGTCGCGCCGGAAATGGAGTTTTACCTGACCCAGCGCTGCGAAGACCCGGACTTGCCGCTCAAAGCGCCGATGGGCCGTTCGGGCCGTGCGGAAAGTGGGCGTCAGTCGTTTTCCATCGACGCCGCCAACGAATTCGACCCGCTGTTTGAAGACGTCTACGACTGGTGCGAATTGCAAGGCCTGGACCTCGACACGCTGATCCACGAAGACGGCCCGGCGCAGATGGAAATCAACTTCCGTCATGGCGACGCGCTGGATCTGGCCGACCAGATCACCGTGTTCAAACGCACCATGCGCGAGGCAGCGCTCAAGCACAATGTCGCGGCGACGTTCATGGCCAAGCCGATTGGCGACGAGCCGGGCAGCGCCATGCACATCCACCAGAGTGTGGTGGACATCGCCACCGGCCAGCCGATCTTCGCCAATGCCGACGGGCAGATGAGCGAGCTGTTCCTGCATTACATCGGCGGCCTGCAGAAATACATCCCCAAAGTGCTGCCGATGTTTGCGCCCAACGTGAACTCGTTCCGCCGTTTCCTGCCGGACACCTCGGCACCGGTGAACGTCGAGTGGGGCGAAGAAAACCGCACCGTGGGCCTGCGTGTGCCGACCTCCAGTCCTGAGGCGATGCGCGTGGAAAACCGTTTGCCCGGCGCGGATGCCAACCCGTATCTGGCCATCGCCGCCAGCCTGCTGTGCGGTTACCTCGGCATGGTCGAACGCATCGAGCCGAGCGCTGCGGTACAGGGCCGGGCCTACGAGCGCCGCAACCTGCGCCTGCCGATCACCATCGAGGACGCGCTGACGCAGATGGAAGAATGCGAAACCATCGAGCGTTATCTGGGCAGCAAGTTTGTCCGCGGTTATGTCGCGGTCAAGCGTGCCGAACACGAGAACTTCAAGCGGGTGATCAGCTCGTGGGAGCGGGAATTCTTGCTTCTTAGTGTCTGAAAACCACACGTCATATGAGATCACGCTGCCCCTGTAGGAGCCAGCTTGCTGGCGATAGCGTTGTGTCAGGCGTCATCAATGTTGCTTGATGCGCCGCCATCGCCGGAACGCCGCCCGCAGCAAGCCGGCTCCTACAGAGGGACAGGAACGTTCAGGAAAAACCCCAATAACTCCAAGAGGTGTCGATATGCGTCTATTGAAATCCGTGGTCCCGGTCGCGCTGGCCCTGCTGTTCAGCGCCGTTGCCCAGGCTCAACCACAGGTCAGCGTCTACAACTGGACCGATTACATCGGCGAAACCACCCTCGCCGACTTCCAGGCCAAATCCGGAATCAAGGTGATCTACGACGTTTTCGATTCCAACGAAACCCTGGAGGGCAAACTGCTCGCCGGTCGTACCGGGTATGACGTGGTGGTGCCGTCCAACCACTTCCTCGCGCGCCAGGTGAAGGCCGGCGCGTTCCTCAAGCTGGATCGCGCACAGCTGCCGAACTTCAAGAACCTTGACCCGAAACTGCTGGCGCTACTGGAGAAAAACGATCCGGGTAACGAGCATTCGGTGCCTTACCTGTGGGGCACCAATGGCATCGGCTACAACGTCGACAAGGTCAAGCAAGTGCTGGGCATCGATCACATCGACTCCTGGGCCGTGCTGTTCGAACCGGAAAATATCAAGAAGCTCAGCCAGTGTGGCGTGTCGATGATGGACTCGGCGGATGAAGTCTTCCCCGCGATCCTCAACTACATGGGCATGGACCCGCGCAGCGAAAATCCCGAGGACTACAAGAAGGCCGAAGCCAAGCTGCTGAGCATCCGGCCTTACATCACTTACTTCCACTCATCCAAGTACGTGTCGGACCTGGCCAACGGCGACATCTGCGTGGCGTTCGGTTATTCCGGCGACGTGTTCCAGGCCGCCAACCGCGCCAAGGAAGCCAAGAACGGCGTGAACATCGCCTACGCGATTCCGAAGGAAGGCAGCAACCTGTGGTTCGATTTGCTGGCGATTCCTGCCGACGCCAGTAATACAAAGGAGGCGCACGCCTTCATCAACTATCTGCTCGACCCACAAGTGATCGCCAAGGTCAGCGCCTCGGTCGGTTACGCCAACCCCAACCCGGCCGCCAAGCAATTCATGGACCCTGAGTTGGTGAACAATCCCGAGGTCTACCCGCCTCAGGAAGTGCTCGACAAGCTCTACATCTCGACCACCCCGCCACAGGCGATCATGCGGTTGATGACACGTTCCTGGAGCAAAGTGAAGTCCAACAAATGAATCAGTACAACCACGAACATGCGCGTTCCTATTACGCAGCATCGGCCCATACGCTGGCGCCCTTCCCTGCGCTGCAAGAGGATCTTGTCGCCGATGTCTGTGTGATCGGCGGCGGGTTTACCGGGGTCAACACGGCCATCGAACTGGCTCAGCGCGGGCTCTCGGTGATTTTGCTGGAAGCCCGGCGGATCGGCTGGGGCGCCAGCGGGCGCAACGGTGGTCAGTTGATCCGCGGCATCGGGCATGACGTCAGCGGTTTCGCCCGGCATGTCGGCGTTGAAGGCGTGCGTTACCTGGAACGCGCGGGGACCGAATCGGTCGAGCTGGTGGGCAAGCGCATCCGCGAGCACGGCATCGATTGCGATTTGCGCTGGGGTTTTTGCGAGCTGGCCAACACCAAGGCACAGTTCGCGGCGTTCAAGGCTGAGCAGGAAGGGCTTGTCGAGTCGGGTTACGCCCATGAAACGCGCTTGGTCGGGCCGGAGCAGATCCGTGAGCAGGTGGTGAATTCAGGCGTGTATGCCGGTGGCCTTGTGGACATGGGTTCGGGGCATTTGCACCCGCTCAATCTGGTGCTCGGTGAGGCGCGACTTGCGCGATCGCTTGGGGTGCAGATCTTCGAACAGAGCCCGGTGCTGGAGTTGATTCATGGCAATACCGTGCAGGTGCGTTGTGCCGGTGGCACGGTGCGCGCCGGCAGTTTGGTGCTGGCCTGTAACGCGCATCTGGACGAACTCGAACCGAAGCTTAGCGGCAAGGTGCTTCCGGCGGGTAGCTACATCATCGCCACCGAGCCGTTGGCGCCTGACGTCGCAACGCAGTTGATCCCGCAGAACCTGGCGCTGTGCGACCAGAAGGTCGGCCTGGATTACTACCGGCTCTCGGCGGACCGGCGTTTGCTGTTCGGCGGAGCCTGCCATTATTCCGGGCGTGATCCGGCAGACATCGCCGCCTACATGCGCCCGCAAATGCTCAAGGTGTTCCCGCAACTGGCCGATGTGCGCATTGATTATCAATGGGGCGGCAAGATTGGTATCACCGCCAATCGCTTCCCCCAGGTCGGTCGCTTGAGCCAGCATCCGAACGTGTTCTACGCACAGGGTTATTCCGGTCACGGCCTGAACGTGACCCACTGGTGCGCGAAACTGCTGGGCGAAGCGATTCATGCCGGGCACAGCCAAGGCTTTGACGTATTCAGCGCCGTGCCCCACATGACCTTCCCCGGCGGCCCGAAGCTGCGTTCACCGCTGCTGGCCCTCGGCATGTTCTGGTATCGCCTGCGCGAAATCCTCGGCTAAAACACACTCCCCTTGCTGGCGATGGCGCCCTCAACACAACCGCCAGCCTCAAAGCCCAATCGCCAGCAAGCCGGCTCCTACAATGGCCCTACCCAGCCGATCCACCGGGCAAACACCAAACCCTGTAGGAGCCAGCTTGCTGGCGATGGCGGCCGCAACATAACTGCCAGCCTCAAGGCCCGATCGCCGGCAAGCCGGCTCCTACAATGGCCCTACCCAGCCGATCCACCGGGTAAACACCAAACCCTGTAGGAGCCGGCTTGCTGGCGATGGCGGCCTCGACATAACCGCCAGCCTCAAGGCCCGATCGCTGGCAAGCCGGTTCCTACAATGTCCGTGCGCAGCCGATCCACCGGGTAAACACCAACCCCTGTAGGAGCCAGCTTGCTGGCGATGGCGGCCGCAAGATCAGTGCAGGACTCGAGGCCCGATCACCAGCAAGTCAGCTTTAAGTCCGCCTTTTAATTTGCTCAATCGCAAGGCACTTCTATATTGAGGATGTGCTCTGACTTTCCTGCCTCCTGGCGAGTGCGGCCTATGGCTACGACTGACCAACTGATCATCTGCGAGCACTGCGACTGCGTGTATCAAAAAGTCACGCTCGCCAAACATCAGAAAACCCTCTGTACGCGCTGCGGCGGCGTGCTTCAACGCTATAACGGCCTGACGGTGGAGCAGCGGCTGGCGCTGACCGTCACCGCGTTGATGCTGTGGGTGTTCGCCAATTTCTACCCGGTCATGAGCATCAGCCTGCAAGGCCTGAAAAACAGCGCGACGCTGTGGGATTCCGTGCAGGCCCTGAGTCTCGGCCCGATTACCTTCATCGCTATGGTGGCGGCGATCGCCATGATCATCGCGCCGATTTTCCAGTTACTGCTGCTGATCTGGGTCCTGAGTTTCGCCCTCGCCTCCCGGCGCTCGCCGGGTTTCAGATTCTGTATGCGCTGGCTGGAAACCCTGCGGCCCTGGAGCATGCTGGAAGTCTGCCTGCTGGGGGCGATGGTCGCGGTGATCAAGCTCGCCGGGTTGCTCGACGTCCTGCCCGGCATCGGCCTGTTCGCCCTGGCCATTCTCAGCCTGATGATGATCCGCATCGCCGGGCGCGATGTCCGTGAACTGTGGGATGTCTTATGACCAGGCCACCGGTCGCCAGCGAACTCTACCTGTGCCTCTGCCACAGCTGCGGCCTGGCCTGTGACATGACCGGCGACCCCCACGAATGTGAACGCTGCGGCGCACCGCTGCATTGGCGCAAAACCAACGCCCTGACCCGAACCTGGGCCTACTTGATCACCTCGTTGGTGTTTTACATCCCGGCCAATGTGTTGCCGGTGATGAACACCAAAATGGTCGGCAACGGTGCTGACAGCACAATCATGGGCGGTGTGCTGGATTTCTGGCAGCACGGCGCCTGGGACATCGCCCTGATCATTTTCATTGCCAGCATCGCGGTGCCGGGCATCAAATTCGTCGCCCTGACGTTACTGCTGGTGACCGTTCAGCGCGACAGTGATTGGGCGCGCAAGGAGCGCTCAAAAATGTACCGTTTCGTCGAGCTCATCGGTTATTGGTCGATGCTCGACGTGATCGTGGTCGCCCTGGTGGCTTCGTTGGTGAAGTTCCAGGCGCTGGCCGATATCGAACCGCGCGCGGGCATTCTGTTTTTTGGTCTGGTGGTGGTATTCACCATGCTGGCGGCGATGAGTTTCGACCCGCGTCTGATCTGGGATCAGCAAAATTCCGAAAACGAGGAGGTCAAGGATGAAGTCGCAAGCCGCTGACGGGCCGCAAGCTCCCGGACAGGCCCCCATCAAGACCCGCCGTTTCAGTGTTTCATTGGTGTGGATCGTGCCGCTTGTCGCGGTGCTGGTGGGCATTTCGCTGGTGGTGCACAGCATTTTGCAGGAAGGACCGACCATCACCGTCACGTTCAAGACCGGTAGCGGCCTGACCGCCAACAAGACCGAAGTCAAATACCGCAACGTGGTGATCGGGCATGTCTCCGACGTGGAACTGAGCGACGACCAGAAAAGCGTCAACGCCACCATCAAACTGTCCAAGCAGGCGGAAAGTTTCACCCGCGAAGATTCGCAATTCTGGGTGGTGCGGCCCCGCATCGGTGCTGGCGGCGTGTCGGGCATCGATACACTGCTGTCCGGGGACTACATTGGCGCCGACATCGGCCAGGCCAATGCCCGGTCGAAGAATTTCACCGGGCTGGAAAACCCGCCACCCATTACCTATGGCGAACCCGGAAAGCGCTTTACGCTGCACACCCAGGACCTGGGCTCGCTCGACATCGGTTCCCCCGTCTACTACCGCAAAATTCCGGTCGGCCAAGTGGTCGCCTATGCCCTGGATGCCGACGGCAAAGGGGTGAACCTCGAAGTCTTCATCCATTCGCCCAACGACGCCTACGTCACCGATAACACCCGGTTCTGGAATGCCAGCGGCATCGATGTCAACGTCGGCGCCAACGGTTTTTCGGTGAAGACCGAGTCGCTCTCGTCCATATTGGTGGGCGGCATCGCGTTCAGGGCACCGGAATACAGTCCCAACGATAAACCGGCGCTAGAGGACCAAGGCTTCGAACTGTTCGAAGACCAGCAAACCGCCCTCGCCCCACCCAGCGGCAAGGCGCAGTTCCTGAGTTTGCGTTTCGACCAGGCATTACGAGGGCTGAAGGTCGGTGCGCCGGTGGAGTTCCTTGGCATCGAGTTCGGCAGGGTTGTGTCGGTCAATCTGGATTTCGACCCGAAAAAACGCAGCTTTCCGGTTAACGTCGGCATCGTGATCTACCCGCAACGGCTCGGCCAGGCCCACGCCAGAATGCTTGAGGCGTTGAAGCATGACCCCAATGACGAAGCCGCCGGCGTACGGTTGATGGGCAGCTTCATCGAAAACGGTCTGCGGGCCCAGGCTCGCAGCGGCAATCTGTTGACCGGCCAGTTGTACATCGCACTCGACTTCTACCCCAAAGCGGAGAAAGTCGTGTTCGACCCGACCGCCCGTCCTGTCAGCATTCCCACCATTCCTGGCAGCCTCGAACAATTGCAGGAAAAACTCGAAGGCATGGTCACCAAGATCAACCAACTGCCCATCGAGCGCATCGCCGGCAACCTCGACAGCAACCTCGTCGAGCTGCGCAAGGGCCTCGCGCAATTCAACGCCAAGACCCTGCCTGGCGTGCAAACCACCCTGGCAGACGTCAGCAAAACCCTGCAGTCGGCCAGCTCGACCCTTGCCGAAGACTCGCCGCAACGCGAGCAATTGACCCAGACCCTGGACGAACTCGGGCGCATGTCGCGCTCCCTGCGCGAGCTCTCGGATTACCTGGGCCGGCATCCGGAGTCGCTGATTCGCGGTCGTCCCAATAACGCAGCACCGACGGACCTACAGGGCCCACCGCGCAACTGACCACAGGAGCAACACCCATGGCTTTTTCGCTGAAGATTACCTTGGTCACTGCGTGTCTACTGCTCGCCGCCTGCCGCAGTGACCCGATTCAGTTCCACACCCTGACCCCGGCACAATTGAGCGGCACCGCACGAAGCAACGGCGGGGAAATCCAGATCGAAGGCCTCAGCGTACCGCCCCAGGTCGATCGCCCGCAGATCGTCATTCGTCAGGGCAACAGTGGCTTGGCGATTCTCGAAAACCAATGGTGGGCCGCGAGTCTGGTGGACGAGTTGCGCAGCGCTCTGGTGGATCAACTGGCCAACAGCAGTCCGCAGCGAAGAGTGTCGGTACGCCTGGATGTGCAACGCTTCGACTCGATTCCCGGGCAGTACGGTTTGATCGACGTCAAATGGCGCCTGCGCAATCCCGGTGAAGGAGATAGCACGCTGATTACGTGCCGCAGCACCTTGCAGACGCCTTCAGGCCCCGCCATCGATGACTTGGTGTTGGCCCAGCAAAACAACGTCAAACGCCTGGCCGCGTTGATCAGCCAGGCGGCAACCACTGCGCAGCGAGGCTGTCCGTCTGCCAACTGACTCCGATACAGAACGCCCGCTATGGTTTTCCCTCGATGGCAAAGCACGTAGGATGCCGGCCAACCACCGAGGCTGACCGATGTTCCATTCAGGCACTTTTCAGGGTTCCAGCGTCAGAATCCTGATTTATCTTCTGTTCACGATCCAGCTCATCTCCATGGGTGCGATGGAAATGAGCGGCCCGTTCTGGCCGGTCTACCTGCGCGGGCTGACCACGTCGGAATCGCTATTCAGTTTCGCCAGCATCGCCGTGTATGTCGGCCCGATGCTGGGCATCATGCTGACCAGCGCCTTCTGGGGCCGGATCGGCGACCGTTATGGCCACAAGTTGATGATGATTCGTGCCTTGGCCGGTTTGTCGTTGACTCAGTTGGGGTTGGCGCTGTGCAGTGATATCTGGGTGATTCTGCTGCTGCGCTTCCTGCAAGGCGCCTTTGCCGGGTATATCGCGCCAGCCCAGGCTTACGGGGTCAGTATCGAGGCGCCTTCACGGCGGGCCCGCCTGTTTGCGATCCTGCAAATCTCCACCAACGTCGGCTCGTTGCTAGGCGCAGTGGTCGGCGGTCTGATTCTCGATTACGCGACTTTTTTCTGGATCAATCTCATCGCTTCGGCGCTCTGTGCGGTGTGCACCGTGGTGGCGGCCGTGACGTTGCCGGATGTGCCGCCCGTGAAAAAAACGCCCGTGGTGGATGCGGCGCCGCAGACAGGTCGGGCACGCGGCGTGTGGCAGGGTTCACCTCTGATGCCACTGTTGGGCGTAATGGGCATTCTGCTGTTGGCGCGGATGCTGCCGCAGACCTCGTTTTCGTTGTACGTCAGCTCGGTTTTTGAGGTCGGCAATTCGGTCACGGGCCTGTGTTACGGCTTGCTGGCACTGGGTTTCATCCTTTCGGCGACGCGCTGGGCACACTACTTCGAACACCGGACCCAACAGCAAACCCTGCAGCGAATGTCCTGGGTTGTCATTGGCTGCATCGGCCTGACCGGCGTCGCCGGCCTTACCCGAAACCCGGCCGTTTTTGTCATGGCCTACTTCCTGTGGGGCGTGTTGCTGGGTGCCACGACGCCGGTGCTGATGGCGCTGATTTCCAAAACGGTCGACAGTTCGCAACAGGGTTACGTACTGGGAGTGGCTCAGAGCACCGCGCAACTGACCTCCATCGCTGGTATTTCCTTGGGCGGTTTGCTCAGTCAGGTCTACGGCCTGCAATACACCTATCTGATCGTTTGCCTGGCCTACGCAACGGCCTTGGTGTTCATTGTCGCCTTGCGTTATCGATCAGTACTGTTGCAAGCGGACGAAGCGCCACGCTGCGACTGATCAGCCTCCCTCTTGCGCCGCAGGGGTGCAGTAACTTAGTATTGGGAATACTTCTCAATCGCTAAAAATTATCATCCATGAGCGATACCCTGCCCGCGACTCATCACAATCATCTGCGCGCGATCGAGGCTCTCTATACCGGCCATCACGGCTGGTTGTACGCCACGCTGCGTAAAAAACTGGGCAACGCCATGGATGCGGCGGACCTGGCGCAAGACACCTTCACACGCATACTGGCTTCCAGGGTCGCGGTCATTGAACAGCCCCGCGCCTACCTGAGCTGTGTGGCCAAGGGCATTCTGGTCAATTGGTACCAGCGCAAGGCGCTTGAACGCGCCTATCTGGATGCCCTGGCGCTGTTGCCTGCGCCTGAAGCGCCCTCGCCCGAATTGCGTTTCATCGTGCTGGAAACCCTGCATGAAATCGACGCGATGCTCGACGCCCTGCCGCCGCTGGTCAAACGCGCATTCCTGCTGTCGCAGATCAGCGGGCTGAAATACGACGACATCGCCACGCAACTGGACGTGTCGCTGATCACCGTGAAGCGCTACATGAAACAGGCCTTCGTTCAATGCCTGATGCTGGTGGAGTGAATGTCGACCTACGCCACGCCCGCCCAGATTGATCCGCAAGTACTCGACGAAGCGGCCGAGTGGCTGATGCGCATCAGCGAAGGCGACCTTGATGATGCCGAGCGCGCCGAATGGGAATGCTGGCGCGTCAGCAGCCCTGAACGCAGCCGCGCCTGGGGCCGCGCCCAACTGCTGCAAAGCAAGCTGGGCGGCCTGCCCCCGTCCTTGGCGATGTCGGCGCTGGATCGCCCGAGCAATCCCGAACGCCGCGTTGCCTTGGGCAAACTGGCGATGATGCTGGCCGTGTTGCCCGCCGGCTGGGGCAGTTGGAAACTGGTCGAATCGCAGCAATGGTCGGCCGACTACCGGACCGCCGTGGGCCAGCAACGTGAGTTGACGCTCGCCGATGGCTCGCGCATTACCCTCAACACCGACTCGGCGATCGATGTGCTGTTCGACGCCCGTCAACGGCTGATCAATTTGCGTGAAGGTGAAATCCTGGTGCAGACCGCGCCGGATGCAGCCCCCCAGTCACGACCGTTTCTGGTGACCACCCGTCAAGGGCGAATGCAGGCATTGGGCACACGGTTTACGGTGCGCGAACTGCAAGCCCGCACTCAACTCGCGGTGCTGGACGGCGCTGTCAGGGTGGAACTGCCCGGTGGCAACGGCGTAACGCCCTTGATCGTCAATGCAGGGCAACGCACTGATTTTTCATCACAGGCTTTCGGCCTGCTGAACCCGGTGGATCGCTCCGTCAGCGCCTGGGCCCAAGGCATGCTGATGGCCGACAACATGCGTCTGGCCGACTTCATCGCGGAACTGGCGCGTTATCGCAAAGGCTTCGTGCGCTGTGATCCGGCCATTGCCGATCTGCGCATTTCTGGCGCGTTCCCCATCAGCGATACCCAGCGCACCTTGAACATGCTGGTGCAAACCTACCCGGTGCTCGCTACCGGCCACTTGAGCGGTTATTGGGTGACGCTCTCCCCCGCCTGAACCTCGCGCAAAAAAAATCGCTGAGCGGGTGATACTTTTTTTGATCTCGACTGGCAAGGAAAGGAAGAACTTCTCTCGTCGAAAGGGTCATCACTTCATGTTCGTTGCACGACCTCTGCGTACGGATCGCTCACTCAAGCTGGCTATCCGCAGCGCGTTGCTAAGCCTTGCCCTGACCGGCGTCGCCAGCCCCGTTGCCCTTGCCGCGCCAGCTTCACTGGATGCCACCGCGACCCGTGCCTACAGCATTGCCCCCGGCCCGCTGGGTGCAACCTTGTCGAGGTTCGCGGTGGACGCCGGCGTTGCGCTGTCATTCCGACCATCGATGACCGAAGGCCTGATGAGTCCGGGCCTTTCCGGCACGTACTCGACCCAGGAAGCGGTCACCCGACTGTTGTCCGGCAGCGGTCTGCAAATAGTGCTGCGCAGTGATGGCAGCTACACCCTGGCGCCGATCCCGGCCAACAGCGAGGGTGACCTGACCCTTTCCGAAACCACGGTCAATGGCACCGACGGTCGCAAAGGCAGCTTGCCGCCAGCCTACCCGGGCGGTCAGGTCGCCCGTGGCGGGCGTCTCGGCATGCTGGGCAACAAGGACGTGATGGACGCGCCGTTCAGCGTCAGCAACTACACCTCGACGTTGATGAAAGATCAGCAGGCCGTGACAGTGGCCGACGTGCTGGAGCGCGACTCTTCGGTACGCTCCACGGGTCAGGCCGGCGGCATTGTCGATTCCTTCTTCATTCGCGGTTTCCCGGTGGGCGAAGGCAACCTCGGCGAACTGGCGTTCGACGGGGTGTACGGCGTTGCGCCCAACTACCGGGTCTTCACCGAATACGCTGAACGTATTGAAGTGATAAAAGGCCCCGGCGCCCTGTTGTACGGCATGTCGCCGAACAGCGGTGTCGGTGGCGTGATCAACGTAGTCCCCAAGCGTTCCCTCGACGAGGACCTGACCCGCTTCACCGCCAGCTACGCCATGGATTCGCAGATCGGCGGCCACATCGATGTCAGCCGGCGCTTCGGCGAAGAACGTCGCTTCGGTGTGCGCGTCAACGGCAGCACCCAGCAAGGTGACACGGCCATCGACGATCAATCCCGGGACGTCGACATCGGCGCCATCTCCCTGGACTATCAGGGTGATCGCTTGCGAACCACCCTGGACCTGATCAGCCAGAAAGAACAATTCGACGCCGCGTCCCGTCCGTTTCTCATCGCCTCGGGCGTGGAGATTCCCTCCGCCGCCAATGGCCGCACCAACGTGAGCCAGGACTGGGGTTGGGCCGAAACCCGCGATAAATCGGCACTGCTCGGTGCCGAGTACGACCTCAACGACGCCTTGACCGTGTTCGCCCACGCCGGTGGCGGCCGGTCGGACGTGAAGCGGATGTCTGATCAGACCCCGACCATTCTCAACAACGCGGGTGATACCTCTTCAATCCCGGGTTACTACAAGTTCGAAGTCGAGCGCTACACCGTCGACGCCGGTGCCCGCCTGCGCTTCGACACTGGCCCGATAAGCCACAGCACCACGTTGCAGGTCACCCGTTATCGCGACGAACTGAAACGCGGCATCATTTCCGGGCCGGCCGTGCTGTCGAACATGTACCACCCGATCGACCGTCCGAAACCGACCATTGCCGAACCGGATGCCCTCAAAGTCTCCGAGACAGAGCTGTCGGGCGTGGCGTTGGCCGACACCCTTTCGGTACTGGATGAACGCTTGCAGGTCACTGTCGGCCTGCGCAAGCAGAACATCGAATCCGATAACTTCAACGCGGCCGGCGCCGTCACCACGTCTTACGACGAAAGCGAAACCACGCCGCTGTTCGGGGTGGTGGTCAAACCCTGGGACCACGTGTCGTTCTACTACAACTACATCGAAGGCTTGAGCAAGGGCGACATCGCGCCGGCCACTGCGTCGAACTCCGGCGAGATCTTCGCGCCGTACATTTCCCGCCAGCAGGAAGTCGGGGTCAAGGTCGACTACGGCACCTTCACCTCCACGCTCAGCCTGTTCCAGATCAAGAAGCCCAGCGGCGAACTGGCCTCCGGTGTGTTCTCGGTACAAGGTGAACAGCGCAACCGGGGCGTGGAGTTGAACGTGTTTGGCGAGATCGCCCAAGGCACTCGCCTGCTCGGTGGCGTCACCGTCCTCGACGCCGAACTGACCAAGACCGGTACCGCGGCCAATCGCGGCAACAAACCGGTGGGCGTGCCCGAAGTCCAGGCCAATCTCTGGGCCGAGTGGGATACGCCGTGGATCGAAGGTTTGACCCTGACCAGCGGCGCGATCTACACCGGCAGCCAATACGTCAACCAGGCCAACACCCAGGAACTCGACCCATGGACCCGCTTCGATGTAGGCGCACGCTACGCCACGCGCATCGCGGAGCGTCCGACCACGTTCCGGGCCACGGTGCAGAACGTTTTTGACCGTGAGTACTGGTCTGGTGTCGCGTCCTATGGCGCCTTCTCACAAGGTTCGCCACGCACCCTGCAACTGTCGGCCACCGTCGACTTCTGAAACGATCAGCCCCGGAAAACGGTCTGAGCCGTTGTCCGGTCGGGCTCCCTGCAAAGGTTTCAACCATGGCATCTGTTCATCCACGCCGCCACGCTTTTGCGGCCCTGCTATTGGCGGGGCTGCTGGGCGTGGTGGGGTTTTCTCTGGCTCCACGCACCGCGCTCGCGGCGAATCCGGATCCCGCCGCCGTTACGGTCACTGACTTGCTGGGCCGCAAGGTCAAGGTTCACATCCCGGTCAGACGGGTGATACTCGGCGAAGGTCGCCAGTTGTACCTGGTCGCCGCGCTGGATACGCAAAACCCCATCGAGCGCATCGTCGGTTGGCGCAAGGACTTGATTCAGTCCGACCCGGACACTTACGGCGCGTACCTGCGCAAGTTCCCCGACATCGCCAGGATTCCCACCTTCGGCGGCTTTGAGGACGGCACCTTCGACATCGAGCAAGCGATCTCGCAACAACCGGACGTCATCGTCCTGAACATCGAGGCGCAACACGCCACCGAAGATGCGCGCTACATCGAGAAGCTCGACGCGCTGGGGATCCCGGTGGTCTACGTCGATTTTCGCAACAACCCGATGCAAAACACCGAGCCGACCATGCGCCTGTTCGGCCAGTTGTTTGGCAAGGAGGATCGCGCCGAGGCGTTTATCGACTTTCGCAATCAACAGATCCGTCGTGTCACCGACGTCATCGAGGCCAAACACCCTGCGCGGCCCAATGTATTCATCGAGCGAATCGGTGGGTACACCGACGATTGTTGCCTGAGTTTCGGCAACGAAAATTTCGGCCTGTTTGTCGACATGGCCGGTGGCAACAACATCGCCAAAAGCATTATTGCGAACACCTTTGGCCAGTTGAACCCGGAGCAGGTGATCGTCGCCAACCCGGATCAAGTGGTCGTCACCAGCGCCAACTGGCAAGCCTTTGCGCCAGGCGGTCGCTGGGTGGGCGTCGGACCGGGGGCGGACCTGGCACAAGCGCGACACAAACTGGCCTGGTACACCCAGCGCCCAGCTTACGCGGGTATCAAGGCGCAGAACGATCAAGCGTTTCATGCCATCTGGCATCAGTTCTACAACAGCCCCTATCAATTCGTTGCCATCCAGCAATTGGCCAAGTGGTTTCATCCGGCGCTGTTTGCCGATCTGGATCCCGACGCCTCGTTTCGCGAACTCCACGAGCGTTTCCTGCCCGTGCCCTACCAGCCGGGCTACTTCGTCAGCCTTGAGAAAACCGAGGACAAGCCATGAGTTCGCTAGGTGAAATGCCTATTGCGCAGAGCGCGACGTACCGCCAACGGGTCCTGCGAAAACGGCTGATCCTTGTTGCGCTTGCGGTGTTGCTGGTGTTCAGCGTGCTGCTCGATCTGGCGCTGGGGCCGGCCAGTTACAGCCTGAGGGAGGTGCTTGGCGCCCTGTTTTCACCGGACACGGCACCGGCGCAAGTGCGGGTGGTGATGTGGGACATCCGTTTGCCGGTCGCGCTGATGGCGGTTGCGGTCGGCGCGGCGCTGTCGCTGGCCGGTGCGCAGATGCAGACAATCCTCAACAACCCGCTGGCCAGTCCATTCACCCTGGGCCTTTCTGCCGCCGCCAGTTTTGGCGCGGCAATGGGGCTGGCTTTCGGGGTGGCGCTGTTCCCGTTGGCGGCGCAGTACATGGTGCCGCTGAACGCGTTCATCATGGCCATGCTCTGCGCGCTGCTGATCCACTTTCTGAGCATGCGTCGCGGCGTAACCGCTGAAACCATCGTGCTGCTCGGCATTGCCCTGGTGTTTACGTTTAACGCGTTGTTGGCACTGGTGCAGTTTTTTGCCACCGAACAAGCGGTGGCGGCTGTGGTGTTCTGGACCATGGGCAGCCTGACCAAAGCCACCTGGCCAAAACTCGGGGTGATTTGCGCGGTGATCCTCATTACCTTGCCGATTTTCGCCAAACGGGCCTGGGCCCTGACCGCTTTGCGTCTGGGCGACGATAAAGCCGCGAGCTTCGGGATCAACGTGCGCAGCCTGCGTTTCCAGACGCTGATCATGGTCAGCCTGCTCGCCTCGTTTCCGGTGGCCTTCGTCGGCACCATCGGTTTTATCGGGCTGGTCGGCCCGCACATTGCCCGGATGCTGATTGGTGAAGATCAACGGTTCTTTTTGCCGGCGTCACTGCTGACCGGTGCGCTGATTCTGTCCGCCAGTTCGGTGGTCAGCAAAACCCTGATCCCCGGCGCGATTTTCCCCATTGGCGTGGTCACTTCGCTGATCGGCGTGCCCTTCTTCATCTCTTTGATCCTCGGCGGGAAGAAAAACACATGGTGAAGCTCCAGCTTGAAAACCTTGGTGCTCGCTATGGCCAGCGCGAGATCATTAGCGGCGTGACTACGGCAACGTTTATCGGTGGCCAGGTGGTCGCAGTGGTCGGGCCCAATGCAGCGGGCAAATCCACCCTGTTCAAACGCATGGCCGGGCTGATTGACGGCCCGGGACAGGTCAACTTGCAGGGCTCGAAAAAGGGGCCGCAGGGCATCAGCTACATGCCTCAGGGCTTGAATGCCAGTGCCCGGCTGACCGTCTACGAATCCGTGCTGCTGGCACGCAAACAACTGACGCCGGGGTGGGTCGTTCACGACGACGAACTGAAACTCGTGGACCAGATTCTCGACGCGCTAGGCATCACCGAACTATCCTTTCGCAACCTCGGCGAACTCAGTGGCGGGCAGCAGCAATTGGTATCGATCGCACAAACGCTGGTGCGCGAGCCGGAAATCCTGCTGATGGACGAACCGACCAGCGCACTGGACATGCATCGGCAGGTGCAAGTGCTGAACTTCATGCGCGCGCTGGCACGCAAACGCGAGGTCATTGTGTTTATTGCCATCCATGACCTGAATCAAGCGCTACGCTTTGCCGATCAGGTATTGGTCATCGCCAATGGAACGTCCCGGGGGAGCGGTCCCAGCGATGAAGTGATCACCGAACAGATGCTGCGCGATGTCTACGGCGTCGAGGCCAGGATCGAGATTTGCAGCCGTGGCCAGCGCCATATCCTGATCGACGACATCGTTTGAATCAGATCGACCGGGCAAGGGGCTGAGTCGCTGCTAATCTGAATGAAAATGACATGTATTAACGGTTTTTTTAACGTTTTTTTCTCATTGCACTCACTACATTCCAGCGACTCGAAACATGCAAATGATTCGCATTGGTTGAACCGCGAATTCCTGCGCATGACGCCCAAAAAACAGGAGCTGCCCGAAGCATGAATCGCCATATCCCCTCTTTCCTGAAAAAAGCCCTGCTGGCTACTGCCCTGCTGAGCGCCGGCCACGTCTACGCCGCCGATGCCGACGGTATCGTGGTCTACAACGCCCAGCACGAAAGCCTGACCAAAGCCTGGGTCGAAGGTTTTACCAAGGAAACCGGGATCAAGGTCACGATACGCAATGGCGACGACACGGAAATGGGCAATCAGATCGTGCAGGAAGGCGCGGCCTCCCCGGCTGACGTGTTCCTGACCGAAAACTCCCCGGCCATGGTGCTGGTGGACAACGCCGGGCTGTTTGCACCCGTGGCACCGACCACCCTGGAACAGATCGACGCAGCCTACCGTCCGGCCCATGGCAAATGGGTCGGGATCGCGGCGCGCTCCACGGTGTTTGTCTATAACCCGGGCAAACTGCCTGAAGCCGAATTGCCGAAGTCGCTGATGGACCTCGCCGACGCCAAGTGGAAAGGCCGTTGGGCGGCCTCGCCGGCCGGTGCCGACTTCCAGGCGATTGTTGCCGCCGTGCTGGAGCTCAAGGGCGAAGCCGCCACGCTTGAGTGGCTGAAGGGCATGAAAAACAACTTTACCGCGTACCGGGGCAACAGCTCGGTGCTCAAAGCGGTCAACGCCGGGCAAATTGACAGCGGCGTGATTTATCACTATTACCGCTTCGGTGATCAGGCCAAGACCGGCGAGAACAGCAAGAACACCGCCCTGCACTACTTCAAGCACAAAGACCCGGGCGCGTTTGTGAGTATTTCCGGTGGCGGTGTCCTGGCGTCCAGCCAACACAAGGATCAAGCACAGGCGTTCCTGAAGTGGGTCACCGGCAAAGACGGCCAGGCGATCCTCAAGACCGGCAACTCCTATGAATACGCTGTAGGCAAGAACGCTGAATCCAACCCCAAACTGGTGCCGCTGCAGCAGCTCGACGCGCCGAAAGTCGACGCTTCGAAACTCGACAGTAAAAAAGCCGTGGAGCTGATGACTCAGGCCGGACTGCTCTAATTGATACCTGAAACATTACCGGCGGGCGTCGCTGAGGCGATACCCGCAACTTTACGCCGCCGCCCCCGCGGATTTTTCGTGGGTCGCGGCGGTGCGTGGGTGATCGGTTTGTCGGTGCTGGTTTCTCTGCTGGCGCTGCTGCCCATCGCCTTTGTCATTGGCGTGTCCGTGCAAACCGGCTGGTCGACCTTGCTGGCGCTGGTGTTTCGGCCACGGGTTGGCGAGCTGTTGATCAATACGGTGTTGCTGGTGTTGATCACGATCCCCTTGTGCATCGCGCTGGGCGTGACACTGGCCTGGCTGACCGAACGCAGCGATCTGCCGGGGCGACGCTGGTGGTCGTTGCTGGCAACAGCGCCGCTGGCAGTTCCGGCATTCGTCCACAGCTATGCCTGGGTCAGCCTGGTGCCGCCGATTCACGGGCTGTTTGCCGGGGTTCTGGTGTCGGTCATCGCCTACTTCCCCTTCCTCTACTTGCCGATTGCGGCGACCTTGCGTCGGCTCGATCCGGCCATTGAAGATGTCGCGCAATCGATGGGGCTAAAGCCTTGGGCCGTGTTTTTTCGCGTCGTGCTGCCGCAGTTGCGCCTGGCCATTTGCGGCGGTGCCTTGTTGGTGGGGCTGCACCTGCTGGCCGAATATGGCCTGTACGCGATGATCCGCTTCGACACCTTCACCACGGCGATCTTCGATCAGTTCAAGTCCACCTTCAACGGACCTGCCGCGAACATGCTGGCCAGTGTTCTCGCGCTGTGCTGCCTGGCGATGCTCACCGTCGAATCGACGGCGCGTGGCAATGCGCGTTATGCCCGCGTCGGTTCCGGAAGCGCCCGGGAGCAGCAGCTCGTGCGCCTGAAAAAGGTGCCCACTGTGCTCGCGCTGACCTTGCAAATCGTGACCTGCGCCCTCGCGCTCGGGGTGCCGTTGATCACCTTGGGCAAGTGGCTGATCGCCGGTGGTGTGCACGTCTGGCAGATGGCCGAGTTGATGCCGGCGCTGCAACAGACGCTGCTGCTCGGGATTGCGGGTGCGGCCCTCACCACGTGCGCGGCGATTCCGATTGCCTGGCTGTCGATCCGCTCGCCGGGGCGGCTGCAACGGGTCCTCGAAAGCTGCAACTACATCACCAGTTCCTTGCCGGGCATTGTGGTCGCCCTGGCCTTGGTGACGGTCACGGTACATTTCGCCCGGCCGATTTATCAGACCACGATCACCGTGCTGCTGGCGTATCTGCTGATGTTTTTACCCCGTGCGCTGGTCAGCTTGCGGGCGGGCATCGCCCAAGCGCCGGTGGAACTGGAGAACATCGCGCGCAGTCTCGGTCGCTCGCCCGGTCGCGCATTGTGGCTGATTACCCTGCGCCTCGCCGCGCCCGGTGCGGCCGCCGGTGCCGCGCTGGTGTTTCTGGCGATCACCAATGAATTGACCGCCACCCTGCTGCTCGCACCGAACGGCACACGCACGCTGGCGACCGGGTTCTGGGCGTTGACCAGCGAGATCGACTACGTCGCTGCGGCGCCTTATGCCTTGCTGATGATCCTGCTGTCACTTCCGTTGACCGGGCTCCTCTATCACCAATCCAAAAAAACGGCTGGCCGATGAACGCTCTTGAACTGCATTCGATCTGCAAATCCTATGGCTCGCAACGCGCCCTGGAAAACATCAGCCTGTCGGTGCCAACGGGCAGCCGCACGGTGATCGTCGGGCCTTCCGGTTCGGGCAAAACCACTTTGTTGCGCATGATCGCCGGTTTTGAGTTTCCGGACTGGGGTCGCCTGACGCTCAACGGCCAGACGTTGGTGGACGACACCCACGAAGTCCCGGCGCATCAACGCCAGATAGGTTATGTCCCGCAGGACGGCGCCCTGTTCCCGCACATGACCGTGGCCGCCAACATCGGTTTCGGCCTGTCGACCAAGGGTGCCAAAAAACAGGAGCGTATTGCTGAACTGATGGACAGCGTGGCGCTGGATTCCAGTATGGCCAATCGTTGGCCCCACGAGCTTTCCGGCGGCCAGCAACAACGTGTGGCTCTGGCGCGGGCACTGGCGCAACAGCCGCGCCTGATGTTGCTTGATGAGCCGTTCTCCGCGCTCGACACCGGCTTGCGCGCGACCATGCGCAAACTGGTCGCGCGGTTGCTGGCAGACGCCGGGGTCACCACCATCCTGGTGACCCATGACCAGAGTGAGGCGCTGTCGTTTGCCGATCAACTGGCGGTCATGCGTGAGGGCCAACTGGTACAGTCAGGTCATCCACTGGACCTCTACCGCTACCCCGGTGACGAACAAACCGCGCTGTTCCTCGGCGATGCGGTGGTCATGCCCGCCAGGATCGAGGCTGGCTGGGCGCATTGTGATCTGGGGCGGATCCCGGTCAACAACCATCGCAACAACCGTTGCGCGCAGATCATGCTGCGGCCCGAGCAGCTGCAAGTGGTCGGCATCGTGCCGAGCGCGGTGGAGGCCACGGGGTGTCGCGCGGTGGTGACCGAGCGGGACTTCAGCGGCAATACCTGCACCTTGACCGTGGAACTGGAGTCGTTGCCATCCGCCGAGCAGCCCGGCCGCACGCTCATGGTGCGCAGTTCGGGCCTCTACGCGCCACCTACCGGCAGTGCGGTGCACGTCTCGACCATCGGTCACGCCCACGTGTTGAGCGAAGCTTAAAGGTCGAAACGATCCACGGCCCGTCGCCGCTCGTTGTCATCCCGCACGTCATAGTTGGCGGTTGTCTGGATATTGCTGTGATGGGCGAGTTTCTGCGCGATCGACAAGTCATGTTCCTCGATCACCCGGGTAATGAACGAGCGGCGAAAATCGTGGGGCATGATCTTCACCCCAACCTGCGCGCCGCGCTGGCGGGCGATGTAATAGATCGCGTGTTTGGTGATGCGCTCGCGGGTGATGTGACTGCCACGGCGAATGCGATTGAACAGGAACGGATCGTCCACTTCGCCTTCCTTGAGTTGCGAGCGGCGCAACTCAAGCCAGGCATCCAGTTTGGCGAATGCCCAGGCCGGCGCGTATTTGATCAACTGCTTGTTGCCTTTGGCGGTCACCCGCAGGCTGCGCTCGGTGAAATCCACCTGATCGAGGTCCAGGTTCACCGATTCCGACTTGCGCATGCCCGAGCCATACAGAATCCCGATGATCGCCGCGTCTCGCAGGCCTTGTGGCCGAGGGTCCGCGGCACAGACCGCCATCATTTCCTGAATCAGCGAGCGTCGCAGGTTGCGCCCCTGGGACAGGCGCGTACCAGCAATCCCCTTGACCGAACGCATTTTCAGCAAGTGTTCCTGGCTGATCAGGCTCATGCGCCAGGCTTCGTTCATCACCCCGCGCACAGCGTTGACGTACAGCGACGACGTATTCGGCGCGTAGCCATCCTCACGCAGTGCCGCGACCAGCGCGATCACATCCTCGGGCTGAAGCTCGTGCCAGGGAATTTCCTCGACGTTCATGTCTTCGAAGCCCAGACGGTCGGCGGCATCCTGCAACACGTAACGCATGGTCAGTTGGCTGGACGGCGCCAGTCGCGCCAGATACACGGTCATCGGGCTCTTTGCAGCAGTTGAATCAGCAACAGGTAAGTCAATCAAAACAAAACGGCCTTGAGTGGAAACAGATCATTAAAACAACTAAGGATTGAAACATCCTTCATATAAAGCGGGCCACTTCTGTAGGACCTTTCTACTTAACAACACGATGAATGGCAGGAGTCTGAGCGCTGGCTTAATAGCCTTCAGATAAACGATTCGCCGACCGGCTTTTCATGTTCCTTTCACAAAAGCGCGCCTAACCTCTTGTGCATCCGGTGAGCTGCAACAGGCCTCCAACCTGCCGGTCCAGGCAGGAAAAGTCAATGAAAGCGAATTGTCAGCATGATGAGCCAACTCATTGATGCAGCTTTTAATTATTCGGCTACGCTTGCGTTGGATCCGAGAGAACCATATCCCTGAGCCAACAGCCTTGAGGTGCCCATGAGTCAGGCTTTTCTCCCCTTCTCCCGCCCCATTATCGGCGATGAAGTGATCACGCCGTCCCGGACGTGGCGTTGTACAACACGATAGGCGAACTGAAATATGGCCTCGCTTATCCTGACGGCGCATCGCAACGCGTCGACCCTGATCGCGTGCAACAGTGGATGCACGACGCCCGTCAGCGTGGCTCGGTGGGCGTGCTGATGCGGGTCAAGGGTGAAGATGAGCTGCATGAAATCGACCGTTTGCCCAGGATGGCAAACGCTATGAACAAGGCTACTTTGTGATTTTGATATTCCCTCAGGGTTCGTCATGAGCCTGTTGCTGGTATTGGCGGCCTGCTTGTTGACTTGCCTGGGCCAGATCGCCCAGAAGTACGCCGTGGAGAGCTGGCGTGATACGCCGTCGGGCTGGGGCGAAAAATTGCGCTCGCCATGGCTGTGGCTTGCCCTCGCCGCGCTGGGCGCTGGTTTGCTGGTATGGCTGCTGGTGTTGCAGCGACTTGAAGTCGGCGTCGCCTATCCGATGTTGAGCCTCAATTTCGTGCTGATCACCCTGATCGCTCGCTTTGTCTTCCACGAAACCATCGATCGCCGCCACGGGTTGGGCGTGGCGCTGGTGATCGGTGGCGTGATTTTGCTGGGGTTGAACGCATGAGCCTGCGCCGGGGTATCAGCTTCGCCCTGGGCAGCGTACTGCTCGGCAGTGCCGCGCAGTTGGGCATGCGCTGGAGCATGACGCGCCTGCCGTCACCGGAGCACTTGCTGACCACCCGCCTCGACCCGAGCGCCGTCGCCGTGGTGCTGGCCGCCATTCTCGCTTACGCCCTGTCGATGCTCAGCTGGCTCATGGCCCTGCGCGATGTACCGCTGGGCCGGGCTTACTCGCTGCTGAGCATCAGTTACGCGTTGGTGTATCTGCTGGCCGCCGTCCTGCCGGTGTTCAACGAAGATTTCAGCCTTTCCAAAAGCCTGGGGGTGGCCCTGGTCATTCTGGGCGTCATCACCATTAACGCTCGACCTGCTCAAGCGACCACACTCAGGAGTGACCTATGAAAATCAGTGTATTTGGTAGCGGCTATGTCGGCCTGGTGCAGGCCGCTGTCCTGGCTGAAGTCGGCCACGACGTGGTCTGCATGGACATTGACGAGAAGAAAGTCGAGTTGCTGCAACAAGGCCACGTGAGCATTTTCGAGCCGGGGCTGGCCAGCCTGGTGCGCGAAAGCCTGGAGGCCAAGCGGTTGCAGTTCACCACCGACGAAAAATTCGCGGTGCAACACGGCCAGGTGTTGTTCATCGCGGTGGGCACGCCGTCCCGGGACGACGGTTCGGCGGACTTGCGGTACGTGCTGTCGGTGGGCGAAGCGGTGGCCCGTCACCGCGAGCAGCCGGTGATTCTGGTGGAGAAATCCACCGTTCCCGTGGGCACCGGCGATACCTTGCGTGCGCACATCGACAAGTGCCTGATCAAGGTCGGCCGATTACTGCAGTTCGAGATCGTCTCCAACCCGGAGTTTTTGAAGGAAGGTTCGGCCGTCGCCGATTGCCGGCGACCGGACCGCATCGTCATCGGCTGCGAAAACGATGACGTGCGCGATGTGATGCGCGACCTCTACGCACCGTTCAACCGTAACCATGACCGGATCATGTTCATGGACGTGCGCAGTGCCGAGCTGACCAAGTACGCCGCCAACTGCATGCTGGCGACCAAGATCAGCTTCATCAATCAGATCGCCGAACTGGCCGAACACCTCGGCGCCGACATCGAGTCGGTGCGCCTGGGCATCGGCGCCGATTCACGCATCGGCTACCACTTCATCTACCCCGGCTGCGGCTATGGCGGCTCGTGTTTCCCCAAAGACATGCGCGCCCTGATCCACAGCGCCGAGGAAGCGCATTGCTCCAGCGACTTGCTGCAAGCGGTGGAAGCCATCAACCAGCGGCAGAAACACAAGCTGTTCGAGCGCATCAACGCGTTCTACAAGGGCGATTTGCGCGGCAAGACGTTTGCTGTGTGGGGCTTGGCGTTCAAACCCAACACCGACGACATGCGCGACGCGCCGAGCCGGGTACTCCTGGAATCGCTGTGGGCTGCCGGTGCCAGCGTAAGGGCGTTCGACCCGGAAGCGATGCAGGAAACCCAGCATTTGTATCCCGACGAAGCGAAACTGATGCTCATGGGCACCCCGGAATCGGTGCTGTCCGGCGCTGATGCGTTGATCATCTGCACCGAGTGGCAACAGTTCAAGGCGCCGGATTTCAACCTGATCCAGCAGCGATTGAAAGCGCCTGTGATATTCGACGGGCGCAATCTGTATGACGCGGACCGGTTGGCGCGCAGCGGGTTTATGTACTTTCCGATGGGGCGCGGCGACTCGCGCAAGTTACCGATTCCGCATCAACAATGGCCGGTGGCTTCGGTTGTTGCGTGATTATCAGGGAGTACGCATAACACTGTAGGAGCCGGCTTGCCGGCGATGAGGACCTTGGACTTTGCGGTGATCTTTTGATTGCTATCGCTGGCAAGCCAGCTCCTACAGTTTGATGGTGTCAGTAAAGTTTGATTATCAAACCGGCACCTTCAAATCAACGCCCAACGCCTGGGCAAACGCCTTCACCAACGGACTACGCACGGTGTTGTGCCGCAGGATCAGATTGAATGGCGTGCTGATGTGAATGAGGTCCGGCCGCACCGCACGAAATTGCCCTTGGGCGACCATCGACGCGGCGTAATGCTGCGGTAGAAAACCCACGAAACGCCCGGTCTTGATCAGCAGCGCCACAGCTTCCACCTGGGTCGCCGAGGCGGAAAAACTGTCGTAGCGGGCAAAATTCAGTTTGTCGCGGTGGATCGCGTAGCGGTGGTTGATGCACTCGTAATCCTTGAGCACGTTGCTGCCGATTTCTGCGTCCGGCACCGAGAACAACGGGTGGCCGATCGCGCAGTAAACCTCCGAACGTTCTTCATACAGCGTGTAATAGTCGAACTCTTCGCGTTTCTGATAAACCGGCACGATACCGGCAACAAGGCGTCCCTCTACGACCCCTCTTTCAATTTCATCGAGTTGTGACGCCTGAAGTTGAAACCTTACTTTCGGCGACTCTTGATTTATCCGTCTAAGCGCTGCAACTAATGGCGAATTAAAGTCGGAAATGGTGCTATCAATAACACCCACACCCAAGTCGCCAATAAGTTCATTCTGTGCCGAACTAAGCCGGTCGCGAAAGTTGTCGACCGAGGCAAATAAGTCAATCGACGCCTGATACACCAGACGGCCTTCTTCGGTCAGATGAAAGCCCTCGCGACCTCGGGTGCACAAGCGCATACCGATGCGAATCTCAAGGTCGGAGATCTGTTTGCTGATGGCCGCCAGCCCCACATTCAGCTCGTTCTGCGCCGCACTGAAACCACCAGCCTCGACCACGGCCTTGAACACTTTGAGCAGTTTGAAATCCAGCCCGCTGAGGGCCAGCGGCGCCCGATGCGCCGTTTTTGGCGCCGGGTTTCCGGAATTGGAAAGTGGGGTTTCCATAATGCTTATTTACCTCTGGCGCTCTATTCAACAACCTGTGTCCAACAACAAAAACATAGCTGGCCAATAATAATGAACACAGAAAACCAGGCTTGGCAACCGCTAATAATCCCCGTACTTCAGTGCCAACTCACTGATTTCGAACTACTAAAAGCTGACACTTCGATCAGCTCTCGCAACGCTGCAACTGCCCTCTTGAAAACTGCTTAGGCCGAACCACGCCCGAATTATTTCCGGCGGGTATTCCCGGCTCTACGCATCAATTTCAGTTCGCTTTACCGACGAGGAAAACAACAATGTCTCAAACCACCGACCGTCTCTGGGGTGCCCGCTTCAAAAGCGGTCCATCCGAAGCCCTGGCGGCCCTGTCCCGTTGCCCCGAGCGCTACTTTCGCCTGACCCCGTACGACCTCGCCGGTTCCAAGGCCCATGCCCGTGAACTGCAACGCGCCGGGCTGTTGAGCGAGCAGGAAACCCACACCATGCTGGGCGCGCTGGAAGGTATCGGCGCTGATTTTAAAGCCGGCAACATCGCGCCAACGCTGGATGACGAAGACGTCCACACCTTCATCGAACGCCTGCTGACCGAGCGCCTCGGCCCATTGGGCGGCAAGCTGCGCGCCGGCCGTTCGCGCAACGACCAGACCGCCAACGACCTGCGTCTGTTCCTGCGGGACCACGTGCGCACCCTGGCCGTCGAAGTGCTGGCCTTGCAACAAGCGCTGGTCGACCAGGCCGAACAACACATCGAAAGCATCTGCCCCGGTTTCACTCACCTGCAACAGGCGCAACCAATCGTCTTTGCTCACCACTTGCTCGCTCACGCCCAATCGATGCTGCGTGACGTGCAACGGCTGGTGGACTGGGACATCCGCACCTCGCTGTCGCCACTCGGCGCGGCGGCCATGGCTGGTTCCGCCATCGCGCGCCTGCCGCAACAATCGGCCAAGGAAATGGGTTACAGCGGCGTCTGCGAAAACTCCATCGACGCCGTGGCCAGCCGCGACCACGTCGCCGAGTTCCTGTTTATCGCCAGCATGCTAGGGATCAACATTTCGCGCCTCGCGGAAGAATTCTGCCTGTGGTCCTCGCGGCAATTTCGCTGGGTTGCACTGGACGATGCCTACGCCACCGGCAGCTCGATCATGCCGCAGAAGAAAAACCCGGACATCGCCGAGCTCGCCCGGGGCAAGGCGGGTCGCCTGATCGGTAACCTAACCGGCCTGCTCTCCACCCTGAAATCCCTGCCGCTGTCGTACAACCGCGACTTGAGCGAAGACAAGAACGGCGTGCTCGACAGCGTCGACACCTTGCTGCTGGTGCTACCCGCCATGGCCGGGATGGTCGCGACCATGAAGGTCAACGTTGAAGAGCTGCGCCGTCAGGCACCGCTCGGGTTCACCCTCGCGACCGAAGTGGCCGACTGGCTGGCGGTGCGCGGCGTGCCGTTCAAGGAAGCCCATGAAATCACCGGCGCGCTGGTTCAGGCCTGTGAGAAACACGACATCGAGTTGTGGGAAGCCTCGCCGGCACTGTTGGCCGAAATCGATCCGCGCCTGACCCCGGAAGTGCGCGACAGCCTGACGCTAGAAGCCGCCATCGCCGCCCGTAGCGGTTGGGGCGGTACTGCGCCGCAACAGGTGCGCGAACAGATCGGCCGGTTGAAGACCGCCCTCGCCGCGCAACACGAATGGACCGAGAACTATCAGGGCTTCCGCCTCTAAAACAGCACGCCCCCCCTGTAGGAGCCAGCTTGCTGGCGATGGAGTGTCAGTCAACATCAATTCAGCTGACACACCATCGCCGGCAAGCCGGCTCCTACAAAGGGAATGCAATACCAGTGTTCGGAGAAACAACATGAGCCAGACTCAGGCAGAACGACTCCAGGCGGAGCGCAAACTGGCAGAAAACCAGTTCGATATCACCCAGTACGATCACGTGCCACGGCGCTATTACGGGCGGATCTTTTTCGCCACGCTGATCGTCATCGCGATCATCGGCCTGGTGCGGGCCTTCGCCGAAGGCAAGATCGAGTGGTCGTATATCGGCCAGTTCCTCACGTCCCAGGCGATTATGTGGGGCTTGCTCAATACCATCGTCATGGCCGTGCTGGCGATGGGGCTGGGCATTGTGTTCGGGGTGATCACGGCGATCATGCGCATGTCGGCCAACCCGATCCTGCGCTACGTGGCGGTGACCTACACCTGGCTGTTCCGTGGCACGCCACTGATCCTGCAACTGCTGTTGTGGTTCAACCTGGCGCTGATTTTTCCCACCATCGGCATCCCCGGCGTGTTCGAAATGGACACCGTGAGCCTGATGACGCCGTTCGTGGCCGCCCTCCTCGGCCTGAGCATCAACCAGGGCGCCTACACCGCCGAAGTGGTGCGCGCCGGTCTGCTGTCGGTGGACACCGGGCAGTACGAAGCCGCCAAGTCGATCGGCATGCCACGCCTGCAAGCGCTGCGCCGGATCATCTTGCCGCAGGCCATGCGGATCATCATTCCACCGGTCGGCAACGAGTTTATCGGCATGGTGAAGATGACCTCGCTGGCGAGCGTCATCCAGTACTCGGAGCTGCTCTACAACGCTCAGAACATCTACTACGCCAACGCCCGGGTGATGGAGCTGCTGATCGTCGCGGGTATCTGGTACCTGGCCACGGTCACCGTGCTGTCCTTTGGTCAAAGCCGTCTGGAGCGTCGTTTCGCTCGCGGCGCCGGCAAGCGTTCTTGAGGAGTCGAACATGAGAAGCATCGTCAAGGCCGTGAGCCTGAACAAATACTACGACCAGTTCCACGCCCTCAAGGACATCAACATCGAAGTCGAGCAAGGCGAAGTGCTGTGCATCATCGGCCCGTCCGGCTCCGGCAAAAGCACCTTGCTGCGTTGCGTCAACCAGCTGGAAAAGATCGACAAGGGCGGCCTGTGGGTCGACGGCGAGCTGGTGGGTTACCGCATCGTCGGCAACAAACTGCACGAGCTCAACGAGTCACAGATCGCCCGTCAACGCCTGGCCACCGGCATGGTGTTCCAGCGTTTCAACCTGTTTCCGCACATGACTGTGCTGCAAAACATCATCGAAGGGCCGTGCCAGGTGCTCAAGCGTTCGCCCAAGGAGGCGCACGAAGAAGCCTTGGAACTGCTCGCCCGCGTCGGCCTGGCCGACAAGCGCAACAGCTACCCGATCGAGCTTTCGGGTGGCCAGCAACAACGTGTCGCCATTGCTCGCGCATTGGCCATGCGGCCCAAGCTGATGCTGTTCGATGAACCCACTTCGGCACTCGACCCGGAACTGGTCGGTGAGGTGCTGTCGGTGATGCGCGATCTCGCGCAATCCGGCATGACCATGATCGTCGTCACCCATGAACTGGGCTTCGCTCGCGAAGTATCCAACCGCATGGTGTTCATGGACGGCGGGCAGATCGTGGAGGCAGGAAGCCCCGAAGAAATACTAATAAGTCCGCAAAACCCGCGCACCCAAAGCTTCATTTCTGCCGTTCGAACCTAAGCGCCGGCTGGCGTAACAACACACATAAGAGAACGACCATGAAGAACTTCGTTATCCCCGCAGTACTCGCAGGCCTGATGGCTTCCAGCGTCAGCTTCGCCGCCGAATTGCCGGCCAGCATCAAGGAAAAAGGCGAGATCGTCGTCGCGATCATGCCGAACTACCCGCCGATGGATTTCAAGGACCCGGCCACCAATACCCTCACCGGTGTGGACGTTGATCTGGGCAACGCCCTGGCCGAACGTCTGGGCGTGAAGATCAAATGGCAGGAAACCGGCTTCGAGCAAATGATCAACGCCCTGACCACCGACCGCGTCGACATGGTGCTGTCGGGCATGACCGACACCAAAGAGCGTCAGGCCAGCGTGACCTTCGTCGACTACTTCACCAGCGGTCCGCAGTTCTACACCCTGCAGAAGAACAAGGACTTCAACGAAATCATCGACCTGTGCGGCAAGAAAGTCGGCACCAGCCGCCGTACCACGTTCCCGGCGGAAATCGCTGAATACAGCAAGGCCAACTGCGAAGCTGCCGGCAAACCGGCCATCGTGGTGATCGGCACCGAAGGCTCGGCGGATGCCCGTGCGCAACTGCGTCAGAGCCGTATCGATGCCGCGATGCAAGGCAGCGAGACCTTGTCGTACCTGAAGACTCAGGAAAAGGACATGTACAAAACGGTCGGCCAGCCGATTTCCGTGCAGTTCTCCGGCATGGGCCTGAGCAACAAAAAGCCTGAGCTGAGCGAAGCGGTGAAGGTTGCTTTGCAGAGCATGATCGATGACGGCAGCTATCAGACCATCCTGAAAAAATGGGACCTGGAGCTCGGCGCAATCAAGACGGCAACCATCAACGCCGGCAAGTAATGCTTGCCCTGTAGGAGCCAGCTTGCTGGCGATAGCGGTGGATCAGTCACTATCAATGTTGACTGACACGCCGCCATCGCCGGCAAGCCGGCTCCTACAAGTTCAGTTGCGTTATCACTATTTGTGTACGGAGCACCACTGATGTCCTCCTCACCCCAACCCACCTGGCCCGACCAGCACAAGGCCTGCCTTGCCCTGGCCTTCGACCTCGACGGCCCCACCGGCGATGCGATGCTCAACGGCTCGATATGGCACAAGCCCGAGTACTTCGGCTTTGGTGGATACGGCCCATACCGGGCGCTGCCACGGATTCTCGACCTGCTCGACGAATTCCGCATCCCGACCACGTTTTTCGTTCCGGCCTGGGTCGTGGAAAACTGGCCGAAACAGTGCCAGGCGATTGTCGAGCGCGGGCATGAAGTGGCGTACCACGGCTACAAACACGAATCCTTTTACGCCCTGACGCTGGACCAGCAAAAGGACGTGATGAAGAAATCCCGCGAGGTGTTCTGGAAACACCTGAACATCCGCGCAGAAGGTTTCCGCACGCCGTCCGGCGACTGGCGCGCCGAGACCCCGGCGATGCTGGTGGAAGCCGGCGTGACCTACTCCAGCAGCATGCGCGGCGACGACCGGCCTTATCTAGTCAACGTCCCCGGCTTCGACACGCCACTGGTGGAAATCCCCGGTCGTTGGGAAATGGACGACTACGCCTCCCTCGCCTACACCCGCGCGCCGGACTTTCCTTCGGGACTGGACCGCACGGCCAGCTACGAGCTGACTCTGGACAACTGGTGCCGCGAGTACGACGGCGCCATGAATGAAGGGTTGTGCCTGACCACCCTGTTCCACCCCAAGATCACCGGAAAACCGGGACGCATCCTGTTGCTGGAAAAACTTTTCGAACACATGCGTCAGCGCGACGACGTGTGGTTTGCCACTTGCCGCGACGTCGCCCAGTGGTGGCTGAAGGAGCATCACCATGGCTGATTCCATCGTCTGGCCCGACGGCTATCGCTGCGCGGTGGTGCTGACCGTCGATTACAACGACATTCACGGGATTCTCACCCAGGCGCCGGAAGTCGCCGGGCGCGACAAGACACTGTCGGTGTGGCGCTATGGCAGCCAACGCGGTGTCGAGCGTTTGCTTGGTCTGTTCAAGGAACTGGGGGTTCGCAGCAGCTGGTTTGTCCCCGGCATCGTCGCCGAAGAAAACCCCGAACACCTTCAGGCGATTCAGGCCGATGGGCATGAAATTGCCTGCGCCGGGTATCGCCATCAAAACTACGACACCCTCGATCTGGCGCAGCAGAGCGCTGAAATTGCCGCCGGCTGCGAGGCTCTGCAAGCATTGACCGGCCAGCGCCCGACGGGGTTTCGCATCCCCGCCGGCAATGGCGCGCCGGGGTTCATCGAGGCGCTGAGGGATCAAGGCATTCATTGGTCATCCTCGTGGCGCGGCGATGACTTGCCGTTCGCGCATCCCACGGCGCCGCAGGTGATCGAACTGCCCTTGCACTACGAGCTGGAAGACGAACCCTACTTCGCCTTCAACCTGAGCCCGGCGGTGCCGCCGGCGCAATCGCGGATCGCCTCTTACAGCCACACCCTGGGCAACCTGCAAATGGACTTCGCCGGGTTTCACCGCTTCGGGCTGTGTTACGTGCTGCGTTTGCACCCGGAAATCATTGCCACGCCGGGACGGATCGGCGTGTTGCGCGAATTGCTGCAGGGCATTCAGCAACACAGCGACGTGTGGATCGCCACCGGAGCCGAAGTCGCTCAGTGGTGGGCCGATTCCGCGACGCCTGTGACCGAGGATCACCCAGCGTCAGTGTACGAACGGCATTATCGGGACTACCTCCTATGACCGAGCGCTTGCAACGACTGGCGCAGTTTTGCGTCGACACACGATTTGAAGACTTGCCCCCGGCACTGGTTGGACAAGCCAAACGACACATTCTCGACACCTTTGGTGCGACGCTGGCCGGGGGTGATAGCGATGTGGCGAAACAGGCGCGTCTGGTGTTCGCGGGCGAAACCGGCGGCACGCTGGTCTGGGGCGCGGACCTGCGGGTCGGCGCCGCTCAGGCTGCGATGCTCAATGGCGTCGCCGCGCATGCGCTGGAACTGGACGACACCGGTGGCTGTGACCATTCCGGCGCGGTGGTGCTGCCGGCGGTCATGGCCGCTGTTTCGATGTCCGCACGACCAGTCAGTGGTCGCGAGTTCATCACGGCGGTGGTCATCGGTTACGAAGTCGGCCGCCGCGTGCTTGAAGCCTGTGGCGGTTATTCGGCGCACAACGGCGCCGGCTGGCATTCCACCGCGACCTTCGGCGTGTTTGGCGCGGCAGCGGCAAGTGCACGGATCCTGGGTTTGAACGCCGGACAAATGCTCTCGGCACTCGGTATCGCGGGCAGTTTCAGCGGCGGCTTGTGGGCCTTCATCCACGACGGCTCGCAGAGTAAAAAACTGCACAGCGGGCGCGCCGCCGAAGGTGGATTGCTGGCGGCACGGTTTGCGCAGCAAGGCATCACCGGGCCGTCGAAGCTGTTCGATGATGTCTGGGGCGGTTTCCTGAAAACCCTGGCTGGCGAGACGGCACAACCTGAGGCGCTGGATGCCGATCTCGGGATTGTGTGGAAGCTCGCCCGCTGTTCGATAAAGCCGTACGCCTCATGCCGTGGCACGCATTCGGCCATCGACGCGTTGGGGTTGTTGCTGGATCAACTGCAGGTGGATGTCGATCAGGTTGAAGACCTTGAGGTTTCGCTGTGCGGCTTTCTGCAGGACATGTGCGGCGGTCAGGAGGTGAGCAGCCTCGCGGCGGCGCAGATGAGCTTGCCGTATGCCCTCGCCGCACGCTTGGTTCATGGGCATTGCCGACTGGAGGCGTATGACGACGAGCAACGGCGTGATCCGCAGATTGCGCTGTGGATGTCGCGCATTCGTCTTGAAGTGGACCCGCAACTGTCAGAGGATGGCGAGCCCGTGGTGAGCGTGCGGACGGTGGACGGTCGGCAGGCCAGCCTGTGCGTCGACCCGCCGCTGGGTGCGCCGGGTAATCCGTTGAGTGATGAAGCGTTGGAACAGAAGTTTTTCAGTCTGGCGGTGCGGGTGATGCCGAGGTCGCAGGCAGAGGAACTGATCGGGCAGTTGTGGCGGTTGGAAACGCTGGAATCGGTTGGTTCGCTGGATCGGTGGTTGAGTTGAATTTTGCGTTGCCTGTGCGGGCCTCTTCGCGAGCAGGCTCGCTCCCACATTTGAAATGCGTACCCTGTGGGAGCGAGCCTGCTCGCGAATAGCCGCGACACGGTCCCACGCTGAACACTACTGAATCTGAATAAGGACATTTGCCCCACCGTGGCCACTTACTCGCTTGTTATCCGCCGGTTGATGATCGTTTCGCTGACCATCGTCGTCAGCCGCGCCATCACCAGCCCGTTGCTCACGTTGTTCCTGAGCAACAAACTGGGCCTCAACCAACAGGACGTTGGTTTGCTGCTGGGCATCGCGGTGTTCATCGCCACCCTGCTCGCGCTCTACGGCGGCTACATCATCGACCGCCTCGAAAAGCGCCGGTTGCTGATCCTCGCCATGCTCTCCAGCGCCATCGGTTTCGTGCTGCTGACCTTCGCCGAAAACCTCTACCTGACCACCCTGACCCTGGTGATCACCGAAACCGCTTCGGCGCTGTTCCTGATCGGTTCGAAGGCGATCCTCAGCGAAAACCTGCCCATGGGCCAGCGCGCCAAGGCCTTTTCCCTGCGCTACACCTTGACCAACATCGGTTACGCCACGGGGCCGATGCTCGGCGTGGTCATCGCCGGTGTCTACCCGATAGCGCCGTTCCTGATTGCCGGCGGCATTGCGTTTTTCAGCATCTTCCTGATGAGCGGGATCCCGAAAGATTCGAGCCCGACACCCGTGATCGGCCAGCCGCAAAGCTTTCTGAAAACCCTGATCACCCTGAAAAACGACCGCACGCTGATCATGTTCACTTGCGGCTGTCTGCTCAGCACCGTGGTCCATGGGCGCTTCACCCTGTACCTGTCGCAATACCTGCTGGTGACCCACGATTCCAAACGCGCCCTGGAAACCATGGCCGCCCTGCTCGCTTGCAACGCCATCAGCGTGATCCTGCTGCAATACCAGATCGGCCGTTTCCTCAAGCGTGAACAACTGCGCTACTGGATTGCCGGTGGCACCAGCCTGTTCATCCTCGGCCTGATCGGCTTCAGCCTGGCCGATAGCCTGGTGTCGTGGTGCATCGCCATGTTCATCTTCACCCTCGGCGAAATGATCATTTACCCCGCCGAATTCCTGTTCGTCGACACCCTGGCCCCGGAAGAACTGCGCGGCAGCTACTACGGCGCGCAAAACCTGGCGGCCCTGGGCGGTGCCCTGAGCCCGGTGATTTGCGGTTTCCTGTTGATGCACACCCCGGCGCCGACGATGTTTTATGCCCTGAGCGCGCTGACCGCCATGGGCGGTTTCCTGTGTTTCATGAGCGGACGTCGGGTGGCTTTACAGCAAAATTAATGCACTGAAACTGCATTAATATGAATTTGTCTCCGTCCGGAATGAGCGGCACACTGTGCCTCGTTCCTCCCCCAATAGTTGGAACGACTTCAAGGGCTTTCTGGGTATCCCAGCTAAGCCTTTTTTTTGCCTCGACTTTTGCAACGGACCGTTCACCTCATGTTTGCTCGCTGGTTCCCCGCCGCCATCAATACTCGACCTTCTGAATGGAGCCGCGCCGCCATCGGCATGGCCCTCGGTACGATGTTCAGCGTCTGGCTGTGCTCACAGGTTTTCGGCATCGAAGTGGCGCAGCACCTGATCGGTCCGCTGGGCGCCTCGGCAGTGCTGTTGTTCGCGGTGTCCTCCGGCGCGTTGGCGCAACCCTGGTCGATTCTCGGCGGCTACTTGAGCGCAGGAGTGGTCGCATTGTTGGTCGCCCACGTGCTCGGGCGAACGCTTGGCAGCGCTTGCCTGGCCGCGGGCATGTCGCTGATCCTGATGTGCTGGCTGCGTTGCCTGCATCCGCCGGCCGGTGCCTTGGCGTTGCTGTTGGTATTGGCCGACCCCGCGACCATCGCGCTGGACTGGAAAGCCCTCGGCCCGGTAATGCTCGGTGCCTCGACGATGTTGCTCAGCGCGCTGGCGTACAACAACCTGACGCGCATTCGTTACCCAAGACGCGCCAGTGAACCGGTGGCGATGGTGCCGGCCGATCACCCGCCAATCGACAGCCAGGCGATCACGGCCCAGGATCTGAAACGGGCGCTGGCGGACATGGAAGCTTTCTTTGACGTCACGCCGGAAGACCTTGAGCAGTTGATTCAGGCCAGTGAGTTGCACGCCAAACGGCGCAGTATTGCTGAAGTCCTCAGCGGCAGGACCTGACGTAACACAGTCCCTTGTGGGAGCGAGCCTGCTCGCGAAGTGGCCATGTCAGTCGAGATTGATGTTAATGACACACCGCTTTCGCCGGCAAGCCGGTCTCGCTCCCACAGGATCGACTCAAGCCGCAGACAATTGCTTGGCCGGTACCGCCAGACTCACCGCCCGCACCGATGCACCTGCACTCAACCCCAGCGTTTTCGCCGTTTGCGCATCGACAATCAACGTGCCCGCCGCCACCCGCGCCGGTGCTGCGGTAATCCGGCAATCGGCAAACTGGCGGTTGTGAATCAGGTAAGTCGCCGCCTGTTCTCCGGGGGTGCCAATGCTCAATTGCAGCACCTGACTGTCACGCACCGCACGGATGTCGGCGGTGGCGCATTCAATCAGCGGCCCGCCGTCGAAAATGTCGATGTAGTCGCGGTGTTCGAATCCTTCCGCCTGCAGCATGCCCAGCGCCGGCTCGGTGTTGGGATGAACGCGGCCAATCACCGAACGCGCCGCTTCCGGCAACAGGCAGGTCGGCAGCGGAAACTTGGGCATCAGTTCCGCGATGAAGGTCTTGTTGCCCAGGCCGGTGAGGTAATCGGCATCGGCAAAGTCCATCTTGAAAAAGTGCCGCCCCAGCCCTTCCCAGAACGGTGAAATGCCCGCTTCGTCCGAGTAGCCGCGCATTTCCGCAATAACCTTGTCGCCGAAGTACTGACGGAACTCTGCCAGAAACAGGAACCGCGCCTTCGACAACAAACGTCCGTTCAGGCCGCTGCGATGATCGGCGTGCAGGAACAGTGAGCACAACTCCGATTGCCCGGTCATGTCGTTACCCAGGAACAACGTCGGCAGTTGTTGATTGATCCCGAGGTTTTTTGACGCTGCGACAAACAAACCCATTCGATAGTTGTACCAGGGCTCGCGCAGGCCGACGGCACCGGCCAGCGCACAAATACCGATCGCCTCTTGCTGGTCGTTCTCCAGCACAAACAAGTAGTCGGCATCGGCACGCTCGGCGTCGCCGGCAAAGGTTTTCGCGGCCCATTCCAGACGCTGGCGCAAACGCGGCGCATCGGCAGGCAAGGTGGTCAAACCGGTCCCGGCGCTATGGGCCAGGGCCAGGAGTGCCGGCAGGTCAGCCGGTGTGGCGGGACGGACGATCATTGCACTTGCTCCTTGGCGGTCAGGTGTTTGGGCAGGAAGACTTCGGCCAACATGCAGCGGGCGCTGCCGCCGCCGATGCGTTCGATGGTGTCGATGTTCACTGGCAGAGGCGTGGTGTGGGCTTCAATCAATCGACGCTGGCTGGTGTCCAACGCTTGCCAGGCGGTACGTGACATCACCAGCACGGGGTCGCCCGCACTGTCTTGAACTTCCAGCATGTTGCCGGCAAAGGATTCCAGCTGGCTCCAGTTCAGCGCGATGACTTGCTTGCCGCTGTCTTCCAGCCGAGAGCGCAGGACCCGGCGTTCGCTCGGGTTCGTGACCGATGCCAGGCAGGCAATGGCCAGCCGCGTACCGACGCTCATCATCACGTTAGTGTGGTAAATCGCGACGCCCTGACGGTCTTCCGCCGTGAACGCGCACAGCTCGTAACCCAGATGGTTGACCACCTGATCCAGCGCCCGGGCGTGGGTGCGGGTGGAATAGCCGGCGTAGCAAATCCGCTGCTGACGATCCAGCACCATGCTGCCGGTGCCTTCAAGGAAGACTTCCTGCTGTTCGAGGCTGGAAAGGTCCAGCAACTGCTCGACCCGGTACTCGTCGCGCAGCCAGTCGAGCACACCTTTATCCCGCTCCAGGCGCCGGTTGTGGCCCTGCATCGGATACAGCACCAACGTGCCGTCGGGGTGGCTGCTCCACCAGTTGTTGGGGAAAATCGAATCCGGCGTGTGCGGCGCTTCAATGTCGTTGTGCACAAGGACTTCAACGCCTTGCCCGCGCAGTGCGGCAACGTAGCCATCGAATTCTTGCAGGGCCTTGAGCTGAACGTCTTCGGACACGGCGGCCGGCTGCTGAAAACGGTTGTTCGCCGCCGTGTCCTGATTGAAAGAGAAACGTGTCGGGCGAATCATCAAAACGGTATTGGTGGTTTGCATGGGCACAGATTCAATGAGGGTTGAGAGAGGCTCATTGTCTGTTTCGGGAGCGGGAAAACCCGGTTGATAACGGGGTTGGTGGTGAGGAAAACGGCTGAAGATTCAGGCCCCTCCAGCCGATTCGGCAAACACCAAAAACCACTGTGGGAGCGAGCCTGCTCGCGATAGCGGTGTATCAGTCACTAATGAATTGACTGATACACCGCTATCGCGAGCAGGCTCGCTCCCACGGGGAACCGGGGTGTTTATTACTCCATCGTGGTCTTGACCATCGCCAGTTCCGGGTGGCTGACCAGTTTGTCGATGTGCAGCTCCGGGTCGTCGAACCAGAATTCGGTCAGCACCCGGTAATGTTCCATGTCACGGCAACGCATGCGCAGGCTGTAGTCGAACGCACCGCTGATCAAGCGACATTCCAGCACCTGCGGGCAAGCACGGACCTTGGCTTCGAAGGCTTTCTGCGCCGCCCGCCCGCTCTGGTTCGACAGCGCCACCAACACCAGCAAAGACAGCCCCGGTGTCAGTTTTTTCTCATCGAGGATCGCCCCGTAACCGCGAATGACCCCGAGCTGTTCAAGCTTGCGCACCCGCTCCAGGCATGGCCTGGGGGTCAGGTGCACGCGCTCCGAAAGCTTTTGGTAAGTGATGCGCCCTTCATGGCGCAGCACTTCAATGATTGCCTGATCGATACGATCAAGCACGATCGACAGATCGCGGATGTCCGCCATGTACGTCTTGCCTCACTTCAAACGACCCGATAGGAATTGCTGCAAACGTTCACTGTTTGGCCGGTCGAGGATAGTCGCATCACCCTGCTCTTCGACCCGCCCCTGATGCAAGAACAACACCTGGCTCGACACCTGCCGGGCAAAGCCCATTTCGTGGGTCACCATCAACATGGTCCGGCCTTCTTCCGCCAGTGCCTGAATCACCTTGAGCACTTCGCCGACCAATTCCGGATCAAGGGCCGAGGTCGGCTCGTCGAACAGCAGAATTTCCGGTTCCACCGCCAGCGCCCGGGCAATCGCCACCCGTTGCTGCTGGCCGCCGGACAGAAATGCCGGGTATTGATCGGCGACTCGCAGCGGCAAGCCGACCTTGTCCAGATAAGCCCGCGCACTTTCTTCAGCCGCCTTGCGGCTGATGCCCAGCACCCGACACGGTGCCAATACGATGTTTTCCAGGACGGTCAGGTGACTCCACAAGTTGAAATGCTGGAACACCATCGCCAGGCGCGTGCGCAAACGCTGCAACTGTGCCGGATGGGCGACGCGCATGCCACCCGCGCCCGGGCGAGTGATGACCCGTTCGCCGTCGAGTTCGATGGCGCCTTCGTCTGCCCGTTCCAGAAAATTGATGCAACGCAGCATGGTGCTTTTGCCCGACCCGCTGGCACCGATCATGCTCACCACGTCCCCTGCCCGCGCATTCAACGAGACGCCCTTGAGCACTTCATTGTCACCAAAACGTTTATACAGATTTTCAACCGTGAGTTTGTACATGCAGACACCCCTGCAGCAGCAGCCGATTCGGCGCTGCTCTGGATAAATGGATTAATGAGTCGGTCCGAGAAAGCTCAGCCAGCGCTTTTCCGCGAGGCGAAATGCGCCGACCAGGCCAAACGACAACGCGAGGTACAGCAGGCCGGCAATGCCGAACGCCTGAAAGGTCATGAAGGTCGCGGCGTTGGCGTCGCGGGCGACTTTGAGAATGTCCGGAATGGTTGCGGTGAACGCCACCGATGTCGCGTGCAGCATCAGAATCACTTCGTTGCTGTAATACGGCAGCGCCCGGCGCAACGCCGAGGGCAGGATCAGTCGCAGGTACAGGCGCCAGCCGCTCAAGCCATAAGCGTGGGCTGCCTCGATTTCACCGTAGGGAATGCTGCGGATCGCCCCGGCGAAAATTTCCACGGTATAGGCGCAAGTGTTGAGGGTGAACGCGAGCAGCGTGCAATTCATCGCGTCACGAAAGAACGCTTCGAGCAGCGGCTGCGAGCGCACCACGGCGATGCCGTAGATCCCGCTGTAGCAAATCAGCAGCTGGATATACAGCGGCGTACCGCGAAACACGTAGGTAAACAGCTGAACCGGCCAGCGCAGCAAGCCCCAGCGCGAGGTGCGCAGGATCGCCAACGGCAACGACAGGACAAAGCCCATCGCGATGCTCGCCACCAGCAACCACAGGGTCATCGCCAGGCCAGTGAGGGTCTCGCCGTCGCTGAACAGAAAGGGTTTCCAGTATTCGGCAATCAACTCGATCATCTCGCCATCCCCCGTACGCCCTGGTTGTAACGTCGCTCCAACACACGCAAGGCGTAGTTCGACGCGCTGGTAATCAGCAGATAAAGCGCCCCCGCCATCAGCAGGAAATCGAGCATGTTGAAGGTGCTTTTACCGGCCTCCTGCGCGACCTTGACCAGGTCCGACAGGCCGATGATCGACACCAGCGCCGTGGCCTTGAGCAACACCAGCCAGTTGTTGCCCAGGCTCGGCAAGGCAAAGCGCATCATTTGCGGAAACACCACAAAGCGAAACCGCTGCCAGCGGTTCAAACCGAAACACGCCGCGGCTTCCTGCTGTCCACGCGGCACGCTGAGGATCGCGCCGCGAAAGGTCTCGGTGAAATACGCGCCATAGATAAACCCGAGGGTGATAATCCCGGCCACGAACGGGTCGATTTCCATGTACGGCCAGCCCATCGCTTCGGTCAGGCTGCTCAGCCAGCCTTGCAGGCTGTAGAAAATCAGCAGCATCAGCACCAGGTCCGGTACGCCGCGAATCAACGTGGTGTAGAAAGTTGCCGGCAGGTTCAACAGCTTCAGCGGCGACAGCTTTGCCGCCGCGCCGAGCAACCCCAGCGCCATGCTCACCAACAGCGAGAGCGCCGACAGTTTCAGCGTGACCCAGGTGCCGTGCAGCAACAATGGGCCATAGCCTTGCAGGGCCGAAACATCGAGCCCGATCAGATTCAGGAAGGAATTCACGCCAGTCACCTGTCTTGAGGCGCCCACGATGAAACACTGTGCCGGTTCACGGCACAGTGTCTTGGGGCGCGAGGATCAGTTGTTGTAGAGGTCCAGATCGCCGAAATGCTTCTGCTGGATCTGTGCGTAGATGCCCTTGTCGTGCAGGGCCTTGATGGCGGCATTGAGCATGCCTTTGAGTTCTTCGTTGTCCTTGCGCACGCCGATGGCGATTTCCGCCGGTACCAACGGGTCGCTGATGCCTTCGCTGTTCTGGAAGTCAGCCCCTTGTGGGGATGTGAGGAAGCTCATCTGCGCTTGCAGCTTGTCCTGGATCGACGCATCGAGACGGCCATAAACCAGGTCGGCGTACACCTGATCCTGATTCTGATAAGCGCGCAGCTTCACGCCGCCCGGCCCCAGTTTGGCCTTGGCGTAGGTTTCCTGAATCGTGCCCTGCATGTAACCGATGGTCTTGCCCCGCAGCGACTCGGCGGTGGGCAGCAGCCCGGAGTCCTTGCGGGTGACGATGGCGGTCGGCCCGGCGTACAGACGGTCGGTGAAGTCGATCTGCTTTTTGCGCGGCTCGGTCACGGTCATCGACGATTCGATGGCATCGAACTTGCCGGCCTTGAGAGCTGGAATCAGCCCGTCGAAATCATTGCTGACCCACACGCAGGTCAGTTTCAGTTCGGCACAGATCGCGTTGCCCAGGTCCACGCCAAAGCCCTGCACGCCGCCATCGGCGGTGGTGGACTCAAAAGGCGGGTAGCTTGGGTTGACGCCGAATCGCAGTTCCTTCCATTCCTTGGCATGGGCGCCGGTGGTGCAGCACAGCAGCGCGAGTGTCGGCAAAGTCAGCCATTTGATATTCATCTTCTTGAGTCCCGATTTGTTTGGAGTTATCGCGGCCTGGCGAACCGGACCGCCTTTATGGGCAGGAACAGAGAGTCGGTGCGGCGCGAGCCGCAACAGCGTTCTTATTGTTTTGTTCGAGGGGCCGCACGTTGCAGCCTCCAGCCTGAAACCCTCGGCACAGACGGCTTCAAAACCACGGCCAGAATGCCAACAGATAACCTGTTGCAGGTGTCGTAAGGGCCGCTCCAGACGCCCCGATTGCGCTGATAAGACTGTTTTCACAGCCGATTCGGTCGTGAGCGCGGCCCGCGGTGGTCTTGAGAGGGAAATCCTTCAGCGCTATTACAAAAATGCACACGAGACCTGCACATATCCGGGTTGTACTAGGCAAATTTGCACTGTTACGATCCAGCATCGCTCGCGCGCGAGCTTCTCTATAAAGAACAATAAAAGCAGGGAGTTAGTGATGACTGCTCAGGTTTCTTCTCCGCGGACTTCGTCCATGGATGCCACGCAAAACGACGTGCTGGCCGAGGTTCGCAACCATATCGGTCACCTGACCCTCAACCGCCCCGCCGGCCTCAACGCCATTACCCTCGACATGGTGCGCAATCTGCAGCGTCAGCTCGACGCCTGGGCGCAGGATTCGAACATTCACGCGGTGGTCTTGCGCGGTGCCGGCGAAAAAGCCTTTTGTGCCGGCGGCGACATCCGCTCGCTGTATGACAGCTTCAAAAACGGCGACACCCTGCACGAAGAGTTCTTCGTCGAGGAATACGCCCTCGACCTCGCGATTCACCATTACCGCAAACCGGTTCTCGCCCTGATGGACGGCTTCGTCCTCGGCGGCGGCATGGGCCTGGTGCAAGGCGCCGATCTGCGCGTGGTCACCGAGAAAAGCCGCCTGGCGATGCCGGAAGTGGCCATCGGTTATTTCCCGGACGTCGGTGGCAGCTACTTCCTGCCGCGCATCCCCGGTGAACTGGGGATCTACCTGGGCGTCAGCGGCGTGCAGATCCGTGCGGCGGATGCGCTCTATTGCGGCCTGGCCGACTGGTATCTGGACAGCAGCAAACTGACCACGCTGGACGAAAAACTCGATCAGATGGTATGGCACGACACGCCGCTCAAGGACCTGCAAGGCCTGCTGGCCCAACTCGCCGTGCAGCAACTGCCGGACGCGCCATTGGAAGCGCTGCGTCCGGCCATCGATCACTTCTTCGCCCTGCCCGATGTGCCGGGTATTGTTGAACAACTGCGCAACGTCACGGTTGCCGACAGCCATGAATGGGCGACCACCACCGCCGACCTGCTGCAAAGCCGTTCACCGCTGGCCATGGGCGTGACCCTGGAAATGCTGCGGCGCGGTCGGCACCTGAGTCTGGAAGACTGTTTTGCCCTGGAGCTGCACCTGGACCGTCAGTGGTTCGAGCGCGGCGACCTGATCGAAGGCGTGCGCGCCTTGCTGATCGACAAAGACAAGACCCCGCGCTGGAACCCGCCGACCTTGCAGGCGCTGGACGCCGGGCACGTCGCGAGTTTTTTCACAGGGTTTGACCGGAGCGGGAGCTGAGCCATGCACGATATCGAATTGAGCGAAGAGCAAGTCATGATCCGCGACATGGCCCGGGACTTTGCCCGTGGCGAAATCGCGCCCCACGCGCAAGCCTGGGAAAAGGCCGGCTGGATCGACGACGGTCTGGTGGCGAAGATGGGCGAACTGGGTCTGCTGGGCATGGTGGTGCCCGAGGAATGGGGTGGCACTTATGTCGATTACGTCGCCTACGCCCTGGCGGTGGAAGAGATTTCCGCTGGCGACGGCGCTACGGGCGCGCTGATGAGCATCCACAATTCCGTGGGTTGCGGGCCGGTCATGAACTACGGCACCGACGAACAGAAACAGACCTGGTTGCCGGATCTGGCCAGCGGCAAGGCCATCGGCTGCTTCTGCCTGACCGAGCCGCAAGCCGGTTCCGAGGCGCATAACCTGCGCACCCGCGCCGAACTGCGCGACGGCCAGTGGGTGATCAACGGCGCCAAGCAATTCGTCAGCAACGGTAAACGGGCGAAACTGGCGATTGTGTTTGCCGTGACCGATCCGGATCTGGGCAAGCGCGGCATCTCGGCATTTCTGGTGCCGACCGATACCGCCGGTTTCATCGTTGATCGCACCGAACACAAGATGGGCATTCGCGCGTCCGATACCTGCGCAGTCACCCTGAGCAACTGCACCATTGCCGAAGCCAATCTGTTGGGTGAACGCGGTAAAGGCCTGGCCATCGCCCTCTCCAACCTCGAAGGCGGACGCATCGGCATCGCCGCGCAGGCCTTGGGTATCGCTCGAGCCGCATTCGAAGCGGCATTGGCCTACTCCCGTGATCGCGTGCAGTTCGCCAAGCCGATCATCGAGCACCAAAGCATCGCCAATATGCTGGCCGACATGCACATGCAACTCAACGCTGCACGGTTGATGATCCTGCATGCCGCGCGGTTGCGCAGTGCGGGCAAGCCGTGTCTGTCGGAGGCTTCGCAAGCCAAGCTGTTTGCCTCGGAAATGGCTGAAAAGGTCTGCTCGTCAGCGATGCAGATTCATGGCGGGTACGGGTATCTGGAGGATTACCCGGTGGAGCGTTATTACCGGGATGCGCGGATCACGCAGATTTATGAAGGGTCGAGCGAGATTCAGCGGATGGTGATTGCCCGAGAGTTGAAAAATTATCTGGTGTGAACCTTGAAAAGCTTCGCGGGCAAGTCGGATCGCCGCACCGCTCGCTCCTACAGGGATATGCGTATCCCTGTAGGAGCGAGCGGTGCGGCGATCCGGCTTGCCCGCGAAGGCGTCAATGGTTTAAACCACCGACGTTGTGGCGCGTACGGTCTGAATTGCCACGCTCAAATCGGGTTCGCTGGACGGCATTTCCTGCACCGCAAAAAACACCGATGTCGTGCCGTCTTCCTCGATCACAACGGTTCGTCGGGTCACCAGCAAGGCTGTGTTGGGGTTTTGCGGCCAATAGACAATGTCGTCTTTCATGGGCTCGTTGGCCAGAACATAACCTTGGGGAACGTGCGATACCGGCGTACCGCACTGGGCGTGCACAAAATGACAAATGCTCATGTAAACCTCGAATAAAGTGATTGAGCCTGAAACGACGGCTTCGTCCTGAAGCCTCGGTTAGCGTCCGGGCAAATTCACCATAGTCGAGGTACATGGGATCGGATACGGGCGGAGTAATGGCCCTGCTTCGCTGAATTCTTTCAATGCATTTCATGGGCGCTGAAAAAGCTTCGCGGGCAAGTCGGATCGCCGCACCGCTCGCTCCTACAGGGATATGCATTCCCCTGTAGGAGCGAGGCTTGCCCGCGAAGGCGTCCGTGAGAGCGCTACATCACTTACCGACGAACTCCGCTTCACGCTTGGCAATAAACGCCGCCATCCCTTCCTTCTGATCCTGCGTCGCAAACGCCGCATGGAACACCCTACGCTCAAAGCGAACGCCTTCCGACAGGCTCACTTCGAAGGCGCGGTTGACGCTTTCCTTGACCATCATCGCAATCGGCAGCGACTTCTTGGCGATCAGAGCGGCGACTTTCAGCGCTTCCTCCAGCAATTCATCCGCCGGAACGATCCGCGCGACGATCCCGCAACGCTCTGCTTCAACCGCATCGATCAGGCGACCGCTCAGGCACATTTCCATCGCCTTGGCTTTACCGACTGCGCGAGTCAGGCGCTGGGTGCCGCCCATGCCCGGCAATACGCCGAGGTTGATTTCCGGTTGGCCGAACCGGGCGTTATCGCCGGCCAGGATGAAGTCGCACATCAACGCCAGTTCACAACCACCGCCCAGGGCAAAACCGTTCACAGCAGCGATGATCGGCTTGCGGCGGTTGGCCACGCGGTCGCTGTCGCTGAACAGATCGTCGAGGTAGATCTGCGGGTAGGTCAGCTCGGCCATTTCCTTGATGTCGGCACCGGCGGCGAAGGCTTTTTTCGAGCCGGTCAGCACGATGCAACCGATGTTCGAATCAGCTTCCAGGCCATCGAGGGCATGGTTCAGTTCGCTGACGATCTGCGCGTTCAACGCATTCAGCGCCTGCGGACGGTTCAGGGTGATCAGGCCGACACGGCCATGGATTTCCAGCAAAATCGTTTCGTAATTCACAATGGACTCCTTCTTAAAGACTGCGCGAAATGACCATGCGCTGAATATCGCTGGTGCCTTCGTAAATCTGGCACACCCGCACGTCGCGGTAGATCCGCTCCAGCGGGAAGTCGTTCAGGTAACCGTAACCGCCGAGGGTTTGCAATGCAGCGGAGCAGACCTTTTCGGCCATTTCCGAGGCAAACAGCTTGGCCATGGACGCTTCGACCAACGCCGGTTTACCGCTGTCACGCAGCGCGGCGGCGTAATGCACCATTTGCCGGGCGACGGCGATCTGGGTCGCCATGTCCGCCAGGCGGAACGCGACTGCTTGATGCTCGATGATCGGTTTGCCGAAACTCTCGCGCTCACGGGCGTAATCTCGCGCCGCTTCAAACGCGGCACGGGCCATGCCCACCGATTGCGAAGCGATGCCGACGCGGCCGCCTTCAAGGTTGGCCAGGGCAATTCGATAGCCTTCGCCCTCCTCGCCCAAGCGGTTGGCCACCGGCACTTTGACGTCTTCGAACAGAATCTGGCAGGTGTCGGACGCATGCTGGCCGAGTTTGTCTTCGACGCGGGCGACTTTGTAGCCCGGTGAATCGGTGGGCACGATCAGTGCGGTGATCCCGCGTTTGCCGGCGCTCGGGTCCGTTACCGCAAACACGATCACCACGCCGGCGTTTTGCCCGGAGGTGATGAACTGTTTGCAACCGTTCAGGACGTAATGATCGCCTTCCAGGCGCGCACGGGTTTTCAGGCCGCTGGCGTCGGAGCCGGCCTGCGGTTCGGTCAGGGCGAAAGCGCCGAGCATCGCACCGCTGGCCAACGGTTTGAGAAAGCGTTCTTTCTGGTCGTCGTTGCCGTAGTTGAGAATCGGCACGCAGCCGACCGAGTTGTGCACGCTCATGATGGTCGAGCAGGCGCCGTCGCCGGCAGCGATTTCTTCCAGGGCCATGGCGTAGGCCAGGTAACCGGTGTCGCACCCGCCCCACTGTTCGGGCACCAGCATGCCGAAGAAGCCCAGTTCAGCCATCTCGCCGATGGCTTCCTTGGGGAAACGGTGCTCACGGTCCCATTCGGCGGCGAACGGTTTCAGCCGTTCCTGGGCAAACTGCCGGGCCGCTTCGCTGATCTGCAGTTGTTCGTCATTGGGAATCATGGCAAATCCTTAAAAATGTAATCGCCTCTGTAGGAGCCGGCTTGCCGGCGATGGCGTACTTGAAATCGCCATCGCCAGCAAGCTGGCTCCTACAGAGTCAGATCAGTACAGGCATTCCACGGCCATCGCCGTGGCTTCGCCGCCGCCGATGCAGATCGCCGCAACGCCGCGTTTCAGGCCTTTCTGGCGCAGGGCCGAGAGCAGGGTCACGAGGATCCGCGCGCCGGACGCACCGATCGGGTGGCCCAAGGCGCACGCGCCGCCGTGCACGTTGAGTTTCTCGTGGGGGATTTCCAGATGGGTCATCGCTGCCATGCCGACCACGGCGAAGGCTTCGTTGACTTCCACCAGGTCCACGTCATTCAGCGACCAGCCGGTTTTCTTCATCAGCCGCTTGATCGCGCCAATCGGTGCCACCGGGAACAGGCCCGGCGTGTCGGCGAATGCCGCGTGACCATGGATCACCGCCAGCGGTTTCAGGCCGCGCTTGTCCGCTTCGGAACGACGCATCAGCACCAGCGCCGCCGCACCGTCGGAAATCGAACTAGAGTTCGCCGCCGTCACCGTGCCGCCTTCGCGGAACGCCGGTTTCAGCGAGGCAATCTTGTCCAGTTTGGCTTTTGGTGGCTGCTCGTCATTGCTGATGACGACTTGCTCTTTGCCGACGGTCACGGTCAGCGGCACGATCTCGTCCTTGAAGCTGCCGTCCTTGATCGCCTGCTGCGCGCGGGTGGTCGAAGCGATGGCAAACGCATCCTGCGCTTCGCGGCTGAAGCCGTTGGTTTCAGCGCAATCTTCGGCGAACGTGCCCATCAGACGGCCCTTGTCGTAGGCGTCTTCCAGGCCGTCGAGGAACATGGAATCGAGCACACGGCCATGGCCCATGCGATAACCGCTGCGGGCGCGGTCCAGCAGGTACGGCGCGTTGGACATGCTTTCCATGCCGCCGGCGACGACAACATCGGCGCTGCCGGCGAGCAGCATGTCATGAGCCAGAATGGCTGCTTCCATACCGGAACCGCACATCTTGTTCAGGGTGGTGCAGCGGGTCGATTTATCCAGCCCAGCGCCCAGTGCAGCCTGACGCGCCGGGGCCTGGCCGAGGCCGGCGGGCAGCACGCAGCCGAACAGCACTTCTTCAACCGCGTCCGGCGCAACACCGGCGCGTTCAACAGCGGCGCGAATCGCGGCGGCACCCAATTGCGGTGCAGTCAGGCTTTTCAGTTCGCCCTGGAAACCGCCCATCGGGGTACGGACGGCGCTGACGATAACGATTGGATCGTGAGAAAGGGTCATGACAAATCCTCCTTACTTGGCGGCCATGCGCAAGGCACCGTCGAGACGGATCACCTCGCCATTGAGCATGCTGTTTTCAATGATATGCCTGACCAGCTGCGCGTACTCGGTCGGTTTGCCCAAACGTGGTGGAAACGGCACGCCAGCGGCAAGGGAATCGCGGACTTCCGGGGTCATGCCGGCCATCATCGGCGTCTCGAAAATGCCCGGAGCGATGGTCATCACACGGATACCGAAGCGCGCCAGTTCACGAGCCGCCGGCAAAGTCAGGCTGACAATCGCGCCTTTCGATGCCGCATAAGCCGCCTGGCCGATCTGGCCGTCATAGGCTGCGGCGGAAGCGGTGTTGATGATCACTCCGCGCTCGCCATCGGCGTCCGGCTCGGTTTCAGCGATGGCCGCCGATGCCAGACGCAGCATGTTGAAGCTGCCGATCAGGTTGACGTTGATCACCTGGCTGAAACTGGCCAGTGCATGCGGACCGTTTTTGCCGAGGATTTTCTCGCCACGCACGATGCCGGCGCAGTTGACCAGACCGTTCAGGCCACCGAAGGCTTTGACCGTGGCCTGCACCGCCGCTTCCGCCGCTGCTTCGTTGCTGATGTCCGCAACGACGCTTTGCGCGCCGAGACGTTCAGCCTGGGCCGCGACCGCCTCGGCGTTCATGTCCACCAGCATCACTTTGGCGCCGGCCGCGACCAGCATTTCAGCGGTGGCCGCACCGAGCCCGGAGGCACCGCCGGTGACGAGAAAAACCTTGTTTTCGATCTGCATCATTGTTTCCTTGGATTCAAGCTGAAACGTTCTTCGCCGCGGCCTCTTGAGCCTTGGTGATTTCCTGGTTGCGCAAGATAAAGCGCTGCAATTTGCCGCTTGGGGTTTTCGGCAACTCGCTGACAAATTCGATTTCACGGGGGTACGAGTGCGCGGCCAGACGTTTGCGCACGTGTTGACGCAACTCTTCGGCCAACTCCGGCGCGGCGCGGTATTGCGCGCTGAGCACGACGAACGCTTTGACCAGTTCGGTGCGCTCCGGATCGGGTTTGCCGACCACGGCGGCTTCGACGACGGCCGGGTGTTCGATCAACGCACTTTCGACGTCGAACGGGCCGACGCGATAGCCGGAGGTGGTGATCACGTCGTCACTGCGGCCGACGAAGCTGATGCTGCCGTCCGGGTTCCACTCGACGGTGTCGCCGCTCAGGTAATAGTTGCCGACGAAGGCTTTGGTCGGTGCGCCTTCGTAGCCGTTGAACCAGCACATTGGCGACTGAGTCCGGTCGATGGCGAGGATGCCGGGTTGGCCGACACCCAGCTCTTTGTACTCGTCGTCCAGCACCACGATGCGATGGCCCGGCGAAGCAAAACCGGCGGCGCCCATGTGGATCGGATGCTCGATGCCGTGGTGGTTGCACAGGACCATGCCCAATTCGGTCTGGCCGTAATGGTCATGAATGACTACGCCGAGGTTGTCGGCGAACCAGCGGATCACTTCCGGATTCAACGGCTCGCCGGCGCTGCTGACGATGCGCAGCTTGCCTTTGATTGAGCGTGCAAACTCATCGCCACCGGCGATCAACAGACGATAGGCAGTCGGTGAGCCAGTGAGGTTGGTGATCCCGTACTTGTTGATCACCCGGCAGGTGCTTTCGAGGGTGAACGGGCCATCGTAAAAGGTGATCGGATGCCCCATCGCCATCGGCCCGGTGACGCCGAAATAGATGCCATAGGCCCAGCCCGGATCGGCGACGTTCCAGAACGCATCTTCAGGGCGAAGGTCCACGGCGTCGCGGGTGTAGCTCTGGAAGGCGACGATGGCCTTGAGCGGCACCGACAGCGCTTTCGACGGGCCGGTGGTGCCGGAGGTGAACATCAGCAGGAACGGGTCTTCGCCGGTGAGCAACACCGGTTCGCAATCAGCGGAATAGTTGGCCAGCTCGGCCCAGAAACTGAAATCGCCACGGACGATGCCCTGGCCTTTTGCACCACCGACGGTGACGATGGTCGGGCAGTCGGCGACTTCAGCGAGTTTCGAGCGATTGACCGCGTCGGTCACCACCACTTTGGCGCCGGAGCTGCTCAAACGATGCTCGATGGCCTTGGGGCCGAACGCGGTGAACAGCGGCTGATACACCGCGCCGATGCGCCAGGTGGCGAACACGGTGATCAACAATTCGATATTGCGCGGCAGCAGGCCGGCGACCTTGTCGCCTTTTTTCACGCCCTGCGCCAGCAGGAAATTGGCGAAACGTGCAGCCTTGTCCTGCAAGTCGCTGAAGGTGTACGTCGCGCTGGAACCGTCGCGACCTTCCCAGAACAGCGCGATGCGACCTGGCAACGCATGCCGGTCGCAACACTCGACACAGGCATTGAGGGCCGTCAGGTTACCCGCGAGTACGGCATCGACGGTGTGCTGATAATTGAACTGTGACGTGGCAGACAAGTAATCGCGCATTGCCAGAATCCCTCGGTATTTTTATTAGGTTTGGGGGAACCGTAACCAACAAGGAAATACTCGCTCTGCGCGGGGGGTGGGGCAATGGTCAAAGCTATCAAGTTGTCTGACTGGTTTGGCCAAGATCCAACAGATGTGGCGCCTGGTTTGACGCCTTCGCGGGCAAGCCTCGCTCCTACAGGGGATCGCATTTCTCTGTAGGAGCGAGGCTTGCCCGCGAAGAGGCCCACCCAATCGCGACAAAGCCTGGATCAGCTCGCTTCGGTCAGAATCAAACTCCGATAATGCCCCGGGTTCGACCCCGACCACTTGCGAAACGCCTTGTAGAACGAGCTCGCATCGGCAAACCCCAGCCGCGTGGCGATTTCGGCGAAGCTGATACTCGGCTCCGCCAGCCAGACAATGGCCAATTCCTTGCGCACACTGTCCTTGAGGCCTTGATAGGTCTGCCCCTCCTCCGCCAGTCGCCGACGCAAAGTCGAGGCCGACATGCACAGTTGTTGCGCCAGAGGTTCGGTTTCCGGCCACTGCTCGGCAGGCAATTGCCGCAAATCGTGCTTGATCCGACTCGCCAGACTCTCCGGGTCGCGGTACTTGACCAGAATATTGGCCGGCGCATGGGCCAGGAACCGCTTGAGTTCTTCCGCGCTACGCTTGATCGGCAGGTCCAGGCAATCAGCCGAAAAAATCATTCGGGTGCGCGGCCGGTCGAAACGCAGGTTCTCGGAAAACATCACCTGATAGTCATCGCAAAAGTCCGGCGCCGGGCAGCGCAACTCGATGGCCAGAATCGGAATCCTCCGCCCGGCCAGCCAACACGCAACACCGTGAACGATCATCCAGTAGGTGAAATAGGTGAACGCGCGGCGAGGGTCCTGGTCGTCTTCCAGCAAGACGATTTCCGCGAGACTTTGCTGACGAACCAACTGCGCGGGCAGGTGTTCGAGCATCAACGACAGAAACCCCAGCCCCGAAGTCAGGCCGGCGGCCAGGCTCGGCTGGACCATCGAGCAGCGGCACAGGAACTCCAGGCTGCCGGATTTGAGCTTGCGCGGGTCCATGCCAAAAAACTCATCGTCGCCACGCCGGGCCAGCAACCGCCACAAACGCGCATAGGCCGTGGCCGGGACGCGGGCAACGGCGGACTCCAGTAGCGCCGGATCGATGCCGACCTTGTTCAACACCTCATCGGTGGCAGCGCCAGGGGCGCAACTTTGCAACAGCGCTTCACGCACCAGTTGAATGGAGATGGTGTCTTTTTCCGACATTGGACTCGCTCGGGTGCACTGAACAATCTGTCGGCCATCTTAGGCAGCGCTCCACAAAAAGCCAGTATTGCGCGCAAGGAGGCTCAATTCCGGTGTTCCGTGGCCGATAGGCTGTGGGCAGAAATCCGGAAATGACATGGAGTTGTAAACGTTATGATCGTCGGCATTGATTTGGGCACCACCAACAGTCTGGTTGCCGTTTGGCACAACGGCGCCCCCGAACTGGTTCCCAATGCGCTGGACAGTCTGCTGACCCCAAGCGTGGTCGGTCTCGACGATGAGGGTCGGATTTTAGTGGGTCGGGCCGCGAAAGAGCGTTTACAGACCCATCCACATCTGACCGCTGCATTGTTCAAGCGCCACATGGGCAGTGCCCACGAGCTTCAACTCGGGACTCGACGGTTCCGTCCGGAAGAACTGTCGTCACTGGTGCTGCGCAGCCTCAAGGAAGATGTCGAACGCCGCTATGGCGAAACAGTTACCGAAGCGGTGATCAGCGTACCCGCCTATTTCAATGACGCTCAGCGCAAAGCCACGAAAATCGCGGGCGAACTGGCAGGCCTCAAGGTCGAGCGCCTGATCAACGAACCGACTGCCGCCGCCCTCGCCTATGGTTTGCATCAACGGGACACGACCAGTTCGTTTCTGGTGTTCGACCTCGGTGGCGGGACCTTCGATGTGTCGATTCTTGAGCTGTTTGATGGCGTGATGGAAGTCCGTGCCAGCGCGGGCGACAATTTTCTCGGCGGTGAGGATTTCGACAGCGTGCTGGTTCAGGCGTTTGTCGCCGCCCACGCTAACCGCAGCGACATGCCGTCATTGACCGAGCCGAACATCGCCCATCGCCTGCGCCGTGAAGCCGAACGGGTTCGACACGCACTGGGGCAAGCCGACAGCGCAACGTTCGTCCTGCGCCATGGCTCCGGGCAATGGGAGCAGACGTTCACCCAGACCCAGCTGGCCGACCTATACGGCCCGTTGCTCGCACGCTTGCGCACCCCCATCGAAACGGCGCTGCGCGACGCTCGTATTCGGCCATCAGAGCTTGATGAAGTCCTGTTGGTGGGCGGCACGACCCGCATGCCGCTGATTCGGCGGATGGTCGCCGGGTTGTTCGGACGATTTCCGTCGATCACGCTTAACCCGGATGAGTCGATTGCCCTGGGGGCCGCGGTACAAGCGGCGCTCAAGGCCAGAGACGCTGCGCTGGAAGAAGTGGTGCTGACAGACGTCTGCCCTTACACACTTGGAATTGAAACCGGGATCACGGTCGGCGAAGGCGTAGAAGCCGGCCATTACCTGCCGATTATCGAACGTAACTGCGTCGTACCGGTGAGCCGGGTCAAGTCGGTCTATACCTTGCGCGACAATCAACGCAAGGTGCAATTGAAGGTTTATCAGGGCGAAAGCCGCTGGGTGAGAGAAAACATTCACCTGGGCGAAATGGAATTGGACGTGCCATTGGCACCGGCTGGCGAGGTCGGCATTGACGTGCGTTTCACTTACGACACCAACGGCCTGCTTGAAGCCGAAGCCTTGATAACGCGTACCGGCGAGCGTCGCACGCTGGTGATCGAGAACAATCCGGGAGTCCTCAGCCCCGAAGAGATTCAGCAACGTTTGGTCGCGCTCGCGAGCCTCAAGGTTCACCCCCGGGAACAACAGGTCAACAGCCTGCTGACCGCACGCCTCGAACGGCTATACCAGGAAAGCCTCGGCGACTTGCGTCAGCACCTCGATCACATGGCAAACCGCTTCAAGCAGACGCTCGACAGTCAGGATGATCGGGCCATCCGTGAGCTGCGTGTGCAACTGATGCAACAACTCGATGAGCTCGAACAAGGCCTATGGCGATGAACTGCTGGGCCATTCTGGGGCTGGAGGCCGACGCTGACTCCCGCAGCATCAAGCGTCAGTACGCGACGCTGCTCAAAGTGCACCGTCCGGATGAAGACCCGAGCGGTTTTCAACGCCTGCGCGAAGCGTACGAACAGGCCTTGGCACGGAGCCGTCGTGAGTCGGTGATGCCCGCGTTCAGCGACGGCGAGCAAGCGGGCGAAGCACCGTCACCGGATACCTCGTTTCGCGGCACGCTCGAAGTCGAGCCTGACCTCGCGCCGTTCGGGCCGAGCGCCGCGCAGCAGCGGGCGAAACAGTTACTGGAGGACGTTACGCCCGACTTGCTCGATCAGCGCCTGGATCAGGCGCAGGCCACCCATTGCAGCAGAGAATTCGAAGAACTGTTGTTGATGATGTGCCTCGAACCACGCGAAGACGGCATGTTGCTCGCGCAATGGGGGTTGGAGCGTTTCAACTGGTTGACGACCTGGCAGCGCGAGGATTTGCCCCCCCATGCCCTCCAGTTTCTTCATCAAGCTTACTGCCGTGAAGTCAAAAAACGCCTGCGAGAGCAGTTGGAGGCTGGGCACGTCGATGGGTTTATCGAAACCTTTCTGGCGCTCAAGCGCGCCGATTGGTTGCAGTCCTTTGAACGTCACGACTGGTTTAACGCAACCCTTGCCCAGGTTCTGGTGGAATCGGATTTCTGGTCCACGGAGCTGTTCGAAACGCTGTGTGCGCATCAGCAGTGGAACCCCGGCGACAATCAGAGACGCGGCCCAGAACCTTATTGGTCGATGCTGCTGGAGCGTCACCCCTACCAGGCATTTCTCGACGAGCAGCGACACCTCGCCAGCTTGAACCAGCGCAATCCCCAGAGCCGCGCTGCGCGACTGTTTCTGACACCGATGACGACCGCCGAACGAAAAGCCTTTGCCCAGCGCTTTTTTGAAGATGACTGGAACGCTTGTCGCTACCTCAGCGAAAGGATCAAACGGCGGCATCCACAGCTGTGCCGCGTGTTGCCGGACTCCGATCCTTACTTCTGGCAAGCCTTGGTCCCGTCCGGGCGGACCTGGCCGGTCAACGTCGGGCTGCTTGCCGCCTCGCTGGCCTGGGCTGCCGGTAATGACAATGGAAAAGCCGGCTCCGGCGACAGTGTTTCAGACATGCTATACGGGCTCTACTCCCAGGCAATTCCCTGCTCTGTATTGTTGATCGTATTCAGCACTTTCGTGCTGGTAGTCTGCCGTCCGCTGGCGGATCGATTTTGGTCACTGGACGTGCGCTTGAGCCGCCCCGTAACCCGTCAGCTCAGCTTCAGGGATCCACCGCCGTTGCTCTTGCGTGAGTTTCTTCCCTGTTGGTTGATGGGTGGATTGACATGGACCGTTTTGGGCGCCGAAGCACTGGCCGCCTACGCCGGGGTGCTCGTGCTGCTGAGCGCCTTGAGCCGTATTACCTGGCCCGCAACACTGCGTGTAGCACCACCCAAACTGCGAACTCCAGTGTTGGGGCCGGCGCTATCGATTGCGCTGATGGTGTGTGTGATCGGCCTGACCGTGCTGTTCTATATCATCGCCAGCAACCAGTTGATGGGACGCGACCAAGGATTGCAGCCGTTTGCCAAACGCGGATGCAGCGGTCCCCTCGACAGTCGACAGGAGTGCCGGGTAGCGCCGACTCGACAGCAATGGTATGGACAATTGAACGCGGGAAAGGCTCATCCATGAACAAAAGTACAATGGCCTTCACTGCGGTGCTGACCCTGACATTTCTGGGTGCATTGAACGAATACCGAAGCGTCCTTCTGACGCCGATCAAACGCTGGATCGATCAACCCGATCTCGCCGAGCAGGAAAAAGCCAGCGCCCTGCGCCCGGTGATTGCCTGCCTGAATTCCGTCGACAGTCCTTGGCGTCATGCCTATACCCGTTACCTGAATCGGGACCGGAAGACCGATCCCACTCTGAAAGAGCGATTTCCCGAGGACTTCGGGTCGATGGCTGCGCTACGGGAGCGACTGGACTTTGTGCGTAATCTCGATGCGTATGGCTGTCGACTGAACTTGCTGCAAAAAAACAATCTGCAGAAGTGGGCACCTCTGCTGCTGCCGTTGCAGAATCGCCTCGAATCGTCCCTGCTGGCCGCCAACGAGGCGGCGCAACTGTTCGACTTTTTCAATACCGTGCCTGCCTATCCGGTCAGTCCTGCGGAAAAAGCGCAACGTGACAGCGTGTTTTTGCCGTTGGTAGATGAATACCTCAAGGCGTCAGACGCACTGCGCCGTCAGTTGGATATCGAGGACCTGAATGTTCGTGAGGTTCAGCTTAAGCAGCTCAAGGTCCGGGATGAACTCAAATACGCCCATATCCTGACCTACATGCTGGAAGCACGAACCCTCATGCTCAAACTCGACAACCACATTCGCGAGCAGACCTTGTCCGTCGATGACCTGAGCGACGCTTCAAAAAACCTGCAACTGGCCTGGGACAATGGCACCCGTTACCTGCAAGCCAACCCTGCAACCAGTACCGCCGACTACCCGGAAAAAATCTGGAAACACATGCGTTCACCGGGCGAAAGTTATCTGAAAGCCATCGAAAAACTGCGCGACGACTGGACAGCCAAGGCGTCACCGCAACAATTAAGCGATGATTTCGAGATTATCGGACGTCGCTACGACTGGTTGGTGGGGGTCTACAACGAGCAAGTCGAACCACTCTTTTAGACGTGCGTTCAGGTTAGGTTCAGGTAAATGTCAACTATTGGCATTTGGGAATGAGTGTCATTATGTTACAAATTAGCACCCTATCTAATTCCACGACGGTGCTGAATGCTTGTTCCTTTTCTGATCATGCTGCGCGAAGGCATCGAGGCCGCATTGATCGTCGGCATCATCGCCAGCTACCTCAAACAGACCGGTCGCGGGCAGTGGATGCCCGCCGTGTGGATCGGTGTGTTTCTCGCTGCGGCACTGGCCCTGCTGGTAGGCGGCGGTCTGGAACTGGTCAGTGCCGAATTCCCGCAGAAACAACAGGAACTGTTTGAAGGTGTGGTCGGCCTGGTGGCGGTCGGCATCCTCAGTTCCATGGTGTTCTGGATGCGCAAGGTGGCGCGTTCGATCAAGCATTCGCTGCATGTGTCCCTCGATCAGGCGCTGACTGGCTCTAAACATCAGGTCACGGCGCTGATCGCCATGGTGTTTTTCGCCGTCGCCCGGGAAGGCCTGGAAACGGTGTTTTTCCTGCTCGCGGTGTTCCAGCAAAGCGAAGGCCCGGCGGCACCGATTGGCGCCCTGCTCGGCCTGATCCTGGCGATCATCGTTGGTTTCCTCATTTACACCGGCAGCATGCGCCTGAACCTCGGCGCGTTCTTTCGCTGGACCGGTCTGTTCATCCTCGTGGTGGCCGCCGGCATTCTCGCCAACTCGGTACAGGCGCTGCATGAAGCCGGGGTCTGGAATCACCTGCAAACCGTGCTGTTCGACTTCAGCGCCACGCTGCCAATGGACGGCCCGCTGGGCTCGGTGCTGGCCGGGATGTTCGGTTACCAGGACGCCCCCACCGTCAGCACCCTTGGCGCTTATCTGATTTATCTGCTGGTGGCGTTGGTGATGTTTTTTCTCCCGGCGCCGGCACCCGCTAAACAATCTTCCTCCCTTCCCCTGTAGGAGCGAGACCGGCTTGCCGGCGATAAACCAGAGAACGCCGTGGGGTGCCAGATATCCCGCGTGATCGTTAACGACCATCGCGAGCAGGCTCGCTCCCACAGGGTAGGCGTGCGCCAATGCATTTTTTCCAGTCAGTAAGGGCACCCATGTCAAATCAAGCCCCTCCTCAGGCCTCCCCTCCCCGCGCCTTGCGCTGGGCGGTGGCCGGTTCGGTGATCGTGATGATCGCCGCCGGCGGCCTGTTCTACTACGCCTCGAAAATGGCCTCGGCCAAACGCCAGGCCAACCATGACGAAGTGCTGGTGACCATTCACCCCCACAGCTGCGAACCGAACGCGCTGACGGTGCCGGCCGGTCGCGCCAGTTTCCGCATCGTCAACCGCTCGGACCGCGCCGTTGAATGGGAAATTCTTGACGGCGTGCTGGTGGTCGAAGAACGGGAAAACATCGCGCCCGGCCTGAGTCAGGTGATCAACGCCAACCTGTTGCCCGGTGATTACGCGATCACCTGCGGCCTGCTGAGCAATCCGCGTGGCACGTTGCACGTGACACCGACCGAGGCGTCCGATGCCGCGGCCAAGGCCAAGCCGTCGATGGTGGCTTTCGTCGGGCCGTTGTCGGAATTCCGCGTTTACCTGAGCAGCCAAAGTACCGCGCTGATCAAGGCCGTCACCGCGCTTGAACAAGCCATCGAAGCCGGTGACCTGAGCCAGGCGCAAGCGTTGTACGTCCCGGCGCGCAGTGCCTATCAACGCATTGCCCCGGCCACACAACGCCTGGCGGAACTGGACAACACCATCAACGCCCGTGCCGATTACTTTGAAAAGCGCGAGCAGGACCCCGGTTTCGTGGGTTTCCATCGCCTGGAATATGCGTTGTTCCAGCAACGCAACCTCGACGGCCTGACACCGGTAGCCCAACAGCTGCTGACCGACGTCACCACGCTCAAGCAACAACTGCTTGCGCAATCGCTGCCGCCGGAACAACTGGTCAGCATCGTGGTGCGCAACCTCAATAACCTCGGCGATGTGCGCGCCAGCAGCGGTGAAGAAGAACGCTACAGCCACACCGACTTGAACGGTTTCGCCGGCAACCTCGAAGCTGCCCGCAAAGTCGTCGACCTGTTGCGCCCGTTGCTGACCAAGTCCGCCGCCGAACTGCTGCCGGCCCTCGACAGCGCTGTCGCCAGCCTTGATGCCGAACTCAACGGTTTCAAGGTCAAGGACGGCTATGCGAGCTACGACACGGTCAGCGCCGCGCAACGCAAACAGATCGCCGACAAGGCCAAGGCACTGGCCGATGCACTCGATGGAATCGATCCCGCCCTTGGCCTTTCCGGCCTGTAAGCAGAAGACGACATTCAGATGAACGATTCAGAGCAATTCAACCTCCAGCGTCGCCGGGTTTTGATGGGCATGGGCGCCGCCGGTGTGGCGTTGGCCGGTTCGGCCTTGAGCTGCCCGGCCATGGCCGCCAGCCCCGCGCAAGTCACCGAAGCGCCAAGCAGCGACAGGACCGAAGACCGCCACGACTTCCACGGCCAGCACCAAAACGGCATCGTCACCCCGCGCCCGGCGTCGGGCATGTTGGTGTCGTTTGATGTGTTGGCCAGTGACCGCGAAGACCTCGAACGGCTGTTCCGCACGCTCAATGAGCGCATCGCGTTCCTGATGAAGGGCGGCCCGGTGGCGCAGGTCGACCCGAAACTGCCACCGGTGGATTCTGGGATTCTTGGCCCGGTGGTCACGCCGGACAATCTGACCATCACCGTCTCGGTGGGTGAATCGTTATTCGACGAACGCTTCGGCCTGACCCACGCCAAACCGAAACGGCTGAGCCGCATGGTCGGTTTCCCCAACGATGCGCTGGAGGCCGATTGCTGCCACGGCGACCTGAGTTTGCAGTTCTGCTCCAACACCACCGACACCAACATCCACGCCCTGCGTGACATCGTGAAAAACCTGCCGGACTTGCTGCTGGTGCGCTGGAAACAGGAAGGCAGCGTACCGCCCCAGGCACCAGCGAAACCCGGTGTGCCGGCGCAGAGTGCGCGTAACTTTCTGGGCTTTCGCGACGGCTCGGCCAACCCCGACTCCAACGACGCCAAGGCCATGGACCGCATCGTCTGGGTCCAGCCCGGCAGCGACGAACCGGCGTGGGCCGTCAATGGCAGCTACCAAGCGGTGCGGATCATCCGCAACTTCGTCGAGCGCTGGGACCGCACACCGTTGCAGGAACAGGAAAGCATTCTCGGCCGGATCAAAAGCACCGGCGCGCCCATGGGTGGTGCCCACGAAACAGAGGTGCCGGACTACGCCAAGGACCCGGAAGGCAAGCTGACCAAGCTCGACGCACATATCCGCCTGGCCAACCCGCGCACCGCCGCGAGTCAGGCCAACCTGATCCTGCGCCGGCCGTTCAACTACTCAAACGGCGTGAACAAGAACGGTCAGCTGGACATGGGTTTGCTGTTCATCTGCTACCAGGCCGACCTGGAAAAAGGCTTCATCACCGTGCAAACCCGTCTCAACGGCGAGCCGCTCGAGGAGTACCTCAAGCCGGTCGGCGGCGGGTACTTCTTCACACTGCCGGGTGTGACGGGCGACCAGGATTTCATCGGTCGCTCGCTGCTCAACGCCACACAAACAACAGCCACCGCCTAACCAACCCCCAACACGGAACCGTCCCATGAAAAAGTCGCCACTCGCGTTATTGCTGACCCTTGGTTTGCTCAACACCCCGTTTTCGGCTTTCGCGGCGACGGCGCCGCTGGAACTGGTGGGGCCGATTTCGGATTACAAGATCTACGTCACCGAGCAGTTGGACGAACTGGCCAGCCACACTCAGAAATTCACCGATGCGGTGAAGAAAGGTGATCTGGCCACCGCGCAAAAACTCTACGCGCCGACCCGGGTTTACTACGAATCGATCGAGCCGATTGCCGAGCTGTTCAGTGACCTCGACGCCTCCATCGACTCCCGTGTCGACGACCACGAAAAAGGCGTGAAAGCCGAAGACTTCACCGGTTTCCACCGCATCGAATACTCGCTGTTCTCCGAGAAGAGCACCAAGGGCCTGGGCGAACTGGCCGATGGCTTGAACAAAGACGTCAAGGACCTGCAAACCCGCGTGGCCGGCCTGACCTTCCCGCCTGAAAAAGTGGTGGGCGGCGCGGCGGCGCTGCTGGAAGAAGTCGCCGCGACCAAGATCTCCGGTGAAGAGGATCGTTACAGCCACACCGACCTGTATGACTTCCAGGGCAACATCGACGGCGCGAAGAAAATCGTCGACCTGTTCCGTTCGCAGATCGAGAAGCAGGACGCGGCGTTCATTGCCAAGGTCGACAAAAACTTTGCCACGGTGAACAAGACGCTGGCGAAGTACAAAACCAGGGATGGCGGTTTTGAGACCTATGACAAGGTGAAAGACAACGATCGTAAGGCGCTGGTCGGGCCGGTGAATACGTTGGCTGAGGATTTGTCGACGTTGCGTGGGAAATTGGGTTTGAATTGATTTTTTGTAACGTCTAGGCGGGCCCCTTCGCGGGCAAGCCTCGCTCCTACGGGATTTATGTCGTACGGGATATTTTCACCCGCACGCGCATTCTGTAGGAGCGAGGCTTGCCCGCGAAGGCATTTTCAGCCCCGACACATCCCCCTCCTGCTACCATCCCCCGCCAATAATAATGCTCACGGAAGACTCACCCATGTCCGCTTCAACCTTCGACCTGCGCCCGCTCATGGTCGCCAACATGGCCTGCACCATGGCAATGATGGCGTTCGTTTCTTTGATCGGGCCCATCGCCCGGGTGTTGGGTCTGGCCACCTGGCAGGCCGGTGCGGCGGTGACGGTGTCCGGGGTGATCTGGATGGTGCTGGCGCGTCCATGGGGTCAGGCCAGCGACCGCTTCGGACGACGACGCATTCTGTTGCTTGGCACTGCGGGATTCACCCTCGCCTATTGGGCCTTGTGCCTGTTCATCGACACGTCTTTGCGATTCCTGCCTTCAGCGGCGCTGGCGTTTATCGGGCTGATGTTCGGACGCGGGCTGATCGGCGTGTTCTATGCGGCGATCCCGGTCGGCTGTAATGCACTGATTGCCGACAACGTCGAACCGCAACACCGCGCCAAAGCCATGGCCGCATTGGGCGCTGCCAACGCCTGCGGGCTGGTGGTCGGCCCGGCAATCGCCGCCCTGCTGTCCCGCTACAGCCTGAGTCTGCCGTTCTACGCCATGGCTTTTTTACCGTTGTTGGCGTTCCTCGTGCTGCGTTACAAGCTCAAGGCTCAGGAATTGCACTTGCGTCAGGCGCCGCGCAAGGTGCACCTCAACGATCCACGGTTGCGCCGGCCCATGGCGGTCGCGTTCGTGGCGATGCTGTGCGTTTCTGTCGCGCAGATCACCGTCGGCTTCTTCGCCATCGATCGACTGGGCATGAGCCCGGCCGACGCCGCGCAAACGGCCGGTATCGCCCTGACCATGGTCGGCTTCGCGTTGATCTGTTCGCAGCTGGTTGTGCGTCGACTGGAATGGCCGCCGCTACGGCTGATCCGGGTCGGCGCGATGGTCGCTGCGCTGGGGTTTTCCGGCAGCATCATGGTCGATTCGGCGTGGGGGTTATGGCTGGGGTTCTTTGTCTCGGCGAGCGGCATGGGCCTGATTTTCCCGTCCTTCGCCGCGCTTGCCGCCAATGCGGTCGAGGCCTCGGAGCAAGGCGCGACCGCAGGTTCCATCGGCGCCGCGCAAGGGTTCGGTGTGGTGATCGGGCCGTTGACCGCCACGCTGATCTACGGCATCGAACCGCGCTTGCCGTATCTGGTGGCCGCTGCGTTGTTGCTGCTGGTGGCCCTGTGGCCAGGGCCCCGGCAGCGTCAGGCTTTATAGGATGCGATAGAGCAAGCGTTCAATGCGCACACGACTGACACGCTTGAGGAACTTGGCCACGCCCGCCGGGTAATCCGGCAGGGTTTGCAGGTCCTGATAACGCTCGATGCGCGTGGTGTGCTGGAAGATCTCCGCCAGCTCACTGCGACGCGGCTGCAGCAATTCACCTTTGGGGTCATCAATCAGCAGCGCGTTTTCCAGGTCGAGACGGAATGCGCGCGGATTGAGGTTGTTGCCGGTCAGCAAGGTGTAACGCTGATCGACCCACATGCCTTTCAGGTGATAGGTGTTATCGCCGTCCTTCCACAGGTGCAGGTTCAACTGACCGCTGTCTACGTTGCGTTGATGACGCTTGGCGAAACGCCGCAGGCTGATCTCGTAGAGGTACGGCAACGCCGAGATCACCTTGAACGGCTCGCTCGGCGGGATGTAGAAGTCGTTGGCGGTTTTGTCGCCGACCACGATGTCGATCTTCACACCACGGGCCAATGCCCGGTTGATCTCCCGGGTCACCGCCAACGGCAGGTTGAAGTACGGCGTGCAGATCGTCAGTTGATGCTGGGCACTGGCAATCAACTCGCAGATTACCCGGCTCAACGGGTTGTTCTTGCCGACCCCAAGTAATGGGCTGACCGACAAACCGTCTTTAACCGTGGTGCCCGTCGTGGTGTCGTACGCCGCATGTTTCAGGCGGCTGCGCAGGTCGCCGATGTCGTGGCGCAGGCTGCGGGTGGTCGGCAGGTTCGGCAAATCGAGGCGATGCACCGCTTTCGAGGCGACCAGGCCGTGCTGAACCAGGTGCTGCATCGAATCGGCCAGGGCGCCGTTGTGCAGCAGGTGATAACGGTCGTACCGGTATTTGTCGAATTTGTGCAGATAAACGTTGTTCAGGCTCGCGCCGCTGTAGATCACGCAGTCATCGATCACGAAGCCTTTCAAATGCAGCACGCCGAACAGCTCGCGGGTCTGCACCGGCACACCGTACACCGGGACCACGCTGGCGCGGGTGCGGGTGGTTTCCTGATACCACGCCGAATTGCCCGGCTGTTTGCCGGCACCGATCAAGCCACGCTGGGCGCGCAGCCAGTCGACGACCACCACCACGTCCAGTTCCGGACGCGCCAGTTTGGCGGCGTGCAAGGCATCGAGAATTTCCTGGCCGGCTTCATCCTGTTGCAGGTACAGCGCAACGATGTAGATGCGCTGGGTCGCTGTGGCGATTTTTTCCAACAGGCAACGACGGAATTCGGCAGCGCCAGAGAGGATGGTGACGGCATCGGCGGTCAGCGGAAAACTGCGCAGTTTGGGCAGCAGAGAGCGTTTGAAAAGCGACGGCATAGGGCTCGCAATGGGTCGAATCCGGAGAGGTTGAGAGCTTACACCATGGAGGGGTTTGGGTCTTGTTACGGTCTGTAATAACCCCATCGCTCCCACATGGGAATGCGGTCAACTGTAGGAGCTGGCTTGCCGGCGATGGCGATTTCAAGACCGACACAAAATAATATTTGACAAAGGAGAACGATCGTTCTACTGTGTGCCACATGAACGAAATCACTAGCAACGACACACGCGACATCATTCTGGATGTCACCGAAAAGTTGATCTACAAAAGTGGCATCGCTGCCACGGGCATGGATCTTCTGGTGAAAACCGCCGGCGTCTCCAGAAAAAGCATCTACCGCTACTTCGCCAACAAGGAGGAGTTGACCGTCGCTGCCCTGCAACGCCGCGACGTGCGCTGGATGCTCTGGTACAGAAGTGCCGTCGACCAGGCCGAAACCCCGGCCGACCGGCTGCTCAACCTGTTTACCGTGCTCAAGGCCTGGTTTGCCTCCGAAGGCTTCCGTGGCTGCGCTTTCATCAACACCAGCGGTGAAACCGGCGACCCGCAAGACCCGGTCCGGCTGGTCGCCAAAGAACACAAACAGAAGCTGCTCGACTACGTGCGCGAGCTCTGCACCGAACATGGCGCAACCGACCCGGAGACGCTGGCCAAACAGCTGCTGATCCTGATCGATGGCGCCATTACCGTGGCGCTTGTCATGGGTGATCACAGTGCCGCCGATAATGCGCAATGCATGGCGCGAAAGTTATTGGACCTGTAACACTTTAAACAAGCCCGACAACTTGCTTGAACTTTAACTTTATAGGGAGACTTTAAATGTCTAACGCCGAAGTTCGTCCGCCATTGCCGCCGTTTACCCGTGAATCGGCCATCGAAAAAGTTCGCCTGGCCGAAGATGGCTGGAACTCCCGTGACGCAGAGCGCGTGTCTCTGGCCTACACACTGGACACCAAATGGCGCAACCGCGCCGAATTCGCCTACAACCGTGAAGAAGCCAAAGGTTTCCTGACGCGCAAATGGGCCAAGGAACTGGACTATCGACTGATCAAGGAACTCTGGGCGTTCACCGGCAACCGCATCGCCGTGCGCTACGCCTATGAATGGCACGACGACTCGGGCAACTGGTTCCGTTCCTACGGCAACGAAAACTGGGAGTTCGACGAGAACGGCCTGATGGCCAACCGGTTCGCCTGCATCAACGACATGCCGATCAAGGAAAGCGAGCGCAAGTTCCACTGGCCGCTGGGGCGTCGCCCGGATGATCATCCGGGGTTGTCCGACCTGGGTCTGTAAACACACATCGCACCCCTGTAGGAGCCGGCTTGCCGGCGATAGCGTCCTCACATTCAACGAAGATGTTGTCTGTGATACCGCCATCGCCGGCAAGCCGGCTCCTACAAAGGTTTGTGGTGGTCAGGCGACTTCGGCTTGTTTCACGCGGGCCTCAGCCTCCAGCTCCCGCACCAACGGCAGCACCCGCTTGCCGAAATACTTCACCTCTTCCTGAAAGTGCAAAAATCCCGCCAGCACCAAATCCACGCCCACCGCTTTCAACGCCACAATCCGCTCGGCAATTTGCCGCGGCGTGCCGATCAGGTTGGTCTTGAAGCCGTCGTTGTACTGCACCAGATCCTCGAACGTCGATTTGGCCCAATTGCCCTCGCCTTCCGGTGATGCCCTGCCCGCCTGTTTCGCCGCATCGCCAAAGGCATTCACCGCTTCCGGATCAGCCTGATCGATGATCTGCGCCAGCACTGCGCGTGCCTCTTCTTCGGTGTCGCGGGCGATGACGAACGCGTTGACCCCGACCTTCACCGAGTGATTGTTCGCGGCGGCCTTGCTGCGGATATCGTCGACTTGCGCCTTGATGCCTTCCGGTGTGTTGCCGTTGGTGAAGTACCAGTCCGAAACTCGTGCCGCCATGTCCCGTGCTGCACGGGAGCTGCCGCCCTGAAAGATTTCCGGTTGGCCCAGCGGTTTCGGTTTGAGGCTGTAATTGTCGAAGCGGTAGAAGTCACCGCGAAAAGTGAAGTTGTCCTGGCTCCAGATGCCTTTGAGCGAGCGAATGAATTCTTCGGAGCGGCGATAGCGCTCGTCGTGCTCCAGCCAGTGTTCGCCGATCGCCTGGAATTCACCTTTGAACCAACCACTGACGATGTTCACCGCGATGCGGCCGTTGGTCAGTTGATCGATGGTCGCCAGTTGCTTGGCCGCCAGCGCGGGTTGCCAGGGCCCGGGCAGGATCGCCGCGATGACTTTCAATGTGGTGGTGGCGGCGAGCAGCGCGTGGCTAAAGGCGACAGACTCATGCTGGTACTCGGCACCGTAACCGGCGGTGAAGCGAATCTGAGTCAGGGCATATTCGAACCCCGCCTCTTCGGCCAGTTGCGCCAGTTTGCGGTTGTAGTCGATGCCCCAGTGGGTGCGTTGCTCGATCTTGCTGACCACCAGCCCGCCGCTGACGTTCGGCACCCAGTAGGCAAATTTGACGGCTTGCTGACTCATTGGCGTGTCCTCGGGACGTTAGGAAGTCCTTGGGTGAGAGCAGCAACCGTGCCAGTGCTTTCCTGTACCGACCGAAATCCCCTGTGGGAGCGGGCTTGCCCGCGATAGCGGTTGAACATTCAACATATGTGTTGGCTGACACACCGCCATCGCGAGCAGGCTCGCTCCCACAGGAATCGGTGTGTGTCAGGGCAATTTGCTGTGTTGCTGTTGACCCAGCAACACTTGGGCCATATGCAGGCCTGCTCACCCCCGCAAATCCTGGCGGCCTCTACCCGGCATGGACCATGCAATCCCCCTTGGCATCCACTGCCGATCCAAGGAGCTGTCCCATGACCGAACACCAGGTAATCAATCCGCTGTCCATTGGCACTGACTATGAAGCGCTGGCCGCGAGATTCCGCCCGATTTTCCAGCGCATCGCCGCCGGTGCCGTTGAGCGTGAACAGTCGCGCAGCCTGCCTTACGAGCCCATCCAGTGGCTGAAGGAAGCAGGTTTCGGCGCGGTGTGCGTGCCGGTGGAATACGGTGGTGGCGGCGCCTCCCTGCCTCAGCTGTTTGAGTTGCTGATCGAACTGGCCGAAGCCGATTCCAACGTGCCCCAGGCATTGCGCGGACATTTCGCGTTTGCCGAGGACCGCTTGAACGCCACGCCAGGGCCTGCACGGGACCTGTGGTTCAAACGCTTTGTCGACGGCGACATTGTCGGCTGCGCCTGGACTGAAATCGGCAATGTGGCGATTGGCGATGTGATCACCAAAGTCTCGCCCAATGGCGACGGCTGGCGGCTCAACGGTGAGAAGTTTTACAGCACCGGCAGCCTGTTTTCCGACTGGATCGACGTCTACGCCCAGCGCAGTGACACCGGTGGCGATGTCATCGCAGCGGTGCGCACCCGGCAACCGGGGATCGTGCAAAGCGATGACTGGGACGGTTTCGGTCAGCGCACCACGGGCAGCGGCACGTCGCGGTTTATCGACGCCGAGGTGGACGTCGAAAACATCATCGACTTCGCCACCCGTTTCAAATACCAAACGGCGTTTTATCAGCTCGTGCTGTTGGCCACGCTGGCCGGGATCGGTCGCGCTGCGTTACGTGACGTGGCGCATCAGGTACGTGAGCGCAAACGTATTTACAGCCATGGCAATGCCCAGCGCGTCAGCGAGGACTCGCAAGTTCAACAAGTCGTCGGTGAAGTGGCGGCGCTGGTATACGCCGCCGAAGCGAGCGCGTTGAAGGCCGCGCAACCGGCGCAGCGAGCGTATCTGGCGCGGTTTTCGGGCGATGACGCGCTGGAGCGGGCGGCGAATGTTGCGGCGGAGCTCGAATCGGCGAAAGCGCAGGTGGTGGTGTCGGAGCTGATTCAGCGGGCGACCACCGAGCTGTTCAATGCGCTGGGGGCTTCGGATGTGCGTCAGGGCAAATCGCTGGACCGGCATTGGCGTAATGCGCGGACCGTGTCTTCGCATAATCCGGTGATCTACAAGGCGCGGATTGTCGGGGATTGGGAGATTAACGGGACTGAACCGCCGTTTGTGTGGCAGATCGGGAATGGGCCTGCCTCCAAGTGATGTAGCGCCTGCAAGTCAGTCTTCGCGGGCAAGCCTCGCTCCTACGGTTAAGCGCATTCCCCCTGTAGGAGCGAGCGGGCGGCGATCCGACTTGCCCGCGAAGAGGCCACACCAGTCGCAGCAAAAGTTGGATCTAGGTAAGATACCGGCCCTTCCCCGCAGCCCTTTGCTGCACCCCGCCGAATAAGCCCATTTCCATGCCTTTCGAACTCAGCGTTGACCTCACCACCCTCGCCATCCTGGCCGTCGTCGCCTTCATTGCCGGTTTCATCGACGCCATTGCCGGTGGCGGCGGTCTGCTGACCACTCCGGCGCTGTTGACCGCTGGCCTGCCGCCGCACCTGGTGCTGGGCACCAACAAACTCAGTTCGACCTTCGGCTCGGCCACCGCCAGTTTCACCTTCTATCGGCGCAAACTGTTCCATCCCCGGCAGTGGGTGCACGCCATCGTCGGCACCTTGGTTGGCGCGCTGACCGGTGCCGTAGTCGCGCATTACCTGCCCGCCGAGTGGCTGAACAAAATGCTGCCGGTGATCGTGTTCGCCTGCGGCCTCTACCTGTTGTTCGGTGGCACGCCGAAAGCGCCGCTGGACAGCGACGCCCCGATCAAGAAAAAGTGGCAATCGACCCAAGGCTTCAGCCTCGGTTTCTACGACGGTGTGGCCGGCCCCGGCACCGGAGCGTTCTGGACCGTGAGCAGCCTGCTGATGTACCCCATCGACCTGGTGAAGGCCAGCGGCGTGGCGCGCAGCATGAACTTCGTCAGCAACATTGCGGCGCTGTCGGTGTTCATCTTTTCCGGGCAAGTGGACTGGATCATCGGCCTGAGCATGGGCCTGTCGGTGATGGTCGGTGCGTTCTTCGGTGCGCGCTCCGCCATCAGCGGCGGAGCCAAGTTCATTCGTCCGGTGTTCATCACCGTAGTGCTGGGTCTGACCGTGCGCCTAGCCTGGCAGCACTGGTTCAGCGTGGCCTAAGCGCCGCGCCACATAGACGTCGATCAGGTAACGGGCAATCGAGCGTGACGCCGGCAACGGCGGCAGCTCGTGCACGTTGAACCACTGGGCGTCCTCGATCTCGTCCTCCTGACAGACAATCTCGCCGCCGGCGTATTCGGCGTGAAAGCCAAGCATCATCGAGTGCGGGAACGGCCAGCACTGGCTGCCCATGTACTGGATGTTCTTGACCTCGATCTGCACCTCTTCACGCACCTCGCGAATCAGGCAGTCTTCAGCAGACTCGCCCGGCTCGGCAAAACCCGCCAGCGTGCTGTAGACCCCGGTGACAAACCGTGGCGAACGCGCCAGCAAGACTTCATCGCCACGGGTGATCAGCACGATCATGCTCGGCGAAATCCGCGGGTAATAGCGCAAATTGCACGGCTCGCAATACATCGCCCGTTCACGCGGCACCTGCAAGGTCGCCTGCCCGCAGTTACCGCAAAAACGGTGTTCACGGGCCCAGGTGCCGATCTGCGCGGCATAACCCAGCACTTTGTAAACCGCGTGATCGCCATCGAGCATGAACGCCCGCAAGCCTTTCCAGTTGCAGCCCGGTACTTCGCTGTGACTGCGCAGCTCCAGCAGGTAGACCGGTTCGCCATCCAGATGACCGATGCCGTGCTCGGCCAGAACCGGCAGGTCCTGACGCTTGAGCCATTCACGCGGGAACAGCGCGCCATTGTCGTCGAACAGGAAGCCTTCGGGGCTGCGCGCGACGGCCCAGCCGCCCGGTTGATCGGTGTCCAGTACTGCGGTGGTCCAGCGTGAAGTCATTTTTCAATCAATCCAGAAATTCGGGTTTCTGTTTGCTCATATGGGCGGCCATGGCCACGCGCAAGTCAGTGGATTGCAGCATGGCGGCGTTCCAGGTAGCGACGTATTCGAGGCCGTCGTCAATGCGATGGTCGCGCATGTAGCTGATCATCTCTTTGGTGCCGGTGATCGCAATCGGCGACTTGCCGGCGATGTCCCGGGCAATGCCCATGACACCGTCGAGCAGGCTGGCGGCGTCGCTGTAGACGCGATTGACCAGGCCGATGCTGCGCGCTTCCTCGGCGCCAAACGAGCGACCAGTGTAAGCCAGTTCACGCAGCATGCCGTCACCGATGATCCGCGGCAAGCGTTGCAAGGTGCCAACGTCGGCGGCCATGCCGATGTCGATTTCCTTGATCGAGAATTGCGCGTCTTCGGCGGCATAACGCATGTCGCAGGATGCAATCAGGTCGATCGCGCCACCCAGGCAATAACCCTGAATCGCTGCCAGCACCGGCTTGCGGCAGTTGTCGACGGCATTGAAAGACGCTTGCAGCGCGAGGATCTTGCGGCGCAGCAGGCGTGCATTGCGGCCGACGTCCTTGCCCAGTTCATTGGCCACACCGGCCAGCATCATCAGGTCGATACCGGAGGAAAAGTGTTTGCCGGCGCCGCTGAGCACCACCACCCGGACTTCGTCGGTGTCATCGATCCACTGGAAGATCTCGATGATCTCGCTCCAGAACGCGGCGTTCATCGAGTTGATCTTTTCCGGACGATTGATCTGCACATGGGCAATTTTATCGGCCAGTTCGACGGTGAACGCAGTGTACTGAGACATGGCAGTGATCCTTTACCGGGCAAAAAATGAGGCCCGAACTATAACAAGGCAACCCGCGCCGCAGTAAGGCAGCGGTTCGGCCAAAAGCGGGACCTGCGAGCGCACCACAACAGTGCGCAGCCGTAATCGCTCTCGCACATTCATGTGACTGCCAGGTTACTTTTTGGGGCTGAATCGCGGAAAAACATGCACTTCGTCGGAGCGTTCTGCCCTCTATCCGGCACGTTCGTACCGCTTTTAACCGATTGTCGAACAATTTTGCCATATGGCCTTCACCGCTCTAAGTTCTGGCCTAGACTCCTTTTCGCGGGGCAAAACCGGTCGGTCACAAAGTGCCAAAAAAATCGAAACTTTTGCCATTTGTGGCCGGTCCTCTGAAAGGTAGGTGCGTTGCGACTGGTGCAATCCTTGCAACGGCCACTCCAGCCATTCTGCTTTAACGCATGGGCAGCGTTTGCTCACCGATGCGTAGCGCGTTTGCGCCCGGCCACAGGATTTGGCCACGAAGTACCGTTTGCCAGACCTAGAACTAGATCAACAACACGGGAGATTCATATGATCAGTACGGCTTTAGATATTCAGGGAGAACGTGCTCATCAGCAGGTCGGCGAAACGAGCGCCGTGAGCGCCCCAAGTGCCCAATCGATCAGCGTTACGGGCACCAAGACGTTGACGCCGGTGGTCAGTCAGAATCCCAACAGAAAGAAAGTGTTGTTCGTGACCTCGGAAATCGCCGACCTGGTGAAGACCGGCGGTCTGGGTGATGTTTCCGCGGCGCTGCCCCGGGCCATGGCGCAATTGCACGATGTGCGTGTGCTGATCCCCGGTTACCCGCAAGTGCTGCACAGCGAAAACCCGATTCACATTATTGGTGAACTCGGTGGTCATGCCGCGCTGCCTGCCTGCAAGATCGGGCGCATGGACATGCCCGACGGTCTGGTTATTTACGTGTTGATCTGTCCTGAACTGTACGAGCGCGAAGGTTCACCTTACGGCGCCAATAACGGCCGCGACTGGCCGGACAACCATATTCGTTTCGCCCGCCTGGGCCTGGCGGCTGCCGACATCGCCGCCAACCTCGCACAAATCCACTGGTGCCCGGACCTGGTGCACGCCCATGACTGGCCCGCCGGCCTGGCCCCTGCCTATATGCACTGGCGCGGTCAACGCACGCCGACGCTGTTCACCATTCACAACCTCGCTTATCAAGGCGTGACCAGCCTGGGGTCGTGCCCCGAGCTGGGCATTCCCGCACATGCCCTGCAACAGGAAGGCATGGAGTTTTACGGCAAGATGTCGTTCCTCAAGGCCGGCATGGCTTATTCGAGCCACATCACCACTGTCAGCGCCACCTACGCCCAGGAAATTACCACGCCGGCCTTCGGCTGCGGCCTCGACGGTTTTCTTGACGCCAAGACCCAGCAAGGCCTGCTCAGCGGCATTCCAAATGGCATCGATGAGAGCTGGGACGCCGCCACGGACACCCACCTGTTCCGTCCGTTCAGCATCGGTGACTGGGAAGGCAAAGCGGTCAACGCGGCGCACGTGCGCGAGTTGTTCGGGCTGGACGACTCCGAAGGTCCGCTGTTCGCCGTGGTCTCGCGTCTGGTCTATCAGAAAGGCCTGGACCTGACGGAAGGCGTGTCCGAGTACATCGTCAAATCCGGTGGACAGATCGCGATCATCGGGCGCGGCGAGCCGGAAGAAGAACAGGCAATGCGTGAACTGGCCCTGCGCTTTCCAGGGCAGATCGGCGTGCGCATCGGCTTCAACGAAACCGACGCCCGCCGCATGTTCGCCGGCAGCGATTTCCTGCTGATGCCCTCGCGTTATGAACCGTGCGGCTTGAGCCAGATGTACGCCCAGCGTTTTGGTTCGTTGCCGGTGGCACGCAACACCGGCGGCCTGGCCGACACCATCGAAAATGGCGTGACCGGTTTCCTGTTCGACGAATCCACGGTCGAGAGTTATCAGGAAGCCCTGAGCCGTGCCTTCAAGGTGTTCGCCTTTCCTGGCTTGCTCAATGCCATGCGTTGCCGGGCCATGGCCGCACCGTTCAACTGGTGCAAAGCCGTCGAACCCTACGCCGAACTCTACGAACAGCTGGTGGCTAAAGCGCTGGGGAAATCGAACAAACAGTAAGAGGTTTTCAACGATGCCGTTACGGACCCTTGAGACCTGGCCCCACGGCGCAATCATGCTGGACGCAGAGCACACGCGTTTTGCCTTGTGGGCGCCGGATGCTTTTTTTGTCAGTGTCGAACTGGAAGATGGACAGTCCTTGCCGTTGCTGCCTCAGGCCGATGGCTGGTTCGTGATCAAGACGCGCTGTCCTGCGGGCACGCGTTACCGCTACAACATTGATGGCGAACTCGAGGTGCCCGACCCGGCCTCCCGCGCTCAGGCCGGTGACATTCATCGGCACAGCGTGGTGGTCGATCCCCTCGCCTACACGTGGCGACACCGCGACTGGCTGGGACGGCCCTGGAACGAGGCGGTGATCTACGAGTTGCATGTCGGTGCGCTCGGCGGTTTCGTCGAGGTCGAGCAGCACCTGGCGCGGCTTGCCGGACTGGGCATTACTGCCATCGAACTGATGCCGCTGGCGCAGTTCCCCGGTGATCGCAATTGGGGCTACGACGGGGTTCTGCCCTACGCGCCCCAGGCGTCCTACGGCACGCCCGAGCAACTCAAGCACCTGATCGACAGCGCCCACGGCCATGGTCTGGCGGTGATGCTCGACGTGGTCTACAACCACTTCGGCCCGGACGGCAATTATCTGCATCGCTACGCCAAGGCGTTCTTCAATGAAGACAAGCACACGCCTTGGGGAGCGGCCATCGACTTCCGTCGACGCGAGGTGCGCGACTTCTTTATCGACAATGCGTTGATGTGGTTGCTGGAATACCGTTTTGACGGTTTGCGCTTCGACGCGGTGCACGCGATCAAAAGCCCGGACTTTCTACAGGAACTGGCGCAACGCATCCGGCAGCAAATCGACCCGGCGCGCCACGTGTGGCTGACAGTCGAAAACGAACACAACCAGGCCAGCCTGCTGCAGGAAGGTTACGACGCGCAGTGGAACGACGACGGCCACAACGCCTTGCACGTGCTGCTGACCGGTGAAACCGAGGCCTATTACGCCGACTATGCCGACAACCCTACCGAGCAGTTGGCACGCTGCCTGAGCCAGGGCTTCGTGTTCCAGGGCCACACCAACCGCCACGGCGTAGCTCGCGGCGAGCCCAGCGGTCATTTGCCGCCCACGGCGTTTGTGCTGTTCTTGCAGAACCATGACCAGATCGGCAATCGCGCATTCGGCGAACGGCTGCACCAACTCGCCCACCCCGACGCCTTAAAAGCCGCGACGGCATTGTTGCTGTTATCGCCGATGATCCCGCTGATGTTCATGGGCGACGAGTTTGCCGCCGAGCAACCGTTCCTGTTCTTCACCAGCCATCATGGCGAACTGGCGGAACTTGTTCGTGAAGGTCGGCGTAACGAATTTTGCGCATTCGACGCATTTGCCGATCCGGCAAAGCGTCAACAGATTCCCGACCCGAACGCGCAGCAGACCTTCGAAGACTCTCGGCCGAATCTGACGGCGAGCGGGCAGTCGGCCATTTACGCGCTGTATCGCCAACTGCTGAAAATCCGCCACGAGCAGATCATCGCGCGACTGCCTGGTGCACACCCGTTGGGTGCCGAGGTACTGGCGCCAGGCGCGGTGAGCGCACGCTGGCAATTGGGCGATGGCAGCCTGCTGCGCATTGACCTGAACCTCAGCGACAAGCCGGTGGTCCACTCCCCACAGGCCGGCACTTCGTTGTTGTTCGAACACCCGCCGAAGTCCGCCGACCTGCTGAATCAGGGCACCCTTGCCCCGTATTGCGCGCTAGTCAGCCTCACGGCCGCAGCCCCTTTGCTACCCCCGGATGGAGAGCGCCCATGAGCGATGCGCAATTGGAAATACTGGCCAGCCGAGCTGGCCTGGCCGTCGACTGGATCGATGCCAACGGCCGCCCACAAAAAGTCGCGCCATCGGTGTTACGCAATGTCCTGACCGGGCTCGGCCACCCGGCCGGCAGCGCCCAGGAAATCGATGCCAGCCTGCAAGAACTGCTACAGGTTCAACAAACCCGGCATCTGCCGCCGCTGCTGACCGCGGACTTTGGTGTGGGCCTCAACCTCGCGCATTATTTCGAGCCGCAGACACCCTGCGAGATCCACCTTGAAGACGGCTCGCGGCTCAACCTGAAACTGGATGCCCAGGCGATGTTGCCCGGCCTGATTCCCGTCGGTTATCAGCACGTCAGTATCGATGGCCAATCCTTTACGCTGGCCGTGGCGCCGGCGCGCTGCTACAGCGTCGGCGATGCGGTCGACAGCCCGATCCCTCGCGCCTGGGGGCTGAGCGTGCAGCTGTACTCGCTGCGCCGTCCCGGCGATGGCGGTTTTGGCGACACCCAGGCGCTGGAAGATCTGGCCCGCGTGGCCGGTGAGCGTGGCGCCGAAGCGCTGGCCATCAGTCCGCTGCACGCGATGTTCAGCAGCGACACCCAACGCTATAGCCCTTATTCGCCGTCCAGCCGCCTGTTCCTCAACAGCCTGTACGCGGCGCCCGGCGCGATCCTTGGCGAGCGAGCGATGCGCACGGCGATTGACACCACCGGGCTCGCCGCCGAGCTCAAGCATCTGGAGCAACAGCCGCTGGTTGATTGGCCCGTGGCGGCCGACGCCAAGCACCGTCTGTTGCAGGCGTTGTACGAAGGATTTGTCCAGGGCGAACACCCGTTGCACGCCGATTTCAGCAGCTTCCGCCACGCGGCTGGCGAAGCGCTGGAGAACCACTGTCGTTTCGAAGCCATTCAGGAAGCCCGTGCCGCCAAAGGTGAAAACCTCGACTGGCGCGAGTGGCCCGAGCAATGGCGCGACCCACGCAGCGCCGCGCTGGCTGAATTTGCCGAAGAGAACGCCGGGCGCATCGGCTTCTTCGCCTTCTGCCAGTGGCTGATGACCCGTTGCCTGGAGCGCGCACAAACCGCCGCGCGCAGCAGCGGCATGAGCATCGGCCTGATCGCCGATCTGGCGGTCGGTGCCGACGGCGGTGGTAGCCAGGCCTGGAGTCGCCAGGACGAATTGCTCGCCTCGCTGACGGTGGGTGCGCCGCCGGACATTCTCAATCGCGCGGGCCAGGGCTGGGGGATTTCTGCGTTCTCGCCCGAAGGCCTGGTGCGTCACGGATTTCGTGCGTTCATCGAAATGCTCCGGGCCAACTTCGCCAATGCCGGCGGCCTGCGCATCGATCACGTCATGGGCCTGCAACGGCTGTGGGTGATCCCCAACGGCGCGTCACCCGCCGATGGTGCTTATCTGTATTACCCGGTGGACGATCTGCTGCGCCTGCTGACCCTCGAGTCCCATCGACATCAGGCCATCGTCCTTGGCGAAGACCTCGGCACGGTGCCGGACGGGCTGCGGGAAAAACTCATCGCCCGTTCGATACTCGGCATGCGCGTGTTGCTGTTCGAGCAGGACAACACACATTTCAAGCCGATCCTCGACTGGCCGGACAACGCACTGGCCACCACCAGCACCCACGATTTGCCGACGCTCAACGGCTGGTGGCATGGCCACGATATCGACTGGAATGCCCGATTGGGCCTGGTCGACGCCACGGGTGAAATCGAGTGGCGCCGTCACCGTGAACGGGAGCGCGAAGGCCTGCGCCGGGTGTTGAGCCAGGACCCGCAGAACTTCCGCGAAGAGTCCCATGAGACCGATCAGATACTCGACGCAGCCATTCGCTTCCTCGGCCATACCCGCGCGCCGCTGGTGTTGCTGCCGCTGGAGGATGCACTGGGCATCGAGCAGCAGGCCAACCTGCCCGGCACCATCGACACCCATCCGAATTGGTCGCGTCGCTTGCCCGGCGCCAGCGAAGCCTTGCTCGATGACCTGGACGCTGCCCGGCGCCTGGAATTGCTTGCCTGCGCGCGGCTTCAGGCGGCCGAGCGTGACCAATGAATCAACCACGCGCGACCCTGCGTTTGCAGTTTCATAAGGGCTTCACGCTGGACGATGCGGTGCCGCTGGTGTCCTATTTCGCCCGCCTCGGCATCAGCCATGTCTACGCCTCGCCGCTGCTGAGCGCTCGCGCAGGTTCCATGCACGGCTATGACGTGGTGGACCCGACCACGGTCAACCCGGAACTGGGCGGCGAAGCGGCGTTACGCCGTTTGGTCAGCGCGTTGCGTGAGCAGAACATGGGGCTGATCCTCGACATTGTCTCCAACCACATGGCCGTCGGTGGCGGCGATAATCCCTGGTGGCTGGACTTGCTGGAATGGGGTCGTTTGAGCCCGTACGGCGAGTTTTTCGACATCCAATGGCATTCGCCCGATCCGTTGATGGAGGGTCAGCTCTTGCTGCCATTCCTCGGCAGCGACTATGGCGTGGCGTTGCAGGACGGCACCCTGCCCTTGCGCTTCGATGCGCAGCACGGCGCTTTTTACGTCGAACACTACGATCATCACTTCCCGATTTGCCCGATGAACTACGGCGAATTGCTCAAAGACGATACCGAGCGATTCAAGTCACTGGCCGATCGTTTCAGCGCTTTGAGTTACCAGACGGACGCCCACCGCCTGGCGAAACCGCTGAAAGACGAGCTGCGCGAATTGGCCAGCGACCCGGCCCTGCTTCAAGTCATCGAGCAGAACCTGCAAGCCTACGATTCGCTTACACCAGACGGTTTCCAGCGCCTGCACCGGTTGCTGGAACGTCAAAGCTATCGCCTCGCCAGTTGGCGCACGGCGGCGGATGACATCAACTGGCGGCGCTTTTTCGATATCAACGAGCTGGGCGGTCTGCGTGTCGAGCGCCCGGCTGTGTTCGAAGCGACTCACGCAAAAATCTTCGAACTGGTCGCCGAGGGGCTGATCGACGGCTTGCGCATTGACCACATCGATGGTCTCGCCGATCCACGCGGTTATTGCCGCAAACTGCGGCGCCGGGTCGACAGCCTGGCGCCGGGCCGACACCTGCCGATCTACGTCGAGAAAATTCTCGGCGAAGGTGAAACCCTGCACCGTGACTGGTCGGTGGACGGCACCACCGGTTATGAATTCATGAACCAGGTGTCGCTGCTGCAACATGATCCCGCCGGTGCGCAAACCCTCGGCGAAGTGTGGAACCGCTTCAGCGAGCGGCCTGCCGATTTCCGCCAGGAAGCACACCTGGCCCGTCAGCAAATTCTCAACGGCTCGCTTGCCGGCGACTTCGAAAGTGTCGCCCAGGCGCTGCTGCAAGTGGCCCGGGATGATGTGATGACCCGCGACCTGACCCTCGGCGCGATTCGTCGGGCGTTGCAGGAACTGATCGTGCACTTCCCGGTGTATCGCACCTACATCAGCCCTCGTGGACGCTCCGCCGAGGACGATGGGTTTTTTCAGCAAGCCATGGACGGCGCGCGACAAACCCTCGGCGAAGCGGATTGGCCGGTGCTCGATTGCCTGGCCCGATGGCTGGGTGGCGAACCCTGGCGCAAACGCCCGGTGGGTCGCCCGCGCAAGATGCTCAAGCATGCCTGCGTGCGTTTTCAGCAACTGACTTCACCGGCAGCAGCGAAAGCAGTCGAGGACACCGCGTTTTATCGCTCGGCGGTTTTGCTGTCGCGTAATGACGTGGGGTTCAACACGGAACAATTCAGCGCCCCGGTGGCTGACTTCCATGCCGCGTGCCTCAATCGTCTCGAAGAATTCCCCGACAACCTGCTGGCCACCGCGACCCACGACCACAAACGCGGCGAAGACACCCGTGCCAGGCTGGCGGTGTTGAGCGAGCGCAGCGCGTGGTTCGCCGAGCAGGTGCCGCTCTGGCAGACGCTGGCCCGGCCGGTGCGCGACGACGATGCGATGCCTTCGGCGGGCGATGAATTGATTCTGTATCAGACGATTCTCGGCAGTTGGCCGTTGGAACTGCGCGACGACGATCGGCCCGCGCTTGAGGACTACGTCATACGTCTCTGGCAGTGGCAGCAGAAAGCCTTGCGTGAAGCCAAGCTGCAAAGCAGCTGGAGCGCGCCGAACGATGCATATGAACGAGCGACCCAGGCGTTCATCGAACGACTTCTGCTAAGCCCCGAAGGTGATCTGCTGCGCGCAGCCCTGAGCAAAGCCGTGACGTCCATCGCTGCATCCGGCGCACTTAACGGATTGGCGCAAACCTTGCTGCGCATGACCGTGCCAGGCATTGCGGACCTTTACCAAGGCAACGAGTACTGGGACTTCTCGCTGGTCGATCCGGACAACCGTCGCCCGGTGGATTACGCGAGTCGCCAACACACCATGCAACGTTCGCCGGAACTGCCAGAGCTGCTGGCCAACTGGCGTGACGGACGCATCAAACAAACCCTGATCGCGCGCACATTAAGCCTGCGCGCCAAACATGCCGAGCTGTTTCAACGCGGGACGTATCAAGCGCTGGAAGTGGTCGGCAGCGAGGCACACCGGGTGCTGGCATTTGCGCGCTCGTACAACCAGAAGCAGGCCATCGTGATCGTCCCGATACGCTGTGCAGGCCTGCTGAAAAACAGTGCCGAACCCCATGTCGGCGCGCCGCAGTGGGGCGATACGCGAGTCAAATTACCGTTTACCACCCCTGCCGAAAATCTGAAGGGACTTTTTTCCAGCGTCGCAGTCACAGAACACAAGGAGTTGATGATTGGCGTCGCGCTGGGGGATTTCCCGGTCAATCTCTTTATCCAAAACTTTGAGTTCAGTTCAGGAGCATAGCGATGAGTACCGACGATAAACGCATCCGCGAATTTGCCTATCAGATCTGGGAATCGGAAGGAAAACCCGTGGGCCATGAAGCCCGGCACTGGGAGATGGCTCGAAAACTGGCAGAAGCCGAAGCCCTCGCTCCCAGCAAATCGCCCAAGGCGGCCAGCAGCAAAGCGGCAGGCACCAAGCCTGCCGCCAGCAAAACAGCCAACGGCAAGGCTGGCGAGCCGAAAACCAAAGCCAAGGCGAAACCGGCCGCTGCGGCAAAGGTGATCCCTCCCGGCGAAAAATCCACCGAGAAGAAACCTCGCGCAGCGCGTAAACCGCCTGCGGTCTGACGCTTCCCGGCATTGTCCTGACTGACCTTGTGGCGAGCGCCCTCTCGCCACCGTGGGCACGTTCGCCCCCGAAAAACCTGTAGGAGCGAGGCTTGCCCGCGAAGGCGGTGTGTCATTCAACATTCGAATCGACTGACACGCCGTCTTCGCGGGCAAGCCTCGCTCCTACAGGGGATTCCCCCAATTGCAGGAGCATCTATGACCAGTCCAAAAAAAGCCGCGCCAGAACCTCAAGCCGAGGCTTCGCGAATCCGGGAAGGCCTGCCCTTCCCGCTGGGCGCCACCTGGGATGGTCTGGGGGTCAACTTCGCCTTGTTCTCCGCCAACGCGACCAGGGTCGAACTGTGCATCTTCGATGACGCCGGCGAAGTTGAACTGGAGCGTATCGAACTGCCGGAATACACCGACGAGATCTACCACGGCTACCTCCCCGACGCTCATCCGGGGCTGATCTACGGCTACCGTGTTTATGGCCCGTATGACCCGGCCAACGGCCATCGCTTTAATCACAACAAACTGTTGATCGACCCCTACGCCAAACAACTGGTCGGCCAGTTGAAATGGTCCGAAGCGCTATTCGGCTACACCATCGGCCATCCCGACGCCGACCTCAGTTTTGACGAACGCGATAGCGCGCCGTTTGTACCGAAATGCAAGGTGATCGACCCGGCGCACACCTGGGGCCACGACCACCGCGTCAGCGTGCCGTGGGACAAAACCATCATTTACGAAACTCACGTGCGCGGCTTCAGCATGCGTCACCCATCCGTCCCCGAGAACGTGCGTGGCACCTTCGCCGGGTTGATGGTCGATGACATGCTGGAACACATCCGCAAGCTCGGTGTATCGACCGTGGAATTGCTGCCGATTCACGCGTTCGTGAATGACCAGCACTTGTTGCACAAAGGCATGACCAATTACTGGGGCTACAACAGCATTGCGTTTTTCGCCCCGGACCCGCGCTACCTGGCCAGCGGCAAGATCGCCGAGTTCAAGGAAATGGTCGCGCACCTGCACGAAGCCAATCTGGAGGTGATTCTCGACGTGGTGTACAACCACACCGCCGAGGGCAACGAACAGGGCCCGACCCTGTCGATGCGCGGCATCGACAACGCCTCGTATTACCGCTTGATGCCCGACGACAAGCGCTTCTACATCAACGATTCCGGCACCGGCAACACCCTGGACCTGAGTCACCCGTGCGTGCTGCAAATGGTCACTGACTCCCTGCGTTACTGGGCGTCGGAAATGCACGTGGACGGGTTCCGCTTCGACCTGGCGACTATTCTCGGGCGCTACCACGACGGTTTCGATGAACGTCACAGCTTCCTCGTTGCCTGCCGCCAGGACCCTGTACTGCGCCAGGTGAAAATGATTGCCGAACCGTGGGACATTGGTCCCGGTGGTTATCAGGTCGGTCGCTTTCCACCGGGCTGGGTCGAATGGAACGACAAATTCCGCGACACCGTGCGCGCGTTCTGGAAAGGCGACGACGGCCAACTCGCCGACTTCGCCAGCCGGATGACTGCCTCCGGTGAAATGTTCAATCAGCGTGGTCGGCGGCCCTACTCGTCGGTGAACTTCGTCACCGCTCACGACGGCTTCACCCTCAACGACCTGGTGTCGTACAACGAAAAACACAACGAAGCCAACGACGAGAACAACCAGGACGGCAGCAACAACAATCTGTCCTGGAACCACGGCGTCGAAGGCCCGACTGACGATCCCGAGATCAACGCGCTCCGCCAGCGGCAGATGCGCAACTTCTTCGCCACCCTGCTGCTGTCCCAGGGCACGCCGATGCTGGTGGCCGGTGACGAGTTCGCCCGCACCCAGGACGGCAACAACAACGCCTATTGCCAGGACAGTGAAATCGGCTGGGTCAATTGGGACCTGAGCGAAGATGGCAAGGCGTTGCTGAAGTTCGTCAAACGCCTGATCAAGTTGCGCCTGGCCTACCCGATCCTGCGACGCGGTCGCTTTCTTGTGGGCAATTACAACGAGGACATCGGCGTCAAGGACGTCACTTGGCTGGCGCCGGATGGCAGCGAGATGAGCACCGAACAATGGGAGGAATCCCACGGCAAATGCCTCGGCATGTTGCTTGATGGTCGAGCCCAGGAAACCGGGATTCGTCGCAAGGGCGGTGACGCCACCTTGTTACTGGTGGTCAACGCGCACCACGACATCGTCAACTTCACCTTGCCGCAAGTGCCGGATGGCAGGTTCTGGACCTGCATGGTCGACACCAATCAGCCATCGATCCGCGGTCAGGAGCGCTTTGAGTTCGGCCACGAATATTCGGTCACCGGCCGATCGCTGCTGCTGTTCGAATTGCAGCGTGAAGAAGAAGAATGAAGTGAAACTACGGGCGTTTCTACATTGCCAGGCAGCGGCCGGACACTGGAGCGACTCCAGCGAAAACTGCGCGACCTGGCACAGCCCGGAGAAAAATATGTACCGGTGGGAACATCGACGCGACGAATAGCGTGACTTGAGCAATACTCTGCTCGCGGCAATCCAGGGTTCGGAGAGCGGCACATTGCTATCAATTAGAACAAGGACGTAGCCCGATGAAATCCGTTTCCATCAGCGACAGCAGCCTTACTGCACAGATCTGGAACAACGCGCCTCAGCTCGACAACATTTCCGTTATCAACACCCAGACCCTGGTCCCGCCCGGAGCCCGCGCCGTGGTGATCGCGCCGCATCCCGGCGATGAAGTAGTGACCTGCGGCGGACTACTGCAATTACTCAGCGCTCTGGGCCATCCCCTGCAATTGATCTCGATCACCGACGGCAGCGCCAGCCATCCGGGGTCACAGCAATGGTCGGAGAAACGCCTCAGCGTGTTTCGCCCCCAGGAAAGCGTCGAAGCCTTGCGCCGCCTCGGTTTGCCGATGCACAGTCTGAAGTGGATTCGCGGCGGGTTCACCGACAACGCCCTGGCCGAGCGTGAACTTCAGTTGACTCAATTCATCGCGCGGTACTTGCGGCCTGGTGATGTGGTGTTCAGCACCTGGTGCGAGGACGGCAATGTCGACCACGACGTCGTCGGCCGCGCCAGTGCCAAAGCCGCCGCCTCGGTCGGTGCAGCGTTCAACGAAGTGCCCGTCTGGGCGTGGCATTGGCCCACGCGTGATCGAGGGCTGATCCCGTGGCACCGCGCCCGCAAGGTTCGCCTCGACACCTGGACCGTCGCGCGCAAAAGCCACGCCACCCACGCCTACGCCAGCCAGCTCGACGGCGAACCCGCCATCGGTATCGCCCCGCTGCTGCCCCGGGTGCTGCTGGAACGCATGCGGTTGCCCTATGAAATAGTCTTCGTCTAAACCAACACCCCCCGTAGGAGCCGGCTTGCCGGCGATGAGGCCCTTGAACCTTGCGCTAATCTTGAAGACGCCATCGCCGGCAAGCCAGCTCCTACAGGTTTGTGTCGATCACCCGCTCGAAATTGCCCTCATCCCTGTAGGAGCCAGCTTGCTGGCGATGAGGCCCTTGAACCTTGCGCTAATCTTGCGGACGCCATCGCCGGCAAGCCGGCTCCTACAGGTTTGTGTCGATCACACGCTCGAAATTGCCCCCACCCCTGTAGGAGCCAGCTTGCTGGCGATGAGGCCCTCGAACCTTGCACTAATCTTGAAGACGCCATCACTGGCAAGTCGGCCCCCTGCAAATGCTTAAACTGAACTGCCCGCCCCCGCATCAGTCGCATACATAAGCAAGCCTGATTCAGAGGAGTCAAAGTGACCAGCGATTCCAAGCACCAGACCATCGAATCGACGCCATTGAACACGCCGCCGGCGATTCATCGACTCAGAGTGCTGACGGTCAACACCCACAAGGGCTTCACCGCGTTCAACCGACGCTTCATCCTTCCGGAACTGCGTGAAGCGGTACGCAGTACGTCCGCCGACCTGGTGTTCCTGCAGGAAGTCGTCGGTGAACACGAACGCCATTCTTCCCGCCTCAACAACTGGCCGCAGACCTCGCAATACGAGTTCCTGGCCGACAGCATGTGGAGCGATTTCGCCTACGGCCGCAATGCGGTCTACCCCGACGGTCACCACGGTAACGCGCTGCTGTCAAAATACCCGATCCGCGAATACCGCAACCTCGACGTCTCGATCACCGGCCCCGAGCGTCGCGGTCTGCTGCATTGCCTGCTCGACGTACCGGGCCACGCCGAAGTCCACGCGATTTGCGTGCACCTGAGCTTGCTGGAAAGTCATCGCCAGTTGCAGCTTCAGTTACTCTGCCAACTGCTTGAGTCTTTACCCGACGATGCACCGGTGATCATCGCCGGCGACTTCAACGACTGGCAGCTACAAGGCAACGCCGCCCTCGCCCGCCACGACTACCTGCACGAAGCCTTCGAGCGCCACCATGGTCGCCCGGCAAAAACCTATCCAGCAAGGTTTCCGTTACTGCGACTGGACCGGATCTATCTGCGCAATGCCAGCAGCCATGAGCCGCGGATATTGGGCAGCAAGCCGTGGACGCATCTGTCGGATCATTTGCCGTTGGCGGTGGAAGTGCGCCTTTAGTGTTTCAGGCATGATCCGGCAGGCATCATTGATATTGACAGTAATGCTCTGCGGGATGCGATCGCAAATCTCGCCGTTCACATCGACTTTCTTACCGACCGTCGGCTGCTCAAACGCCTCTGGCACAGCACTTCCACGATGATTTTTCGTACAAACAAGAACTTAGATAAGCGCCAAAAAACAATCAGTTGCATTGGCTAAATTGGCCATACCGCTCATCGTTCATTTTCTTGACGCAGCGCCATCAGTCTTCTTGACTTCACGTTACTACCCCCGGAAGTACCACCCGGAGCAACCCCCCAGACACCCGTCAGAACGGGCCGCCAGCGGCTTGCCCCAATTCATTCGGTCGCCCCTCAATCAGGGGTAGGAGAGACGCCAGAGCGAGATACCGCATGCGACTGCAAGGTAGACCTCCATGAAAACTTCATTCACCCCACATGAGATCAAAGTTACTTTTTGCACGGTCTCGAGTTCACTCTTGCTGTGCTCATCCATGGAAGTGCAGGCTTCGCCTGCAGAGGAAGAAACAACCCCCTGGTATGACCAGGAGGTTCCGGTGCTCTCCTTGCCTGCGCTCGCTACAAACTACCCCGGCCGCTTCAGCGCCAAGCCTGATTTGCGAAGTTCACACCTGACCATCGAAGACGCTGCGCCCTCGGCCTGGGATCAGCTCTATGGACAGGCGTCGCGCCAGGCACAAACCGATTATCTGTCCCAGGGATTCAGCATTCCTGGCGCCAACGAATTCAAAGGCCCGGCGATCCTCACCCTGCAAAGCGGTAGCGGCCATACCCAGCAGGTGGGGCTGATCGGCGGGATGAACCAGTTTCAAGGCAACAGCAACGGCCTGCTGACCGGTCGCGCTCTTGCCGACCCCGACACCGACACCCTCAACCTGCAAGGCCAGAGCCTCGGCGCCTACTACAGCCTGACCGGCCCACAGGGCTGGCACGTCGACTTGACGGCCAGTGGCGGTCGGGTCAACGGCTTCAGCCGTAATGAACAGGGCGCCCGACAAGCCACCGAAGGCAGCGCAGTCACCTTCTCGGTGGAAGGTGGCTTTCCGATTGGCCTGGGCGACAACTGGGTAGTCGAACCCCAGGCGCAGTTGATCAATCAGCGCATCACCCTGGACACCCCGTACGCCGGTTCCGGCAATGCGTCTTCCAGCGACCTGACATCCTGGAGCGGCCGAGTCGGTGCACGGTTGAAAGGTAGCTACGACATCAACGGCCTCGGGGTCGAACCGTATGTGCGGACCAACTTGTGGCACACGGTGTACACCGGCAATACCGTGACCCTGGATCAGGTCGACAAGATAAGCACCAGCCGCTATTCATCGACGGTCGAAGTGGGTTTGGGCCTGGTGGCCAGAGTGACACCCGCTGTAAGCCTGTATGTCAGCGCGGATTACAGCAGCAGTGTGGATGAAAATGATTTGAATGGGCTGATTGGCAGTTTGGGTGTGCGGATGCGTTGGTGAAAACACCTGATTCACCTGTTACTTCTTACAGTAGGCAGGCGATTGATGGTCGTGCATTGTGATGGGCAGTTCACTTTGATCAAGGCCAGCAGGGATGCCAACCGGAGCTTCGTCATACGCGCATACCGGCACGCCGACCTTGGTGGTGTCGGATGCGCGTGGCCTGTTGCTCAGGACAGTGCAGTTTCATCGGCGGGAGGCAGCCGACCCGGTTGACACACGGGTGACCCAGCAAGCCTTCGATGCGGTGGGTCGATTGATGGCCAGTCGTGATCCGTATCTGTTCGATCTGGCTCACACCGATGCATCGGCCCCTTTTAACCTGAGCCAAGTGACGAGCCTGTCAGGTGGCGCATTGATGACCGACAGCGTGGATGCCGGATGGCGCGTTGTGTTGCCAGGTGACGCCGGGCAGCCTTTGGAGCACTGGGACGGTCGCGGCAGCCATTCGCTGACCGAGTACGATGAACTGCTGCGCCCGGTGGCCGTGCATGAATATGGTCGGGAAGTGGCCGAGCACACGCTGGAGCGCTTTACCTATGCCGATGCCAGCGGGGAATCTGCGGCGCGCAACCTGTGTGGCCAACCGATCCGTCACGATGACCCGGCCGGCACCGTTCATATTGGTAACCTGAGTATCACCAGCAATGTGCTGAGCCACACGCGGAAGTTTTTGACCGGCACCGATGCGCCCGATTGGCCGGCCGACGTTGCCGGGCGGGATGCGCTACTCGAACTAGGAGACGGCGCGACCACGGCTTACACCTTTGCACCCGGCAGCGAACTGCTCAGCCAGACTGACGCCTTCGGCAATGTTCAAGCCTTTGCTTACACCCTCGCCGGCCAGCTGGAAAACACTCGGCTAACCCTGGCGGGCGACGGACAGGTCGAGAAGTTGCTGGTCCACGATATCCGCTACAACGTCATTGGCCAGATCGAAGCGGAAACCGCCGGCAACGGCGTCATCACCCGCCACCGTTACGACGAAGCCAACGGCCGACTGATCGAACTGAGCGCCCACAAAGCCGATGGCACGCCGCTGCAAGACCTGAATTACTGCTACGACGCCGCGGGCAATGTGCTGAGCATCGTGGACGCCGCGCAACCGATCCGCTACTTCGCCAACCAGAGCATCTTGCCGCTCAAGACCTACTGCTACGACACGCTTTATCAGTTGATCGAAGCCACGGGCTGTGAAGCCAAAACCGGATCCGGCGGCCCCGCCCTGCCCGATTTTCAATCCCTGCCGCTCGCCCCGAGCCAGATCGCCAACTACACACAAACCTTTTATTACGACGCGGGCGGCAATCTGCTGGACCTGGTACACGTCGGCGCGCAAGCCCATGGCCGCACCTTGACTCGAGCGCGCTACAGCAACCGGTGTTTGCCCGAGCGCGACAACCGGCCGCCGACCGAGGAAGAACTGGTCAACGGCTTCGATGCCTACGGTAATCTGCGAGAACTGCAAGCCGGCCAATCACTGATCTGGGACTTGCGTAACCAGCTGCGGGAGGTGCGGCCGGTCGTGCGCAAGGACAAAGAAGACGACTGCGAATGCTACCTCTACGACGGCGGCGGCCAACGGGTGCGCAAAGTGCATTCCAGCCAGACCAATGCGCGCAGCGTGATCCGTGAAGTGCGCTACCTGCCCGGTGTGGAGGTCCGCAGTCACAGCGGCACTGGTGAAATCCTCCACGTCATCACCGCCAACGCCGGCAGCAACAGCGTGCAGGTGCTGCACTGGGTGTCGGAACCACCCGATCAAATGACTCAGGATCAGGTGCGTTACAGCCTCAACGACCACCTGAAGTCCAGCGCATTGGAACTGGACCAGCATGCCAACCTGATCAGTCAGGAATGCTATTACTCGTTTGGCGGCACGGCGTGTTGGGCAGGTCGAAACGTAACCGAGGCCAAGTACAAAACCGTGCGCTACTCCGGCAAGGAGCGGGATGCGACAGGGCTTTATTATTATGGGTTCCGCTATTACGCGCCGTGGTTGCAGCACTGGATCAATCCGGACCCGGCGGGACCAATCGACGGTCTCAACTATTACTGCATGGTCAGCAATAACCCGATTATCTTAATGGACGTACTGGGAGAGAAAGGTGAGAAATACAACGATGAAGATTTAAGCAACTTCAAAAAAGAGCTTGAAGAATCCACCACAATAACAAGCGCCATCAAAGACAATAAAGAAATACAAAAAATTCTTAAAAAAATAGACAAAACAAAATCGATATCTAAACCCGAGCATTATGGGAAATTTGCAAAAAGAATAATTCTGCTTCGCGCCGAGCTAAAAAATGAAAGAAAAAATCTTGGCCCGGATATTTATAGAATGGCCGACGAACTTTTCCAATCTGCATTAGGTTTTAATCCTACGACTAGTAGCTCTTACGTAGCCTGGAAGGCACCTGCTTTCAATTTGTTTGAAGGGGCAGGTTGGAGCGCCCCCCACTCTTCAAGAGCTAACAGGCCGAGTAGCACCCAAGGAACACAGCCGGGACCGCAGCAATCTGAATCAAACCATCGCACTGGGACATTCCATTCGCGCGATAGCCAGAGACCAACGGAAAATTCGTTTATAACTCCCATAACGTTGCCATCGCAAACGGATGAAAAAATCGTCAAGGGATACAGCATGGCGATCGAGATCATCAATAATAAAAATAACATCCTCGCTATTTTCCCTGACGAAGACGAAAGCAGTAGGAATAGAAAATTCAGGGACATCGCACTACTTATTCATCCAGACAAACTAAAACTGGAGGAAGTGCCTGAAGTTGAAAAAACGGCCGGTGAAGCCTTTAAGATTATTTCAAATTGGAAAGAGAACGGATATCCCGGAGCGACAACACGTCGTCGATAGTCCCGATGCCATAAGCCCCCTTTCCTACAGATCACCCTCTGCAGGAAAGGGCCTGCCTACAATCAACGTTCCCTGATCACCCCTCCGGCCGCAACATCAACACCGCCAACGGCGGCAAATTCAGCACCAAGGAAAGCGCCTGCCCATGGCTCGCCTCTTCCTCGGTAGACGCCCCGCCGCTGTTCCCGTAATTCGACCCGGCATACGTCGCCGCGTCACTGTTGATCACCTCAGTCCAGCGCCCCGCAAACGGCACGCCAATGCGATAAGCCTGGCGCGGCACCGGCGTAAAGTTGGCCACCACCAACACCGGCCGCCCATCCTTGCTCCAGCGCAGGAACGCGTAAACGCTGTTGATCGCGTCATCGCCGATCAGCCACTGGAACCCTTGCGGCACGTCGTCCTGCTCATGCAGCGCCGGTTCTTCGCGGTACAACCGATTCAGGTCTCCGACCAATGTCTTCACACCTTGGTGTTCCGGATACTGCAGCAAGTACCAATCCAGCTGCTGATCATGATCCCACTCGCGCCACTGGCCAAACTCGCAGCCCATGAACAACAGTTTCTTGCCCGGATGCGCCCACATGAAGCTCAGGTACGCGCGCAGGTTGGCGAATTTCTGCCAGCGGTCGCCGGGCATTTTGTCGATCAGCGAGTGCTTGCCGTGGACCACTTCGTCGTGGGAGATCGGCAGGATAAAACGCTCGGACCAGGCATACACAAGGCCGAAACTCAGTTCGTTGTGATGGTGTGCGCGGTACACCGGATCCTGCTGGATGTAATGCAGCGAATCGTGCATCCAGCCCATGTTCCATTTGTAATCGAAACCCAGGCCGCCCTGTTGCGTGCTCTGGCTCACGCCTGGCCACGCGGTGGACTCTTCGGCGATCACCAGTGCGCCAGGGGCTTCGAGGTTGACCACGTCGTTGAGGTGACGCAGGAAGTCGATCGCTTCAAGGTTCTCCCGCCCGCCGTGACGGTTCGGCACCCATTCGCCGGCCTTGCGCGAGTAATCGCGATACAGCATCGACGCCACCGCATCGACGCGCAGGCCATCGACATGGAAATGCTTGAGCCAGTGCAACCCCGACGCCAGCATGTAGCCGTGCACTTCGGTGCGGCCGAGGTTGTAGATCAGCGTGTCCCAATCCTGGTGAAAACCTTCCAGCGGGTTGCCGTATTCGTACAGCGCGGTGCCGTCGAATTGCGCCAGGCCGTGGACATCGGTCGGGAAATGCGCCGGCACCCAATCGAGGATGACGCCGATGTCGGCCAGGTGACAGGCGTTGACGAACGCGGCGAAGTCATCCGGTGAACCGTAGCGTGCACTCGGGGCAAATTGCGAGAGCAGTTGATAGCCCCACGAACCGCCGAACGGGTGCTCCATGATCGGCATCAGCTCAATGTGGGTGAAGCCCAGATCCTTGACGTACGGGATCAACCGTTCACCCAGTTCGTGCCAGGTGTACTGGCGCGCGACTTCGCCCAGATCGTCCAGTTCGCACTGCCAAGAGCCTGCGTGCAACTCGTAGATCGACAGCGGCGCGCTCGGTTGTGAACGCTCGACGCGTGCCTGCATCCACGCGTGATCCTGCCATTCGATGCTCAGGGGTGAGGCGACTTTCGACGCGGTGTCCGGCGGCAGCGCGGTGGCCAGGGCCATCGGATCGGCCTTGAGCGGCAGAATGCCGTGGGCGCCGAGGATCTCGTACTTGTAAGCCTCGCCTGCCTGCATGCGCGGGATGAACACTTCCCAGACGCCGGTCGGGTGACGCGAGCGCATCGGGTGGCGACGCCCATCCCAGTTATTGAAATCGCCGACCACCGACACCCGTCTGGCGTTGGGTGCCCACACGGCGAAACGCACGCCGTCGACGCCGTCGACGTTTTTCAGCTGCGCACCGAGGCAACTGCTCAAGTCGCGGTGATTGCCCTCGGCGAACAGGTACAAATCCATTTCACCGAGCAACGGGCCGAAGCTGTATGGGTCCTCGGACACCTGTTCCCCGCCGGCCCAACGGGTGCGCAGCACGTACGGCTGCGCGTGCTCGAAATGCCCGACAAACAACCCCGGCGTCTGGGTGGCTTCCAGACTGCCGAGCTCTTCGCCGGAGTCCTTGGCCAGCACCTGCACGCTCAACGCGTCAGGCAGATAAGCCCGAATGAATTGCCCGCCAGCACCATCGCCATGGGGGCCGAGGATTGCAAAGGGGTCGTGATGTTCAGCGCGTACCAGCGCATCGATGTCCCGGGATCTGGGCAGTAATGCCTCTCTAGCGTGACCCTGTTCCTTGTTCGAGAAACTCATGACTACTCTCCACCAAGATCGGAAAAGGGTTTAAGCCCACTCAATAATCCATATAAACCGTGCAACGGCACGGGCAACCAGGTGGGCCGATTCTCTGCCTCATAGGCCACCTCATACGCCGCTTTCTCCAGACCGAACAACGCCAGCGCGGCGTCCTCGCCTTCCGGATCTTGCCACGCATGAGCAAGACTAGCTGCCGCCAGCCGATAAGCGTCGACAAATGCCTGTCGCGCTTCACTTAAATAGCGATCGGCAACGCGCTGACGAGCCGCCTGCACATCGCTGGTGTGATCAGCGTTGTGCACGTTGATCGTCATCGCCGCAGCGTAGTCGAAGGAACGCAACACGCCGCTGACATCTTTGTACGGGCTGTGTTTGCCGCGACGTTCGGCCAGTGGCCGCGCCGGTTCGCCTTCGAAGTCGATCAGGTACGCATCACCCTTGATCACCAGCACCTGCCCGAGATGCAAGTCGCCGTGGACGCGAATCCGCAGGCCGCCAACCGCTTTTTTACCCAGTTCCTGGACGTGGCCGAGGATGGCTTTTTTGTTGTCCTGTAAACGGCTGACCAGGGTTTTGTCCGCCGGGTTCAGTTCACTTTGATGCTGTTTGAGCAACTTCAGCGCGTGCTCCAGTTGCGCCGCGACATCCTTGGCCGAGGCCAGGGCGTCTTTTTGCGTAGTGACGTGCGGGGCGAAGTCCGGGTCGTCGGTAGACACCGCCAGCACCAAGTGCATTTCGCCCAGGCGCTGGCCTAACATGCCGGCGAAGTCTTTCAATTCGCCGAGGGCGTTGTAATGCTGCTCCTGCTCGGACATGGCGTCGGCCAGTTCATCGCGCAGCGCCCGTTCGAGGTTGTTCTGCGTCCATTCCCACGCATCGCCCTGATTGCTCAAATAGCCTTGGGCGATCATCAGCAGATTGTCTTCGCCCTTGGCGTCGCGGCGAACCACCGAACCCAGCAGCGGCGAGATATTGGCAAAGCCTGCGTTGGTCAGGCAGGCGCTCATTTCCAGTTCAGGGTGCACGCCCGAGGCGATCTTGCGGATCAGCTTCAGCACCATGGTTTTGCCCACCACCACCGAACTGTTGGACTGTTCGGCGGACAGGTAACGCACTTGCGATTCCGCCGTCAGCCCCAGGCCGGCCAGTGCGGCAGTCGGCTCGAAACGGATTTCGCCGCCATCGGAAGGCAACACTGTGTTGTCCTGCATGGCTGACAGCACAGCGCGGATGAAGTGCTCGAGGCTGAAGGCATCGGTGATCAATCCGACCTGAGGTCCGCGTCGCACGCGCGACAACGCCAGTTGCTGCGGCAATGCCGGCCCGACCTGATCGTCCGCAATGAAGCCGAAAGGCAACTGGTAACGACTGATCTGGCCGCCGCTGGTGACTTCGATTTCACTCAACAGCACCGGATGCTGCGCATCACCGAAACGCACGCCGTAGGCCAGATTGACCTTGTTGATGGCCGCGTCCTTGCCGGCGAACCAGCGCCGATTCTGCAACCAGTTTGGCAAGATGCCCTGCTCCAGCGTGTCACGGGACGGCGCTTCGAGCAGTTCCTCCATGCGTTTCTTCAGCACCAGCGTGGTGAAGTCCGGCAGGCTTTGCGCCGGTTCGACGTGCCAGCTTGGCATTTGGTTTTCGGCGGCCAGTACAAACCAATAGAAGCCGTACGGTGCCAGGGTCAGGAGGAAATTCAATTGCCCAATCGGTGGGAACGCATTCCCGCCGAGCATCTCCACCGGCACCATGCCGACGTAGGCCGACAGGTCGAGCTCTGCCGCTTGGGCGCTGCGGGACACGTTGGCCACGCACAGGATGATTTCGTGCTTGCCGTCGGCCCCGGTGAATTCACGGGTGTAGGCCAGAATCCGGCGGTTGCTCGGCGACAGCATTTTCAGGGTGCCACGGCCGAAGGCCTTGGACTGCTTGCGCACCGCGAGCATGCGGCGGGTCCAGTTCAGCAGCGAATGCGGGTCGCCGGCCTGGGTTTCGACGTTGACCGACAGGTAACCGTATTGCGGGTCCATGATCGGCGGCAGCACCAGGCTCGCCGGGTCGGCGCGGGAAAACCCGCCGTTACGGTCGATCGACCATTGCATCGGCGTACGCACGCCATCGCGATCACCGAGGTAGATGTTGTCGCCCATGCCGATTTCATCGCCGTAATACAGCGTCGGTGTGCCGGGCATCGACAGCAACAGGCTATTTAGCAATTCGACGCGACGACGATCACGCTCCATCAGCGGCGCGAGGCGACGGCGAATCCCCAGGTTGATCCGCGCGCGACGGTCGGCGGCGTAGTAATTCCACAGATAATCGCGCTCCTTGTCGGTGACCATTTCCAGGGTCAGCTCATCGTGGTTGCGCAGGAAAATCGCCCACTGACAATTGGCCGGGATTTCCGGGGTCTGACGCAGAATGTCGGTGATCGGGAAACGGTCTTCCTGGGCCAGCGCCATGTACATCCGCGGCATCAGCGGGAAGTGAAAGGCCATGTGGCATTCGTCACCGTTCAGGCCTTTTTTATCGGTGTCACCAAAGTACAACTGGGTGTCTTCCGGCCATTGGTTGGCTTCGGCCAGCAGCATGCGGTCGGGATAATTGGCGTCGATTTCGGCGCGGATCTGCTTGAGGACATCGTGGGTCTCGGGCAGGTTCTCGTTGTTGGTGCCATCGCGCTCAATGAGGTACGGAATCGCATCCAGACGCAAACCGTCGATGCCCATGTCCAGCCAGTAGCGCATCACCGAAAGCACGGCTTTCATGACCTGCGGGTTATCGAAGTTCAGGTCCGGCTGGTGGGAATAGAAGCGGTGCCAGAAGTACTGGCCGGCGACCGGGTCCCAGGTCCAGTTGGATTTCTCGGTGTCGAGAAAAATGATGCGGGTGCCGTCGTACTTTTGATCGTCATCGGACCAGACGTAAAAGTCCCGCGCGGCCGAGCCGGGCTTGGCTTTGCGCGCACGCTGGAACCACGCGTGCTGGTCCGAGGTGTGATTGATGACCAGTTCGGTAATCACTCGCAAGCCACGTTTGTGCGCTTCGGAGATAAAGCGTTTGGCGTCGGCCATGGTGCCGTAATCGGGATGCACGCCACGGTATTCGGCAATGTCGTAACCGTCATCGCGTCGTGGCGACGGGTAAAACGGCAGGAGCCAGATGGTGTTGACGCCGAGGTCGGCAATGTAATCGAGTTTGGCGATAAGGCCGGGAAAGTCGCCGATCCCGTCATTGTTGGAGTCGAAAAAAGACTTAACGTGAACCTGATAGATCACCGCATCCTTGTACCAGAGCGGGTCCTTGATAAAAGTGGCTGCCTTGGGCTTCTTCGCCATTTGAAACTCCTGTTGAGTTCGAGAAGGTCGCTGGGCCGTACACAATCCTCCGACGCGATGATTCCCCTGTAGGAGCCGGCTTGCTGGCGATAGCGCAATTGCATTCAACAGTTCCGTTGACTGACCCGCCGCCATCGCCAGCAAGCCGGCTCCTACAGATCCTGCGTTTAGACGGTGATGCGCCAGATCCCGAACGGCTGATGCGCCGGGTCGATCCGCATGAACTGGTACTTGCCGTGCCAGGTCCAGCGATGCCCGTTCATCAAATCCTCACCCTGGGTGCTGGCGTCGTCGGGCAAACCCATTTCCCACAGCGGCAATTCGAAGTTCGCTTCCTGAACGTTGTGCGGATCGAGGCTGACGGCCACCAGAATGAAATTGCTGCCATCGGCGCTGCGCTTGCCGAAATACAGAATGTTGTCATTCCAGGCGTTGTAGACCCTTAGCCCCAAATGCGTGTGCAGAGCCGGGTTTTGCCGACGAATGCGATTGAGCTGCGCGATCTCGGCGATGATGTTGCCGGGCGCATTGAAGTCCCTTGGGCGAATCTCGTACTTCTCGGAATCGAGGTATTCCTCCTTCCCCGGCACAGGCGCGGATTCACAGAGTTCGAACCCGGAATACATGCCCCACAACCCGGAGCCCATGGTCGCCAGCGCCGCACGGATAAGAAAACCGGCGCGCCCCGACTCATGCAGAAACGCCGGATTGATGTCTGGCGTATTGACGAAAAAATTCGGCCGGTAGCATTCGCGCCACGGCGATTCGTTGAGCTCGGTGAAGTACGTCGACAGTTCATGCTTGGTGTTGCGCCAGGTGAAGTAGGTGTAGCTCTGCGAATAACCCACTTTGCCCAGGCGTGCCATCATCGCCGGCGTGGTAAAGGCTTCGGCGAGGAAAATCACCTCCGGGTATAGCGCCCGCACATCGGCGATCAGCCACTGCCAGAATGGCAACGGTTTGGTGTGTGGGTTGTCGACGCGAAAGATCTTCACGCCTTCCTCGACCCAGCCGACCACGATGTCGCGCAACTCGACCCACAGGCTGGGGATCGCCTCGACGGCATAGAAATCGACGTTGACGATGTCTTGGTATTTCTTCGGAGGGTTCTCGGCGTATTTGATCGTGCCGTCCGGGCGCCAGTTGAACCAGCCGGGGCGCTGTTTGAGCCACGGGTGATCCTGGGAACACTGGATGGCAAAGTCGAGTGCGATTTCCAGGCCATGGTCAGCCGCTGCAGCCACCAGCTGACGGAAGTCTTCGCGGGTGCCCAATTCCTTATGAATCGCCTCATGCCCGCCCTCTTCACTGCCAATGGCATAGGGGCTGCCCGGATCGTCGGGGCCAGCGGTGAGCGAGTTGTTCGGGCCTTTGCGGTAGCTGCGCCCGATCGGGTGGATCGGCGGAAAGTACAGCACGTCGAACCCCATGTCCTGGATCATTGGCAACCGCGAATGCACGTCGTTGAAGGTGCCGTGACGGGCCGGGTCATCGGTGATCGAACGCGGGAACAACTCATACCAACTGGCAAACTGTGCGAGTTCGCGTTCGACATCCAGCGGATACTCGGCGCTCAGGCTCAAATAAGCGTGGTGATCGGCCTCGGCCATCAGGTCCGCGCTACGCTGGTGCAAAAACAGTGCGACCTGCTCGGTTTCGAGCAACCCGGACAATTCATGGTGCAGCGCGGCCAGCGCTTCGCTGAGTGGTCCTTCGGTGCGCTCGGCCGCCTGCTGGACCTGATTGCGCCCCTCCTGCAACTCAAGACTGACCGGCACTCGGGCCGTGTACTTTTTTTCCAGCTCATAACAGAAGCTGGCGAACTGATCGACCCAGGCTTCGATGCAGAACACATAACGGCCCTGGCGGTCGACGCGGAACTGGCCTTGATAACCGTTGTTGCCCAACTCGCCCATGACTTCGCTCTGCCAGACATCATCGTCGGCAGCATGCCAGCGGACCCGGACGGCCAGTTTGTCATGACCGTCGGCGAAGACTTTGCTGGTCACCACCACGTCTTGCCCCACCACCGCTTTAACGGCGAATTGCCCGCCATCGAGGGTCGGCATGGTGTTTTCGATGGCGATGCGCGGCAGCAGTAACGCCTGCGACAGCGGCATATGAGGGTTGTAGTTGAGCTCTGTGGGTTTTTCAGCAGTCATCGAGCATCTCTCCTTCACGCCCCATGGACGCTCTTGTACCTGGTCGTCATTCGCGCAAGGCCAGCGGCCCCGGAATGAACTCACTTAAGTTCCGAGCGACGGGCGCCGGTAAAAGTTCACGGGGATTTGCCTGGGTATCCGGTGGAATCAATTCCTGCACGAAGTGGTCAACACACTTAAGCACGACTTGCGCCATGTGCCACTGGAGGCTTCAACGATGAGTATTCCAATCCCGGCAGAAACGCCAGATCCGAACATCGACAGTCCGACCATTCCGCCGACTGAACCGCAGCCTGTACCCGAGCAGGACCCGCCAGGGACCACACCACCACCGAGGGAAGATCCCCCGGAAACGATGCCGCCGGTGATCGTCGGGCCGGAGGCTTAGGGAGAGATCATTAACTGCGTCGTAGCAGTAACAATCTTGAAGCCAATCTATTGGCCATGAAGCACGGGCTTGGAATCAGTCTGCGAGGAACGTCCAACAAAAATATACCGCTCGTCGCAATATCCAACGCTGCCCAACTCAAATATCAAAACAATGCCCGCAGACGTTCAGGAAGCGTACTACAAGCGTCCTCAGACTATTTATCCAATAATGAGCCAATACATAGTCTCGGACCATATAACAACAGGCTGCAACGTGCGGAATTTCCTCGCTTTTCCCCAAACAACAATACTGTTTAACCATTAAGTTGACACTCGCACAATACGTCGCCCATCACGAAAGACTCTTTACCAAAGCTCGTATGAAGTCTCCTACAATGAAAAAAATTCAAATTTGCAACACACCGCTCAACGAGTTAGAAATTGTTCGTCACTTACTAAACGGTGACTTCTTTCCTAGACGGAGTTTGAAAATGAAAATTGAAAACTTGACCGAAACAATCTTCAGCTTCAAAAAAGAATTTGGTGGCGATTCGTTCTCACACATTGCTGGCGGATCCGGCGGTGCAGGTGGTTGCGGAGGAAGTGGAGGCTGTGGTGGTGGCGGTGGTTGTAGCGGTGGAAGCGGTGGCTCTGGCGGTTCTGGCGGCAATGCAGTTACTTCCGACGTCAAGAATGAGCACTCAAAACAATAAGACTTTATATTAAAGGGAGACGAGGTCTTTCCGCCCCGAAATGGAAAGGCCTCGACAGGGAAAGACATGAAACTTAGCATACAGAACTATAACCTTCTGAATTTTGACTGTGACCACATCGTCATCTCTCAAAAAGGGGTGTCGCGCATAAACTCACCTTCACTACTAGAGGTAATTAGAAGGCTAAACAATAGAAGCAGCATAACTGACATTGAGCTTTCTGGCTTGTTCAGCGAACACAATCTAGATCAAGAAGATGCATACAAATCCCTTGAAGGGATAATCGACATAAAAACAGAGAAAGATGCTTTTTATTTTAAAAAAATCATAATAGCTCATGACTGGGATGATACCGCTCAATTTGAATCTTTTGTACTAGACGAACTACCAAGCTCGACAAGCCTCTGCAAAATATCTGAACTGGAACAAAGAATAACTGGAGACGCTTGCAACTATATTATATTGGCTTGCAACAATTACGAGTATAACGATTTAAAGAAAACCTATTTTCAGATCACATCTAATCACCCAGAAAATGCAATCAGCATCTGTTATTCAAATGGAGACAATTATGTAATAGGGCAACCCTACTTTCCAAAAATAGGAAGCCCTTGTCATTTCTGCTCGATAGACAGGCTAATTAATCATGAGACGTACAAACCAAGCAAAAATACTTGGTCGGGCCTTTTGAGTTTTTGTAAAAATAAACACATACCCATTCCGACACCGCGCCACTCCCTATATCAGAAATGTTTAATTATCGGCGCAATTATACAGAAAATAAAACTCATAACAGGTTCAAATGGTATTTGCCGATTCCAAGACAATATACTTCAGGAAACCAACCTATCCCTTAGTAATGGACATATATCAGAATCATTAATTTCACACTGGTGTATGTGTGACTGCTTAAAGGTTAACGCATGAAAAATATTCCGCATGACTATTACCTTAGATTTTTGGATCCTATTGTTCACGAGCAGGTCTTGGACTTCCACAGCAAAGGAAATTATGTAATTCATGAGGCTTTCAAAAATTCAACCGCCCTGCATTCTATTGAAGCTAAATATATGGCCGAATTAACAGGGAACGAGCTCAAGCTTTATCCAGATTTGGATATATGCATACCATTAAAAACAACCGAAAAATCCGACCACCTACATAGAAATGATTCGTGCGAGTCATTCATCAACCAAAACATAGATTTCAGCATAATAGAAAAACTAGTAAGCCCACTTACCGCAAAAAATAGAACTAGTTATAAACGAGGATACCCAAGCGGCGGCGCCCTTTATCCAATAGAAGTATTTGTTTGCTCGTTAATGGATGAAGAATCAACCTGGCCATGTCCGGAAAAAATTTTGCATCTATTGCCGCAATCTGCAAAATTCGAAATCATGCAAAATACGGAATGCACAAAAGACCTACGCACCTCAATGCTCTCCGCACCAGGAAATATTGGCTCACCTAGCCTGGCAATCATTTATGCTGCCTATATTCCAAAAACAATGTTTAAGTATCGATATCGCGGATACCGTTTGGCCCTAATGGAGGCAGGATCCATATATATGCTGATCGAGTTACAGGCAAAAAAACTTAAACTACGAAGCCGTCTATGGTCGGCTTATACAGATACGATGGTATGCAAAGCCATTGGATTGAATCCTGCTATCTTCCTGCCTCTATGCGTACATTTTGTAGGTAAAGCAAAATGAATATTCACAATCAAAACAATACTTCATCGCTACCGAACTCAATTGTATATCAGCCATCATGCCTTACTTCTATACCAACATCAGCAGAAACTAATGATTCATGGGGGAACGGCGGGTCGGGCATTGGCACCGGATCCGAAGCGATACGAGCCGCACTAGGTGAATATTTTGAAAGACGGCATTTTTACATGGAAGTCATGCCTGACTTGACAGGCCGCCTTGACCTTTCCATGTTTAAGACAGAATGCCGTGATTTTTGCAAGGCCCTCTATCAAACATGTGAAGGCAATAAACCACTGGATGACATCTTGAACCATCAGTTCCAATTATCTGAAGTTTACCGAGCTAGCGATTTTTCACAATGCCATGTGCCAACTGCCTGTATATCTCTGAGTGCGCATAAAACTGAAAGCGACAGCACAATATACCCTTTACGAGACACATGTGGTTGCAGCTTCCACTGGGACCCTATGATCGCTATATTTGGTTCGTTAAAGGAGCAACTCGAAAGACAATTTCTGACAAAATTCTGGCTTACAAAGAAATGTCGAATAATAATACCTATAAAAATAGCGACCGCAAAACTAAAAAATGCACACTCAGCGAAGCTGTATCGGTATCTCGTACTGGCTGGGGACACGACCGTTATCGATATTACCGACCCTTCGTTTCCTGGAGCTTGCGTACTCATCGTTTATGGAAGCGCGGCCAAAAATAGAAATGTCAAATACTGCGCAGGAATGGCATATGCAGCCAGCGTTGAAGAGGCGCTGGACAAATCGATTCGTGAGTTATGGCAAACATTTCGATTTATAGATTTATTCAGTTCTACCAACAGCGAGCAAAAAGAAATAGAAGACCCCTACCTAAGACACTTTTTAAACTGCAACAATTATCAAACCTACCAAGAAATAACCACAACACTACAATGCCATGAATCAGCGCCAAGTCACAAAGAACACTTTAACGCACCGAGCCTGTTAAAAGCGCTCGAAACCCAGGGTATTGCTGGCTTTATCTATATAAAACCTATAACAATTGAAAGCTCCAACTATTTTGCCAGCAAGTACTTATCACCCGACTTATTTCTACACATGAATAACTCAAAAAATATAAATATTCGCAACCGCTACTCAGATTCATTTTTTCATGAAATCGATGACGCTCGTAAAAATGTTATGGTTCCATTCCCCTGAGAAGAATAAATCATGCCAGATCACAAAGTTAAACGCGCAATTGGACTTGGTTTGATTTTCATAAAAGAACAAGCTAAGGAGCCGACTGCTTTTTTTTGGACCATCTTGTCTCCTGCGGCATTATTCTATCTACTAAACTACTCCAGAGGAAATACACCGCCATACAACACTGATTATATCGAAGCCACATCCTGGTTTTATGCTTACATCTCCTCAAGTGTAGCTTTTTTTGGTTTCTCGTTTTATATAATCGGCCGGAGGGAAAGTGGGTTTATCAGATCGTTTATATACAAATTTGAGTCGCGAGTCGTGTTCCTGCTAGGACAGTTTTTTGCGTACTCGCTCATATCAATACTTTATTGCGCGACGTTTTACTGCCTCACACGACCAGCGTTTGGATCATTATTCATTGAAGAGATATTATTTATTTCTGGTAGATTTTATCTTTGCTTTTTGCTATTCAGCATACCGGGGCTTTTATTAACGCTGCCGCCCATTACATTCCAAAATGCAAATACTCTTTTTTCAATCGCTGCATTTTCAATGCTGATTCTTGGAATTTATGGGGCTAGTAGCTCCTTGTCAGACATATCAAGCATCATCCGACGCATAAACCCCTTAGCCATGGCAAACAATATCCTTTTACAGGGAGTGACAGATAACAAAGCATTAACATTTACAATAGTCATTGTATTTACGGGCACCCTACTATCAACTTTTCGGCTCTTGAGAATAAATCCAGTATGGAGCAGATATTGATGAGCTCATTGATAGTTACCAACCTTTCCTTCAGCTACAAGAACACTCCCATATTCGCCAATGCATCATTAACCGTGAACTCAGGTTCTATCATAGGGCTGCTCGGCCCAAACGGCAGTGGAAAAACTACCTTTTTTGATATTTTATGCGGGCTAACAAATATAAAAAATATCGAAATAGTCAGCACATTCAAAAACCAATTATATTTATCTCAATCCCTCAGCACTCCACACTCTTTGCGCATGTTTGATATTTTCAAAATGACCACCCTCCTGTGCTCATCAGAAATTCTCAGCCAACAGAAAGCCGTTGAAAAACTTCAAGCGTGGAGCCCTGAAATTATCGAACGTTACACTGCAATATGGAACAAAAAATCCTCGATTTGCAGTTATGGAGAGAAACGTTGGTTCTTCACGCTGACTTTGCTTGCTCTAAATGCAGATCTAGTTATTTTGGATGAACCAAGCGCAGGAGTTGACGCAGAGTTTCGCCACTATATATGGAAGTGCCTGAGAGGTGCAGCACGAGAAGGTGTGGCAATACTGGTCTCTTCGCATAATATCGAAGAAATCGCCGCTAATTGCGATCGCTTCTACATGATTACTGACCGTACGTTTAAGTCTTTTGAATCCGGAGAAGAATTCAAGAAGTATTACGATGCCACTAGCCTTGACGAAGCATTCATCTCGTCAGCAACCAGAGGAAGCTTCTAGGAGAGCCATTTATACGAAAGCTTGCAATTTACCACTTTTACGACGTGTGATTTTTATCGAGTAGCGTGAAGATCCGCCGGAAACGATGCCGCCAGTGATCGTCACTCCCGAATGATGCCCGCCGCGCCCCCTGTAGGAGCCGGCTTGCTGGCGATGGCGTCCGTACATTAAACATGGTGTTATCTGGACGACCGCTATCGTCGGAACGCCGCCCGCAGCAAGCCGGCTCCTACAGGACCGTGTCAGTCTTTGTTTTCGAGTAGCTTCACGATCCTCGGCATCACACTGAAAATCCCCAACGCCAGCAACGTACTGAACACCGCCGTCGCCTCACGCCCCAACCCGGCGGAAACACCAATCGCCGCCGTCATCCACAACCCGGCGGCGGTGGTCAGGCCTTTCACGTGGCCTTCATCACCGTCCTGGTTTTTCAGGATGGTCCCGGCACCGAGAAAACCGATCCCGGCGATCACGCCCTGCACCACGCGGCTCATGGCATCAGCCTGAGAACCGGACATTTGCGGCACCAGCACGAACAATGCGGCGCCAAGCGCGACCAACATGTGCGTTCGCACTCCGGCCGCCTTGCCCTTGTGTTCACGCTCGAATCCCAGAATCCCGCCCAAAATCGCCGCTATCAGCAATCTGACGGTAATTCGTGTCAGTTGTGAGGCGTCGCCGATGTCGGCGAACTCCGCTTGAAGCGTCACCCAAACCTCATGCCACCAGGCGTTCATGGCGCAATCCTTGTAGATGCTCGATAGAGGATGGACCGCGCCGACCATTAATCGGTTGCACAGAACGATGGCGGCCGCAGGTGCCCTAACAGTCAAGAATCCACAGAAAAAAGGACCTCTCCATGACTGTGCGTATCGAAAACCAGACCTGCTTCTTCATCACGCAGAACGGCGAAGAAATCCGTCTGTGCTCCGACGTCACCATCGTCACCGACGGCGCCAAAGCCATGTCGGCGGTAGACATCGACGGCCAGCGCATTTACATCACCGAAGCAGAAGCCGATGCATTGACCGTAGCAGGCGCAGTGGACGGTCGACGGCATTTGAAGGCCACCGACAGTGATTCGGTGATTTGACTGACCCGGATCAACATCACGCGCGGACGTCTGATATAGGCGCCCGCGCCCCGTCTTGACGGGTGCATCAACTTGTCGCAGGGTGCGGCTCAACGCTCATCTGATCCGCTTTTTATTGCGATACCTGAGTCTGTTATGCAAACAGATCGCCGCTCATAGTGCTCATGCCTGATGGAGGCTGATGAGCGAAAGACCATGAGCGAAAGAATCCCCGTCCGAACCGTAGAAACATTTGAACCTTCGCGTCCAAAGATGAAGGCCAAGTCCAGCGACAACCTGATCCACACCCGCAGCTTCACCGGCCTGTTCCGTACCCTGCGCCTGAGCGGTGCGGGATTTCTGTTCCTGCTGTTTTTCGGCACCGTGTGGTTGAACTGGGGTGGCCGTCAGGCTGTGCTCTGGGACCTTTCCGAAAGCAAATTCCACATCTTCGGCGCGACCTTCTGGCCGCAGGATTTCATTCTGTTGTCGGCACTGTTGATCATTGCCGCGTTCGGTCTGTTTGCGATCACCGTGTTTGCCGGCCGGGTCTGGTGCGGCTACACCTGCCCGCAGAGTTCCTGGACCTGGATCTTCATGTGGTGCGAGAAGATCACCGAAGGCGAGCGTAACCAGCGAATCAAGCTGCAAGCCGCGCCCTGGAGCGTGAACAAACTGATGCGTCGCTCGGCCAAACACACGCTGTGGCTGGCGATCAGTTTGCTGACGGGCCTGACGTTTGTCGGTTACTTCACGCCAATCCGCCCGCTGGCCGAAGAGTTGCTGACCTTGCAGATGGGCGGTGTCAGCCTGTTCTGGGTGCTGTTCTTCACCGGCGCGACCTACATCAACGCCGGTTGGCTGCGCGAAGCGGTGTGCATGCACATGTGTCCGTATGCACGGTTCCAGAGCGTGATGTTCGACAAAGACACGCTGACCATTTCCTACGATGTCGCCCGTGGCGAAAACCGTGGCCCGCGCAAGCGTGAGGTAAAACCTGCCGACGTCGGCCTCGGTGATTGCATCGATTGCCAACTGTGCGTGCAGGTCTGCCCGACCGGCATCGACATCCGCGATGGCTTGCAGATGGAATGCATCGGCTGCGCGGCGTGTATCGACGCCTGCGATTCGATCATGGACAAAATGGGCTATGCCCGTGGCCTGATCAGCTACACCTCGGAGCACGAGTTGCAAGGTGGCAAGACGCATCTGCTGCGGCCAAGGCTGATCGGCTACACCGCGGTGTTGCTGGTGATGATCGGCGCCCTCGCCCTCGCGTTGGTGGAGCGGCCGATGGTGTCGCTGGACGTCAGCAAGGACCGTGGTCTGTTCCGCGAGAACAGCCAGGGGCAGATCGAAAACATCTACAGCCTTAAAGTCATCAACAAGACCCAGCAACGTCAGGACTACCGCTTGACCCTGGTCGATGGCGACGGCTTCCAGTTGCAAGGCAAGACCGAACTGAGCCTGGCGCCGGGGGAAATCGTCGACGTGCCGGTGTCCGTGGCGATGACCACCGAACGGCCGAGCAGCAGCTCGCAGAGCATCAGTTTCAAGATCGTCGACAGCGATGAACCTGAGATTTATAGCGTGGCCAAAAGCCGGTTTGTTGCGCCGATGAACCGTTGATCCCTTAGACTGCATCGCCGGCAAGCCGGCTCCTACAGAATCGCGCAGACCTGTAGGAGCCGGCTTGCCGGCGAAGAAGGCCCCCCAATTTCTCTGAATACCGCAACCCCAGGGCACTCGATGAAACGCTACGAAAAATTCGCCGACGACATCGCTGAACTGATCCGCTCCGGCGTCCTCGGCCCCGGCCAGCGCGTGCCCTCGGTGCGCTACGCCAGCCAGACCTACGGTGTCAGCCCGTCCACGGTGTTCCAGGCCTATTACCTGTTGGAGCGCCGTGGCCTGATCCGCGCCCGCCCGCGTTCCGGCTACTTCGTCAACACCCATGCGCCGAGCCCGTTTTCAGAACCGGTGATCAGCAGTCAGGTCAACGAGTCCACCGAAGTCGACGTCAGCGAACTGGTGTTCTCGGTCCTCGACTCGATCAAAGACCCCAACACCGTGCCCTTCGGCTCGGCGTTCCCCAGCCCGACCCTGTTTCCGTTACAACGTTTGTCCCGCTCCCTGGCCAGCGCTGCCCGGGACATGGACCCGCGCATGGTCGTCACCGACATGTCGCCAGGCAACCCGCAACTGCGCCGACAAATAGCCCTGCGCTACATGGTCGGCGGCCTGATGCTGCCCATGGAAGAACTGCTGATCACCAACGGCGCCCTCGAAGCGCTCAACCTTTGCCTGCAAGCCGTCACCGAACCCGGCGACCTGGTGGCCATCGAAGCCCCGGCGTTCTACGCCTGCCTGCAAATCCTCGAACGGCTGAAACTCAAAGCCGTGGAAATCCCCGTGCACCCACGCGACGGCATCGACCTCGGCGTGCTCGCGCAAACCCTGGAACGCCACCCGATCAAGGCCTGCTGGTGCATGACCAGTTTCCAGAACCCCATGGGCGCCACCATGCCCGAGGCGAAGAAACAGGAACTGGTGGAGCTGTTGCGCAGCCATCAGGTGCCGCTGATCGAAGATGATGTCTACGCCGAGCTCTATTACGGGCAACAGGCACCGAAACCGGCCAAGGCGTTCGATACCGAAGGGTTGGTGATGCACTGCGGCTCGTTCGCCAAGAGCCTCGCCCCTGGTTATCGAATTGGCTGGGTGGCTGCCGGGCGCTATGCGCAGAAGATTGAGCGGTTGAAGTTGATGACCTCGCTGTGCGCGTCGATGCCGGCGCAGGCGGCGATTGCCGATTACCTGCAACATGGCGGCTATGACCGGCATCTGCGCAAACTGCGTTATGCCTTGGAAGAACAGCAGAGTGCGATGCTGGCGGCGATTGCGCGCTATTTCCCGGCGCAGACTCGCGTCAGCCAACCGGCCGGCGGGTATTTTTTGTGGCTGGAATTGCCGCCGCAGATGGATTCGTTGAAGTTGTTTCAGATGGCATTGGCGCAAGGTATCAGCATTGCGCCGGGGCCGATTTTTTCACCGGCGCAGCGGTTCAGGAATTGTATTCGGCTGAATTATGGCAGCCCTTGGGATGAGGCATCGGAGAAAGCGATGGAGACGTTGGGGCGGATTGTGCGGTCGTTTTGAAGGTTTGATAGTGTTTGGTCTATCGCCTTCGCGAGCAGGCTCGCTCCTACAGTTGACCGTGTTCCACTGTGGGAGCGAGCCTGCTCGCGATGAGACCAGAACAGGAATCACAACACTTGAGGGCTAGCGTCCGCCACCAAGATCAACAAACGTCCCCGTCGCATACGACGCCTTATCCGACAACAACCACACAATCGCTTCCGCCACTTCATCCGGCCGGCCACCGCGTGCCATCGGAATCGCTGATTCCAGTTTGCTGACCCGGTCCGGATCGCCGCTCAGTGCATGGAAATCGGTGTAGATGTAGCCAGGTCGCACGGCGTTGACGCGGATACCCTCGCCGGCCACTTCCTTGGACAGGCCAACGGTGAAGGTGTCGAGCGCGCCTTTGGAGGACGCGTAGTCGACGTATTCGTTGGGGGCGCCCAAGCGTGCGGCTACCGAGGAGACGTTGACGATGCTGCCACCCTGGCCGCCATGTTTGGGCGACATGCGCAGGATCGCGTGTTTGGCGCAGAGGATCGGCGCCAGGACGTTGGTTTTGAGAATTTTGAGGATGCGGAATTCGGACATTTCGTCGACGCGGGATTTGTGCCCCACGGTGCCGGCGTTGTTGACCAGTGCGGTGACCCGGCCCAGTTCGGTGTCGACCCGGTGAAACAAGGCGATCACTTCGTCTTCGATGCTGACGTCGGCACGGACTGCGATGGCTTGGGCGCCGAGGGCGCGGACTTGCTCGAGCACACGGTGCGCAGCTTCTTCGTCGGATTGATAGTTGATGCAGATCCGATAGCCCTGTTCGGCGGCCAACAAGGCTGTGGCGGCGCCGATGCCGCGGCTGCCGCCGGTGATGACGATGACTTTGTCCATGCGAGCTGTTCCCCGTACTAGCTTAAGCAGTCGGGGCAAAGAATAACCGCCATTGAGGGTTTTTGCATGGGGTGTGTGGAGACTGGACGGGCCCCATCGCCGGCAAGCCGGCTCCTACAGGGGGAGTGACTCGGCGGTAAGCGGTAACGCGGTCGCACGCTCCGCTCGAAGGATGTCGACCATGAAGCGCTCCGCCGGCAGCGGGTGCCCCAGCAGGTAACCCTGCAACGAATCACAGCCCAGCTGGGTGAGGAAATCCTGCTGCACGTCGGTTTCCACCCCTTCGGCGACAATCCGCAAACCCAGTGCCTGGCCCAGCGCGACGATGGCGGAAACGATCGCGGCGTCGTCGCTGTCGCGTTCCAGGTCGCGGACAAAACCACGGTCAATCTTCAATTCGTTGGCCGGCAAACGCTTGAGGTACATCAAGCTTGAATAGCCGGTGCCAAAATCATCGATGGACAGGTCGACGCCCATCTCCGAGAGCTCATTAAGCACCGTCATGCTCGCATCGGCGTCACTCATGGCGGTGGTTTCGGTGATTTCCAGGGTCAGGCTGTTGGCGGGCAAATGGTGCGTGGCCAGGGCTTTGGCGACACTCTGAACCAGGCCTGTATGGCAGAACTGCAACGCCGAGAGGTTCACCGCGATGCGCCAGTCGGTGTAGCCGAGCACGTACCACTCGCGCATCTGGCGGCAGGCTTCGTTGAGCACCCAGTCGCCAATCGGAATGATCAGCCCGGTCTTCTCCGCCAGCTCGATGAATTTGTCCGGCAGCAGCATGCCCTGAGTCGGGTGCACCCAGCGCAACAGCGCTTCGGCGCCGACTGGCCGGCCATTGCTGGCGTCGAACTTGGGCTGGTAATAGAGGCTGAACTGTTGCTGGTCCACGGCATTACGCAGGTCTTGCAGCAATTGCAGTTGTTTGCGCGCGTTGCTGTTCATCGAGGCGTCGAAGAAGCTGTAGCCGTTTTTGCCCGCGCCCTTGGCGTGATACATCGCCGCATCGGCATTCATCAGCAGCTCTTCGGCCGTGTGGCCGTTGCCCGGGTAAAGGGCGATGCCGACACTGGCGGATATCTGCAAATCATGTTCGGCGACGCGGAACGAGCGCGCGATCATTCCGACCTGACGGGCCGCCAGGTTCAGGGCGTCATGTTCGTCACGCAGTTGCACCAGCAAGACAAATTCGTCACCGCCGATCCGCGCCAGGGTGTCCTGGCTGCGCAGATCCTCGCGCAAGCGCAAGCCCACTTCCCGCAGCAGCAGGTCGCCCATGTGATGGCCGAAGGCATCATTGACCGGTTTGAAACCGTCCAGATCGATGAACATCAACGCAAAACAACCGCCCTGCTCCTGCACCCTCGACATGGCCTGGCCGATGCGGTCGGCCAGCAATACCCGATTCGGTAAACCAGTCAGGGTGTCGTGCAGCGCCAGTTGGGTGAGCTCACGATTGGCTTCGGTCAGCGAGCGGGCCAGGTCGGCGGTGCGCGCCTCCAGACGCGCATCCAGAATCGAGGTGAGCAAGGCGATGCTCAACACCGCCAGCGTGGTGATCAAGACCAGACTGTCCAGGCCCTTGCCGCTTAAACCGTTGACCGCCGCGCCACAGAAACTGCCGTCTGGAAACTGCGCCGCAGCCATGGCGGTGTAGTGCATGCCGACGATGGCGATGCCCATGATCACCGCCGCGCCGCCGCGAATCAGCCGGACGTAAGGTGTGTGCTTGCGCAGGCGGAAGGCGATCCATAACGCCGCACCCGAGGCGCCAACGGCTATCAGCAGCGATGCGCTGAACAGCGTCGGGTCGTAATCGATGCCCGGCTGCATGCTCATGGCGGCCATGCCGGTGTAATGCATGGCGCTGATGCCGGCACCCATCACCAGTGCGCCGAACGCCAGTTGCCAGGCCGGTAATTGTGGCTGGCTGACCAGCCACAGGGCAAAGCCGCTGGACAGGAACGCGGTCAGCAGCGACAGCGACGTCAGCGTGACATCGTAGCCAAGGTCAATCGGCAATTTGAACGCGAGCATGCCGATGAAATGCATCGACCACACACCAATGCCCATCGCAAAAGCCCCGCCCGCCGTCCACAAATGCACGGCCCGACCTCGGGCAGTGGCAATGCGCCCGGTCATGTCGAGTGCAGTATAGGAGGCGAGAATCGCTACGAAGAGCGAGATGATAACCAGCGTGGGTGAATAGCTACCGATGAGCATTGGATTTCTCGCGACTACCCCGCCGTACTGCTTCCGTTCTCGGGGGGCAAATCGGGCGATTGTACTGATTGCACAAAAGAACGCACTGGGAAAATTAGCAAAGGGCCATCAAGCCGATGAAACGCTTGTTTGATCGCCCGAAATACCTCTGAATCTCTACCCCTGAACCCCGTCTCCCGCTCTTCTGTAGGAGCTGTCGAGTGAAACGAGGCGGCGATTCTTTCAGGAAATGAAGATCTGGAGCAAGATCAAAAATTGCCGCCTCGTTTCACTCGACAGCTCCTACAGGGTTACGGGGGAATACGGGAATACCGGGGTCAGTTGTTGAGTTCGAGCTGGCCGTCCCATCCGCCGCCCAGCGCCGCAATCAATTGCACGCTGGCGATCAGCCGGCTCTGCAACAAGTCCAGCATGTTGCGTTCATTGTTCAGCGCCGTGGCCTGCACCACGACCACATCCAGATAAGCAATCAACCCGGCCTTGTACTGGTTCTGGGTCAGGCGCAGGGATTCACGCGCCGCGTCCAGTGCCTGTTGACGCACGGTGGATTCGTTTTCCAGGACCTTGAGCTGAACCAGGTAGTTTTCCACCTCACGGAAACCGTCGAGCACGGTTTGGCGGTACTTGGCGACGGTTTCGTCGTAGGCCGCTTCGCTGCGGTCGACTTCCGCCGAGCGCTGACCGCCGTCAAACAGGGTCATCGCCAGTTGCGGGCCGACCGACCAGAAGCGGTTCGGCACGCTGAACCAGTTGGAGGACGTGCTGCTGCTGTAACCGCCGTTCAAACTCAGCGTCAGGTCCGGGTAATAAGCGGCCTTGGCCACACCGATGTTCGCGTTGGCGGCCATCACCGAGCGCTCGGCGGAGGCGATGTCCGGGCGACGTTCGAGCAATTGCGAAGGCAGGTTCAGCGGCACGTCGGGCAGCAGCGGGATGTCCGTGGTTTCTGCGAGGTTGAACTCAGCGGGCGCCAGTCCGATCAGCACGGCAATGGCGTTTTCGAACTGGGCGCGCTGCCAGATCAGATCGACCAACTCGGCTTCGGTGCTCTTGAGCTGGGTGGTGGCCTGTGCCACCGCGTCCTTGCCGGAAACGCCAGCGCGGTATTGGTTTTCGGTCATTTTCAGCGAGCGCTGATAGGCTTCGACCGTCGCTTGCAGCAGGCGCCTTTGCTCATCGATCACGCGCAATTGCAGGTAGTTCTGCACCAGCTCCGACTGTTGGCTCAAACGCATCGCCGCCAGATCGGCAAAACTCGCCTCGGCGTTGGCAGTGTCCGCCTCAAGGCCTCGGCGCAATTTACCCCAGACATCGGCTTCCCAACTGACCCCGGCCTGGGCCGTGTAGGTGTTGCGAATACCGCTGGAGGAACTGCTCAGGCTCGAACTGCTGCTGCCGGTGCCCTGACTGGAACGGTTTTTCCCGGCGGTCAGGTCCACCGTCGGGAAGAAAGCGCCGCGGGCACTGCGCACCAGAGCCTGGGCCTGACGGTACTGGGCTTCGGACTGGGCAACGGTCTGGTTGGCGCTGTTGAGTTTGTCGATCAGGCCGTTGAGCTGTTGATCGCCATACAGCTCCCACCAGGCACCGCGGGCCAGGGAATCGCTCGGGTTGGCCTGACGCCAACCGGCCGCTTCCTTGTACTGCACCGGCGCGGCGGCCGTCGGGCGCTGATAATCCGGGCCGATGGCGCAGGCACTGAGCAGCGCCACGCACAGCGACAGGCTCAACAAACGCGAGCCTCTGGCCGTGATCAGCGGTGCAGACAGGTTGATAAGCGAACGGTCAGTCATAGCGGAGTTTCCAGAGCAGCATCAGTACGCACCCCACGCCATTTATTGAAACGATGGCGCAGTTTGTCGAGATAGAGGTAAACCACCGGGGTGGTGTAAAGGGTCAGCACCTGACTGAAGATCAGCCCGCCGATGATCGTCAGGCCCAGAGGCTGGCGCATTTCCGCACCTTCGGCACGGCTCAGCAGCAACGGCAACGCCCCGAGGATCGCGGCCAGCGTGGTCATCAGAATCGGACGCAGACGTTGCAGGCACGCACTGCGAATCGACTCCAACGGTTCCAGGCCCTTTTGCCGTTCCAATTGCAGCGCGAGGTCGATCATCAGAATGGCGTTCTTCTTCACCACCCCGATCAGCAGAAACAGCCCGAGCAACGAGATCAGGCTGAACTCGCCGCCCAATGCATAGATCGACAACAACGCGCCGACCCCGGCCGACGGCAACGTCGAGAGAATGGTCAGCGGATGAATGTAGCTTTCATACAGCACGCCCAGCACCAGATACACCGCCACCAGCGCGCCAAGAATCATCCACGGCTGGCTCTTTTGCGTGGCGGCAAAAGCATCGGCTGTGCCGGCCATTTTCACGATGACGTCTTCCGGCATGCCGAGCTTGGCAATCGCCCGCTCGATGGCCGCAGTGCCCTGCTCCACGGTCACGCCTTCGGCCATGTCGAAGGAAATGCTTTCGGAGGCGAACTGGCCTTCGTGGCTGACGCGGTCATCTTCCAGGCTGTTTTCGTAATGGGCGATGGTCGACAGCGGAATCCGCGCGCCGTCGGCGGTGATCACCTGGACCTGCTTGAGGGTGATCGGGTCCTGGGCGTATTTCGGATTGACCTCCATCACCACCTGATACTGGTTAAGGCTGTCGTAGATCGTCGAAATCTGCCGCTGGCTGTAGGCGTTGTTCAACACGGCGGTGACCATGTCCATGTCGACGCCGAGGCGTTTGGCCTGATCGCGATCGACGATCAAGGTCACTTGCTGCGCGCCGCGCCCTTCACGGGCATCAATCGCAGTCAGTTCCGGCAACGCCTTGAGCGCGGTGACGACTTTCGGGTACCACTGGCGCAACTCGCCAAGGTCGGCGCTTTGCAGGATGTAGGAATACTGCGAGCTGGTCTGTTCACGACCACCGCCAAACTGCAGGTCCTGATCCGCCATCAGCATCAACTGTGCGCCGGGAACCTTGGGCATTTCCTTGCGCAGGCGTTCGATGACTTTTTGCGCGGACAAGGCCCGTTCCTTGATCGGCTTCAGACGCACCAGCATGAAGGCGTTGTTGGTGCCGTTGGTGCCGCCGATGAAGCCGGCGACGCTTTCCACTGCTTCATCTTTCAACACAGCACGGCGGAAGATTTCCATTTTCGGCTGCATGACGCTGAACGACAGACCATCGTCACCGCGCACGAAACCGATCAGTTGGCCGGTGTCTTGCTGAGGTAAAAACGTTTTAGGAACAACCACATACAGCGCAATGTTAACGCCAACTGTCACGATCAGACTGAGCAACGTCAGACGACGGTGACGCAGCACCCAGTCAAGGCTGGTGGCGTATTTGCCGACCATCCACTCGTTGGCACGCTGGCTCCAGCGCTGCAAACGGTTTTCCTGACCCGGCGTATGTGGCTTGAGCCAACGGGCACACAGCATCGGTGTCAGCGTCAACGAGACCACCAGCGACACCACGATGGACGCCGCCAGCGTGATGGAAAACTCACGGAACAGGCTTTCGATGATCCCGCCCATAAACAGGATCGAGAGGAACACCGCCACCAGCGAGACGTTCATCGACAGCAGCGTAAAGCCGACTTCCTGTGCCCCGAGGTAAGCGGCCTTCATCGGCGGCACGCCTTCGTCGATGTGCCGGGAAATGTTCTCCAGGACCACGATGGCGTCGTCCACCACCAGCCCGGTGGCCAAAATCAATGCCATCAACGACAGGTTGTTCAGCGAGAACCCGTAGAGGTACATCACCGCAAAGGTGCCGACCAGCGACACCGGCACCGCGAGGGTCGGAATCAGTGAGGCGCGGAAGTTACCGAGGAACAGGAACACCACCAGAATCACCAGCGCCACGGCAATCAGCAGGGTCATTTCCGCTTCGTGCAGGGTTGCTTTGATCACCGGCGAGCGGTCCATGGCCAGGTTCAGTTTGACGCTGGCCGGCAACACGGCTTGCAGTGCCGGGAGCTGTGCCTTGATCTCGTTGACGGTCTCGATGATGTTGGCGCCGGCCTGGCGGTTGATCACCAGCAACACCGCTGCGTCGTCGTTGAAGAAACCGCTGTTGTAGCGGTCTTCGACGCCGTCGCTGACCTTCGCCACATCCTTCAGGCGCAGTGCTGCACCGCCGTTGTAGTGGATGATCAGCGATTCGTAGTCCTTGGCCTTTTCCAGTTGATCGTTGGCCTGAACCTGCCACAAGCGCTGACCGTCTTCGACCGAGCCCTTGGGCCGGCGCACGTTGGCGTTGGCGATGGTGTTGCGCACATCGTCCAGCGCCACGCCGTACTGGTTGAGCGCTTGCGGTTCGAGTTCGATACGCACCGCCGGCAAGGAGCTGCCGCCGATCTGTACTTCGCCCACGCCCTGCACCTGGGACAGGCTCTGGGACAGGATCGTCGAGGCCAGATCGTAGAGCTGGCCCTTTTCCAAAACGTCCGAGGTCAGCGACAGCACCATGATCGGTGCCTGGGACGGGTTGACCTTCTTGTAGGTCGGCATGCTGCGCATCCCGCTCGGCAGCAGGTTGCGCGAGGCGTTGATCGCCGCTTGCACTTCCCGCGCCGCGCCGTTGATGTCGCGGTCGAGGTCGAATTGCAGAATCACCCGGGTCGAGCCCTGGCTGGATCGGCTGCTCATAGTGTTGACCCCGGCAATGGCGCCGAAGGAGCGTTCGAGCGGCGTGGCCACGGTCGAGGCCATTACCTCCGGGCTCGCGCCGGGCAGACTGGCCTGGACCACAATCACCGGGAAGTCCATTTGCGGCAACGGCGACACCGGCAGCAAACCAAAGCTCACCCCGCCCAGCAGCATGATCGCCAGGCTCAGCAACATGGTGGCGACCGGGCGCTTGATGAAAGGTCCGGAGAGGTTCATCGACGGCAGCTCCCAACATCCACCCCTGTGGGAGCGAGCCTGCTCGCGATGAGGCCTTCAAATTCAACATTGATGTCGACTGACCGGACGCCTTCGTCGGAACGCCGCCCGGAGACAGGCTCGCTCCCACAAGGAATGCGCTTTGCGGGGATGAAATTTCGGCGAGCCGTCATACCGCGACCTCTTGGGCGTCGGATTTGCCGAAACGACGACCGAGGCGATCGAAGTACAGGTAAATCACAGGCGTGGTGAACAGCGTCAGTACCTGACTCACCAACAAACCACCGACCATCACCAGACCCAACGGCTGACGTAATTCAGCGCCAGAACCGGTGGCGAGCATCAACGGCACCGCGCCGAACAACGCCGCCAGCGTCGTCATCAGAATCGGCCGGAACCGCAGCAGCGCGGCTTGATAGATCGCCGTTTCCGGGTCCATGCCCTGATTGCGCTCAGCGTCGAGGGCGAAGTCGATCATCATGATCGCGTTCTTTTTCACGATACCGATCAGCAAAATGATGCCGATGATCGCGATCATCCCCAGGTCATTGCCACTCAACAGCAACGCCAGCAAGGCGCCGACCGCCGCCGAGGGCAAGGTCGAGAGGATGGTGATCGGGTGGATGTAGCTCTCGTAGAGCACGCCGAGCACGATGTACATGGTCACCACCGCCGCCAGAATCAGCAACAAGGTGCTCGACAGCGAAGCCTGGAACGCCTCGGCCGCGCCCTGGAACTGGGTCTGCACGCCAATCGGCATGCCGATGTCCTTTTGCACTTGCTCGATGATTTGCACCGCATGCCCCAGCGCCACGCCGGGTGCGAGGTTGAAGGACATCATCACCGCCGGGAACTGGCCGATGTGGGTGATCGCCAGTTGTGCCTGACGCTCTTCAATGTGCGCCAGGCTGGACAGGCGTACTTGCCCGCCATCGGTGGTCTTGACGTGAATCTGGTTCAGCGCGTCCGGGCCGATTTTCTCGCCGGACTGCGACTGCAGGACCACGCGGTACTGGCTGGCCTGGGTGTAAATGGTCGAAATCTGCCGCTGACCGAAGGCGTCGTACAGCGCGTCGGTGATGTTCGACACCGATACGCCGACCCGCGACGCGGCATCGCGGTCGATCACCAGATAAACCTGCAAGCCTTTGTCCTGAAGGTCACTGGCGACGTCGGTCAGTTCCGGCCGTTGGGCCAAAGCCTCGACCAATCGACTGCTCCACAGGCTGAGCAGCTCGGAATCCGGCGACGACATACTGAACTGGTACTGCGTGCGGCTGACCCGGTCCTCGATGGTCAGGTCTTGCACCGGCTGCATGAACAGACGGATACCGACCAGTTTGTCGAGTTCCGGTTGCAGGCGGGCAATCACCTCGGTGGCGCTCAGGTCTCGGTTGCCATGGGACTTGAGGTTGATCAGCAGGCGACCGCTGTTCAACGTCGAGTTATCGCCGTCGACGCCAATATAGGACGACAGGCTTTCGACGGCAGGATCCGCGAGGATCACCTTCGCCAGTTCTTGCTGCCGCTCGCTCATCGCCGCAAAGGAAATCGACTGCGGCGCCTCGGAAATACCCTGAATCACCCCGGTGTCCTGCACCGGGAAGAAGCCCTTCGGCACGACCATGTACAGGAACACGGTCAGCGCCAGAGTGCCGATGGCCACCAGCAACGTCAGCGGTTGATGCTTGAGAACCCACTTTAACTTGCGCCCGTAAGCCGCGATCATCCAATCAATTGCTTCGCCGCTGGCCCGGTAGAAACGGCCCTGCTCTTCTTCCTTGGGTTCACGCTTGAGCAACCGCGCGCACATCATCGGTGTCAGGGTCAACGACACGACCAGGGAAATCAGGATCGCCACCGCCAGGGTGATGGCAAATTCGCGGAACAAGCGCCCTACCACGTCGGCCATGAACAGCAGCGGAATCAGTACCGCGATCAGCGACAGCGTCAGGGAAATCAGGGTAAAGCCAATCTGCTTGGCGCCCTTGAGCGCCGCATTCAGCGGGCTGTCGCCCTCCTCGATGAACCGGGAAATGTTCTCCAGCATGACGATCGCATCGTCCACCACAAAACCGGTGGCGATGGTCAGCGCCATCAGGGTCAGGTTGTTCACCGAGAAACCGGCGAGGTACATCACGCCGAAGGTGCCGATCAACGACAGCGGCACGGCCACCGATGGAATGATCGTGGCGCTGGCCCGACGCAGGAACAGGAACGTGACCATCACCACCAGCGCGATGGCGATCAGCAGCTCGTGTTGCACGTCGGTGACGGACGCGCGAATGGTCTGGGTGCGGTCGGTCAGCACAGTGACCTCAAGACCGGCCGGCAGGTTGTCGGTGATGCTCGGCAGCAAAGCCTTGATCCGGTCGACCACCTCGATGACGTTGGCCCCCGGCTGACGCTGAATGTTCAGCAACACCGCCTGGTTTTCATTGGCCCAGGCCGCGAGGCGTTCGTTCTCTGCCCCATCGACGATTTCCGCCACGTCCTTGAGCCGCAACGGCGCGCCGTTGATGTAAGCCAGAATCAGGTTGGCGTAATCCTTGGGCGAGGTCAGTTGATCGTTTGCATCGAGCATCGAGACCCGGGTCGGGCCGTCGAAATTGCCCTTGGGCTGGTTGACGTTGGAGGCGCCGATCAGGGTGCGCACGTCCGACAGGTTCAGGCCGTTGGCCGCCAGGGCCTCGGGGTTGACCTTGATCCGTACCGCCTGACGCTGACCGCCGGCAATGCTGACCATGCCGACGCCGCTGATCTGGGCGATTTTCTGCGCCATGCGCGTATCGACCAGGTCATTGAGCTTGGGCAACAGCATGGTTTTGGAGGTGATCGCCAGGGTTAGCACCGGGGTGTCCGCCGGGTTGACCTTGTTGTACACCGGCGGCGCCGGCAGGTCCTTGGGCAGCAGATTGGTCGCAGCGTTGATCGCGGCTTGCACCTGCTGCTCGGCCACGTCCATGTTGATGTCGAGGCTGAACCGCAGGGTCAATACCGAAGCGCCGCCGGAACTGGTCGAGGCCATTTGCGTGAGGCCGGGCATCTGCCCGAACTGACGTTCGAGCGGCGCGGTGACGGCGCTGGTCATGACGTCCGGGCTGGCGCCGGGATAAAGGGTCATCACGCGAATGGTCGGGTAATCGACCTGAGGCAAGGCCGATACCGGCAACAGCCGATAGGCGATCACACCGGCCAGAATAATGGCCAGCATGCTCAGGGTCGTGGCGACCGGGCGAAGGATGAACAGCCGCGAGATGTTCATGCGCCGCCCTTTTTCGCCTTGTCGGTGGTCGCCGGCTCAGTCGCATCGGCCGCCGATTTACCTTGCAGGTGCCCGGTCGGGGTGGTCGGCACATCCTTGGTGTCGTTGACCACTTCTACTTCGCTGCCTTCCTTCAGACGGTCGGTGCCCTCCAGGACGACACGATCGCCGGCAGCCAGACCTTCGGTGATCACGGTGTTGTCACCATCGCTAGCGCCGACTTTCAACTGGCGGATCGTGACTTTCTTGTCGCCATCCATCGCATAGACGAAGGTGCCGTTGGTGCCGAATTGAATCGCTGCCGACGGCGCGAGTACCACGCCTTTGAGGGTGTCGGCCAACAGGTGGACGTTGACGAACTGATTGGGGAACAGCGCCTGATCACGGTTTTCGTAGCGCGCCTTGAATTTCAGGGTGCCGGTGGTGACGTCGATCTGGTTGTCGAGGCTCTGCAATACACCGGTGGCCTGTATTTGGGTGTCGCCACGGTTCCACGCTTCGGCGGGCAACTTGGCGCCGCTGCGATAGCGGGTCAGCACCACGTCGAGGCTGTTTTCCGGCAAGGTGAACGCCACGCTGATCGGTTGGGTCTGGGTGATGATCGCCAGTGCCGTGGTGTCGTTGGCCGCCACCAGGTTGCCGACGTCGAGCTGACGCAGGCCCACACGTCCGGTAATCGGCGCGCGGATTTTGGTGAATTCGAGATTGAGTTTGGCGTCGTTGACCGCCGCCTGATTGGTCTTGACCGTGCCTTGGTACTGGCCGACCAGCGCTTCGGCGGTATCCAGGGTTTGCTTGGCGATGCTGTCTTCGCGGTACAGGTTGCGATAACGCTCGACATCGACCTGAGCGTTTTTCAATTGCGCCTGATTCTGCAACAAAGTGCCTTCGGCTTGCAGCAAAGCATTTTGGTAAGGGCGCGGATCGATTTCCGCCAGCAAGTCACCGGCCTTGACCATCTGCCCTTCTTCGAACGACACCTTGATCAGCTCACCGCCCACCCGACTACGCACATTAATGGTGTTCAGCGCCGTCACGGTGCCCAACGCCTTGTAATACAGCGGGAAGTCACCCTTGACCGCCGGCGCCACACGCACCGGAACCGGCCCGGTCGCCCCACCGAAACCCGGACGCATGCCACCCGAGCGGCCAGTGTGCCCCGCCACGGCTTTTTGTCCGTTGCCTTCTTTCGGCGCAGCACTGCCAGGCCAGAATTTCCAGCACAGGCCGGCGATGACCAACAAGACAAGCAGGCCGAACAGCCAGCGACGAGGACTACGGGGAGCAGAGGATTGCATTGAATGATCAACCATTGGGCGCGTGGGCTTTTTCTACGGGAGGCTGAACGATAAGCACTGGCGGGTATTTAGCAAAGCGCCTTTACCGGCAATTTACCTTCGGCTTACGTAACAGGAGATTTATCTAAGGCACTGAAGCACAAATGAAAACGGCCTGGACAGAGGGGGCGTTCTCACTGAATTTCCCCGCCGCGCCGGGTCTGCTGTTGTGCAGGGCAAGGCGCGAGAAGCGTGGTTTGGTCATTCCAAATAAGCTTCGAGTAACGCAGCCCTGCACAACAGCAGGCCCGGCCCTTCGGGTTGTGCCTTAAACCGGGCCAGGCTGCGTTGCAGGCCTTGGAAAGGAAACGACATTCCCGGCGGCCTGCGCCTTGCCTGGCCCGCTTTAAGGCGACAACGCGGCGGGGAAATTCAGTGAGAACGCCCCCTAGGCCGTTAACAATTGTAATGAACTGCTTATTTCAGAACAGCGAGCGCCGCTTCGTAGTTCGGTTCTTCAGCGATTTCCTTGACCAGCTCGCTGTGCAGCACATTGTCGTTCTCGTCCAGTACCACAACGGCACGGGCGGTCAGGCCTTTGAGCGGACCATCGGCAATGGCAACGCCGTAGTTCTCGATGAACTCGGCACCGCGCAGGGTCGACAGGTTTTGTACGTTTTCCAGGCCTTCGGCACCGCAGAAACGGGCCTGGGCGAACGGCAGGTCAGCGGAGATGCACAGCACGACAGTGTTGGCGACATCGTTGGCCTGGGCGTTGAACTTGCGAACCGACGTGGCGCAGGTCGGGGTGTCGACGCTTGGGAAGATGTTCAGCACTTTGCGCTTGCCGGCGAAGCTCGCCAGGGTCACGTCGGACAGATTGCCGGCAACCAGGGAAAAGGCTGGCGCCTTGGAACCGGCTTGTGGCAGTTGGCCGTTGACTTGAACCGGGTTGCCTTTAAGAGTGACTTGAGCCATGAACGGAGTCCTTCTGAACGTTGATGTGGAAAATTCGACGAGGCAGAAGTTAACCATGAAATGGGGGTGAGGGCCTATGGGTGGATACAAATCATGTGTAGTCCCTGCGCAAATGGGCACGAGCAGATAATCCGTTGCAGCGAGACGAGCGACAACATACAAAAAGTGGGCCGCTATCGATGATGTTTTTACAGGGAAACTTATTCCAGAAATTGCAACAAGCGTAACGCATACCCTCAGCAAAAAGGAGGCTTATTACAGCCCCCTTCGTAGAGTTTCTAAAGCTATTCACTACACTTATAGATCCAGCCAAACTCAAATCGGCTTCACCACTTCCATAGAAGGTGCCAATGTCGCCCCCTGCTTTAAAATAAACGTAACTTTAAGTGAGCCATAATAAGGATAATCGACACTCCTGTAGCGAACCCTGACATAAACACCTTCCGCCTCCAGTGCATCAACACCATCAGCCAATGACTTACCACCCACATTTTCAACTAGCTCACCATTGATTACCACATCCACATCATAGGGTGAGTTTTGGGGATATGAAATTCTTTTCAACTCGGAAAAAGCAAGACGCTCACTCACTTCATCGTCCAAGAAACTGACATTTAATGGGTAGAATTTACTGTAGTTCAGTTGCAGAATTTTATCCCCATGATCCACGCCATCAAAAATGTATGAAGCGAAACGTGTCATATCGTCAGGAATATAAAGAATATCAATCAAGGAGGACAAAGTATTTGTCTCGAACGCAGAAGAAATAATCTCTGGCTTATCTGACGCCTCACCATACACGCTTATGTGAGTCTGACCATTGCCATACCCCCCATCATGACGTTTTCTGCTGATGAGACAAGCTGCCCCCGCCTGTTCTGCCGGGATTACAATGCTTATCTCGGAAGCACCGCTCAAAACCATTTTTTCAGTTCTATAATCAAATGGATACCGTACATAATTATAATCCGGATTGAAATTCGACATGATTTCAATACCTGAAGTCGCTTCAAAAAAGTCGGGTTTATTACTCATAGCATCACCTTTGTATTCTCGCTTGAAAATTAATTATGGCTGACGCGACAACATTAAAAACAATACTGCTAGCCCTCCCGAATCGCAGGGGCGAGCCGAACTGTTTACACTTCAACTCTCTTTACGACCTCGATAGGAGGCTTAAGCACCATCCCCTCTTGAAAACGCAAGGTCACGTCAAGCGGTCCAAAATATGGATTGTCCGGATTTTTATAACGTACTCTCAACCCCTTGACCCCACCGGTCATCTTCGCCGTCTTATTTGTCGCTGACGACAAACCGTCAAGGCTCGACTTGCCAAATATGTTTTCTACTAATTCTTCTTCCTCGATAAAATCAATATCGTAAGGCGCACCCTCAGGATATGAAACACTTACAATCTTGCTCGACTCAAGAAATTTATAATTCTCATCTTCCAGATTATAGAACTCCAAGGTGTAAAACTCATTGTAATACAATAACAAATCTTGCCGGCCATAATCTTCGCCGTTCAATTTGTATGACGTAAAATACGTCAGATCATAAGGCACAATAAAAAGCCCCAAGGAAGATGTTGCACCTTCCGCACTAAATTCCAAAACATACTTCCCTATACGGCGATCGTCAAAATCAGCTCTAACTGTAACAGGCTCACCCTGGTCGTTCGGATACCCATACCAATGATCATTAGAAAGACCGGGAGCAAAGACATAAACAACCTTTGAATTCAGCGGTGCTTTCATCCTCAACTTAAACAACTTGGGCGTCCCTAGTGCAGCTACAATCATGCTGCCGGTTCTATAGTCAACCGGGTATCGAAAATCCGGACGACCCCAATCCCCCCTCAGAACCTCAAATGAAGTACACGACTCAAAAAAATCCGAAGCATTACTACTTTTATCTACGTTGAACTGACCACTACCGGCCCCCAACTCATATTTGTTCTCAGGTGTTTTATTACTCATGACCGCTTCCTCACTTTCGTTTAAGGAGCACTGAAACACTAAAGCCCAGCGCGCATCGCCACCGCATAGAACTTTTCTAGAAACCCGCTTACACCAAAAATACCTAGATAGTTTCAACTGGAACTTTCAACACACCAAAATCTTTAACCTGCACATCCATATAAACCTTCCGACCTACGCCCCCTCCAGTATCTCTGGCCCGTATAGTCTTCTTCGCCCCCCCTGCCGCAGGCGAACCAATCGCCACAAACTCGTCAGAAGGAGGTAACAACTCGATAGCAATCCCTTGTTCTTCAACGCCGACAAATTTGCACTTCCAGCCCACAAAAGCGCTGTCTTCAGTTTTCGGCCTGATAGAAAGTTCGTAGCTTTTATTGAATTTAAGCAATAAGGAATTCGCCCCATGATTCACGCCGTCGCACCAGATACTCAGTCCGCCCGAAGGCAACCCTCTGAGGTACCTGAACGTCCAGGACGCTGTAACCGCGCCACCGTAGTCCAGACACAACTGATGGCGCTTGAGCGACGCGGGATTATCCACTCCCTTGATTTCGGCGACAGTGGAAGCCTTCATTACAAACGGAGCAGGCAACACGACTGAGGGATTTTCGGCGTCGCCCGCCCACTTGAATGCAACTGTCCTTCCAATAAGCAGGCTGGAATCGGGCACTTTCAACGTCAAACTTGCGGAGTCTTTGGTGAGCGTCAGGCCCTCAATCTCCAAGTCGACCGGAGTTGCAGTTCCACCCTGAGGGGTGATCTCGAAGGCACTCAATTCATCGTTTAATTTGGGCGACAGAACAACAACCGGCTCCATAACCAGCTTCGCATCCTGCCCGTAACCAACTTCCGCAATGAATGTACCGCTTCGGCTAACAGGGCCGGTAAACGCCCATTCATACACGGTGGTCGGCTGGCCAAATGCAGGCCGGCAAGTCACATCACTCACAGGCAGCGTGCCTCCCCCATACTTCATCGCCAGGGGTTTACCGGCAATGGGGCTGGTTGCCTTGGGCACCAATGAAAACGTTCCCGGTTGGCCACGCAACAGCACAACGCCTTGAGCCGGCAGCGGCTGGCCGGCAAACAGGAGGTCGGCTTCGTCGCGCAGGTTGGCCGACAGCACGGTGCTGAGCGCGAAGGTGATCAACGTAACGCCGCTTGGACCGGCCACTGTAAAGTGGAAGGTGCCGCTTTTGGCCGCGGGGCCCGTGATGCTCCAGCTATGAGGCTTGGTCGCCTGCCCCAGTGCCGGTACGCATTGGAAGTCCCCTGCGACCAAACCGGTGCCACTGCCCCATCGCAAACTCATCAGCAGATTGGCCACCGGACTGCCCGCTTTCGGCTCCAGGGTCAACGTACGCGGTTTGCCCCGGATGAACACCTTGCCTTCGGCCGGGATGACGGCGCCATCAAGCTTGACGGTCACGTCGTCCGCAAGGTTGCGCGACAACAACATGCAAATTGCCAGTTGCCCCAGCGCCACCCCACCCGGGCCGACCAGTTTCAGCTGGAACGTACCGCTCTTGGTGGCGGAGCCGGTAATTTGCCAACTATTGAGTTTTGTTGGCAGGTCAAGCGCCGGGGTGCATGTCAGATCTGCTTTGACCAATCCCGTGCCGGCATGCCATTGCAAACTTTTCATCAAGTTGGCGACCGGGCTGCCCGCGTTCGGCACAAGGGTCAGGGTTCTTGCAACGCCTCTGGTGAAAACCGTGCTTTCCGACAGTTTCACACCGTCGACCAGGAACTCGCCCTCATCGGCGAAGTTTTTCGACAGCAATACACACTCTGGCAATTTAACTGGCGTAGTCATGCCCTCGCCAACCAACTCGAACTGGAACGTGCCGCTCTTGTCTGCGGGGCCGGTGATGCTCCAGCTGTGGTCTGCGGTATAGGTGTCGAGGGCGGGTTCGCAAGTAAATTCTTCGGCCCGCAGCCCTTCCCCTTTGATCCATCTCAACTTCAGAGGCAGGCGGCCCAGTGGACTGCCCGATTTGGCAACCACTGTCAGCGTTTGTGCCTCGCTCCTGAAGAAGACCTGCCCTTCTGCCGGGATTTCCACGCCGCCGATCCGCACTTCGGCTTCATCATTCAGATCAGTCGACAACAAGGCGTTGAGTGCCACCGTAAGCGGCAGGGCAATGCCCAGGCACGTGAATATCAGCTGGAAAGTACCGCTCTTGTTGGATCCGGTGACGCTCCAGCGATGATCTGGCGTTGAAACGCCAAAACCAGGGCTGGACACCAAGTCTGCTTCATCGAGACCGCTGGTGATCACGCGTGTCAGCGTCACCGCAAGGCCCTCTACCACCGAACTGCTCTCTTTGGGCACCAACGTAATAACGCCAGGCCGACTGCGGAAGAAAAAGTTGCCGTCCAACGTGACAGGTTTACCGTCAATCCGGACCTCCACCTCATCTGTGAGATCGCCTGCAAGCACCCGTCCGTCGTGCTCCCAAGGCTGAGCCACTTCCTGGCTATAGATGACTAACTTGACCCGACCACTCTTCTCCTCGTTCGAGGTGACGGACCATTTGAACTCTCCAGACACTAGATCCGGTTGCTGCCATACAGTGTCTGCAGGCACGGCAACAATGTTCAGCCCCCCCTCATTAATCAACGCTAACCTGAGTGTTTTTGCGATTGCCGGCTCGACTTTCACGGTTACTTCGTTCGCTTGCCCACGACGCAGTAGAACGGGTGAGCGCCACGCCACGGGCAAACCGTTGACTTTAAGGTCCGCCTGCTTCCAGGGACTCTCGGCATACACCTTGATTGGAAAACTGTGTTCGACCGTGGTGCCGTCATAGGGGTTGAACACCTTGGCCGTAATCGACTGTTCGCCGTCCGCTGTGAAGGTGTGACTGAACGTGCTCCAGCCCAGATCGTTGGTTTTTTTCGGGCTTGCGGGTTGCCCACCGACGAACCATTGAACCTCGATGTCTTTCAGTAGTTTTTGGGTGTAGGCAGACACTACCTGGACCTCGGCGGTGACAACTTCATTTATCAGTGGCGCACCGATCGGATTGCGTTTGCCCAGGAATTCACGCAGGTAATGCCCCAACTGCACCGCAATAACGAAGGGCTCTGCGGTGAACTCGGTCTGTATCCGGCAATCGAAGGCGAGCTCTTCGCCGTCGTCCGGGCAATTGACCGTCCACTCACATCCCTGCTCCGAAAACGTCTGGTACTCGCCAGACGCGGGGACGGCCTGGAACGGAAGGGTTTGCCCGGCAGCGGGATTTACGCTGACGCCGTGTCCGACCCACGGACTGATGGCTTCGCCGACTGCGGTGAGCGTATGCCCGCGTTCGCCTGAAGCCCCGTAACAAAAATAAACGGGAGAAGTTTCGGTGGCTCCGATTTTAAGGTTCGAGGTCATGACGCGTTTCCGATAGTTGGAAGTGGACAAAAAACTGGCCACTCGACTATCGAGAAAAAAAGCAGCTGCGGGCACTGTCAGAAATGACAGTTAACAAGATCCATTCACAATAAGTACGCGATAAAAACCGTTGTATTGGAATAAGCGGCTTGAGCCACGTTATTCCGATGACGGGCAATATCTTTGGGAAGCGCTGTCGATTTAAACGTCGGCCAATCGACCATGCTGTGAGTCACTCACATCCATTGGAGACAACCCCATGCGATTCATGATCATTGTCAAAGCCAGCCCCGACTCCGAGGCCGGCGTCATGCCCAGCGAAGAACTGTTGACCGCGATGGGCAATTACAACGAGGAACTGGTCAAGGCCGGGATCATGCTGGCCGGAGAAGGCCTGCACCCCAGCAGTAAAGGCGCGCGCGTGCGTTTTTCCGGTGACAAGCGCTCGGTGATCGACGGCCCGTTTATCGAGACCAAGGAATTGATCGCCGGCTACTGGCTGTGGCAAGTGAAGTCGAAAGAGGAAGCGATCGAATGGGTCAAGCGCTGCCCCAACCCGATGCCGGGTACCGAAGCTGAAATCGAGATCCGCCAAGTGTTCGAGGCGGAGGATTTTGGCGCAGAGTTCACGCCGGAACTGCGGGAGCAGGAGGAGCGGCAACGAGAGCAGATGAACAAACTCTGAGCCCCCCCACCATAGCGCCACGATCACGTCCAGGTCCTGTGCCATTGAACGGACGTGATCGGGAGTACCCGTTTAACCTGATATTTATCGGGGCGGCATACTCGATGAGCAATCTTACGCGTGGGTATGGGCTCCCCCCCGCTATAGCTGCAGCTTTTTCACGGCTAAACGATATTAATGGTTCTTGGAGAACCAGGTTTTCCGCGAACAAAGGTGTGGGCAGTAATCACACCAACCAACTCCCCCTGTTTAAACTGTACAGAGCTGAATGCATTTTCACCGGTGAATTCAAGTTTCAGACGACTACCGTCTGCCCTAAGCCATTCAACCTTAACCCCCTTCTTCAACTGAACCCCCTTCATGGATCTAGTCGTCAATGTTCTTGAACTGCCAACCGTCTGCAGAATAATGGTTGTCAGTATGACACCACCGCCTTGATAGCCCACGTCCACTGGCAGATGAATAAATTCTTGCGGGCCACTCTCCAGACTCAATTTGATTGATAAGTTTCCATCCGTATCGTCACCGCAATCCAGGCTCCAACGAGCAACGGGGTTGAGTGTTTGAGATCCTTCTGGCGGTTCGAACACTGGAATCAGGTTCGGGGGTGTCACTGCATCCGATGACAATACAATGTTCTGGCCTATTAGCGGGCTACCAGGAAGAGGTTCCACCTCAATTAAATTGCTGCTATTTCTCACCGCATAAACAACATCCCCAGACTTGAGCTCTTCGCCATTAATCCGGATGACTAACTGTTCAATTGGCTTGGGTGACATGACCTGACAAGGGATTTCCAACGGCATAATCAATTGCCGGCTCATTAGAACGAACGCAAGAGCACCGCTCTTTCCAACCTCCGGACTGATCTTATAACTTAACTTTCCATCGACCAGCGTGTGCCAAAATTCCAATGCCGGCTCCACCCGGAGTTCAACACCCTCTTTATTATCAACGACCGCCAGATAAATCTCTTCAGCAACTTCCGGTGCAGCTTCTATTTCGAAAGTACTGTCTTCTCCATAAAGCAGGGCGAGGGTCTCGTTCGGCAATACCGGCTTGCCGTTGAAGAGTATCGTGGCTTCGTCCCAGGAACGATCGGAAGCTGTTTTTTTATTGGGCTGGTTCATCATGGTGTGTTCTCGATAATCGTCGGTGATTGAAAACTGGGCATTTAACTATCAGCGAAAAACACGCCGCCGAAAACTGTCACAAATCACAGGTCGCAAAGACTGATCGGCAATATGCCGGCTGCTTTTTATTCGAATACGGAATGCCATCCCGCGTTCTGTTTGATGCGCATGATCATCATCAACAACCACTTCACAGGCGGAGAAATGCGCCTTTCGACTGGATAACCCACCGACAACTGCTAACGTCATCAGACATGTCCTACAGGCTTGATAGGAAAGAGATTACGCATAACGGCCGCCAAGTGCCGAGTAGACCAATGAGCCACCAAGGAACCGGGGAATCATGTCGAACACTCCAGGAGCGAGCGCCCTTTTGTTGGCGGCCTCAATAACGTCCGCCGTGTGTGCCCAGGCGGACAACGCCGACACGGCGAACAAAAGTAACAACCCGTTGAACCTCGCACCGGGGATGAACCTGCAGGACTACTACACCCCGAAGTACTACGACTCGAATATCCACACCAACGATTTGCTGGTGCGCGGGACGCTGCCGATTGCGCCCAACGACTTCATCGGCGTCCCGCAATTGCTGCGCGCCACCGCACCGATCAGCACCCGTCCCGATCCGCACGGTGGCTACAGCACCGGCGAAGGCGATCTGAACCTGTTCGATATCTTCCTGCTCAAGACCGAGGGCGTGCAGTTGGGCATTGGCCCGATGATCACCGCGCCCTACGCCGATCGGGACGAACTCGGCACCGGCAAGTGGCAAGCGGGGCTGGCGGCCATTGCGATTGATTCATCGCCTCGTGGCTTGCTTGGTGCGTTGGTGCAATACCAGAGCTCTTTCGCCGGCGACAGCGACCGCCCGCATGTTGAATCGGCCACCCTGCAGCCGTTTGTCATTCACAACCTCGATAGAGGCTGGTACCTGCGCTCCACCGCGACCTGGACCTTCGACCTGAAGAACGACACCCATTACATCCCCCTCGGTCTGGGTGCCGGCAAGGTCTGGAAATCCGGGTCCAATATTCTCAACGCCTTCATCGAGCCGCAGTGGACCGTCGAGCACAAGGGCGATGGCTTGCCGCAGTTCACGCTGTTCGCGGGGATCAACGTCACCTTCGGCAAATAAGGACCTTATTTATGCACGGTGCAATTCGCGCAGCCGGTTACAGCTTGATGAGCATGTTTGTCAGTTGCGGCGTTGGAGCTCAAGACGTCAACGTCAGTCAAAAGACCGGATTCACCGCCAGCCCGGAAGAAGCGCGGGCCATCGCCAAGGAAGCTTATTTGTACGGCTACCCGGTGGTGGAAATGTACAAGACCCTCTACACCCAGGCGGTCGACAAGAAGAGCCCGAACTTCAAGGCACCGTTCAATCAGATCGGCAACACAGCACAGGCATTCACCGCAAAGGACACGGCCTTCGTCACGCCTAACGCCGACACGCCCTACTCGTTTATCTGGATGGACCTGCGCGCCGAACCGGTGGTGCTGACCCTGCCGCCCATCGAAGAACACCGTTACTACTCGGTGCAACTGATCGACGCCTACACGCAGAATTTTGCGTATCTGGGCACCCGCAGCACGGGCAACGCCGGCGGGCATTTCATGATCGCCGGGCCGAACTGGCAAGGTCAGCAACCGGTTGAAATCGACCGCCTGCTGCGCAGTGAAACCAACATTGCCTACGCGCTGTACCGCACGCAGTTGTTCGACGATAAAGACCTGGGCAAGGTCAAGGGCATCCAGAAGGGCTACAAGATCGAGCCGCTGAGCCGCTACGTTAAACAAAAGGCCCCGCCTGCCGCGCCGAAGGTCGACTGGCCCAAACCCACGCCGACCATGAGCGAAACCCCGGAGCTGTTCGGCTACCTGAATTTCATGCTGTCGTTTGCCCCGCCCCAGGATGCGGAGAAAGACTTGCTGGCGCGTTTCGCCAAAATCGGCATCGAAGCCGGCAAGCCGTTCAAACCCAACGAGCTGCCTGCCAGTCAGCGCAAAGCCCTGGAAGACGGCATCGCCGACGCCAAGGCCGAATTCGCCCAGTTCAAAAAGGACAAGGTCGACAGCCATCAGGTCAGCAGCGGCGATTTGTTCGGCACCCGCGACCACCTCAACGGTAACTACCTGTACCGCTACGCCGGCGCCAACATGGGGATCTTCGGCAACTCTGCCGAAGAGGCGAATTACATCGGCTATTTCGTCGACAAGGACGGCCAGCCGGTCGACGCCTCGAAACACGACTACACGCTGCATTTCGACAAAGGCGCCCTGCCCCCGGCCGACGCGTTCTGGTCGCTGACGATGTACGACGGCAAGAACAAATTGCTGGTCGCCAACCCGCTGAATCGCTACCTGATCAACTCGCGAATGCTGCCGGATCTCAAGCTGGATGCCGACGGCGGCCTGACCCTTTATGTGCAGCACAAAGCCCCGGCCAAAGACCTGCAAAGTAATTGGCTGCCAGCGCCGAACGGGCCTTTCTACGGCGTCCTGCGCCTGTACCTGCCGAGACCGGAAGTCTCCAGCGGCGAGTGGAAAATGCCCTTGCTGACGCCTGTCATCCCACAAAATCAATAAGCGGAGCCAGCCATGGTCAGGTCTTTTGTAGTACGTCCTTTGTTGGCCCTCTGCGTGGTCGGCAGCAGCCCACTGGTTTTGGCGGCAGAAGGTGGCGGTGGTCGGCCGATGACCGGCTTGCAGGTATTTTCCAATGCCGGGATCGTGCCACCGGAACCCGGCTGGGTGATGTCGTTGAGCAGTTTCTGGTACGACGGTGAGCTCAAGGGCAACGTACAAGTGCCTATCGTTGGCGCCTTGAGTGCCGGCCTGGACCTGAAAGTGTCTTACACCATGGCCAACTTCACCCATGTCTGGGATACCGGCAAGGGTCGCTGGAACTACGCGTCGGCGATTGGCGTGCCGGTGCAGTACACCGACATTACCGCGAGCGTCACCGGGCCTCGTGGCCGGACGCTGGGGAGGGAGGACACCGGTACCCAGTTCGCCGATATGCTGGTGACGCCAATTGCCGCCGGCTACCACTTCGACGAGGTCAACCACCTCTCGTTGTCCTTGCCAATCTACCTGCCGACCGGCGCTTACAACGATGATCGCCTGGCCAACGCCGGGCAGAACAATTACACCTTCATGCCCACCGTGGCCTTCACTCACCTCGACGGCAAGGGCGGCGAGTTCACCCTGTCTGGCGGGCTGGAGTTCTACACCGAAAACGACGCCACGAACTACAAGAACGGCAACCTCTTCACCCTCGATGCGCTATGGACCCACGGCTTCGGCAACGGCTGGAACGCCGGCATGGCCGCGGGTTACATCCAGCAGGTCACCGACGACACCGGGTCAGGCGCCAACGGCGGCTTTCGCGGACGTTCAGTGGGTGCCGGACCGACGGTGGGCTGGGCGGGCAAATTTGCCGACGCCCAGGCCAGCGTCAACGCCCGCTGGATCCCGGAGTTCGACACCAAGAACCGACCTGAAGGCAACGGGTTCAGCGTCAACCTGACCTTGGCGTTCTTCTAGGAGTGACCAGGGATGGCCATCGGCTCCAGAATGACTTTATGCAGCGTGTTGTTCAGCGGTTTCGCCTGCGCCAGCGGTGACTTGCCGACCCTCGGCACTACACCGGCGCCACCCGCCCCCAAAGGTGACCCCGAGACCTGCCATCGACTGCAACAGGACTTCGACATCGACCTGAAAAAAGTCGTGGCGGCCGGGTGCGATCCGTCCACGGAACAGATCGCCAAACTGATGGACAACCCGGTGGGCAATCTGGTGTTGCTGTTCAATCAGTTCGACTACACCGCGCTCAAAGGCCCGCACAGCAACGGCACGCGCATGCTGGGCAAATACAGTTTCATGCCGACCTTTCCGATATCCCTTGGCGAAGACTGGAACCTGATCAACCGCTTGCCCATCAGCTACGTCAGCGCGCCGGTCAACCGCAAGGCCGGCAACCTGATCGGCATGGGTCCCAATGAATTGCTGCATGACCGCAGCGACTTCACTTCGGTGGTGCAGGACCCGTTCGACCGCACCAGCGGTTTCGGCGACCTGGCCTACGTGGGCGTGTTCTCGCCCAAGGAGCCGATCCGCTTCGCTGGTGGCGGCAAGATGGTCTGGGGATTCGGCCCGACCGCCATGTTTCCCACCGCCGAAGAAGACGTGCTCGGCACCGGCAAATACGCACTCGGCCCGGCGTTCGTTGCCGCCTACCTCGGCGAAGACTGGACCCTGGGCGTGTTCCCGCAGCACTGGTGGTCAGTGGGTGGCGACAGCCAGCGCAAGGACGTCAGCCTGACCAATATTCAGTACTTCATCCAGCGCACAATTCCCGGCCCTGAGCAATGGCGGGTCGGCATGACGCCAAACGTCACGGTCAACTGGAAGGCCGAAGGCGGCAACAAGGTGACCTTCCCCATCGGCATCGGCGCCGGGCGGATCTTCAACTTCGGCAAGCTGCCGGTACGGATTTCCGGGGAGATCCAGTACTCGGCGATTCACCCGGACGACCTGATCAGCAGCCGCTGGAATTTCCGCTTGTCGTTCATTCCCGTCATTCCGACGTTCATGTTCTGAGGCAGGGACCGCTTATGACCGCACTCAATGATCTCAATGCCCTGCAAGCCAGCATCGCCGAAGCGGTGCTGGGCCAGGATCAAGTGATCCGGCAGATTCTGCTTGGCCTCCTCGCTAACGGCCATTTGCTCCTGGAAAGCTTGCCCGGGCTGGCCAAGACCCGCACGGTGAAAGCGCTGGCCAAACACCTGGACGCGAAAATGAGCCGCATCCAGTTCACCCCTGATTTGCTGCCGTCGGACATCACCGGCGCCGAAGTGCTGCACCAGATCGATGGCAAAAACGAGATCCGGTTCCAGCCAGGCCCACTGTTCGGCAACCTGATTCTGGCCGACGAAATCAACCGCGCGCCGGCCAAGGTCCAGGCGGCCCTGCTGGAAGCGATGGAAGAACGGCAAATCACCGTGGCCGGCAACAGCCATGGGCTGCCGGAGTTGTTCATCGTAGTCGCCACCCAAAACCCCATCGAACAGGAAGGCACCTACCCGCTGCCGGAAGCGCAGATGGACCGTTTTCTGATGAAGGTACTGCTCGATTACCCGAGCGCGGAAAACGAGAGCCAAGTGTTGCGGCTGCTGCGTGAAGAGGAGTTTGCGACGGGTGCCAAGACCGCGCCGGTGCAGGGTTTCGCGCTGTCGCAGGAAGTGATTTTCGCTGCACGCCGGGAAGTCAGCGCCATCCATGTGTCCCCGGCCATCGATCGTTACCTGATCGACCTGATCAACGCCACCCGCCATCCGACGGATTACGACGCGGACCTGGGCCGCTGGATCGCCATCGGCGCCAGCCCGCGCGGCGGCATCGGCCTGGACCGTTGCGCCCGCGCCGATGCCTGGTTGCAGGGGCAGGACTTTGTCTCGCCGGACAACGTGCGCGCCGTGGTGCATCCGGTGCTGCGTCATCGTTTGCAGCTGAGTTATGAAGCGGTCGCTGATGGCGTCACGGCCGATCAGGTGCTGGATCGCCTGCTCGATAACGTTGCGATTCCTGCCTGATGTTGAAAATAAAAAGTGTCGACGGTCTGGTCTATGTCTCTCTGGCGCAATTGATGGCGCTGGAGTTCAAGGCCCGTGACCTGAGTTTCCTCGCACGCCAGCCGCAAGGCAGCATCCTCGCCGGCAACCACGCCTCGCGGCTGCGGGGGCGCGGGCTGAATTTCGATGAGCTGCGCCACTATCAACCGGGTGACGACTTGCGCCACCTCGATTGGCGCGCCTCGCTGCGCACCGGCAAACCGGTGGTGCGCACGTTCACCGAGGAGCGGGATCGCCCGGCGTTGATCCTCGTGGACCAGCGCATGTCGATGTTTTTCGGCTCGCAACGCAGTTTCAAATCCGCGGTTGCCGCCGAACTCGGCGCACTGGCGGCGTGGATGGTGTTCAACGCGGGCGATCGGGTTGGAGGGTTGGTATTCAACGATTCACGGATCGACGCGATTGCCCCGTTGCGCAGCCGCAAACGGATCGAAGCGCTGTGCAGTCGCATCGTCCAGCAGAATCAGGCATTGAGCGCGGCCAACCCGGACGCCGAAGGCGAGGATCAACTCGATAAAGTCCTGCAACAGTGCCTGGCAGTCGCCGGTCACGATCACCTGATCTGCATCGTCAGCGACTTTGCCGGCGCGGGCGAACGCACCTTGCAACTGATGCGGCAACTGGCGGCGCACAACGATGTGATCGCCATGCAGGTGTACGATCCGTTGGCGTTGAACCTGCCGAAAAATGGCCGGTTGCTGATTACTCAAGGCCAGTTGCAAGTCGAGCTGGCGGTCGAGCAACGCAGCGTTCATCAGCCGCTGGGGGATTTTCTCAGCGGTCGGCTCAAGGACGTCGCCACGCTGCTGCGGCGCAGTCAGGTGCCGTTGATGATGTTCAGTACGGCGACCGAGGCGCAGGCACAACTGCGCGCGGAACTGGGCAAACTCGGCGGGGGGCGGCGATGAATCCCAACGTGCCGAGCATTGAGCAACTCAAGGAAATGGCCCTGCCGGCGCCCGTCAGTTATGCGCCGCAGACGTGGGGCTGGTGGGTGTTGTTGGCGCTCTTGATGGCTGCTGTGTTGCTGGTGGGTGCGCGGCGGTATTGGCAGTGGCGGCGGGATCGGTATCGGCGCGAGGCGTTGGAGCGGTTGGCTGAACTGCAAAGCAGCGATGATCAAATCAGCGCCCTTCGCGAACTCCCGGAGCTGCTCAAACGCGTCGCGCTATCGATGCCTATGGGTTGGAATACAACCTCTGTAGGAGCCGGCTTGCTGGCGATAGCGGTGTGTCAGGCGCCTTCAATAGTGACTGACCGGACGCGATCGCCAGCAAGCCGGCTCCTACAGGGTTCAGCGCAGAGTCAGTCGGTTTCAAGGGTGAATGGACGGACGCCTTCGCGAGCAGGCTCGCTCCCACAGGGGGATGTGGGTGCACTCGGGGGCGAGGATTGGCAGGCATTTCTGGCGCAGCACAGTGCGCAGCCGTTGCCGGCGGATTTCAGCCAGCAATTGGCGTTGCTGGCCTATGCGCCGGATGAAGCATTGCTGGCGTTGCCCAATGATCAGCGCCAGCAGCTGTTCGACACCTGCAAACACTGGGTGGAGTCGCATCATGTGGCAGCTTGATTACCCCTGGCTGTTACTGCTCCTGCCGTTGCCCTGGTTGGGTTACCGCTACTTGCCCGATTACCGCGAAGCCCGCAGCGCCGTGCGGGTGCCGTTTTTCGGCGCCATGAGCCGCGCGGTCGGTCAGGCGCCGAGCGCCGCCGGCACGCGCAACAATCGCTGGCAATTGCTCCTGAACCTGCTGGTCTGGGCGCTGTTGCTGCTTGCGACCGCACGCCCGGTGTACGTGGAAAAACCCATCGAACGCCAGCAACCTGTACGCGATCTGATGCTGGCCATCGACATCTCCCAGTCAATGGAAACCACTGATTTCACCGATGCCAACGGGCAGAAGATCAATCGTCTGGCGGCGGTCAAAGACGTGGTCCACGGTTTTATCGACAAGCGTAAAGAAGATCGCCTGGGCCTGATCGTGTTCGGCAGTGGCGCGTATCCGCAGGCGCCGCTGACACTGGATCACGCCAGCCTGTCGCTGTTGCTGGACGACACCGGCATCGGCATGGCCGGGCCCAACACCGCCATTGGCGATGCGATTGGCCTGAGCCTGAAGTTGCTGGATCAGGCCCATGAACAGGAAAAAGTCCTGATCCTGCTCACCGACGGCAACGACACCAGCAGCGCCATCACCCCGGATCACGCGGCGTCGATGGCCGCCGCCAAGGGTGTGGTGATTCACACCATCGGCATTGGCGACCCGAGCGCCGAAGGCGAAGCCAAGGTCAACCTGCAAGGCTTGCAGCAGATCGCCGACGCCACGGGCGGCAAGTTCTTCCGCGCCGAAGACCGCACCGCGCTGGATCAGGTCTACAGCACCCTCGACACGCTGACCCCGCACCAGGTGAAAACCCTCAGTCATCAACCGAAAAAGGATCTGTTCTGGTGGCCGCTCGGCGCCGCTATAGGTTTGCTCACGCTCTATCATCTTGGCGCCCTGCTGCGTCCGCATCTGACCCTCGCACGTCAGCGGCAGGAGGCTTGAGATGGAGATCAACCTCAGCGACTTGCACTTCCTCCGTCCGCTGTGGCTCTTGCTCGTGCCGTTGGCTGCCTTGCTGCCGTGGCTCTGGCGCCGCAGCCGGGATGTGCAGCGGCGTTTGCGCAGCAACATTGCCGAGCACTTGCTGCCGCACTTGCTGATGACCCCGCAGGACCAACAGCGCTTGCGGCCGGTGCATCTGGTGTGCGCGTTGTTGATGTTGGGCGCCCTCGCCGCTGCCGGGCCGACCTGGGAGCAGGACCGGCCGGACTTTCTGGAAAATCGTGCGCCGCTGATCATTGCCATCGACCTCTCGCCCTCGATGGACGCCAGCGACGTGCCGCCCAGTCGCCTGGAAGCGGTCAAACACAAACTGCACGACCTGATCCAGCGCCGCGCCGGTGCCCGCAACGCGCTGATCGCCTACGCCGGAAGCGCGCATCTGGTGTTGCCGCCAACCGACGATCCGGCGTTGCTCGATACGTTTATCCAGGCATTGAGCAGCGACCTGATCGGCAAACCGGGGAAGGATGTCGGCGCGGTGATCGACGAGGCCAAACGCCTGTTGGCGGCGGAGAAAACGCCGGGCACGTTGTTGCTGATCACCGACGGTGCCGACACCTCGCAACTCGGTGGCCTGGACAAGCAACTGAACGACAGCACGCTGCAAGTGTTGATCCTCGCCGTTGGCAGCGAGGATGGCGGGATCATTCGTGATGCCAATGGCCAGCCGCGCACCGACAGCAACGGTCGCCCGGCCCTCGGTAGTTTCGACCAGGCAGCGCTCAAGCAGTTGGCATTAGCCATGGCGGCGCCGCTGGGCAGCCTGACGCTCAATGACAACGATCTGGACTGGATCGAACTGCACGCCCGGCAACATTTCCAGGCGGCCAGTGACGAGCAGCGTGAATTGCACTGGAAAGACGCCGGATACTGGCTGTGCTGGCCGCTGTTGCTGATCGCGTTTTTCAGCGTGCGCAAAGGCTGGAGCCTGAACTGGACGGCCGGTTTGCTGCTGGCGCTGGGTGTCGGTTTTCAGCCGACAAATGCCCTGGCCAACGCTTTGACCGATGCATTTTTCACCCCTGACCAGCAAGGTCGCTGGGCCTTCGAACATGAGCATTTCCCGAAGGCTGCCGCCCTTTTTGTCGATCCGTACTGGAAGGGCATCGCGGCCTATAACGCGGCGGATTTTGACCTCGCGCTGGCGAGTTTTGCGCGACTGGAAACACCCCAGGCGTATTTCTACCTGGGCAATATTTACGTGCGCCGTTTCAAGTTTGATCAGGCCATCGCGGCCTACACCCAGGCGTTGAAGCTGCAACCACAGTTCCCGGAGGCCACGGCCAATCTGGCGTTGGCCATCGCCCTGGAGAAAGACACCGAGAGCGCCGAACAGAACGCGCCCGAGGTCAAACCCGACGAAATCAAGATGGACAAGGCACCGGGCAAGGGACAAAGCAAAGCCGTGGAGACCGAGCAGGCGACGTCGGACGCGTTGTGGTTGCAGAACCTGACGACATCGCCAGCAAAATTCCTCAAGCAGAAGTTCAGCTTGCAGGATCAGGCGGGGGGCAAGCCATGAACCGAGTCGCGGCCATCGCCAGCAAGCCGGCTCCTACAGGGGAATGCATTTCAATCTGTAGGAGCCGGCTTGCTGGCGATAGCGCCCGCTCAATCACCACAAAACTTGCCGCCTTGCTCTGCTGCCTGATCACCACATCCGCCCTCGCCGCCGAACCCGAACTGCGTATCCAGACGCGCCTGCAACACGCTGACCCGGTCATGGTCGGCGGCCTCCTCGAACTGCAACTCGACGTCCTCACCGACAGCTGGTTCACCGACGCCCCCGCCCTGCCCGACCTGAAACTGCCCGGCGCGCTGGTGCTGCCGCCCGACGGCCACGCCGAGCACATCAACCAGACGCTGGACGGCAAGGCGTACAACGGCATGCGCTACAGCTACCGGATCAGCCCGAATCTGGCCCGGGGTTTCGACATTCCGGCGCTGACCGTGCAGGCCACCCCGGGTCAGGCCAGCGCCCCGTTGAGCGCGCAAAGCCAGCCACTGCATTTCACCGCCACACAGCCGCCGGGGTTCAAACCTGGCGAACCGGTGTTGGTGGCGCAAGGGCTGCGGTTCACGCAAAAAGTCATCGACTCGGCAGCGCCTTTGAAGGTCGGCGACAGCCTGACCCGGCAACTGACCTTGCAGGCCGACAACGCCATGGCCATGTCGCTGCCCGCGCCGTCACTGGGCGACGTCAGCGGCCTGAGCCGTTACCCGAAAAACCCGCAAATCAGCAGCCTGGACGACGGCCGAGGCAACTTCACCGGCGGCCAACGCATCGACACCGTGACTTACCGTATCGACAGCGAAGGCCATCACAGCCTGCCCGCGATCGAGCTGAAATGGTGGGACGCCAGCAGCCAGCAAACCCGCACCGCGCAAGTGCCGGCAGTGAGCTTCGAGGCCATCGCCAACAGCGCTTACACGCCAGTGTTCTCGATTGCCGAAGACCTGAAACAAATGGGCGAACACAGTCGCGTGCGTTTTTCCAGGCACTGGCTGGTTGTCCTGCTGCTGCCCGCAGTGCTGCTACTGGGCTGGTTCGCAAGGCCTTTCATGCGTCGCGCTTACCTGTCCGTGCGCGACCGGCGCCGTGCCCGACAGGCCGCGTGGCTGCAATCCGCCGGCTACGCCTGGCGGCAGATTCCACGGCAAATCAACGCCCGACCGGCGCAACTCAGCGCCCTGTACCTGTGGCTCAAACGTAGCCGCGGAGGCCTGAAATTGAACGCCCTCGGCCCGCGCCTGCAGGACCTGTTACGCGCCTGTTACAGCCGTCAATCGACCGAAGATCAGGCGCTGCGCCAACTCGGGCAATCCTTGTCTACGCTGCATAGTCAGGCGCGAGGCAGCAACGTCCGGACCGTTCCCGCACTGCGACCGCTCAACCCCGTCCACGAGAAGGAATTCCCATGACGAACGCGACATCAAGCCACCAACGTTTCGGGCTCACGCTGCTCTTCGCGCTGGTCCTGCCGCTGCTGGCGCACGCCAACGAGCCATTGCCGTCGTGGAATGACGGCCCGGCGAAAAAGCACATCATCGAGTTCGTCCAGACGGTCACCGACCAATCCAGCAGGGACTTCGTCAAACCCGCTGACCGCATCGCCGTGTTCGACAACGACGGCACCTTGTGGAGCGAGCAGCCGATGTACTTCGAACTGCTGTTTGCCCTGGATGAGGTCAAGCGCACCGCGCCGCAGCACCCGGAATGGAAAACCACCCAGCCCTTCAAGGCCGTCCTGGAAAACGATCACCAGGCACTCGCCGCCGCCGGCATGGACGGCATCATGAAGATTTTCGGTGCGACCCACACCGGCATGACCACCGAAGCCTTCGACGACTACGCCAAAACCTGGCTGAGCCAGGCCCGGCATCCAAAGACCGGCAAGCCGTACACCGAGATGATCTTCCAGCCGATGCTGGAAATGCTCGACTACCTGCGCGGCCAGGACTTCAAAACCTACATCGTCTCCGGTGGCGACACCGGGTTCATGCGCGCCTTCGCCGAGAAGGTCTACGGCATCCCGCCCGAGCAAGTGATCGGCACCACCTTCGTCACGGCGTTCCAGTTCAAGGATGGCAAAGCCTCGATCGTGCGCACGCCCAAACTGGCCCACAACGACGATGGCCCGGGCAAACCGGAAAGCATCGACGCGGTGATCGGCAAGCGGCCAATCCTGGCGTTCGGCAATTCCGACGGCGACCTGCAAATGTTGCAGTGGACTGCCGCCGGCCCCGGTAAACGATTCATGGGGTTGGTGCATCACACCGACGCCAAACGCGAATGGGCCTATGACCGCAAGTCCGATATCGGGCGCCTGGACAAAGCCCTGGACGAAGCAAAAACCCGTGGCTGGACTATCGTCGACATGGCGTCCGAATGGCGCCGGATCTATCCGTTCGAGGCGGCCGCCACTCCCGAGCAAGTGCAATAAAGAGCGTGACGCAGGACTGCAATAAACGTTTGTCGCACCACGCGACACTAGCGCAAAAGGAGCAAGTCAGATGACTCGCATACGCAAGTGGCTACCGAAACTCGCCCTGGTGGCGGCCTCGGTGATGGCGATTTCGGCGACTGCCGGGGCCGCCGAAAAACCCAATATCCTGGTGATCTTCGGCGATGACATCGGCCAGACCAACATCAGTGCCTACTCCATGGGCGTGGTCGGGTACAAGACTCCGAACATCGACCGGATTGCCAAGGAAGGCATGCTGTTCACCGACTATTACGCGGAGAACAGCTGCACGGCCGGACGATCCACTTTCATTACCGGCCAGGCGCCTTTGCGAACCGGTCTGTCGAAAGTGGGCATTCCCGGTGCACCCGTAGGGCTCCAAAAACGTGATATCACCATTGCCCAGGCGCTCAAGTCCCAAGGCTATGCAACCGGACAATTCGGCAAGAATCACCTGGGCGACAAGGACGAGTACCTGCCGACGAACCACGGTTTCGACGAGTTCTTCGGCAACCTCTATCACCTCAACGCCGAAGAAGAGCCAGAGCGTCCGTACTGGCCCAAGGATGATCCCGAGTACGTAAAGGCCAACTCTCCGCGTGGCGTGATTCATAGCTATGCCGATGGCAAGATCGAAGACACCGGCGCGTTGAACAAAAAACGCATGGAAACCATCGACGACGAAACCACAGCGGCGGCCCAAGCGTTCATCGAGAAACAGGCCAAGGCGGACAAACCGTTTTTCGTCTGGATGAACACCACCCGCATGCACGCCTTCACTCATGTCCGTGAGTCGATGGCCGGCCAGAGCGGTATGCCCGGCAACGATTACGCCGACGGCATGCTTGAGCACGACGGTGACGTCGGCAAACTGCTGAAAACTCTCGATGACCTGAAAATCACCGACAACACCATCGTCGTCTACACCACCGACAACGGCCCTAACCAGTGGTCCTGGCCGGACGCCGCCACCACGCCGTTCCGTAACGAGAAGAACTCCAACTGGGAAGGTGCCTACCGCGTTCCGGCGATGGTGCGCTGGCCGGGCAAAATCAAGCCGGGGGAAGTCTCCAATGAAATGTTTTCGGGCCTGGACTGGTTCCCCACCTTGCTGGCAGCTGCCGGCGACACCGGGGTCAAGGACAAACTCCTGAAGGGCTGGGCACCGACGTCGGGAGGCACCAACTTCAAGGTGCATCTGGACGGTTACAACCAACTGCCGTATCTGACCGGCCAGGCGCCGAAGGGTGAGCGTAAGGAGTTTTACTACTTCAACGACGACGGTGTGCTGGTCGCCATGCGTTTTGATAACTGGAAAGCGGTTTTCTGCGAACAACGCAAACCAGGCGGGTTCGAGGTATGGAGCGAGCCGTTTGTCTGCCTGCGGGTACCGAAAGTCTTCAATCTGCGCATGGATCCGTATGAACGTGCCGACGTGGTTTCCGACCAGTATTACGACTGGACAGCCAAAAACGTCTACCTGACTGGACTGGCAACCATGAAAGCGGCGAAGTTCCTGGAGACCTTCGTCGAGTACCCACCAAGCCAGAAACCGGCCAGCTTCAGCATCGACCAGGTCCGTGCTGCTGTGGATGCCAAAATCGCTGAAAAAATGAAGAATCAACCTGCACAGTAAGACCGTTTGACCGCCGCTCGCCCGCTACGGCGAGCGGCCCTATTCCCAGATGCAAACACAAACCTTGTAGGAGCCGGCTTGCTGGCGATAGCGGTCTTCCAGTCAATCAATAGGTGTCTGACCCACCGCTATCGTCGGAACGCCGCCCGCAGCAAGCCGGCTCCTACAATGGTTTTGTGTTTAATTGAATTTTTGTACAAGGCAATAGCCCTATGTCCTCACGTGTCGCCAGCAAGTCGTCGGCCATTCCTGTTTCTCATGCCGCCTCCCCCGCGCTGCTGATCCCGGCCCTGTTGCTGTTCGTCTCCGGTGCCGCGGCGCTGGTGTATCAGGTGTTGTGGATCAAGCAACTGTCGCTGGTGGTCGGCGTCGAGGTCTATGCAATCACCACCGGTATCAGCGCTTTTTTTGCCGGGCTGGCCTTGGGTGGATGGCTGTTCGGGCGCTGGGCGGATCGTTTGCAGCAGCCCGTTCTGCTGTATGCAGGGCTGGAAGTGGTGGTGGCCGTGTTGGGTGTCGGCGCGACCTTTGCCATGAGCCTCGCGGCCAGCCCGTTTGCCTGGCTGGAGCAACAGGTCGGCGTGGTGGCGTGGGTGTTGCCCTTCGCTTTAGTCGGCATCCCGGCGCTGTTGATGGGCGGCACCTTGCCGGTGCTGGTGCGCTCGTTGGCCACCGACCCGCAGCATCTGGGCAAGGCTGGCGGCCAGCTCTACGCGGCGAACACCGCTGGGGCCATCGCCGGCACCCTGCTTGCCGCGTTCGTGCTGATTGCCACCCTCGGCGTGCGCGGCAGTGCCCTGGCCGCCGCGATGCTGAACCTGCTGGCCGCGGCCGGCGCCTTGTGGTTTCAGCGTCACCGTTTATTACCGGTCGTTGTGCCGGCGAAACACACGTCCAGCAAAGCGCCCGACCGACTGGCCTTGTGGCTGTACTCGATTGCCGGCGGCGTGGCCCTCGGTTATGAGGTGGTCTGGTCGCAATCGATCGTACAGTTCATGAGCACCCGCACCTACGCCTTTGCCGTGGTGCTGGCGACGTACCTCACCGGGCTGTTTCTCGGCAGTGTGCTGCTGGCCCGTCGGGTGGAGCGCATTCGTGATCCCTGGGGAGTATTCGGTTTGCTGATCGCCGGCGCCGGGCTGGTCGCGTTGCTGGAAATCGCCCTGCTCGGTCAGTGGCTGGTGGTCGCGCAAAGCCGCGCCGAAGCCTGGGTGTTGTCGCTGGGTGCGAGTGAACTGACGGGTATGAGCGCGCGGTTTGCGGTGGCGGCGTTGAGCATCGTGTTTGTGCCGACGCTGTTGTTGGGCGCGGCGTTCCCCCTGGCCCTGCGCCTGAGCGTTGGCCGCGAGCGGATCGGCCAGGATGTCGGCGCTGTCGTGGCGTTCAATACGCTGGGCGGGATTGTCGGGGTGATGCTCTGCGGGTTTGTGCTGATCCCGTGGCTGGGCCTGGTACGCACATTGGGGCTGTTGGCCATCGTCGCCGCCGGGATCGGGTACTTCGCGGTGCGCAAGGGTCACGGGGTCAAGAAAGGTCGGCGGCAAGCGGTGGTGACTATCGGTCTGTTGTCGGTGGCGGTCGCGGTATTTACCCCGGTGAACAAACTCGCCAGCCTGCTCCCCGGTGCTCGCAACGCCACGCTGGCCTTCTATGAAGAAGGACGCGGCGGGACCGTGGCGGTGGTCACCCAGGGCAAGGGGCAGAAAGCCTTCCAGCGCTTGTACATTCAAGGCGTGTCCAACACCGGCGACGCCATGCCGTCCCTGCGTTACATGCGCATTCAGGCGCTGCTGCCGCTGCTGATCCACAACGGCGAACCGCGCTCGGCGCTGGTGATCGGTTTTGGCACCGGCATCACCGCAGGCGCATTGACCCGTTATCCGGGGCTGGAACACCGGGTGGTGGCCGAGTTGCTGCCTTCGGTGGTCAAAGCTGCGCCCCTGTTCAAAGGCAACTTCAATGCCGCCGCCGATCCCGGCGTCGACGTACGCCTGCGCGACGGGCGCCAGGAGCTGCTGCGCAACCCGCAACGCTATGACTTGATCACCCTTGAACCGCCACCGCCCTCCGCGGCCGGCGTGGTCAATCTTTACTCCCGGGACTTCTACCAACTGGCCGCCAGTCGTTTGGAGAAACAGGGGTTAGTCGCACAGTGGCTGCCGCTGCCCACGCAGAACATCGACGATTCGCGCGCCCTGGTGCGCAGCTTTCTCGATGTCTTCCCGTACGCCAACGTGTGGACCAGCGAGTTCCACGAAATGCTGCTGGTGGGTTCGATGGAACCGATTGCGCTGGATGCGGCGAAAATCAGCGAGCGCTTCCAGCAGGACAGCGTGCGCAGCGCGTTGCAGGACGTGGGCATCGGTTCTGCCAACGCCTTGCTCGCCACGTGGGTCACCGATCGCACGGGGCTGGAGCGTTTCGCCGCCGATGCCCCGCCAGTGACCGACGACCAGCCGCGTATCGAATATGCGCCGTGGGTGCGGGCCAAGGAGATCAGTCGGGTGCTCCCGGCCCTGCTGGACTTGCACGTCGCACCACCGTTAGTGAATGCCGATGCGGGATTCATCGAGCGGATGAATGCGCACCAGCAACGCTTGATGCAGTTCTATCGGGCGAGCCTGCATGCCTATGACGGCGACCGTGATGCGTGGGCCAGGGATATTCGCGAGGTGATGCGCGGGGATGGGGGGAATCCGTATTATCGGTGGTTTGTCGGGGAGTGACCGTAAGACCTGGGGACTTTTCGACGCGAAACAGGTAGGGTGCGCAAAATCAATTTGCCATCATTCCCCTCGGTTTTAGGGTAGTTGTCGCGTCGCGGGTTTTCATGGAGTTGCACACGCAATGAGTTGCTGGACCGTCCTTGGCCTGCCGGCCGACGCCGATACGCGCCGTATCAAACGCCAATACGCGACCCTGCTCAAACAAACCCGCCCGGATGAAGACCCCGAAGGTTTCCAGTGTTTGCGCGAAGCCTACGAACAAGCACTGAACATCAAGGAATGGGAGCAATCGCGCGAAGAAACCTCGGGCGATGATGCGTCGTGGGACCTGACGGGCCTGTCGGTCATCGAGGTCAACCCTCTGCAAGTGGTCACGCATTCGTTGCACGAGGTCAGCCACGGCGAACTTGATCAACGTTACGCCACTGCCTTTGAACGGGGCGCGGTGGCTGCCATGGAAGACGCCGTGTTGCGCCATTGCGTTGAGCACACTGACACGTCCGAAGCCCTGATTGAGTGGGCGATCGACACCTTCCACTGGTTCAGTTTCCAGCAACGGCTGGAGCTGGATGAAGACATGGTCGAGCAGTTGCTGACACAGCGGCAACGTTCGCGGGAGCGTCGTGAAGCGCCGATATTTCTCGCGCGACAACAACTTCTGGCGTCGCAACCCGCCGCCACACCCGAACATCGCGCCGCCCGCCTGTTGCTGGCGCCGTCCAGTTTCAGCCAGCGCCGCGCCCTGGCCCGACGGCTGCGTGACGAAGACTGGGCGCAATGCCGGCTTCTGAGCTCGGCGCTGAATGCCAACCACCCAGACATCTGCGCAAACCTGCCCGGCGGCACGCCGTTCTTCTGGTGTGACTGGGAATACAGCTACGACAGTTGGCCGATGTACCTGGGCGTCGCCCTCGCCTGCCTGGTCGGAAGCTTCGTGCAGTTCGCGCCGCTGGGTACGCGCCTGGGCGGATTGATCGGCGTTGCGGTGTTCTGGTCAGTGATATTCGCCGTCGGCGGTTGGGTGCTCAACTGGCTGATGGGTCACGCCGTTCATCGTTATTGGCTGCTGGACGATCGACTGAGTGCACGCCTGTCGCCCTCGCTCAAGCCGCTGCCGTTTGGCGTTTTGCGCGACCTGATTCCCGACGCAATCATGGCGGTGGGCATTGGCCACGTGTATGGCGTAGTCGGCAGCGTGGTGTACGTCGCCACACGGATGGGTGTCGGGTTCATACGCCGTCGCGAGGTCAATCCGCGGGTGTCCTGGCAACGTACCCATCCCTTGTTCAAACGGTGTCTGGCGGGCGCCGGCATTCTGGTGCTGGTCTTGCTGCTCGGCGTGTTCAAAGTGATCTCCAGCCAGGCCACGGTCAACCGCAATCAGGGTTTGCAACAGTGGACCGAACGCTTGTGCAGTCGGATGCCGGTCACCGCCAAAGAGTGCAACGCACCGGCCACCGTCGAGCAGTGGTATGGCCAGGAGAAACAGCGATGAATCCGAAATGGCTTCTCCCGGTGGCGCTCTTTTTGGGGTTGATGTTGATGGGCCTGGCCGGTGCCTCAAAACCCGTCGCCCGTATTGATTTGTGGCTGGACAAATACGACGCGCCAATCACCGCGCAGGCCAATTCACTGAGCCCGGTGATCGACTGCATCAATCGCGTCGACGTGCATTGGCGCGTGGCGTACGAACTGTACAAATCGCCGAAACAAGCAGCGGATCCGGTCCAGGACTGGATCGCCAACCGGCATGACTTCGACGACGACGGTGCCAGTGATGCGCGCAGCATTCAACGGGACATCTGTTCGCCGAAAATCAGCGAAAAACTCAAGCTTCTGGAGTACGACACGCCGTTAACGCTGAAGGCCGACGCTTATGTGCAGACGCTGCTGCAAGTGACGCCTCTGACCGAACAAATGCTCTTTTACCGCCAGGCAGCTTTCTCGCCGCCCTCCTTTGAATTGCCAACCGGGTTTGCCACGCAGTTCGCGCCCAAGGCTGAGGCGTATCTGAATGCTTCTGCAGCGTTGAGACAGCGCGTCGAATCGCTGGACGTTGAACAACGACGGGTGCAGCTCAACCGGATAGAGGCGCGTCTGGGCAAGGACATTCACTGGTATTTGCTGGCTTACATGATTCAGGCCAGAGACACGCTGAACCTTGTAAGTGAGGGGGTGAAAAACCGGACCCTGACGCCCCAGGCGCTGGCGAAGACCACCGCTGAGCTGCAACTGGCCTGGGATTACCGGCAGCAGTTCACTCGGCACCAGTTCCCGCAAACGCAGAAACGCGATGAAGTGCCGCGTTATCTCTGGTCGCACATTGCCGGGCCGGCGCAGAAGTACCTGGACGCGTTAAACACGCTGCACAAGGACTGGCGGAACAAGGCCGAGCCGCAACACTTGAGTGACGATTTTCATGCGGTAACGCGAGGGTATGACTCGTTGATAAGCCATTACAACCGGCAGGCGCGAGCCGAGTATTGAGTGCATGCCGGATCACTTTCGCGGGCAAGTCCAATCACCGCACCGCCGCTCCCACATCTGACCTGACCTTGATGTGGAAGCCGGCTTGCTGGCGAAAAGGCCCTCAGCTCCGCCGTATCATTTGGATTTGAGCTTCAAGTACGACTGATGCATATCCGCAGCCCAGCCATCAATCACGCCTTTCACGTCATCGGCCTTCATCACCTGCGATTCATTTTCCAGCGGTTTGCCGGTGCCCTTGCGCACTACCTGGGCCACGACTTTATTGCTGCCACCGTCCAGAAATACCGCTTCGGTGGCCAGGTCGGTCTGCTGATCACGAATACCGCTGGCGGTACTCACCGCCGCTGCCACCAGCGCAATCGGGATCACTTCATAAGGCTTCAGGCTTTCAGTCTTGCTGCTGACGGCAGTGATCGCGGCGCGCACCACAATCACACCCGGGCCAGGGCCTGAGGCCAGAGGCAGGGATTTGCCGATTTCGCGTTTGAGCGCCTGATCGTAATAATTGGTGATTCCGCTCAGGGTGGTCTGAGGGATTTTTGCCGTCGGCTGAGGCTTGGGATACAGCTGGGTCGGCTCGATGTACACGCTTGTGAATTTCTTGATGTCAACTTTCGGATCGATCCAGCGCATCACTACGGCACCCGAAGGTGACTTGGCTTCCTGGAGCTGGCTGTAATTTTTGAGGAAGCCTGAATACTCGTCTGGCTCGACCTTTTTGCTGGCGCAGCCAACTACGCCGATCGAGGCAATACACAGTGTACTCATCATCAATGCAAGCTTCATGCGGTAACTCCTGTAGGGCGGTCGACTACGGTTTGGAAACGGGTTTAACAGGTATAGCTAATGCAGCGCGTTTTGTTGTGCAGAATCACAACATTCATCTATCGCCGCGCAGAGGATCACACCTGTCATTTGACAGACGCCCGGCATCCGTCAAAGCTGCATCGAGCTAGAACGCGCGCCTGACGGCAAACGCACCCGGACTATGGAAGTCGCAATGCCGAAACATAAGAACAAAACAGCAGCCCCAAACCCTGATTCGTCACCGACTTCGTTTTCTCGTTATCTGTTTCCCGTCCTCATCAGCGTGTTGCTCCTGGCGATCGCGGGCATTGGCTGGTTTCTGTTCAGCAGCCAACCGGCCTCGGTGACCTATGCGCCGCCGGTCATTACGCCGGTCATTGCACCTGAAAAACCCGTGCTCGCCGCGCCGGCGAAGATGGTCGATGAGCAACAGTGCCAGGCTTGCCACAGTGAACAAGTGAAGGACTGGCAAGGCTCGCATCACCAATTGGCGATGCAGGAAGCCAGCGTCGGGACGATGCTTGGCGACTTCAACAACGTCACCTTCAAGGCCGAAAACGAGACGACCCGGTTTTCGCGCAAGAACGACGAATTCTGGGTCAACACGCCGGGCATTGATGGCAACAACGCTGACTTCAAGGTCGCCTACACCTTTGGCATCGCACCGTTGCAGCAGTATTTGATTGAGGTCGGTGACGGTCGGTTGCAGGCGTTGGGCGTCGCCTGGGATACCGAGAAACACCGCTGGTTTCACCTCTATCCGGGCCAGGGTGTGAACTTCAAGAACCCGTTGCACTGGAGCAAGCCGAGCCAGAACGCCAATTTCATGTGCGTCGAGTGCCATACCACCGGCTATAAACGCAACTTCGATGCAGCTAAAAACACCTTTGACAGTCAGTGGAACAGCCTTGGCGTGGGTTGCCAGGCGTGCCACGGTCCGGCATCCAGTCACCTGGAATGGACCGTGAAAAAGACCGATCTGATCCACGCCGGTTTCGCCGTCGACCTCAAGGACAAGGACGCGACCGTCGAGATCGAAACCTGCGCCCGCTGCCACTCCCGGCGCGCGCCGCTGGGCGATGGTTTCACCGTCGGCAAGCGGCTGATGGATGACTATCTGCCCAGCCCCCTGACCCGCGAGTTGTATGCGCTGGATGGCAAGATCAAGGACGAAGTGTTCGAACACGGCTCCTTCGCCCAGAGCAAAATGTTCGACAAGGGCGTGCGCTGCAGCAACTGCCACAATCCTCACAGCAACGAACTCAAGGCCCCCGGCAACGGCGTCTGCCTGCAATGCCACAACAGCGCCGGCAAAACCTCGGTGGCCGGTGTCGAGGGCAAGGGCTTGCAGGCGAAAAACTACGATTCGGTCGAGCACACCCGCCACGCCATGGGGCAACCGGGTTCACAGTGCGTGGATTGCCACATGCCCGGCAAGTTCTACATGGGCAATGACTTTCGGCATGACCACAGCTTCAGCATTCCCAACCCTGAGCGGGCGAAAAAACTCGGCACGCCGGACGCCTGCCTGACCTGCCATCAGGGCAAGGCCGGTGACAAAGTCACTGAACAATTCAAGCTCTGGAACACCGCAACCCCCGCCGTCCAGGCGCCGCGTTACGACGAAAGCCTGTGGCTGATTCGCAACGGTCAGCCCGGCGCGGCGCAAGCCTTGTACGAACAGCTGCAACGCAGCAACCTGCCAGCGATCCAGCGCGCAACGCTGCTGGCCGAGTTGCCGCTGTACCCCAGCGAACAGGCGTTGAAACTGGCGACTCAGGACTTGCGCAATCCGGCACCGCAAGTGCGTGAAAGCGCCGTTCGGGCGATCAGCGCGTTCCTCCCGCCGCCGGAGCGCGCACCACTGCTGACACCGTTACTGAGTGATTCGGTCAAAGCGGTACGCATCGTTGCCGCCCGGGATCTGCTCAGCGTCGCCCGCGATGGTTTGGGCAGCGCTCAGGCGAACTGGAACGCCGCCATCGCCGAGTATGAGGAGGTGCAAAAGAGCCTGGCCGAACGCGCAGAAGCCAACCTCAACCTCGCCATGCTGTATCAGGCCAGCGGTCGCAGCGCTGAAGTTGAAGCGCTGCTGCGCACGGCCCTCCAGCGCGATCCGGACTTTTACCCGGCGCTGGTGACGCTGGTGCAGTGGCTGGAAGCCAGTGGGCGCGGTCAGGAGGCACAGGCCCTGCTGGAACAGGGCCTCAAGGAGCATCCGGACGCCGCTTTGCTGCTGCATACCCAAGGGTTGTCGCTGATACGAGCGGGTAAAACGGCCCAGGCCATGCCGGTGCTGCGCAAAGCCGCCGGGCTGGAACCCCAGAGCGCGCAGTTCGGCTACGTGCTGGCGGTGGCGCTGCATGACAGTGGCAAGGTCGATGAGGCCTGCGAGGAACTGGAACGGTTGTTGAAGGTGCAGCCGGCGAACCGCAATGCGCGGTTATCGTTGATCCAGTACTACCTGGAAAACGGACAGGAGCCCAAGGCCCAGGTGCTGTTGCAAGGCTGGAAGAAGATGAACATGGGGGATCCGGCGTTGAAGTGATCCGGGGTTGATCCGAGAGCCCCTTCGCGGGCAAGCCTCGCTCCTACAGGTATTGCGTAATCCTTGTAGGAGCGTGGCTTGCCCGCGAAAGCGTCGCCACGGTCTTAACCTTTCATCACCACGAAGAACCACTCTTCAACGCCAACTCCCGCCGACTATTGGCCCGCATCGCCTTGATCAACGACACCGTGCCCACCAGCAGAATCGCGGCGCCAAACAGGAAGTCGATGTTGTACAACTGGAAGTCCTCCAGCGGTCCCACCAACAGCACGCGGATCGCGCCGATACTCACCAGTGTCGCGAGAAAATCGATGCCCGGTTCGTCGCGGTAAAACACGTGCATGATTGGCAGGCAGATCACCAGCAACAACAGCAGCACGATCACCTTGAACGAGCCTTTGCGCTCGACACTGAAGGCGCACTCATTGGCCGCGTAGGGCTTGTAATCGTCCTCGCGAACCAATGAATTTTTCTCGTTGATGTACTCGACCCGGTTGTACTTTTGAATCGGCGTGAAGGTATTGGACATCTCCATGAGGGTGGTGATGCGTTTGAACTTCAGGTCGATCCGCTCATTGCCCTTGAGGATGTACAGCACCGGTTTGTAGCCGTAGCGCCAGGTGTCAAACGGAAACGTCGCCGCCCGCCCCTGCACGCCGATAGGCCGGGATTCAAGCTCGGCGTAGGCGCTTTTGTCGAGCGAAGAGAGGTTGCGACTCAGCGGTTTGATCCTGACCTGCTCAAGGAAGATCGGCGTGACGCCGTAGGACCATTGAAGAGGTTCCAGGCGCAGGCGCAACTCATTGCGGCCCAGGTCATACCGATCGAAAGTGCGCTCGGAGACGATGACCGCACCCGAGAGCATGAAATCGCCCCGTACGTTGTTGGTGATACGCAGGGTCAGGTGATCCTTGCCCAACGCCGCCGCATCGCTGGCCGGTGGCGTGCCGCACCAGGCGGAACTGTCGGCTGACGCCCCGAGTTGCCCGTCACGGTTCTCCTGGAACAGATACACATAACTGCCCCACAGAGCCGCCATCAGCAACACTGCGACCAGCCCTAAAACTTTCTTGCCCGCGCTCAAACCAGACTCCTTTCTTTGACCAGCTCCCTTATGAGGCGCGGACTCTATCAAAACGGGGTCCCCGGCCAAAGCAAAAAGTCGTCCGAACGCGGCCAGAACCTTCAACCGCCTTCGCGAGCAGGCTCGCTCCCACAGTAGATCTTCATCGGACGCAAAATCGGTGTCCTGCACAGGTCAAAATGTGGGAGCGAGCCTGCTCGCGAAGGCTATTGAAGGCGGTGATCCTTTGAACTTTGGCATTTTCTAACGGCGCCGAAACAACGGTCGCGGCTCGATCACCGAGCGGCCATACAACACGCTCATGCCGGCGAGGCCCTTGAGCGCGTCTTCGGCGGACTTGTCCTCGCGCACCGCGAAGCTGTCGAAACCGCATTGGCGCATGTGGCTGAGTTGATCGCGCAGGACATCGCCAATCGCACGCAATTCGCCGGCCCAGCCCATTCGGGTACGCAGCAGATACGCCTGGCTGTAACCACGACCGTCACGAAAACTCGGGAAATCCAGCGCAATCAGCGGCAGTTGGTCGAACCACGGCTTGAGGCTTTCCACCTCATCGTCCGGCCCCAGCCACACGCCCTGCTGCCCGGGTTCCTCCAGCCAGCAGGCCAGCGGCACTATCGCCGGACCTGAAGGTAATCCGGCGGAAAGATCCCTGACCAGGGTCCACGGATCTGCGTCATCGATCCGCGCCACACCGGCCTCCAGTCGCAGCAGATTGTTCATGCCGACACCTCCAGCAACTTCGGATAAACCGCTTCCTTGAACGGCTCCAGACCAAGGCGCTGCAACGTGTCGACGAACAGTTCCTCACTCTCGCGGTAACGTACGAACGTGGCGATGATTCGTTCGATCACGTCGGGCACCTCAGCCGCGCTGAAGGACGGTCCGATGACTTTGCCCAACGCGCTGTGCTTGCCCTGAGCGCCGCCGAGGGTGATCTGGTACCACTCGCTGCCGTTCTTGTCGACGCCAAGAATGCCGATGTTGCCGATGTGGTGGTGGCCGCAGGCATTCATGCAACCGGAAATGTTGAGGCTGATGTCGCCCAGATCATGCAGATAATCCAGGTCGTCGAAACGCGCCTGAATGCCTTGCGCAATGGGGATCGACTTGGCGTTGGCCAACGCACAGAAGTCGCCACCGGGGCAGGCGATGATGTCGGTCAGCAAACCGACATTGGCACTGCCCAACCCATGCTCGCAAGCCACACGCCAGAGCGCGAACAGGTCCGACTTCGGCACGTCCGGCAGAACGATATTCTGTTCATGGGCAATGCGGATTTCGCCAAAGCCGAACTGTTCGGACCACGCGGCCACGGCATCCATTTGTTCGTCGGTGACATCTCCCGGCGGCGAAGCACTGCCCGGTTTGGTCGACAGCACCACACTGGCGTAGCCCGGCACCTTGTGCGGCTGGACGTTGCGCGAGACCCAGCGAGCGAATGCACTGTTTTCGGCCAGACGGGTGCCGAACTCCAGGTCGGTGCTGGACAGCGAACGGTAATCGGGCGGCACGAAGGCACTGGCGACGCGCGCATATTCATCACCGGTCAACTGCGCCGGACCGTCCTTGAGGTGCTGCCACTCCTCCTCCACTTCCCTGGCAAAGGCGTCGATCCCGAGTGCCTTGACCAGAATCTTGATCCGCGCCTTGTATTTGTTGTCCCGCCGGCCGTGGCGGTTGTAGACCCGCAGCACCGCTTCGACATACGACAGCAAATGCTGCCACGGCAAGCCTTCGCGAATCTGCAGGCCAAGAATCGGCGTGCGTCCCAAACCACCGCCAACGATCACCCGCAGGAGCATTTGTCCGTCGGCGCCGGGGTAAAGATAAAGTCCGATGTCGTGCATCATGATCGCCGCGCGGTCCTGTACGGCCGAGCAGATGGCGATCTTGAATTTGCGTGGCAGGAACAGGAACTCCGGGTTGATCGTCGACCATTGGCGCAGGATTTCCGCCAGCGGTCGCGGGTCGATCAACTCGTCCGCCGCGACCCCGGCGAAGGCTTCGGTGGTGATGTTGCGCACACAGTTGCCGGACGTCTGGATCGCGTGCATTTCTACCTGGGCCAGGCGTTCGAGGATTTCCGGCACCTGGGCCAGTTCGATCCAGTTGAACTGCATGTTCTGCCGGGTGGTGAAGTGGCCGTAGCCACGGTCGTAATCCCGGGCGATGCTCGCCAGCGTACGCATCTGTTGCGCGCTGAGCGTGCCGTAGGGAATGGCTACGCGCAGCATGTACGCGTGTTTTTGCATGTACAGGCCATTCTGCAAGCGCAACGGCAGGAATTCTTCTTCGCTCAACTCGCCTGCCGTGAAGCGTTCGACCTGATCACGAAACTGCGCAACCCGCTCGAAGACCAGCGCCCGGTCATAGTCGTCGTACTGATACATGTAACTACCTCATCAGGATGGGACGGGCTCTGTGGCTCGTTTTCGATGAGGCGACTATGACGGGCACGGGCAAAACATTACAGATTCAGGGGACTTCAAAAAAACCATATCAGTTTGACGGGATCACTAATGAGGTTGTTACGACATCTCATCAACGATCGGTGCGTAAATCCTTTTGAAGCGCCAATCGTACTTATCACCGGCCTTGTTGGTGCCACAGTCCCAACTGCACGACCACGTCATCAAGCCTCTGATCCCGTTGCCGTCTTTTACCAGTCGCTTGAGTGCATTTTTCACAAAAGCGGGATCAACTACATACCCGTTGGCGGCTGCATCGATACTGCTGGGCAAGCCGATAACGAATTTGTCGGCAGGGATTTTGGTGAAACCATAATCACCTGTTACCAATGCGGTGGTCAGGTAGTAGAGGAACTCTTCCTTGCGCACGCCATCGTTTTGCGCCAGCCAAGGTGGATTAAGGCCTGGCACATAAAGTCCATCACCGTTCTGGTTGTAGTATTGCGGGGCAATGAAGTCGTAATGATCCTTCAGCGCAGTCAAATACGGTACGTACTTGCCACTGGTTACCAAGTGCGGAAACTCCGGCGCCATGCTGATGATGAAATGCTTGCCTTCTTTCGCGTAGTGCTCCCTGACCAGCTTCAGCGCGGCGGGAATTACCTTGTTGTTATCGGCAAAGTCGATAGCGGCCTGCTCCAGATCGATGTCCAGCCCATCAAAACCATAGACCTCCGCCAATCGGACAATTTCAGTGGCAAGCGCCTGTTCCTGACCATTACGCAGCTCAATGTGAGCATCGGCGCCACCCAGTGAAATCAGCACCGCGCGACCTTGCTTGTTGAGTACGCCGACCTGACGCCGAAATTCCACATCGGTTTGGTTGTATGGCTTGAATGTCGGAATACCGGCCCCCTTCATGAACGCGACGGCCACAACGTTGTATTCGACGGGGATGTCTTCCAGTTGCACTTCACCCGTCAATCCGCCTTGATACCCGGCACTCGGTCCCCAGTTATGCCAAAAACCCATGAATATCTTTTTACCGCGAATATCAGGCATCTCGGACGCATCATCGGCAGGCGCCTTGGGGCCTGTATAAGTGAAAGTTGTCATTGGTTCACCCTTGAGTTCAGAACATCCTGTATGAAAGTGCCCCTCCTGATCGCCATGACCGGCAGGGCTGACTTGCCTTGAACGCAACCACTGGAACTCACCACTACCCAATGCGTCAGCGGGTTTATTAAACCGCTGGATTCAATCCGCCGATACTGTCAACTCTGACAGGTACGGCGCCTTTATCTGATCCGTATTAATTGCGCTTTCCTGAATCTGTTTTGTTTTCGATGAGGTTTCTACAGTTCACGGCATGCCAGTCCGGGTGGCCTGGCAAGACTTTGCAACCGTGGAAGCATTGACCATGAGCACAGCAACAATCGGACAGGCCTATAACTACAAGGTCGTCCGCCAATTCGTCGTGGCGACCATTTTCTGGGGCGTCGTGGGGATGGCGATGGGGGTGTGGATCGCCTCGCAACTGGTGTGGCCCGAGATGAACCTCGACCTGCCGTGGACCTCGTTCGGGCGTTTGCGTCCGCTGCACACCAGCCTGGTGATTTTCGGCTTTGCCGGCAGCGCGCAGTTCGCCGCCAGTTATTACGCAGTGCAGCGTACCTGCCAGGTGCGGTTGTACTCGGACACCCTTGCCGCCTTCACTTTCTGGGGTTGGCAATCGGTCATCGTGGTGATGCTGATCACCCTGCCGCTGGGCTACACCACCACCAAGGAATACGCCGAGATCGAGTTCTCCGGCGCAGTGTGGATGACGGTGGTCTGGGTGGCGTACGCCGTGGTGTTTTTCACCACGGTGGTGCGACGCAAGACCCATCACATTTACGTCGGCAACTGGTTTTTCGGTGCGTTCATCGTGGTGATCGCCATGCTGCACGTGGTCAATCACCTATCGATTCCGGTGGACTGGTTCAAGTCCTACCCGGTGTATTCCGGCGCCACGGACGCCATGGTGCAGTGGTGGTACGGGCATAACGCGGTGGGTTTCTTCCTGACCACCGGATTCCTCGGGATGATGTATTACTTCGTGCCGAAACAGGTCGGGCGGCCGGTGTATTCCTATCGCTTGTCCATCGTGCATTTCTGGGCGTTGATCACCCTGTACATCTGGGCCGGCCCGCACCATTTGCACTACACCGCGTTGCCGGACTGGGCGCAGTCGTTGGGCATGGCTATGTCGCTGATCCTGCTGGCGCCGAGCTGGGGCGGCATGATCAACGGCATGATGACGCTCTCGGGCGCCTGGCATAAATTGCGCACCGATCCGATTTTGCGTTTTCTGGTGCTGTCGCTGGCCTTCTACGGCATGTCGACCTTCGAAGGGCCGATGATGGCGATCAAGACCGTAAACGCCCTCTCCCACTACACCGACTGGACCATCGGCCACGTGCACGCCGGCGCCCTCGGTTGGGTGGCGATGATCACCTTCGGCGCGGTCTACCACATGATTCCGAAAGTCTTCGGTCGCGAGCAGATGTACAGCACGCCGCTGATCAACCTGCATTTCTGGCTGGCGACCATCGGCACCGTGCTTTACATCGCCTCGATGTGGGTCAACGGCATCACCCAGGGCCTGATGTGGCGCGCGATCAACGACGACGGCACGCTGACCTATTCCTTCGTCGAAGCCTTGCAGGCCAGTCATCCCGGATTTGTGGTGCGGTTTGCCGGCGGCGTGTTCTTCCTCAGTGGCATGCTGCTGATGGCTTACAACGCCTGGCGCACCGTGCGGGTATCCGACGTGGCGTTGGCTGAACGTGATGCGCGGATTGCCTGAGGCGAGGAGCTGAGATGTTCGAGATCGTATTGAATATCGTGGGTGTTGCGGGGCTTTGGCTGGCGATCGAGTGCTGCCTGAAGCAGCAGACGGCGCAGAGTCTGGAGGAAGCGAGCCTGATCCCGTTTGCCGATGACCCGGAGGTGGCGCGACGGGTGGAGTTGGCGACGGGGAAAGTGGTGAAAGCGGTTGCGCCGGAAGTGGCAAAGCCCGGTTGGGTGAATCTGGATATGTGATTCGAAGCTGATGACCCCATCGCTGGCAAGCCAGCTCCTACAAGTGCAACGCATCCCTTGTAGGAGCTGGCTTGCCAGCGATGGCGGTCTCGGATCAACCGCGATCGCGGGGGATCAGACTCTGCAACTGCTGCGCCAGAAAATTCGCATCGAAGGCAAAGGTGTCCGGGTCCTTCAAACCATTGGTCTTGCGCCATTGCCAGCTGCTCGACGGCGGCAGGCACACCAGCGAAATGCTGCCATACCGCGCGGCAGTCAGGCCCATCACCGCCAGGGAAATCTGCCCACCGGTGCCCATCACGTCCGGCACGAACTCCACGGGTTTGCCGGCGATCACGATGCCCAGTTTCTCGGTCTTGAACGTTGACGTCTCGACCGGAACGCTCGGCCCCGAGGCGACATACGCCTCGCGGCTGACTTCCAGCAGGTTCGGCGCCTGTACCGGTTCCAGCCATTGCTGGATCTGATCGAACAGCTCGCCAATGCGCGTCGTCCACACGGCCGATTGCGACTCGAACAGTTGTTTTTTGTGCGCTTCGCTGTCTGCGTAGTGGCGAAGCATCTCGCCCAGTTGCTGTACGTCGTCCATTGCGGTGTTCCTTTGGTTGAAGCAGTGCTGCGGACTTTGAGCATGGCAGATGCGCGCGGCGGGCGTACGACTAAAAGCGTGAGCGGTATTGGCTGGGGGTCATGGCGAGGAATTTGCGGAAGGCGCTGCCCATGTGCGACTGATGGGTGAAACCGGCATCAAGGGCGATGTCGGCCAGGCTCAGCCCGGTGTGCTCGATCATCCGCCGTGCCGCCTGCAGTCGTACTTCAACGAGGTAAGCGTGCGGTGTCAGGCCGATGGCGCGGGTAAAGTCGCGCAGAAAGCGCAGCTCGTTCTGGCCGTAGGCCGCCGCCAGTTGTTGCAGCGTGAGGGGCTGGTGGAATTGTCCTGCGATCAGGTCCAGCACTTGTGCGAGTGCGGCTGGCGTGGGCCGATGAGCCATTTCGACCTGCGGTTGCGCCAACCCCACGAATCCCAGGGCACATTGCTCCAGTGCCAGAAAGTCGGGTTGTGGCGCGAGTAACAAACGCCGCACTTCGCGCGCCAGGCTCAGCGCCTGTCGATTGCCGCAAGACTGTACGCGGTGGCCAATGGAGGGCAAATGCTCATCGGCAAACGATTCGTCCAGCTGCATCAGCAAATATTCGCCACCGCTGGACGATTCGGAAAACACTTCGACGCCCACCGGGGTATACGCCAGAACACCGGGCAACGTATCGAAATCCACCCGCCGATCCGAGTCAATCGCGTGCACACCTTGCTGGCGCTCCAGCGTCACCCCAAGGGTTCGCGACTGCGCCGGATCGCGTGCGCTGTAAGCGGCACGGGGCAGAAGTTGCAGGCTGAATTTAGCGCCCGTTAGCCGTTGGCTCAGCATGTGAAATTTCCTGATAGAAAGCCGTGAAGCGCCACGGGATACTCCCAGACAAAGGGTTGCCATCAACAGGAGCACGCCATGCGCACCATCGGCCTTATCGGCGGCATGAGCTGGGAGTCCAGCGCCGAGTATTACCGCCTCATCAACCAACAGGTACGCGACCGGCTCGGGCCGTTGCGTTCGGCGAAATTGCTAATGTACAGCGTCGACTTCGGGCCTGTCGAACAGGCCCAGCATGCCGGTCGCTGGGACGATGCGGCGCTGATCCTGGTGGATGCCGCGCGGCGGCTGGAGGCTGGCGGCGCCGATTGCGTGGTGCTATGCACCAACACCATGCACAAGGTCGCCGGGCAGATTCAGGCGGCGATCAACATTCCGTTTCTGCACATCGCCGACCCGGCCGGACAGGCGGCGGTCGATGCCGGCGCGCTAAACGTCGGGTTGCTGGGGACTGCGTTCACCATGGAGCAGGACTTTCTCAAGGAGCGCCTGACGTCGATGGGGCTGACCGTACTGGTGCCGGACGCCGAGGAGCGTCAAGCCGTGCACCGGATCATCTACGACGAGTTGTGCGTCGGGGTGATCAGCGAGGACTCACGCCGGATTTATCAGCAGGTGATCGAATCCCTGAGCCAGCGCGGCGCCCAGGTCGTCATCCTCGGTTGCACCGAAATCGGCCTGCTGATTAAACCCGAACACAGCACCCTGCCCCTGCTCGACACCACCGAACTGCATGCGCAGGCGGCGGTGGCGTTTGCACTGGGCGAGTGAGTCAACCGGCCTTGGGCGTGCGGCGCAGACGCGCCATGCTCAAGGTATCCACCAGCACTCCGTCACGCACGGCGTAGTCACGAAACAGGCCTTCGGTTTCAAAACCAAACTTGCGGTACAAACCGATGGCCGCTTCGTTGTCGGCGTACACCGATAGCTCAACCCGTTGCAGGTTCATCCAGTTGTCGGCGATGTCCAGCGCGGTGGCCAGCAGCTTCGAGCCAACACCCTTGCCCTGCCACGCCTCAGAGACGCCCATGCCGAAATTGGCGGCATGGCTGCGGCGGATGCGCGAAAACTGCTCGAGGCCGATGCTGCCGATCACCCTCCCCTGACTCAGCGCCACCAGTTGCACATGCCGTTCGTTGCCCGGATCCAGGCGTTTGCGCCAGACCTCAATGGACTGAAACGGCATTTGCAGCACTTGCCGGGTAATGGATGGCTCGTTGTAAAGCGCGGTGATGCCTTCGAGGTGGGATTCGTTGAAGCGTTCCAGGGTAATGACAGCGTCAGTGACCGACATGGGTGATTCATCCTTGATACAGACATGGCCGCTCACTCTACAACGCAAACTTCCAGCATGGCGAGAAACTACTGTAGGAGCGAGCTTGCTCGCGATGTTGGGTCACTCACATCGGTGTCGCGTGATGCACCATCGCGAGCAAGCTCGCTCCTACAGTTGATATTGCTCAGGCTTCAAACCAATCCCGGCGCTCATCGAAGGTGCTCTGGATCAGCTCGACGATCATCTGCACCTGCGCCTCATCCTGCGACTGCGCATTGACCGCCATCCACACCTGGCGCTGCATCGGCTGGCCAAACAACCCCGGTAGCGCGATGAGACCACGGTCGAAGTGACTGATGTATCCAGGCAGCAAACCGATACAGGCACTGCAACGGATCATCTCGAGCATCAGCTCATAGGCATGCAACTGCACCACCCCGGCGAGGCGCTGATCCACCAGTGCATTCCACGGCACAAAGCTCTCGACCTGACGATGAGGCTGCCATTGCACCAGCAGGAAATCGGCGAGGTCATCGAGGCTGTCCGGGCGCGAGGCAGTGCGTGAATAACGCTTGGCTATGTGCGGCAGGTAGTCGAGCCGCGCCAGGCGTCGCGGCTCGCCGACGGCAAAGCTCGGGCCCGGCAGCGGTGAATCGGTGCCAGCCAGCCACACCACCACATCGGCGCTGACGGCGCGCAGGGCCAGTTCGCTGTCGAGGGAAATGATCTCCAGACGCACGCTGGCGTTGCGGCGCAGCAAGGCCACCAGATCGCGACCGAGGATGTCATGCAGGATCGATTCGGCGACGGCCAGGCGCACCAAGGGCTGTTCGATCACCGGCAAGTCGCGTTCATGGGCCAAGGCAATCAGCTGCGCCTGAAGTTGCAGGCCTTCACGACTGAGGGCGACGCCATTGTCGCCATGGCTGAACAGCGAGCACTGCAGGTGCGCTTCGAGTTGCGCCAACTGCTTGCGCAGCAACGTCGCCTTGATGTTGAGACTGCGCGACGCCTGCATGTAACAGCCGCAACGGGCACTGACCATGAACGCTTGCGCCAGTTGCGGGTCAAGCGCGGCGGCCTGCGCATGTTTGGATGACGAGGTGTCTATCGGCGAGCGGTATTCGGCAGGGCTTTGGCGCCCAACGGTTTCCATGAATGACATCAATGACTCCCTGTCGATCTGTCCTTTGAAAACCTCATCCTGCGCAACGTTCATGAACCTGATGTGACAGCAGCATCACGCGCTGGGGGATTGGCGGAAACTCACCGCCAGGCGATTCCAGCTGTTGATGGTGGTGACGGCGATGGTCAGGTCGACCATCTCGCTCTCGCTGAACTGCTCCCGGGCCTGGGCGTAGACGTCGTCCGGCACGTGGCTTTGCGAGAGCAAGGTGACCGCTTCGGTCCAGGCCAGCGCCGCGCGCTCGCGCGGGTTGAAAAAGCCGCTGTCGCGCCAGACCACAATCGAATACAGACGCCGGTCGGTCTCGCCGAGGCGTCGCGCGTCCACAGAGTGCATGTCGGTGCAGAAGGCGCAGCCGTTGAGCTGCGAGGCGCGGATCTTGATCAGGTGCAGCAGCGCCGGTTCGATGCTCAGGTTGCTGGTCAACGCCTCCATGGCAATCATCGCTTTCATCGCTTTGGGCGACGCGCTGTAGTAATCCAGACGGGAAGTCATGGCGTGCCTCGTGGATTGATCGATGTTTTCACGGTAGGCGCTGATGCGCCGGCGTTACAGATCCAATTGCGCGAAATACCGGTGGACCACTCGGAAGCAGACCAATCCGCAGTTTTTCCCCCACGCAACTTCTGCACGGCGGCGCATGCGGGTAATCTGGCCCGACGCACACGCGCCTTAACCGCCCAGGAGCCTCGCCGGTATGGAACTTCATGTTGTCATCAACGGCCGCAAGGACCTGGCAGGCCAGTTGTACAACCAACTGCGCAGCGCCATCGAATCCGGTCGTCTGGCAGCCGGGACGCAACTGCCGCCCAGCCGTCTGCTGGCCGAACAGCTGGGCATCTCGCGCAAGACCATTTCCGACACTTACGCGCAACTGACCTATGAAAACTTCCTGACCGGGGTGATCGGCAAAGGCACCTACGTCAATGCACGGACGGCAAAAGCGCAGCCCAAGCAAAGCCATTCGCAGTTGGCGAGTGCCGAGGTCATCGAGTCGTGGCGCAATTTGCCGGTGTTTTTGCGTCACCCGACGCTGGAAGGCTCGCTGCGTTATGACTTCATCGGTGGCGCCACCAGCAAGGGCCAGTTTCCGCAGGACGATTGGCGGCGCTGTACCTCCCACGCGCTGCGTCAGATGTCCGGTTCCAAAGGCTTCTACAGCTTGCCTGAAGGCCTGCCCGCGCTGCGCAATGCGATCGCCCGGCACATCGCGTTTTCCCGTGGGGTGAATTGCCAGGACGAAGACGTGGTGGTGTGTAACGGTGCGCAACAAGCGCTGGACCTGATCTCCCGCGTGATCACGCGCCCCGGCAGCATCGTCGCCATGGAAGACCCCGGTTACCCGCCCGCGCGCCTGCTGTTCGGCAGCCACGGCGCCACGGTGATCGGCGTACCGGTCGACGCAGACGGCATCCAGGTCGACAAAATCCCCCTCGGCACCCGGCTGATTTATGTCACGCCGTCCCACCAGTTTCCGCTCGGCATGCCGATGAGCCAGGCACGTCGCGTGGCGCTGCTGGAGCGCGCCTACGAGTTGGGCGCGATCATCATCGAGGACGATTACGACAGCGAATTCCGCTACGAAGGGCGACCCACCGACTCGCTGCAAAGCATGGATGAACGCGGGATCGTCGCCTACGTCGGGACCTTTTCGAAAACCCTGCTGCCGGAACTGCGCCTCGGCTACGCGATTTTGCCGCCGGCGATTCTCGAAGCGGTGATCCGCGCCAAGCAACTCACCGACCTGCACACCTCCACCCTGCCCCAATGGGCGCTGGCCAAATTCATCGCCGAAGGCTGCCTGCTCAAGCACATCCGGCGCTGCCACACGATCTACGCCGGGCGTCGCGAACGCATCCTCACGCGTATCGCAGGTGACCTGTCACCTTGGCTGGAAGCGATCCCGTGCACGGCGGGTTTCCACATGGTGCTTATGTGCAAAGTGCCTATCGATATGCCATTGCTGATCGAACTGGCGAAAAAGGTCGAAGTCGGGCTGTATTCCATCGACACCTTTTACTACCAGCGGGCGCCACAGGCCGGGCTTCTCATGGGGTTTGGCGCCATTGAAACCCTGGACATCGATACCGCGCTGGACCGCTTGCGCGACATTTTTCAGCAAATCGCCTGAGCGATTGGTCTGGGTTTTTATCCGGTGATTGGCTATTGGCGGTCCGCAAGTGCAGGCCTATCCTGCATAAGCGTTATCCCTCAATGAGCAGGATTCGTCCGGCCTGATTCAGGAGTGTGAGCAATGTCCAACGAAGTGATCAACACCGTAAAGGTGCAGGCCGTAGCCGGCCGCTCGGACGAACTGGGTAAGCAACTGCAAAAGATTGTCGAAACCCTGCGTGAACAACCGGGCTGCGAATCCTATATGGTCGACCGCTGCCCCGAGGACAGCAACCGCTGGAACGTCAGCGCCCGCTGGCAATCGGAAGCGGCCATGCAATCGCATTTCAACACCCCACAGGCGCAAGGTTTCATCGACCTGATCGATTGCCAATTGGCGAACGCCGTGGACTTCAACAGCTTCCCGATCCGTTAAACACCCCCCTGTAGGAGCCGGCTTGCTGGCGATCCATTCACCTCGGTGCATCAGGTACACCGAGGTGATGCTATCGCCAGCAAGCCGGCTCCTACAAGGCGATCCATTCACCGCGGTGTGCCTGATGCACTGCGGTGATGCGATCGCCAGCAAGCCGGCTCCTACAGGCGATCCATTCACCGCGGGGTGCCTGATGCACCGCGGTGATGCGATCGCCGGCAAGCCGGCTCCTACAAGTCGATCCATTCACCGCGGTGTGCCTGATGCACTGCGGTGATGCTATCGCCGGCAAGCCGGCTCCTACGGGTTTTGCATCGTCTGCGTAAATACGGATTGGTCCCCTGACCTTCTGCTGAATTGGCTGTTTGATTGCGGTCACTGGCGGACTAACGTTGTTTGCGACAACTAACCCCCCGCAGGTGATGAATCATGAAAGTTTTGCGTTTATTGGCCACCCCGCTTGCCGTCCTCGCCCTGAGCGTTTCTGCCTCGGCATTCGCCCATGACCCTTCGGAAAAAGTCACGATTCTGCAAGATGAAGTACTGAAGAACGTCCCGGGCAAAAAGGCGCTGATGATCGAAGTCGACTACAAGCCGGGCCAGTCCTCCATCGCCCACAAGCACGAAGGCACCGCAATGGCGTATGTGATTTCGGGCTCGATCACTTCCCAGGTGAAAGGCGAGCAACCGAAAACCTACAAGGCTGGCGAGTATTGGTATGAAGCCGCCGGTTCGGAGCATCTGGTCTCGAAAAATGCCAGCGCAACCAAGCCGGCCAAACTCTTGGTGTTCATGGTGTTGTCCCCCGACGAGAAAGTGCTGATCCCATTGGAAAACTGATAGCTGAACGTACAGCCATAAATAAACAGGCCCGAATCGTAAGTTCGGGCCTGTTTATTTCTCGATGCAATTAGCCGATAACTTTTAAACCAAACAATACTATTGGCCACCTGACAAGCTCATGAATTGGCTATTTCATTCAGCCGTCACAGGTTTAGTCTGAAGTCACTGCCGATACCGGCAACTTTAACTTCCGACTCAAGTTGTTTCACTGGAGAAACACCCATGAAACTTGCACTTGTCAGCACCTTGTCGTTTGCCGCTGTTTTAACCGGTTGCTCAATTCCCACTGCACCGACGGCAGTTTCTTCACTCGACGGAATCTTCAGCGCGCCCGTCGGCCGCAGCAGCGCCACCCATGTTGCCAACGGAGGTCAGGTCTCGCTGGGCATCGTCTACAGCCGCAACACCCAGACCAACCGCGCCTACCTGCAGGACTATCAGGCCAATGCCGGCACCGGTTTCGGCCAAAGCCTGCTGGTGCAGCCGATTCATGATGCCTATGTCGCCACCTCCAAACCCGATCTGGCGGTGGATTGGGTCAAGGCCTCGTTGCAACGCCAGTTCGGTTCGGTCACGGTGTACCCGGACATGCAAAGCCTCAGGGCGGCGAAACCGGACGTGGTCGCGATTGTCGACACCCGCAGCCAATTGATCACCTCACGCAGTTCGGATATCAAGGCCGATGTAAGTGCGGACTTTTATGATGCCAACTTCAATTACATCGGGACTGCACAAGGGCATGATGCCAAAGCATTGAGCCCGGTGTGGGCGGACTATAAACGCAGCGAAGAGATTGTGGCGGATATTAATGAACAGCAGAATGTGCAAGTTCGGGCATTGCAAAAGTTTGACCAATCGCTCAGTAATTTATTGACCGGACCGACAGATAAAGTGTCGATGATTGATAACACATCAGTTCAGAAGTTGTATTGAGGCAGATGGCCCCATCGCCGGCAAGCCGGCTCCTACAGTAGAAATGCGAAACTTTGTAGGAGCCGGCTTGCTGGCGATGAGGCCCGCCCAAACACCACAAAACCTCCGAACAAAAAAAACCCCGCATCTCTCAATGCGGGGCTTTTTCATTCAGCGACAGATCAGGCCGCCGGTTCCAGCTCGGCACTGGCGGTGACAGCAGCGGCAGGCACCACCGCTTGCCCGCTCAACGCCAGGTCCAGCAACTCACGGTTGGCTACCGCATACATCGCGTAGTCAGTACCGCTCGCTGCACGGATTTCCACCAGCATGGCGCGCCAGCGTTCGATCATGCTTTCGTTCTCTTCCATCCACAGCGCCAGGCGTGTTTCCACATCCTGAGTGCCGCCGCCCTGTTGCAGGACAGAGATGGTGATCGCACGTTGCTGCCAGTCGACGTCATCGCGGAACGCTTCACGGGCCAGGGCCTGCCAGTTGTTTTCAACCGGCAGAGCGCTGATCTGTTGCAGGTACCAGGTGACATCCAGCGCACTGCCCACGGCGAAGTAAGCTTTCGCCACGTCCGCAGGGTTCTGGCCGGTCACGTCGGAGGCCTCGATGATCGGCAGCAGCGTGTACAGGTGCGAAGTACCAGCCACCATGCGCGCCAGCAACTCCGGCACACCGGCTTCGACGTACGCCTGATAACGGGACTGCCAGTTTTCGTGGATCTCGCCGCTCAGCAGTTCGTCGAGCTTGAGACCCAACTCCTTCAGGTGCGGACCGAAGTGCGCAACGTCACGGGCAGCGTTCTGCTCGTTGCGGCGGGCACGCAGGAACCAGCGCGTAGCGCGACGGCCCAGACGCATCAGCTCGTCCATCAGCTCCAGTTGTACGTCAGCGGAAACCTGGTAATCCAGGGCTTCGATCTGACGGAACCAGTGCGGGAGATGGAAGATGTCACGCACGATCACGTACGCACCGGCCACGTTCGCCGGGCTCATGCCGGTCGACTCTTTGAGTCGCTGAACGAAGGTGATGCCCATGTGGTTCACCAGATCGTTGGCGATCTGGGTGCTGACGATCTCGCGCTTCAGACGGTGACGACGCATGGCCTCGGAGAACTTGCTCACCAGTGTTGGCGGGAAAGCGGTTTCCATGTCGCGGGTCAGGTAGTCGTCGTCCGGTACACGGGAGTCGAGCAACTGCGCCTTGAGGTCGATCTTGCTGTAGGAGATCAGCACCGACAGCTCGGCACGGGTCAGGCCGTGGCCTTCCGCGAGGCGTTCGTTGATCGCGTCTTCCGACGGCAGGAACTCGATGGCGCGATCCAGCTTGCCACGGCCTTCCAGATCGTTCATCAGGCGCTTGTATTCGGCAATCCGCACGAAGGCACGGCGTGCCGCCAGGGACAGCGCTTGAGTCTGCTTGTAGTTGTTGCCCAGCACCAGGCTGCCGACTTCGTCGGTCATGCTCGCCAGCAACTGGTTACGTTGCTTGTCGGTCATGTCACCGGCGTGAACCACTTCGTTCAGCAGGATCTTGATGTTCACTTCGTGGTCGGAGCAATCCACGCCACCGGCGTTGTCGATGAAGTCGGTGTTGGAACCGCCGCCATTGAGGCCGAATTCGACACGACCCAATTGGGTCATACCGAGGTTACCGCCCTCGCCCACAACTTTGCAGCGCAGTTCGTTGCCGTTCACGCGCAGCGCATCGTTGGCCTTGTCGCCGACATCGGCGTGGCTTTCGCTGCTGGCTTTGACGTAAGTACCGATACCGCCGTTCCACAACAGGTCTACCGGTGCCTTGAGCAAGGCATTCAGCAGTTCGGTCGGGGTCAGCTTGTCGGCCTGAATGTCGAAGCGCTCTTTCATCTGCGGGGAAATCGCGATGCTTTTCGCGCTGCGCGAGAAGATCCCGCCGCCTTCCGACATGATGCTGGTGTCGTAATCCGACCATGCCGAACGCGGCAGATCGAACAGGCGCTGACGCTCGGCGAAGCTGTTCGCAGGTGTCGGGTTCGGATCGATGAAGATGTGCAGGTGGTTGAATGCAGCGACCAGTTGCAGCTTGTCGGACATCAGCAAGCCGTTACCGAACACGTCACCGGCCATGTCGCCGACGCCCACTACCGTGATGCTGTCTTCCTGGACATTGATGCCGCGTTCGCGGAAGTGACGTTGTACGCCAACCCACGCGCCTTTGGCGGTGATGCCCATTTTCTTGTGGTCATAACCGGCAGAACCGCCGGACGCGAACGCGTCACCCAGCCAGAAACCGTAGTCGATGGCGATGCCGTTGGCGATGTCGGAGAAGGTTGCTGTGCCCTTGTCCGCAGCGACCACCAGGTACGGGTCATCGTCGTCATGACGCACGACGTTGGCCGGCGGTACCAGTGCGCCGTCTTTCAGGTTGTCGGTGATGTCCAACAGGCCCGAAATGAAGATGCGGTAGCAAGCAATGCCCTCGGCCGCGATCTCGTCACGGCTGCCGCCCAGTGGCAGGCGACGCGGCAGGAAGCCGCCCTTCGCGCCGACTGGCACGATGACCGAGTTCTTCACTTGCTGGGCTTTTACCAGGCCCAGGACTTCGGTACGGAAGTCTTCTTCACGGTCAGACCAGCGCAGACCACCACGAGCCACGTTGCCGAAGCGCAGGTGCACGCCTTCGACGCGAGGCGAGTAGACGAAGATTTCGAACTTCGGTACCGGCTTCGGCAGCTCTGGAATCTGGTGCGGGTTGAACTTGAAGCTGAAGTAGGACTTGTTCTGACCGTGGGCATCGGTCTGGTAGAAGTTGGTCCGCAGGGTCGCTTTGATCAGGTCAAGGTAGCGACGCAGGATACGGTCTTCGTTCAACACCTGGACGTCGTCCAGTGCTGCCAGAATCGCGTGTTCCAGACGTTGCTGCTTGTCTTCCAGATCATCGGTGGCCAGCTTGCGCGCCAGGTAGAAACGGGTCTTGAACAACCGGGTCAACTCGCGAGCGATGTCGGTGTGGTTGTTCAGGGTGCTGGCGATGTAGCCGAGGTCGAAGCCCAGGCGAATCTGCTTCATGTAGCGTGCATAGGCACGCAGCAGCGCAACATCGCGCCATGGCAGGCCGGCGGTCAGCACCAGACGGTTGAACGCATCGTTCTCGGCATCGCCACGCACGATGTGGACGAAGGCGTCCTGCAAGGTGTCGTTGAGTTGCTGGATGTCGAGTTCCAGGCCTTCGGCGGCGGTGAACGCGAAGTCGTGAATCCAGAACTCGCGGCCATTGTTGTGACGCAGGCGATACGGGAACTCACCCAGCACGCGCAGGCCGAGGTTTTCCAGAATCGGCAACACGTCGGACAGGGCCAGCGGGGTATCGGCGTGATACAGCTTGCAGTGCAGCTCGCGCTGACCGGAGACCTGACCCAGTGGCTGATAGAAGCTCATCACCAATGGATTTTTTTCGTTCAGGCTCAGCAGGTGCTGCATGTCGACCACAGCCGAATGCGCAGCGAAACGCTCGCGGTAACCGGCCGGGAAGCCTTTCGGGAAGTCCGCCAGCACGTTGGTGCCGTGGGCTTCGCCGAAGCTTTCTACCACCAGGCTGGCGTAGTCGTCCTGCCAGCTGCGGCAGGCCTGGATCACTTCGTTTTCCAGTTGCAGCGGGTCGATGTCCAGACGGTTCTTCGGATCGACGCGCAGAATCAGTTGCACGCGTGCCAGTACGGACTCGGAGAAGAAGGTCCAGAACTCGCAGTCCGAGGCTTTCAGGCGATCCATCAGCACTTGCTGGATCTTCTGGCGCACTTCGGTGGAGTAGATGTCACGCGGCACGTAGGCCAGGCAGTAGCAGAAACGGCCGTACGGGTCTTTGCGCAGGAACACGCGAATCTTGTTGCGCTCCTGGATCTGCACGATCGACATCACAGTGCTGAACAGCTCGTCGACCGGGGTCTGGAACAGGTCATCACGCGGCAGCACTTCGACCACCTGCGCCAGTTCCTTGCCCAGGTGAGCCTTGGCCTGGAAGCCGGAGCGGCGTTCGATCTCTTCGACCTTGCGGCGGATGTACGGAATGACCCGCACGCTCTCGCCATACACCGACGAGGTGTACAGGCCCATGAAACGGCATTCCTTGATGACCTTGCCGTCGGCGTCGATCTCGCGAATCGACACGTAGTCCGGGTAAGCCGGACGGTGTACGCGGCTTGGGTGCGCAGCCTTGGCGAACGACAACAGGGTCGGTTCGCGCAGGTAGTTCACGGCGTAGTCTTCGATGCGCAGGTCATCGTAGGTCAGGCCGGTGCGCAGCAGTTTGGTCAGGCCGAGGAAGGAATTCTGGTCGTAAACGATGTGGCCGCCATCGGCTTCATCCTGAACCACGAATTCTTCGTAGCCGAGGAAGGTGAAGTGGTTGCCCACCAGCCATTCCAGGAAGCTTTTGATTTCAGCTTTTTCTTCGCCGTCGACCGCAAATTTGCTGTTGTCGAGGCCGGTCAGGATTTCCTGGACCTTGGCTTTCATCGGTTCGAAATCGGCGACCGCGACGCGGACTTCACCGAGAACCTGTTCCAGCTCTTTGCTCAGAACATTCAGTTCTGCGGTGTTCGAGCAACGGTCGATTTCCAGGTACATCAGGGATTCTTGCAGGATCCCTTCGCCCTGAGTGCCTTTAGGCAGGATTTCCAGCAACTCGCCTTTGCTGCCGCGACGCACGCTCAGCACAGTGGTTTGCAGGGTATGAATGCTGTAGCCGCGACGGTTCAGCTCGGTGCGCACCGAGTCCACCAGGAAAGGCAGGTCGTGGTGCAGCACTTCGACCGCGGTGTGGGTCGACTGCCAGCCGTGGCGTTCGTAATCAGGGTTGAAGACGCGAACCTGCGGTTGCGCGTGATCGAAGCGCTCAAGCAGGCGCCACGCAGAAAGGGTGCAGCCGGCGAGGTCGGACAGCCGACGCTGGGTCAGCTCGTCAAGGGAAATGATGCCGAAAAATTGTTCAGCGAACAGCGCCACTTGTGGCAGTGCCTGTTCACTGATGTGCTGCGCCAGTGCCGCTTGCAGTTGGTGCTGGAAGTCGGCTTTGCTGGCTGCGGTGAAGAACGCCATCTGTGGTACTCCGCTTGGGCTTGTTATTGATGGAAGCGTCGCGTGCAAAACCCCTTTCGGGGCGATCCGTCACCCGGTTCCTGATTCTCGGGCAGAGGAAACAGGGTGACAGGTGGGTGAAGCTGGACGAGACACTCAGGTCACATTCACCTTCCATGAATGGGCATCTGCAAAAACGACTGGCGAACCTTCAGCGCAATGTCTTTACAGGTGCTCATCCGTTGCGCAGCTTAACCAGTGCGGCAAGGCCCGTGCTTGCAGCGCTGCGACATATTCGGTCATCGGCACGCAGCTCGCGCCTTGTGCATCGGACAACACTAGCAGTCGTGTAGGAAATTGGGCGTTTTATGCCCGGATTTACAGCACCTCCGTGCCAGAAATGACCAACAGCGCCCCGAATGTTCACGTCACATTCTCTGACAGTCAGCCGAGCAGAAATTCCCGAGGGCTGGCAGAATTGCCTTTTGTTGTGTTCACAACGCTCGCCGAGCCAGGAATTCCCCATGAAAATGACCACCGCCCTGTTGATCGTCAACCCGTGTGACGAGGAAGAAGACGACATGGCCATGCTCGCCTGCCACAGCGATCAGGGTGAAATGTTCCTGATGAGCCGCTACCCGGACGAGGACGAGCTGGAGATCACCCTTGATGGTGAGCCTTCGACGCTGGACGGCGTGAAAGTGACGCTGAGCCCTACCCGTTTGCTGATCGAAATCGCGGCGGCGGATGCGGATGCGTTGAATGGCGATGATTCGCTGGAGATTACGCATAGCACGGATGCGGGTGATTTGGCGGAAGTGGAAGAAACATTGCAGAACATTCTCAAGGGGACCGGGACTTACATCAGCGAGATTTGATGTTGCCTGGACGGGCCTCTTCGCGGGCAAGCCTCGCTCCTACAGGTTTAGGCCGAGCGCAATATCGCGGCTGCCCTGATCCTGTAGGAGCGAGGCTTGCCCGCGAAGGCGTCCGCAAAATCGCCACATTCTCCGAAACAACATCGATAACCCACCTCCTGCGCACATTTGCACAAAATGCCGTTAGTCGCCGCCCCCCGCGATAGATTAAAGTAATGCCCCCAGCCCTGGCGTTATTCGAACGTCTTCGGTCACCCTTTCCAGGAACAGTCATCGATGGAACATCGTGAAGCGCTGCTCGCGCTGCGAACCTTTCTTTCAACGCAGATTCTCGGCCAGGAAAAACTCATCGAGCGCTTGCTCATCGCCCTGCTTGCCGACGGCCACATGCTGGTCGAGGGCGCTCCCGGCCTGGCCAAGACCAAGGCCATCAAAGAACTCGCCGAAGGCATCGAAGCCCAGTTCCATCGCATCCAGTTCACCCCTGACCTGTTGCCTGCCGACATCACCGGCACGGAAATCTATCGCCCGGAAACCGGCAGTTTCGTGTTCCAGCAAGGCCCGATCTTCCACAACCTCGTGCTGGCGGACGAAATCAACCGTGCCCCGGCCAAGGTCCAGTCGGCTTTGCTTGAAGCTATGGGCGAGCGTCAGGTCAGTGTCGGGCGCAGCACCTACGAGCTGTCGCCGCTGTTCCTGGTGATGGCCACGCAAAACCCGATCGAGCAGGAAGGCACTTACCCACTGCCCGAAGCGCAGCTGGACCGCTTCCTGATGCACGTGAAAATCGGCTTCCCGGACGCCACCGTCGAACGCCGTATCCTGCAACAGGCCCGTGGCGAAGCCCTGAACGGCGAAACCAAACCGGAGCGCCGGGTCAGCCAGCAGGCCATTTTCGCCGCCCGCAAGGAAATCCTCGGTCTGTACATGGCCGACGCCGTGGAGGAATACCTGGTGCAACTGGTCATGGCCACGCGCACGCCGGCGAAGTTCGACCCGGAGATGGCCGAGTGGATCGCCTACGGCGCCAGCCCGCGCGGTTCGATTGCCCTCGACCGCTGTGCCCGCGCCCACGCCTGGCTGGCCGGTCGCGACTTCGTCAGCCCGGAAGACATTCAAGCGGTGCTGTTCGACGTCTTGCGTCACCGCATCATTCTGTCCTTTGAAGCCGAAGCCGCTGGCATCGACCAGGACCGGGTGGTCCAGCGGATTCTCGACGTCGTAGCCGTCGCTTGACCCCGATGAACGCCATTCTGCCGCCCGAGCCGGGCATCCGCGTCAGCCTCGCCGAGCTGATCGAAATGCGCCATCGTGTGCGTGAAGTGCAGCTGTTTTCCACGCCGAGCCAGCGCAGCCCGCTGATCGGCCTGCACCACTCCAAGCTGCGTGGCCGTGGCGTCGACTTCGATCAGGTGCGGGTCTATCAGGCCGGCGACGACGTGCGCAGCATTGACTGGCGCGTCACCGCCCGAACGCAGGAGCCGCACACCAAGCTGTTCCATGAAGAACGCGAGCGGCCGATTTTCATCATGGTCGAACAGAGCCGACGGCTGTTTTTCGGTTCCGGGCTGATGTTCAAATCGGTGCTCGCCGCCCAGGCTGCCAGCCTGATCGGCTGGGCCGCGCTCGGCCATAACGATCGGGTTGGCGGGCTGGTGTTCGGCGATAACGAACACTACGAAATCAAGCCCCGGCGCAGCAAACAAAGCCTGCTGCAATTTCTCAACCGGCTGGTGCGTGTCAATCAGTCGTTGCACACCGAAAGCGAGCAGAACCGCGATTCCCTCAACCTGGCCCTGCGTCGTGCCCGGGAGGTGCTACGCCCCGGCAGCCTGGTGATCGTGATCTGCGACGAGCGCGCGTTGACTGAGGGCTCCGAGCAGCAACTGAGCCTGCTGTCGCGACATTGCGACCTGTTGCTGCTGCCACTGTCCGACCCACTGGACCACGCCCTGCCCGCTGCCGGTCTTTTGCGCTTTGCCGAACGCGGCGCACAACTGGAACTCGACACCCTGAATTTCGACCTGCGCCAGACCTACCGCGCCCAGGCCGAAGCGCGCATCGCCCATTGGGAATTGCTCGCGCAAAAACTGCGGGTGTTGTTAATGCCTCTGAGCACCCAGAGCGAAATGGTCGAACAACTGCGCGAGTATCTGAACCCGCAAAAACCGGGGAAACATCGATGAGCAGCCTCGATCAACTGCAACCGCTGATTTCCCCGCCTCCGATTGGCTTCTGGCCACCGGCGCCGGGCTGGTGGTTTTTGCTGTTGTTGCTGCCGCTGATCGGCTACGGCCTGTGGAAGGCGCGGCGTTTCCTGCCGAACAAGCGCCCCATCGTGCGCGCCGAACAACCGCTGGACCCGGTGCGCATCGCCGCACTGGCCGAACTGGCGCTGATGCCCAAACCTTACGACGGCGCGCCGGCCGGTGCCTGGCTGCAGCAACTCAACGGTTTGCTCAAACGCCTGTGCCGCAACCATTACCCCTACAGCCAGAGCCACACCCTCAACGGGCGCAAATGGCTGGCGTTTCTCGACAACCGTTGCCCGGCCGCCGGGCTGACGCGCTGGATGGTACTGGTCGAAGGCGCCTACAAACCCGAATGCAAACTCGACGACAAGGCCATCGCCGGCCTGACCCAAGCCGTCGACACGTGGATTCGCAAACATGTTTGAGTTCGCCTGGCCGTGGATCTTCGCGCTGCTGCCGCTGCCGTGGTTGATGCGCATCGTGCTGCCGGTGGCCGACAGCGGCGAACCGGCGCTAAAAGTCAGTTTCCTCAGTGACCTCGAAGGCCTGGCAAGACGCCGTGCCCGGGCCAACCTGCCAGCCTGGCGGCAACAAGCGCCGTTCATCCTGCTGTGGCTGTTTTTGCTGATCGCTGCAGCGCGCCCGCAATGGCTCGGCGAACCGTTGCCGATTGCCGCCAGTGGCCGTGATCTGCTGGTGGCGGTGGATGTTTCCGGCTCCATGGATTTCCCCGACATGCAGTGGCAGGACGATGAAGTCAGCCGCCTTACGCTGGTGCAACATTTGCTCGGTGATTTTCTCGAGCGACGCGAAGGCGACCGTGTCGGCCTGATCCTGTTCGGCAGCAGAGCTTACCTGCAAGCCCCGTTGACCTTTGACCGGCGCACCGTGCGGGTCTGGCTCGACGAAGCGCGCATCGGCATCGCCGGCAAAAACACCGCCATCGGCGACGCCATCGGTCTCGCGCTCAAACGCCTGCGCCTGCGTCCGGCGCAAAGCCGTGTGCTGATTCTGGTCACTGATGGTGCTAACAACGGCGGCGAAATCGACCCGCTGACCGCCGCGCGGCTGGCGGCCAAGGAAGGCGTGAAAATCTACCCGATCGGCATCGGCGCCGATCCCGAGCAAAGCGGCACCGCAGGATTCCTCGGCATCAACCCGAGCCTGGACCTCGACGAGCCTGCGCTGAAGGCCATCGCCGCCGCCACGGGCGGTCAGTATTTCCGCGCTCGCGACGGCAAGGAGTTGCAAACGATCAAGGAAACCCTCGATCAACTGGAACCCGTGACCCAGCAACCGACCCAGGCCCGCCCGGCGCAGGCGTTGTATCACTGGCCGTTGGCAATGGCGCTGCTGTTGAGTCTGTTGCTGGTGGCGCGCGAACGCTGGCCGGATAACCCGTTGCAGCGCCTGTTTACCAAGGATCTGTTCTTGCAAACGCAATTGCCTGACTGGCGCCAGCGACTCAAGCGCCTGCGCCTGCGGAGGCGCCGATGAGTGCGCTGTGGCCTTACTGGTTCCGCCCCTGGTGGCTGCTGCTGTTGCCGCTGCTCGGCTGGTTGCTCTGGCAACTCTGGCATCGACAGAAGCGCGCCGGGCGCTGGCAGATGATTCTGCCGCCGGCCTTTCATTCTGCGTTGCTCAGTGGCGGCAACGGTCGCGACAGCAAATTGCCGTGGGTCGCCCTCGGTGTGGCGTGGCTGCTGACGATTCTGGCGCTGTTAGGGCCGAGTTGGGAGCGCGTCGAGCAAGCCAGTCAGAAACCGGCCGACCCGCTGGTGGTGATCCTTGAGCTGACCCCGGAGATGCTCGCCACCGACGTGACGCCAAACCGACTGGAACAAGCCCGGCGCAAGCTGTTCGACCTGCTGCAAAACCGCAGCGACGCCCAGACCGCCATCGTCGTCTACGCCGGCAGCGCACACACGCTGGTGCCGCTGTCGGATGACCTGTCTACCAGCCGCAATCTGCTGGAGGCGCTAAAGCCGTCGTTGATGCCCCAGACCGGTCATCGCGCTGATCTCGCGGTGACCAAGGCCCTTACGCTGCTGAGTCAGGGCGCACTGGGTGACGGCCGGATTCTGCTGATCGGCTCGTCCCTGACCGAACTGGAACGCGAAGGCATTCAACAGGCGCTGGACGGCAAGTCGACCCGGTTTTTGATGCTTGGCATCGGCACCGCCGAAGGCGCGCCGATCACTCAGGAGGACGGCAGTTTCCTCAAGGATGATCAGGGCGCAATTCTGGTGCCGCACCTCGACGAGCCGAACCTGAAAGCGTTCGTCAACAGCCTCGACGGACGTTATCGCCACGCGCGCCTGGACGATGCCGACCTGCGCGCCCTCGGCTTGCTCGATGGCCCGCGCAACTTGCGCAATGACGGCCAGACCCTGCGTCTCGATAGCTGGGCCGATCAGGGTTATTGGCTGTTGTTGCCGCTGTTGTTGCTGGCGGCCTGCGCTGGCCGGCGCGGCTGGCTGCTCTGCCTGCCGCTGCTGTTCCTGTTGCCGCAGCCGAGCTACGCCTTCGACTTCGAAGACTTGTGGTTGCGTCCTGACCAGCAAGGCCTGCATCTGTTGAAAAAGAAGCGTCCGGCCGAGGCCGCGCAACATTTCCAGGATCGGCAATGGCAAGGCGTGGCGCTCTACGAGGCCGGCGACTACAGTGGCGCCGCCCAGCGGTTCGCCGAAGGCAATGACGCCCACGCCCACTACAATCGTGGCAACGCCCTGGCCAAAGGTGGTGAGTTGGAAGCTGCGCTGGATGCCTACGAACAGGCACTGGAGCGGCAACCGGATCTGCGTCCGGCGCAGACCAACAAGGCCTTGGTGGAAAGCTTGATCAAGCAGAAAAACACACCGGCGCCCGTTGAACCGGACAAAACCGAAGGCGACGAGGCCGGGACCCCGCAGGAGCCACCGCCGGGTGCAGCCACCCAACAGTCGAACAGTGGCGAACCGAAGTCCGATGCCCAGACGTCGGCACCCGATTCAGAGCAGTCGGATACGGCATCGGCGCGCCCCGGCACCAATGAGGTGCCCGGCAGCGAGTTGGGCGACGAACAAAGCACTACCCCGCCGTTGCGTCCTGCCAGCGATACCATCGATGGCGAACAGCGCCAGGCGCTGGAGCAATGGCTGCGCAAGATCCCGGACGACCCGGGCGAACTGCTCAGACGCAAATTCTGGTACGAACAGCAACAACATCAGGATCAGGAAAAAACCCGATGACCCGCTTCACCGCTTTCTTGCTTGCAACGATTCTCTGGACCGTACAGGCCCAGGCTGCGCAGCTGGTCGCCAGTGTCGACCGCAGTCGCCTGAACTCCGGCGAAACGGTCGAGCTGACCCTGGAGTCCAACGATGTCACCCAGTTCGGCAAGCCCGACCTTACGGCGCTGGAGCCGCTGTTTGAAGTGCGCGGCACCCGCCAGGTCAACCAGTTGACGACCCTTAACGGCGGCAACGGCGCCACCACCCGCTGGATCATCACCTTGCTGCCTCGTCAGAACGGCAGCGTAGTGATTCCGTCGCTGCAACTGGGCGATGTGCAGAGCCAGCCGATCACCTTGCAAGTGGTCGAGAGCGAAACCCAGGACAGCAAGCAAAAACTGGCCCCGGTATTCATCGACGCCAGCCTCGATCAAAACAGCGTCTATGTGCAGGCCCAGGCGATCCTGACCTTACGCATCTACCATTCCGTGTCGCTGTATGACGACAGCAGCCTGACTCCGTTGCAGATTCCCGATGCGCGCATCGAGCAGTTGGGCGAGTCGCGCACTTACGAAAAAGACATCAATGGCCTGCGCCATGGCGTGATCGAATTGCGCTACGCGATCTACCCGCAACACAGTGGCCAGTTGACCATTCCGGCGCAGATCTTCAGCGCCACGCTGGTGGACGCGCAGCCGGCCAAGGACGTCGAGTCCCAGGTGCCGAAATCCGGAAAATTGATGCGTGTCAGCTCGGTCGAACTGCCGCTGACCGTCAAGCCGAAACCTGCCACTTACCCGGCTGACGTGCCTTGGCTGCCGGCCCGCAGCCTGACCCTGAGCGAGAGCTGGAATCCGGAACCGGATCACACGCAAGTGGGTGATTCGCTGACTCGCAGCCTGATTTTGAAAGCCGAAGGTTTGGCCAGTTCACAACTGCCGCCATTGCCGGCCACCGACGTCAACGGCTTGCGGCGTTATCCGGATCAGCCAGTGCTGGTCAACCAGAATAGCGAGCGTGGCCTGATCGGCAGCCGTGAGGACCGTGAGGCACTGGTGCCTGTGCAGCGGGGAAACGTCGAGTTGCCGGCTGTGGATGTGGTCTGGTGGAACACCTTCGAAGATCATCTGGAGCACAGCAGCCTGCCGGCGCGGACGCTGCAAGTGGCGAACAATCCGGGCTTGATGGTCGATACCCCGGCCGGCGCGACGCAGGTCATTTCCCCTGCCGACAATGAAGCGCTCTGGTGGTGGAAACTCAGCACCGTGATTCTCGCCTGCACCACCCTACTGGGCTTCGGCCTCTGGTGGCGTGCGCGCTGGCAACCGGCGATTTCGCGAGTGGCGCAGGCCGGTCCGAGCCCGCGCACCGTGCTCGACGACCTCAAGCGCGCCTGCCAGGCCAACGACTCCCACGCCACCCGCCAGGCCCTCGACGCCTGGGCCCGGCAACAACCGGAAACCCTGGCCGACATGGCGGCGCGATTTGTGCCGTTGTCGGACGCGCTGGATGGATTGAATGGGGCGCTGTACAGCGAAACCGGCCAGCATTGGCAAGGTGAAGAACTGTGGCGCGCGATCAAGGCGATCCCGATTGCCGAGCGGGTTCAAGACCCGATCGGCGACAGCGGCCTGCCACCGCTCTATCCGAAGTAACCCCAATCCTGTAGGAGCCGGCTTGCCGGCGATCGAGCCTTGAGCCTTGCGTCGGGCTTGAGGCCGCCATCGCTGGCAAGCCAGCTCCTACAAGTTACGGGGTTGCCTGGCAGTTTGGGCGGATCAGGCCAATGCGTTTGCCAGTAAACTCTCTCCCCTTTCGCCGCCTGCATTTCACTTGCGGCTATCACCTCTTTCCTACGAAGCTCGCCTTGCGTCTGCCGCCTTGGAAGCACGGCGTGTGCATCTGCTCAGAGGCGCCCGTCACTACCTCTGTGTTCCATCCGCGCCATATCGATTGATCCCCTGCGAATGGAGCCTTTTAAAGGCTCAACTCCGAAGAAACGTGAGTATGGATTTGCCTCACGGCGCTCTTGAGCAAGCGTTTCATGATTCTCTTTATTCTCCTGTTGTTGCGCCGAAATATGTGTTCTGGGCCGCACATGAATCAAAAAATCAACTTGGCCGCTGTTTCCTTTGACTCTTTCCACGCTGACGGGCTCAAGATCGAAGTCTTCCAGGATACGCAGTGTACTTTTGCCATTGGGTGTTTGAGTAAAAAATGCATTCATCATGCCCGCCGCGTCACTTTCGGAACTACCTGTGCGAATAAGTGCCTCGTAGTTCAAGACGTTCTCTCTTTTAATGATCGAAGGAAGCCGCCCAAAAAAACCACGTTTACTGGCGACTAATTCGTATTGGTACCGGGCAACATCGCTGGCATAAAACCGGTCAGACACAACAGATTTGGATGCGCCTTCTCCTGGCGGTTTAGTCTTGTAGTTTTGTTTGAAAATCCAGATACCCTCGTGAAACTCGTTCACGAACCAACTCTCATATCGATTGCCGTCTACTTCATTGATGTAGGTCGAACTGACCTCATTGGAACCTTGTTGAATTTCATCTGTTATAAAATTTTCCTTGATAAAAAGCTGGGCTCTTTGACGAGGCTCACTGAGTCCGTCAAGACGCTCGCTCACGTCACCCTGCCAAGAAGAGCGGTTTTCAGCACTCGGCAAGACAGGCTTCAACCCCTGCCTGTCAACGAGCGTAGTGGGTCGGTTTTCAGTCATTCGATAAAGGTTCTGCCCATAGACAGGGCCGGCGGGATCAGGACTTATCCAGCGACATAACCAAGGTGCGTAATACCTGAAACCATAATAGTAAAGCCCCGTCGCATCACGCTCCTTATCTGAAAAACGAACCGTTTTGTATTGAGCATCCAGATCCGTCCTACTGGCACGCCATGCCGTCACGCCAAATGGGTAGTAACTTTCTTGACTCACCAGTCCGGCATTCTCGTCAAGTTCCAGAACACCTGAGCCAAGACTGTCTTTCAGGCAATAAAGCAATGGGGCACTACTTGTTCCCGATGTCGATAATCCAACCCAATGTTTCACCCGAACCCGGAATCGCCCTAAATCAATGTCAACAAAACTATGGGGGCCGCCTGTATTGGATCGATGAATTTCCAACCCTGGAAAATATAGTGTCTGTCTGGTTATTGTTCGGCTATGTGCCTGGTTGCGATGTTCTTTTCTCACGCGGCGGCCTGAACTGTCATAGCTGTATCGCTCATCGTCATCAACGCCCTCCTTCCGAGCAATCATCGTCACACGACTCAGATGGTTACGACTATTCCAACTCATCTGTTGCCCCTGCCACAACTCACGTTGATTTCCATTGGCGTCGAAGCCGTTAACGATATCCTGCTCGTCCGGCAGCGACCCGCCCTCGTACTCCCCCAAACTTCGATTACTGAATTCGGACACAGCCATTCTGATGGTTGGGGCGCGGCTATGATGGCGAAACAAAAGGTTACCGGCAGCGTCGTATTCGAAAGTTTGAGCGTAGTTGCGCAGACGTTGAGGGTCTAAGGGCGCCTGTTGTCCTGTCGGCAATTGAGGTCCATAAACAGGCGGTTCTATTTCCCGGCCAGAAGCTTCAACGAGTTGATACAGACTGTCATAGCGGTAGCAACTAACAGAGTAAATACGTTGATTCTTGTAAAAACGAACGGGCTGGGCTCTATCGTCAATACTCCGGACATTGCCCACTGGATCATAAAGGTAATGCTGATCTTGCAAGAGGTATGCACACGGGTGCAGGACGGCGAGTCGACGAAGCCGCCCGTTTTCATCCTCATACTCGGCGATGATTTTTGTACCGTTCCCCAGACGTTCGCTTTCGACCTGCCCCCAAGCGTTGTAGTGAATCTCACTGACCAACAGATGCGCCGAATGTCCGACATTGGACAGTCTCAAGCGAGCCTCTTTTAACTCCCCGGACACTGAAATTTTGAAGATCCGGGTATTGCCTAATGCATCAACGTGAGCTCGTAATTCTCTAATCGCATTATAAAAGGACGTCGTCACAAAGGTTTCACTGTCCAGCAAACCGTCACGCAACGCACAGTCCAATGGCCAGTCGGGGGAATCGAGGGTGTTGAGGAACTGTCTCGTTTGGCTCAATAGAAGGCCATCCAGTGAGTACTGGTGCCCCCCCAACGTTCCTGCCATATCATCTTGGCGCATGAGGCGGCCAGATTGATTACCGGCCGCCGAGACAGATGCGCCTCCGTAAGTAAATCGCTCGACAAACTTTAGCGCCTCGCCTGCCTCGCCTTCTTGCACAGCCACCAAGCGAAGTTGCTCATCGTAACTATTACGGCGTTCGCAACCGCGGCTGTCCCAACGTTGAAGCTCAACGCTGGCAGAACTCAGTGATGAGATACGCCAGCCGGCATCAGCACTCTCAGTCAACAACGCATTGCCCGACAGACTGTAAATGGACGATGAGGTCGTTCCTTGCCTTGTATTCCCCCATAGCCTGGGATCCCAGCAGTCGATTTCCCGATTTCCTGAATCGTAGCGGTAGCGCGTAATCCGTGCGTCAGGCACCTGACCGGTTTGCGAGCGGCAGTACAAAACTTCACGATGGCGCAAGCCACGGGGGTCGATAACTTCCAGCGCGGGCGTAGCGCTGCACACCTGGGATCTGTTCATTAATCGGATATAACATGCCCCCCCACTTGAAACTACTTTCAGAAACTACAGGTAGATTCTTAAAAACCGCCACAGTCGGATGCATCCCAGCGGGTCGCACACCTTTTCCCGCTGCACCTTCCGCCAACCTGCAGTTTGATGATATCCACCGCGCCGTCGATCTTGTTTGCCAGTAAACTCCCTGTCCTTTAGCCGCCTTCAATTCCCACGCGGCCATCACCTTATTTCCTACGGAGCTCGCCTTGCGTCTGTTTCACACCTCCGACTGGCACCTTGGGCAGAACCTGCACGGCCAGGAACGCGATTTCGAGCACGGCTGTTTCCTCGAGTGGCTGCTGCATCAACTGAAACTGGACCAGCCCGATGTGCTGTTGATCGCCGGCGATATCTTCGACACGGTCAATCCACCGGTCAAAGCCCAGGAACGCCTCTACGATTTCATCGTCAGCGCCCACGAACAACAGCCGAAGCTGACCATCGTGATGATCGCCGGCAATCATGATTCCGGTTCGCGCATCGAATTGCCTGCACCGTTGATGCGCCGTTTGCGCACGCATGCGCTGGGTCGTGTCTTGTGGCTGGATGACGGCCAACTCGACGCCGAGCGCCTGCTGCTGCCACTGCCGGACGCCAAGGGCAAAACCGTCGCCTGGTGCCTGGCGTTGCCATTTTTGCGACCTGCCGAAGTGACCGGCGCGCACCTGGGCGACAACTACCTGCGCGGGATCGGCCAGGTTCACGAATGGCTGATCGAAGCCGCCAACGCCAAGCGCAAGAAAGGTCAGGCGCTGATTGCCATCAGTCATGCGCACATGGCCGGCGGTTCGGTGTCCGAAGATTCCGAGCGCAGCCTGATCATCGGCAACGCCGAAGCGCTGCCCGCCAGCCTCTTCGGCCCGAGCATCAGCTACGTTGCCCTTGGCCACTTGCACAAACCGCAGAAGGTCAACGGTGAAGAGCGCATTCGCTACAGCGGCTCGCCGATTCCATTGTCGTTCTCCGAAATCGGTTATCAGCATCAGATTCTCGACGTCCAGCTCGACGGCGAAACCCTGGTCAGCGTCGAACCGAAACTGATTCCCCGCGCCGTCAACCTGCAACGTATCGGCCCGGCGCCTTTGGCCGACATCCTGCTACAACTGGCCGACCTGCCGAACATCGACTTGCTCGCCGACATTCAGCGTCAGCCGTGGCTGGAAGTGCGGGTGCGCCTCGACGAGCCGCAACCGGACTTGCGCCATCAGGTCGAAACTGCCCTGCAAGGCAAAGCCGTGCGCCTGGTGCGCATCGCGGCTGAATACGCCGGCAACGGGAGCCGTGATGGCCTTGATGACGGTGCGACCCTCGTTGAACTGGACCAGCTCACGCCCCAGGAATTGTTCAGCCGCGCCTGGCAGGACAACTACGGCAGCGAGGTCGATGAGCAAACGCTGAAGGACTTCGCCGAGCTGTTGCAAGACGTGCAGATGGAGAGCGAACAGCCATGAAAATTCTCGCGATCCGCCTGAAAAACCTCGCCTCCCTGGCCGGACCATTTGAAATCGACTTCACCGCTGAACCGTTGGCCAGCGCCGGTTTGTTCGCGATTACCGGGCCAACTGGTGCCGGCAAAAGCACCTTGCTCGATGCCTTGTGCCTGGCGCTATTCGGCGCCGTGCCGCGTCTGAGCAACGCGCAAGTGTCGGCCAAAGCGCCGGACGCCGATGGCGAAATCAGCACCGGTGACCCGCGCACGTTGCTGCGTCGCGGTACGGGCGAAGGCTATGCCGAAGTGGATTTCGTCGGCATCGATGGCCGTCGCTACCGTGCGCGCTGGGAAGCCAATCGCGCCCGGGAAAAGGCCGGCGGCAAGTTGCAACACAGCCGTCAGAGCCTGCGCGACATCGATCTGGATCAACTGCTGGCCAGTCAGAAGGTTGAATTCAAGGTCCAGCTCGAAGCTGTCCTGGGCCTAAACTTCGAGCAGTTCACCCGTGCCGTGTTGCTGGCCCAAAGCGAATTCAGTGCGTTCCTCAAGGCCAACGACAACGAACGCAGCGAACTGCTGGAAAAACTCACTGACACCGCGCTCTACACGCGTCTCGGCCGTCGCGCCTTCGACAAGGCCAAAGAGGCCCGTGAAGCGCACAAGCTGTTGCAGGATCAGGCCACCGGCGTGACGCCGCTGTCGACCGAAGCCCGCGCAGAACTGGATGAACGCTTCAACGAAGCACAGCAGCAACTGAAGACTCAACAGGCACAACTCAAACAGTTGGAGTTGCAGCACACCTGGCTGAAAGAGCTGCGCCAATTGCAGGACGAGCAGCTCAGCGCCACCGAGCAACTGACCAGCGCCCGGCAGGATTGGGAAAACCTGGCCGGCGAACGCTTGAAACTGACCCGACTGGAACAACTGGCACCACAACGGCACCAGTTCGCCCGCAAGACCGAACTGACCGCCCAGCTCACGCCGCTGGCCGCGCAGATTCAGCAGCACACCGGGCAAGAACAGGATCTGCAAACCCGTCAGACGCAACTCGAACACAGTCTCAGCGCAGCGCAAACCGCGCTGGTCGAGGCACAAAGCCAACACACTTCAAGCGCGCCACTGCTGCGCCAGGCCTTTGAGGCGCAAAGCACCCTCGCCCGCCTGATCAAGGACACCGGCCTCAGCGCCGACCTCAAGCAGCAAGCCGAACAGGCCTGCTCCGAAGGCCAACAGACGATTCAAGGTTTGCTTGAGCAACAGAACCGGGTTGCCGAGCGCCTGCAACGGATTGCCGCCGAGCTTGAGCAAAGCACCCATCTGGCGCCGCTCAGCGATGCCTGGAACGCCTACCGCGACCGCTTGCAACAATTGATGCTGATCGGCAATCGATTGAACAAGGGGCAGGCGGAACAAACCTCTCTGGAGCAGAACGCCACCCATGCCGCCGAAGAGTTGGCGGCGCAAAAACAGAATCTGGAAGTGCTCTACAAAGAGGCCGGCGCGGAGCCTGATGCGGTGGCCGAACAGATCCAGCTGCTGGGCACTCTGTTGCAGGACAACCGCAAGCAACTGCGCGCCATTGAAGAGCTGACGCGACTGTGGACTAACCAGCAGGAACTGGACAAGCGCATCGCCGAATTGCAGCAACGTCAAACCGTTGCCCAGCAGGAACGCGACCGCCTGACCCAGGACGGGGTGAAAACCAAAAACGAATTGACCGTGGCCGAACAGACCCTGACGGTGACCCGCGAACTGCTGGAACGTCAGCGTCTGGCACGCAGCGCCAGTGTCGAAGAACTTCGCGAGCAACTGCAGGATGATCAGCCCTGCCCGGTCTGCGGCAGCCCGGACCATCCTTATCATCAGCCCGAAGCACTGCTGCAAAGCCTCGGCCGCCATGATGAAAGCGAACAGGCCAACGCGCAAAAAGCGGTGGATTCGCTCAAGGAAAAACTCACCGACCTGCGTACCGAAGTCGGCGGCGTGATTGCGCAACAGAAGGAATTGCTGCAACAGCAGGAACAACTGATCGCTCAGCAGCAAAGCCTGGCCCCGAGCCTCGATGCGCACCCGTTATCCGCGCAGCTTTTCACCCAGGACAGCGCCAAACGCGATGCCTGGTTGAACCAGCAAAACAGCCAGTTGAACCAAAGCATCACGCAGGACGAACAGCGCCAAACCGCCCTGCTCACCCTGCAGCAGGACGCCACACGCCTGCAACAGCAACTGCGCAACGCCGAAACCGCGAGTCAGCAGGCGACCCAGCATCTGGCCAACCAGCAACGCGAGTTGAGCAATGACCGTCAGCGCCTCGACGAAGAGCTGATCGCGTTCAGCACCCTGCTCCCGGCCGACACACTGGACGCCTTGCGCAACGAACCGGCTGCGACTTTCATGCAGCTCGACCGGCAGATCGCCCAGCGCCTGGAGCAACTCGACCAGCAACGCGATGAACTGAGCGAACAGCTACAACGCCAGCAGACGCTGGAGAAGGAACAGGATCGTCAACTGACCCGCGTCCAGCAGCTGGAAACGGCTCAGCGTCAGTTCACCACGCTCACCGAGCAGCAACAGGTTTGCCAGCAGCAACTGACGCAACTGATCGGTTCACACAGCAGCGCCGAACACTGGCAACAGCAACTGGATCAAGCCGTCGAACAGGCGCGCAATGCCCAAGCGACCGTCAGTCAGGAACTGCAATCGGTGCGCACGCGCCTGGTGCAACTGGCTGCGGAACTGAAAGCGCAGCAAGACCGCCTGCTCGCCCTTGAAAGCGAAGATCGTGAGCTGAGCGCGAAGATTGCCGACTGGCGCGCCTTGCATCCGGAACTGGATGACGGCGGCCTTGAGCAGTTGCTGAGCGTCGACGACCAGCAGGTCAGCGAATTGCGCCAACGGTTGCAGCACAACGAAAAAGCTATCGAACAAGCCAAGGTGTTGTTGCAGGAACGCGATAAGCGTCTGGCCAGCCATCAGGCGCAGCACAACGGTAATCTCGATACCGCGCAACTGGCCACCGCCCTGACCGAGCTGCAAAACCAGTTTGCCGCCAGCGAGCACCGCTGCGCCGAACTGCGCGCCGAACAGACCGAGGATCAGCGCCGGCAGAACGCCAATCAGGCCCTGGCGCAACAGATCGCCGACGCTTACAGCGAGTATCAGCGCTGGGCGCGCTTGAATGCCTTGATCGGCTCCGCGACCGGCGACACCTTCCGCAAGATCGCCCAGGCCTACAACCTCGACCTGCTGGTGCATCACGCCAACGTGCAGTTGCGGCAACTGGTGCGGCGCTATCGCCTCAAACGCGGCGGCAGCATGCTGGGCTTGCTGGTGATGGACACCGAGATGGGCGATGAGCTGCGTTCGGTGCATTCGCTGTCGGGTGGCGAGACGTTCCTGGTGTCGCTGGCCCTGGCATTGGGCCTGGCATCGATGGCGTCGAGTACGCTGAAAATCGAATCGCTGTTCATCGACGAAGGCTTCGGCAGCCTCGATCCGGAATCCCTGCAACTGGCGATGGACGCCCTCGATGGCTTGCAGGCTCAGGGCCGCAAGGTCGCGGTAATTTCCCACGTCCAGGAAATGCACGAACGGATCCCGGTGCAGATTCAGGTCCATCGTCAGGGCAACGGCCTGAGTACCCTGGAGGTGAAATGACCACGCTGTACTCCTTCCGCCGCTGCCCGTACGCCATGCGGGCGCGGATGGCCCTGCGTTACTCGGACGTTGCCGTGAACATCGTCGAGGTCAGCCTGAAGGCCAAGCCTGCCGAGATGCTGGCGCTGTCGAGCAAAGGCACGGTGCCGGTGCTGAGCGTCGACGGCCAGGTCATCGATGAAAGCCTCGCGATCATGCACTGGGCATTGGCGCAGAACGATCCGCAGGATTGGTTGCTCAAGGATGATCCGGCGGGGCAAACGCAGATCGCCGCGCTGATCGAAGAGAACGATCAGGTGTTCAAGGTGCATCTGAATCGCTACAAGTACGCCGAGCGTTATCCCGAGCAGCCAATGGCGTTTTATCGTAGCGAGGGTGAGGTGTTCTTGCGCAGGCTGGAGGCGTTGCTGGAGGGCCGCGATTACTTGCTGGCGGCGCATCCGAGCCTCGCGGATGTGGCGTTGATGCCGTTCGTAAGGCAGTTCGCCCATGTCGATCGCGAGTGGTTCGGGCAGACGCCTTACGTGCGGTTGCAGGCGTGGCTGCAGCGATTCCTGGAGTCGGACCTGTTCACATCAATCATGAAGAAATAACCACCGCCCCCCTGTAGGAGCGAGGCTTGCCCGCGAAGGGGTCATCAAGACCGCCAAAAGCTTCGCGGGCAAGCCTCGCTCCTACAGGGGGCGGTGGTGTATTGAGGATTCAGGCGAACACTTCACACATCTGCAGCACCGAGCAATCGACCTGGAACGGTCCGAAGAAATCGCCTTGGCGTTTGATCGGTGGATTACCAGCCAGCAGGCCCATGGCCTTTTCGGTTTCGATGCTGCGAGCGAGGTTGTGATTGGCTTCGATAGCGCGAGCCACGGAACCTGCCGAGGCTTGTCCGATGCCCAACAGTGATGAGCCATTGGTCATGAACGCCAGGAAGGCGATGACCCAGAGTTTGCCCCCTTTCATGCCCCTGCCACTCCCGCCACGTCTGCGTGATCGATCACGGCGTTTTGTGCGCGGTGCTCGAACTGAATGGCGGGATAAGCGACCTGAATCGGTGCGTCGATTTCGTGTTGCGATTGCGCGGTAATGCTGACAACCAACACCAGCGCCACGTAAAGACCGATGGCCAGGTAGGCGCCGTGTTTGGCAGAAGTGAGGATTGTGCTGGCCATGGTGTTCTCCGTGGGCATGTTTCAGTGCCCACAGAATCGATCAAAAAAGCTGTGATAACCACTCAGGGTTATCCATAGTCACCATCAGCTTCGTTGATCATTAAGCCAGTCTATTTCAGCCTTCGATAAAACTCATCAAGCGCTCTCGGGCAGCGTCAGGCTCGCCTGGAACGGGCGTTGCGGCAGATAAAATGGGGGTTGAATAGAGGAACAGAAGTACCACGGCCAGACGCATCGCCATGCTGTCGATCCTTTTTATAGTAGAAGGAGTCAATAAATCAGCGTCAAATTTAAACTCATGGCCATGTGATATCAAGCGCAGCATTAATAGCAATATGATGCTGTCGTAAACGCGTTATGCAGGAGCGACATCACTCAGGCTTTCTCGAAGCTTTTCAGCTTGATCCGCGCAAGTGACTTCGCTCCTGCATAAAGGGTGCAGGGCTTACTTTTCAGGCTTGGGTTTTGTGATCCAGGGCTGCGTAGAAGTTGGCGCTCTGTTGCAGGTATTTTTGGGTGTAGCTCTGGGAGTGGGATTTTTTGTCGCTGATTTCAACGTTGGCGCTGGCTGGCAGAGCAACGGTGGCAGAGATGGCGGATGCGGCGATAACAGAGAAGAGATTGAAGTTCATGGCGGTATTCCTCGGATTCAGTTGGCTTGCTTGCCCGGTGGGGCCGTGAAGCAAACTTAACTGCCGAGGCTGACGCCTTGAAATCTTTTGTAGCAGTAGCAGATATCAGCGTCATTAATAGAAGGATGCAGGCCCCATCAACCGGGGCCTGCGGCCTATTGACGCACCAGGAACTTCAGATCGCTCGGGGCATCCATCGGCAGTTTCTGCACGGTTTTGCCCAGCAGACCGCTCTTGGCATCGCGTTCGACGACGACAATCTGGTTGCTCTTCTGATTGGCGATCAACACGAACCGGCCACTCGGATCGAGGCTGAACTCGCGTGGGTGATCCCCTTCCACCGAACGGCGTTGCAGCTCTTTGAGGTGACCGGTCGCAGGATCAATGGCAAACACCAGCAACTGATTGGCAGTGCCACGGTTGCTGACGTAGAGGAATTTGCCATCCTTTGATGCATGCAACGCTGCGGCGGCTTTGTCCGACGTCGGTTGCCCGGCCGCCAGATCGACCATTTGCGTTTGCTCAAGCGTGCCGTCCCGGTAATCGAACACCGCGACCTGCGCACTCATTTCCATGGTCAGCCACGCGTGTTTGCCATCGGCGCTGAACAGCAAATGCCGTGGTCCGCTGCCGGGCGGCAACTGGACCGATGCGGGTGTGGCCGCGATCAACGGCAAGTCCGGGTTGGCCTTCGGATCGAAGCGATAGACAAAGATCTTGTCCGCGCCCAAATCATTGGAGAACACAAACTTGCCATCCGGCGAGGACACCGTCGAATGCACATGCGCCGACATCTGCCGCTCGGGGTTGACCCGGCTGGACGGATGACTGCTCATTTGCACCACGGTTTTGAGCGCGCCATCGGCGCCCACCGGCAACACCGCCAGCGTGCCGCCAGGGTCTTCACTCACTGAATAATTGCTGACGAACAGGTGACTGGCATCACCACTGAGGCTTGAATGGGTGGGTTCGGTGCCTAGGCTCTGGACCTGATTGACCAGGCGCAGCGCATGGGATTTGGCGTCGATCGCATAACTGCTGACGCGCCCAACCGGGTCTTTCTGTCCCGGGCCGTTTTCGTTTACCACGAACAGGTGACGCTGGTCGTTGGACAGGGTCAACCAGGACGGGTTTTCGCTGTTGATTACTTGCAACGGCTTGGCGTCGAGCTGCCCGGTGGCGCTGTCGAAATTCAGGCGATAAATACCCTGGCTTTGCCCTGCGGTGTAGGAACCCACGAGCAGTTGAAAGTCGTCGGCGGATGCGGCCTGAACACCCATTGCACCGATGCTGCCGGCGATCAACAACGGCCAGAGGTTACGCATCCTCTTGTTCGTCGTCTTCGTTGTCGCCGCTGACGACGTCGCCGAGGCAGACCAGGCGGTGTTCGCCACCGTTGTCCTTGATCAGCCAGCTTTGCAAAGTCGGATCGAAAGTTGCCGCTTGAATCTGAGCGGGGGTGAATTCCCAATGCAGTGCGTTTCTGCCATCCATGCATTCGATATGCAGGTTGTCTTCCTCATCGAGAGCAAATTCAAAGGCATGCAACCCGTCGATTTCCACCATTCCGCAGTGTTCGAGGGCGTTGAGCAAGGTGTCGGTTGGGGCAGTCATGGCAGTCAATCTTTGAAGGGGAAAGACGCAATGATAGCGCAATGTGGAAGCAGCTCAGAGCCGACCACAAAACTCCCACACCACACAGCCCCTGTAGGAGCAAGCTTGCTCGCAATGACGGTGGCACATTCAGTATCAATGCGCCTGTCACACTGCTATCGCGAGCAAGCTTGCTCCTACAGGGGATCGCGTTCAGCCGTTAGAGCGCATCACGCGACGGCTGTCCATCCACCAGCCGCTGAATACGCAACGGGTTGCCGTTCTTCAACGCGTCCGGCAGCAGGCTGTCGGGGTAGTTCTGGAAGCACACCGGCCGGAGGAAGCGGTCAATCGCCAGCGTGCCCACCGAGGTGCCACGCGCATCGGACGTCGCCGGGTACGGCCCGCCATGGACCATCGAATCGCAAACTTCCACACCGGTCGGATAGCCGTTGAGCAGAATTCGCCCGACCTTCTGCTCCAGCAACGCCGTCAATTCGCCGAACTGCTCGAAGTCTGCCGGTTCGCCAATGATCGTCGCCGTGAGTTGTCCGTGCAGGCCATTCAACGCAGCGCTGAGTTGCGCCTGATCCGCCACTTCGACAAACACCGTGGTCGGGCCAAAGACCTCTTCCTGCAGCACTTCATCGCCGTCGAGCAACAGACTGACATCGGCCTTGAACAACTGCGGTTGCGCCTGATTACCTTGCTGCGGATTACCCGCCAGGTGCGTCACGCCCGGATGCGCGAGGAGTTTTTGCAGGCCTTGGCCATAACTGCTCAACGTCCCGGCATTGAGCATGGTTTGCGCGGGCTGATCGTTGATCAACCCCGCCACCTGCTGCACAAACGCACTGAACTGCGCCGAGCGAATGCCGATCACCAGGCCAGGGTTGGTGCAGAACTGGCCACAGCCTTGCACCACCGAAGCAGTCAGGTCGCGGGCCACGCTTTCAGCGCGAACGGCCAGGGACTGGGGCAGGATGATCACCGGGTTGATGCTCGACATCTCCGCAAACACCGGGATCGGTTGCGCACGCGCCGCGGCCATGTCGCACAACGCTCGTCCACCCTTGAGCGAGCCGGTGAAACCGACTGCCTGAATCGCCGGGTGCTTGACCAGCGCTTCGCCGACCCCGCCGCCGTAGATCATGTTGAACACACCGACCGGCATGCCGGTTTTTTCCGCAGCGCGCAAAATTGCATCTGCCACTTGCTCGGCCGTGGCCATGTGACCGCTGTGCGCCTTGAACACCACCGGGCAACCAGCGGCCAAGGCGGAAGCGGTGTCGCCGCCGGCGGTGGAAAACGCCAACGGGAAGTTGCTGGCGCCAAACACCGCGACCGGGCCGAGGCCGATGCGGTACTGACGCAGGTCGGGACGCGGCAACGGCTTGCGCTCCGGCAGGGCCAGATCGATGCGTGCGCCATAGAAATCACCACGCCGCAGCACCTTGGCGAACAGGCGCATCTGACCGCTGGTGCGACCGCGCTCGCCTTGAATGCGAGCGGCGGGCAACGCGGTTTCGCGGCAGACCAAGGCGACAAACTCATCGCCCAACGCGTCCAGCTCATCGGCAATGGCATCGAGGAATTGCGCGCGGCGCTCGGCGCTCAGGCTGCGATAAGCGGGGTACGCGGCAGCGGCAGCCTTGGCGGCGGCATCGACTTCTTCCGGCGTGGCCTGATAGAAGTCGTGAGGTAATGCCTCGCCGGTGCTGGCGTCGACGCTCTGGAGTTTGACGGTGCCGCAGGCACTGCGCTGGCCGCCAATATAGTTGTGACCAAGAATCATGGGTTGCTCCTTAAAGAATGCCGATGGTGCCGGGCTCGAAGGCCACTTCAACCGGCGCGATGCCGTTGATCAACGGCGCACCGAACTCGGCCTGACTGATCTCGAACACATCCCCCGGCCGGGTGCGAATGCCGTCGGCAAAGGACAGGGTCGCGGTGCCGAAGAAGTGAATGTGCACGTCCCCCGGACGCAGGAACTGGCTGTATTTGAAATGGTGGTATTCGAGGTTTTCCAGGCTGTGGCACATGTTGGCCTCGCCGGTGAGAAACTCGTTCTGCCACAGCACTTCGCCGTCGCGCAAAATGCGGCTGGTGCCCGCCAGATGCTCCGGCAGCTCACCGACCCGAAGTTCCGGCCCGTAGCTGCAACTGCGCAGTTTGGAATGCGCCAGATAGAGGTAGTTCTTGCGCTCCATGACGTGATCGGAAAACTCGTTGCCCACCGCATAACCGAGGCGATACGGCTTGCCGTCGTGGCCGATGACGTAAAGACCGCTGAGCTCGGGCTCTTCTCCGGCGTCTTCGGCAAACGGCGGCAGCGGGAACGGTTTTCCCGGACGCACCACGATGCTGCCGTCACCTTTGTAGAACCATTCCGGTTGCACACCGGCCTGCCCCGCTGCCGGTTTGCCACCCTCCACGCCCCACTTGAAGATGCGCAGGGTGTCGGTCATCGCCGCTTCGTCGCCGGCCTGCTGATGCATCTTGTCCCGCGCCGAGGCGCTGCCCAAATGGGTCAGGCCGGTGCCGCTGACGAGCATGTGTGCCGGGTCCGGATGATCCAGCGGCGGCAGGATGCGCAGTTTCGCCAGCAGTTCTGCATAGTCGTGGCTGATGCCCAGGCCCAGGGTGTTCACCTGCTGCTCAAGGCTGACGCCCGCCTCGATCGCCGCCAACGCCAGATCGCGCACCGTGCGCGCGTCCTGCACCTCGCGGACCAGACCGTCCTCGACCACGCCAACCCGACGCTCGCCGTTAAACAATTCGAATTGAACCAAACGCATGAATTTTCTCCTGTAAGCAAATCTCAAAAACACCGCAGAACCTTGTAGGAGCCGGCTTGCCGGCGATAGCGATCGGCCTGTCGACAATGATGTTGAATGTGCTGACGCCATCGCCGGCAAGCCGGCTCCTACAGGGTTTGCGTCAGGTGCGGGAAGCGCCACGTGCGCTGGCGGCAAACTGGTCCGCCGGCAGCACGTGTTTACGCTCCAGCAACCGATACACCACGCCGGTCAAAATCAGCCCGAACACCATCACACCCGAGAGGAAATAAAGCCCCGAAGCCAGGTTGCCGGTGTATTCCTTCAGCGCCCCAATCACGAACGGACCGATATAGCCACCGAGGTTGCCCACCGAGTTGATCAGCGCGATCCCCGCCGCCGCACTGGCGCCAGCAAAGAACCGGCCCGGCAAGGTCCAGAACACCGCAGTGCAGGAAAACAGGGCGAACGCCACCAGGCACAGCGCCGCCAGTTGCAGCACCGGCACCGTCAACCAGGCGCTGAGAAACAGGCCGATGGCACCCAACACATACAGCACCGCCAGGTGGCCATATCGATCATTCAAACGGTCGGAACTGCGCGGGATAATCAGCAGGCCGATGATCCCGAAAATGTACGGCACCGACGACACGAAACCCGTCACCAGGTCAGTGCCACCGAATTGCTTGATCAGCGTCGGCAACCACAGGCCCAGGCCATAAATGCTCAGGGTGACAGGCAGATAAAACAGCGCCAGCAGCAACACGCGTTTGTCCTTGAGCGCATGCAACGGATTGCCGTGGCGAGTCTGGCCGTACTCTTCCAAGTCCTTTTTCAGTTCGCCGGCCAGCCAGTCTTTCTCGGGCTGATCCATCCATTTCACCTGTTGCGGACCATCAGGCAGCCAACGCAGCACCGGCCAGGTCAGCAGGATCGCTGGGGAACCGATGACGATGAACAGCCACTGCCAGCCGTGCAATCCGAGGATGCCGTCCATGCCGAGCAGCCCGCCGGACACCGGGCCGGTGATCAGCATGGCGATCGGTTGGGAGAGGATGAACAGCCCGAGGATCTTGCCGCGATGGCGAACCGGGAACCACTGCGTGATGTAGTACAGAACGCCCGGGAAGAACCCGGCTTCGGCGGCGCCGAGCAAAAAGCGCATCACGTAGAAGCTGTGCGCCCCCTGAACGAAGGCCATGCCGATGGTGATGGCGCCCCAGGTGACCATGATCCGCGCAAACCAGCGCCGCGCGCCGAAACGTTCGAGCATCAGGTTGCTGGGAATTTCCAGCAGGAAGTAACCAATGAAAAACAGCCCGGCACCGAGGCCGTAAGCCGCATCGCCGATACCGATGTCGGCGCCCATGTGCAGCTTGGCGAAGCCCACGGCGGAGCGATCCACATAGGCGATCAGGTACAGCAGGATCAGGAAGGGAATCAGTTTCAGCGTGATGCGACGAATAAGCCGCAGTTCCTGGCTCATGAGATCGGTCTCCGATTGTTGTTGTTATAGAACCTCGGGGGACGCCTCTCGCCAAAAACCGCCAGGGCCATCCCTCCGTTGAAGCGGACTATATAGTAATACTATTTGAGCAACAACACTTCCAAACAGATCGAATTGCGCCTATGTTACGCCTCAGCTCGAACAATATAGTCATACAATAAGAGAATCGATCATGTCTGATAAGAAACCCACCCTGCGCTCCGCCCAATGGTTTGGCACGGCCGACAAGAACGGCTTCATGTACCGCAGCTGGATGAAGAATCAGGGCATCGCCGACCACCAGTTCCACGGCAAACCGATCATCGGCATCTGCAACACCTGGTCGGAACTGACCCCGTGCAACGCGCATTTCCGCCAGATCGCCGACCACGTCAAACGCGGCGTGATCGAGGCCGGTGGTTTCCCGGTGGAATTTCCGGTGTTCTCCAACGGCGAATCGAACCTGCGCCCGACCGCCATGTTCACCCGCAACCTGACGAGCATGGACGTCGAAGAAGCGATTCGCGGCAACCCGATTGACGGCGTGGTGCTGCTGACCGGTTGCGACAAAACCACCCCGGCGCTGTTGATGGGCGCAGCCAGTTGCGACGTGCCCGCCATCGTCGTCACTGGCGGACCGATGCTCAACGGCAAGCACAAGGGCCAGGACATCGGCTCGGGCACCGTGGTCTGGCAGCTCAGCGAACAAGTGAAAGCGGGCACCATCTCCATCGATGACTTCCTCGCGGCCGAGGGCGGCATGTCCCGTTCCGCCGGCACTTGCAACACCATGGGCACCGCATCGACCATGGCGTGTATGGCCGAAGCACTCGGCACTTCCCTGCCCCACAACGCCGCGATTCCGGCGGTGGATGCGCGCCGTTATGTGTTGGCGCACATGTCCGGCATGCGTGCGGTGGAGATGGTTCGCGAAGACTTGAAACTGTCGAAAATCCTCACCAAGGAAGCCTTCGAAAACGCTATTCGGGTCAACGCCGCCATCGGTGGTTCGACCAACGCCGTGATCCACTTGAAAGCCATCGCCGGCCGCATCGGCGTGGAACTGGAGCTGGATGACTGGACCCGCATCGGTCGTGGCATGCCGACCATCGTCGACCTGCAACCCTCCGGGCGCTTCCTGATGGAAGAGTTCTACTACGCCGGTGGCTTGCCTGCGGTGTTGCGTCGCCTCGGCGAAGCCAATTTGATTCCGCATCCGAACGCCCTCACCGTCAATGGCAAGACCCTCGGCGAGAACACCAAGGACGCGCCGATCTACGGTCAGGACGAAGTGATCCGCACCCTCGACAACCCGATCCGCGCTGACGGCGGCATCTGCGTATTGCGCGGTAACCTGGCGCCACTCGGCGCGGTGCTCAAACCGTCCGCCGCCACGGCTGAGCTGATGCAGCATCGCGGGCGTGCGGTGGTGTTCGAGAACTTCGACATGTACAAGGCGCGGATCAACGATCCGGAGCTGGACGTGGATGCCAACTCGATTCTGGTGATGAAAAACTGCGGGCCGAAGGGTTATCCGGGCATGGCTGAAGTCGGCAACATGGGCTTGCCGGCCAAACTGCTGGCCCAGGGTGTGACGGACATGGTGCGTATTTCCGATGCGCGCATGAGCGGCACCGCGTACGGCACAGTGGTGTTGCACGTAGCACCGGAAGCGGCGGCCGGCGGGCCTTTGGCGACAGTGAAAGAAGGCGACTGGATCGAACTCGATTGCGCCAACGGGCGTCTGCACCTGGACATTCCGGACGCCGAACTGGCTGCGCGCATGGCTGATCTGCAACCGCCGCAGAAGATGATCCTCGGTGGATATCGCCAGCTGTACATCGACCATGTGTTGCAGGCGGATCAGGGCTGCGACTTCGACTTCCTGGTCGGTTGCCGAGGTGCCGAAGTCCCCCGCCACTCCCACTAACCCCGCAACCTCTGTAGGAGCCGGCTTGCTGGCGATGGTGGGTCAGGCACTATTGTGTCGACTGACACACCATCGCCAGCAAGCCGGCTCCTACAGTTTTTGATCTTCACAGGATTCAGGATTGCTTGCTCTGGCGACCGTCCTCGCCGCGCCTGCTATCATGCGCGGCACCTCCCCCGCACAGGATCGCGCCGTTCCCCATGGATTACCGCAAACCCTCCGACCGCAAAAGTATGCACTCGCGCATTGTCCAGGAACTGGGCATGCAGATCGTTTCGGGACGCTTCAAACCGGACGACAAACTGCCCGCCGAAGCCCTGTTGTGCGAGGAGTACGCGGTCAGCCGTCCGGTGCTGCGCGAAGCCACTCGCGTGTTGGTCGCCAAAGGCCTGGTGTATTCCCGTCCGCGTGTCGGCACGGTGGTCAAGCAGCGCAAGGAATGGCACATGCTCGACCCGGACGTGCTGCACTGGCTGATGCAAAGCAGCCCGCAGAATCAGTTCTTCGATCTGCTGACCAGCGTGCGCAGCATCATCGAACCGGCAGCGGCGGCCCTCGCCGCACAATTCGCCACCGACGAAGACATTGCCTCTATCGGTGAAGCCTACCAACGCATGGAAGCCGCGCCGACACCTGAAGCCCTGTTGCAACCGGACCTGGATTTCCACAGCCGCATCGCCGACGCCACTCACAACGACCTGTTGGCGAACCTGTGCAACATGCTGTCGGTCGCGATTGCCGAAGCGTTGAAGCATTCCAACCAGCGGCCGAACCTGCATGAATTGGCGTTGCCACGGCACAAGGCGATTCTCACCGCCATCGAGAACCGCGATGCGCTGGGTGCCCGACATGCAACGCTGGTGCAGCTGGACGATGCTCGCAGTGCGCTGAATGTGGTGCTCGGCGCCGATCCATCATAAAAACACGTTCCACTGTAGGAGCCGGCTTGCTGGCGATGGCGTTTGTTCACACGATAAATATGTTGGCTGACCCACCGCCATCGCCAGCAAGCCGGCTCCTACAAGGGATACGTTGATCTTCTGAGATAAAAAAGCCGCAACCCTGGTTGCGGCTTTCTCGTTTCTGGCCTGAACACAGGCCTTAACCTATCGCTTCGCCCAATGTGCGGTACCCGGCTACCGCACATCCCTTTCGATTCGGTTTACGTTGAGGAACCACACATGCAAAGGATTGCATCATGCCCACACCTGCATCACCCCCTACCACCGCAAGCGACACCGACATCATCGCTCGGGCGGTTCACACCCGATTCAACACCCGGCCGACCTTACGCTCGCAAACCGCTCGCCTGCTCAAGGACGGCATTCTAGAAAAATACCCGCAACTGGCATTCGACCCCGAGCAAACCAAGGTTGCCCAACCGATCCCGGATGGCGCCTGGCGGCTCACGCTGCTTCTGGACGTGGTGCTCGACTATCTGGCCAGCGGCACATTCCCCGATCTCAGCGAGCAATACGGTCGCAGCTGTTTTTTGACAAACCGTGCACCCGCGCAACTTACCGTCGACAACACGACATCGCGACTGCCCGACCTGCAAGTGATCGCGCAGGTCATCCGTGAATTACCCGACATTTTCTACATCGGCGCTCAGGAATCATTGGCCGCCTGCTGGAACGAACAGGACGAAACCGCCGTCAGCCGCTGGCAATGGCTGGGAGATCTGCTCGCCGGCGTGTTGAAAACATCCGCGACGCGCCTCGCGGCAAGCAATGCGGCACAAGCCGAGATTCTCGTGGAACTGGCCCGCCAACCCGACAACCGCGAACGCCTTCAGCGTCCTTGGGCCAAAGGTGCAATTGAAGCCTGCACGCTTCAAGTCACGCTGAGCAGAGGCGAAGTGTCTTTCACGCTGCAGACACCGGATATCCTGGTGATTTGCGGCGAGACTCATTTGTTGTGCAGTGTGACCGGCAACATCGAATCGTTCCCGTCCCTGCAAGCCTTCGGTGCCGCATGGGGCGAGCGGTTTCAGCAGGACTTCATGGCGGATTCGATCAGTTGGAAACGTTTTGCTCCGGACGGCAACATCTTTGATACCCAGGCAGCTCTGCTGCTGAACCGGCAACTGGAAGATCTGGAGTCGCTCAAACTGCCCGCACGCCAAAGCCTGACTGATCTTGAAAAGCGTTTTGACGCAATCACTGATGTCGCCGCACTGTTTATCGGCAGCGACAACCACCCAACGCACCTTCACGCCCTACAGACAACAATTCCCGAGTGGTTGCAGGGCGCCAGCGCCACTGACCGCATGGCCTGGCGTAAACACACGTTGTCGATGGCCAGTGTCAAACAGCAGACACTGGGGCGCTCGTTGCCCGACGATGTCGTTGACCTTCGTACGTTCGCCAGAAATGCGCTGCATGAGCAAATGCTCAAAGACCAGCCTTTGGCGCCCGGCTACAAGTCCGATGAACTGGAACTGACCTTTCATGTGCCTGTCGGCGATTTGGGCAGCGGCTACCTCGAACCCGTCAAAATGTCCCTGACCGACCTGGCGATCAAAAACCTGGCCGGCAAACCCAAAGGTCGGATGACCCTGCGTCACACCGAAAACCAGCTGATTCAAGACTGGACCACCGAGGCCTATTTGCTGGATCTGGTGGGCCGGGTTGATATCGGAAAACATTACCCCGAGTACATCGAAGCGCAGTTGCTTGGCAACAGTCCCGAGGCCAATGAACGGCTGCGACTCTTCGGCCTGGAACTGAGCCTGCATTTACCGCTGCGAGCCCTTGAACATTCGATCAAAGGTGAGCACGGCTTCACCTTCCTGGGCTATCGATATGTCGATGCAGTGTTCCAATCGCTGGCCGCCGAGCGCATCGTCGAGGAACAGTCCGTCGTCATCAGGCCATTGGCGTTTCAACGCAAGGCCGGGGCCACGTGCGATGTGGTCAGCAACATGTTCATCATCGAGCCGAAAGACCTGAAGTCGGACGGCCCGCATATTCTTTACCGACCACTGTACTCAGAACCCCTGCACCAGTACCCCAGCCGCCAAGACTTGCTGAGTGCCATTGCGCAAACCGGCCCGTTGCAAACCAGTGTGCTGACCTGGCTGCCGGATCGCGCACGGCCGATCTACGACAACAGCGGGTTCACCGAACCCCATATTGTCCACTTCCATGCAGGGGACGAATTCACACTGCCTGAAAAGCCCCAACCGGCAATTCTGGCCGGCGACGAAGCGGCTGGTGACTGGCTCACCGCGCTGGAAGAGGGTCGATTGCTGGCCAGTCTGTTCCTCAGCAATGCACGCACACTGATCGATCTGGCGGATCGGCAATCAGTGTCGAATGCCGAGAGCCGCTGGGCGATCATCCTCGAGGGTGGCTGGCTGGTGTTCAACAACCTGATTCTGCCGTTGTTGCGCGGCCCCGCCATGGTGGTGGGCTGGATGCTGCAAATCGCCCACAGCCTGATCAACGATCTGCCAGCGCTGGACAGTGATGACCCGAAGGCGCGGAATCAGGCATGGATCGATGTGCTGTTGAACATTGGCCTATTGGTTCTGCATGTCGCTCGAGAGGAAGGAGCCCCGGCACTTTCCGACAGCACAGCGACAGCAGTTCCGGATGCCCTCGCCCCCTTGCGCCGTCCTGCGCAAACATTTTCGTGGCCCACCGAATCGACCATCGTCCAGGACACTCCGGGGCTGCCTTCCGAGCCGCCGGGCAGTGGCAAGACCCTGCTCGACTTCAACCAGTCGAGCGCGCGTGATTCGGCAGCGGCCCGACTGTTCAACACGTTACGGGAAGTTCAGGTGCCATGGCCGACACCTTTGCCAGAGCCCGTTACCACCGGCGCCTTCAAAGGGTTGTACCGGATCGGCAATCTTTGGCACGCTACCATCGCCGGCCTGCTGTTTCGCGTGAGTATCGTCCCCGGGTTCGGCGAGGTGTATCTGATACATCCGGAGCACCCGGATCATCCCGGCATCAAGCTCAAGACTAATGGAGATGGCCGATGGACTCTGGATCAAGGGTTGAAACTGCTTGGCGGCGGACGCAACTCGAGAATCAGCGCCCAACGTGAAATAGCGCAACAACGCATCAGCCTGCTGGAACTGAACCGTCAGGAGTTCGTGGACCAACAAGTACGGGTGCAGAAGCGTGTCGACATCGCTGAAAACCTGATGCAGCTGAAAAGGAACGACGCCGCCAGTACAGAGCTCGATCGCGCCACGTACAGGCAACGGTTCGTTGATGAGCTGGACAAACAGACCGAAAGCTACGCCACGCTGCTGGCCGAGAAAAGGGAATTGGCCGAGTTGACCAAATCCGATCCCGATCCTGTGCAGTTGTGCAACCTGTCGGAAAACCTCATCAACAATGCCCGCAAACGGATCGTCATTGCTGACTGGGAGCGAGAAGCTGTCAATCAAACGTATGCGGACTTGAGAAATGGCGTCGGGCATTTGCATGACGCGTTGATCCGCGAAGGCGACGCGGTACTGGATCGCTACTTTGAGTTCATGCGTAAAACCTCCGACATCAACGAATCCATGATCAAGTGTCTAGATCAGGTAGACAGCCGACTGCAGGAACTCAAGCAGATCCCTCGCCAGGGCATCGAGTACTGGAAGAGACTGACGGGCAACAGGCCCGAAAATGAAATGACGGCACTGCGCGTCAAGTGCTATCAGCTGAGTATCTTGCGCCTGCTCAGTCTCAAGGCCCTTGGCAGTAACACCATGGGTGTGCTCGAACGCACCCTCAGCCCTTTGCTGCTACTGTCGCGCTCGCATGCCGAACTGCAAACGGAACACACCTACACCAACAGCGACCGGATCGCCGTTCTGGAGAACCTGGTTGATCAGTACAACAAGGCACAGGACGGTCTTGAGGCGATCGGTATTTTCAGTACGGATGAACTGCAGGCACACCCTTTCAATCGGCTGCGCGAGCTCATTGACCAGCTGCGTATCGATGCCGAACGACGCCTGGCGGAAGCGCTTCAACTGCTACCGCAAGCGGAGGAGCCTTCAACGTCGGCATCCGGCGCCAAGCCGCCAGTGAAGCGTCCCTATTCATGGTCCAGTCGCAAGCGGGTGATCAAAACCGCTAAAGGCACATTGATCGGCGATCTTCGACAACGGGTCGCTCACCAGGAAGGAGACATTGTCGACATCAACCATCCGTTCGAAGAAAGGCCACTGGCTTCGTTCCACGAGCACGAACCCAATGTCTGGGTAGAAATCGTCGATGCCAGACCCGCAGCTCCCAAGGCAACGCGCCCCTATCAGCAGCTCAAGGGCGATGCCCGCAAGGCGTTGGCCGATGTCGATAAAAACGTGCAGAAGATCGAGGGTTACGCGCAACGCGCCAGTTCTCCCAAGGAAATCGAAGAGCAATTGCAACGCGAGGCACAAAAGCTGATCGGGTACGCCAATGGACTGGAACAACACGAAAGCCCTCCGGCCAACCGCGATCCAGACGTTTCGCTGATCAGCGGACTCCGCGAAAAGGCGCACGCCCTCGACACCAAGGCCACCGAACTTCGCACCCACATGACTCTGGCCCGGCCGCCCAGTAGCGAGGGGGTGGAGTATCTGTTGCGGCGCAATGAAATTTTTGCGCGAATCAACGGCCAGCGGGTTCAGTTGAAAACCGGACGGCGTGACTTCATGCAAGAGTACGCTTTGTTGAATAAAGACAATCAACCCTGGTGGTACGGGCATTTTCACTACGCCAACGCGGATGATGCCAAGGCCGACTACACCCAGGCGCATCTGAAAACCAGGGAGCAACGCTTCGAAACCTACGAATCGGCCATGGCCAAGGCCAAGGACCCGAAACAAAAAATCGATATTCATCACGGCATCATCAGCAAGGAACTGGCGAACAGCGATTTTCTACCGTTGCAACCCCGCTGAGTTTTTCAATCGCCCATAAAAAAGCCGCAACCCAAGGTTGCGGCTTTTTGGTTTTGCCTGAGGTTTAGTGAGCGAACAGTGAGTTGCCCTTCTGCCCCGCCAGTTTCTCCGGTTTGATCAGGAACCGAGCCAGCGCTGGCAGCAGCCACAACGCGCCGAACATGTTCCAGAGCAGCATGAAGGTCAGCATCAGGCCCATGTCGGCCTGGAACTTGATGGCCGAGAAGATCCAGGTGCACACGCCGATCGCCAGGCACAGGCCGGTGAACAATACGGCTTTACCGGTGGACTTCAGCGTCTGGTAATACGCCTCTTGCAACGGCAGACCGGCACGCAGGAAGCTTTCCAGACGGCTGTAGATGTAGATGCCGTAGTCGACGCCAATCCCCACGCCCAATGCCACCACCGGCAAGGTCGCGACTTTGACGCCGATGCCCATGAAGGCCATCAGGGCGTTGCCGAGTACCGACGTCAGCACCAGTGGCAACACGATGCACAAGGTCGCCGCCCAGGAACGGAAGGTGATCATGCACATGGTCGCGACGCAGATGTAGACGAGGATCAGGATGGTCAGCTCGGATTCCTTGATCACTTCGTTGGTGGCCGCCTCGATGCCGGCGTTACCCGCCGCAAGGATGAACTCCAGGCCTTCCTTGTTGTTTTCCTTGGCGAAGTCCTGCACGGCATGGACCGCGCGATCCAGGGTGGCAGCCTTGTGATCGTTGAGGAACACCAGCACTGGCGCCAGGGAGCAACTGTTGTTGTACAGGCCGTCAGCGCGGGCGATGGAGTTGTTCAGCACGTCCGGGTTGCGCGACAGGGTTTCCCATTTCAGGTTGCCCTCGTTCATGCCCTTGATCATCTGCTTGGACACGGTCACCAGCGAGATCGCCGACTGCACGCCCTCGGTGTTCTGCATCTTCCACATCAGCTCGTCGATGGGTGCCATCGCTTCATAGCGCGAGCAACCTTCGGACTTGGTCTTGACCATCACCACCAACACGTCGGAACTGGTGGAGTAGTTGCTGATGATGAAGTTGTTGTCCTTGTTGTAGCGCGAATCCGGACGCAGCTCTGGAGCACCTTGATCGAGGTCGCCGATTTTCAGGTTCTGGCTGTACCAGAGGCCGCCACCGAAGGCCAACAGGGCCAACACGATCGACACCGGGGCAACTTTCGGGCTGGCAAAGTTGGACAGCAGGCGCCAGAACGGGTGTTCGCGGTGCGCGTCTTTCTTGCTGCGCTCGACGGCGCGCTTGCTGATGCCGACGTAGGAAATCGCCACTGGCAACAGGATCAGGTTGGTGAACACGATCACTGCCACACCGATGGATGCGCCGATGGCCAGCTCGCGAATCACGCCGATGTCGATGATCAGCAATGTGATGAAGCCCACCGCATCCGCAAGGATCGCGATCATCCCCGGCAGGAACAATTGGCGGAAGGTGCGCCGCGCCGCAGTCAACGCGTTGTCGGCCTCACTGGACTGCAAGGCGATACCGTTGATCTTTTGCACGCCGTGGGAAATACCGATGGCGAAGATCAGGAACGGCACCAGCATCGAGTACGGATCCAGCCCGAAGCCGAAGAAGTGCATCAGGCCGAGCTGCCAGATCACTGCCACCAGCGTCGTGCTCAACACCGCCACGGTGCTGCGCATGCAGTTGGTGAACCAGTACAACAGAATCAGGGTGATGACGAAGGCGACACCGAAGAACATCACCACCATCACCAGGCCATCGATCAGGTCGCCGACTTTCTTGGCGAAACCGACGATGTGGATCTGCACGTTGGGGTTCTGTTTCTCGAACTTGTCGCGGATCTTTTCTTCCAGCTCGTGGGAGAACTTGCGGTAGTCCAGGGCCAGCAACTTGCCTTGGTCCTGCGGGTCCGGGTAGGACTCCAGCAGCGGGATATCGACGATGCTCGACTTGAAGTCGTTGGCCACCAGACGCCCGACTTGCCCGGACTTGAGCACGTTGTTGCGCAACAAATCGAGGCTTTGCTGGGAGCCGTTGTAGCTCTGTGGGATCACTTCACCGCCGGCGAAGCCCTCCTCCGTCACCTCGGTCCAGCGCACGCTCGGACTCCACAGCGACTTGAGGCCGGAACGGTCGACGCCGGAGATGTAGAACACCTCGTCGTTGATCTGACGCAGGGTCTCCATGTACTCCTTGGAGAAGATGTCGCCGTCGGTGGCTTCAACCGAAATGCGAACGGTGTTGCCCAGGTTCGCCAGGTCGTTGCGGTGCTCCATCATCTTTTGAATGAACGGATGCTCGAGCGGGATCATCTTTTCGAAACTGGTGGACGGCCGAATCAGCGTCGCTTGCCAGAACAGGAAAATACTCACCAACAGACAGATCACGATCACTGCCGGGCGGTTGTTGAAAATCAGGCGTTCAAGAAACGTCGCCTTGTCTTGGTGATGGCTGCTCAAGGATGTCATAGACCCGCCTTCTTATTATTTGCCCGGCTCATTTGGACGACCCGTTTTTTCCATTCTCTGCACCGGCACCGGTTGGCGAGGTGACGCGAACGCCGCCCTGTCCTGCCAGAACCAGATTGCCGTCGCCCGCCGCAGTCACCGCCGAAACGGAAATGCGATCCGGACGGTTGAACACGCTGAAGGTTTCGCCGTTGTCGTTGCTGCGGATCACCGAGCCGCCGTTGCCGACGATCACGATAGAACCGTCGTCGAGCAAGGTCGCACCGGACAGACCGAACTCCAGCGCACCACGGGTGGCTTTCAACTCGACCGGCTCCCAGGTGGTACCGAAATCGGTGGAGCGAAACAGGTTGCCCCGCAGCCCGTAAGCCAGCAGCGTGTTGGCCTCGGCAGTGCCGATCACGCCGAACAACGAGCCTTCATAGGGGCCTTCGAGTTTTTCCCAGGTCTGCCCCCAGTCGGAGGAACGGAACATGCTGCCCTGCTCACCGACGATGAACAGCCCGGCATCCTTGATCGCGGCAATGGCGTTGAGGTGGTACTGGTCTTCGTTGTCCAGGCGATCGCTGGCGTCTTCCCAGGTCTTGCCGCCGTCGGTGGTGGCCACCAGCGCGCCGTAAGCGCCCACGGCAAAGCCGTTGCTGGCATCCTGGAACCAGACGTCGAGCAGCGGCGATTCGCGTTTCAGGTCTTCATATTGTTTGGTCCAAGTGACGCCACCGTCCTCGCTGGCGAGGATCTGCGCGTCATGCCCGACGGCCCAGCCGTGTTTGTCGTCGACAAAATAGACCGAGGTCAGCAGTGCCCGGGTCGGCACCTTGGCCTGGGTCCAGGTCTTGCCCTGGTCATCGGAATACAGAATGTGCCCGCGATCCCCGACTGCCACCAGGCGCTTGCCGGCGTGCACGACGTCGAGCATCAGGCTTTTGCTGGCTTTGGCGGATTCAACGGAATAGACAACGTCGGTGGCTGGCGCCGCATTGGCCAGCGCAGGTGCCGACAACACGGCACAGCCCAACAGCGAGAGCGCTGTAGCCAGCAATGCGAATTTGCGCAGTGCCGGCGGGCGGCAGATACCCACACCCATGACAGGCTCACTCATAGACCTTCCCCCATTATTATTGTTAGGTCGTTCAACCTTTCAGGGCGCCGTTAGGGGTGCTCATCGGGATTGGATGGTTAGGAGCATAGTCCTGAAACCCGCAATCCAGAGCCCCTTCGGAAGCTGGCTTATCCTATCGGGGTTTGGAAAGGTCTGACAATCGACGCCACGTTATCTTTTGTTAACCTGAGGGGGATGGGGTTTTTCTGAATGATGAGGTATCAGGTGGGGTGATTCGGGGTTTGTGGTTGGTGGTGTACATATCCATTTCTGCGGTAACGGCTTCTATTGGTTCCGCTCTTACAGCGGGTCACTTGGAGAAGCGCCAAGTAACCAAGCGCTCTTGCCCCTTTCGTTCGGTGCCTCGCTAAGGCTCGGCATGCCCTCGCTCCGGTCCTGCTCCGTGGGCCCGCCGCCATCGGCCATCCATGGCCGGGGGCGGCTAACCCGGCATCCATGCCGGGTTGCCCACTGCGCAGAACCTGCGCTCGGCCTCTCGAGGGGGCGCTCAGATCAAAAGCTGAAGGCGAGCTAACGCTCGGCCTGATGAGTGGTGAGAAGCGAAAGCGTACGCAGATCTCCTGTAGGAGCCGGCTTGCTGGCGAAAAGCGTCTGGGCGACGCGTTCACTCAGATACCCCGCGTTATCGTTGACGTCCATCGCCAGCAAGCTGGCTCCTACAAGGGAAATGCATACGTGTTTGGATAAATACGATCAACTGTAGGAGCCGGCTTGCTGCGGGCGGCGTTCCGACGATAGCGGTGGGTCAGGCAATGAGTGCGTGACTGAACGGACGCCATCGCCAGCAAGCCGGCTCCTACAGGGGGATGCGTACGATCAAAGAGCCAGGTCGGCTGGCAGCCGCCTCGCTTTTGCTTTTGCTTTGGCTTTTGATTTTGATCTGCCCCGTCGGAAGGCCGAGTGGAGGTTCTGCGCAGTGGGCACCGCGGCAAGGATGCCGCGGTAGCCGCCCCCGGCCATGGATGGCCGATGGCGGCGGGCCCACGGAGCAGGACCGGAGCGAGGGTATGGCGAGCATTAGCGAGGCACCGTACGTCAGGGGCAAAGCCTTTTGCTTACTTTTCGGCGTCTGGAAAAGTGAGTCGCTGTAAGAGCGAAACCATTAGCAGCCGTTACCGCAGGAACGGATATGTACACCATCAAAAAAAGCGCCTGACACACAGCCTTCGCGGGCAAGCCTCGCTCCTACAGGGTCCGGGGTGAACCCTGCGGGAGCAACGCCAGACTCAGGCCAGGCTTTTGCTGACCACTTCAAACACATCGCTGGACAGTTGACCCGAAGCACGAATCCGCTCCAGCTCCCCTTTCATCAACGCCTGACGAGCATCGTCGTATTTGCGCCAGCGCGTCAGCGGCGCCAGTTGGCGAGAAGCAATCTGCGGGTTGAACCCGTTCAGTTCGATGACCAGATCCGCCAGGAAGCGATACCCCGAACCATCCGCCGCATGGAAGTTGATCAGGTTCTGCCCGGCAAACGCGCCGACCAACGCCCGCACCTTGTTCGGGTTCTTGATGTTGAACGCCGGATGCTGCATCAACTGACGCACACGCTCCAGCCCACCCGGCAGCGTGCTGCCCGCCTGAACGCTGAACCATTGATCCATGACCAACGGATTGTCCTTGAAGTGCTCGGCAAAACTCGCCAGCGCCAGGGCTTTTTCTTCTTCGAACGGCGAATTCACCAACACCGCCAATGCCGTCAGGCGCTCGGTCATGTTGTCGCTGGTCTCGAACTGCTCAAGCGTCGCCGCCATTACTTGCGATTGACCACTGAGCATCAGGTACGAAAGCGCAATGTTCTGCAAGGCGCGACGGGCGAAGTGCTCGGCTTCGGCAATGTACGGGGTTTGTTTCGACAGATCGCGGTTGGCCTGATAACGCAGCCACAACGCCTCAAACAAACCGTCTGCCAATTCTTTACGGGCAAACTCGCGAGCGATGTGGATGGCATCAACATCAGCCACTTCGCTGATCTCGGTCAGATACGCCTCACCCGGTAACGAGAGCATTTCGGCGACCATCGCCTGATCCAGCGTCTCGTCCGACAACACGGTACGCAAGGCCGAAATCAAGCGCTGATCCAGCACCAGTTTCTCGCCCTTCTGCTGCTGGGCGATCAGCTCTTGCAGCACTTGCACCGACAACTGCTGACCGGCATCCCAGCGGTTGAAACCGTCGCTGTCGTGCTGCATCAGGAACATCAGTTGGTCGCGGTTGTACGGGAAGCTCAGTTTCACCGGCGCCGAGAAGCCGCGCAGCAACGAAGGCAGCGGTTGCTCAGCGATATCGACGAAGGTGAAGGTCTGTTCGGCTTCGGTCACCGAAATGACACGCGAGGTGCCCTGGGCGCTGGCTTCGCCGGACAGGCGCAAGGCAACAGGCGCGCCTTTGGCGTCCAGCAGGCCCAATTCAACCGGGATCACGAACGGCAGTTTTTCAACCTTGTCCGGGGTCGCCGGGCAGCTCTGACGGAACGTCAGGCTGTAGGTTTTCGCTGCAGCGTCGTAGGACTCGCTCACCGCCAGACGAGGCGTGCCAGCCTGGCTGTACCAGCGTTTGAACTGAGTCAGGTCGACACCGTTGGCATCTTCCATGGCTTTGATGAAGTCATCGCAGGTCACGGCCTGGCCGTCATGGCGCTCGAAATACAGGTCGCTGCCTTTACGGAAACCGTCGGCGCCGAGCAAGGTGTGGATCATGCCGACCACTTCCGAGCCCTTTTCGTACACGGTCAGGGTGTAGAAGTTGGAAATCTCGATGAAGCTGTCCGGGCGCACGGCGTGAGCCATGGGACCTGCGTCTTCGGCGAACTGGTGAGTACGCAGGTAAGCCACGTCCTGGATGCGTTTCACGGTGGCCGAGTTCATGTCGGCGGAGAAACCGGAATCGCGGAACACGGTGAAGCCTTCCTTCAGCGACAACTGGAACCAGTCGCGGCAGGTCACGCGGTTGCCCGACCAGTTGTGGAAGTATTCGTGAGCGACGATCGCTTCGACACGTTGGTGCGCGGCGTCGGTCGCGGTTTCGGCGCGGGCCAGCACGGCGCTGGAGTTGAAGATGTTGAGGCCCTTGTTCTCCATGGCGCCCATGTTGAAGTCGTTGACCGCAACGATCATGAAGATGTCCAGGTCGTATTCACGACCGTAGACCTCTTCGTCCCAGCGCATGGACTTCTTCAGGCTGTTCATGGCGTGCTGGCACTTGTCGATGTTTTCCGGCTCGACGTAGATGCGCAGCGCCACGGAGCGCTCGGTCATGGTGGTGAAGGTGTCTTCGACGCACCACAAATCACCGGCCACCAGTGCGAACAGGTACGCCGGTTTCTTGAACGGGTCTTCCCAGGTCGCCCAATGGCGGCCGTCTTCGCCCGGACCGCTGGCAATCGGGTTGCCGTTGGACAGCAGCACCGGGTAGCTATGCTGTTCCGCGACGACCGTGGTGGTGAACGTGCTCATCACGTCCGGGCGGTCGAGGTAATAGGTGATCTTGCGGAAGCCTTCGGCCTCGCACTGGGTGCAGAACATCGTGCCGGACTTGTACAGGCCTTCCAGCGCGGTGTTGGTTTCCGGGTGAATGCGGACGCTGGTGTCGACCGTGAAGCTGGTGCTGGTCGGATGCAGCGTCAGATGGTTCTCGGTCAACTGATAGTCGGCAGCTGTCAGTTCGCGGTCGGCCAGGGTCACCGACAGCAGATCGAGTTGCTGACCGTCCAGCACCAACGGCGGCAGGCCCGGGCCACGCTCAGGGTTGCGGCGCATCACCAGTTGTGCATGGACCAGGCTGTGGTCCTCGAACAACTCGAAGGTCAGGTGCGTCTCGTCGATCAGGTACTCAGGCGCCTGATAGTCTTTCAAATAGATCATCTTCGGTTGTTCGGTGCGCATGCTGGAGTCCTTACTGATGCACGGCGAGCTGATAAGCCGTGTATTTACGAATATTGATCACGCCGGTGTCGAAGATCAGGTACTGGCCCTTGATCCCCAGCAGCGTGCCTTCGGCAATCGGGTTCTTGTCCAGGTTGAAGCTGACGATTTTGGCCGGGTATTGCTCCACCGGATAACGGATTTCCAGCGGTTCTACATCGCTAATAGCCTGGATCGCCTGCAGACCAAATCGTTCCTGCAAGGTTTGCAGGCCTTCGGCGCAGCTTTCAAACAGCTGATCGCGAACTTCGGCCAGGTCCACCGAAACCGCTTCGCCCTTGAGTAAAGCACGCCAGTTGGTCTTGTCTGCCACCTGACTGCGGAACAGGTCTTCGACGAAGCCTGACTGCTGACGGGTCGAGACGCGCATGATCGGCAACGCCTGACGAGCGCCCTGGTCGATCCAGCGCGTCGGCAGTTGGGTCGCGCGGGTGATCCCGACTTTGACCCCGGACGAGTTCGACAGGTACACGATGTGATCGGTCATGCAGAACTTCTCACCCCACTCCGGCTCACGGCAGGTGCCGGCGTCGTAGTGGCAGCGCTCCGGGCTCATGATGCAGACATCGCACTGCGCCAGTTTGGTCATGCACGGGTAGCAGTAACCCTGGCTGAAACTGGTTTTGGTCTTGCGCCCGCAATGGGTGCAATGGATTGCCCCCAGGTATTCCAGACGTACCGTGGTGCCGATCAACGGGTTGACCGGCACTTCGACATCGTCCAGACGAAACGCGTACTGCACGTCGGACCCGTCCAGGCGGGCCGACATTTTACTGATTGCACCGCGGCCAATCTCGATCAATGGATGGCATCCGACTTGAACAGGATATTCGGCACTTCAATCGACTTCGAGCCGCATTCCTGCACGCCCATGTAACCGGTGCGCTGGTCTTCGGGCAGGTTCTGGATTTCCCAGGCGATCATCGCTTGCAGCGACAATTCGCGTTGCTCGGCGGTGAGTTTGCCACCGTCGGACCATTTGCCGATTTCCACCGCCAGTTTCAGGCTCTGGTAGATATCGGGGGTGATGTTTTTGATCATTTCGTTAAAAGAGGACATCAAGGTCTCCGAACTTACATAACTTTTTTAGGCGGCCAGTTTACGGCGGTTGTACAAACCACCCAACAAACCGGTGAAGCATCCGATGAGTAACCCGCCGACGTGGGCGGCGTTGGCAATTTCTCCGAAGCCGATCATCGAGACCAGCCCGGACAGGCACAGCAGCAGCCACACCAGCATCATCACCAGCACCCCGCGAGGCAGGCGATAAGCGCGGTTCGGCGACAGGATCTGAAAGATCCAGCAATGCCCGAGCAAGCCATACAACACGCCGGACAACCCGCCAAACAAGGTCGGGCCGCTGAAATAAAACTGCGCGTAGTTCGACACCAGAGCGAACAGCAGGGTCAGGCCGATCAGGTTGATGCTGCCTTGACGCGACTCAATGCGTCGCCCCAGTTCCCAATACCACATGCCGTTCATGGCCAGGTGGAGGATGCCGAAGTGGATCAGCATCGGCGTCACCAGACGCCACCACTGCCCCGCTGCCAGGCTGTCGGCCAATGGCGTGAAATGGATGTATTCGCCGACCACCCGGAAATCGAGGAAGGTCAACCAACGCATCGTGTCGAGGTTTTCGCCCAGCAGCGTCACCGCACCGACAATCAGGCTCAGCAGCAGCACCGCCGCCGTCGCTTTGGCGTGGCGCAATTGCTCGACGAAGCCGGGACGCTTCGTGGTTATCGCCACCGGGATGTCCAGTTGCTGATCGGGATCACCCGCCGGAAAACGCTCGTACAACGCACGCACGTCTTCACTGATATTGGCGGGCACCCACAACACCTGCTCGCCCTGCTCTTCGCTGACCCGATGCGGCACCTGCATGCGTTGCAGCAGTTTGACGAACCCGCTCAGATCCACCGCCAGCGGCAGGCGTAAAACGGCCACGGCGCTCATCGCAATGCCTCCGGCCGTTCGACGTCGACCCAGACGAATTTGTGCGGATCGAGCCGGGTTTCCTGGTCCAGTCGATAAGCGACCAGCTTGCCGTAAAGCACCGCGCTGTAATCCAGGCAGGCCAGGTTCGGGCGGATCGGCGCCGGTTTGCCGCTGCGCCAGTAGTGGCCGACGAACAACAAGGGCTCGTCAACGCCATAACGCAGCAAGGTGTTTTTTTCGGTGGACGACAGCGGCGTTCGGGCCACGGGTTCCGGTAAAGCGTCAGGCTGGAACACGATGTCTCCGTAGGTTTGCGGGTCGTCTTCCCAGAATTTGGTGCGGAAGAACGAGCGCGTCAGGCCATCGCCGCTGGTCATGGTCAACCCGTCAGGCAAACGCATGTCGGTGCCGCGCAGCAAACGGTCGAACACGGTGCAGGCAAAACTGCCCGGCACGGCCGAGGCCTGGAGGAAATGTTCATCGACGCAACCATCGGAAAACAGCGCGCGTAGCGGCTCGATCAGGCCCGCATCCCAGCAGGCGTGGACCACGCGGAAACGCCCGGCATCCACAAACAGCGGCAGTTCGTAGAACCATTGCTGGAAGTCATGCCAGTCCGCGGGATGGTCTTCAAACTGGGTCAGGGTTTCACCCAGCAGGCGCGCATGACGTGGCGTGTGCTCACGGACGAATTGCTTGCCGCTGCCCGGCGGCGCTGGCGTGCTCCAGCCGAGCGCGTTGAATTCATGGTTGCCCATGATGCACAACGCCTGGCCGGCCTCGACCATGTCGTGGACGATGTGCAGCGCCTCGCGAATCCGCGGGCCGCGGTCGATGATGTCACCGACGAACACCGCCATGCGCGACGGATGCCGCCAGACGCCGCCCTGTTTGTGATAACCGAGCAGGTCGAGCAAGTGCTCAAGGGTCAGGGCGCAACCGTGCACGTCACCGATAAGGTCATAACTTCGCGCGGGATCGAGCATCAGTCGCCTCCACCCCCCAACTTGCTGCCCCAGCCGAGTTTGGTCCGGCAGACTTCGTAGTAGTTGTGGTCGAGCGGATGAATCAGCCGCAGCTTCTGCGCTTTCTTGCTCACGGTGATGGTGTCACCCGGCGCGCAGGTGAAGTGGTTCTGCCCGTCACAGGAGACTTGCGGGTAGATCTGCATATCCTTGGACACGACGATTTTCAGCTCACTGTTGCCATCGACCACAATCGGTCTACCCGACAAGGTATGGGGGTACATCGGCACAATCACAATAGCGTCAAGCTTGGGGTGCATGATCGGACCACCCGCCGACAGCGCGTAAGCGGTCGAGCCGGTCGGCGTGGCGACGATCAGGCCGTCGGCCTTCTGGCTGCAGACGAACTGGCCGTCGATGTACAGCTCGAACTCGATCATGCGCGTCGATTTGCCGGGGTGCAGCACCACATCGTTCAGCGCATCGCCCTGGCCAATGGCCTCGGCGTGGCGACGGACTTCGGCTTGCAACAGGAAGCGGTTTTCCACCAGATAGTGGCCGTCGAGGACTTCGGCGACTTTGACTTCCAGTTCATCGGGGCGAATATCGGTCAGGAAACCGAGGCTGCCACGGTTGATGCCGAGCACCGGAATATTGTGTCGGGCCAGTGCGCGTGCGGCGCCAAGCAGGCTGCCGTCACCGCCGACCACAATCACCATGTCACAGACTTCACCGAGCATCTTGCGCGACGAAGTTTGCAGGCCATGACCCGGCAGGACTTCAGCGATGGTGTCTTCGAGGATCACGTGCAGGTGACGATCGAGCAGAAACCGTTTCAGTCGGCGGACGGTATCCAGCACCTGCGAACTGCCCAGGCGACCGATGATGCCGATATTACGAAATTGCTCCATGGTGCCCCTACGGTTTGCGACGGCGAAAACCACGATTATGGGCGAAAGCGCGGGATAGACAAAATCCTTTCAGCCACAAGGGCGCACTCAGGTTTAGGGCTATGCTCGCAAGATGATCCTATTTCCCGATTTGCTGCAGTTACCCCACCAGTTGCGCCACCCCGAGGTCCGCGACCTGGCCTGGGTCATCCTCGCGCCGCCGATGCTGGAGGTCACGCCGTGGCCGCAACGCCATCCACTGGCCGGCAGTGACTGGGTGCAGGCGCCGGAACGGCTGGAGCTTTGGCTACGGCAACTGGATCGCGACAGCTACGACTTGCTGCACTGGCTTGCCCAGGCCCGGACCCGGCGCCTGGGGCTGTATTACGAACGGCTGTGGCAATACGCGGTGCGCCATGCTCCGGGCATCGATCTGATTGCCGCGAACATGCCAATCCGTCGCGAAGGCCACACGCTGGGCGAACTGGACATGCTGCTGCGCGATCGCGACGGCGTGCATCACCTGGAACTGGCGATCAAGCTTTACCTCGGCCCACAAAATGGCGCGGGGCATAACACCGCGCAATGGCTGGGGCCGGGCTGCCATGATCGGCTGGACCGCAAACTGGCGCACCTGAGCCAGCATCAGCTGCCGATTTCCGCGCGACCGGAGAGCCGCGAGGTCCTGGCGGCGCTGGACATCCAGCAGTTCAGTGCGCATTTGTGGCTGGGCGGCTATCTGCTTTATCCGTGGCCAGGGCAATCCGAAGCCCCTAGCGGTGCGCACCCACAGCATTTGCGCGGTAGCTGGCTGCATCAAAAAGACTGGAATGATTTTGTCACGCAGCGCCCGTTCGGTCGCTGGCAACCCCTGCCCCGCCATGCCTGGCTGGCGCCGGCGCACTACCCGGTCGAGCAGACCTGGAGCACAGAACAGCTGGACGCGTGGCTGAGCGATCTGGAACCGCTTGCGCCGGCGCGGTTGCTGGTGCGGTTGGTCGAGAATGCCAATGGGGAGTGGGAGGAAGCGGAGCGGTTGTTTCTGGTGGCGGATCTTTGGCCGAATGTGCCGGGTAGTGGTTAGTTTTTGTAGTGACTAGACTGGCCCCATCGCGAGCAGGCTCGCTCCCACATTGGATTTGCGGCGTTCACAAAATCCCTGTGGGAGCGAGCCTGCTCGCGATGGGGTCGATGCGGTCTAAACGGACAACCGCACAGCCAACGCCGCCAACGTCACCAACAACACCGGCACCGTCAACACAATCCCGACCTTGAAGTAATACCCCCAGCCGATCCGAATGCTCTTACGCTCCAGCACATGCAGCCACAACAACGTCGCCAGGCTGCCAATCGGCGTAATCTTCGGCCCCAGGTCACTGCCGATCACATTGGCGTAGATCATTGCCTCCTTCACCACTCCGCTCGCCTGACTCGCGTCAATCGACAGCAGGCCAATCAGCACCGTCGGCAGGTTATTCATGATCGACGACAACAGCGCCGTCAACACACCCGTGCCCATGGCCGCGCCCCAGACGCCGTAACCGGCAAAACCGTCCAGCCACCCCGCCAGATACCCGGTGAGCCCGGCGTTACGCAGGCCGTAGACCACCAGATACATGCCCAGCGAGAAAATCACGATCTGCCATGGCGCTTCTTTCAGCACCTTGCGCGTGGAAATCTTGTGGCCTCGGGCAGCGATGGCCAGCAGCAACGCCGCGCACACCGCCGAAATGGCACTGATGGGAATACCCAGCGGTTCCAGCGCAAAACACCCGATCAACAGGATCAGCAACACCGCCCAACCGGCATAAAACGTCGCCTTGTCGTGGATCGCACTGGACGGATGCTCCAGTTGCTCAGGGTCGTAATCCTTCGGAATGTCGCGCCGGAAAAACCACATCAGTACCGCCAGTGTCGCCGCAACGCTCACCAGGTTGACCGGAACCATCACCGCCGCGTAGCGATTGAAGCCGATGTGGAAGAAGTCGGCGGAAACGATGTTCACCAGGTTCGACACCACCAGCGGCAGGCTGGCAGTGTCGGCAATAAACCCGGCGCCCATCACAAACGCCAGGGTCGCCGCCGGGGAAAAGCGCAACGCCAGCAACATGGAAATCACGATGGGCGTGAGGATCAGCGCCGCCCCGTCGTTGGCAAACAAGGCCGAGACCAGCGCGCCGAGCAGCACCATATAGGCAAACAACTTGCGCCCACTGCCCCGCCCCCACCGCGCGACGTGCAGCGCCGCCCAGGCAAAGAACCCCGCCTCATCCAGCAACAGGCTGATGATGATCAGCGCGACAAAAGTGCCGGTGGCGTTCCAGATGATCTGCCACACCAGCGGAATATCACTGAGGTGCACCACACCGAAAATCAGCGCCAGCACGGCGCCGAACACCGCACTCCAACCGACACCGAGGCCTTTGGGTTGCCAGATCACCAGGGTGATGGTCAGCAGGAAAATCAACGACGCAATGAGCATGCAAAGCAGCCTTCAACAGAAATCAGGGATTAGCAGCAACGTACAGGTCGATCGGTCATGGCTTGAAGGCGTGCGACATCGGCAGCCAGCCAGCCTTGATGTTCAGCCAGCGCGCCGTGCAGCAGAGTGACGACCCAAGGCGCCAGGTCCGGGTGCAGGCGATAGAACACCCATTGCCCCTGACGGCGGTCCGCCAACAGGCCATTACTGCGCAAGAGCGCCAGATGACGGGAAATTTTCGGCTGACTCAAGTCCAGCCCGGCGGTCAACTCGCACACGCACAACTCGCCTTCGCGTGCGATCAACAGCGCGATACGGCTGCGCGTGTCATCGGCCAGGGCCTTGAAAACATCGACGGGGTTGTGAGAGTCGGACATACGGGGAAACGCCTCTGGAGGACGAACGAGGCGCAAATATATGGAATTTCGAATATTCAGTAAAGCAAAGTCTGGAAACGTTTGTTTGATGCAGCAACTGCCGAGCCTGTACTCGGCAGCGGCTATCAAAGTGGTTTTCAGACTTTCTTATGCTGCTCGACCCACTGCCCGTAAGCATTGATGAAACTCTGCAAAAACGGCTTCACCGTCTCGGACAATCTGCCCGCTTCATCGAAGGCCGAACCGGCACCGCTCAAATAGGCTTCCGGTTGCTGCATGCAAGGCACATTGAGAAACACCATGGACTGGCGCAAATGATGGTTGGCGCCAAACCCGCCGATAGCCCCCGGTGAACAACTGATCACCGCACCCGGCTTGCCACCCCAGGCGCTTTTGCCATACGGACGCGAACCGACGTCGATTGCGTTCTTCAACGGGGCAGGAACCGAACGGTTGTATTCCGGGGTGACGAACAGCAACGCGTCGGATGAACTCACTTGTTGCCGGAAAGTGCTGTAGGCTGCCGGCGGTGATTCGCCATCGATGTCTTCGTTGTAGAGCGGCAAGTCGCCAATTTCGACGATGTTGAGCTTGAGATTTGCAGGCGCCAGATCGGCCAGGGCCAACGCCACCTTGCGGTTGATCGATTCCTTTCTCAAGCTGCCGACCAGAACGGCGATCGTGTAGACATTGCTCATGGAAAATTCTCGACTGTCCGATGGAAAGAGCTTGTAGTTATAGATGACGATTCAAGCAGTGGGCGACCGAAAAACGCCGCCCCTGACTATTTTTTTCCTGTAGGAAAACTTACCTCGCCCAACCACGGTCTACAGAACCGCAAATTGAGTGATTTATCTCCAGAGGTTCTAAGCAGATGGCAGCAGTACTCGTCAGTCAGTTCCATGCAAGAGACGCGGAAGGCCGTGTCTATTCCGTGCATGAGTTCCAGGAATCCACCCCTTCGGCAGACGGCCTCACCGCTGTCACCACTTACAAGCTGGCCATTGGCGATCGCGTCAACAAGCTCGATGAAAACGAGTTTCTGCTGGTGCAATCGGGCGTCACCCTCACTCGTGAGCCCGAAGCCGTCATTGCCGCCGTACCGGAAACCAACGTCGCTTCATAACCTCGCGTTATGAGCAGAAGTCTTATGCGCGGACTTGGGTTAGGATTCAGCCACTGACTCCCTCACCTGCTGAACATGGACTTCACGCATGCGTTTACGTCATATCGAAGTGATCCAGGCGCTCCTGCAGACCGGTCACCTTGGCACCGCCGCCGAATGGCTGCAGCTGCCAGTGGCCGAGGTCGAAGGCATTCTGCGTGACGCTGAGAGTCAGTTGGGTTTCATGCTGTTTTCCAGCGTGCGTGGACGCTTGCAGGCCACGCGCGAGGCGCGGGAACTACAGGTCGAAATCGCCCACGTCTACGATGCGCTCGAGCCGGTCCTGCGACTGGCCAGCAGCCTCAAGCAATATCAGGCCCCACCCCTTCGCATCATTTGCACGCCGCCTTTGGCACAACAGTTGTTGCCACAGAGCATCGCGGCGTTGCGCCGGCGTCTCCCCGACGTGCCTTGCAGTCTCCTGAGTCAACCCACCCGCGACATCGTCAGAAGCCTGCTGCTGCGCGAAAGCGATCTGGGCCTGAGCCTGCACGATCCCGACCACGCCGATGTTCATTGCCAGGTGATTGCCCAGGGCAAACTCCAGCTGCTGGCACCCCATGGCTGGCTGCAACCGAAGCAAAAGTACATTTCGCTGCAAGACCTGGCGGGGCAGTCGATGGTCGGCCTGGAAGGTCATGACCCGCTGAGCCCGGCACTCGACAACAAACTGCACGCCCTGCGCCCTGCCCCGGTGATTCACACCCGGGTTCAGACTCACCAGATGATGCGCAGCATGGTCGAAGCCGGTGAAGGCCTGGCGATTGTCGACCCGTTCACCGCGCTCGGGGCCAAATCCGCTGGCCTGGATGCCTGCCCGCTGGCGCCCGCCGTGCCGATCAGCGTCTACGCCCTGACCCTGAAGAACGGCGAGCCTTCCCCCGCTCTTCAGGCACTGCTGGACATCGTCACGGAACAAGCCGTGGCGATGTTGGCGAGCTGATCGGGCTTTCCAGCGGATCGTCGAATAATCGATACCAGAACAAGGCAATTTCGGCGGTGTTCGGGTCGATGCCGCGATAGCGCAGATGATCGACACCACCCAGCACATAACCGCAGCGCTCATACAGCCGACACGCGCCCAGATTGTTGTTCTGGGTTTCGAGCATGATGCCCGGCAGTTTTTTCTTGCGGCTCCAGAACTGCGCCACATCCAGCAGCGCCTTGGCCACGCCATGCCGGCGGGCCGGCGCGTGGACCGCCAACTCGTCGATGTGGGCAAAGCCGTTCCAGTTGGTGCTGACCACCAGGTGGCCCACCGGCTCATCATCGAGATAAGCCATGAAAATCGCGCTGTCGGCGGCGTCGCGGAAACTGCTGAATTCCTCGGGATCGATGCCATAGCACTTGCGGTAAGGGGTAATTGGCGTGACCGGCCATTGCTCCACCGGTTTGCCGATTTCGGCTGCGACATAGGCCGTGACTTCAAAACTGAAATCACTGCCCCAGATGTAAGCCGCAAAGCCGTCGTCGGCAACGCGGACCGACAGCCCTGGGTATTTCGGATTCATGACCGGTTGCATACTGGGAAAGGTCCTCACTCCTTGATGCAATCGACGGTGTAATGCCGCCCATTGCCCTCGTCTTCGTGTTGCAAGCCGTGCACATCGACGACAAACCCCGGGAAACTGCTATCGAACGTGCGGGCAAACGCCAGGTAATCGATGATCGAGCGCGTCGACTCGGTGAAACGTTCGCCGGGCATGATCAACGGAATCCCCGGCGGGTACGGCACCAGCATCACGGCGGCGATGCGGCCGTCCAGTGCATCGATGGACACCGCTTCCACCTCGCCACGCACCAGATGATCATAAGCGTCAGCCGGCTTCATGGCGATTTCCGGCAACACGGTGTACATGCGCTTGAGATGTTTGGCCGTGGCATTGCTGCGATAACAGGCGTGCAGTTGATCGCATAAATCGCGCAGCCCCATACCCTTGTAACGCGCGCCTTCCTGCTGCGCCACGCAGGGCAGGCAGGTCACGAGGCTGACGTTGGCGTCGTAACTGCGCTTGAACTCCAGCAACTCGGTCAGCAGCGTGCTCCATTTGCCCTTGGTGATTCCCATGGAGAACAGCACCAGAAATGAATAGAGCCCGGTCTTCTCGACCACCAACCCGCGCTCCCAGAGGAATTTGCTGACCACCGCCGCCGGAATCCCGCGCTCGCTCAACGCACCACCGGCGGTGAGGCCCGGCATCACCAGCGTGACCTTGACCGGATCGAGCAGCACGTAGTCATCGGTCACGCCGCCAAAGCCGTGCCAGTCGGCGTCGGGTTGCAGCAGCCAGTCTTCTGTCACCACGCGCTCGATGCCTTCCACCGACGGCGGCTGCCAGATGGAGAACCACCAGTCATCAGCGGCAATGTGCAGACGCAAATTCGCCAGTGCCCGACGAAAACTCAGGGCTTCGTCGAACATTTCCTGTAACAGCGAGCGACCCGCCGGGCCTTCCATCATCGCCGAGGCCACATCCAGAGAGGCGATGATGCTGTACTGCGGCGACGTGGAGATGTGCATCATGAACGCTTCGTTGAAACGGTCGCGATCCAGTTGCCGCGCGCCGCCGTCCTGGACGTGAATCATCGAGGCCTGACTGAACGCCGCCAACAGTTTGTGGGTGGAATGGGTGGTGAACACCAGCGGGCTTTCCGCACTTCGCGAAGTGCCCATGCCATAACGTCCGGCAAAAAACTCGTGAAACGCCGCATAGGCATACCAGGCCTCATCGAAATGCAGCACTTCGACGCTATTGCCCAGGCTTTGCTTGATCAGTTCGGCGTTGTAACAGAGCCCGTCGTAGGTCGAATTGGTGACCACCGCCAGTTTGACCTTGGGCGCACGGCCCTTGGTCAACGGGCTGGCGTCGATCTTGGCCTGAATCGATTCGCGGCTGAATTCACTCAGCGGAATCGGACCGATGATCCCCAGTTCATTGCGCTCGGGGCACAGGTACAACGGAATCGCGCCGGTCATGATGATCGAGTGCAACACCGACTTGTGGCAGTTGCGGTCCACCAGCACCAGGTCATCGCGGGCGACCATCGAATGCCAGACGATCTTGTTGGCCGTCGAGGTGCCATTGATCACGAAAAAGGTGTGATCGGCGCCAAAGTTGCGCGCCGCTCGCGCTTCTGCCTCGGCCAGAGGGCCGGTGTGGTCGAGCAGCGAACCAAGTTCCGGCACCGACACCGACAAGTCCGAACGCAGGGTGTTTTCCCCGAAAAACTGGTGAAACGCCTGCCCCACCGGGCTCTTGTGATAGGCCACTCCGCCACCATGGCCGGGCGTGTGCCAGGAATAATTGGAGTCGGCGGTGTGTTGCACCAACGCCTTGAAGAACGGTGGCAGCAGGCCATCCAGGTATTTGCGCGCAGCTCGCGCGACCTGCCGCGCCAGAAACGGCACGGTGTCTTCGAACAAATAGAGAATGCCGCGCAGCTGATTGAGCTCGTCCATCGCATCGGCTGGAGCGTTTTCCAGCGTCACTTGCTCGCCCAGCGCGAAGATCGGCAAATCCGGCGCACGCACCCGCGCCAGGCCGATCAGTTCGGCCATGTTCTGCAGCAGATGGGAATTGGCGCTCGGGTCTTCGGCGGCGATCAACATGCACGAGAGGCCATGATGGGTCGACGCGACCAACCGCCCTTCGGTGTAATCCACTGCCGAGACAATGCTGAAACCTTCCTGCTCCAGCTCCCGGGCAATGCCACGCACGCGATCACCGGCAACCGTGTCGGCCTTGATGTCGCGATGGACGATCAAGACCGGGAATTTCAAATCTTTATACATGGGGCTCAGTGTCCTGAGGCGGCAGGCCGTGGCCTGCCAATAACCTCAGGGTAGAGGGTTGAGGCGCATGTGGCGAGTGCAATGCCCCGAAATGGGTCACAAGTGGATCGCACAACCCTGTAGGAGCCGGCTTGCTGGCGATGGCGTCCGTTCAGGCGATGAACGTATCGACTGCCCCACCGCCATCGCCAGCAAGCCGGCTCCTACAGTTTTGATGTCTATCTCGAGATTTACGCCTGAGCTTCAGCCTCGGCCAGTTGCTGCCACAGCGATGGCGCACCAGCGGATTTGGCGATGACTTCCAGACGGGCCATGTGTTGCGCCAAATCATCTTCACTGGCGCGGATGATACGGGTTGGCTGGCGATCGGCCGGCAAACGGCGGATCTCCGTGGCGGAGTTGTCCGCCCCTTCGCCGGCCCCGTTGCCGTCGGACGCATTGCCGGCCAGCGACAGGCTGGTCTGGCCGCCGGTCATGGTCAGGTAAACGTCGGCGAGAATCTCGGAGTCGAGCAAGGCGCCGTGGAGTTCACGACCGGAGTTGTCGACGCCATAACGTTTGCACAAGGCGTCGAGGCTGTTGCGCTGCCCCGGGTGACGTTCCCGGGCCATCATCAGGGTGTCGAGGATCGAGCAGTGTTGCGTGATGTCAGCGCGATCGTGCTGGCCCATCAGGGCGAATTCGTTGTTGATGAAGCCAACGTCGAACGCCGCGTTATGGATGATCAGCTGCGCGCCCTTGATGAATTCGAAAAACTCATCAGCCACTTCAGTGAAGCGCGGCTTGCCCACCAGGAATTCGTTGGTGATGCCGTGAACGCCGATGGCGCCTTCGTCACTCTCGCGGTCCGGTTGCAGGTAAACGTGAAAATGCCGGCCGGTCAGGCGCCGACCGATCAACTCGACACAACCGATTTCGATAATCCGGTGGCCGTCGGTCACCGGCATGCCGGTGGTTTCGGTATCGAGTACAACGGATCTGGTGGCCATCAGTGCTCAGCTCTCAACGGGTCAATCGTGCAAAAGCGGCGATGTTAACACGCCCACGGGATCAGGCGTGCGCACAGGCAAATGACTGAAGCTCATGCAGTTTTTAACAATCATTAGCAATGTTCATAAAGTCTGGCAGAGAACGGCTTGATAGCGTGCGCGGCTTGTTTCCGATGGATTTGAGTTCGTCATGACCACCACACAATCGCTACGCCTGCTGGTCCTGGGCGGTTGCCTGATCGCAACCACCGCCCAGGCCACCAGTTTTGTAATCAGCACCGATATCACGTTGAGCCTGACCTTGAGCTCGTCCAAGGGCACGAGCGGATCATTCAAGGACGACAAGATTGTGCTGGCAGCCAAGGACGATGCCGCAGCGTTTGTGGCGAGTGACGGGGAGATTCGCGGGGCGCGGATTGAAGCGGCATTCGAGAGGATTCGGGGCGGACTGAGCGATCAGTATTCAGACCAACAACTGGCCAACGCCATTTTGATGCTGTGATTGTGATCAGGTGCACCGCGTTATCGTTCTTCGCGAGCAGGCTCGCTCCCACATTGGATCTCCATCAGGCAGAAATTTAATGTGGGAGCGAGCCTGCTCGCGAATGCCGCGACGCGGTATATCGACAGTGCCAAAATCAGGCTTGTTTGTAACCGCGCACTTCATCCACGCCACGGTTAGCCAACTGGTCGGCCCGCTCGTTGCCGTGATGCCCGATGTGCCCGCGCACCCACTTCCAGGTGACGTTGTGGCGGTTGACCTGCTCGTCCAGCAATTTCCACAGGTCAGCGTTTTTTACCGGTTCTTTCGCCGCCGTTTTCCAGCCGCGCTTCTTCCAGTTGTCCATCCATTCGTTGATGCCTTTCATCACATACTGCGAGTCCGTCACCAGCAGCACGTCGCAGGAACGCTTCAGTTCTTCCAGTCCGCGAATCGCGCCCATCAGCTCCATGCGGTTGTTGGTGGTGTTGGCTTCGCCACCCCAGAGTTCTTTTTCAACGCCCTTGCACACCAGCAATGCGCCCCAGCCGCCTGGGCCAGGATTGCCCTTGCAGGCGCCGTCGGTGAAGAGTTCTACGCTATCGCTCATGCCAATCTATCCAGAAAATGCGGTGGCCCGCCGACCGTTGATCGACGATGCCCGAGGCCGGGACGCGCCCGGCCGGGAATATAAAAAGTGTTACGGCTCGATGTTGCGGCGGTTGACCTTGGCCATCGGCAATGGAATCAACTTGCCCATCGGCTCGCGACGTTCCTGACGAACCGGCCGCAGGCCGACCACGATCTTGCGCGCGACCAATAAATAGAAGCCGCCACCCGACAGTTGCCAGTCACCGGCCTTGCGTTCCCAACCGGCCAAACGGGCTTGCCAGGCGGGGGACGCAAGCGGCGGACGATAGCACCCGAAGCGGCGTTTCTCCAGCGCGAAGCCCAGCAGGTTCAGCCAGTCGGCGACCCGCGACGGCGAAATGCATCGAGCCTTGCGCAAGGCGTCATGGGCAAACACGTGGCGCAAGCCCCAGCTGCTCCAGGGGTTGATCCCGATGATCAGCAAATGCCCGCCGGGCCGCACGCTGCTCGCCGCTTCGCGCAGCAAACCATGGGGCGACAGGCAGAAATCCAGGCCGTGCTGCAACACCACCACATCGGCAGCATGCTCGCTCAACGGCCAGGCCTGCTCTTCACACACAATCTCGACACCCGGCAATGGCGCACCCAGCCGCACATTGCGCTGGACCTGCGGCGCCGACGGCGGTGTCTCGGCCGAAGGCCCGTAATGCACCAGATAGCCACCGAAGAAACGCCCCAGCTCGTCTTCGAGCATGCGTCGTTCTTCGTCCAGCAGAAATTGCCCGATGGGGCCGGACAGCCATTCACGGGCCGCGCTGATCAGGGCCAGCCAGTCAGGATCAGCCTGAGCGAACGCTTTATCAGTCATTGCATTCTCCAACGCGCCAGGAAGTTCTAAGATGCGCCATTGTTTTCCGCTTGGCGAATCCGACGATGATACAGATCAGTGCCCTGCCCGCCTTCACCGACAACTACATCTGGTTGTTGCAAGACCCCGACACACGACGCTGTGCGGTGGTCGATCCCGGCGATGCCGCGCCGGTCCAGGCCTGGCTCGCGGCGAATCCGGGTTGGGCACTGAGTGATATTTTGATCACTCACCATCATCACGACCATGTCGGCGGCGTCGAGCAGTTGAAAAAAGCGACGGACGCGAAGGTCTACGGTCCAGCCAGTGAAACCATCCCGGCGCGGGATGTCGCGCTCAAGGACAACGACCGTATCAGCGTGCTCGGCTGCGACTTTGAAGTCATCGAAGTACCCGGTCACACGTTGGGACACATCGCTTTTTATCATCAGGGCCTGCTGTTTTGCGGCGACACCCTGTTCGCTGCCGGTTGCGGGCGGTTGTTCGAAGGCACGCCAGAGCAAATGCACACCTCGCTGACACGCCTCGCATCCCTTCCCGAGGATACGCAGGTGTTTTGCACGCATGAATACACCCTGAGCAACCTGCGCTTCGCCGCAGCGGTCGAACCGAGTAATCCGCACACGGCCGAACGGCTGGCAAAAGTCACCGAACAACGCGCCAAAGGCATCATCACGCTGCCTTCGTCGATCGCTCTGGAAAAGCTGACAAACCCGTTTTTGCGTACCGGCGAAACATCCGTTAAAGAAAAAGTGGACGAACGGAATGGCACCTATAACCGGGCTCCGAGTGCGGTTTTTGCTGCTCTGCGCGCTTGGAAGGATAAGTTCTGAGAGGGCTTGCCGTTGGTGCGAAAAATCTGAATGGTTGACCGCAGGGGGTACGCTTTCTAGAATCGCCCGACATTTTTGCCCGGAACTTACTTCCAGCCAATGTCGTCATCTATTCGTAAAGCCATCAATTCAGACGCATTGACCCGCTTGGCTCAAGCCATAGCGGTGGCTGTGTCCGCCACTCTGGCGGGCTGTTCCAGCCATGTGCCGCAGACCGACGCGGCACATACCCCGAACATCGCAGCGCGAGCCAAACAGAAGCCCATCTGGCTCAGCGAAAAGCCTACTCCGCAAATTCCACAGGACGTCTGGGAGCGCATGCGCCAAGGCTTCCAGTTGCAGGAAGGCCTGGGCGTCAACCCGCGCATCGAGCAACAGCGCCTGTGGTTCGCCAGCAACCCTTCCTTCCTCGAAAACGCCGGCGAACGCGGCAGTCTCTACATTCACTACATCGTCGAACGCCTTGAAGAACGCAACATGCCGCTGGAACTGGCGCTGCTGCCAGTGATTGAAAGCGCCTACAACCCGATGGCCTATTCCCGGGCTGACGCGGTTGGCCTGTGGCAATTCATTCCTTCCACCGGGCGTTACTTCAACCTGCGCCAGACCCGTTTCTACGATGGCCGTCGCGACATTACCGCGTCGACCACCGCCGCGATGGATTACCTGACCCGTCTGCACGACATGTTCAACGGCGACTGGCTGCTGGCCCTCGCGGCTTACAACGCCGGTGAAGGCACGGTCAGCCGGGCCATCGAACGTAACGAAAGACTTGGCCTGCCCACCGATTACTGGAACCTGCCACTGCCGTCCGAAACCCAGGCCTATGTGCCGAAGTTGCTGGCGCTGTCGCAAGTGGTCCTGGCGCCCGAAGCCTACGGGGTGAACCTCAACCCGATCGCCAACGAACCGTATTTCCAGGCCGTCGAAATCAACCAGCGCATGGACCTGTCCAAGGTGGCTGCGGTGGCCAATATCGACGAAGACGAGCTGTTCCAGCTCAACCCGGCCTTCAAGCAGCGCACCACCACTCTGGACGGTCCTCAGCATTTGCTGGTGCCGACGTCCAAGGCGCAACTGCTGACCGCCAGCCTGTCGACCATGCGCCCCGAAGAGTTGATCAGCAAGAAGTCGCTCAAGCCGGTATTCGAAGGCGCAGACGATACCCAGCTCGCCAGCCTCAAACGCGCCTACCGCGTGAAACGTGGTGACAACCTCGGCACCATCGCCAAGGCCAACAAGGTCGACGTGAAAGACCTGCAACGCTGGAACAAGCTGACCGGCAAGGACCTCAAGGTTGGCCAGACGCTGGTGATGCAGGACAAGACCAAGCGCAGCTCCGGACGCGTAAACACCGTAGTGGCCGCCAACACCAAGACGACTGGCAAGACGGACACCAAGAAACCGCAGACCCAATACAAGGTCCAGCAAGGTGACTCGCTGTACATCGTGGCCAAGCGTTTCAACGTTGAGATGCAGCACCTCAAGCGCTGGAACCCGCGTGTCGGCCAGGCGCTGAAGCCGGGTCAGATGTTGACGGTTGCTTCGCCGCACTAAAAACGAGCCCCTGACTTCAGGGGCTTTTTTTTGCCTGCAACCCGATTTGCATGGCAAAAATGCAGTCCCTGTGGGAGCGGGCTTGCTCGCGAAAGCGGTGTGTCAGCCAAATCAATGTTGAATGTAATACCGCTTTCGCGAGCAAGCCCGCTCCCACATATCCTGCGTCCTGCCGCCCCCTCAAGCCAGCCATTAACAGCGCATTAAGCCAGCGTCTTTTTCCTGTCCATACAAGCTGTTACTGTACGGCCCACAAAGCCCAAGCCGCCTGGATCGGATCTCTGACTTGAAGCGTCCCCTCCTCCTGCTCCTCATCAGCCTGGCCTTGAGCTCCTCCGCAAGTGCGACGATCAGCGAAAGCCATGGTTATGCGCAGTTCGGCACGCTCAAGTACCCGGCCAGATTTACCCACTTCGACTGGGTCAACCCGCAAGCGCCCAAGGGCGGTACGTTGCGGGTGATGGCGTTTGGCACCTTCGATACGCTCAACCCGTACACCTTCAAGGGCTCGAGCCCGGTTTCCACCGCGAATTTCCTGCAGTACGGCATCAACGAGCTCAACGAACCGCTGATGGTCGGCACCGGCCAATACGCGCCATCCGGCGACGAACCCACGTCCAGCTATGGCTTGATCGCCCAATCGGTGGAATACAGCGAAGACCGTAGCTGGGTGGTGTTCAACCTGCGCCCCGAAGCCCGCTTTCACGATGGCACGCCGATCACCGCGTATGACGTTGCGTTCTCTTATCGATTGCTGCTCAAGGAAGGCCATCCGCAATACCGCACCAATCTCCAGGAAGTGTTGCGGGTCGACGTGCTCAACCCGCAGCGCATCCGTTTCGTCTTCAAGCGCGCAGGCAATCCACTGCTGATCTTGCGCCTGGGCGAGTTGCCGGTGCTGCCGCAGCATTACTGGAAAGATCGCGACTTCAAGGCCACCACCTTCGAGCCGCCGCTGGGCAGTGGCCCTTACCGCATGACCTCGGTCACGCCCGGGCGCCAGATTGTGTTTGAACGGGTCAAGGATTACTGGGGCAAGGACCTGCCGGTGAATCGCGGCAAGTACAACGTCGACCGCATGGAAGTCGAGTTCTACCGCGACAGCGACGTCGCGTTCGAAGCCTTCAAGGCCGGCGAGTTCGACATCTACATCGAGCATCAGGCGAAGAACTGGGATAACGGTTACAACTTCCCGGCCGTGCGACGAGGCGATGTCATCAAGGCGCAAATCCCGCACCAGATCCCGACCCAGAGCCAGGGCCTGTTCATGAACACCCGGCGCCCGGCCTTCTCCGACGCAAAGGTGCGCGAAGCGCTGGGGCTGATGTTCGATTTCGAGTGGACCAATCGCACGCTGTTCAGCGGCGCTTACAAGCGCGCCATGAGTTACTACCCCAACAGCGAGTTCTCGGCCACCGGCCTGCCAGTCGGTCATGAGTGGTTGATGCTCAAGCCGTACCGCGAGCAATTGCCCGCCAAACTGCTCACCGAGCCGTTCAGCCTGCCGCAGACCCAAGGGCGCGGCATTCCAAGGGAAACCATGCGCCAGGCCCTGAGCCTGCTCGCCGAGGCCGGCTGGAAGCTCAACGGTCAGCGGGTCGAAAACGCCAAGGGCCAACCGCTCTCGCTTGAGATCCTGCTGGTCAACCCGAACCTGGAACGCATTCTCCAGCCTTATGTCGAGAACCTCGCCAGTATCGGCATCGACGCCCGGCTGCGCACGGTGGATCGCGCCCAGTACAAACAGCGCCTCGACCAGTTCGATTTCGACATGATTCTGATGACCCTGAACCAGACCCTCAGCCCCGGTCTGGAGCAATGGCAGTATTTCCATTCCAGCCAGGTCGGGGTCAAGGGCAGCAAAAATTACGCGGGCATCGCCAACCCGGTGGTTGACCATTTACTCGAGCAACTGCTCGCCGCCCAGACCCGCGATGAACAGGTTGCCGCCGGCAAAGCCCTGGACCGCGTGTTGTTATGGCAGCACTACATCATTCCCAACTGGTACCTCAATTATCACCGCCTGGCCTACCGCAACCGGTTCGCCTTCGTCACCACGCCGCCCTATACGCTGGGCCTGAGCGCGTGGTGGCTGAAATCTTCGGAGAAAGATCGATGAAACCCGTACGCGCCCTGCTCTTGCAGGCCAGCGGCCTGTTGTTCGCCGGGCTGGCCTGCGCCGCACCGCAACACGCCCTGACCTTGTACAACGAGCCGCCAAAATACCCGGCCGACTTCAAACATTTCGACTACGTGAATCCAGACGCGCCCAAGGGCGGGGTCTTCCGTCAGGCCGGTTTCGGTGGCTTCGACAGCCTCAACCCATTCATCAGCAAAGGCGTGTCTGCCGGCGACATCGAGCTGATCTACGACACCCTGGCCAAACAGGGACTCGATGAACCGTTCACCGAATATGGATTGGTTGCCGGCAAGATCGAAAAGGCCCCGGACAACAGCTGGGTGCGTTTCTACCTGCGCCCTGAAGCGCGCTTCCACGACGGTCATCCGATCCGTGCCGAAGACGTGGTGTTCAGCTTCGAGACCCTGATCAAGGACGGCGCACCGCTGTATCGCGGTTACTACAGCGACGTCGCCGAAGCCGTCGCCGAAGACCCGCTGACCGTGCTGTTCAAGTTCAAGCACACCAATAACCGCGAACTGCCATTGATCCTCGGCCAGTTGCCGGTACTGCCCAAACACTGGTGGGCGACCCGGGATTTCAACAAGGGCAACCTGGAAATGCCGTTGGGCAGCGGCCCGTACAAGGTCAGCGAAGTAAAGGCCGGGCGCTCGATTCGCTATGAGCGGGTCAAGGATTACTGGGGCAAGGACCTGCCGGCCAACCGTGGCTTCTACAACTTCGACGTGATGACCACCGATTACTACCGCGACAACACCGTGGCCCTGGAAGCACTCAAGGCCGGTCAGTTCGATTACTGGCTGGAGATGAGCGCGAAAAACTGGGCCAACGCCTACAACATCCCGGCGGTTACCGAAGGCCGGCTGAACAAGGAACAGATCCCCAACGGCAACCCGACCGGTATGCAGGGCTTTGTGTTCAACCTGCGCCGTCCAGTGTTCCAGGACGTGCGCGTGCGCCAGGCGCTGACGCTGTTGCTGGACTTTGAATGGACCAACAAGCAACTGTTCAACGGCGCCTACGTGCGTACTCGCAGTTTCTTTGAGAACTCGGAAATGGCCGCCAGCGGTTTGCCGGATGCCGATCAGTTGGCAATACTCGATCCGTTCCACGGCAAGATCCCCGAACAGGTGTTCACCGAGGCCTTCCAGAACCCGATGACCGACGCCAGCGGCATGATCCGCACGCAGCAGCGCAAGGCTTATCAACTGTTGCAGGAAGCCGGCTGGCGGATTGTCGACGACAAGATGGTCGACGCCAACGGCAAACCGGTGAACATCGAGTTCCTGCTGGCCCAGACCGAATTCGAGCGGGTGCTGCTGCCGTTCAAGCGCAACCTCAGCGACCTGGGGATCGACCTGGTGATTCGCCGGGTCGACGTCTCGCAGTACATCAATCGCGTGCGTTCGCGGGACTTCGACATGATTGTCGGCAGCTTCCCGCAATCCAACTCGCCGGGTAACGAACAGCGCGAATTCTGGATGTCTGCCGCTGCCGACAAACCCGGCAGCCGCAACTCCATGGGCCTGAAAGACCCGGTGGTGGATCAACTGGTCGAGCAACTGATCAACGCCGATTCGCGCAAAAGCCTGGTGGCTCACGCCCGTGCACTGGACCGCGTGCTGCAATGGGGTTATTACGTCATCCCCAACTGGCACATCAAGACTTGGCGCGTGGCTTATTGGAACCATATCGGCCACCCGAAAATCTCACCCAAGTACGACATCGGCACGGCCACCTGGTGGATCAAGCCCAACGTGACACCGGCGATAGAAGTCGAAACCAAACTGCAAGCCGACCCTGCGGGCACGGAGTAATAGATGCTGGCGTATATTTTTCGGCGACTGCTGCTGATCATCCCGACGTTGCTCGGCATTTTGCTGATCAACTTCGTGATCATCCAGGCTGCCCCCGGCGGGCCGGTGGAACAGATGATCGCCAAGCTCGAAGGTTTCGAAGGCGCCACCAGCCGCATTGCCGGCGGTGGTGCCGAGGTGTCGGTGGCCGGTTCCGCCTATCGTGGCGCCCAGGGCCTGGACCCCGCGCTGGTGAAAGAAATCGAGCACATGTATGGCTTCGACAAATCGGCGCCGGAACGTTTGTGGATCATGGTCAAGAACTACGCCACCCTGGATTTCGGCGACAGTTTCTTTCGCGACGCCAAGGTCATCGACCTGATCAAGGAAAAGATGCCGGTGTCGATCTCCCTCGGGCTGTGGAGCACGCTGATCATGTACCTGGTGTCGATCCCGCTGGGGATCGCCAAGGCCACGCGGCACGGCAGCCACTTCGACGTCTGGACCAGCTCGGCGATCATCGTCGGCTACGCGATCCCGGCGTTCCTGTTTGCCATTTTGCTGATCGTGGTATTTGCCGGCGGCAGCTATTTCGACTGGTTCCCGCTTCGGGGACTGACCTCGAACAACTTCGATGAACTGAGCATGGGCGGCAAGATTCTCGATTACTTCTGGCACCTGGCATTGCCGGTGACGGCGCTGGTGATCGGTAACTTCGCGACCATGACCCTGCTGACCAAAAACAGCTTCCTCGATGAAATCAACAAGCAGTACGTGGTCACCGCCAAGGCCAAGGGCCTGACCAATCACCGTGTGCTCTACGGCCACGTGTTCCGCAACGCCATGCTGTTGGTGATTGCCGGTTTCCCATCGGCGTTCATCGGGATTTTCTTCACCGGTTCGTTGCTGGTGGAAGTGATCTTTTCCCTCGACGGTCTCGGCCTGATGAGTTTCGAAGCGGCGATCAACCGCGATTACCCGGTGGTCTTCGGCACGTTGTTCATCTTCACCCTGCTGGGATTGGTGGTGAAACTGATCGGCGATCTGACGTACACCTTTGTCGATCCGCGCATCGACTTCGAAAGCCGGGAGCATTGAGATGAACCTGTCCCCTCTCAATCGTCGGCGTTTCGAACTGTTCAAGGCCAACAAGCGCGGCTGGTGGTCGCTGTGGCTGTTTCTCGTGCTGTTCGGCCTGAGCCTCGGCGCCGAGCTGATCGCCAACGACAAACCCTTGGTGGTGCATTACGACAACAGCTGGTACTTCCCGGCGCTCAAGCGCTACCCGGAGACTACGTTCGGCGGCGAGTTCCCGCTGGAAGCCAACTACAAGAGCCCGTATATCCGCGAACTGCTCAAGGCCAAGGACGCGTGGGTGCTCTGGGCGCCGATTCCCTACAGCTACCAAAGCATCAACTACGACCTGAAAGTCCCGGCACCGGCGCCGCCGTCGACCGACAACCTGCTGGGCACGGACGATCAGGGGCGCGATGTGTTGGCGCGGGTGATTTACGGCTTCCGGATTTCGGTGCTGTTCGCGCTGACATTGACCATTCTCAGCTCGATCATCGGCGTGATTGCCGGCGCCTTGCAGGGTTTCTATGGCGGCTGGGTCGACCTGGCCGGGCAGCGGTTCCTGGAGATCTGGTCCGGGTTGCCGGTGCTGTATCTGCTGATCATTCTCGCCAGCTTCGTCCAGCCGAACTTCTGGTGGCTGCTGGGGATCATGCTGCTGTTTTCGTGGATGAGCCTGGTGGACGTGGTCCGTGCCGAGTTCCTGCGCGGACGCAACCTCGAATACGTGCGCGCGGCCCGGGCGCTGGGGATGCAGAATGGTGCGATCATGTTCCGCCACATCTTGCCCAACGCGATGGTTTCGACCATGACGTTCATGCCGTTCATCCTGACCGGCGCCATCGGCACGCTGACGGCGCTGGACTTCCTGGGTTTCGGCTTGCCCCCGGGCGCGCCGTCGCTGGGTGAACTGGTGGCCCAGGGCAAATCCAACCTGCAAGCGCCGTGGCTGGGCATGAGCGCGTTTGCGGTGCTGGCGTTGATGTTGAGTCTGCTGGTGTTCATCGGCGAGTCCGCTCGCGATGCCTTCGACCCGAGGAAGTGATATGAATCAGGACAATCTGATCGAAGTGCGCGACCTGTCCGTCGAATTCGTCGTCGGTGATCGCTGTCAGCGCGTGGTCGAAGGTGTCAGTTTCGACATCAAGCGCGGCGAGACCCTGGCGCTGGTGGGTGAAAGCGGTTCCGGCAAATCGGTGACCGCGCACTCGATCCTGCGCTTGCTGCCCTACCCGCTCGCCCGGCATCCGTCCGGCACCATTGAGTATTCCGGGCAAGACCTGCTGAGCCTGAAAGAGAAAACCATCCGCCACATCCGCGGCAACCGGATCGCGATGATCTTTCAGGAGCCGATGACTTCGCTCAATCCGCTGCACTCGATCGAGAAGCAGATCAACGAAGTTCTCAGCATCCACAAAGGTTTGATCGGCAAAGTCGCGACCAAACGCACGCTGGAACTGCTGGAAATGGTCGGTATTCCGGAACCCGAGAAGCGCCTGAAAGCCCTGCCCCACGAATTGTCCGGCGGCCAGCGCCAACGGGTGATGATCGCCATGGCCCTGGCCAACGAGCCGGAACTGCTGATCGCGGACGAACCGACCACCGCGCTGGACGTGACCGTCCAGCTGAAAATCCTCGAATTGCTCAAGGAATTGCAGGCCCGTCTGGGCATGGCATTGTTACTGATCAGTCACGATTTGAACCTTGTGCGAAGAATTGCGCATCGCGTATGTGTCATGCAGCGCGGTTGCATCGTCGAACAGGCATCGTGCGAAGAGTTGTTCCGCGCGCCGCAGCATCCGTACACTCGGGAACTGCTGGCAGCGGAGCCCAGCGGCAAACCGGCGACCAATGTTATCGGGCCGCCTTTGCTGCAGGTCGAGGACCTGAAAGTCTGGTTCCCGATCAAGAAAGGCTTGCTGAAAAAGACCGTCGATCACATCAAAGCGGTGGACGGGATCAATTTCAGCCTGCCTCAGGGACAGACCCTGGGGATTGTGGGAGAAAGCGGTTCCGGCAAGTCGACACTCGGTTTGGCGATTTTGCGGCTGATTGGCAGCAAAGGTGCGATCCGTTTTGAAGGCAAGCAGCTAGACTGCCTGACGCAACAACAGGTTCGGCCGCTGCGTCGGGAGATGCAGGTAGTGTTTCAGGACCCGTTCGGCAGCCTGAGCCCGCGAATGTGCGTGAGCCAGATCGTCGGCGAAGGCCTGCGGATTCACAAGATGGGCACCGAGGCAGAACAGGAACAAGCGATTATTGCGGCACTCAGGGAGGTAGGTCTGGATCCGGAAACCCGGCACCGCTACCCCCACGAATTTTCCGGCGGGCAGCGGCAGAGAATCGCCATTGCCCGGGCATTAGTGCTAAAACCGGCGCTGATTCTGCTGGACGAGCCGACTTCGGCCCTCGACCGGACAGTGCAGCGCCAAGTGGTGGAGCTTTTGCGTTCACTGCAAACCAAGTACAACCTGACGTATCTGTTTATCAGCCATGACCTGGCTGTCGTCAAAGCGCTGAGCCACCAGCTGATGGTGGTCAAGCATGGCCAAGTGGTCGAACAGGGAGACGCGCAAAGTATCTTTGCCGCCCCCCAACATCCGTATACACAGCAGTTGCTGGAAGCCGCTTTTCTGGCACCAGCCACTGCGCAATAACCTGAAAGAGAGGAGCAACACATGGGTTTTCTCGCCGGTAAGCGCGTACTGATCGTCGGTGTCGCCAGCAAGCTGTCCATCGCATCCGGCATCGCTGCCGCCATGCATCGCGAGGGCGCTGAGCTTGCCTTCACTTATCAGAACGACAAACTCAAGGGTCGTGTCGAAGAGTTCGCACAAAGCTGGGGTTCCAACCCGGACCTGTGCTTCCCGTGCGACGTGGCCAGCGATGAAGAAATCGCCAAGGTCTTCGTTGAGCTGGGCAAGAAGTGGGATGGCCTGGACTGCATCGTGCACTCCGTCGGCTTCGCCCCGGGCGACCAACTGGACGGCGACTTCACCGAAGCCACCACCCGTGAAGGTTTCCGCATTGCTCACGACATCAGCGCCTACAGCTTCGTGGCTTTGGCCAAAGCTGGCCGCGAAATGATGAAAGGCCGCAATGGCAGCCTGCTGACCCTGTCGTACCTGGGCGCCGAGCGCACCATGCCTAACTACAATGTAATGGGCATGGCCAAGGCTTCGCTGGAAGCCGGCGTACGTTACCTGGCCGGCTCCCTGGGCCCGGACGGCACTCGCGTCAACTGCGTATCGGCTGGCCCGATCCGCACCCTCGCCGCTTCCGGCATCAAGAACTTCCGCAAGATGCTGGCCGCCAACGAAGCGCAAACCCCGCTGCGTCGCAACGTCACCATCGACGAAGTCGGCAACGCCGGCGCCTTCCTGTGCTCGGACCTGGCGTCCGGCATCAGCGGTGAAATCATGTACGTGGACGGTGGTTTCAACACCACGGCCATGGGCAGCCTCGAAGAGTAATCTTCGACTGGCCAACTAAAAAACCCGCCTCTGTAGGCGGGTTTTTTTGTGCCTGCGATTTCAGACTCAACGCAACCCTTGTAGGAGCCGGCTTGCTGGCGATAGCGTCCGTCCAGACAATCAATATATCGACTGACACACCGCCATCGCCAGCAAGCCGGCTCCTACAGGGATCATCTATTGGCTCAGACAGTCGGCAAATAGCTGCTGGATTGGCTGCAAGCGTTGGCTGTAGCGCTGTAACAGCACAATCTCGCGGTAGAACGTCAATTCCCCCAACCGGATGATCCGCACCTTCGCGCCATACTCAAGCCACAACCCGGCCTCGGGAAGCAACGACACTCCCAATCCGCATTCAACCATTTTGACGATGGCCTCCAGTTCATCCAGTTCCAAAGCCACCTGCACATCAACCTGCTGCTCACGCAGGAACCGCGTCACCAGGCGCCCACCGAATGAATTGCGGTCGTAACGCACATGGGGATGGCTCGCGAGGATCTGCAACGGGTCATCACCCTCAAGCTCCGGCGGCACGATCAGCACAAACGGTTCCTTGCGAATGACCTGCGCCGACAACTCCTTGGGCAACTCGAACGGCGGCTTGATCAGAATGGCCAGATCAACCTCCCCGGTATCGACCTGGCTCAGCAGGTTGAGTGAAACGCCCGGCACCAGTTTCGGTTCCAGCAACGGCGCTTGCTGGCGCAAGCGCAACAACGCCTGGGGCAGCAACCCAGTCTGGGCCGTGGCCACTGCGCCAATCTTCAACTCGCCACGGTACTCGCTGACGTCATCGCTGACCGCCATGCGACTGAAGGTTTCCAGCATCTCCCGAGCCATCGGCAACGCCCGTTGCCCTGCCGCATTGAGAATCGCCTGACGCCCGGTGCGATCGAACAAACGAATGCCCAGCGCCTGTTCCAGATTGCGCATCTGCGCGCTGACCGCCGACTGCGTCAGGCCGATGTGCATGCCGGCGGCGGCGAATGTGCCGTAGCGTGTAACAGCGATGAAGGTTTTCAGTTCACGCAGCATGACGGCCTCGATTGATCGAAATAATTTGAGCTCGACGCAAAAACTATCGTCTTTCAATCGAAAAGCACAGCGCTAAACTCCACCTCTACCACCGTCAATCTGCGAGGCACAACGATGCAACTCTCCCCTTTTCACTTGGCCATCCCGGTATATGACCTCGCGGCAGCCCGGACTTTTTACCGTGATGTCTTCGGCCTGGAGGAAGGCCGGTCCAGCGATCATTGGGTCGACTTCAATTTTTTCGGCCATCAACTGGTGATTCACCTGGCGCCCAAAAACGCCTCACAGGAAGCGGCGCACACCAACGCCGTGGACGGGCATGACGTGCCGGTGCCGCATTTTGGCGTGGTGCTGGGGATGGATGAGTGGGAGGGTTTGGCTGAACGGCTGAAGGCGCGTGAAACACGATTCGTGATTGAACCGGGCATTCGGTTTCAGGGGTTGGTGGGTGAACAGGCGACGATGTTTCTGTTTGATCCATGCGGCAATGCGCTGGAGTTCAAGGCGTTCAAGGACATTAGCCAGCTGTTCGCCAAGTGAGCTTGATGGCGACTGTGAGGACGCCTTCGCGAGCAGGCTCGCTCCCACAAGGATTTGTGCCGGATGCAGGTTTTGTATTCTGCGAGGATCCACTGTGGGAGCGAGACCGGCTTACCGGCGATTTGGCCCGCACATACACCACTGAAACCTCAGCCTACCGGTGCAACGCGCTCTCCGCTTCAATCAGCAGTTCATCGATCGAGTGATGCAGATTAATGTCGTACTCGACCTGGCCAATGCTGAATCGAATGTCATAACCGCGACGCATCGTGGCGTTGCGCTCGTCGAGGATTTCTTCGAGTCGCGCCTTGATCGCGCTCAGTTCGACGGCACTTGAACCAGTCAACAAAGCCACAAACTCGTCATCGCCGAGCCGGCCAATCACATCGTTTTCGCGAAACGCGATGCGCAGCACGTCGGCAAAGGTTTTCAGGGCGTCATCTCCCTCGGCGCGGCCGTACAAATAGTTGATGTGCTTGAAATTATCGAGGTCGAAAAACAGCAGCGTGGCCGGTTTTTCCAGTCGCTGACAGGCGTCCAGCCCCAGTTGGGCCAGTGTCGTGAAGCCGTGACGGTTGGACAGCAGCGTCAACTCATCCATGCTCGCCATCTGCACACCAATCACTTCCTGCTCGGCCTTACGGGCCTGATCACGCAGCAATTGACGCGCTTGCTGGGGCGACAGCAAAGGATCTGCGTTAGCGCCGTGTTTTACCGGTTTGCCTGAGTTCAGCATGACTCACTCCATTGGCGGGTATGTTCTTTAGAGTGGTCCGTACCCGGTTTGACTCCCGGTTAACGGACCGCCGGTCAACTGCCCACCATCGGACAAGGCCCTCCGGCCTCGGCCCAGCGCTTGAATTGAGTGACGAAAACATCGTGCGGCACCGGCACCGGCGCTCGCCCTTCACCCGGACTCCAGCCCCACAGCACCAGTTTGTCGTCGCTGACATGCTTGATCAGCGCGGCGAAATCCCGGTCGCCATTGCTGGAGCGGTCCTTGATCATTGCGCACAATTTGTCGGCCGGCAGCCCGATCCAGGCCATTTTGTGCGTCGCAGGCGGCAGGCTCCAGTGCGGTGCACCCGGCGGCGTATGCGGGCCGTAACTGGCCGGCGGATTGCTGTCGGCGTGGCAGGTGGCGCACGGCAAACCGGCCGCGCCCTTGCCGTCCATGCCGCGTACGACGCTCATCGCGTGGGGCGTTCCGGCATCGAACTGCAACGATGAATCACCCGGGATATGGCAGTTCTGGCAGCGCGGGCTCTGAAACACTTTCTGCACGGTATCGAAAGCCTTCAACGCTTCTCTATCCTCTGAGAACAGGTCCGTGGCGTAGATCGTCAGGAGGATCAGCACCACTGCGCCCAGAATCAGATGTCGCCTCATCTCACACCCCCGACAGTTGCAAGGGCAGTTCGCGCAACCGTTGCCCGGTCAGGGCAAACACAGCGTTGGCCACCGCCGGCGCCGTGGGCGGCACGCCAGCTTCACCGATGCCGCCGGGTTTGTCGGTGCTGGGCAGGATATGCACTTCAACCACGGGCATTTCGTTCAGGCGCAGCACTTGATAGTCGTGGTAATTGGACTGCACCACCTGCCCATCCTTGAAGGTCAGTTTGCTGTGCAAGGTAAACCCGAGGCCGAAGGTGATGGCCGACTCCATTTGCGCCGCGATGCTCATCGGGTTGACCGCAATCCCGCAGTCCACCGCGCACACCACCCGGTGCACGCGGATCTTCAGGTTGTCCTGGGACACCTCGGCAACCTGCGCGACGTAGCTGCCGAACGACTCATGCACCGCGACACCCAGTGCATGCCCATCCGGTAATGGCGCTGTCCAATTGGCCTTCTCGACCGCCAGGTTCAACACACCAAGATGCCGCGCATGGTCCTTGAGCAAGGTTCGCCGGTACTCCACCGGGTCCTTGCCAGCCGCCTCGGCCAGCTCATCGATCAGCGACTCCATCACGAACGCCGTGTGGGTGTGCCCTACCGAACGCAACCACAACACGGTGATGCCGGTCTTCGGCGAATGCAGTTCCACTTGATGATTGGCCAAGCCCTCGATGTAAGGACTGTCGACAACGCCTTCGACCGACGTTTTGTCGATACCGTCCTTGACCATGGTGGCCGCAAACGCCGTGCCGTCCATGATCGACTGCCCGACCATCACGTGCTTCCACGCAATCGGCATTCCACCGGCATCCAGGCCGATACGCGCCTGATGCAGGAATGCCGAGCGGTAATAGCCGCCACGGATGTCGTCCTCACGCGACCACACCGTTTTCACCGGGCCGCCCGCCGCCTTCGCAACCTCCACCGCCTCAGCGACAAAGTCCGAAGTCGGGTTGGCCCGCCGGCCGAAACCGCCGCCCAGAAACTCGGTATGAATCTCGACCTGCTCGGGTTTGAGCCCGGTGATTTTTCCCGCGATCATTTGATCCAGCGTCTGGAACTGCGTACCGGTCCAGATCTCGCATTTGTCCTGGGTGATTTTCACCGTGCAATTGAGCGGCTCCATCGGTGCATGAGCCAGGTACGGCACGCTGTACTCGACATCAATCGTCTTCGCGGCCTTGCGCAAAGCGCCCTGCGCATCCCCGGCCTTGCTGGCCGAAGTGCCCGGTGTGGCGGCAAGTTTGCGAAAGCTCTCCAACAGATGTTGGCTGTCGAGCCCGGTGTTCGACCCCAGATCCCAATCGACCTTCAGCGCATCGCGCCCCAGTTTCGCCGCCCAGTAATGATCGGCAATCACCGCGACACCCGTCGGCACCTGCACCACTTTGTGCACGCCCGGGATCGCCAGCGCTTCGGCGCCTTCAAAGGATTTGACACTGCCGCCGAACACCGGCGCGCGGGCAACCATCGCGGTCATGAGTCCGTCGAACTGCACGTCCATCCCGAATTTGGCTCTCCCGGTGATTTTCTCCGGTGTGTCCAGGCGTTTGGTCGGTTTGCCGATGACCTTCCAGTCTTTCGCCTCCTTGAATTTGATCGATGCCGGGTCCGGTGCCGGCAACTGCCCCGCGTCATCGGCCAGTTCGCCGTACGTGGCGCGATTGTCGCCGGCAATGACCACACCCGACTCGGTGCGAATCTGCGAAGGCGCAACATTGAAGCGCTTGGCGGCGGCATCGATCAGCATCAACCGCGCCGCCGCGCCCGCCTGACGGTAGCGATCGAATTCCATCCAGGTCGAGGTCGAACCGCCGGTGATTTGCATCCCGCCAAACCCGGCCAGACCATAGTCGGCGGCCGAAGCAGGGGCGTGTTCGACGCGGATTTTCGACCAGTCGGCGTCCAGTTCTTCGGCGATCAGCATGGTCAGGCCGGTCCAGATGCCCTGGCCCATTTCAGAATGGCCGAGCAGCACGGTGACGCTGTTGTCGTTACCGATTCGTAAAAATGCATTGGGCGCGAAGACGTTGCCCTGACTCTCGGCGCCCATGGCAAAACGGTGGGCACCGGGGATGACAAAGGCGATTACCAATCCACCGCCCAGCACTGCGCTGCCCTTGAGAAAACCACGGCGCGATAACGGATTGATGCTGTTCATGGTGCATGACTCCCGTCAACCGATGTCGGCGGCGCGTTTGACCGCGGCACGAATCCTCGGGTAGGTGCCGCAGCGGCAGATGTTGCCGGAGAGCGCCTGGTCGATATCGCTGTCGGTGGGCTTGGGGATTTTCGCCAGCAGCGCCGCCGCTGACATGATCTGCCCGGACTGGCAGTAGCCGCACTGGACCACATCGAGTTCGGCCCAGGCTTGTTGCACCGGGTGCGAACCGTCGGTGGACAGGCCTTCGATGGTGAGGATTTTTTGCCCATTGGCCACCGCCGTGGCGGGCGTGATGCAGGAGCGCAACGGCGCCCCGTCGACATGCACGGTGCAGGCGCCGCACTGGGCCATGCCGCAACCGAATTTGGTACCGGTCAGGTGCGCGACATCGCGCAGGACCCAAAGCAGCGGCATGTCCGCAGGGACATCCAGTGCCTGATCCTTGCCATTGATGTTGAGGGTCAGCATGGCGAATTCCTCAGACTCACGGCCCATGTAGGAGCGAAGCTTGCTCGCGAAGGCGGTGTGACAGACGACTTCCATGTCAAATGACACGGCCCCTTCGCGAGCAAGCTTCGCTCCTACAGGTAGCGCTGTTTGGGTTATCCCTATAGCTAAGCGCAAATTGCCGGGCGAGACCGGTTCATCGACCACCGGTACTCTCAAAACCACCTCAAACCTGTAGGAGCCAGCTTGCTGGCGAAGGCGACAGTATGGCCACTGCTGCTTCGCCAGCAAGCCGGCTCCTACAGGTTGCGTCGGGGCTTAGAAATCGGTGGAAACCGACACTTCGCGCCAAGCCTGCAACTCACCGGCGACAAAGCTGTTTTTCGCTTCGATCGCCGCGACGCAGTCACTGCCCAGCGGCAGGCGCAGCGGTGCCTTTTGCGCTTCCACCAAGGTGATCATGACCTGGGCCAGTTTGTCCGGATCACCAGGCTGATTCAGGGTCACGGCCTTGGCAATCTTGCGCACTTCGCCCGCAGTGCCGTCGTAGTCGGCAATCGAGGACGGCGACTCGACCAGCGAGTTGCCCTCAAGGAATTCGGTGCGGAAATAGCCGGGTTCAACGATGGTGACCTTGACGCCCAGCGGCTCCAGCTCGGCATGCAGCGCTTCACTCAAGCCTTCGACGGCAAATTTGGTCGAGCAGTAAACACCGAAACCCGCCCCGGACCTGTAACCCCCCACCGATGACAGGTTGATCACATGCCCGCTGCGAGCGGCGCGCATGTGCGGCAGGACGGCGCGGGTGACGTTCAACAAACCGAAGACATTGGTTTCGTACACGCGGCGTATTTCATCGGCAGTGGCTTCTTCTACTGCGCCGAGCAAACCGAAACCGGCGTTGTTGACCAGCACGTCGATGCGTCCGAAGTGCTCGATGGCGGCTTTGGCGACTGCAACGCCCTGCGCTTCGTCAGTGACGTCGAGGGTGACGGCCAGCAAACCGGGTTGATCGCCAAAACGCTGAGTGATGCTGTTGGCATCGCGGGCGGTGGCAACCACCGCGTCACCGTTGGCCAGAGCGGCGGCGGCGATTTTTGCGCCGATACCGCGAGAAGCGCCCGTGATGAGCCAGATACGTTTGAAGTTGTTGGAAGTGGTCATGAGCGTGTTCCTTGTGTGCAGTGGGGGTAGGCACAAGGTACGCAGGAAGATTGCCCGGAAAAATGCCCTCGTGTTACAAGCACTATGAAACGCTCTTTCATAATGGCGCCGCAATGAATCAAGATCCTTTCGATGGCTTGACCGAGTTTCTGGCGGTAGCCGAGCACAAGAGTTTCACCCTCGCCGCGACTCGGTTGGCGGTCACCCCCACCGCCGTCAGCCATGCGATCAAATTGCTCGAGCGCCGTACGGGCGTGTTGCTATTCCAGCGCACCACACGCCGAGTGGCGTTGACTGAAGCCGGGGCCAGCCTGTTTGCGCGGTTGCGCCCTGCGGCCAGTGAAATCGATGAGGCGCTGGCGGTGCTCAGCGGCTTTCGCGATCAGCCCATGGGCACGCTGCGCCTCACTGCACCGAGGCTGTCCGGGGCCTTGTTGATGGAGCCGCTGATTCCGCTGTTTCGCGAGGCTTATCCGCAAGTCACCCTCGACATCTCCCTTGATGACGCCACGGTGGACCTGATGGCTGGCGGTTTCGATGCCGGGATCCGCCTGGGCGAGTCCATCGAAAAAGACATGGTCGCAGTGCGCCTCACGCCGGATCTGCAATGGTCGGTGGTGGGTGCGCCGGAGTACTTCGCCAAGGCAGGCAAACCGGCCAGCCCTGAAGACCTGACCCGTCATCAATGCATCGGTTTTCGCTTTTCGACCTCGGGGAGCGCGCACCGCTGGGAGTTTCGCCGCGAGGGGCGCGATTTTACGGTGGGTGTCGAGGGCGGCGTGATCGTCAATGACCGAAGGTTGCTGGTGGCGGCCGCCCGTAGCGGTTCGGGCCTGGCGTATGCCTGCGATCTGGAAATCGCCGATGAGTTGGCGGACGGCCGACTGGAGCGGGTGCTGCAGCCGTTCGTGCCACTGAGTTCGGCGCTGTACCTGTATTTCCCCAGCAGAACCCAGACTCAACCGAAGTTGCGCGCCTTTATCGACCTGGCCACCCGCTGGATCGCCGAACAGGGCGGCCTGGGGCGAGGCTAGAGTCTCGGCACAAGCAAAATGCCGGTCTGATGCCTCAAACCGCTGCGGTGACCAAGCCTTTGCCCATCCGATGCTGGGCCAGCAGGCGCATGACATAGCCAATCTTGATCAGGGTAGGCCCGATGATGGTCATGGCATGCATCGCGACCAACACCACGATCGGCAGGTATCCGGCGTAGAGATAAGCGCCGTAGATGCCTGCCAGCAGCAGCGCCAGGCCCGCGCCCAGCATGTTGCTCGACAGGTGCAAGACATTCTGAGGATTGCTGAAGTAAGCGAACATTTTTCCGTACTCCCGAATCAGACCAGTTGTACGTTTGTTACTTCAGATTTCGTGCCAGTTTTTTAAGTTATAAAAATCAACACGCTACGACGAAGGCAGTCAATTTGACCTAACGCCAGAACAGTCAAAACGACTACGACAAGAGTCAATTTGACACAACCAAGGCCTTCTACCTGGCCGCACAACCTAAAAGCAAACCAATATCATTTGCACACAGCAAAACCTTTTGTTTTAATCGCGACCAATTCTTATTTGCACCAACGGCGCCTGTCGCCCATGGATATCTGTTCACGATGATGGTCGCCGATTCTTCCAGCGTTCAGAACCTCTACGTCACGCATCACCGCTGGCTGCATGAGCTGCTGCGCCGCCGCTTGAGCAATGCGTTCGATGCTGCCGACCTGGCCCATGACACCTTTATCCGCGTGCTCAAGCGCCCTCAAGTGTTCGACTGCGAAAGTCGCGAGCGCTCCTACCTGGCGACCATTGCCCGTGGCTTGTGCATCGATCACTGGCGCCGTCGACAGCTGGAACAGGCGTGGCTGGAAACACTGGCTGCACGTCCGCAGGCGGTTCAACCGTCGCCGGAGCAACGGGCAATCATCGTCGAGACCTTGTACGAAGTGGACGCCATGCTACTGCGCCTGCCAAAGAATGTTCGCGACGCGTTCATCCTCGCCCAGTTGCATGGCCTGCCCTACCGCGCCATCGCCGAAGAAATCGGTGTGTGCGAGCGCATGGTGAAAAAGTACCTGGCACAGGCGCTGATGCACTGCGCGATGCTTGAGGCCGAACTCGATGGCCTGTTGATCGAGTAGCGCCATGCCCGCCACTTCTTCCAACTCGATCAGCCATGCCAGCCTCGAACAAGCGGCGCAATGGTATGTGCAACTCAACGATCAGCACGTCGGCGATCAGGAACGTCAGCGCTGGCAAGCCTGGCTGGCGCAAAGTGGCGATCATCAGGCGGCCTGGCGCTATGTCGAGCGTGTTGGCCAGCGCTTCGCCGCGCTACAGGATGATCACCCGCAGGCCGCCGGACTTGTGCTGCGTAATACCACGCGCTCGCCGATCAGCCGTCGGCAGACAGTCAAGAGCCTGCTCATTCTCGCATCGGGCGGGCTACTGGGCTGGAACGCCTGGCGGGAATCTTCGCTGCCGGACGTTCTGGGCCGATGGACCGCCGATCTTTCTACGGGCACCGGCGAAACCCGGGAAAGCCTCCTCAGTGACGGCAGCCGCATCTGGCTCAACGCCCTCAGCGCGCTGAATGTGCGTTTCGACACCACGCAACGCCTGCTGCTGTTGAGTGCCGGGGAAGTGTTGATCGATACCGCCAAGGACAGCAGCCGAGCGTTTCTGGTGCAAACCGCCGAAGGCCGGATGCGCGCGCTCGGCACTCGTTTCAGCGTGCGGCAGGAACAACAGCGGACATTGCTGAACGTCTACGAAGGCGCGGTCGAAGTTCGAACCACGGCGGGCCAGGTGCAGGTGGTCGAGGCCGGACGACAATTGGCGTTCACGCAAAACCACACGCCACCTTCCACCGAAGCAGCAGCGGGCCGCGAAGCCTGGCGCCGTGGTCTGTTACTGGCGGACAACCTGCCGCTGGGGCAGTTGATCGAAGAATTGAGCCGCTACCGACCGGGGCATCTGGCGTGCGACCCGGCCATCGCCGGTTTGCCGGTGATGGGTTCGTTTCCGCTCAAGGACACCGATCAAGCCTTGCGCCTGCTGGAAGCGGCGCTACCAATACGCGTCGAAAAAACCATGGACTGGTGGGTCAACGTCGCGCCGAAAGCGTGAACCAAAAACATTTCAACGCCACAGTTCCCTTTTTGGTTTTTCGTCCGGTTAACCCTGTGAAGCACTTCAATTGCCGTCCGATCTGATTCCAGGGAACACCCTTTTGCGCGACTCCTTCGCTCGCACTCGTTTTGCCTTGCGTCCGTTGGCACTGGCCCTTCCGGTCGCGCTGCTGAGTCTTGCCCCGACCTTCGCCCACGCCGGAACAGCCGGCACCCGTGAACAGTCCACCAGCCAGAAGCGTTATTACACGATCGCTGCCGGCTCGTTGGTCAGCGCACTCAACCGTTTCGCCGAACAGGCGGGGATATTCCTCGCCGGCCGCAACGATCTGGCGAGTGATAAATACAGCCCGGGGCTTGAAGGCGAATTCACCGTGCAACAGGGCTTGCAGCGACTGTTGCAAGGCAGTGGCTTGCAAGCCCAGCCTCAGGGCGACCGCGGCTATGTCCTGCAGCTCGCCCCCGCAGCAGATGGGCCGCTGGAACTGGGCACCACCAACGTTTCCGGCCAGGCGCTCGGCGCCATCACCGAAGACAGCCACGCCTACACCCTCGGATCGACCTCTTCAGCCACCGGGCTGTCGCTGTCCTTGCGTGAAACCCCGCAGTCGGTGTCGGTCGTCACCCGCCAGCAACTGGACGATCAGGGCTCCACCAGCATCGCCGACGCCCTGCGCCGGGTGCCCGGCGTCAGTGTGCAGAACTACGACAGCGAGCGTTGGGAGTTTTCCAGCCGTGGCCTGCCGATCACCAACTTCCAGTACGACGGCGTCAACACCGACTACGACGGCGTCTACGATTACGGCACCACCAGCACCGACATGGCGACCTTCGACCGCGTCGAGATCATCAAGGGCGCCACCGGGCTGATGACCGGTTCAGGGGACCCATCGGCCACCGTCAACCTGATCCGCAAGCGCCCGACCAAAGCATTCAAGGCCTCGATCACCGGCGCCGTCGGCTCCTGGGACAACTCTCGCAGCACCGGCGACATTGCTGGCCCGCTGACCGAGAGCGGCAACGTGCGCGGACGTTTCGTCGGGGCATATCAAGACCGCAGCGCGTACCTGGACAACTACCGCAACACCCGCGACATCGCCTACGGCATCCTCGAGGCCGACCTGACACCGGGCACTCTCGTGACCTTCGGTATCGATCAGCAAAATACCCGCTCCCGTGGCGCCAGCTGGACCGGTTTCCCGATGTACAACAGCGACGGTTCGCGCACGCGTTTTTCCCGTTCGTTCAACCCGGCCACCGACTGGAGCCGGCGCGACTTCACCAACCAGACGATCTTCGCCTCGGTGGAACAGCAACTGGCGAATGACTGGAAACTGAAGGTCAGCTACGACCGCAAACATCGCCAGCACGACACCTTCCTCGCCTCGGCCAGCGGCGGCAATCCGGACCCGCTCACCGGCAACGGCATGTTCATGTACATGGGCCGGTTCAAGGGCGATCAATTGCAAGACAACCTTGACGTCAATTTCATCGGCCCGTTCAGCCTGCTGGGTCGCGAGCATGAGCTGATCGCCGGTTTCATGTCGATGCACACGCGCCAGGACATCCCGGTGCACGGTTCGGTCTACCCGCCCCTCGACGGCAGCATCTACGACTGGCGCGGCGAGTTCGCGAAACCGGACATTGCCAAGGTCGGCGACAACGACATCGACCAGCGCCAGACCGGTGCCTACCTGGCCACCCGGCTCAAGCCAACCGACGACCTGGCGGTGATCCTCGGCGCCCGGGTCAGCCGCTTCACTGCCAGCGATGAGTTGGACTACAGCGCCCCGACCACCAAGGATGTGCGCGACAGCTACCGCCAGACCGGCGTGGTCACCCCATATGCCGGGCTGGTCTACGACCTCGACGACACCTGGTCGGTGTACACCAGCTACACCAGCATCTATCAGCCGCAGATGAGCAAGGATGCCGAGCGCAAACTGCTCGACCCGGTGGAAGGCGACAGCTACGAGGCCGGCCTCAAGGCCGAATTCCTTGACGGGCGCTTGAACGCCAGCTTCGCGGTGTTCCGCATCGAGCAGAACAACGTTGCCGAGTACGTCAGCGGTGTCGATACCGAGTCGGTGTACCGCCCGGTGCAAGGCGCCACGACCAAAGGGTTTGAAGTCGAAGTGGCGGGTGAAGTGATGGAAGGCTGGAATCTGTCGGCCGGCTACAGCTACAACCACACCCGCGATGCCAAGGGCGATTACGTCTACGGCTCGATCCTGCAAACCACCGCGCCGGAACAAGTGGTTCGGGTGTTCAGCACCTACCGGTTGTCAGGAACACTGGAAAAACTCACCGTCGGCGGCGGCGTGAACTGGCAGAGCGAATTCTTCGGCAATGTGTTCCAGCCCAACCCCAACGACCCGGTCAACTTCGGCCAGTCTTCGAAAATCACCCAGCAAAGCTATGCCCTGGTGGACGTCATGGCGCGTTACCGCTTCAACGACCACCTGAGCACCACGCTGAACGTGAAAAACCTCTTCGACCAGACCTATTACACCGGGCTCGGCAACTTTGGCACCGGGTTCTACGGCGAGCCTCGCAACGTGCAACTGACCACCCGCTGGGATTTCTGAACGGTAACTTGTCGATCTGCGGTACTTCCGTGCCCCTCCCGGCTGACTACGCTGAAAGTTCAGCACGAGTGCCCCGTGCAGAGGATTACCGCCATGCAACGCGTTCAGAAGCTCATGCCCTGCCTGTGGTTCGACGATCAGGCGGAGGACGCCGCGAAGTTTTACTGCTCGGTGTTCGATCATTCAAAAATCACTGCCACGACCTACTATGGCCACGCCGGTTTCGACTTCCATGGCCGCCCTGAAGGCTCCGTCATGACGGTCAGCTTCGAGCTCGACGGGCAGAGTTTCACTGGCCTCAACGGTGGCCCAATGTTCAAGTTCAGCGAGGCAATCTCGTTTCAGGTCAACTGCCAGACCCAGGAGGAAGTCGATCACTTCTGGGGCGCCCTGAGCGCGGGGGGCGTCCCTCAGGCCCAGCAATGCGGCTGGCTCAAGGACAAATTCGGCCTGTCGTGGCAGATCGTGCCGATCGCCCTGATGGACATGATGAAAGACCCCGACACGGCAAAATCACAGCGCGCCATGGAGGCGATGCTGCAAATGAAAAAACTCGATATCGCAGCACTGCAACGAGCCTTTGACGGCGAGAGCTAATACACTCCGGTGCTGACCTGCCGAGGACACCGACGATGAAGCCCACCGCTGGCAAAGACGCTGACAAGGCCCCCCGCTTCTGGCGCGACGATGCCCTGCCCTTCATTGAAGCCCGCTCCATCGCCGATGGGCGCGAGGTCTGTTACACCCGGCATGCCCACGAACACTTTTCCATCGGCGCGATTACCGCCGGGCGAAGTACCTATATCCATGAACAATCGGAGTTTGAGGTCAGCGCCGGCACCGTAGTGCTGATGAATCCCGGCGACGTCCACGCCTGTAATCCAATCAATGACCAGCCGTGGTCGTACTTGATGTTGTACGTCGATACGCCGTGGCTCACCGATTTGCAGCATCAGCTCGGGTTCGGCAGCGATTTGGCGTTTCGGCGGTTTTCCATCACCCATACGTCTGACGCCAGCCTGTTTGCCGGCCTGAAGGCGTTGTTTGAAACACTGGTCGATAGCGAGCAGGACGTGCTGAGCAAACACAGCGCGGCGGTCGAGTTTTTCACCGAAGTGCAGCAACGACTCAACCCCGGCGATCAACCGCTGCGCGAGCCCAATTTCAAACTGGAGCGCGCGGCTGACTACATCCGCGACAACTGCACGCAAATGCTCAAGCTCGAAGATATTTGCGACGCCGCGCAACTGTCGCCGTCCTACCTGATCCGCGCCTTCAAACAGCATTACGGCATGACCCCCCACGCATTTCTGGTCAACCGACGCATCCAGTTTGCCCAGGATCGTCTGCGCAGCGGCAAGCTGATCGCCGACGTGGCGCTGGAAGCCGGGTTTGCCGATCAGGCGCATTTTCAGCGGGCGTTCAAACAGCATCTGGCGGCGACACCGGGGCAGTATCGCGGCTGAATGATCGATCAGGGCAGCAACAGGTAAACCGCACTCATCGCCAGCAACAGCGCCATGATCCGGTTGAACACGCGCATCCCTGCCGGGTTGTTCAGATAGCCGCGCAGAAAAGTCCCGGCGTACGCCCAGCAGCCGACGGACAGGTAGCAGATCACCAGATACACCGCGGCAAACTGCCAGACCAGCCGCGCCTCGCCATCGGCGACGAACGCGCCCATGCCGGCCACGCAGGCCAGCCAGGCTTTCGGGTTGAGCCACTGCATGACCGCGCCGTACACCATCGACGGCGCACGCGCAGAATCTTTTGCATCAAGTTGCCCGTTGTCCGCCGCCAGTTTCCACGCCATGAACAACAGAAACGCCACGCCGGCCAGTTGCACCACCCGCGTCAGCGCCGGCCATGCCTGCAACACTTCATGCAACCCCAACCCCATCAACACCAGTAGCAACACAAAACCCAGCGTTGCGCCGGCCACGTGGCGCTGACTGGCGCGAAAACCGAACTGCGCACCAGAACTCAACGCCACAATGTTGACCGGCCCCGGCGTAATCGAGGCCACCAGGGCAAACGCCGCCATCGAAATAATCAGACTCATTGCATACCTTCTTCAATTCAGTTGAACCAGGCCTCACGGTAAGGTGCGGGTTGGTCCGCGTATTGAAGAAAACTGCCCAACCGTTCTAGGAATAAGCGCCCAGCACCCGCTTCACCTTGATCAGCGCTACTCGAAGAGAATCCATGTCCACCGACCCCAGCGCCAACCGGATCGCATGGGGCGCATTGGCAGCGACGGAAAAGGGTTCGGCGGTGGAAACAGCCACTTGCTCTTGTATCAACTCCACGGCGATCTGGTCCGCCCTGGCGTCCTCCGCCAGTGGCAGCCACAAAAAGTAGGAAGAAGGATGAGTGATGCAGGGCAACCCTTTCAGAAGCTCCGCTGCCAGGGTTTGCCGAGCCTGTGCGTCCGCGCGCTTTTGCGCCTCAAGTTTGCTGACGGTTCCATCGTCGAGCCATGCGCAGGCAATCGCGGTCATCACGCCAGGCGTATTCCAGGTGGTCGCCCGGATCACGCGTTCCAGTGCCGGCACCTTTTCAGCCGGCGCGGCAACGAAGCCGACACGCAGGCCGGTGGCGACGTTCTTCGAAAACCCTGAAACGTAGACAGTCCTTTCCGGCGCCAATTGGGCCACTGGTGGTGGCGGGTCTGATGCGAGAAACGCGTAGGCGGCGTCCTCGATGATCAACAGGTCGTGGGCGCGCGCTATCGATACGAGCTGGTTCCGCCACCCCGCGTCCATCACCCAGCCCAGCGGGTTGTGCAAGGTCGGCATGGTGTAGACGGCCCGCACCGAACGACGCCGGCAGAGCGTGTCGAGCGCATCGAGATCGGGTCCCGTCTCCGTGACGGGAATGGGCACGATTTCCAGGTGCAACGCTTGCGCCAGCACTTTGAAACCCGAGTAGGTCAACGCATCTGCCGCGATCACATCGCCCGGCTTCAGCAGCGCCATCATCGTCACCGCCAAGCCGTGCTGAGCACCGCTGACGATCAATACCTGCCCGGCTTCTACGCTCAGCCCTCGCATGCGCAAATGGCTGGCGACCGACGCGCGCTCATGCAGGCGCCCGCCATGCGGCTGGTAGCGCAGATGGGATTCCAGATCGCCGGACAACGCGAGCTGACGCAAGGCGTTGCGCAACAGATCGGCCTGGCCGGGCAATGAAGGGTAGTTGAAATTCAGGTCCATCACGCCCGCGGCCACTTCGGGTTGATCAACACCATGGCCGGGCGGCAGCGACGTTTCCCGAACGAACGTGCCCCGCCCGGTTTCCCCACTCACCAGCCCCATCGCCTCAAGCTCTGCATACACCCGGCTGGCCGTGACCAGGGCCAGCCCTTCTGACTCGGCCAACTGACGGTGCGTGGGCAAGCGAGTGCCCGGCGGCAAACGTCCACAACGGATATCAGTGGCAAAGGTGTCAACCAGCGACTTGTATCGGGAGCGCGGCATCTCGAGATGTATCCATGACAATTTTTTGATTGTCTTCATAGTCAGCCATACGATGCGCTCAAGGCAACCCGCCGCGAAAACAATCATGGAGTGTGACCTCAATGGAACGCGTATCGAACCTGCACATCGAGCCCCGGGAAAAGACCACCAGCGGGTGGCTCAACGGGTTGATCGGCGTAGTGATCTTCAGCGGCTCGCTGCCGGCCACGCGAGTGGCGGTGCTGGAATTCGACCCGGTGTTCCTGACCGTTGCCCGGGCAACCATCGCCGGCGTTCTGGCGTTGTGCATGCTGTGGCTGTTCAAGGAAAAACGCCCTGCAAGGAGCCAACTGCTGCCGTTGTTCATCGTGGCCATGGGCGTGGTGGTCGGCTTTCCCCTGTTGACGGCGCTGGCGTTGCAATACGTGACGTCAGCGCACTCCATCGTCTTCGTTGGCCTGCTGCCGCTCGCGACCGCCGTGTTCGGCGTGATCCGCGGTGGTGAGCGGCCGCGGCCGGTGTTCTGGTTTTTCTCGGTCCTGGGCAGCCTGCTGGTGGTGGGATTTGCGGCCTCCCAAGGCCTGACCGCCTCGCCTGAAGGCGACATCCTGATGCTGCTGGCCATCCTCGCGTGCGGCCTCGGTTATGCCGAAGGAGCGAAACTGTCCAGAACACTGGGCGGCTGGCAGGTGATTTGCTGGGCGTTGGTGCTGTCGCTGCCGGTGATGGCGCTGTTGACCGGGTGGCTCGCCCCCGCATCGTTCTCCGGTATCAGCACACCGGCCTGGTTCAGCCTCGGTTATGTGTCGCTGTTCAGCATGCTGATCGGCTTCGTTTTCTGGTATCGCGGGCTGGCTCAGGGCGGGATTGCCGCGGTCGGGCAACTTCAGCTCCTGCAGCCGTTTTTTGGCCTGGCGCTGGCGGCGACCTTGCTTCACGAGCAGGTCAGCATCGGCATGCTGGTGGTGACCGTGGCGGTGATTCTGTGTGTGGCGGGGGCGAAGAAGTTCGCGAAGTAAGCGATTGTACGGGGCGTGCCGTTCGCCACTGTATGGGTCGAGCCGTACGGCACCTGTGATAAAAATATCGCTCTCGCTTCTGGAGCCGATCATGGACCTCGCCACCCTTTCCCTTTTCCTCCCGGCCTGCTTCGCCCTGAACATGGCACCGGGTCCGAACAACCTGCTGTCGGTCAGCAATTCGACGCGTTACGGTTACCGCACCGCGTGTGTGGCCGGGATCGGTCGACTGCTGGCATTCGCCGGGATGATCGCCCTTGCCTCGGCGGGACTGGCGGTGGTGTTGCAAACGTCGGAGTTGTTGTTCTACGCGATCAAGATTATCGGCGCGGCGTACCTGTTCTACCTCGCCTGGCAATTGTGGCGCGCGGATCCGGGGGCTGAAAACGTTGTGACCGGCGCGCCGGCGGGGATGCTGACATTGGCGCGGCAAGAGTTCCTGGTGGCCGCCGGCAACCCGAAGGCGATCCTGATTTTCACTGCTTTCCTGCCGCAGTTTGTTGACCCGAACCAGGCCGTGACGCCGCAATTTGCGGTGCTGGGTGCGCTGTTCCTGATCCTGGAATGGATTGCCATCGGCGCCTACGCCTACATGGGCCTGCACATGCGCCGCTGGTTTGCGAAACCTCGGGGCAAGCGGATTTTCAATCGCTGCTGTGCGGGGTTGCTGTCGGCGGCGGCTTCGGTGTTGCTGATGGCACGCCGTGGTTGAAGTGTTTCACGCCTGGTGATTTATCATTCATTTCAGGTCCATCCCGCATCCAGGCATTCAAGCTACCGGTAACGCCCCTCGCTGCGCTTCAAGCTGAGCCTCTGCATGAGCGGACAAAGGTGTCCGCGTCATGCTTCCCGCCTCGAATGACCATGCCCCACCCTCGCGCGGCATCGCCACACTGGCTCGAATATCAACGTCCTGACACTTCAGAATTGTTCCGACCTATGGTCGTGGCGCCACTACCCCTCCGCGTCTAGCCTCACTGCGGGTGATTTAACGGCAATTTGGCCACGCCAACAGTGCGATTCCGAAACTTGGTCAATATCAGGTTAACCGGCTGAATTATCGTTTTGACTGGCTCTCGCTTTTACTCGATGGAACTCAGGCTGTACTGAAAATGTCAGCTACTTGAGGCCCTCGCTTAAAGCGGTCCCCTTTACTGACACGGGGGTAATCAAGGTAGCAGACATATGGTATTCAATAAAAATAACGCAACAATTGCCGTCGCAGCACTTACCGCTATTTGCCTGATACAACAACACGGTTTTATTTTTTATCTGGGTGTCGCCGGAATTTACTCACTCATCATTCTGGCGGCCTTTTCTCCCTGGCTGGGGTTACTCGCGCTATTTCCCCTTCTGTTTTCCCTTCCCCCGGCACCTGCCACCATCGGCATCACCGAACTTTCGTTCGCCCTGCTACTGGCTGTCATCTTTGTGGGTGCACTGGTAAAACTTTCACGATCCGCCAGCATGCGGGTGGCATTAAAATATTTCGGCCTGGCATTACTTGTCGGATTACTTGTATTGGCAGTCAACCTGTTCGTCGCGGTAAAAAACGGCGTGCCGTTGGTAGATTGGGCGCGTGGCGCAATTCCGTTCCTCTTCATTTATAACTTTTTGTCTGTCGCGATACTCGTAGGCAACGATGAAAACAGAATTCGTTGGTTGGGCGGATCCATTGCCACGTTAATCTTCATGCTCTCCGGCTATATTGTTTTTTACTATTTTTATAACGACATCTGGCGACCCTACTGGCTTGTGCTGGTAGACGACAGGGTCGTCAGAATGTCCGAAACTGCGGCCCTGCATTATTCCGAGGCCCTTGGCCCGATGCGCGACAGGGTGACAATGATGGTAGCGCAATCGACGGATGCCTTATTACCTGTCGGGGTCGTGCTGGGTGTCGTCCTGGCAACACTGGCTCGACGCAAAAGTATCGTCACCATCGGCTTATTGATGGCCTTGACCTGCCTGTTCGCCGTACTGACCACCTTCACCCGAAGCATGTTACTGAGTTCGCTGCTCATCACATTTGTGTTTACGGCTTTTATATTCATGTTTCGCAAGGAACTGCGGCTTAAAGTCGTGAAAATTGGAACTGCGTTGGGCGTAGCTGGCGTGGTCTTCATGTTCGCCACTGGCATGCAGGACGTATGGACCGGGCGAATGAGCCAACTGACGGAAATAAGAACTGGCAACCTGAACGATTTTTACAGCAGAGACCCTTCCTTGAGACGAAAACTGGACTTTAACGTTTCGTCCAGACTGGAAGAGTACAAAATCGCCTGGAGCATGTTTGTCAGTCATCCCCTATTAGGCAACGGCTTGGGTATCAAGCACGAAATGCAGTGGCAGACCGCTGAGAATGAGCTGCAAACCAAATGGGTTGCTTATGTGCACAACTGGGTTTTTTATATTTTGATGGTCGGCGGCATCGCTGGTTTCTTTGTTTATTCGGTCGTACTGATGGGGCCGTTGTTTTTCAGGTTGTCCAGGATCAAGTCTGAATCGACACACTGGACCATTATTCGTGCGGCCGTACTGACCATGATTGTCTATGGTGCTTTCTTCGCTGTCTTCCGGCTCATCACCTTCAATCTTTTGATTTCCGTTATCTGGGGAGTGATATTTGCTCAGATACTTGCCGATCGTCGAAAAAGCCAGTCCTCTATAAAGGAAGAGGTGGCTTTATAAGTAAGCGGTCAGGTCGCCATTTTTTGAGTCCACGGCATTGAAAACCGCGATGCCCTTAGCCTTGGGCGCCGCCGGGCCACGATACTGGTGACTCCCCACACACCTCGCCTTGCACCTCCTCCGCTGACCACCTGCCCAGGGTTTTGATGCCTGCTCCGCAGCTTCAGACGCTGGCGCTTGATACAGGGAAAGCGGAGTACCCATTTCAGGAACTTTCCTACATTCAGCAACCGAGCGTGTCGGTATCTTCTTCTGCCCGCAGCCTGAAGCACGGGCTCCCAAGAATGCCAACGAGGACACCTCATGATCTATTCAGCGCGTCGGGCAGCAGTCACGCCTGCCCAGTCTTTGGTCAAGGTCCAATTCATAAGCACAGAGCAGACAACTCCCATGAATGTGCAATTCAATTGTGCTGAACGGCTGAATTAATCGCATCGACCGGTTCGTTGCAAGTTGAATCATGGACGGGGGCGATTTGGTCATATCAAACCGCTTCAAACCATCCTAAAGACGCTCTCCTGAGGGAGAGTGACTCATGGTATTGAACACTATGATGCGTTTTAAAAATAGCGCTGCAATTCTTATTGCAGCGCTGACCGCTATTGGTCTAATACAAGAAAACGACACTATTCTTTTCATCGCTGCCGCCGGCATGACCTCAGTTATCATAATGGCGGTTTTTTCTCCATGGCTAGGGATGCTGGCACTATTCCCACTCGCATTTGCGCTACCTCCGGCCCCCACTACAATTGGTTTGCAAGAATTTTCATTTGCAGTTCTTTTGGTTGTCATTACGACAGGCACCTTTCTTGAGTGCCTACGCGCTCCCACCGCTCGCTCGCACTTGAAATTTTGGGGTTTTACATTACTGGCAGTCACGGCAGCAATAACGATAAACCTGACAGTAGCGCTGAACAACAACATCCCGCTCAGGGACTGGATCAGGGGAATTATTCCCTTTCTTTTCATATTGAATTTTTTACCTGTTGCGGTATTGACCGGCAAAGACGAAAACCGGATTCGCTGGATTGGAGTTTCAATCGCAACGTCAATATTCCTCCTCGCAGGATTTATTATTTTTCATTATTTTCACAACGACATATGGCGGCCTTATTGGCTTCTTTCGGTCGATGACCAGACACTCAGAATCCCGGAAGCCGTTGCCATTGAACATGCCGGCGCCATTGGCCCCATGCGCGACAGAATAACAATGTCGATCGCACAGGCCACGGACGCCCTCTTGCCTGTCGGGCTTGTCATCGGCGTGACCCTGGCCTCCTTGGCGCAGCCGAAGGCCGCAGTCACGACAGGTTTCCTGATGGCCTTGTCCTGCATGTTCGCAATACTTATCACGTTTACCAGAAGCATGTTACTGAGCTCGATTGTGGCGATGTTTATATTTCTGGTTTACCTCATCGTTTACCGAAAAAAAGTGCTACCAAAATTTATTACGATACTCACGACCCTGAGCGCGACGGGCTTGATATTCATTTACTCTACGGGCATTCAGGATATCTGGATTGGCCGAATGAGCCACCTGATCGCCCTGCCAACATCGGAATTCGACATCACGCCTGCTGACAATAATGTCGAGCCCGACGCACTTATTTCGACAACCGTACTTTTCACCCCAGAACAAAATATATCGACAGAGGCAACCCCGAACGATACCGGAATATTTGAAGCAAAAATGTCCGCACCCAACAACTATCACTCAACTCAATCAAAAGCATCTTCAGACAATAAAACGACAAAAGACTTCAACATCTCTTCACGCCTGAATGAATATCAGATCGCGTGGGAAATGTTTGTGCCTCGCCCGATAATGGGCAATGGATTGGGAGTCAAACACGAAATGCGCTGGGAAACCGCTGACAACGTTTCGGAGACCAAACAAGTGGCCTACGTGCACAACTGGCCATTTTATATGTTGATGGTCGGGGGATTAAGCGGATTGCTAGTGTATTCGGCTCTGCTTTTTGGCCCTGTCATTTTCAAACTGTCGTCGATCAGATCGGAGCCCATTCACTGGACACTCATTCGTATGGCTATCCTGACCATGGCGATATACGGAGCTTTTTTTGCAGTGTTCAGGCTCATCACGTTCAATCTTTTGTTAGCGGCTATATGGGGAATCCTCGTTACCCAGGTACTAATCGACCGTCAGAAGAACAAGTCTGGAATCGAGAACACGTAGAGCCCGACTGCTTACTGGAATTCACTGTCGATTTTCCGGTGGAGGTGCCGAGCGCCGCGTCTTATGCTCATGCCATGAACTTACAAGACACCTTGCTCCCTCCCCATGCCGAGATGGTCCGCGCCATGCTCGAGCGCGATACCGCGTACGAGGGGGTGTTTTTTACCGCGGTCAAAACCACCGGGATCTTTTGCCGCCCCAGCTGCACGGCGCGCAAGCCGAAACCGGAGAATGTCGAGTTCTTCGCCCATGCGGATGAGTGCCTGTCCGCCGGTTATCGAGCCTGCCTGCGATGCAAACCGCTGGACGCTGCCGCCATTGCTCCGGACTGGGTGCAAAGGCTACTCAAGTCGGTGGACGCCGATCCCGAACGGCGCTGGACCGATGTGCAACTGCTGGCCGAGGGCATTGAGCCGCTGAAGCTGCGCCGCTGGTTCAAACAGCATTTCGGCATGACCTTTCACGCATGGTTGCGTACCCGACGCCTTGGCATGGCGCTGGGCGGGATCAGACAAGGCGACTCCATTGACAGCGCGGCGTTCGATTCGGGATACGAATCGCTGAGTGGATTTCGCGATGCGTTTCAAAAATCCTTTCACATCACACCCGGCCGCGCGGCCCACAGCGAACCACTGTTGTTCACACGCCTGACCACCCCGTTGGGGCCGATGATCGCCATGGCCGAACGGCGTGGGCTGGTGCTGCTGGAGTTTCTGGATCGGCCGGCGCTGACCCGTGAAGTCGAGGCCTTGCAGAACCGTTACGGCTACGCAGTGGCGCCCGGTCACAACGCTCACCTGCAGCAAATCGAAGACGAACTGGCGCACTATTTCGCCGGCAAACTGACCGAATTCAAGGTACCCCTGCACCTGCCCGGCAGCGAGTTCTCCCGGCAAGTCTGGGCCGAACTGGCGAAAATCCCTTACGGCCAGACCAGCACCTACGGCACCATCGCCGCACGACTGGGCAAGCCTGGCGCCAGTCGCGCCGTGGGCCTGGCCAACGGGCACAACCGCCTTTCGATTGTCTTGCCCTGCCACCGGGTGATCGGTGCAGATGGCTCGCTGACGGGCTATGGTGGAGGACAACCGCGCAAGGCGTTTCTGCTCAGGCTGGAAAAAGCGGCGGTGCAGATCACCCATCAACTCGCGTTCTGATCACTCGGTGTTTTCATAAGGAAGGAAATCGATGGACACGCTCGACCACTCATTCCACAGGCTGCATCAGGACGGCCTGCTGATTCTCACCAACGTTGCCGATGCCGCCGGGGCCCGCATCGTTGAACAACTGGGCTGCAAAGCCGTGGCCACCAGCAGCGCGGCAGTCGCTTGGGCGCATGGTTACGCAGACGGCAACACCCTGCCGCTCGAACGCCTGGTATCGAGCGTCGAGGCCATCGCCCGCGTGATTTCGCTGCCGTTGACCGTGGACATCGAAGCCGGCTATTCCGATGACTTGGCACGGGTTGCCGAAGTGGTTGATGCAGTGCTCGCCGCTGGCGCTGTCGGGATCAACATCGAGGACGGTGCTGCGCCGCCCGAGCTGCTGGCGCGCAAGATCGCCATCGCACGCCAGGTTGCGGAGCGCCGTCAGGTGAAGTTGTTCATCAACGCCCGCACCGACGTGTACCTCAAGGCCTTGGTGCCGGCCGAAGACCGCGTCGCGGAAACACTGAAACGCGCCGCGCTGTATCAAGCGGCCGGGGCGGACGGGCTGTTCGCGGCAGGTGTTTCGGCGGAGTACGAGATTGCCGCGCTGTGCCGTGGCACCACGCTGCCGGTGAACGTACTCGCGTTGCCGGGGTTACCCGCCCCTGAAACGTTGAAAGCGCTGGGTGTACGGCGTTTGAGCGCGGGTTCCGCAATCGCCGAGTTTCTGTACGGCGCCATGGCCGGCCTGGCCAAGGGGTTTCTGGAGACCGGCAAACTCGACAGCAGCCAGCTCAAGGCCTTCACGTACGGGGAAGTGAACGCCCTGCTGAAATCCGTCGGAAACGCTTGATCCTCATGTCCGATCCCTATCAGCCTGCGACCCGTTTTCTGGCGTCCATTGACGACGATTGGGCGCGCCATATCGCGACCATCGGTCCTTGCCTGCATCAGCCTCATGCGGCTCGCGACCCGTATGAGTCGCTGGTGCGGGCAATTGCCTATCAGCAACTGCACGCCAGGGCCGGTGATGCGATTGTCGGGCGGCTGCTGGCGTTGTTTCCTTCGGCCTCGTTTCCGCGGCCCGAACAGATTCTGGCGAGCGGGTTTGATCAACTGCGCAGTTGCGGCTTTTCCGCCAGCAAAATCGCGACCATTCAGGGCATCGCTCAAGCGGCGCTGGACGGCGTGGTGCCGGACTATGCGACGGCGCTGGCCATGGACGATGAGGCGTTGATCGAGCAGTTGATTACCTTGCGCGGCGTTGGGCGATGGACCGTGGAGATGCTGCTGATCTACAGCCTGGAGCGGCCGGACATCCTGCCGGCTGATGACTTTGGGGTGCGTGAGGGCTATCGGCGGTTGAAGGGCCTTGAGGTACAGCCGACGCGCAAGCAGATGGTCGAGATCGGCTTGGGCTGGAGCCCTTATCGGACAGTAGCTTCCTGGTATTTGTGGCGGGTGCCAGCCAAATAGTCCGCATTATCGTAATTCGCCGCCAAGCCGGTCTCGCTCCTACAGGGATTTTGTGAACGCTGGAGATCCCCTGTGGGAGCGAGCCTGCTCGCGATGGCGCCAGCCCATTCAATACATCATCCAAAGCCAGTCACAACCCGGATTTCAACCGACTGAACGCCCGAATCAACGCCCGGTTGAACGCCTTGCCATTGTCATTCTTGCTATACAACGAAGCCCTTACCTGCGCCGACGGATACGTCCCCGGATCATTACGAATCGCCGGGGCGATCAAGTCATCCGCCGCCGTGATCGCATTGGCGTAGTGAATGGTGTCGGTGATTGGCGCAATGACTTGCGGTGTCATCAGGTAATCCATCAACGCCAGCCCGGCCTCGGGATGCGGCGCATCCTTGGGAATGACCATGGCGTCGAACCAGATCAACGTGCCCTCCTTCGGTATCCGGTAGGTCAACGTGAACGGTTTTTTCGCGGCTTCTGCCTGGCCCGCCGCAATGGCCACGTTGCCATTCCACGACATCGCCACGCAGGTATTGCCATTGGCCAGGTCGCTGATGTTCAGGTCATTGTCGAAGTAACGGATGTACGGCCGGATCTTCGCCAGTTGCTGCTCGGCCAGCTTCAGGTCATCGAGGTTCTGGCGGTTGATGTCCAGCCCCATGTACTTCATCACCGCGGCGAACACCTCGTTGGGATCGTTGAGCAAACTCACGCCGCAATCGGCAAATTTCGAGACCACCGCCGGATCGAACAGCATCGCCCAACTGTCCGTTGGCGCCTCCGGCAGGCGCTTTTTGACGGCCTCTTCCTGATAACCCACACCGGTCGTGCCCCAGGCATAAATCCCGGCGTAACGATTGCCCGGATCGAACACCGCCATGTGCTGGCGGAACTCGTCACCGACGCCGGCAAAGTGCGGCAGTTGTTGCGGGTTCAAGGTTTGAATCGCCCCACTCTGGATCGCCCGGGACAGGTGCTGCCCGGCAGTCAGCACCAAGTCGTAGCCACTGCGGCCGGTGAGCAGTTTGGTCTCGACGGTTTCCAGGGAATCGAAATGATCGGCGACCACATGAATGCCGGTCTTTTTCTCGAAATTGGTCAGGGTATCCGGGGCCAGGTATTCGCCCCAGATGTACAGGTTCACCACCGGTCTGGCGCTGTCGGCGGCCTGCACACACAAGGGTGCAAGCACCAGCAATAACGCTTGAGTCAGTTTGTGCAGGCCCATGATCACACTCCTTTACCAGCGTATTGAGGCATGGTGATGCACGCGACGTTACCGCCGCCGAGCAGGATTTCCCGGGAGTTTTCGATGCCGACGACCTTGTGCTGCGGGAACAGCTCAGCCAGTGTCGCCAGTGCCACCTGATCGTTACGATCACCAAACAACGGCACCACGATCGAGGTGTTGCCGGCGTAGTAGTTGATATACGACGCGCAGATTTTGGTACCGGCCTGACGGGTGTGGGTGCTGTCTTGCTGGTCCAGACCTTCGGCTTCTTCTGCAGTCCATTCCAGCACGTCGGGTTGTGGCAGTTTGTGTACGATCAACTCGCGGCCACGGCTGTCACGGGTGCTGCGCAGGACATCGTAGGCTTCCTGATAGATTTCCCATTGCGGGTCATCGCGGTTGTCGGTCCACTGCAGCACCACTTCACCGGGACGCACGAAGCACGCGAGGTCGTCGACGTGACCGTCGGTTTCGTCGAACTTGCAACCGCGCGGCAGCCAGATGACTTGCTCTGCGCCGAGGTAGTCCGTCAGCCGCCGGGTGACTTCTTCCTTGCCCAGGTGCTGGTTGCGATTGCGGTTGAGCAGGCATTGTTCGGTGGTGAGGATGCTGCCCTGGCCGTCGCTCTGGATGCCACCGAGTTCGGCGATCAGCGGTGCGCGGTAGCGGTCGAAACGTTCGATTTCAAGGATCTTGCTGGCGATCTGGTCGTCCTTGTCCCACGGGTAGTACAAGCCACCATCGAGGCCGCCGTACGCGTTGAATTCGAAGTCGACGCCGCGTACTTCGCCGCTGGCGTCATTCACCACAAAGCACGGACCGCTGTCCCGGAACCAGGTGTCGTTGCAGGTCATTTCTACCACGCGAACTTGCGGCGGCAACTGACGGCGCGCCGTGGCGAATTGCGCGGCGGAGGCACACACGGTGACCGGTTCACTTTGAGAGATGGCGGTGACGATCTGCACCCAGACTTTCTGCGCCGGCTTGGCCCCGTTGCGCCAGACATCGGTGCGCTCCGGCCAGCCGAGCCAGCAACCGGCCTTGGTTTCGAATTCGCCGGGCAGGCGGAAGCCGTCTTTTTTTGGGGTGGTGTCGAGCGAACGTGCCATGGTCAAACCTCGTTGACGGGGATTGGAATGACCACAGGCTAAGGTCGTCGGCGCCCTCCTCGCCAACGATGATAATTGCGGAATAGTTGAATTAAACTCATCAATCGATCAACTGATCGTTGAACCATTCGAGCATCTGCGCCACAGCCGGACGCTCCAGGCGCACTCGTTCACACACCAGCGCGTATTGGCCCAGCGCAGTCATGCTTGAGGTAAACGGGCGGACCAGTCGACCGCTGAGCAAGTCTTCCTGCGCCGTGAGGTTATCGCCCATGGCCACGCCCTGTCCTTGGGCCGCGGCCTCCAGCGCCAGGCCGGCATGGGCGAAATACAACTGTCGTTCGGGGCGTTGATCGCCGGCATGACTGGTGAGCCACGCGGTCCAGGTCTTGCCGTCCTGATCGTCGTGCAGCAGGCAGTGGCGCGCCAGGTCCTTCGGGGTTTTCAGGGCGCCCTGGTTGAACAGGCCGGGGCTGCACACCGGGAAAAACTGCAATGCCGGCAACGGCCGAACGAAGTACGCGCTGCTGTCCACCGGGCCGGTGCCATAGGTGATCGCCAGGTCGATGTCTTCCCCCGGCGCGGTGGCGTCGATTGGCTGTTCGTAGAGATGCAAGGTGATATGCGGATAGCGCGCGTAGAAATCCGTGAGGCGACGCATCAACCACTTTTGCGCCAGTTCGGCCGTCACCGCCAGGCGCAACACCGCCAGCGACGACGGATCGCGCAGTTCATCGCAAGCTTCACCAATCAGTTCGAAGGCTTGCTGCAGGCTTTGCATCAGGCGCCCGGCGGCCATGGTCGGACGGATTTGCCGGCCTTCGCGGATGAACAGCGACACACCCAGTTGCTCTTCGAGCTGGCGGATCTGATGGCTGACAGCGCTGTCGGTGACGCACAACTCTGCGGCGGCCCGGCCGAAGTGGGCGTGGCGGGCGGCGCATTCGAAGGTTTTGAGGGCAGCAAGGGAAGGTAATCGTCGCATGGGTCGGTTCCCGATTCGAGGTGCTCATGCTGACTTGGCGGGCGGTGGGCGTCCAGTGGGACCGCGTTATCGTTCATCGCCAGCAAGCCGGCTCCTACGGGATCGGTGTGGGGTCTGTGGGACCGTGTTTTCGTTTATCGCCAGCAAGCCGGCTCCTACAGGATCGGTTTGGGGCCAGTGGGACCGTGTTTTCGTTTATCGCCAGCAAGCCGGCTCCTACAGGATCGGTTTGGGGTCAGTGGGGCACGAGCGACTGGGTCTGGCTCGCTAATCAAAACCTCGATTTTTTTCACAGGGCAGTTCCCCTTTGCGTTTTTCGTTCGGTTAACCCTCAGAAGCCTTTCACTTACCGATCGATTCGATACAAAGGGATCTCCATGTCGCACCCAATTGCTGCGCGTTTTCGTTTTGCCCTGTGCCCCTTGGCACTGGCCCTTCCGGCCGCTCTGCTGAGCCTTGCCTCCTCCGCCCATGCCGCCGAAACGGCCACCGGCAAAACGGCAGCCAAGGACGATGGCGTGCTGCAACTGGGTGCGACGAACATCAATGGTGTCGCCTTGGGCGCGACCACCGAGGACACCCATTCCTACACCACTGGCTCAACGTCTTCGGCCACGGGCCTGCCCTTGTCGCTGCGTGAAACACCGCAATCGGTCACGGTGATTACCCGCCAGCAAATGGACGATCGCGGTGTGCAAAGCATCAGCGACGCGTTGCGTAACACCCCCGGTGTTTCGACGCAGAAATACGACAGCGACCGTACCGAGTTTTCCGCCCGCGGCTTTGCCATCACCAACTTCCAGTACGACGGGGTCAACCAGCCGTACGACGGTGTTTATGGGGAAAACCCGAACAACAGCGACGACTCCGCCAGCCTTGACCGCATCGAGGTCGTCAAGGGCGCGACCGGCCTGATGACCGGCTCGGGCGACCCGTCCGCTACCGTCAATCTGATCCGCAAGAAGCCGACCAAAGAGTTCAAGGCCTCGATCAGCGGCACCGTCGGTTCGTGGGACAGCTACCGCACCACCGGTGATATTTCCGGTTCGCTGACTGACTCGGGCAACGTGCGCGGGCGCTTTGTCGGCGTGTACCAGGACAAGGATTCCTACATTGACCACTACAGCCAAAAGAAAGACCTGTACTACGGCATCCTCGAAGCCGACCTGACCGACGATACCCTGCTGACATTCGGCATCGACAAGTCCAGCGCCACACCTCGCGGCAGTTCCTGGACCGGCAACCCGACGTATTTCTCCGACGGCGGCCGTACCGACTTTTCACGCAGCTTCAACCCGGCAGCCGACTGGAGCCGCCGTGATTTCGACGAAATCACCTACTTCGCCTCGCTGGAACAAGCGCTGGCCAACGACTGGAAAGTCAAGGCCAGCCTCAGCGAGAAAACCACCGATCACGACACCCAACTGGCCTCGGCCAGCGGCGGCAATCCGAACCGCGCCACCGGCGACGGCATGTTCCTTTTCTGGGGTCGCTGGGAAGGTCATCGCGTGCAGGACACCGCCGACGTGAACGTCTCCGGCCCCTTCTCCCTGGGCGGTCGCGAGCATGACCTGGTAGCCGGCGTCATGGCGTCCCACTCCCGCCAGACCGGTTCCACCTACGACACCAGCGCCTTCGAAATGGTCCCGGGAAGCATCTACGACTGGGACGGCCATCTGCCGAAACAGGAATTCCCGGCAAACGGCAAATACGAACGCACCCAGAGCCAGAACGGTGTGTACCTCGCCACTCGCCTGCGTCCGACCGATGATCTGTCGGTGATCCTCGGCAGCCGCCTGAGCACCTTCAAGTACAACGAAGACTACCGCTACAACGCGGATTCACCGCTGGACGACACCCAAGCGAGCTACAAGGAACACGGCATCGTCACGCCTTATGCCGGCGTGATCTATGACCTGAACGACGTGTACTCGGTGTACGCCAGCTACACCTCAATCTATCAGCCACAGACCAACAAGGATGCCAGTGGCATGACCCTGGCGCCGGTTGAAGGCGACAGCTACGAAACCGGTCTGAAAGCCGCTTACCTCGATGGCCGGCTGAATGCCAGCCTGGCGTTGTTCCGCATCGAACAGGACGGCGTCGCCGAGCAGACCGGCACCAACGCAATCACCAACGAAGGCATCTACAAAGCCGTGGACGGCACCACCACCAAAGGCGTGGAACTGGAACTGGCCGGCGAACTGACCGAGGGCTGGAACCTGACGGCCGGTTACACCTACGCACGCACCCGTGATAAAGACGAACAGCGGATCTTCGGTTACCCGCTGTCCACCAGCAAGCCTGAGCACGTTGTGCGCACGTTCACCACCTATCGCCTGCCTGGCGCCCTGGACAAAGTGACCGTCGGCGGCGGCATCAGTTGGCAGAGTGCTTTCTACGGCAAAATCTACAGCGCTCCCGCTGGCGACTACACCCGGATCAAACAGGGCGGCTACACCCTCGTGGACCTGATGACCCGTTACCAGTACAACGAGCACCTGAGCTTCACCGCCAACGCCAACAACGTCTTCGACAAGAAATACCTGACCGGCCTGGGCAACTTCGACACCACGTTCTACGGCGAGCCGCGCAACTTGATGCTGACCACCAAGTGGGACTTCTAAGCTGAACCTGTGGCGAGGGATTTACGCCCTCGCCACAGGCGACTCACTGCTCACCAAACCCGTTCACAGTCTTTGACAGTTTTGCGACAAAGCTGCCAAAGATTGCCGGGCGTCACCCGCCTAGCATGGGCGCATCCACTATCACCCAGGGTGCTCCCATGCTTCGTTCGCTGTATTTGCCGTTGACCTCTTTTTGCCTGCTCCTCCCCTCCACTTCCTTGTATGCCGAAGACTGGCACTACACCTTGCGCGCTGGCGCCGCCAGTGCGCCGCGTTACAGCGGCAGCGCTGAGCGCGTGACGGGGCCGCTGCTGGGCGGCGAAATCGTCAGCCCTTATGGTTTCTTTCTCGACACGCAAAAGGGTCTTGGCTGGGCGTTTGACGAAGACGACTTCGGTCTCAGCGTCTACGTCGGCGCAAGTGATGTGCGCAAGGACCGTAAAAGCGGGCTCAAGGGCTCGGATGAGCTGAACGGTATGGGCTCGATCAAGTCGCGTCCCTTGCTCGGGCTGGACGGGACCTATCACATGGGGCCGATCATTCTCGGCGCCAGTTATGAACATGCGCTTGAAGAAGACAAGGACGAAGAAGACACCGGCTCAGCCTGGAACCGATTGAAGCTGAGCATCAGCGCGCCGTTTTATGAAGGTGACTACGGCAAGCTCGTCGGCAGCCTGAACAGTCAGTTCGGCGACAGCAATTACATGCGCACCTGGTATGGCGTGAGCGGCGCTCAGGCGTCACGCAGTAAGTTCAAGGCGTATGACACCAAGGGTGGCCTGGTGAGTCGGGGGGCGGATCTGACCTGGTCGCTGCCGATCAATGATGAATGGAGTTTTACGACGGTGCTGGCGGTGCAATACCTGAGTGATAAGGCGGGGGACAGTCCGATTGTCGAGAAGCGGATGCAGACGTCGGTGGCTGGGCAGGTCGTGTACAGCTTCTGATTTGAGGTGATGCGAATTACGCCATCGCGGGCAAGCCTCGCTCCTACAGGTTGTCGGTGTTTTCATGATCGACTCATAACCTGTAGGAGCGAGCGGTGCGGCGATCCGACTTGCCCGCGAAGGGGTCCGCAAGAGCAACACACAACTAATCCTGATGCACCCAAGTCATGCGAAACGACGCCCCGCCCCACGGCGAATCCGCCACTTGCACTTGCCCGCCATGAGACTGCGACACCCGCCGCACCAAGGCCAGGCCCAGGCCGAAGCCACCCGTGCGGCGATCCCGACTGGCGTCCAGGCGCGAGAACGGTTCGAAGATTTTCTCCCGCCCGTCCACCGGCACGCCCGGCCCGTCGTCGTTGACCTGGACTTCGTATTGATCACCGGTGCGCACCAACGACACCTCCACTCGCTCTTCGGCATAGCGAATGGCATTGCGCAGCAGGTTGATCACCGCGCGCGCCATGAAGCGCGGCTCGATGCGCACCTCATCGACCCGGCACTCGACAATCAGCAGTTGCACCCCGGCCGCCTCGGCCTCCAACGCCACGCTGCCGACCACGCTGTCGAGCCAACTGTTGGCCTGAATATTCTCCCGGGTAATGACCGTGGCACCGCGCTCAAGGCTAGCGTAGGTCAGCAGCTCCGAGACCATTTCTTCCAGCTCGCCGAGGTCGGCGTACATGTCGGCAATCAGTTCACGACGCTGGCTCGGATCGGATTGTTGCTTGAGCTGATCGAGCTCGAACGACAGCCGGGCAATCGGTGTGCGCAATTCATGGGACACCGCGTTGGTCAGCTCACGCTGATTGGCGATCAGGCCTTCGATACGCGCAGCCATCAGGTTGAAATGTTCAGACAGGTCGCGAATGTTCGAGCGCTTGGACAGCTGGATCCGCGCCGACAGGTTGTTGTCGCCAAAGCGTTCGGCGGCGAGGCGCAGTTTCTCCAGATCTCGCCAGTGTGGGCGCACCCAGAATAACAACACGAAACCGATCATCACCGCGATCATCAAATAGGCCGCGGCAATGTAGAACGGCATCAGACTCGGCTCGGCCGGCAGCTTGATGCTGAGCACCTGCGAGCCGTCGTCAATGCGCGAGATGAACTGCGTGTACTTGTCACGCAGCACCAGCAGGCCTTGGGCCAACTCGGCTTTTTCCTGATCGGTCAGGGCCAGTTGATCCGCTTCGACCAGGCTCAGGCCCAAACCGTAGTGAGGGCGCACGGCTTCCAATTGGCGTTCCCGGGCCGGACCGTCCAGGCCACGCAACTGCTCCACCAGCGACCAGGCCTGACCTCGCACCGCCTCGCGGTTGTAGCTCTGCATTTGACCAGCAAGCAGCGCATCGAACGTGCGCTCGACGGTTTGCAGCCCCAATACCAGGCCAACCGTCATCATCACAAACAGACCGAGAAATAACCGCAGCATTTACAGCTCCCACGCGAACGGATTGAACAGGTAACCCTTGCCCCAGATGGTCTTGATGCACACCGGTTCACGCGGGTTGTCCTTGAGCTTGCCGCGCAACTTGCTGATGTAGACATCGACGCTGCGGTTGAGACCGTCGAAGGCGATCCCGCGCATGCGGTTGAGGATATCGTCGCGGGACAAAATCTTGCCCGCCGCACTGGCCAACAACCACAGCAATTCGAATTCCATGGTGGTCAGTTCGATGCCCTCACCTGCCAGGCGCACTTCGCGACAACTGCGGTCGATGCTCAGATGGCCGAATTCCAGCGAGCTGCAGACAGTGCTGTCCGGCGTTTGCCGGCGTTGCAGCGCACGCAGACGGGCCAGTAATACCGGTGGCTTGATCGGCTTGATCACGTAGTCGTCGGCGCCGGATTCCAGGCCGAGGATGTGATCGAGGTCGTCCTCCTTGGCGGTGAGAATGACGATCGGCGTATCGGACACGCTGCGAATTTCGCGACACACGTGCAGGCCACTCTGGCCCGGCAGCATCAGGTCGAGTACAACGATTTTCGGTTTGAAGTCGAGGAACGCGGCCAACGCGAGGTCGCCGCGATGCACCTGTAACACTTCAAAGCCATGTTGGGACAGGAAGTGCGCGATCAGCCCGGCAAGCCTTTCGTCGTCTTCCACCAGCAGAACTTTGCCAAAACCCAGGTTATCCATAACGAACGCGTGCCAACTCTTGTGTGAAGTGGGCGGCATTATGGCGTCAATCAGCGCCGGGGCGGCGATTGCAGGCAGCAAAAACCGGCCTCTGGGGCCGGTTTTCAGTGATGTTTCATACTCTTAAGAGTTTTTAACAATTCCAAACCAAAACCGACATTTGTAGGAGCCGGCTTGCCGGCGATGGCAATCTCAGGGCCGCCATCGCCGGCAAGCCGGCTCCTACGGGTTATGCGGCGGCTGGGACACCACTGTGGAAACGGAACTCCACGTCCGGCGATTCGATCAGTTCCTGCTCGGCAGCGCGGACCCGCTCGATCACCTGAGCGATGTCCTTGGCGTCACCGTACTGGTAGGCCAGTTTCAGGTAACCCTGGAAGTGCCGCGCCTCGCTTTTCAGCAGACCGAAGTAGAACTTGCCGAGTTCTTCGTCCAGGTGCGGCACCAGCGCCTCGAACCGCTCGCAGCTGCGGGCTTCGATAAACGCACCGACGACCAGGGTATCGACCAGCTTGACCGGTTCATGGCTGCGCACTACTTTGCGCAGACCCGAGGCGTAACGCCCGGCCGACAGCTGGCGCAGCTCGATCTTGCGCTTTTTCATCAGGCGCATGACTTGTTCGTGGTGCACCAGTTCTTCCCGGGCGAGCCGCGACATCAGGTTGATCAGATCGACGTGGGAGTGATACTTGGCGATCAGGCTCAATGCCGTACTGGCCGCCTTGAATTCGCAGTTCTTGTGGTCGATCAGCAAGGTTTCCTGATCGGCCAGTGCGGCCTGGACCCAGCCGTCAGGGGTGCGGCAACCGAGGAACTCGTGAATTTCGGGAAGGATCATGGGGCTCACGGACAAAAGGTTCAAAACGAAGGGCGCCGATTATACCGGCCCGCCGCCAGACCACCAGCCACGACCGTTGATATGCATCAAGTCCCGGATGCGCGACCAGCAACTATAGTTGTGCAACGCCATGCTTTTTTACCCTCTGGAGATCCCGATCATGCAAGCCATTCGCAGCATTCTGGTGGTCATCGAACCCGAACACTCGGAAAGCCTGGCGCTTAAACGGGCCAAGCTGATTGCCGGGGTAACCCAGGCGCACCTGCATCTGCTGGTGTGCGACCGCAAGCATGACCACAGCGCCATGCTCGGCGTGCTCAAGGCTGCGCTGCTTCAGGACGGCTACAGCGTCACGACCGAGCAGGCCTGGAACGAAAGCCTGCACGAAACCATCGTCGATGTGCAGCAGGCCGAAGGTTGCGGGCTGGTGATCAAGCAGCATTACCCCGACAGCTCATTGAAAAAAGCCCTGCTGACCCCGGCGGACTGGAAACTGTTGCGTTACTGTCCGACCCCGGTGCTGCTGGTGAAAACCTCGAAACCCTGGACGGGCGGTGTGATTCTGGCGGCGATCGACGTGGGCAATACCGATGACGAACATCGCCATCTGCATAACATCATCATCGATCACGGTTATGACATCGCCAGCCTGGCCAAGGCGCATCTGCATGTGGTCAGCGCTCATCCATCACCGATGTTGTCGGCGGCGGACCCTACGCTGCAGCTCAGCGAAACCATCGAGGCGCGCTATCGCGAACAGTGCATCGCGTTTCAAGCCGAGTTCGACATCGACAATGAGCACCTGCACATCGAGGAAGGTCCGGCGGATGTGTTGATTCCGTTCATGGTCCATAAACTGGGCGCGGCGGTGACGGTGATTGGCACGGTGGCGCGGTCCGGGTTATCCGGCGCGTTGATCGGCAATACGGCGGAAGTGGTGCTGGATGCGGTGGAAAGCGATGTGCTGGTGTTGAAGCCGCTGGAGATTGAGGATCATCTGGAGGAGATGGTGTCGCATCATTGAGATGTGTGGTGCCCATCCGTGCGCCTTCGCGGGCAAGCCTCGCTCCTACAGGGTTACGTGTTCACCTGTAGGAGCGAGGCTTGCCCGCGAAGCTTTTAAGGGTTAACCACCGAACGCATCCTTGAGGAACCCGGGCGCGATGTAACGCTGGTAATGCGCCTCGGAGAGCAAAAAGAACTCCCGATCAATCGCATCCCGCAGCTCCGGCAGGTTCCAGTCGCGAAACTCCGGCATCAACACCATCCCGTAGGCGTCCAGATTGTTGATCACCCGCGCGCCACGGGCGATCAATTGATAGGCCCAGCAATATTCCGACTGATGCGGCACGAAGCGAATCTTGCGCTGCTCCAGTTGCAGACGCAGGCGCTGGGGATCGAAAACCTCCAGTTTGCTGGCCATCACCTGGGACAACAGTTGCTCCAGCCGCAGCCATACCGCGCGCTTTTCCTCCTCGTTGTAACCGTTCCAGTTGATCACTTCATGGTGGAAACGCTTGCAGCCACGGCAGACCAAGTCACCGTAAACAGTGGAGCAAAGGCCGACGCAGGGGGTCTTGATGGTCTGATTGGGCATAGGTCAACAAAGCACGGGAAAGCAGAACAGGCCGGCATGTTAGCCCTTTGTCTAACATTCATCACCCCTCAAAGTTGAGAGCCCAACTTACCTTTAAATTTTTTTTGCCGTAGAATCAGCCAGCCTTTTAAGGCGCCAATGTCCGTTAGAAGCTGTTTTCAAAGCGTCACGAGCACAGTCGTTCCTTCAGAGCGGTGTTGGCGAAGGGTTTTTCCAGCGGGGAAAAGCCCAACGCCAACCCTCATCAGCTCCCCGTTCTGCAGGCGTAAAACTTTGAAAGCAGCTTCTGTAAGGAATTGTCGGTAATTCTGGCTAAGTGGCCCACAACGCCACGCAGCGCATGAGTACGGCAATTTCGGGATGAGCGTCCCGGACACCCATTTGGGACCACTGATGAGGGTAATAACTGTGCTTGAAGCCTACCGCAAACATATCGAAGAGCGTGCAGCACTGGGTATCGTTCCCCAGCCGCTTAACGCCGAACAAACTGCAGGCCTGGTTGAGCTGCTGAAGAATCCCCCGGCTGGCGAAGAAGCTTTCCTCGTTGACCTGATCACCAATCGCATTCCGCCTGGCGTGGACGAAGCGGCCTATGTAAAGGCAGGTTTCCTGTCTGCCCTGGCCAAAGGCGAAGCCACTTCCCCTCTGATCGACAAGAAACGCGCTGTAGAACTGCTCGGCACCATGCAGGGCGGCTACAACATCGTGACCCTGGTTGACCTGCTCGACAACGCCGAACTGGCCCCTGTCGCTGCCGCTCAGCTCAAGCACACCCTGCTGATGTTCGATGCGTTCCACGACGTCGCGGAAAAAGCCCGCAACGGCAACGAACACGCCAAAGGCGTGATCCAGTCCTGGGCTGACGGCGAGTGGTTCCGCAACCGCCCTGTCCTGGCTGACAAGATCAGCCTGCGCGTGTTCAAGGTCACCGGCGAAACCAACACCGACGACCTGTCCCCTGCTCCGGACGCCTGGTCCCGCCCGGACATCCCGCTGCACGCCCTCGCCATGCTGAAAATGGCCCGCGAAGGCATCGTGCCTGACGCCCAGGGTGTCACCGGCCCGATGAAGCAGATCGAAGAAATGCGCGGTCAAGGCTTCCCTATCGCCTACGTCGGTGACGTGGTCGGTACCGGTTCTTCGCGTAAATCCGCCACCAACTCGGTGCTGTGGTTCTTCGGCGACGACGTTCCTTACGTGCCGAACAAGCGTGCTGGCGGCTTCTGCTTCGGCAGCAAGATCGCTCCGATTTTCTACAACACCATGGAAGATGCCGGCGCACTGCCGATCGAATTCGACGTTACCAACATGAACATGGGCGACGTGATCGACCTGTACCCGCATGCTGGCAAAGTCTGCAAACACGGCACCGACGAAGTCCTGACCACCTTCGAAATGAAGACTCCGGTTCTGTTGGACGAAGTTCGTGCCGGCGGTCGTATTCCGCTGATCATCGGTCGCGGTCTGACCGACAAGGCCCGTGCCGAACTGGGCCTGGGCCCTACCGATCTGTTCAAACTGCCTGAAGCACCTGTCGACACCGGCAAGGGCTACACCCTGGCACAGAAAATGGTCGGCAAGGCTTGCGGTCTGCCAGAAGGCAAAGGCGTTCGTCCTGGCACCTACTGCGAACCGAAAATGACCACCGTCGGCTCTCAGGACACCACCGGTCCGATGACCCGTGACGAACTGAAAGACCTGGCGTGCCTGGGCTTCTCGACCGATCTGGTAATGCAGTCCTTCTGCCATACCGCGGCTTACCCTAAGCCAATCGACGTGACCACCCACCACACCCTGCCAGACTTCATCATGACCCGCGGCGGCGTTTCCCTGCGTCCGGGCGACGGCATCATCCACAGCTGGCTGAACCGCATGCTGCTGCCGGACACCGTCGGTACCGGTGGTGACTCGCACACCCGTTTCCCGATGGGCATTTCGTTCCCGGCCGGTTCCGGCCTGGTAGCGTTCGCCGCCGCCACTGGCGTTATGCCACTGGACATGCCGGAATCGATCCTGGTGCGCTTCAAAGGCAAAATGCAACCGGGCGTCACCCTGCGTGACCTGGTTCACGCCATTCCTTACTTCGCGATTCAGGCTGGCCTGCTGACCGTCGAGAAGAAAGGCAAGAAGAACGCCTTCTCCGGCCGCATCCTGGAAATCGAAGGCCTGGACAACCTGAGCATCGAACAGGCTTTCGAGCTGTCCGACGCCTCGGCTGAACGTTCGGCTGCCGGTTGCACCATCAAGCTGTCGAAAGAGTCGATCACCGAGTACCTGAACTCCAACATCACCCTGCTGCGCTGGATGATCGGCGAAGGCTACGGCGATGCACGTACCCTGGAACGTCGCGCTCAAGCGATGGAAGCCTGGGTTGCCAACCCAGAGTTGATGGTTGCCGATGCTGACGCCGAATACGCTGAAGTCATCGAAATCGACCTGGCCGACATCAAAGAGCCTGTGCTCTGCGCGCCGAACGATCCGGACGACGCCCGTCTGCTGTCCAGCGTTGCTGGCGAGAAGATCGACGAAGTGTTCATCGGTTCGTGCATGACCAACATCGGTCACTTCCGCGCTGCCGGTAAACTGCTGGATCAGGTCAAGGGTCAGCTGCCAACCCGTCTGTGGCTGTCGCCGCCGACCAAGATGGACGCTCACCAACTGACCGAAGAAGGCTACTACGGCATCTACGGCAAGGCTGGCGCACGCATGGAAATGCCAGGCTGCTCGCTGTGCATGGGTAACCAGGCACGTGTAGAGCCGAACTCGACTGTTGTGTCGACTTCGACCCGTAACTTCCCGAACCGTCTGGGTGACGGCGCGAACGTCTACCTGGCTTCGGCTGAGCTGGCGTCCGTTGCGTCCATCCTGGGTCGCCTGCCGACCGTCGAGGAATACATGGAATACGCTGGCAAGATCGACAGCATGGCGGCTGATGTTTACCGCTACCTGTCCTTCGACCAGATCGCCGAGTTCCGTGAAGTTGCTGCGAACGCCAATATCCCGGTCGTTCAAGCCTAACGTTACAACGCTGTAAAAAACGCCGCCCATCGTGAGATGAGCGGCGTTTTTTTTATGCCCGAAAGGTTTGCACCATCCTCCATGTGGGAGCGGGCTTGCTCGCGAATGCGGTGTGTCATTGAACATATTTGTCTGCTGACACATCGCATTCGCGAGCAAGCCCGCTCCCACAGGGGGTTATGTGGTTGGTTTGAGGGCTTGCTGGACGGCAACATCGACACTCAAGCCGCTGAGAATCACCTGCTCTAGTTCCTGCGCCGGCAACTTCGACAGCACCGCTTTTGCCTGGTGCTTGAGCCGCGCCAGGATCAGCAGCTTGTCCTCGGCGCGCACCTGCAAAAAGAACGCTTCCAGTGCTTCGATGCTGGTGCCGTCCAGATCGGGCGACTCTTCGAGACTGAGGATAACCGTATGCACCGGCGGCTGTGCGTGCCGCGCCAGGCGCAAAGCACCACCGAGAATGCGCTCCACATTGGCGAAAAACAGCGCCTCGCTGGGCCGCACGATCAGCACACCGGGGATTTCCTTCGCGTCGGGATGTCGTTGCAGGTCAATAAAATCGTGACCTCCGGCCATTTGCCCCAACACCTGGATGTCCGCCGACGACATCTGCTTGAGCATCAGCACCACGCTGATCGCCACTGCCAGCAGCAAGCCGTCCAGCACGCCCAACACCAGCACCGCCGCCACCGCGCAAATCACCAGCAGGCGGTCGCGACGCCAGATGAAATACCGACCCAACGGTTGAAGGCTCAAGCCACGGGCCAAGGCATGAATGACGATGGCGGCCAGCACCGGCTCGGGAGTCAGGGCGATCCACGGCAACACCGTCAGGACGATGAGCAGCACCACCCCCGCCGCCACAGTCCCGGCCAGACGCGAACCGGCCCCCGCCGCTTCATTGGCCGACGTCGCCGAGTAACCGGCGCCTGCGGGCATACCATGAAACAGTCCCGATAAAAGATTGGCCGCACCGAGGGCCAGCAGATCGCGGTTGGAAGACACCCGGTCGCCGTGTTTGAGCGCAAACGAGCTGATTGAGCCGTAAGACTCTGCGTACAGGATCATCACCATGGCGAACGCCAGCTCACCCAAGCGCAACCAGTCAGTGAACGGCAACACTGGGAGCTGCGGTACTTCGAGACTCAGATCGATGACGCCAATCAGCTTGACCCCGTAAGCCGGCAGGTTCAGCCATTGGCCCGCCGCGATGCCGAGCGCCACCACCAGCAAACCGCCAGGCAAACGCCTGACCCGTGCGCACAGCCACAACACCAGCAACGCCACCGCCCCGACCAATGCCCCGACTTTATTCCACTGCGGCCACTGTTCCAGCAGTTGCGGCAGGAAACGGATCAAGTTGCCGGTGCTCAAGTGGACGTCGACGATGCTCGCCACTTGCTTGAGGATGATGGTCACGGCCAGCCCCACTGCAAAGCCGCGCAGCACCGGTTTGGCGATGAATGAGGTGACGCTGCCGAGCTTGAATAACCCGGCCAACAGGAAGAAACCTCCGGTCACCAGCACCAGACCGATCGCCAGACTCATGCGCAAGGCCGAATCGCCATTGGCCAGCGTGGCGGTGGCGGCAGCCAGAACGGCCGCTGACGACGAGGTCGCGGACACGATGGCAAACCGGCTGGTGCCGAACAGTCCGTAACACAGCAGCCCGGCAAACAAGGCAATCACCCCGGCCTGTGGTGGCAACGCGGCAATGCTGGAATAGGCGACTGCCTCGGGCAGCAACAAACCGGCAATCGACAGGCCGGCCAGTACGTCCAGCCAACGGTCAGGTGTATCGGCACGGGGTTGCGCCGATGCGCCGGGGGCACGAGCCATGTTGCGTCTCCAGAGACGGCGCTTTACGGCGCGCCGATGCAGCCGCAGCTTAGCTGTTTATCCCTGGGGACAGGTGTTCTGGATCAGGTGCTGCGGCATAAGAGCTGTGTGAGAGGCGTTTTTTTGATGGTGTGCATATCCGTTTTTTAGTTGCGGCGGCTATTGGTTTCGCCCTTACGGCGAGTCACTTGGAGAAGCGCCAAGTAACCAAGCGCTTTTGCCCCTTTCGTTCGGTGCCTCGCTGTGGCTCGGCATGCCCTCGCTCCGGTCCTGCTCCGTGGGCCCGCCGCCATCGGCCATCCATGGCCGGGGGCGGCTAACCCGGCATCCATGCCGGGTTGCCCACTGCGCAGAACCTCCACTCGGCCTCTCGAGGGGGCGACTACCGCCACAGCCGCCGAGGCGGCCTGAAAGCCGACCTGGCTCATTTTGTGTACGCGTTGTCCTTCTCTGCTGCGTTCACTCATTCCGGACATGTGCACCGCTCCCCTGTAGGAGCCGGCTTGCTGGCGATGGCGTCCGTCCAGCCAATACATACGTTGACTGACTCACCGCCATCGCCAGCAAGCCGGCTCCTACAGTTGATCGTATTTATCCAAACACACATGCATTTCCCTTGTAGGAGCCAGCTTGCTGGCGATGGACGCCAACGATAACGCGTACTGTCTGAATGAACGCGTCGCCCAGGCGTTTTTCGCCGGCAAGCCGGCTCCTACAGGGGTCAGCGTGCGCTTTTGATTTTCACCACTCATCAGGCCGAGCGTTAGCTCGCCTTCCGCTTTTGATCTGAGCGCCCCCTCGAGAGGCCGAGCGCAGGTTCTGCGCAGTGGGCAACCCGGCATGGATGCCGGGTTAGCCGCCCCCGGCCATGGATGGCCGATGGCGGCGGGCCCACTGAGCAGGACCGGAGCGAGGGTATGGCGAGCCATGGCGAGGCACCGAACGAAAGGGGCAAAAGCGCTTGGTTACTTGGCGCTCTTCCAAGTGACTCGCTGTAAAAGCGAAACCATTAGCAGCCGTTACCGCAGCAACGGATATGTACCCCCTCAAAAACCCAACGCACAAAAAAAACGGCCAACCCGCAAAGCGGATCAGCCGTAATCTCAGCCAATCAAGCAAACAGCAGCAATCAAGCACTCAGCGAATAAATCAACGCCGAAATAGCCACCAAACCAACCGCCGTCACAAACACATTGGACGCTTGACCACGGAAACGTGCCATCGCCGGCACCTTGCGGATCGCATACATCGGCATCAGGAACAGAATCGCCGCAATGATCGGGCCACCGAGGGTCTCGATCATCCTCAGAATGCTCGGATTCAGCGTCGCCACAATCCAGCACACCACCAGCATGAACGCCGCGGTCATACGGTCCAGCGTCTTCGGTGCCGGACGCTTGCCGCTCTTCACGATCAGGCCTTTCAGACCTTCACTCGCACCGATGTAATGCCCGAGGAACGACTTGGAAATCGCCACAAACGCAATCAACGGCGCCGCAAACTCGATGGTCGGGTTGCTGAAGTGGTTGGCCAGGTACGACAGGATCGACAGATTCTGCGCCTTCGCTTCTGCCAGTTGCGCCGGCGACAGGGTCAGCACGCAGCTGAACACGAAGAACAGCACCATCACCACCATCAACACATGGGCGCGAGACAGGATCTGCGAGCTGCGCTCTTCGGCATGCTCGCCGTAGCGACGCTTCTGGTCCACCGCGAACGCCGAGATGATCGGCGAGTGGTTGAACGAAAACACCATTACCGGAATCGCCAGCCACAAGGTGTGCAACAGCGCCGACGGCTCAGGCAGCGTCGATGCCGTGGTGAGGATGCCGCCGTTCCAGTGCGGAATCAGGAACACCGCCAGGAACAGCAACGCCACGATGAACGGATACACCATCAGGCTCATCGCCTTGACGATCACCTGCTCGCCGCAACGCACCACCGCCAGCAGGCCGAGGATCAGCACAAACGACAGCACGGCGCGCGGTGGCGGCATGATGTGCAGTTGATGCTCAAGGAAACTGCCCACCGTGTTGGTCAGGGCCACGCTGTAGATCAGCAGGATCGGGAAGATCGCGAAGAAGTACAGCAAGGTGATCAGCGCACCGGCCTTGATGCCGAAATGCTCTTCCACCACTTCAGTGATGTCCGCGCCTTCGCGACCGGACAACACGAAGCGGGTCAGGCCACGGTGCGCGTAAAACGTCATGGGGAACGCCAGCAGCGCCAGGACCAGCAACGGCCAGAAACCGCCCAGACCCGCGTTGATCGGCAAAAACAGGGTACCGGCCCCGATGGCCGTGCCAAACAGGCCGAGCATCCAGGTGGTGTCATGACGATTCCAGCCCTCAAGGCTGACAGGGTTCGCCGCTACATAGCGTTCGTTGACGCTATTGGCCTGATCATTCATCCGGTGGGATCTCCACATTCCGGTCAGTTGCTACCCGGTCAGGACGAGTCGGAAAAATCCGACAGGCAGCGCCCTGGCCGAAACAGGGGCGCGATTCTCCGGGATTAATGAACAGAAGCAAAGACTTAGCTGAGGAATGGTTGTGCGGATCAGCAAATCTGGAGCGAACACAACCCTGTAGGAGCTGGCTTGCCAACGATGGCGGTCGGAAGAACACCGCAATATCCAAAATCTTTCGCCAGCAACCCGGCTCCTACAATTTCGGGTGAGCCTCAATCACGCACAAACGCTTCATCGCCAAAGCCAGCTTCGACTTGATAAAGGTTTGTCATCATGTATTTTAAGTAAACCTGCATCCCTTCCGGAGACCTTCCATGCCACTGGTTCGCGTCGACATCAAAAAGCATCAGGACCCCACCCACGCCAAACGCATCGGGCAGTTGATCTACGCCGCCATGCACAGCGCCATCGGCGTGCCGGAAAACGATAACTTCCAGATCCTCGCCGAACACGACGAGCAGCACTTCATCTTTGACCCGCAATACCTGGGGATCAACCGCAGCGACAAGCTGGTGGTGATTCAGATCACCCTGAGCGAAGGCCGCACCGTCGACCAGAAGAAACTGCTCTATAAAACCATCGCCGAGAGCCTTAACGCTGAACTGGCGGTGCGCCTCGAGGACGTTTTCATTAATCTGGTCGAAGTGAAAAAAGAGAACTGGTCGTTCGGCAACGGAATTGCCCAGTACGCCCTCTGATCGCCATCCTTTATCTTTGTGAGCCGCCAATGCCCCGTGTTTCCCGCAAACAAGCTGAACTCAACCGCGAGATTATCGTCGAGGCGGCCACGCGGCTGTTTCGCGAACGGGGCGTGCATGGCATCAGCGTCATCGACGTCATGGCGGCAGCGGGCCTGACCCATGGCGGCTTCTATGGGCATTTCGAGTCCAAGGACGCCTTGGCCCAGGAGGCCAGTAGCCGCGCATTCCAGCAATCGGCAGACCGCTGGAAAGACTGGATCGCGGCCCATGAAGACAAGAACGCCGCCCGTCAGGCCTTGATCAAACCCTACCTGTCTCCAGCCAGCCGCGATAATCCGGGTGACAGCTGCCCGGTGGTGGCGTTTGCCGGTGACATGTGCCACGAAAGCGCCGAAAGCGGCTTGCGCCAAACGTTCATGGAAGGTCTCGACTCGTTGCTCGGCACGCTCGCGCCCCTGATGGACACCGGCGATGACGCCCGCGATCGACAGCAGGCGCTGGTGCAGTTCTCCTTGATGGTCGGCGCCCTGACGCTGGCCCGCGCTACCCGTGGCGAACCGTTGTCCGATGAAATTCTGGACGCGGCGCGCAGCTTTCTGACAGTGCCATAACCTCTCCCTCCTGTTCCGCTATGATCATCTGGTAGTGCTGCGACGTTGGTCGTTGCCAATGCACTTTGAAGCCAGCAATCTCTAGGGATTTTCAAGTCACAGGAGCCCAGCATGCCCGCAACCGTTCTGGTACTGGTTGAAACAATCAATGATTACTTGCCGATTCTGGAGCATCAGGGGTTTCACCTGATTCTGGCACCGACCCCCGCCGAGCGCGCCGAGGCCATTGCCACCCACGGCGCCCGGATCGATGCGGTCCTGACCCGCGGCCCGTTAGGTTTGTACGCTGACGAAATAACTGCGCTGCCGACGCTGAAGATCATTTGCGTGATCGGTGCCGGCTACGAACACGTCGACCTGCAAGCCGCCGCCGACCGGGGCCTGACCGTCACCAACGGCGCCGGCGTCAACGCTTCTTCGGTCGCCGACCATGCGATGGCGATGCTGCTCTCGCTGGTGCGTGATATCCCGCGCTGCGACGCCGCCGTAAGACGGGGCGAGTGGCCGAAGATCATGCGCCCTTCCCTCGCCGGCAAACGCCTTGGCATCCTCGGCCTCGGTGCCGTCGGCATGGCCATCTCCAGGCGCGCGGCCAACGGTTTCGACATGACGGTCAGCTACCATAACCGCCAGCATCGCAGCGATGTGCCCTACAGCTTCTGTTCGACGCCTACCGAACTGGCCCGCGTCTCGGATTTCCTGGTGGTGGCCACGCCCGGCGGAATCGGCACCAAAAACCTGATCAATCGCCCGGTGCTGGACGCTTTGGGTCCCAACGGTTTTCTCGTCAACATCGCTCGGGCCAGTGTTGTGGTCACCGCCGATTTGATCGGCGCACTGGAACAGCGACGCATTGCCGGCGCGGCACTGGATGTCTTCGACCACGAACCTCAGGTGCCGGAGGCCTTGAAAGCCTTGAGCAACGTCATCCTCACACCGCACGTCGCGGGACTGTCTCCGGAAGCGACCCAGGGCACGGTCGAACTGGTCGGGCGCAACCTGATGGCGTTCTTTTCCGGCGAACCGGTGCTCACCCCCGTCGCCCTGCCGACCAATGCGAATCAGGCAGCGCTGTGACAACATTCAAACAGGTGTATCAAAAGCAATGATTGCCCGGCAACACGCTCACCTATAAGGGCTGATCGTGGTTGTCGGTGCCGGGTGCGCGCATTAGATTAGCCAATAGTTTCAGGCCTCCAGAATAAGCAGAAGGGATAAGCATGGCGCTTACTGACCAGTCCACCCGTATCCGCTCCGGCGAAGAACTCGATGCCAGCCTGATCGATCCGTACCTCAAGGCACACATTCCGGGCCTCAGCGGTTTGCCGCAGATCAGCCAGTTTCCCGGCGGTGCGTCGAACCTCACCTATTTGCTGGAATACCCCGAGCAGGAATTTGTCCTGCGCCGGCCACCGTTTGGCCACAAAGCCAAATCCGCCCATGACATGGGTCGCGAATTCCGCATCCTCAATCAACTGCGCGACGGTTTTCCGTACTGCCCCAAAGCCTACGTGCACTGCACCGACGAATCGGTGATCGGTGCCGAGTTCTATGTGATGGAAAGGGTCAACGGGATCATCCTGCGCTCCGAACTGCCGCCGGAACTGGGCCTGGATTCGGCGAAAACCGAAGCCCTGTGCAAGAGCTTCATCGACAAGTTCGTTGAACTGCACCAGGTCGACTACAAGGCCTATGGCCTCGGCGATCTCGGCAAACCCGAAGGTTATGTGGCGCGGCAGATCAAAGGCTGGAGCGATCGCTACGAAAAAGCCCTGACCCCGGACGCCCCGCAATGGGACGTGGTCAAAGCCTGGCTCAACGACAAAATGCCGGCCGATCACCCGACCTCAAGCATCGTGCACAACGACTACCGCTTCGATAACGTGATCCTCGACCCGAACAACCCGATGCAGATCATCGGCGTGCTCGACTGGGAACTCACCACCCTCGGCGATCCGCTGATGGATTTGGGCAACACCCTCGCCTACTGGATCGAAGCTAGCGACCCGGCCCCGGTGCAAATGATGCGCCGCCAGCCGAGCCACGCACCGGGCATGCTGACCCGCCGCGAATTCGTCGATTACTACGCCCAGCGTTCGGGCATCCAGATCGACAACTTCGACTTCTACTACACCTACGGCCTGTTTCGTCTTGCCGGCATCGTGCAGCAGATCTACTACCGCTTCTTCCATGGTCAGACCCAGGACAAACGCTTCGCGCAGTTCATTCACATGAACAAACTGCTGGAGCAGATGAGTTTGCAGGTCATCCAGAAATCCAGCCTCTGATACAACACACCACTTGTAGGAGCCAGCGATGCGGCGACCCGACTTGCCGGCGAATTGGACACTGCGGTGTATCTGTAATACCGCGTAATCGTTCTTCGCCGGCAAGTCGGGTCGCCGCATCGCTGGCTCCTACGGTACAAATGTCAGGCCTATAACAAGGAACTCCCATGTCCAAGACCCAGTTGTTCGACCTCGACGGCAAGATCGCTTTCGTCTCCGGCGCCAGCCGCGGTATCGGTGAAGCCATCGCCAAGCTCCTGGCCCAGCAAGGCGCCCACGTCATCGTCTCGAGTCGCAAACTCGAGGGCTGCCAGCACGTCGCCGACGCCATTATCGCTGCGGGCGGCAAAGCCACCGCCGTTGCGTGCCACATCGGTGAAATGGAACAGATCAGCCAGGTCTTCGCCGGCATCCGCGAACAGTTCGGCCGCCTGGACATCCTGGTCAACAACGCCGCGACTAACCCGCAGTTCTGCAACGTGCTGGACACCGACCTCAGCGCCTTCCAGAAAACCGTCGACGTCAACATCCGCGGCTACTTCTTCATGTCCGTGGAAGCGGGCAAACTGATGCGCGACAACGGTGGTGGCAGCATCATCAACGTGGCATCGATCAACGGCATCTCGCCGGGGATTTTCCAGGGCATCTACTCGGTGACCAAGGCTGCGGTTATCAACATGACCAAGGTGTTCGCCAAGGAATGTGCGCAGTTCGGGATTCGCTGCAACGCCCTGCTGCCGGGCCTGACCGACACCAAGTTTGCCTCGGCACTGGTGAAGAACGATGCGATTTTGAAGACTGCGTTGGCGCAGATCCCGCTCAAGCGCGTGGCGGATCCGAGCGAGATGGCGGGGGCAGTGTTGTATCTGGCGAGTGATGCGTCGAGTTATACGACGGGGGTTTCGTTGAATGTGGATGGCGGTTTTCTTTCCTGAGGAAATCCGTCAAGCCTGTGAGTTGCTTTTGCAGGAGCCCGGTTTGCCGGCGATGGCGCTCTCCAAAACGCCATCGCCGATAAGCTTGTACATACCCGAATTTAAATTACGTCTTTTCAGTCGGGATAACTTTCACGCACAACTCAGGTATAGGGAGCTATTGAGTCACGCACCGAGTCAACGTGGTATCCCTTGTCACCTGCCCTTCGGCTCTTGCGTCACCCAACACATCGGTTTTTTCAGACGTGTCACACGTGCGTTGAGGTATCGGAGGTGGTGCGGCGGGAGGTGGCGGCGGTGGACTGGCGCAACCGCTGAGTATCGTTATGCAGAAGGCAAGCGACAAAGGCGCAAACGTGCATTTCCCAAGACTGTTCATAGGTTGGCCCGTGGCAACTGATTGTCAGATATCTGTGAAACAAATGGATTTCCGCCTATTCACGGTCCGGTCACAGAGTTTTACCCACTTATTGCTTATAGCCCACTCGACCGCTTATTCCACCCAACATCGATGTTTCTTACCCAATCTGCCAGTGCAAATGCCTACGACCATTAGGGTGGACACGTCATGCAGTAATCCTGGAATGCTGCCCATGCAATCGTAGCTCCACCCCCCGCTTGATATCACTGCGCAGCCCTACTCTTCAGAAGAAGATATTCCTACTTTGTACCCAGAGGGTACGAAGGTGATTCCGGTCCACGATGGAACATCAGGGGAAAAAATCCTTGCCGTTACGAACGCAGGTGTTGTGAAGACAACACGCCAGGTAATACCGTCTTTTACCATCACCTGAGGTTCCGTCGGCGTCACAACAGGTGGAAGCCATGAATCCAACGTTTTCATCGTCACGTGCTTGCCAAGCAAACTATCCCCTACCGGCATCAACGTAATTTTAAAACTACTGCCAGCCTTTACACCGGGTATAAGTCCTGTGTGCGGCACGAGCCCGCTCCAAGACGATGATTCCAGGAAAATTGAAGAAACCGAATACCAAGGATGAGGAGGCGGCGTGACATTACATGGAAACGTCAAAACCTCTGTAAAGTCCATCGCGAACAATATCAACGTGGCTTTTCCGATAATAGATTGTGGGGTGATTGTAAACTCCGCAACGCCACCGCTCACTGTCACCCAACCCTTCGGAGCTATATCGATGTTAGCCAGTTCGACGTCGACCACCTCCAGCCTGATTTGTTTACCGTCCAATAAGTTCGAAACGATCTTCAAAACATGTAACTCAGGCGCCTTCAGCGCAATCGTCGAACCCGGCAGATGTTCGATGTCATCTATAAATATCTTTGAGCCCTCCCACGAGTCAGGCTCTGAAAAATTTCGGCTCGTTTCGATTTCCATTATGAAACCCCTCTGATAACGCCGTGTTAAAAGACACGGCCCACTATCAGAAAGAACGGGCAAGAGAGCTACTGTCAAACATGACAGTTCATCTAGAACAAAATGCTATAACCCCTTTCACTTTTGATAATCCTCTACAGGATCGCATTCGGTCGGCCCAGATTATTGCTTTCAAGCTCATAACGCAGTTCTTCGACCAGCGCCTGCACAGCCTCCGGCGTTCCGAGTGTTGTTAAGCTCAACCCGCTGACCACCAGATCTACCTGCCCCGACACTGGGTGATAGAGTTTCACCGTCAACGAATGATCCCCCGTAAGCGTGCACTCACAGGCCAGCGGCGAAAAACTGCGTTCCAGTTGCAGACGTAATTGCACCAGGGAAATCATTGCGATTCACCTTGGCGACGGCGCATAAACCTGTGCGCTCTGAACGTGACCATGTGACGGTTCCTTTTCCTGTATCGAGGGGGACGCGAAGACTCGTATCTCACCCTTACAGCCTAAGAACCGCCGAGCCCGATCAAAACATCCATTTGCACTGCCTCAACTAGTGCATTTGCACCTTACCTCTGTCCATTCGGTCGGCGTTCGCTGGAGAATAATCCCCGCTCGCGCGCCCAGACAATCGCCTCGCTGCGACTGTGCACATCCAGCTTGGAATACACGGTCGATACGTGATTGCGCACGGTGTTGGGCGCCAGTTTCAGGCGCGCGGCGATTTCCTTGTCGGCCAGGCCTTCGCAGATCAGGCCAAGCACATCGCGCTCTCGGGCCGTCAGGTCGGTAAACGACGCACTGGGCAATTTCGGCGAATTGACGCTCTTCACATTGGCGAGTTTTTCTATCAGCGTGCGGCTGAACCAGGACGCGTCTTTCATCACTTCTTCGATGGCCGCCACCAACTCCAGTTCGGTGCGTTTGCGCTCGGTAATGTCCATCAACACCAGCAGATAACAAGGGTTGTCCTGAATGTTCACGGTGTCGGCGCAAATCGCGCAATCGATCAGTTGAGCGTCTTTTTTACGGATACGCACATCGATGCGATCCAGGCGACCGGTTTTCTCCAGCGCCGCAAACAGCCGAGTGCGGTCGCCTTGGTCGTGGATGAAATCGATCTCCGCGAGGGTCTTGCCCAATACGTCTTCGCTGGGGTACGCGAGCGTATCGAGAAAGGCTTCGTTGACGTCGATCACCACCTGATCGCCAGCACCGCACACGAGGGTGGGCACCGGGGTCAATCGAAAGGCCTTGGCGAAACGTTCCTCGCTCTGGCGCAGGGCAACTTCAGCCTTGTGCCGTGGCTCCATGTCGACGAAAGAAAACAGCATGCAGTCTTCGTCGTTCAGTTCCAGCGGCTGACCCGCGACGATGACCTGTTTGCTGCTGCCGTCGGACAACTTCAGCTCTGCCTGCATCTGGGGAATGGTGGTGTGCTCGCGCAAACGCTCGATCGCCAGGTCTTTCTTCTCGGCGCCTTCAAGGATGTCCAGCTCATAGGTCGAAACACCGATGACTTGATCGCGGGCATACCCGGTCATTTCCAGAAAACCCGAATTGACCTTGATGTAGCGCAAATCGCTGAGGCGGCAGATCACCGCCGGGGCCGGGTTGGCGTTGAAGGTCCTTTCAAAGCGCTGCTCGGCGCTGGCCCACTCGGTGACATCGTCCATGATCAGCACCAGCGACTCCGGCGCCCCGGCACTGTCGGCCAGGACCATGCTGCGCACGTTGTGGACCCAGGTGCGTTCCTCGTCGGCGGTCGGCGTCACCTCCACCAACACATCGCTGAAGGTCTCGCCCCGGGCAACCCGGTTGATCGGGTAATTGTCGGCCGCCACCGGGTGGTTATTGCGATAGCGCAACGCGAAACGCCCGGCATATTCCGTGGCGTTCGCGCCCAACTCGCTGATTTGGCTTACGCCGTGCATGGCCAGCGCAGCATCATTGGCCCACAGAATGGTCTGGTCGAGCTCCAGCAGAATCACCCCGTCGGACAAACCGGCGATGATCTGCTGCAACTGGCGGCGATTGGTTTCGGTGGTCAGGACGTCCTGGCTCATTGGATCTCCACAATGGCGGCCGCGCCAACGTGTGGCGCTCTGTGAAGATTACGACCGCGAGGGGTGGGGATCGTGCGGCAAACATCCGAATCTGTAGGAGCGAAGCTTGCTCGCGAAGGGGCCGTCGACGTCACTATCTCTGTCGATTGAACAGACGTCTTCGCGAGCAAGCTTCGCTCCTACATGGGCTTACGCGAATTTCTGACGTTTATGCCGCGAGCTGCCCCCCGGCAATCGCCGCCGAAGCCGCCAGCATCGCCCGCAACAACACCGCACACCCGGCCGCCAGGTCATCCGGCGCGGCGTTTTCGATTTCGTTGTGGCTGATGCCGCCTTCGCACGGGACGAAGATCATCCCGGCCGGGCCGAGTTCCGCGAGGAAGATTGCGTCGTGCCCTGCTCCGCTGACGATGTCCATGTGCGACAAGCCGAGACCTTGCGCGGCACCGCGTACGGCTTCGACACAGCCCTTGTCGAAGTACAGCGGCGGGAAGTCGGCGGTGGGGGTCAGCTCGTAGGTCAGGCCGTGTTCTTCGCAGGTGGTTTCGATCACCTCGCGGACTTCAGCGATCATCGAGTCCAGCCTCGCCGGTTCCAGATGACGGAAGTCGAGGGTCATGCGCACTTCACCGGGGATGACGTTGCGTGAGCCGGGATAGGCTTGCAGGCAACCGACGGTGCCACACGCGTGGGGTTGATGGCCGAGGGCGGCACGGTTGACCGCACCGACGATCACGGCGGCGCCGACCAGTGCATCCTTGCGCAGGTGCATCGGGGTCGGGCCGGCGTGGGCTTCGACGCCGCGCAGTTTCAGGTCGAACCATTTCTGCCCGAGGGCACCCATCACCACCCCAATGGTTTTGTGTTCGTCCTCAAGGATCGGGCCTTGTTCGATGTGGGCTTCGAAATACGCGCCGACCGCGTGACCGCTGACTTTTCGTGGCCCGGCATAGCCGATGGCGTTCAGCGCTTCACCGACGGTAATGCCTTCGGCGTCGACCTTGGCGAGGGTTTCTTCGAGGGTGAATTTTTCCGCAAACACGCCAGAGCCCATCATGCACGGGGCGAAACGCGAGCCTTCTTCGTTTGTCCAGACCACCACTTCCAGCGGCGCTTCGGTTTCCACGCCCAGATCATTGAGGGTGCGCAGCACTTCGACCCCGGCCAGTACGCCAAAGCAGCCATCGAACTTGCCGCCGGTGGGCTGGGTATCGATGTGACTGCCGGTCATCACCGGTGGCAGGTTCGGGTTGCGGCCGGGGCGGCGGGCGAAGATGTTGCCGACGGCGTCGATGCTGACGGTGCACCCAGCCTCCTCGCACCACCTGACGAAAATGTCCCGGGCCTGGCGATCGAGGTCGGTCAGGGCCAGGCGACAGACGCCGCCCTTGACCGTGGCGCCAAGCCGGGCCAGGTCCATGAGCGACTGCCACAGGCGGTCGCGGTTGATGTGCTGATGGGTGGATTGCAGAACGTCTACGGCCGCGTTCATGGTGATCTCCTCAGGCTGTTGTTATAGGTTTTTTCAGGCAATTCCTTGGTGTGTTTGAGGCCGCCATCGCCGGCAAGCCGGCTCCTACAGGGGGACGCATTTCAACTGTAGGAGCCGGCTTGCCGGCGATGGGGCCATCCCTCACACCGGAGATTTCGCGATAGACGGGCTGGGCCGCATCGAGCACAACCCGTAATAAATCAACCCGCCCAACGCCGAGCCAGTGAACCAGCCATAACTGTAAAACCAGCTGAACGCATCGCTGCCCAACGACAACAACGTCAGCACCACCGGCACGCCGAACGCGATAAATCCAAACCAGTTCCACGCCGGGTACACGTCATCGCGATACAACCCGGCCAGGTCCAGTTGCTGTTTCTTGATCAGGAAATAGTCCACCACCATGATCCCGGCGATGGGCCCGAGCAGGCTCGAATAACCCAGCAGCCAGTTCGAATAGACCGTTTCCAGGCTCAGGTCCGAGACAATCAACCCAAGCTTCTTCAGCAGTTCATGGCCCATCAGCAACAACCCCACCAGCCCGGTGAGCAACACCGCTTTGGTGCGGTTGATCACCTTCGGCGCGATGTTCTGGAAATCGTTGGTCGGCGACACGATGTTGGCCGCGGTGTTGGTGGACAGCGTGGCGATGATGATCAACGCCATGGCCAGCGCCACCCAGACCGGGCTCTGGATATGGCCGATCAACGTCACGGGATCGGAGACGGTCACGCCCACCAGTTTCACCGACGCGGCAGTCATCACCACGCCCAGCGAGGCGAACAGGAACATGGTCAGCGGCAAGCCGATGATCTGCCCGACAATCTGGTCTTTCTGGCTTTTGGCGTAGCGGCTGAAGTCGGGAATGTTCAGCGACAACGTCGCCCAGAACCCGACCATCGCGGTCAGCCCGGCGGCGAAATAGCTGACCACACTGGCGCCTTCCGGACGCTTGGCCGGGATCGCCAGCAACTCGGTCATCGACACGTTCGGCATCGCCCACACCAGCAGACCGACACCCACCAGCACCAGCAGCGGCGCGGACAGCGTTTCAAGCCATTTGATCGAGTCGGCGCCGCGAATCACCACCCACAGGTTCAGCGCCCAGAAGACCATGAAACCGATGACTTCGCCGGTGCCTCCGAGGGACTTCCAGCCCTCGAACACCGAGCCCAGAAACAGGTGAATCGCCAGTCCGCCGAACATCGTCTGGATGCCGAACCAGCCACACGCCACCAGCGCACGGATCAGGCAGGGAATATTGGAACCGAGGATGCCGAAGGACGAACGCAGCAATACCGGGAACGGAATGCCGTATTTAGTGCCGGGAAACGCATTCAGGGTCAGCGGGATTAACACAATGATGTTGGCGAGCAGAATCGCCACCAGCGCTTCGCCGACCGTCAGACCGAAATAGGCGGTCAGCACACCGCCGAGGGTGTAGGTCGGCACGCAGATCGCCATGCCAACCCACAGCGCGGTGATGTGCCATTTGTTCCAGGTCCGTTCGCGCACCTTGGTCGGTGCCATGTCGTGGTTGTATCGGGGACTGTCAAGGACATCGCTGCCGGCTTCGAGCTCGAACAAGCCGTCGCGTTCGGTCACTTGCGATCTGATCTGTTGCATGGCCGCTCCACTGTTCTTTGAATTATTTTTTGCTCATCGGGGGCTGGCGGCATCAATAAACGTGCCGGGCACTCCGAATACGCATCGGGCAGTTCCATAAAAACTTTGCAACTAACTGATGTTGATCAGTTTTATATCTATCTCCAGCAAGTGCTCGGCGACTTGTCTGTTCTCTCAGGCTAAAAGCCAGGCAAGTTGTCCGAACCGTCAGGACTCAATCTGGTGCATCGATCTTTTTTTCAAAGTTGCGCATCAACCATAGACCATTCTCAAGCGGCTGATTTCACATAAGAAATCTCGTCTATTTTTGGAACCTGTCAAGTGCGTCAAAATGGTGAGAGGCCTCACCATTTTGGTGATTAATCGATTTAGTTATTATTTATCAATAACTTAAAACGGTTATATGCTTATAAAAAATATTCTTGCTCAATCCTTGAACTCATACTAGCTTCTAATCCTGACAGCGTTGACAGGAATACGACCGTTGACGCCAGCTGCATATAAAACAGTTAGAACTGACACCAGTCAGTCATTGCCTGCGAGGAACTCGGAATGTCTCTGTTGATCCGTGGCGCCACCGTTATTACCCATGATGAAAGTTATCGCGCCGACGTCTATTGCGCCGACGGCGTGATCAAAGCCATCGGTGACAATCTTGATGTTCCGGCGGGTGCCGAAGTGCTCGACGGCAGCGGCCAATACCTGATGCCCGGCGGCATCGACCCGCATACGCACATGCAACTGCCCTTCATGGGCACCGTGGCCAGTGAAGACTTTTTCAGTGGCACGGCGGCGGGACTTGCCGGTGGCACCACGTCGATCATCGACTTCGTGATTCCCAACCCGCAGCAGTCGTTGATGGAAGCGTTTCATCAGTGGCGCGGCTGGGCCGAAAAGTCAGCGTCGGACTATGGCTTCCACGTGGCGATCACCTGGTGGAGCGAGCAGGTCCGTGAGGAAATGGCCGAGCTGGTCAGCCATCACGGGGTCAACAGCTTCAAGCATTTCATGGCCTACAAGAACGCGATCATGGCGGCCGATGACACCCTCGTGGCGAGTTTCGAGCGCTGCCTGGAATTGGGCGCCGTGCCGACCGTGCATGCGGAAAACGGTGAACTGGTTTATCACCTGCAACGCAAGTTGATGGCCCAAGGCATTACCGGCCCTGAAGCGCATCCGCTGTCGCGCCCTTCGCAAGTCGAAGGTGAAGCGGCGAGCCGGGCGATTCGTATCGCCGAAACCCTGGGCACGCCGCTGTACCTGGTGCACGTGTCGACCAAGGAAGCCCTCGACGAAATCACCTATGCCCGCAGCAAAGGCCAGCAAGTCTACGGTGAAGTGCTGGCCGGGCATCTGTTGCTGGATGACAGCGTCTACCAGCATCCGGACTGGCAGACCGCCGCCGGTTACGTGATGAGCCCGCCCTTCCGTCCTCGCGGTCATCAGGAAGCGCTTTGGCATGGCTTGCAGTCCGGCAACCTGCACACCACCGCCACCGACCACTGCTGTTTCTGCGCCGAGCAAAAAGCCGCGGGCCGTGACGACTTCAGCAAGATCCCGAACGGCACCGCCGGGATCGAAGACCGCATGGCCGTGCTGTGGGATGAAGGGGTGAACACCGGGCGTTTTTCGATGCAGCACTTTGTGGCGCTCACCTCCACCAACACCGCGAAGATCTTCAACCTCTACCCGCGTAAAGGTGCGATTCGCGTGGGTGCCGATGCGGATCTGGTGCTGTGGGATCCCGAGGGCACACGGACGATTTCGGCGAAGACTCATCACCAGCAGGTCGACTTCAACATCTTCGAAGGCAAGACCGTGCGCGGTGTGCCGAGCCATACGATCAGCCAGGGCCGGGTGGTCTGGGCGGACGGTGATTTGCGCGCCGAGCGTGGAGCCGGGCGCTATGTCGAACGGCCGGCGTATCCGGCGGTGTTTGATTTGCTGAGCAAGCGGGCGGAGTTGAATCAGCCGGTTGCTGTGAAACGCTGAGATCGTGGCCTTCGGCCTTCGCGGGCAAGCCTCGCTCCTACAGTTTGAAATGCGATCCACCGTAGGAGCGAGGCTTGCCCGCGAAGAGGCCGGCCCAGGCGACAAAAAACCAATGCCCATCAGAGGCAGTTACCTCAAATAACCGTGAGGCCAACACCGTGATCAAGACCCTGACCCACCTCCCGCATCCCGTTGAGAATGCGGCCGCCCTCGCCGGCCACTTCACCGATCTGGCACCGCCGCTCAACGATCGCCAGGCGCACCAGGAAGCCTCGCGCTGCCTGTATTGCTACGACGCGCCGTGCGTGAATGCCTGTCCGAGCGACATCGACATTCCCTCGTTCATCCGCAATATCCATCAGGACAACGTGCAAGGCGCGGCGCAGAAAATTCTCTCGGCGAACATCCTCGGTGGCAGTTGCGCCCGGGTCTGCCCGACCGAAGTCCTCTGCCAGCAAGCGTGTGTGCGCAACAACGACCATGAATGCGCGCCCGTCTTGATCGGCCTCTTGCAACGTTACGCCGTGGACAACGCGCACTTTAGCGAACACCCCTTCCCGCGCGCCGCCGCAACCGGTAAACGCATCGCGGTGGTAGGGGCCGGTCCGGCCGGTTTGTCCTGCGCTCATCGCAGTGCCATGCACGGGCATGACGTGGTGATTTTCGAAGCACGGGAAAAGGCTGGCGGCCTCAACGAATACGGAATCGCCAAGTACAAACTGGTGGACGATTACGCACAAAAGGAGCTGGATTTCCTGTTGCAGATCGGTGGCATCGAAATCCGTCACGGGCACAAACTCGGTGAAAACCTGACCTTGAGCGACCTGCATCAGCAATTCGACGCGGTGTTCCTCGGCCTCGGTCTTAATGCCAGCAAACAGCTTGGACTGAATCACGAGGACGCACCCGGCCTGCTCGCCGCCACCGAATACATCCGAGAATTGCGCCAGGCCGATGACCTGACACAACTGCCTTTGGCCGACCACTGCATCGTACTCGGCGCCGGCAACACCGCCATCGACATGGCCGTGCAAATGGCCCGCCTCGGCGCGCATGACGTGAATCTGGTGTATCGCCGCGGTGTCGAGGACATGGGCGCCACCCACCACGAACAAGACATCGCCAAAGCCAATCAGGTGCGTTTGCTGACGTGGGCGCAACCCGAAGAAGTGTTGCTCGATGATCAAGGCCACGTGCGCGGCATGCGCTTCGCCCGCACACATTTAGTGGAAGGTCGCCTGCAAACCACCGGCGAAACCTTCGAACTGGTCGCCGATGCGATCTTCAAAGCCATCGGCCAGGCCTTTGACTCAAGCGCCCTCAGCGACCCGCTGGCCCGTGAACTCAAGCGTCAGGGTGATCGGATTGCCGTCGATGAACAGCTGCGCACCAGCATCCCCGGCGTGTATGCCGGCGGCGACTGCACCAGCCTCGATCAGGACCTCACCGTGCAAGCCGTGCAGCACGGCAAGCTGGCTGCCGAGGCGATCAACGCTCAATTGATGCTCAATGTGGAGGCTGCGTAAATGGCCGATCTTTCGATTGTCTTCGCTGGCATCAAATCCCCCAACCCGTTCTGGCTGGCCTCTGCGCCGCCGACCGACAAGGCCTACAACGTGGTCCGCGCCTTTGAGGCCGGCTGGGGTGGCGTGGTCTGGAAAACCCTGGGTGAAGACCCGGCGGCGGTCAACGTGTCGTCGCGCTACTCGGCGCATTTCGGCGCCAACCGTGAAGTGCTGGGCTTCAATAACATTGAGCTGATCACCGACCGCTCACTGGAGATCAACCTGCGGGAAATCACCCAGGTGAAAAAGGATTGGCCGGACCGCGCATTGATCGTGTCGCTGATGGTGCCCTGCGTCGAAGAATCCTGGAAACACATCCTGCCGCTGGTGGAAGCCACCGGCGCCGACGGCATCGAGCTGAACTTCGGCTGCCCTCACGGCATGCCGGAACGGGGCATGGGCGCGGCGGTCGGTCAGGTGCCGGAGTATGTCGAGCAGGTCACCCGCTGGTGCAAGACGTATTGCTCGCTGCCGGTAATCGTCAAGCTCACACCGAACATCACCGACATCCGCGTCGCCGCCCGCGCGGCCCATCGCGGCGGCGCCGATGCGGTGTCGCTGATCAACACGATCAACTCGATCACCAGCGTTAACCTGGAACGCATGGTCGCCAATCCCATCGTCGGCAGCCAAAGCACTCACGGCGGTTATTGCGGTTCGGCGGTGAAGCCGATTGCGTTGAACATGGTCGCCGAGATCGCTCGCGATCCGCAGACGCAAGGCCTGCCGATCTCCGGTATTGGCGGCATCGGCAACTGGCGCGACGCAGCGGAATTCATCGCGCTGGGCAGCGGCTCGGTGCAGGTGTGCACGGCGGCGATGCTGCATGGTTTCCGGATTGTCGAGGACATGAAGGACGGCTTGTCACGCTGGATGGACAGTCAGGGTTATGCCAGCGTGTCGGAATTTTCCGGGCGGGCGGTGGGCAATACCACGGACTGGAAGTACCTGGACATCAACTATCAGGTGATCGCGAAAATTGACCAGGAGGCGTGTATCGGTTGCGGTCGCTGCCATATCGCTTGCGAAGACACCTCGCACCAGGCGGTGGCCAGCGTCAGGCAGGCGGATGGGACGCACAAATATGAAGTGATCGATGATGAGTGTGTGGGCTGCAATTTGTGCCAGATCACTTGCCCGGTGCAGGATTGCATCGAGATGGTGCCGATGGAGAACGGCAAGCCGTTTCTGGATTGGAATCATGATCCGAGGAATCCGTATCATGTCGCCGTTTAAGTGATGCGTTGTCTGGTCTGACGCCTTCGCGGGCAAGCCTCGCTCCTACAGCGGTCCTTGTAGGAGCGAGGCTTGCCCGCGAAGAGGCCGTCAGCCACACCGCAAACCTCAAGGCTCCAACCCGATCCCCCGCAAAATCACGCTCGTCACCGTCTGCACCGCCCGCTCGAACTGCATGTCCGACAGCGGCTGGTGATCGTTCAGAATATTCACCTGATGATCAAAGTCGGCGTAATGCTGAGTCGACGCCCAGATCATGTACAGCAAGCTGGAAGGCTCCACCGGCAGGATGCGTTTGTCGTCCACCCACTGGCGAATTTTCGCTTCTTTCATCTTGGCCCAGTCGTACAGGCTGGCGTCGAGTTTCTCACCCAGCGTCGGCGCGCCGTGGATGATTTCGTTGGCCCAGACTTTCGAGCCGTAAGGCCGGCTGCGCGAGTGGTTCATCTTGGCGCGGATGTAGCTGCTGAGCACCACGCGCGGGTCATCGAACATCTCGAAGCACAGCGCATCCTGCTTCCACACCTCAAGCAAATCGAACAGCACGGCACTGTAGAGCTCGGTCTTGGTGCTGAAGTAGTAATGCAGATTGGAGCGCGGCAGTTGCACTTCGGCGGCGATATCCGCCATGGCGGTACCGCCGAAACCTTTTTCAGCAAAGACCTTTTCGGCCCCGAGCAGAATTTTTTCGACGTTACTGCGGCGAATCTCGATCTTGTGATTGCCCATGAGGGCTCCCTGACAACAGCGTTGCTCAAGACTAGCATCCGCCCTACATCGCGGCGACAGCGGAAAACGAAACTTCGTACACCCGCCCGCTCGCGCTCGCAGTTAAACTGTCGCCCTTCTTCGAACCTGCCTCTGAGGTATCCACGATGCTTTTCAAGAAAACCCTGACCGCCGCCGCCCTGCTCGGCTCGCTGCTCGCCGCTTCGTCGGTGTTTGCCCACGCTCACCTGAAAAGCCAGACGCCGGCTGCCGACAGCACCGTCAGTGCACCGTCGGAATTGCGCCTGGTGTTCTCCGAAGGTGTCGAAGCGGCATTCACCAAAGTCACGATCAGCAAGGACGGCGCCAACGTAGAGGTGAAAAGCCTGGCCACCGAAGGCAGCGATAAAAAGACCCTGGTCGTGACCCCGGCAGCGCCATTGGCAGCGGGCGCCTACAAAGTCGAATGGCATGCGGTGTCGGTCGATACCCACAAAAGCGAAGGCGCCTACAGCTTCAAGGTCGGCCAGTAATTCATGACGAGCGCGATGGTGCTGTGCCGCTTCCTGCATTTCACCGTGGTGCTGATGCTGTTCGGGGTCTGGGTATTCAGGCCGCTGCTGTTGGGTCATGAGGCGCTGCTGGACAAAACGCTGGCGCGAGTCAGCCGCTGGCTCGCCTCGGTCGCATTGGTCAGCGGCATCGCCTGGCTGCTGCTGATCACCGTCAGCATGGCCGGTGCGTGGGAGGCGGCGTTCGATCCGTCGACCTTGCGCCTGGTGCTGGGCAATACGTTTTTCGGCCAGGTCTGGCGCTGGCATCTGCTGCTCAATGGTTTGCTGATGGTTGTGCTGCTGACGCCGCTTCACGCCAGCCTGCCCTTGCGCCTGGTCCTCGGCGGCCTGCTGCTGGCAACGTTGGCGCCGGTCGGTCACGGCGCGATGCTCGATGGCCTCAGCGGGCAGTTGCTGATCCTCAATCAAATCATTCACCTGACCTGCGTCGGCGCCTGGCTCGGTGGGTTGTTGCTGCTGGTGATGATCCTGCGGCAACCGGGCGGCCATGCTGTTCGCGAAATACTGCAACGCTTCAGCGGTGTCGGTTATGCGCTGGTGGCGGGATTGGTGATCACCGGGCTGATCAATGTACGGGTGCTGACCGGGCAGTTCTGGCCGACCCCGTTGCTGTCCGGGTTTGCCTTGATTCTGCTGATCAAGGTGCTGCTGGTGAGTGCGATGCTGGGGTTGGCGCTGTTCAATCGGCAGCGGATCAAGGATTGCGAGCAGCGCATGGCGACGCTCAAAACCAGCGTGATTATGGAGTGGCTGCTGGGCATTGGCGCGGTGGCGGCAGTCTCCCTCCTGGGCACCATGCCCCCGATGATTACCGGATAAACACCGTTTTTGTAGGAGCCGGCTTGCTGGCGATCCAGGCGACGCGGTCTTCCTGATACACCTCGGTGCCTGAATCGCCAGCAAGCCGGCTCCTACAAGGATCGTGTGGAGCCATTCAAGTCATCGTATAACTTCTGATTGACATACCCTGAAACACTCGCAAATAATCGCCCCGATGTTGTACGACGACGTATGACAAAAAATAAAAACAACAAATACCCAGGGAACGTCACAGTGAGCAAACTCGCCCGCAATTCCTCCATCCGCACCTCTCGCCCTGTTTTCGCACGCCGTCATACCCTGAGCCTGATCGGTTGCAGCAGCCTGGCCGTACTCGCCATGCCTGTGATCGGCCACGCCGAAGGTTTCGTCGATGACGCCAAGGCCACGCTGAACCTGCGCAACTTCTACATCAACCGCAACTTCACCAACCCGACCTACCCACAAGGCAAGGCTGAAGAGTGGACGCAAAACTTCATCCTCGACGCCAAGTCAGGATTCACGCCAGGCCCGGTCGGTTTTGGTGTGGATGTGCTGGGCCTGTACTCGCAAAAGCTCGATGGCGGCAAAGGTACCGGCGGTACACAACTGCTGCCGATCCACGATGACGGTCGCCCTGCCGACAACTTCGGTCGGATGGGGGTGGCGCTCAAAGGCAAAATCTCTAAAACCGAATTGAAGGTCGGCGAATGGATGCCAGTACTGCCAATCCTGCGCTCGGATGACGGCCGCTCCCTGCCGCAAACCTTCCGCGGTGGCCAGGTGACCTCTACCGAGATCAGCGGCCTGACGCTCTACGGCGGCCAGTTCCGCCAGAACAGCCCGCGCAACGATGCGAGCATGGAAGACATGTCCATGAACGGCAAAGCGGCGTTCACCTCGGACCGTTTCAACTTCGGTGGTGGTGAATACCTGTTCAACGAGAAGCGCACGCAGGTCGGCGTGTGGTACTCGGAACTCAGCGACATTTATCAGCAGCAGTATTTCAACCTGAGCCACAGCCAACCCATCGGCGACTGGACCCTCGGCGCCAACCTCGGTTTCTTCAACGGCAAGGAAGATGGCAGTGCCCTCGCCGGCGACCTGGACAACAAAACCACGTTCGCCATGCTGTCCGCCAAATACGGCGGCAACACCTTTTACGTCGGCCTGCAAAAGCTCACCGGTGACAATGCCTGGATGCGCGTCAACGGCACCAGCGGCGGCACCCTGGCCAACGACAGCTACAACTCCAGCTACGACAACGCACGGGAAAAATCCTGGCAACTGCGTCATGACTACAACTTCGTCGCGCTCGGTATTCCCGGCCTGACGATGATGAACCGCTACATCAGCGGCGATAACGTGCACACCGGCGCCATCACCGACGGCAAGGAATGGGGGCGCGAATCGGAACTGGCCTACACCGTGCAGAGCGGCGTGCTGAAGAACCTCAACGTCAAATGGCGCAACGCGAGCATTCGCAAAGACTTCAGCAACAACGAGTTCGATGAAAACCGCATTATCATCAACTACCCGATTTCGTTGTTGTAATACGTTTCCCGGCTGATCCAAAACCTGTAGGAGCCGGCTTGCTGGCGATCCAGACGACGCGGTCTTCCTGATACACCGCGGTGCCTGCATCGCCAGCAAGCCGGCTCCTACAGGGGTAGTGGTTAACCCTCCGTCTTTTTTGCCCAAAGTCGCGTTGACAAGACCCGGAAACCCTAACGATACTTCGGCACAGTCGTACGACAACCTACAACAAATTCAACAACAATAATTTCGCGCCCAGGAACTTCCATGACCACCACTTCCCAAGCCCCTTTCAATCGCCTGCTGCTGACCGGTGCCGCCGGTGGCCTCGGTAAAGTGCTGCGCGAAAGCCTGCGCCCTTACGCCAAGGTCATTCGCCTGTCGGACATCGCTGACATCGCTCCCGCCATTGATGACCGCGAAGAAGTCGTGACCTGCGACCTCGCGGACAAGCAAGCCGTGCATCACCTGGTCGAAGGCGTGGACGCGATCCTGCACTTCGGCGGTGTGTCGACAGAGCATTCGTTCGAAGACATCCTCGGCGCCAACATCTGCGGCGTGTTCCACATCTACGAAGCGGCGCGCCGTCATGGCGTCAAGCGGGTGATTTTCGCCAGTTCCAACCACGTCATCGGTTTCTACAAACAGGATGAAGTGATTGACGGCCGATCCCCTCGCCGCCCGGACAGCTACTACGGTTTGTCCAAGTCCTACGGCGAAGACATGGCCAGCTTCTACTTCGATCGCTACGGCATCGAGACCGTCAGCATCCGTATCGGCTCGTCGTTCCCGGAACCGCTAAATCGTCGAATGATGAGCACCTGGCTGAGCTTTGGCGACCTGACCCAATTGATCGAACGCTCCCTGTACGCGCCGAACGTCGGCCACACCGTGGTCTATGGCGCTTCCGACAACAAGAATCTCTGGTGGGACAACCGCTACGCCACCGCGCTGGGTTATGCACCGCAGGACACCTCTGAAGTGTTCCGTGCAAAAATCGACGCCCAGCCGATGCCGGCCGCCGATGACCCGGCCATGGTTTACCAGGGTGGCGCGTTTGTCGCGTCCGGTCCGTTCGGCGATTGAGTCAGCGCTGTTCACTTGATCCCCACAACAAAAACCCAGGGAATGAGTTGCCATGCAAGCCGAATTGATTGTCGATGCCCGCAACACGGTCGGTGAAAGCCCGGTCTGGGTTCCCGAGGAAAACGCCCTGTACTGGGTCGATATTCCCGCCGGGGGCCTGCAACGCTGGAGCGCCGAAACCGGGCATGTCGAGGCCTGGACGGCGCCGGAGATGCTCGCCTGCATCGCGCGTCACCACGATGGCAGCTGGGTCGCCGGGATGGAAAGCGGATTCTTCCGCCTCCAGCCGCACAATGACGGCAGCCTCGACAGCGAACTGCTGGCCCACGTCGATCACCCGCGCACCGACATGCGCCTCAACGATGGTCGCTGTGACCGTCAGGGGCGTTTCTGGGCCGGCAGCATGGTGTTGAACATGGGCGCCAACGCGGCCGACGGTGCGCTGTATCGCTACACCAATGGCCAGCGCGGGCCGCTCGACGCCCGACTTTCAGGATTCATCGTCCCCAACGGCCTGGGTTTCAGCCCGGACGGGCGCACGATGTACCTGTCTGACTCGCATCCCTTGGCCCAGCAAATCTGGGCCTTCGATTACGACATCGACAGCGGCACGCCGACAAACCGCCGGCTGTTCGTCGACATGAATCACTTCTGCGGTCGCCCCGATGGCGCGGCCGTGGATGCCGAAGGCTGCTATTGGATTTGCGCCAACGATGCCGGGCTGATTCACCGTTTCACCCCCGATGGACGTCTGGACCGCTCCCTCACCGTACCGGTGAAAAAGCCGACCATGTGCGCCTTTGGTGGCAGTCGACTGGACACCCTGTTCGTGACCTCGATCCGCCCCGGCGACGACCATGACGAACAGTCACTGGCGGGCGGTGTGTTCGCCCTTGATCCTGGGGTAAAAGGTTTGCCGGAAGCCCTTTTCAGCCACTGACCGAATTCGCCAGACAACGCTGTACCTGTAGGAGCCAGGCTTGCCGGCGAAGGCGATCTCAAGGACGCCTTCGCCGGCAAGCCTGGCTCCTACAGATAGTCCACGCATTCATTGATTTCGCAGGTCAACATGACGCCAACACTGCTCGAACTCGAAGACGAATTCACCCACCTCACCCTCGCCCCCGAAACCGGTGGCAGCATCGTCAACTGGACCGTGATCAGTTCGGGGCAGCCGCTGTTGCGCCACAGTGACGCGCACGCGCTGAACACCGGTCTGCCGGGCAAGCTCGGCTGTTTTCCGCTGGTGCCATGGTCCAACCGTATTTCCGACGGTGGTTTCGATCGCCCGGACGGCTGGCTCGCGCTCGAGCCCAACAGCCTCACCGATCCCCTGCCGATTCACGGCAGCGCCTGGCAACAACCGTGGCAGGTGGTTTCGCAGGAGCGTGATGAAGTCGTCCTGCAACTCGACAGCACCAGGCCGTTCGCCTATCGCACCCGGCAGCGTTTTCATTTGAGCCAGGGCAAACTGAGCATCGAGTTGCACGTCACGCACTTGGCCGAGCGCGCCGCGTGGCAAGGTTTGGGGCTGCATCCGTACTTGCCGCGTACCGCCGGCACTCGGTTACAGGCCAAGGCCGAGCAGGTGTGGTGGTGCGACGCCTCCAAACTGCCGACCCGACTCGGTTCGTTGCCTGCCGAGTGGGATTTTCGCCAGCTCAAGGCCCTGCCCGACACGCTGGTCGACAACGGTTTCTGCGAATGGGATGGCCATTGCCTGATCCAGCAACCCGACCTCGGTTATGAACTGGAATGCCAAGCCAGCGGCAGCGATTACTACCTGCTCTACTGCCCTGTGGACCTGGCGTTTTTCTGCATCGAACCGGTGAGCCATCCAGTCAATGCGCACCACTTGCCCGGTCGGCCGGGACTGGTGTTGCTGGAACAAGGTCAATCCGCCGAGCTGGGTTTCAGCCTGCAATACCGCGCCTACCCCAACAGCTGACTCAGCACCGCACGCAACTTGCCGGGTTTCACCGGCTTGTTCAGCAACGGCGCATCCAGTCGCTGCAAGGAGCGGCGGCACTGATCGGTGCGGTCGGCGGTGATGATCACCGCCGGAATCGTCTGACTGAAATGCTCGCGCAAATGCCGGACCACCTCGCACCCCACCACCCCATGATCGAGGTGGTAATCCGCCAGAATCAGCTCCGGCGCATGCCCCTGCAACGCGGCCAGCGCCGAGGCTTCATCGGTGGCGGTGACCACTTCGCAGCCCCACTGCCCGAGCAACGCGCTCATGCTTTGCAGAATGCTGACCTCGTTGTCCAGCACCAGCAAACGCCGGCCCGGTAGCGGGTTGCCGGTACTCGGCTGGGGCGCCGCGAGGCTGATGGGCAACGGAACCTCATGGGAAATCGGCACCTCAATGCTGAACATCGAGCCGCGTCCCGGCAGCGAATGCACCTGGATCCGGTAGTCGAGGATCTTGGCGATGCGCTCGACGATCGCCAACCCCAGCCCCACACCTTTGCGGTCGGCGGCGCGGCCGACGTCCAGTTGATTGAATTCAAGGAAGATCGAGTCGAGGCGATCCGCCGGGATCCCGCGCCCGGTATCCCAGACTTCCAGACGCAACATTTCACCGCGACGCCGGGCCCCGAGCAGGATGCTGCCCTGGTCGGTATAGCGACAGGCGTTGCTGAGGAAATTGCGCAGGATGCGCGTCATCAGACGCAGGTCGGTGCGAATGGCGTAATCGCCCATGTGCACGCGCAAGCGCAGCCCGGCCGCGTCGGCCACTGAGTGGAATTCCGACACCAGCGGCCCGAGCAATTCATCGAGGCGGTACAACGCGACATCCGGTTTGACCGCCGCTTGATCGAGCCGGGAGATATCCAGCAAATCGGTGAGCAAATCTTCCGCCCCTTCCAGGGCCTGATGCGTGCGCTCGACCAGCACCTGCTCGACGTCCGGCAGTTTGCGCTCACGCAAGGTCGAAATCAGCAAACGCGCGGCGTTGAGCGGTTGCAGCAGGTCATGACTGGCGGCGGCGAGGTATTTGTCCTTGCTGCGATTGGCGGCCTCGGCGGCATCACGGGCATCGCGCAAGGCTTCGGCGATCTGTTTGCGCTGGGTGATCTGTTGCTGCAGGTTGCGGTTGGCTTCAAGCAATTCGTCGGTGCGCGCGGTGACACGTTGTTCCAGTTCGTCATTGAGCTGTTGCAACCGTTGCTGGGCCTGTTTGCGTTCGGTGATGTCAGCGACAAAACCTTCCACCAGTTGTTCCTTATCGGGCCTGAGCAACAGGTTCATCAGCACATCGACGCTGCTGCCGTCCTGGCGGCGCAACTGGGTTTCGTAGCCATGCAGGCTGCCTTGATGCCGAAGGATCTCGCCGATGTTTTCCAGCTCCTGCTCACCGCCGACGAACAGCTGGCTGGCCAGGTCTGCCTTGGAAAACATCACGTCTTGCGGGTCCTGATAGCCGAGCATGCGTGCCAGCGCCGTGTTGGCGGCACGCATGCCGCCGTCGAGGCTGGCCTGGAAAATCCCGTAGACCGCGTGCTCGAACAGCCACTTGTAACGATTGCGCTCGGTTTCCAGGTCTTCCAGGCGGGCGGCCAGTTCCGGGTAATGGCTCTTGCGCGCCGAATGGCTGCCTAACCCGAGTAACCCGGCCAGCGCCCGTTGTTGTTCGTCAGAGGGCTTCGCCATAGACGACCTCGACATCACGCTGACTGGATTCACGCGGGTTGGTCAGGATGCATGGGTCGTGCATGGCATGTTGCGACAGGAACGGGATGTCCGCCGTGCTGACGCCGTGCAAGCCAAGGGTTTCGTGGAAGCCGATGGCGTGTTTCAACGCGATCAGATGTTCAACCAGCCGCCCGCAGATCTGCCGGTGATTGAGGCCACGGCAATCGATGCCGAACGTCTCAGCAATCACCTTGAAGCGTTCCGGCGCCGAGCTGTAATTGAAGGCCACCACGTGCTCCACCAGCACCGCGTTGCACAGGCCATGGGGCAAATCGAGGAAGCCACCGAGGCTATGAGACATGGCGTGCACCGCGCCAAGGATCGCATTGGAAAACGCCAGCCCGGCCTGCATGCTGCCGAGCATGATTTTCTCGCGCAGTGCGATGTCCGTCGGGTTGGCAATCATTTGCACGAGGTTGCCGTTGATCAGGCGCATGGCTTCCAGCGCGTGGGGGTCGGTCAGTGGCCCGTGGCCCGTAGAAACGAAGGCTTCGATGGCATGCACCAACGCGTCGATGCCGGTACAGGCCGACAGGAACGGGTCCATGCTCAGGGTGGTTTCCGGGTCGATCAGCGACACGTCCGGCACCACCGCTTTACTGACGATGGAAAATTTCATGCGTTCTTGCTGGTTGGAGATGATCACGAATTGCGAGACGTCCGCCGAGGTGCCGGCGGTGGTCGGGATCAGGATCAATGGCGGGCTGGGCACGCGGATGGTGTCCACCCCTTCGAACTCGAGAATGCTGCGCCCGTGAGCGACGACAATGCCGATGCCTTTGCCGCAATCCATCGGGCTGCCGCCACCGACGGCGACGATCACGTCGCAATGGTTTTCCCGGTACAACTCGGCACCGAGCATGACTTCCTCGACACGCGGGTTGGGCGAAACGTCGCTATACAAAAAGTAATCGATGCCCTGGGCCTGCAGGCTGGCCTCGACATCGGCAACCCAACCGGCGTCAATGACGCCAGGGTCACTGACCACAAGGACCTTGCGCGCGCCAAAGGTCTTGGCATAGTTGCCGACGTTGTGCCGGCAACCGGCACCGAAGATGATTTCAGGCGAAACGAATTTACGCAGCTGGCTGAGACTCTGGCTCATTGGAAAGCCTGTTTTTATTGTTTTGGAAGGTAAGAACCACACTAACCCATCCGGCTGTGAATGCAATCAGACCAATGGGTAGTCAGATTCCGAGGTCACTGGAGATCCCCTGTAGGAGCCGGCTTGCTGGCGATGAGGCCCGCGAGCTATGCGTCGCAAGTGCGGCCGCCATCGCCAGCAAGCCGGCTCCTACAGGGGATTGTGTGTTGGGTGGGTTATCCGCGGTAGATCAAGCGGGAAGCCTTCTCGTTACGCAAGGTCAAATGTTCCATGCCCTGCCCCGGCGCATCGGCTTCCTCGCGAGCCTTGAGGATCACGCCATGGTGCGGCGACTTGCTGCACACCGGGTCGGCATTGGCGGCATCGCCGGTCAGCATGAACGCCTGGCAGCGGCAGCCACCCAGGTCCTTGTGTTTTTCATCGCAGGAGCGGCACGGCTCCTTCATCCAGTCGTCGCCACGGAAGCGGTTGAAACCGAAGGAGTCGTTCCAGATGTGCTCGATGCTGTGTTCGCGCACATTCGGGAACGTCACCGGCAATTGCCGGGCGCTATGACAGGGCAACGCCGTGCCGTCCGGGGTGATGTCGAGAAACAGATTGGCCCAGCCGTTCATGCAGGTCTTGGGGCGTTCTTCGTAGTAATCCGGGGTGACGAAGATCAACTTGCACGGGTGGCCCTGCGCCTCAAGCCGTTCGCGGTATTCATTAGTGATGCGTTCGGCGCGCTGCAATTGCTCGCGGGTCGGCAACAGGCCCACGCGATTGAGCTCGGCCCACCCATAAAACTGACACGTAGCCAGCTCGACAAAATCCGCTTCCAGCTCCAGGCACAAGTCGATGATGCGGTCGATACGGTCGATGTTGTGCCGATGGGTGACGAAGTTCAGCACCATCGGATAACCCTGGGCTTTCACCGCGCGGGCCATGGCGAGCTTCTGTGCGAACGCCTTGCGCGAACCGGCGAGCATGTTGTTGACCGCTTCGTCGGCGGCCTGGAAGCTGATCTGGATATGGTCGAGCCCGGCGAGTTTGAAATCATGGACTTTCTGCTCGGTCAGGCCGATGCCCGAGGTGATCAGGTTGGTGTAATAACCCATGTCCCGTGCGGCCTTGATCAACTCAGCCAGGTCCTGGCGCACCAACGGCTCACCGCCGGAAAACCCCAGTTGCGCCGCACCCATCGCACGCGCCTCGCGAAACACGCGAATCCATTCTTCAGTGCTCAACTCCGCGCCTTGTTGCGCAAAATCCAGTGGATTGGAGCAATACGGGCATTGCAACGGGCAGCGATAAGTCAGCTCCGCCAGCAGCCACAGCGGTGGCCCCGGAGGCGCATCATTCGATCCAGAATTGAGCATGGGCCACCTCCAGAAACGCCAGCACATCCTCGTCGATCCCCGGCACACCGGGAAAACTCGCGGAGAGCATATCGATGATCGCCGCCACACTGCGTTGACCGTCCAGCAGATCGAGAATCTGCCCGGCACTGGCGTTGAGTTTGATCATGCCTTCGGGGTACAGCAGCACGTGGCAATCCTGACGAGGTTCCCACTGCAAGCGAAAACCCTGCCTTAAGGACGGTGATTTTTCGCGGTTAATCAGACTCACAGGTCGATCCCTCGGTGCCAGACTTTCTCGGTGGTCACCGTGTGATACGGCGGGCGTTCCAGCTCATAGGCCATGCTCATGGCGTCGAGCATGCTCCACAGCACATCGAGCTTGAACTGGAGGATTTCCAGCATCCGCTGCTGGGCTTCGACGGTGACGTAGTGCGCCAGAGTAATGCGCAAACCGTGCTCGACATCGCGCCGCGCCTGACTCAGGCGTGTGCGGAAATAGTCGTAACCGGCGACGTCGATCCACGGGTAATGCGTTGGCCAGGCGTCGAGCCGCGATTGGTGGATCTGCGGGGCGAACAGCTCGGTCAGCGAACTGCTCGCCGCTTCCTGCCAGCAGGCGCGCCGGGCGAAATTGACGTAGGCGTCCACGGCGAAACGTACGCCGGGCAATACCAGTTCCTGGGACAGAATCTGCTCACGATCCAGACCCACCGCTTCACCGAGGCGCAACCAGGCTTCGATACCGCCTTCGCTGCCAGGCACACCGTCGTGGTCGAGAATCCGTTGCAGCCATTCGCGGCGCACGTCGCGGTCCGGGCAGTTGGCGAGGATGGCGGCGTCCTTGAGCGGAATGTTGATCTGGTAGTAGAAGCGGTTGGCGACCCAGCCTTGAATCTGCTCGCGACTGGCGCGACCGGCGTACATGGCTTGGTGGAACGGGTGATGGATGTGGTAGTACGCGCCTTTGGCGCGCAGGGCCTGTTCGAATTCGGTGGGGGTCATCGCTGTATCAGTCATTGCAGGTCTCCTGGAGGATTTGCGGTGTCTGGTCTGGCGTCTTCGCGGGCAAGCCTCGCTCCTACAAGGTTTGCGCATCGCCTGTAGGAGCGAGCGGTGCGGCGATCCGACTTGCCCGCGAAGGCGTCATCCGCTACAGCACAATATCCATGCCGTCATAGGCCACCTCGATACCGCGCCGCTCCAGCAACGCCCGCTCAGCCGAATCTTCGTCGAGGATCGGGTTGGTGTTGTTAATGTGGATCAGCACCTTGCGCTGACGCGTAAAACCCTCCAACACCTCCAGCATGCCGCCCGCCCCACTCTGCGGCAGATGCCCCATCTCGCTGCCCAGGCTTTGGCCGACTTCACAGACGCGCATTTCGTCATCTCGCCACAACGTGCCATCCAGCAACAGGCAATCGGCACGCTGCATCCAGCTCAACACCTCGTCATCGATTTGCCCAAGGCCCGGCGCATAGAACAACGAAGCGCCCGTGCGCCGGTCTTCGATAAACAGGCCGATGGTGTCACCCGGTTGCGGGTTGCCCCGGTTCGGTGAATACGGCGGTGCGTTGCTGACCAGTGGAATGGCCCGAAACTGCAAATGCTCGCAGGCCGCGATGCTGAACGGCTGGCGATCGAGTCCGATCGGTTGCCACTGCAAACCGCCATTCCAGTGCTTGAGCATGGTGAACAACGGAAAGCCGCTGCTCAGGTCTTCATGTACCCGCTCGGTGCACCACACCGAATGCGGGCAACCTTCGCGCAGGCTCAACAGGCCGGTGCAATGGTCGATCTGGCTGTCCATCAGGACCACGCCGGCAATGGCCGTATCGCGCAAGCGACGTGCCGGTTGCAGCGGCGCGAAACTCTCGAGTTGCGCGCGGATATCCGGGGAAGCGTTGCACAGCACCCAGTCCACACCGTTGTCGCTCAGGGCAATGGAAGATTGCGTGCGACGTTGCGCGCGCAGGCTGCCATTGCGTATACCGGCGCACTGGCGACAGTTGCAGTTCCACTGCGGAAAACCACCGCCAGCGGCGGAACCGAGAACGCGAATGTGCATGGGCGATGCTCCAGAAGGCAGGCCCGGCCAACGCTGCGGCTGGCCGGGTGGACGATCAGCGGTTGGCGAAATACATCGTCACTTCGAAGCCAATGCGCAGATCGGTAAACGCGGGTTTAGTCCACATGGGTCATTCCTCTTCTTGTGCCGGACGATTCCGGTAAAGCCATTAATGCACGGGGCGGCAGACGCCCGAATGCTACTTTCGAAGGAGGTTGTGGGGTGCGTTGGTAGGGGGTATGGCGAGGTCGTCAGGCACACAAAAATCCAATGTGGGAGCGAGCCTGCTCGCGATGAGGCCATTACATTCAACATTGATGTTGACTGTCACGCCGCCATCGCGAGCAGGCTCGCTCCCACAGGGGGATTGTGGTGATTTTGCGGGGTTAGAAGAACCCCAACGGGTTGATGTCGTAGCTCACCAGCAGGTTTTTGGTCTGCTGATAATGGTCGAGCATCATCTTGTGGTTCTCACGGCCGACACCGGATTTCTTGTAGCCACCGAACGCGGCATGCGCCGGGTACAGGTGGTAGCAGTTGGTCCAGACACGCCCGGCCTTGATCGCCCGGCCCATGCGGTACGCGCGGTTGATGTCGCGGGTCCACAGGCCGGCACCGAGGCCGAACTCGCTGTCGTTGGCAATCGCCAGGGCTTCGGCTTCGTCCTTGAACGTGGTGATGCCCACCACCGGGCCGAAGATTTCTTCCTGGAACACGCGCATCTTGTTGTGGCCCTTGAGCAGGGTCGGCTGGATGTAATAGCCGCTCGACAAGTCGCCTTCAAGACGTTCCGCCGCGCCGCCGGTGAGCAGCTCGGCACCCTCCTCCTGGGCAATTTTCAGGTACGAGAGAATCTTGTCGTATTGCTGCTCCGACGCCTGGGCGCCGACCATGGTTTCAGTGTCCAGCGGGTTGCCGCGTTTGATCTTGACGATCTTCTTCATCACCTCGGCCATGAACGGTTCGTAGATCGACTCTTGCACCAGCGCACGCGACGGGCAGGTGCAGACTTCGCCCTGGTTGAAGAAAGCGAGCACCAGGCCTTCGGCGGCTTTCTCGATGAACTGTGGCTCGGCGTTCATGATGTCTTCGAAGAAGATGTTCGGCGACTTGCCGCCCAGTTCGACGGTGCTCGGAATAATGTTCTCGGCGGCGCAATGCATGATGTGCGCGCCCACCGGAGTGGAGCCGGTGAAGGCGATCTTGGCGATGCGTTTGCTGGTGGCCAGTGCCTCACCGGCTTCGCGACCGAAACCTTGCACGATGTTCAGTACACCGGCCGGCAGCAAGTCGGCGATCAGTTCGGCGAAGACCATGATCGACAGCGGCGTCTGCTCGGCAGGCTTGAGCACGATGCAGTTGCCTGCCGCCAGGGCCGGGGCGAGTTTCCACGCGGCCATCAGCAGCGGGAAGTTCCACGGGATGATCTGCCCGACCACGCCCAATGGCTCGTGAAAATGATAGGCGGTGGTCAGCTCGTTGATTTCGGCGGCGCCACCTTCCTGTGCACGGATGCAACCGGCGAAGTAACGGAAGTGGTCGGCGGCCAGCGGCACGTCGGCGTTGAGGGTTTCGCGCACGGCCTTGCCGTTGTCCCAGGTTTCGGTGACGGCGAGTATTTCGAGGTTTTGTTCGATGCGATCGGCGATTTTCAGCAGCACCAGCGAGCGGTCCTGCGCCGAGGTTTTGCCCCAGGCATCGGCAGCGGCGTGGGCGGCGTCGAGCGCCTTTTCGATGTCGGCGGCGCTGGAGCGCGGGAACTCGGCGATCACTTCACCGGTTACCGGCGAGGTGTTGGTGAAGTACTCGCCATTGACCGGTGCGACGAACTCGCCGCCGATGAAGTTGCCGTAGCGCGGCTTGAAGGAAACGACGGCGCCGGGTGTTCCAGGTTGTGCGTAGATCATGATGGGCCTCTGTCTGGGTCGATGCCTGTCGGGCAAACAGGCGATGAACCGATAGTAGAGAGCCCCGCGTGCCAGACGAATGCGCCGTTGGCAGGGGGGCTCTCGTTATTTGGTAGTAGGTTTGCCGCAAATCTTGCGGTGTAACAAATCCTTGTGGGAGCGAGCCTGCTCGCGAAGGCGGTATCAGGCTCAACACATTGGTTGAATGAGACACCGCTATCGCCGGCAAGCCGGTCTCGCTCCCACAGGGGTTATGTGGTGGGTTGGGAGTTAGTGCTTGGCCACCAGGTCTTTCGGCAACTTGAAGGTCCAGAGCATGCCGCCCTGGTTGAAGTCCTTGATGCGCTTGGCCACTTCGCCGCCCCACAGCGGAACCGCGCCGCCCCATCCGGACAGCACCGAGACGTACTGCTCGCCGTCCATTTCCCAGGTAACCGGCGAGCCGAGTACGCCGGAGCCGGTCTGGAATTCCCAGACTTTCTCGCCGGTCTTGGCATTGAATGCCTGGAGGAAACCTTCCGGCGTGCCGGTGAACACCAGGTTGCCCTTGGTGGTCAGCACCCCGCCCCACAGCGGCGCGAAGTTCTTGTGACGCCAGACTTCCTTGCCGGTTTTCGGGTCGATGGCGCGCAGCACGCCGATGTAGTCTTCGTTCAAAGGCTTGATGGTGAAACCGGCACCGAGGAACGCTGCGCCTTTCTTGTAGGCGATGCCTTCGTTCCAGATGTCCATGCCCCACTCGTTGGACGGTACGTAGAACAACCCGGTGTCCTTGTTGTAGGCCATCGGCATCCAGTTTTTCGCGCCGAGGAACGCCGGGGCGACGAACACCGAACTGCCCTTGGCTTCGGTGCCCGGTGCGCCCGGACGACTGGCTTCGTTGTAGATCGGCCGGCCATCCTTATCGAGCCCTGTGGCCCAAGTGATCTTGTCCACGAACGGGAAGCCGCGAATGAACTTGCCGTTGGTGCGATCCAGTACGTAGAAGAAGCCGTTACGGTCCGCAGTCGCGGCGGCTTTGATTTCTTTACCGCCTTCGGTGTAGTTGAACGACACCAGTTCGTTCACGCCGTCATAGTCCCAACCGTCGTGAGGCGTGCTCTGGAAGTGCCATTTGATGGTGCCGTCGTCAGGGTTCAGCGCCAGGCGTGACGACGAGTAAAGGTTGTCGCCAGGACGCAGGTGCGAGTTCCACGGCGCCGGGTTGCCGGTGCCGAACAGCAGCAGATTGGTTTCCGGGTCGTAGTAACCGCCGAGCCAAGGCGCGGCACCGCCGGTTTTCCACAGATCGCCGGGCCAGGTCTTGCCTGCTTCGCCACCGGAAATGCCGTTCTCTACCGCTTTGCCGTCCTTGTAGACGTAGCCCATGTGGCCCTCGACGGTTGGTCGGGTCCACAGCAGATCACCGTTTTTCGGGTCGTAGGCTTCGATCTTGCCCACCACGCCGAACTCGCCACCGGCCACGCCGGTAATCAGTTTGCCGTTGATCACCAGCGGCGCGGCGCTGATCGAATAGCCTTCCTTGTGGTCGGCGACTTTCTTGCTCCACACCACTTTGCCCGTGTCTTTGTTCAGGGCCACGAGCTTGGCGTCGAGGGTGCCGAAAATCACCAGGTCGCCATACAGCGCCACGCCCCGGTTGATCACGTCACAGCACGGACGGATGTCATCAGGCAGGCGTGCATCGTATTGCCAGAGTTTCTTGCCAGTGCGCGCATCCACCGCAAACACCCGCGAGTAGGAGCCGGTCATGTACATCACGCCGTCCTTGATCATCGGCTGCGCTTGCTGACCGCGTTGTTTTTCGCCACCGAAGGAGAAGGCCCAGACCGGCCGCAAGTCCTTCACGTTGTTGACGTTGAGGGTGTCGAGCGGGCTGTAGCGCTGACCCTGGACGCCCAGACCGTTAGTGACGATCTGCTCCGGGTTCTTGGGGTCCTGGAGAATGTCCTGGTCGGTGACGGCGGCCAATGCCGTGCCGGACAACAGCATGGCACTGAGCAACAGGCTCAAGACGAAGGGTTGGCGACGTGCGGGTTGGGTCATGACGGCTGCCTCTGCGGTTTTTGTTATACCCGGGAAATTTTCCCGGTCTGGTGCAGATTCTTGGGCGCCGCCGCCCTTGCAACAATTGCCCGCAGTGCTGAGATTGCTAGTTCCTTAGTACCGGGTCGGACATCGGTTTTTTGAACGCCCCAACCCTGTAGGAGCCAGCTTGCTGGCGATGGCGCCAATGAAATCGCCATCGCCAGCAAGCTGGCTCCTACAGGGTTTGCGTTACCCCCGATCCCGAACACACCCGAGATCCGTAGGAGCCGGCTTGCTGGCGATCCAGGCAACGCGGTGTATCAGACAGACCGAGGCGTCCCGATCGCCAGCAAGCCGGCTCCTACAGGTTTGAGTCAACGCGTTTCATTTGTGTGCGCTCGTAGCGCGGATAGAGATGGCTGACGCTGCGGATCAGTTCGTAGCGACTCAGGCTGATCCCGGCGAAGCGTTCGGGAATCGGGCTGCGGATCATCTCGGCCATGTCGCTGCCGTCGGCCGCACCGTCGCGCATCAACTGGTCGAGCCAGCCAAGGTAATCACGCATTTGTTCGAACGGTTTTGCATCCGTGGAGATCGGGCCGTGACCGGGGACGATGAGCGTCCACGCCAACCCCTGAAGCGTGGCAATGTCCGCCAGCCACACCGACAAACCCGGACTGTTGGGCGTGGTCAGCGCCCGCTGGTAAAACACCAGATCCCCGGCAAACAGCACGCCGGTTTGCTGGTCGAGAATAGCCAGATCCGCGCCGGTGTGCCCACCCAGGCTCAGCAGGCGCAGATCGTGATCCCCAAAATTTCGCACGCCGGGCGTCAGCGTCTCAGTCGGCAACACCACTTCGGTGCCCCGCATCCAGTCGCCCACCAACCGATACATGTTCTCGGCCATGGCGTCGCCCTGCTGTTTCAACAACTCGCAGGTGCCCGCGAGCGCGCTGATCGGCACATCGCTGAAGGCCTGATTACCCAGCACATGATCGGGATGATGATGGGTCAGCAGCACCTGGATCACCGGTTTGTCGGTGGTCGCGGCAATGGCTTTGCGCATCGCTTCGCCGTATCGCCTGGACGGCCCGGTGTCGATCACCACCACGCCGCGTTCGGTGACGATGAACGCGGTGTTGACGATATTGCCGCCGTTGGCCTTGGCAAAATTGTCGGTGCTGCCTTCCAGCAACCAGGTGTCGGCGGCGATCTGCCGGGGCTTGAGTGAATAGTCGAGTTCGGCCAGCGCCGGAAGGCTCAGGCTGATGAACAACAGCAGCATCCAGCGCATCGCGCGCTCCTTTGAGTCAGGGTATGGCCGCATCAAATTCGTTGCCGCTGTTGTCGCGCAGCAACAGGCGCGTCTGCCCTGCCCCTTCGATGTCGAAGGCCAGGTTGGGGTTTTCGCTGACGGCGGGAAACAGTTCGAGGCGGGCCAGCACTTGATCGTTCTGATCCCGCAGCTCGGCATGGTTGATGAAGAATTCCGGGATGCCACCGACCATGCCGTTATCCATCGGGTGCGCCACCTGCAAACGCAAGCGGCTGAATTCGCCACGGGGATAACGTCCGCCCAGCACTTCGCCGATGTGCTCCTCCCAACCCGGCTGGGTGCGCACCACGCTCGGCGCCGTGCATCCGCCGCCCGCCGCATCGATCAGGGTCGAGCCGACATGCCACACACCGTCGCGAGTCAGGACGGCCGCGCGCAGCGGCGTGGCTTGTTCGACACGAATGCGGATCGACAGCCAGGGCAACACCCGATCCAGCGGCTGGAAATCAACAATTCTCGGCAAGGGATTGAGCTCGGCCCAGGCGAGGATTTTCACCACGTCGCCCTTGAACGCCCGTGCATCGATTTCCAGCGGCACTTGCCGGGCGTCTTCGGCAAACGGTGGCGCCAGCAGCCTGACCCGCTCATCGAACACGAACGGCGCGTCGCCGAGCATCTGCTTGTGATAGAAGGCCCACATCACCGACGGCACCGGGTCTTTACCCGGTTCGACGGCTGCCGCGTGCGCGGCCAAAGGCAGCCAACAGGCCAACAGGCAACACGCGCTCCAGTTCACTGTTGATACATCTCCGGGACGTCATAGCGCAGGCCGTATCGGGCATAAATGGCCTTCACCGAACCCTCGCGGATCAAGGTTTCCAGCGCCTCTTCCACGGCATAGGCCAGTTGCCGGTTGCTCTCGTGCACGGCCATGCCGATTTCCCAGAGTTGCTTGCCCATGTTCGGGTAGGCGTTTTCCGCCAGCGCCACTTGCGGGTCGGCGGCTTGATGAACCTGCCAGTCGATCTCGCCGCGCATGGCCATGACCGCGTCGACTTCGCCCGCCTTCATCGCTGCGAATGCCTGGGGCACGCCGGGGTAGTGATGGGTTTTGCCAGCGAGCATGCCGCTGAACACCGAGGTCAGGTAGAACGACGGCACACTGTCGACCTCGACGCCGATCGGGTGATGCTCGAACACCGCGACGCTGGCCACCGACTCCAGTCGACGACGGTCATAGGCGACTTGCCATTGTTCGTTCTGATACGGACCGAACATCACCACATGGCTGTTTTCCAGTTCGCCCAGTTCGTTGCGTTTGCGCGCGTAATCCTGGTCATAGGGCACGCGCATCATCAGGTCCGCCAGTTGCAGATCGTGCAACGGACTGGCGCGCCAGATGTAGTCGCGCAGGTCGTCGTCGAGCTTCTCGCCGGCGGGCGCCCAGATCAGCGTCAGGCGCACGCCAAGCGCTTTGGCCAGCGCCTCGGCGAGGTCGACATCGACGCCACGGGGTTGGCCGGCGTCTTCGAAACTGTAGGGGGCGAAGTCTTTGTAGACCGCCACCTTCAGCTCCCCGGCAGCGATCATTTCGTCATAGCTACGGACCTGCGCCTGCACCGTCTGGCAGCACAGCAACACAGCGCTGATCAACACCGCGAGCAGGCGCATGCATTACTCCTCGACGCGGACGCTGTCCAGGTAAGTGCGCACCGCCCACAGGGCTTCCTGGCTCAGGTAGTCCGCCATTTTCGGCATGTACACCCGGCCGTCACGCACCGCGCCATGGCGCACCCGTTCGACGAACCATTCATCACCGGCCTCGCCGACATCAAGCATGCGCAAATCAGGTGCGATGCCGCCGGACTTGGCTTCCAGGCCATGACAGGCCGCGCAGTTCTGGTTGTAGGCCGATGAGCCGATCTCGATGGCCTTATCGTGTTCCGGGGACGTGCGGTAAGGGTTCACCGCCGCCCAGCCATCGCCATCGACCTGCACGCCGGCGTCCTTGATCGGGGTCAGTCCCTTGGTTTCGACGGCTTGTGGCACGACATTGCCGTGGGCCCAGACCGAACCTGCGCTGATAAAGCCGGCCAGCAGCCCGGCGACGAGCAAGGCGTTGCGTTTTGTTGTCATTGTTATGCCCTCAGGATTGCACGCAAAACCTCTTTACAGAGGCTATGGCAGCTATCTTAGGAAGCGCTTCGCGCAAGCCCCATGCTGCTTTGGTGGCCGCCACCCAGTACCTTGGTAGTAGGGCTTGCGACGCACATCCAAATCAGGTGCTGCCTGGGAAATCTTCCCGGCAACAGCGGGACTTTTTCCGTATTCGCCACCCCGTCGGACGCACCACCCTGTGCAGGCCAAAACCTCCACTGGGAACTGCAACCATGACAATAAGATCGCTACCCGCCCTTTCCCCTTTAACCCTCGCCGTGCAAACCTTTTTGCTGGTGAGCAGCCTGTCCCTGAGCGCTGCCGGTCAAGCCGCGACCGCACCCGCCACGCCGACGCACAACGTGAGCTGGGAAGACATTGCCAACGATCACCTGACCACCAAGGACGTTCTGCAATACGGCATGGGCACCAACGCCCAGCGCTGGAGCCCGCTGGCCCAGGTCAACGACAAGAACGTGTTCAAGCTGACGCCGGCCTGGTCCTATTCGTTCGGCGACGAGAAGCAGCGCGGCCAGGAATCCCAGGCCATCGTCAGTGACGGCGTGGTGTACGTCACCGGTTCCTACTCGCGGGTATTTGCCCTCGACGCCAAGACCGGCAAGCGCCTGTGGACCTACAACCATCGCCTGCCGGACAACATTCGTCCGTGCTGCGATGTGGTCAATCGCGGGGCGGCGATCTACGGCGACAAGATCTACTTCGGCACCCTCGACGCCCGCCTGATCGCGCTGGACAAGAACACCGGCAAAGTGGTCTGGAACAAAAAATTCGGCGATCACGCCGCCGGATACACCATGACCGGCGCCCCGGTGCTGATCAAAGACAAGACCAGCGGTAAGGTGTTGCTGATTCACGGCAGTTCCGGCGATGAGTTTGGCGTGGTCGGGCAGCTCTATGCCCGCGACCCGGACACCGGCGAAGAAGTGTGGATGCGGCCTTTCGTCGAAGGCCACATGGGCCGTTTGAACGGCAAGGACAGCACACCGACCGGCGACGTCAAGGCGCCGTCCTGGCCGAACGACCCGACCACTGAAACCGGCAAGGTCGAAGCCTGGAGCCACGGCGGCGGAGCCCCTTGGCAGAGCGCCAGTTTCGATCCGGAAACCAACACCATCATCGTCGGCGCCGGCAACCCCGGCCCTTGGAACACCTGGGCGCGCACCGCCAAGGACGGCAACCCGCACGATTTCGACAGCCTCTACACCTCGGGCCAGGTCGGCGTCGACCCGAGCACCGGCGAGGTGAAATGGTTCTACCAACACACGCCGAACGATGCCTGGGATTTCTCCGGCAACAACGAGCTGGTGCTGTTCGACTACAAGGACAAGGACGGCAAAACGGTCAAGGCCACCGGCCATGCGGACCGCAACGGTTTCTTCTACGTGGTCGATCGCAACAACGGCAAATTGCAGAACGCGTTCCCCTTCGTCGACAACATCACCTGGGCCAGCCACATCGACCTGAAGACCGGGCGACCGGTCGAGAATGAAGGCCAGCGTCCGGCCAAGCCGTTGACGGGGGAAACCAAAGGCAAACCGGTGGAAGTTTCGCCGCCGTTCCTTGGTGGCAAGAACTGGAACCCGATGGCCTACAGTCAGGATACCGGCCTGTTCTACATTCCGGGCAACCAATGGAAAGAGGAATACTGGACCGAAGAGGTCAACTACAAGAAAGGCTCGGCCTATCTGGGCATGGGTTTCCGCATCAAGCGCATGTATGACGATCACGTCGGCACCTTGCGGGCGATGAACCCGACCACAGGCAAAGTGGTGTGGGAACACAAGGAGCACTTGCCGTTGTGGGCCGGCGTGCTGGCGACCAAGGGCAACCTGGTGTTCACCGGCACCGGCGACGGTTTCTTCAAGGCCTTCGACGCCAAAACCGGCAAGGAGCTGTGGAAGTTCCAGACCGGCAGCGGCATCGTCTCGCCGCCGATCACCTGGGAACAGGACGGCGAGCAGTACATCGGCGTGACCGTCGGCTATGGCGGCGCGGTGCCGTTGTGGGGCGGCGACATGGCCGAGCTGACCAAACCGGTGGCTCAGGGCGGGTCGTTCTGGGTGTTCAAAATTCCGAGCTGGGATAACCAGACCGCGCAGAAGTAATTCTCCCCACCCACCTCTGTGGGAGCGAGCCTGCTCGCGATTAACCTGAGACCGCCGCGGGGCACCAGACACCCCGCGTCATCGTTGACGACCATCGCGAGCAGGCTCGCTCCCACAAGGGAAGCCAGAGACCTTGCCATGAAATACCTGCCTCTAATGCTATTGCTCGCCGCCCTTCCGGTTTTCGCGGACGACAGCGACGACGCCCCCCTGATCATCAACGGCTGCACCCTCGCCGAACACAGCCAGTGCCCCGGCGCCAATCTCAAAGGCGCCAACCTGAGCAATCTGGACCTGCGCAACATGAACCTCAGCGGCGCCGACCTGCGCGAGGCCGACTTGCGTCACGCCCGCCTCGACCTCGCCAACCTGGAAAAAGCCCAACTGCAAGGCGCCAACCTGACCCGCGCCAGCCTGCAACAAAGCAACCTGCGCCTGGCCGATTTCAGCGGTGCCACGTTGATGGCGGTCCAGGGCTGGGGCTTGTTTGCACAGGGTGCGCAGTTTCAGGACGCCAACCTCAGCGGCGCCTACCTGCAATTCGCCCGCCTCTCCGGCGCCAAACTGCACAACGCCAACCTGCGGGCGGCCGACCTGGAAATGACCTGGTTGAGCAAAGCCGACCTCAAAGGCGCGAATCTCAGTGATGCCAATCTGCAGGAAGCCAAGTTCGGTGAAAGCAACCTGGAGCAAGCAAACCTAAGCGGCTCGCGCCAGCATTATGCGAACTTTCAGGATGCGAATATGGACGGCTGCACAGGTTGCCCGACGACGTGGAACAAGTGAAGGTAAAACGCTCGGATTGTGCAAAAGCGAGGGGCTTTGTTTCAACTCTGAGTCGCTTTGCTCTCACTCATCCCGCCGTTTAAAGAAATATCAAGATTCAACTACCAAAACGCGGAAGTTGGGCTATAGCTTCACCAACAGTTTGTACTTAAACATCCCTCACTCAAGGAAGTAGCGACATGCCGATTGTTTTCGTTCACGGGGTCAATAATCGAAAGGAAGATGCGGACTACGAACCGTCCCGTGCTCGCATTGAACAATCCCTGCGCAGCATCCTGGCAGCTGATCTCGACTTGGATATCGATCCAAAACTGCTGAGCGTTTTATTCCCTTACTGGGGCGGCGACGGCGTGAAATTTCGCTGGAATCAGGCTTCGCTTCCAACGAACAAGACACCGGTCAAGGCGCTGAACCTCAAGCTGACGGGATCACGGGCAGCCGAATACGAACTGTGGATACATGAAGTACAGGCACAAAATGGTGGAAAGCCCGTGGTACTGGGCGATATCAGCCGACAAGACAAGGGTTTTGAAAAAGCTGTAGATCTGGTGTGGGATGCTGCATCGATAGTCGCGCAGACCGAAGCAGACTACAAGCAAGTACTCGAACGTTATGATGCGTCGCGTAGATATGCAGCAAGCACTATCCCCGCCTGGGCGATCCAGCAGCCGCCATTAACCAATCAACAGTTCATCGACAAACTCAATCAGGAAATTGCCCCTCTCGTCAACGCACCTGGCGCCCTGGCAGTACAGGCAATGGGGTTGAAGGACTGGTGGCAATCGCTGGGTGAAGCCGTCAATCGCCTGGGCTCGGCTCCCAGCGACGCAATCACTGCTCTGGCCTTGGCCAAGGCTCGCGAATCGTTGCATACCAAAGCGACCCGTTTCCTGGGCGATATCTTTGTCTACCTCAACTCACATCAAGGAGCAAACGCCCCCGGCGCCATCGTTGATGTGGTCAAGAAGGCCTTGGAGCAAGCTGATAAAAACCGCAGGCCGGGTGACGACAAACTGATAGTCATTGGCCATAGCCTTGGCGGCGTCATTCTTTACGACATCCTCACGTACTTTGCTCCAGGCATCAAAGTCGATCTCTTTGCCACGATCGGCTCGCAAGTTCCGGTGTTTGAAGAAATGACACTTTTCCGCGTCAGCCAGCAAGGCGTGCCTGCCAACCCTCCTACGGACCGTTTGAGCAAGCCAGGCAATATTGAAAAGTGGGTCAACGTCTTCGACACAAATGACATCTTTTCCTTCCGGGCAGAAGGGGTGTTCAACGGCGTGGAGGATTATAAATTCGATACTGGCTACGGGCTTCTGGAAGCCCACGGTGGATACTTCACCAGACCCAGTTTCTATAAAAAGCTCGCCCTACGCATGAAGGGCAAATGAGATGGAACCTCTATTTCTATCGCAAGCAGTCAAAGACAAACCTGACTCGACGGCGACCCACGTTTTACTTGTGGGCTGCGGCGAATATCCGGCAATGGGGCAAACGGCCTATTCATATGTGAAGCCGTTAAACTCACCGCATACCTCTGTTCAGGAGATGGTAAACTGGTATCTGAGTGGCGCACACGCTATGCCAGCAGGTCAGGGAAAATCCCCTCACGAAGCCTTTTCCAACCCCGACGCTCCGCTGGGATCACTCACGGCTCTGGTCTCTCCATCGATCAACATTCAAACCCCGCCAGGAGGCAGTGTTACCTGTCCGCGACCGACGCTCGCCAATATCCGAATTGCTTATAAACAGTGGTATGAACGATTAGGGGCAAATCCCGAAAGTGTCGGCGTTTTTTATTTTTGCGGGCATGGCGTCAGTGATGGCGTCACTCAATTTCTCATCGCTGATGACTTCGGCGAAAACGATGTCACTTGGTCGAACGCCTTTCATGTCTCCAATACCCATCAGGCAACTATCAGAGCAACGAGCGCGCGACTAGTCTATGTGCTCGATGCCTGCCGTGAATTCAATGATGAGGTTCAGGAACAATTGGACATCCCCCGGGGACTGACCGATGGCTCCAAAAAAGGCACGATCACCAGCGCCGGATCAGCAATTCTGCGATCCACTTCCGCCAACCGTCTGGCTTACACGCCCGACGAAGGTGTGACCTATTTTACGCAAGCGCTGCTACAGGCACTGTGTGGTCACTGCGGAGAGGAACGTGACAATGCCCCTGGAGTGTTCGATGTCAGACCCTCGGAACTGCAAGTGGCAACAGCAGCATTGTTAAATCACCTGTTGCTCCCGCTACCTAGTCTGCAACAGCACGTCGCCTTTGAAAGCGACGGAACCCATCTGATCGCCTTGAATGTGCTGGATCGTATTCCGGACGTACTAGTTGAAATGGATATAGATCCTGCGGTGCTGCGTCAGATATCTCAAGCTTACCTAGAGAACTCAGTGACACCTCGTCAACTCAAGGCTCTCAGCAATGGCCCCGCATCTTTTAGAGTGCCGCGAGGTGAGTGGCAATATGGCGCTGAAATTAATCAGATTGGCTATCAGGTCACGCCAAAACATCGCTATATGAACAAAGTAATCTTTCGCGACTATCTCGAAGCCAAAAGCGTGTGAATCCATCATGAATATATTGACCGTTTCTGTCGCAGGTCGGGTGAGTGATTCACGACTACTGACGTTACCCTTTGAGGTGTTTTCCATCAGTGGCGAACGATTGGGCAAAGGTACGGCCTCCCCCGCCGAGCCGGCCAAAATACAGCTCAGAGACGGGCCTTCTACTGCATCAGGGCGAGTTTATGTATTGGCCAAACTGCCAAACGGCAGCCAGGTACAGGAGGTTGCTCAACTACAGGACGGCCAAGGCAATGTAACTCTGTTGCAAAGTGCCGACAGCTCAAGTGATTGGCTGGAGTGGCTCAAACCCTTTCGCTCTCTGGAGCACCTCAAAGCCACGGTCCAGGTCGAATTCTCACCCGCCGCGCCACTGCGCCGAGTCGGAAAGGTGTGGAGGCTGGTCTGGACCCTGAAAAATGGCCAATGGGATGCATCTGACCTCCAACCGTCGAAGACAGAAAGCGAAGGCGATATCCAACAATACTGGTTCGATGTTCCTGACCAGCCTCACTTGCTACAGATCGGCGGAGAAGACGTCGCTTGGCGCCTTGTTTCACTGCCGCCTGGCGGAGAAGTTCGTGTGGCACTGACCCCCAGTGACAAGACCATCGGTAACTCGCTGGATATCACCATTGGACGCGAGAATGCTGACAACGAACTGATCATGTCTTATTTGGCACGCGGTGCCATGGAGCAAGTAACAAGCCTCGCCGACGCATGGCAAACTGCCGATCAAATGCTGCAAGGAAAATATCGAGACCCAGTGGGTGCAGTGGCGGGCGCCTACGTACTGCTTAAATTGCGTCGCTTGGACCAGCGCCGCGGGTGGATTGAAAACCTGGTGGATTCATTCCCTCACCTTGCAGACGCCGCCATCGTTTCCGCCGCTTCTTTGCTGCAGGATGACGCACCTGACGAGACGCTGATACGTGTCCGTATCAAGCAGGCCCTGACAAACGGATTACCTGTTTTCGCACTGGGCGCGAAGCTCCTGGTCGAAACCATGGCGGCCATTCACCGCGGTGAGAATGAGTCGCCCGAATTCCAGACCGACTACCTGCTGGCCAAGACCTATGCTAGAGCGATTTGCACTCAAGGCGCCTACTTTGCATTCTATGGCCGCAACCCCAAAGCCCCCTCAACGCGACCTACCTATGGCCTACAAGATTCAGCTACATCGACACCACTGGATTGGGTAGAAGAAATCGAAGCCCTCCGTAGATCCATACAGACATCCGTCCAAACGCTGCTTGAATCTCGCGGCGCAGGCATTGCAGGAGAAGTGTCCCTGGACCTGATCAACCGTGAAGCTCGTATCGCGCTGAATCTACCGGAAATCGGCAATGCCGAAGTGACACTGAATCTAGAGCCTGATGAACCGCTGGATGAGATTCGCATCAATCAAGCAGCCGTCATTATCCCTGGAGAGAATTGACCCTCTTCGACGCCAACCTAACCACCCCCATATCAATCCCCAGATGCACCAGCTCGGCATGGGAGCTCACCTGCAATTTGCTCTTGAGCAACGTCAGGTGATTGGAGACGGTCTTGCTGCTGATGCTCAACTGTTCGGCAATCAACCGGGCCGGGGTGCCTTTGGCGAGCATCACGAAAATCTCCAGTTCGCGCTGGGTCATGCTCTGCAAACGCGGGTCGCTGGCGTCCTGTTGCGGGTGACACGCCAGTTGAGTGGCCAGGGGCTGTTCGATGTAGGCGTGGCCCGCGAGAATCCGCCGCACCGCCTCGATCAGCACTTCGGGCGCCGAGCTTTTGGTCAGATAGCCTGAAGCGCCCGCCTCCAGTGCCTGGCGCACCAGCGGCAGCTCATCGTGCATGCTGAAAAACAGCACGCGCAGTTGCGGCAGACGCTGTCGCAACCGGCGCGTGGTTTCCAGCCCGCTGATCCCCGGCAAACCGAAATCCATGATCACCAGATTCGGCACGGCCTCCTGAACCCTGATCAGCGCTTCTTCACCCGTCGCGGCTTCACGTACTTCCATCGCCGGCAGCAACGCGCGCAACAAACTCGCGTAGCCCTGACGGACCACCGCATGGTCATCCACCAGCAGAATATTCATGACGCCTCCAAAGGCATGCTCAAGGCCAGCGCCCAACCGGCGCCGGGGTGGCTGATGATGCGTAACTCGCCGCCCAGACTGCGGGCGCGCTCTAACATCGAATACAAACCGACACCTGGTCGCTGTGGCTGGTGGGCGCCGCATCCGTTGTCACGAATCAATAAGCGCAAGTGGCCGCCGCAGTGTTGCAGGCGAACCCGCACCTGGCTTGCATCGGCGTGGCGGGCGACGTTGGTCAAGGCTTCCTGCAACAGGCGGTAGAGATGGGTCTTGTCCGGCGCAGACAATGGCGGCAACGAAGCGCTGACGCGCAACTGACAATCGACACCCTGTCGGCCTTGCCACTGCTCCACCAGCAACGCGAAAGCCTCGGCCAACGGCAGGTGTTGCAACACCACCGGATAGAGGTCGTGCACCAGCGCTCTGAAACCTTGTTGCAGGTGCTCGCAGTTGTGTTCCAGCTCACGCACCGTGCGCTCCACGGTGTCCGGTTGATCGGCGACCAGGCGCAACAGACAGGCCTGAGCGCGAATCCCCGCCAAGTATTGACCGAGGTCGTCGTGCAGGGTCTGCGCCAGATGAGTGCGTTCCTGCTCCTGCACCGCCAGCAAGGTCTGGGTCAGTTGCGTGTTGTCGGCGCGCGCCTGTTCCAGTGCTTCGGTCATGCGATTGAAGTGCACCGCCAGTTGCCGCGATTCCGGCAACCCTTGCGCACGCAGTCGCACCTTGAGCTGGCCGCCGGAAACCTGCCGCAATGCGCGCAGCAACTCATCGAGCAGGCCCATACCCCGGCGCACGGCCCAGCGGATGGTCAACAGACTCAACAACAACGCCAGGCCACACAGGCTCAGTAATTGCTGGAGGGAATCCCAGACTTCATCGATTTCATCCCGTGGGTCGACCGCAATCTGCACTCGACGGCCATCCTGCAAATCCAGCACCCGTGCGCTGTGCCGGGCCTCGGCAAACAGCAATCGCCCGAGCCAGGCGTCGAGCCCGTCCTGCATTGGCGGTTGTGCCGCTTCGCCCGGTTCGAGCCAGCGCACCCGCACGTGACGCAGACTTTGCGTCAACCGTGGTTGCAGGCTGGCGGGATCGCGCGCGGCGGTTTCGCTCAAGTACTCGACCACCGCCTCGGCGGATTGCAGCTCACGCTCCACATCCGCCAGCGCCTGGTGCACCAGCAAGCCCATGCACGCCAAAGTGACCAGCGCGAAAAACCCGCAGACCCAGAGGTTGATCCGCCACAGGGCCGACACACCTAGTGCCCCGGTGTCGCAGGCATCACCAGCAGCGACGCGGGGCGCGGGCCGTGGAGTTTGTCGACGCCAATCAGACTCAGGATGAGCAGCAACGGCAGGAGCAGCGCCTTGAGAATACGCATGGTCGATCTCCTTCAGAGTGATGGCCGTTGTTGCCCATGCTAAAACCGCGCCGCCCTCGGCGAGTTACTACCTTGGTACTGCCTCACTGGTACTTTCTGCATATTTCATCCCGTCCTCAGGCTTCCTATGCTGGCGCTACCCGTGATGGAGTGCCCTATGCGCCAGCTTGCCCCATATGCCCTGATCTACCTGCTGGCGATTGCCTGCGCCGCCGGGCTGGCGATGCAAAGTCAGGCGGCCGATGCACCGCTGCAAGTGCAGATCGGTTACCTGGGTTATCGCCCCGACTCGGGACCATTGCTGTCGAACATCATTCCCGAGCCCGTCGATGCCGGCCTGCGTGGCGCCGAACTGGCGATCACCGACAGCAACAGCACCGGGCGCTTTCTCAATCACAGTTACAGCCTGGCCAACGCCAACGTCGACAACCCGCAGGCCTTGCTTGATGCGGCCAGGGCGCAACACGCGCAAGGTCTGCGCCTGTTTGTGGTGAACGCGCCGGTGGCCAGCCTGCGGCAACTCAGCGCCGCCCTGCCCGACAGTTTGCTGTTCAACGCCGGCAGCCCGGATGACAGTCTGCGCACCACCGATTGCCTGCCAAACGTGCTGCACACGCTGCCGAGCCGGGCGATGCTCGCTGATGCCTTGGCGCAGTTTCTGGTGGTGCGCAAATGGCAACGGGCGCTGCTGATCGTCGGCCCGACCGCCGACGATCAAGCCTATGCCGCCGCCCTGCGCCGCGCGGCGAAACGCTTCGGCGTGCAACTGGTGGCGGAAAAAGCCTGGAGTTTCGATAACGATCAACGCCGCAGCGCCCAGGCCGACATGCCGCTGTTCACCCAGACCGCCGAGTACGACGTGGTACTGGTGGCCGATGAACGCGGTGACTTCGGTGAATACGTGCCCTACCAGACCTGGTATCCGCGCCCGGTGGCCGGCACTCAAGGCCTGACCCCGGTGGGCTGGCACAAGACCGTGGAAACCTATGGCGCCGCCCAATTGCAGAAACGCTTCGAAGCCATGGCCGGGCGCTGGATGAACGACCGCGACTTTGCCGCGTGGATGGCCGTGCGCAGCATCGCCAGCGCGGTGAGCAAACTGCGTCAGACCGATCCAATGGCGATCCGCAACCTGGAAATCAGCGACCAATTGCCGCTCGATGGCTTCAAGGGTCGCAAGCTCAGTTATCGCCCGTGGAACGGCCAGTTGCGCCAGCCGATCCCCATCGTGCAGCCAAGGGCGCTGGTCAGCACCTCGCCACAGGACGGCTTTCTGCACCCCTTCAACGAAATGGACAGCCTCGGTTACGACAAACCCGAGGTCAACTGCCGCTTTCCCTGATCTTCCACAACAACAATAAGGAATCCGCCATGCGCCGCACCCTGCTTTCATGCGCCCTGTTACTCGCTGCCGGGCACGCCGCGGCCAGCACCGCCTGGGTCTCCAACGAAAAAGACAACAGCCTCAGCCTGATCGACATGCAGACCCTGCAAGTCACCGACACCCTGCCCGTCGGCCAGCGCCCGCGCGGTCTGTTGCTGTCCCACGACAACAAGCTGCTGTACATCTGCGCCAGCGATTCGGACCGGGTGCAGGTGATGGACGTGGCCACGCGCAAGATCATCAAGGAATTGCCATCGGGCAAAGACCCCGAGCAATTCGCCCTGCACCCGAACAATCGCTGGCTCTATGTTTCCAACGAGGACGATGCGCTGGTGACGGTGATCGACACCGAAACCTCCAAGGTGCTGAGCCAGATCAACGTCGGCGTCGAGCCCGAAGGCATGGCCGTCAGCCCGGACGGCAAATGGGCCGTGAACACCAGCGAAACCACCAACATGCTGCACTGGATCGACACCGGCACCCAGTCCCTGGCCGACAGCACACTGGTGGATCAGCGCCCGCGTTTCGTCGAGTTCGCGCCCGATGGCAAACAGTTGTGGGCCTCGGCGGAAATCGGCGGCACGGTGACGATTCTTGACGTCGCCACCCGGCAGGTTCTCAAGACCCTGACCTTCCAAATCAAGGGCGTGCACCCGGACAAGGTGCAACCGGTGGGCATCAAACTCAGCGCCGATGGCAAGTACGGTTTCGTTGCGCTGGGCCCGGCCAACCATGTCGCGGTGATCGATGCCAAAACCTTCGAAGTCCTCGATTATCTGCTGGTCGGCCGCCGCGTGTGGCAGATGGCGTTCACCCCGGATCAAAAGCAATTGCTCGCCACCAATGGCGTCAGCGGCGATGTGTCGGTGATTGATGTCGACAGCCTCAAAGTGAGCAAATCGGTGAAGGTCGGGCGTTATCCGTGGGGCGTGGTGGTGACGCCATGAACGCACTGGAAGTCAGCGACCTGAGTTTCGCCTACGGTGCGCGGGAGGCGTTGCGCCAAGTGAGTTTCAGCCTGGCGCCCGGTCGTTTTGCGGCGCTGCTGGGGCCAAACGGCGCCGGCAAGTCGACGCTGATTGCCTTGCTGACCCGGCTGTACGATGTGCAACGGGGTGATATCCGTGTCGGCGCTTGTTCGTTGCGGGATGCGCCGCGCCCGGCGCTCAAGCAGTTGGGTGTGGTGTTTCAGCAAAGTACGCTGGACCTGGACCTCAGCGTCGAGCAGAACCTGCGTTATCACGCCGCGCTGCACGGAATGTCGCGGCGTGAAACCGCAATTCGGGTCGATGCCGAACTGGCCCGTCAGTCGTTGACCGAACGCCGTCGCGAGCGGGTACGCGAGCTGAATGGCGGTCATCGTCGCCGGGTGGAAATCGCTCGCGCGCTGCTGCATGAGCCACGCCTGTTGCTGCTCGACGAGGCCAGTGTCGGCCTCGATCCGGCCAGTCGCCTGGCGCTCAATCAACACATCCGCAGCCTGTGCCGCGAGCACCGCCTCAGCGTGCTCTGGACCACGCACTTGCTGGACGAGGTGCAGCCGAGCGATGACTTGCTGATTCTCCATCAAGGCCGTTTGGTCGCCAGTGGCCAGGCCGATGCATTGAGCCTGGAACACGGCGGAGACTTCGGCTCGGCCTTCGCTCGCCTGACGACCTCGGGAGCCGTGCGATGAATGCTTATTGGCAATGTTTCAGCGGCATCGTGCTGCGTGAATGGCTGCGGTTTGTGTTGCAGCGCACGCGGTTTCTCAGTGCACTGGTGCGCCCGCTGCTGTGGTTGCTGGTGTTCGCCGCCGGTTTTCGCGCGGCACTTGGCATCGCGATCATCGAGCCCTACGACACCTACATTCCGTATGAGGTCTACATCATTCCGGGGCTGGCCTGCATGATCCTGTTGTTCAACGGCATGCAAGGTTCGCTGTCGATGGTCTATGACCGGGAGATGGGCAGCATGCGCGTGCTGCTCACCAGTCCCTTGCCCCGCACGTTTCTGCTGTGCAGCAAACTGTTGGCCACGTCGCTGATTTCGCTGTTGCAGGTGTACGCCTTCCTGGCGATTGCCTGGGTATACGGCGTGCAGCCACCGGCCATGGGCCTGTTGATCGCCTTGCCGGCGTTGTTGCTGGTGGCGTTGATGCTCAGTGCGTTGGGGTTGTTGCTGTCAAACGCGATCCGCCAGTTGGAGAACTTCGCCGGGGTGATGAACTTCGTGATCTTCCCGCTGTTTTTCCTGTCGTCGGCGCTGTACCCGCTGTGGAAGATGCGCGAGTCGAGCGAGTGGTTGTATTGGTTGTGTGCCGTGAACCCGTTTACGCATGCAGTGGAACTGGTGCGGTTTGCCTTGTACGAGCGCTTCAACCCGTTGGCATTGGCGGTATGCATCGGCCTGACGCTGTTGTTCTCGCTACTGGCAGTCCTCACCTTCAACCCCCAACACGCCGCCCTGCGCAAATCCAGCTGATCCCACGGATCCCTGTGGGAGCGAGCCTGCTCGCGAAGGCGGAGTATCAGACGACTTCAATGCTGGATGTAATGGCCTCTTCGCGAGCAGGCTCGCTCCCACATTTGGATCTCCAACAAACTTGAGGAAATTACTACTTTAGTACTGGTTTTCCTGTCTATCGTCGCATTCCCAACGCACCGCGACTGGCATGTAATGGGTCCATAACTATAAGGACTGAACCCATGCCGCGTGCCCGACGTGTTCTGCTGCGCCCTTCCCTCGCTGTGTTATCGCTGAGCCTGTTGCTGGGCGTCGCACACGCCGAAACACCGCTGTTCTCCGCTGATGGCTACCGCATCGGCCTGTACCGCAGCCCCACGCCGAATCAGGCCGAGGGCGCCGCCATCATTGACACCGCCGCCCTGCAAACCCTGCTCACCCAGACGCCTCGCCCGGTGTTGATCGATGTCTACCGCCGCCAATGGCTGCAAGGGCGTTTCATCGAGGACCAGCCCCACGAAAACCTGCCCGGCAGCCACTGGCTGGCCAACACCGGCGACGGCGACCTGGCGCCCGATTGGCAGGACTATTTCGCGCGTAACCTGGATAAATTCACCGCCGGCAATGCCCGGCAACCACTGGTCTTTTATTGCCGATCCGATTGCTGGTTGAGCTGGAACGCGGTCAAACGCGCCGCCGCCATGGGCTATAAGACTCTGTATTGGTATCGCGATGGCCTGGATGCCTGGCAAGCGGCGAACCTGCCCGTGACACCCGCCCTGCCCGAACCTTTCCCCTGACCTTTACGCGTGCGTGTTGTTGCCACACCATAATCAAAATAATGAGGTGAAAGGCTATGTACAAAATTCTGATTGCCGACGATCACCCGCTGTTTCGCGAAGCCATTCATAACGTCATCAGCGATGGATTCCCGGGCAGCGAGGTCATGGAAACCGCCGACCTCGACAGCGCCCTCGCGCTGACTCAGGACCACGACGACCTGGACCTGATCCTGCTCGACCTGAACATGCCCGGCATGCACGGCCTCAATGGCCTGATCAACCTGCGCAACGAGGCACCGACCATTCCAGTGGTGATTGTCTCGGCGGAACAGGACAAACAGATCGTGCTGCAAGCCATCACCTATGGCGCGGTGGGTTTCATCACCAAGTCCTCGCCACGGGTGCAGATGACCGAGGCGATCCAGCAGATTCTCAATGGCAACGTCTACCTGCCGCCGGACATCATCCGCACGCAGAAAAGCGGCACCCACCGCCGGATGAACGACACCCCGAGCTTCCCGCCGGAACTGCTCCAGGCCCTGACCCGCAAACAGTTGCTGGTGCTGGAGCGCATGACCAAAGGCGAGTCGAACAAACAGATCGCCTATACCCTGGAAATCGCAGAAACCACGGTCAAGGCCCACGTTTCGGCGATCTTGCGCAAACTCAATGTGCACAATCGGGTGCAGGCGATTCTGAGTGCCGGGGATATTGATTTTGGCTCTTATCTACGACGTTGAGACCGCGTCGCGCCCATCGCCAGCAAGCTGGCTCCTACAGGAACAACGCAATCCCCTGTAGGAGCCGGCTTGCCGGCGATGAGGCCATCAGCACCCGCACAAATTTCAGGGCCGGCCGAGCAAATCGCCAGCAAGCCGGCTCCTACAGGAACAACGCAATCCCCTGTAGGAGCCGGCTTGCCGGCGATGAGGCCCTCAACATCAACAAAAATATCAAGGTCGGCCGAGCAAGTGACTCATCGCCGTCTTCAGCTTCATCGGCCGCACCGGCTTATGCATCAAGGTGTGTCCCAACTCTCGAATCTGCAATTTGAGTTCATTGCTGTAATTGGCGGTGATCATCATCGCCGGAATGGCTGAGCCGCGCCGGGCGTTGATCCGCGCCACGGCATCCACGCCGTTCTGATCGTCATCCAGGTGGTAATCGGCAATCAGCAAATCCGCCTCGGCGTGATAATTGTCCACTTGCCGCGCCAGGTCCTGCTCCGATAGCGCCGTCACCACCAGACAACCCCAGCCTTCGAGCAAGGTGCGCATGCCGGCGCAAATCGCCGCATCGTTATCCAGTACCCATACCCGCGCACCGCGCAGGCGCTCAAGCATCGGCTCACTCATCAACAGGCTCGGCAGTGCCTTGGGTGCCGTCGCGCTCAAAGGCACCTCGACGGAAAACACCGAGCCCTTGCCCGGCCACGAACGCACGTGAATGCGGTGCCCAAGAATCCCGGCAATTTTCTCGACGATTGCCAGCCCCAGCCCCAACCCGCGATCCTGATCCGGACGTTGCACATCACCGCGTTTGAACTCCTGAAAAATCTCTTCCAGACGGTTTTCGACGATGCCCATGCCGCTGTCCCAGACCTCGATCGACAGCCGCTGATAATGCCGTCGGCAACCGAGCACCACGCGGCCGCTGTAGGTGTAGCGAATCGCGTTGCTCAACAGGTTGCGCAAGATCCGCGCAAGCAATTGAATGTCGCTGCGCACCAGCGCCGAACACCCGATGAAATGCAGCTCAAGCCCTTCACTGCGCGCGACCTGGGTGTACTCGGCGGCGAGGTTTTCCAGCAACTCGCTCAAGGCGAACGGCGTAATGTCGGCCTTGATCACCCCGGCATCGAGTTTGGAAATGTCGACCAGCGTGCCGAGCAGATTCTCCACGTCTTCCAGGGAATTGCTGACGTTGCGCACCAGAATCTCGTTGGCCAGCGGCTCCCGGCGTTCGAGTAAGGCACTGGTAAACAGGCGCGCGGCATTCAGCGGTTGCAGCAAGTCATGGCTGACGGCGGCAAGAAACTTGGTCTTCGACAGGTTGGCCTGCTCGGCTTCAAGCTTGGCCTCGCGCAGGCGTGATTCAACCCGCCGACGTTCGTCGATCTCGCGCAGCAACTGGTCATTGAGGGTCGTCAGTTCCGCCGTACGTTCGCGCACTCGCAGTTCGAGGTTCTGATAGGCCTGGTGCAACGCCTCGGCCGTGCGGCGGCGTTCGGTGATGTCGCGGATCAACACGAAAATCCCCACCACTTCGCCGGTTACCAGCCGATTGGGCACGTAGGAGCGCAGCATGTAGCGCTCCTGATTATTGATGTTGGTTTCGGCGAACTCGAACGTCACGCTTTCACCGGCCAACGCTCGTGCCACATAGGCTTCCAGGCGCTGGTAATGCTGCTCGCTGTGCACTTCACGCAGGCTCTGCCCGAGCATCACGCCACGTGGCCAGCAGTACCATTCTTCGTAGACCTTGTTGGTGAACTCATAGACCAGATCGGCATTGAGGTAGGCGATCAGCGCCGGTACGTGGTCGGTGATCAGGCGAATCCAGCGCTCGCTTTCGCTCAGCGCTTCGGCGTGCTGGTAGCGTTCGGTGATGTCGGTGAAGGTGTTGACGAAGCCGCCGGTGGGCAACGGATGCGTGCGGATTTCCAGGACCCGGCCATCGTACAGACGCTGCTCGCATTCCTGCACCGGGCGCCCATTGCCGTCGCGGCTGGCCGGGGTCAGCAGGTTCAACTCGCTGTCGGCGATCACTTCGGCGAACGGTCGGTGCGCCGCCACCGGCGCCAGGCCGCTGAGCTCAAGGAAGCGTCGGTTCCACAACTCCAGAATGCCCTCGGCGTTGACCATCGCTACGCCTTGGGACAGGTTGTCCACGGCCCGTTGCAACAAATGCGATTTCTGCGCCACGGCCTGCTCGCGGCGCACGGTTTCACTGAGTTTGACGTCGGTGATGTCGGTGAACAGGATCACCCGCCCGCCTTCTTGGGTCGGCCGTTCGCTGACTTGCAGCCAGCGACCGTCCTGCAAGCGGAACAGCAGGTTCTCATCGGCCTGCCCGCGCGGTTCTTCGGTGAACAGCCCGGTGGACAGCATCAACCGCTTGACCTCGGCCAGGCGCATGCCGGCGTTGATCCGCACCCGGCTGTTACCCCAGAACGCCTTGAAGCGACTGTTGAACAGCACGATCCGCTGCTCCGCGTCGAACAATACAAAGGCGTCGGAAATGCTCTCGATGGCGTCGATCAGGTGTTGATGCGCGGTTTCCGCGCGCAGACGCGCTTCGCTGAGCAAGTGATTGCCTGACTTCAGTTCAGCCATGGCCTGGTTCAAGGCATCGGTACGCTCACGCACCTGTTCGGCCAGCACCACCGAATGCTGGAACGCCGCGTACGGGTCGTTGCCGCGGGTGATTCCGGACTCGATACGTTCGATCAGCGCACTATTGATGCGCTGCAATTTGTGGTTTTCGTGCCGCAGGCTGGCGACTTGAGCCGCAAGCTCAGCGATGTCCAGGGGAGCGGCCTCGGGCAATGGCAACCCCGGTGAAGGTCTGGTTGATGTGCATGCCATTGAACTGTTCTCCGTAGGTGTTGAAACCCATCACCCGCTGGTCGCGCAAAAACCTGCCGATCTGCTCCAGATTGCCGCCGTCTTCCAGTTCCAGGCGCCTGAGAAAACAGTCGCAGCCGATGGTCAACAACAGGTCACCGAGGCGTTCCTGCAAACCGTCGAACAGGGTTTGCAGATTGGGCAGCATCGGCCCTGGCGTCATGACGGTGAGGACGATGCCGTTCTCCACTGCGCAGTAGAAACTCAGGCTCAAGTCCGGATGCACCTGCTGGATGGCCCGCACGTAATACTGATCGTTGATTCGCACCGCCAGCGGGTGGGCGGCGAAGATCCGGTGATCGAGTTCAGCCACGGGCACGCCGATGTGTCGGGCGTACTCCTCGGCGGCCGGTTCAGCATTCAGTTCGAAGACCCGGCGCGAGGCGCTGTCGGCGCCAGTGACCACCAGTTTTTCCGCTCTCGGCAGGATGTGGTGGGTGGTGAAGACTTCGAAGTCGAGCCAGGTGTTGACCAGCACCACCACCGCCGCGCCACTGTGGAACTCGCCGCCGAAGTAAACGTGGGTGTGGGTCAGGTAATTGTCGTCGCCGGCCGAGCCACCGAAATGCGGGATGTCACCCAACGCAGCGCTCAACGCCGCGAGCACCATTTCTTCACGACTGGACAAACCATCGAGCAAGGTCAGGGCGAAGCTGTTGCCCTTGATCGGCGCCAGGGTGTTGCTGCGACAACCACTGACCAGACGCTCGACCATTTGCTGGGCGTCGATCAGGCTGAAGCGCTCCATCTCGTCGATCAATTCGGCGTCGATGGAAAAATGCCGATGGTCGAAACCCACGGCTGTCACGCAGTTGCGCCCGTAACCCAGCGGGGTGATTTCCCCGGCGCTGGTGCAACCGACCAGACGGATACCGCCGAAGCTCTGCTGCAAGGCCTGGCCCAGCGCCTGCAAGTCGTACTCGGCGGAGCAGAAAAACAGCACAAAGCCCAAATGCGGGTGCAGCAACTGCCGCGCCAGCTCCTGGGCCACCTGCTGGGCATCGGTCGCCTGGGACATCGCACTGACGACCCCGTCGCTCTGAACCTGCTGCATCGTCGCCTCCCGCAGGTGCGCATGTGTGAGGTTGGAGTGTACGAAGGCAGCGGTCAGCGACGTATGCTACTTGGGTAGCGGTCAGGCGCTTCGATGGGATGAGAGTTCCAGCAAACACACAAAACCTGTAGGAGCCGGCTTGCTGGCGATAGCGGTGAGTCAGGCAACAATGATGGTGACTGACAGTCCGTCATCGCCAGCAAGCCGGCTCCTACAAATCTGCGCCCGGCGCGGCATTTTCTGCATCACACAAAACCTGTAGGAGCCAGCTTGCTGGCGATAGCGATGGGTCAGGCAACAATGATAGTGGCTGACAGTCCGCCATCGCCGGCAAGCCGGCTCCTACAATTCCGCGCCCGGCGCGCCGTTTTCTGCCATGACACAAAACCTGTAGGAGCCGGCTTGCTGGCGATAGCGGTGGGTCAGGCAACAATGATGGTGGCTGACAGTCCGTCATCGCCAGCAAGCTGGCTCCTACAAGGGATTGGGGGTTACCAGGTCAACACCGCCCCCACCGCGAAGGTGTCGGTGTCTTCGTTTTGCGCGCTGGTTTGGTGGCCATTGATTTCGAACTGGTTGTACTCGGCCACCAGTTTCAGGTTGTCGTTGACGTCATGGAACAGCGCAATGCCGCGAGTCTCATAGTCCGCGCCGCTGCCCACCACGCCGTTGCCGTCGTCCTTGGTCTTGCCGTAGGACAAGGCCAGGCGGTTTTTGCCCAATTTGTACGAGCCCTGCAACAGGTAGCCGTCGCTGTCGACATTACGCAACGTCGGTTCGCCGGCGTTGTTGGTGAAGAACGGGTTGATGCCCTTGGCCTGAAAACCGGAACCGGTCAGCGACAAGCCACCCATTTTCGCCTGCACGCCATAGCCAACGCCTTTGGAGGTGACGGACTGCACCGTGGAATCGGTGTTGTCCGAAGTCTGGTAGCTGCCGTTGAGCCAGCTATAAATCTTCGCCCCGGCAAGGTCGAACTGGTAAGTGATCTCGCTCTCGGTGCGCGGGTTTTCCTGATAGGCCTTGCCGGTCGCGCTGCTGTCGTTGGTGTCCACCGGGTCCATGATCCCGACCGCGACTCGCAAGCCGTCCATCACCGGGGTGCGGTAAGTGATCTGCGACGTCGGGAACGGGTACGGATAGCCGCTGCCGATGTTGCCGAACGACACCCCGCCGCCATCCACCAACCCGAGCGTATCGCTGACCTGGCCGTAACCGGCCAGCAACTCATCGAGCAGAATGTTGGAACGGGCAAACAGACCGAAGTCCTTGCCGATCAGCACTTCGCCCCATTCCGGGTTGGCCACCGTGCCGTAGAACTGCCGCACGTCGATGGCGGTGTCGGTGCCGTTGGTTTCACTATCGTTGATGGTCACCCAGAACGACGCCCGGGCGCCGAGCTTGAGGTCGTCGACCTGCTTGCCCATGTTGAAGCCAAGGTAGTTGGGCAAAAAGCCCATTTTCACCCGCGCCTGTCGACGGTCGAACTGCTCGCCGGCACGGTCGACATCGCTGTTCACATAGAAGGCGTTGATGTAGCCATCCGTGGAAAACGTGGTCTGGTCCTTGTCGTACAGCATGATTTCGGCTTCGGCCATTGAGCTCAAACCCAGGGTCGACAGGCTGGCGATGAAGGCTGGCAAGTAACGGTGCTTGAAATTCTTATTGTTGTGCATGACGCGCTCCGCAGCGGGGGACTGGATGTCGGAGGCGATTATCGAAAGCGGACCGGCGGCGTCATACGCTGCCTTGGGGGTGGTTGTGAAGTGCTTTGGCGTGGCCGGTGGCGTGCAGCAAGTTCGGTGTAAGACCGGGCCACGACGAGGGCCCGGAACTTAGGGTGTAAGACGGCTAGACGCCGGCCTTGAACAGCATGTAGGCCGCGACCACCACGCAGAGGCTGGCGAAGCCGATCTGCAAGGCCCGGGCCGGGACTCGGGCGCACAGCTGTCGGCCAACGATCATGCCGATGACGCTCGCGACGATGAACGCCACGCCCAGACCATCGATCCGCACCCCGGCATGAAATGCACCGATCACGCCGATGGCAGAAATCAGGCTGATGACCATCAAAGACGTCGCGACGATCCCGCGCATCTGCACATCGGTCAGTTGCTTGAACGCCGGGACGATCAGAAACCCGCCGCCGACCCCGAGCAACCCGGAGACCACGCCGGTCACCGCGCCAAGTGCGGCCAGGGTTGCGGTGCATTTGGCGGTCCAGGAAAATCGCCCGGTCTGTTGATCGAGCATGCAGTTTTTCTGGCCCCAGTTGGCGTGGCCGTGGTCGCTCGGCCCTTCTTCCTGGCGCTCGCGCCGCAGCATCCGCCAGGCCACCATGACCATCAGCAGGCTGAACAGAATCATCAGGATTTTTTCCGGCAGTTGATGGGCAAAGTAGATGCCGACCGGGGAAAAAATCGCCCCCAGCAAGGCGATCAACAACGCCGCGCGATAACGCACCAGGCCATGGCGCAACCCATCGACGGCGCCGACCGCCGCCGCGCTGCCCACCGCAAACAATGCAACGGGGGCCGCTTGTGTCATGGTCAAACCCAACCCCAGCACCAGGGCCGGAACCGCAAGAATTCCGCCACCGGCGCCGGTCAATCCGAGGACCAGGCCCATGGCCACACCAAATAAACTTGCCAGCAACATAAAACGCTCGTGATCCGTGAGAAGAGCCGGGAACGCCCGGTATCGATGACTGACAGGATAGAGCCCGCGCAGCTTTTTTCCTGCATTGAATTGATCGGGGCTGGTCAGCGCAGGGAAAATGAAACTACCCTGAACATCTGTCCCAAAAGAAACGGCCACCATGCCTGCCTTGATTGAAGCCTTCCTCGACCCCGCCTCATCGACCTACAGTTACGTCGTTTACGAGGCCGACGGCGGCCAGTGTGCAATCGTCGACCCGGTGCTCGACTACGACCCGGCCGCCGGGCGCACCGCCACCACCCAAGCCGATAAAATCATCGCCTTTGTGGGTGAACATCAGTTGCAGGTGCAATGGCTGCTGGAAACCCACGCCCACGCCGATCACATGTCTGCCGCGCCTTATCTGCGTCGGGAGCTGGGCGGCAGGATTGCGATTGGTCATTCGATCAGCAAGGTGCAGGGCGTGTTCAAAGGCCTGTTCAACCTTGAGCCGGAATTTGCCGTGGACGGTTCGCAGTTCGATCACCTGTTCGCCCCCGACGAATCGTTCATGATCGGCAACCTCAAGGCCACAGCGCTGCACGTGCCCGGTCACACGCCGGCGGACATGGCCTATTTGATCGACAGCAGCGTCATTCTGGTGGGCGATACGTTGTTCATGCCGGATGTCGGCACTGCGCGCTGCGACTTTCCCGGCGGGAATGCCAATCAACTGTTCGCCTCGATCCGGAAGCTGCTGGCGTTTCCGGCCAGCGTGCGGCTTTACGTTTGCCACGACTATCCGCCTGAAAATCGCAAACCCCAGTGCCAGACCACGGTAGGCGAGCAGCGCAAGAGCAACATCCACATCCATGACGGCATCGACGAAGCGGCATTCGTCGCCATGCGCACCCAACGCGATGCGGGGCTGGGCATGCCCACGCTGTTGTTGCCGGCGATTCAAGTCAACGTACGAGCCGGGAATTTGCCGCCACCCGAAGAAAACGGCGTCACCTACCTGAAAATCCCCCTGAACAAACTCTGACTCTTGCTGGCGATGGCGATTCCGAAGCCGCCATCGCTGGCAAGCCAGGCTCCCACAATTGCGCGGTGTCACACCAAACCGAACCCACCACAAAACCTGTAGGAGCCAGCTTGCTGGCGATGGCGATCCCGAAACCGCCATCGCTGGCAAGCCAGGCTCCTACAAATGCGTGGTGTCACACCAACCCGAACCCACCACAAAACCCGTAGGAGCCAGCTTGCTGGCGATTCCGAAGCCGCCATCGCTGGCAAGCCAGGCTCCTACAATTGCGCGGTGTCACACCAACCCGAACCCACCACAAAACCTGTAGGAGCCAGCTTGCTGGCGATAGCGGTGTGTCAGGCAACAATGAAGGTGGCTGATGCGCCGCCATCGCCAGCAAGCCGGCTCAGACAGTTATGTGGTGTTGAGGGGGCGGTCAATTGGTCAGGGTCAATCCATTTGCCGGCAGCGGCAGCGCGGTTTTATAGCGCACCTGCTTCAGTGCAAAGCTTGAGCGGATGTTCGCCACACCGGGCACTTTGGTGAGGAAGTCCATCATGAAGCGCTCCAGCGACTGAATCGTCGGCACCAGCACCCGGATCAGATAATCCGGATCACCCGCCATCAAATAACACTCCATCACTTCCGGACGATCCGAGATCGCTTCCTCGAAATGCTGCAACGCCTCCTCCACCTGTTTCTCCAGGCTGACATGAATGAACACATTCACATGCAGCCCCAGCAGGTCGGCATCCAACAGCGTCACTTGCTCGCGAATCAGGCCCAATTCTTCCATCGCCTTGACCCGGTTGAAGCACGGCGTCGGCGACAGATTCACCGAGCGCGCAAGGTCGGCGTTGGTGATGCGCGCGTTCTCCTGAAGGCTGTTGAGAATGCCGATATCGGTACGGTCCAATTTGCGCATGAGAAAAAACCACCTGTTATTTTTGTTTATGCAGATTTTTTAACCTCAAATGACCACCAACGCAACGAAACACAGATAAATATTCTCCTGCGCCGGGCCTATGATGTTTGTAGGACAAGATTTCCATAACACGTGGAATGACGGTCAGCTCACTACAAGAAATTCACAAGATCGAGCGTAGAAGCCATGAACCAAGCGTACGAACCGCTGCGCCTGCACGTCCCTGAACCTTCGGGCCGCCCAGGCTGCAAAACCGACTTCTCCTACCTGCGTCTGACCGACGCCGGCACGGTGCGCAAACCCGCCATTGACGTAGAACCCGCCGACACGGCCGACCTGGCCAAGGGCTTGATTCGCGTGCTCGACGATGAGGGCAATGCCCTCGGTCCGTGGGCCGAAGGCGTCCCGGTCGAAATCCTGCGTAAAGGCATGCGCGCCATGCTCAAGACGCGGATCTTTGACAACCGCATGGTCGTCGCCCAGCGTCAGAAAAAAATGTCGTTCTACATGCAAAGCCTTGGCGAAGAAGCCATCGGCAGCGCCCAGGCCCTGGCCTTGAACATCGACGACATGTGCTTCCCGACCTACCGCCAGCAAAGCATCCTGATGGCACGTGAAGTGCCGCTGGTGGACCTGATCTGCCAGTTGCTGTCCAACGAGCGCGATCCGCTCAAAGGCCGTCAGTTGCCGATCATGTACTCGGTGAAAGACCACGGTTTCTTCACCATTTCCGGCAACCTCGCCACCCAATTCGTACAAGGCGTGGGCTGGGGCATGGCCTCGGCAATCAAAGGCGACACCAAAATCGCTTCGGCGTGGATCGGCGACGGCGCCACAGCTGAATCCGACTTCCACACCGCCCTCACCTTCGCCCACGTTTACCGTGCGCCAGTGATCCTCAACGTGGTCAATAACCAGTGGGCTATCTCCACCTTCCAGGCAATCGCCGGTGGTGAAGCGACCACGTTTGCCGGTCGTGGCGTCGGTTGCGGTATTGCCTCCCTTCGGGTCGATGGCAACGATTTCATCGCGGTCTACGCCGCCTCTGCCTGGGCCGCCGAACGCGCCCGCCGCAACCTCGGCCCGACCATGCTCGAATGGGTCACCTACCGCGCCGGCCCGCACTCGACGTCCGATGATCCGTCCAAATACCGCCCCGCCGATGACTGGAGCTACTTCCCGTTGGGCGACCCGATTGCGCGCCTGAAGCAGCACCTGGTGAAAATCGGTCACTGGTCCGAAGAGGAACACGTCGCTGTCAGCGCCGAACTGGAAGCCGAAGTGATCGCCGCACAGAAAGAAGCCGAGCAGTACGGCACCCTCGCCGGCGGCCAGATTCCGAGCGCCGCGACCATGTTCGAAGACGTTTATAAAGAGATGCCGGAGCACTTGAAGCGCCAGCGTCAAGAGTTGGGGATCTGACATGAACGATCACAACAACAATATTCAACCGGAAACCGCCATGACCACGACCACCATGACCATGATCCAGGCCCTGCGCTCGGCCATGGATGTGATGCTTGAACGTGACGACAACGTCGTGGTGTTTGGTCAGGACGTTGGCTACTTCGGCGGCGTGTTCCGTTGCACCGAAGGTTTGCAGAACAAGTACGGCACCTCCCGCGTGTTCGATGCGCCGATCTCCGAAAGCGGCATCGTCGGCGTTGCCGTGGGCATGGGCGCCTACGGTTTGCGTCCGGTGGCCGAAATCCAGTTCGCCGACTACGTGTACCCGGCGTCGGACCAGATCATTTCCGAAGCCGCCCGCCTGCGTTATCGCTCGGCCGGCGAGTTCACCGCCCCGATGACCCTGCGCATGCCTTGCGGCGGCGGCATCTATGGCGGCCAGACGCACAGCCAGAGTATCGAGGCGATGTTCACTCAGGTCTGCGGTTTGCGCACGGTGATGCCGTCCAACCCGTACGACGCCAAAGGCCTGCTGATCGCCTCCATCGAAAACGATGACCCGGTGATCTTCCTGGAGCCAAAACGCCTTTACAACGGCCCGTTCGATGGTCACCACGAACGTCCGGTCACGCCATGGTCGAAACACCCGGCCGCGCAAGTCCCGGACGGTTACTACACCGTGCCGCTGGACGTCGCCGCCATCACCCGTCCGGGCAAGGACGTGACCATCCTGACTTACGGCACCACCGTTTATGTGTCGCAGGTCGCTGCTGAAGAAACCGGTATCGACGCTGAAGTCATCGACCTGCGCAGCCTGTGGCCGCTGGACCTGGAAACCATCACCAAGTCCGTGAAGAAAACCGGCCGTTGCGTGATCGTTCACGAAGCGACCCGCACCTGCGGTTTCGGTGCCGAACTGGCTGCCCTGGTGCAAGAGCACTGCTTCCATCACCTGGAAGCGCCAATCGAGCGCGTCACCGGTTGGGACACCCCCTACCCGCACGCGCAAGAGTGGGCGTATTTCCCTGGCCCGTCCCGAGTGGGCGCGGCTTTGAAACGGGTTATGGAGGTCTGAATGGGCACGCACGTTATTAAAATGCCGGACATTGGTGAAGGCATTGCAGAAGTTGAACTGTCGGTGTGGCACGTCAAGGTCGGCGACATGGTCGTCGAAGATCAGGTGCTGGCCGATGTCATGACCGACAAGGCGATGGTCGACATCCCTTCGCCGGTGCACGGCAAGGTGATTGCGCTGGGCGGCGTGCCCGGCGAAGTCATGGCGGTTGGTAGCATTCTGATCAGCATTGAAGTCGAAGGCGCGGGCAACGTTAAAGAGTCGGCCCAGCCTGCAGTTGCCGCCGCGAAAGAAGCACCGGCACCCAAAGTCGAAGCTGTTGTAGTGACCAAACCGGCTCCTGCCGCAGCGCCGCGAGCGGCCGTCTGCCAGGGCCCGATGGTGGCTCGCGAAGCCGACGAGCGTCCGCTGGCCTCCCCGGCCGTGCGCAAACATGCACTGGACCTCGGCATTCAATTGCGCCTGGTGCGTGGCACCGGCCCTGCCGGTCGTGTGTTGCACGAAGACCTGGACGCCTATCTGGCGCAAGGTCAGTCGAATGCAACGACCGCCACCGCCGCTTACGCCCAGCGCAACGACGAAGAACAGATCCCGGTGATCGGCATGCGCCGCAAGATCGCCCAGCGCATGCAGGACGCCACTCAGCGCGCTGCCCACTTCAGTTATGTCGAAGAAATCGACGTGACCGCCGTGGAAGAACTGCGTGCGCACCTGAACGAAAAACACGGTGCGACCCGTGGCAAGCTGACCCTGTTGCCATTTTTGGTCCGTGCCCTGGTTGTCGCCCTGCGCGACTTCCCGCAGATCAACGCCCGTTACGACGACGAAGCCCAGGTCATCACCCGCCTCGGCGCGGTGCATGTGGGCATCGCCACTCAAGCCGACATCGGTTTGATGGTGCCCGTGGTACGTCACGCCGAAGCCCGCAGCCTGTGGGACAACGCCGCCGAGATCTCCCGTTTGGCCAACGCCGCGCGTAATGGCAAGGCCAGCCGCGATGAATTGTCCGGCTCGAGCATCACCCTGACCAGCCTCGGCGCCTTGGGCGGCATCGTCAGCACCCCGGTGCTGAACCTGCCGGAAGTGGCGATCGTCGGCGTCAACAAAATCGTCGAACGCCCGATGGTGGTCAAAGGCCAGATCGTGATTCGCAAGATGATGAACCTCTCCAGCTCCTTCGATCACCGCGTGGTCGATGGCATGGACGCGGCGCAATTCATCCAGGCCGTTCGTGGCCTGCTCGAACAACCCGCTACCTTGTTTGTGGAGTAAGGCATGCAGATTTTGAACACCACGCTGCTGATCATCGGCGGCGGCCCTGGCGGTTACGTGACGGCGATCCGTGCCGGTCAGCTGGGCATCTCGACCATTCTGGTGGAAGGCGAATCGTTGGGCGGTACGTGCCTGAACATCGGCTGCATTCCGTCGAAGGCGTTGATCCACGTCGCCGAGCAGTTCCACCAGACGCAGCACCACAGCCAGCACTCGGCGTTGGGCATCAGCGTGTCGGCGCCGACGCTCGATATCAGCAAAAGTGTTGAATGGAAGGACGGCATCGTTGATCGTCTGACCACCGGCGTTTCGGCGCTGCTGAAAAAGAACAAAATTCAGGTTATTCAAGGTTTTGCGAAAGTTATCGATGGTAAAACCGTAGAAGTCGGCGACACGCGTATTCAGTGCGAACACCTGGTGCTGGCCACCGGGTCGAAAAGCGTCAATCTACCGATGCTGCCAATTGGCGGGCCGATCATTTCCTCCACCGAAGCCTTGGCGCCGACGTCGGTGCCAAAACGGCTGGTGGTGGTCGGTGGCGGTTACATCGGTCTGGAACTGGGGATTGCCTATCGCAAGCTCGGCGCCGACGTCAGTGTGGTCGAGGCACAGGATCGTATCCTGCCGGCCTACGACGCTGAACTGACCCAGCCTGTTCATGATGAATTGAAAAAACTCGGCGTGAAGCTTTACTTGAAGCATAGCGTCCAAGACTTTGATTCTAATAACAATACATTGCAGGTTCTTGAACCGAACGGCGAAACCCTGAACCTGGAAACCGATCAAGTACTGGTCGCCGTTGGCCGCAAACCCAACACCCAGGGCTGGAACCTCGAAGCGCTGAATCTGGACATGAACGGCTCGGCAATCAAGATCGACAACCGTTGCCAGACCAGCATGCGCAACGTCTACGCCATCGGCGACCTCAGCGGTGAACCGATGCTTGCGCACCGGGCCATGGCTCAGGGCGAGATGGTGGCCGAGCTGATCAGCGGTAAAACCCGCGAGTTCAACCCGACGGCTATCGCTGCCGTGTGCTTCACCGACCCGGAACTGGTGGTGGTCGGCAAGACCCCGGACGAGGTCAAGGCAGCGGGCCTGGACTGCATCGTTTCAAGCTTCCCGTTCGCGGCCAATGGCCGGGCGATGACGCTGGAATCGAAAAGCGGCTTCGTGCGAGTGGTCGCTCGTCGGGACAATCACGTGATTGTTGGCTGGCAGGCCGTTGGCGTGGGTGTTTCGGAATTGTCGACCGCGTTTGGCCAAAGCCTGGAAATGGGCGCCCGGCTGGAAGACATCGCCGGCACCATCCATGCGCATCCGACCTTGGGCGAAGCGGTGCAGGAAGCGGCGTTGCGGGCTCTTGGCCACGCGCTGCACCTGTAAAACCAAAGCGTACGCCGAACCTGTAGGAGCCGGCTTGCCGGCGATGGCGGTACATCTGGCACACCGAGTCGTAGCGATCGCCGGCAAGCCGGCTCCTACAAGGATTGCATTCCGGGCTGCGAATTGGGCCCGGAATGAAGTATTGTTGTCCCCATCCAAAAAACGTCAGAAGCCTTGAACCGTTTCGGCGGTTGTTAAGTGATAGAGGGTGTCATGGGTAACGAAAGCATCAATTGGGACAAGCTGGGTTTTGACTACATCAAGACCGACAAGCGCTATCTGTCGCACTATCGTAATGGTGAGTGGGACAAAGGCACCCTGACCGAAGACAATGTGCTGCACATCAGCGAAGGTTCGACTGCCCTTCACTATGGCCAGCAATGCTTCGAAGGCATGAAGGCCTACCGTTGCAAGGACGGCTCGATCAACCTGTTCCGCCCGGACCAGAACGCCCTGCGCATGCAGCGCAGCTGTGCACGCCTGCTGATGCCATTCGTGGAAACCGAGCAGTTCATCGAAGCCTGCAAGGCAGTGGTCCGCGCCAACGAGCGTTTCATCCCGCCTTACGGCACTGGCGGCGCGCTGTACCTGCGCCCGTTCGTGATCGGCGTGGGTGACAACATCGGCGTGCGTACCGCCCCCGAGTTCATCTTCTCGATCTTCTGCATTCCGGTTGGCGCTTACTTCAAAGGTGGCCTGACCCCGCACAACTTCCTGATCTCCAGCTACGACCGCGCCGCCCCACAAGGCACTGGCGCAGCCAAGGTCGGTGGCAACTATGCCGCCAGCCTGATGCCTGGCTCCCAAGCCAAGAAGGCGCATTTTGCCGACTGCATCTACCTGGACCCGATGACCCACACCAAAATCGAAGAAGTCGGTTCGGCCAACTTCTTCGGGATCACCCACGACAACAAGTTCGTCACCCCGAACTCGCCGTCGGTACTGCCAGGCATCACCCGCCTGTCGTTGATCGAACTGGCCAAGACACGTCTGGGCCTGGAAGTGGTTGAAGGTGATGTGTTCATCGACAAGCTGTCCGACTTCAAGGAAGCCGGCGCTTGCGGTACGGCTGCCGTGATCACCCCGATCGGCGGCATCAGCTACAACGACCACCTGCACGTGTTCCACAGTGAAACCGAAGTCGGCCCGGTCACCCAGAAGCTCTACAAAGAGCTGACCGGCGTGCAAACCGGCGACATCGAAGCGCCAGCAGGCTGGATCGTCAAGGTTTGATCTGACATCTGCTGCATCCAAGCCCTCCATCGTCTTGGCGATGGGGGGCTTTTTTTTGGGGCTTTCACTGGCTTAGCCCGGTCCATTGTAGGAGCCAGCTTGCTGGCGATGGTCGTTAACGATAACGCGTACGGACGGGTTCACCGTGACGCGCTTGAGCTCATCGCCAGCAAGCCGGCTCCTACAGGTTCTGTGTTTCCCGAGAGTCCGTGTCAGGAACTCCGTTTGCCAGTGTGAGGCGCTTGCCCACCCTGCCCTTGATGCCGCTGACCTGATCGGCCTGGGTGATCAATCCCGGAATCAGCGCGCCTACGGGCAGATTTTGCTGCAGGTCAAACCGGGCGCCGATTTCCTTGCTGCCCATCGCGGTCAACGTCAGCGCCCGGCTGTCCAGATCCTGCGTCACCCATTTGCGCTTGATCGCCGTTTGCAGCAACGCCGCGCCCAACGAACCACCCAGATGCGGGCGGCGCATGCTCCAGTCCAGACACGGGCAGGCAAACCGTCGGCGCTGCGTGGCCAGGTCGTTGACTTCAATGCCCAGCCCTTCGAACAACGTCTCGCCGCTGTCACTCAGCCGATAAGCCTGTTCATCCGTTTCCAGCAGCCAGCCTTTTTCCAGCAGCCGGTCATGCAGCAACACCGCCAGCGTGCCGGCCATGTGGTCGTAGCACGTGCGGGCAAATTGCAGGCGGTCCGGGGTTCGCGGGTTGAAGGTCGGCGCGCTGTTCTGGCCGATCACCATCAACGCTTCCAGCGCCTGGGCCACGCGTTTGTCCGCGAGGCTGTAGTAGCGATGACGCCCTTGAACGTGCAGACGCAGCAGCGCCAGTTCCTTGAGTTTGGCCAGGTGCGCGCTGGCGGTGGAAGCGCTGACTTCGGCAATCGCCGCCAACTCAGTGCTGGTGCGGGCGTGGCCGTCCATCAAAGAACACAAGATTCTGGTCCGCGCCGGTTCGGCAATGGCCGCCGCCACCTGTGAAACACCGAGGTCGAGTGGTTCTGCGTTCATATTTCGCTCCCGGACGAATCAAGCCCCTTTCGGACTGGAGATAGTAGCAACACTTTTCCCACCACGAACAAGGCTGCGACCCATGGACCCGATCATCGCTGCGACTCATGTCGATCCTTATCCTTATTACGCGCAGTTGCGCGCTCAAGGCGGACTGGTTTTTCACCAGGGACTGAAACTGTGGGTGGCCAGCAGCGCCAAGGCCGTGACGGCGGTGCTGGCGCATCCTGACTGTCACGTTCGGCCGACTCACGAACCAGTGCCCAAGGCCATTGCCAGTGGCATGGCCGGCAAGGTCTTCAGTCAGTTGATGCGGATGAACGAGGGCGAACGCCAACGTTGCCCAAGATCGGCGATCCAGCCGGGGCTGGCGCTTATTGACGGGGAGGAAGTCAACGCGTTGGTCGGCGCACGTTTGCTCAGTCCGGACGCCGAAGGTCTGCACAAGGCAATGTTCCTTGGCCCGGTGTGCGTGGTGGCGGCGTTGCTGGGGTTTTCGCCCGCTCAGGCTCGGGTGATCAGCAAGCTGACCGGCGATTTCGTCGCGTGCCTGTCACCCCTCAGCGCTCAGGCACACCTGGACGCTGCTCATGCGGCGGCGGAACAATTGCGCGGTTACTTCATTGAGTTGCTGGATGACCCGGACAATCAAAGCGCCCTTCTTGCCGGTATCCGCCAGCGTTTTGCGGCAAGCTCCGCCGACAGCGATGCCTTGATCGCCAATCTCATCGGCCTGTTCTCCCAGACCTATGAAGCCGCCGCCGGGCTGATCGGCAATGCGTTACTGGCGTTGATTCGACATCCGCAGTGGCTGAACGATTCGATCAACATTGACGACCTGTTGGCCGAAGTCCAGCGCTTCGATCCGCCGGTACAGAACACCCGTCGTTTCGTCGCCGCCACCTGTGAAATCGATGGCGTGAACTTCAATGCGGGCGATGTGATCCTGGTGCTGCTGGCGTCGGCCAATCGCGACCCGCAGCTCAATGAGCAGCCTGATGCATTCATGCTCGAACGCCCGCAGCGTCGCAGCTTCACCTTCGGCGCCGGTCGCCATCAATGTCCCGGGCAGATGCTGGCCTTGAGTATCGCCAGCGCCACGCTGATGCAAATTCTGGCATTGAAGCCCGACCTGGAGCGATTGACCTGGCGCTACCGCCCTTCCCTGAATGGCCGAATTCCACTGTTCTCATGAAGCGCATCGCAGCACATTAGTTACATCAGGTTAAGGGTGTAATGACTGGCAATGCGTTTATCGCGGGTGACTTTCTCCATAGAGTCACTCTGATAAACGTCAGCGAGGCGCCACCGATGCAAACCCAACTGGACAAATCCCTGAGTGCTTTTGCGCGAGCAGACCTCCTGCAAGGCCCCACGCCCATTCAACGAGCCGAACGCCTCGAGCAGCTATTGGGCTTGGAGACGCGGGGAATTCGCCTGTTTCTCAAGCGCGACGATCACATGTTGCTGGGCGGTGGCGGCAACAAACTGCGCAAACTTGAATTCCATATCGGCGCAGCGCAGCAGGCAGGCATTGATACGGTCATTACCGTCGGCGGCGTGCAGTCCAACCATGCGCGCCTGACCGCCGCAGCCTGCGCACGTTTAGGCATCGCCTGCGAATTGATCCTGACCCGCTCGGTCCCCAAGGCTGATGTGGATTACGAACTCAACGGCAATGTGCTGCTCGACCAATTGTTTGGCGCGCAACTGCAAGTGCTCGCGGGAGGCACCGACTCGCTCGCCCGGGCCGAGGCTCGCGCGGCGCAACTTCGGGACGCGGGGCACAAGGTGCTGGTGATTCCCATGGGCGGTTCAACGCCCCTCGGCAGTCTCGGCTATGCGCGTTGCGCCGCAGAAATCACGCATCAGGAGACGGCACTCGGCCTGCTCTTCAATCAGGTCGTGGTGCCCAACGGCAGCGCCGGCACCCACGCCGGGCTCGCGGCCGGCTTCCAGTTGCTGGACCGAGGGGCCTCGATGGTCAAGTCTTATTCGGTGTTGTCGGATCGGGAATCGTCAGCGAACCGTACCCTGAAATTGACTCAGGACACCCTGGCTTTACTGGGCAGCACCGCCACCGTGCGGCCAGAAGAGATTGCGATCGACGGCAGTCAGTTGGGCGAGGGTTACGGCCTGCCGACCCAAGCCATGCAAGACGCCGTACGCCTGATGGCTCGTGCTGAAGGTCTGTTGATCGACCCGGTGTACTCCGGCAAGGCGTTTGCCGGCCTGGTGGCGGATCTCAAGCAAGAACGTTTTCGCGCCGGGGACAACGTGTTGTTTGTGATGACGGGCGGGACACCGGGGCTGTATGCGTACCGGGAGACGTTTCAGGGTTAGTCATGCCAGATTGACCGCGTCATCGTTCATCGCCAGCAAGCCGGCTCCTACAACACCCTTTGTAGGAGCCGGCTTGCCGGCGATGGCGTTCTGACAAACAACACACCTCCCCCTGACGCGCCAATCAATCATCCCGCGTCAAAACCTCCAGCAATTCAATCTCGAAAATCAGGTTCGAGTTCGGCGGAATCGCCCCCATCGTGCGCTCGCCATAGCCCAGATGCGCCGGCACCAGCAATTTGCGCTTGCCACCGACCTGCATCCCCATGATCCCCTGATCCCAGCCCTTGATCACGCGTCCGGTGCCGATCACGCACTGGAAAGGCTTGCCCCGGCTGTAGGAAGAATCGAACTCGCTACCGTCTTCCAGCCAGCCACGATACTGGGTGGTGATCAGCGCACCTTTGACGGCAATTTTTCCGTCGCCCGCTTCAAGTTCGATTATCTGCAGTTCATCATTCATCACGTTCACTCTATTGTGCACTCGCCCAATTGGACGTAACGTGCGCCGTTTTCCCAGAAACGTGCACGATTGGCAACCCGTACGATCTGTTTTCGCCATTAGCCGTGAACTAAGATATGCAGCACCTACCCTAGGGATCAAACCGCCATGATGGCAACCTCTGCATGATTTATGTCTGGACCGGCGCAGCCATTTGCGCGTTGCTGCTTGCCTTGATTATCGCGCTGATCTGTCGCGAACGTTCGCTGCGAAAGCAGCTCGACGAATATCGCGTGCTCATCACCCATCTGTCCGAACGACAAAACATCCATCAGGACGGCGACGCCGAACGCTTCAAACGCAGCCAGTATTTCGCCCGCATCGGCACCTGGGACTGGGATGTCGACACCGATCGGCTCTACTGGTCGGACGCGATTTACGGCATGTTCGGCTTCAAGATCGGCGAAGTGACGCCCTCCTACGCCTTGTTTTGCGCTTGCGTGCATCCCGACGACCGGGTCAGGGTGCGGGCCGGTGAGCTGCGTTGCCTGGAAACCGGCGAGAACCATGATGAGGAATACCGGGTCATCTGGTCCGACGGCACCATTCGCTGGCTACGCGAGACCGGCAATGTGGTGAAGAACGACCACGATGAAACGATCAAGATGATGGGCGTGGTCCGCGACATCACCGAGGAAAAAGCCTCCGCCAGTTACCTGCAGCACCTGGCCCATTTCGACCCGTTGACCGGCCTGCCCAACCGGCTGGTGCTCGAAGAGCGTTTGTCCGAGGCACTGGAACAGGCACGCGTCAGTGCCACGCGAGTGGCGCTGGTGTTCGTCGACCTCAACGGTTTCAAGGCGATCAACGACCATTACGGCCATGCCGCAGGCGACCGCGTACTTGTCACTACCGCCACACGCCTGAAGCGAATCCTGCGCTCAACCGACACCGTCGCCCGCATCGGTGGCGACGAGTTTGTGGTTATCCTCCAGGGCCTGCCAAAAGGCGGCTGTTTGCAAGACGAAGCCCGCAGCATCTGCCAGAAAATCTTCGTCGAACTCTCGCCACCCGTGACCATCGGCAATGACCTGCGCCACATCGGCACCAGCCTGGGCGTCGCGGTGTTCCCCGATCATGCGCCGAGCATGGACCGGTTGATTCATATTGCGGACCTGGCGATGTATGAGGCCAAGCGCAGCGGGAATAATCAGTATCGGTTGGGCACCGAGCCCCCGGTGCGGGTTCACAGCGAATAGGGTTTGACGCTCCACTGCCGACATGAAGCTACACGATCAACCTGACTTGGCCGAAAGCATTCAAGCCTTGGGTTTTCCGTTAACATCCTGCGCAAAATCTCCTTCCGTGAACAAGGACATCACACCATGAGCACTAACAGCATCGTCTTGCTGGTCATTTTGGCCGTTCTGGTTCTAGGCATTCTGTACGTCATCGGGCTCTTCAATAGCCTGGTCGCCCGCCGCAATGAAATAGCAAATGCCTTCGCGCAGCTTGAGGTGCAACTCAAGCGCCGTTATGACCTGATCCCCAATCTGGTAGCAACTGCCAAAGGTTATCTGACCCATGAGCGCGAGACGCTCGAGGCCGTCATCGCCGCGCGCAACAACGCACTGGCCGGGCTCAAGGCCGCCCAGGCTCAACCGGGCGACGCGCGAAATATGGCTCAACTGAGTCTGGCCGATGGTGTACTCAGCAGCGCCATGGGGCGACTGAATGTAACCCTGGAAGCCTACCCAGAACTCCAGGCTTTGCAGACCATGCAGCAACTCAGTGAAGAAATCAGCAGCACTGAAAACAAAGTGACTTTTGCGCGCCAAGTGTTCAACGATGCGGTGCTGACCTACAACAATCTCAAACAAAGCTTCCCCGCCGTGCTACTGGCCGCTCGCTTCGGCCATGCCGCCGATGCCACCCCGCTGGAATTCTCCGACACCGCGTCTATTCAACAAGCCCCTCAGGTCTCCTTCTAAAACGCTTTGCCCACGGATGATCCGATGAATTTTTTTGAGCAACAGCGCCAGGCCAGACACCGAACGGCGCTGCTCGTCCTGTTGATGATCCTGTCGGTGCTGAGCCTGATCACCATAACCTGCCTCGCATTCAGTCTTGAGCATGCGAATGACGGCAGCCGCAGATTGACCCTCAACTGGCAAGCCGTCGGGGTTGTGGCGCCGTTAATCATCGGCGTTGTTCTGCTGGGCAGTCTGGTCAAGTACGCAGAGCTCCGGGCCGGCGGCAAGGTCATCGCAGAAAAATTGGGCGGACGTCAGATCAATCACGGCGGGCGAACGCTCGAAGAGCAACGCCTGATCAACATCGTCGAGGAAATGGCGCTTGCCTCAGGCATCGCTGTGCCGACGGTCTATCTGTTACCGGATGAAGGCATCAACGCCTTCGCGGCCGGGTTCACCCCCGAAGATGCAGTGATCGGCGTGACGCAGGGTGCGATATCGCTGCTCACGCGAGAAGAGCTGCAAGGCGTGATTGCCCATGAGTTCAGCCATATCTACAACGGGGACATGCGTCTCAACATGCACATGCTGGCAATCATTAGCGGACTGTTGGTACTCGGACTGGCGGGCAGCCTGATATTGGTCAAAGCGAGTCAGAGCAACCACCGTGACCAACGACTAAAACTGGCGGGTGTACTGATCGGCATTTTTTTGTGTATAGCCGGATTCGCCGGGAGTTTTTTTGGCAGTCTGATCAAGGCTGCCGTCAGTCGGCAACGTGAATTTCTGGCCGATGCCACGGCGGTGCAGTACACCCGAAATCCGCAAAGCATTGCCGGCGCACTGAAAAAGATTGGCGGTCATACACAAGGTTCGCACATCAATGCCGCCAGGGCGGGTGAGTTCAGTCATCTGTATTTCAATACTGGCGTGTCGTCGGCAATGGATCGCTTGTTTGCAACCCATCCTGATTTGAGTGAGCGGATCTGGCGGATCGATGCGCAATGGGACGGCATTTTTCCTCACGTTGAAATCCCTCGTTCTCAACTAAAAAGGAACTGAATAAACATTGGGGGTTTCTGCTCATCGGCTTTGTTGCAAGTGAAATACGCAACAACGCGCCATCTATACAATCATTGCAGGCCTGGCTTGCGCCCGTCGTCTCAGCCCTTATCCTTGTACCCCCCGCCGTACCGAGTTCTGGAGTTTCGCCATGCCCCATGAAGGCAACCTGTTGCAAGCCGCTGTCGTGTTCCTGTTCGCGGCGGTGCTCACCGTTCCTTTAGCCAAGCGTCTGCAACTCGGGGCGGTGCTGGGTTATCTGTTTGCCGGGGTGATCATCGGGCCGTCGGTGCTGGGGCTGATCGGCAACCCGCAAAGCGTCAGTCATATTTCCGAACTCGGTGTGGTGTTGCTGCTGTTTATCATCGGCCTGGAGCTGTCGCCGCGACGCTTGTGGGTGATGCGCAAATCGGTGTTTGGCGTCGGTCTGGCGCAGGTGCTGCTGACCGGATCGGTGATTGGCGTGGTGGCGCTGTTCGTGTTTGGCCAGCCGTTGAACAGCGCGATTGTGCTGGGGCTGGGCCTGGCACTGTCCTCCACGGCCTTCGGCCTGCAAAGCCTGGCCGAACGCAAGGAATTGACCAGTCCCCATGGGCGCCTGGCATTCGCGATTCTGCTGTTCCAGGACATCGCAGCGATCCCGCTGATCGCCATGGTGCCGTTGCTGGCGGGCGGTGATCACACCACCACCGCGACCGAGGATTTGAACCACGGCTTGCGCGTTTTGGGCAGCATCGCCGTGGTGGTGATCGGCGGACGGTATCTGCTGCGACCGGTGTTCCGCGTGGTGGCCCGCACCGGTCTGCCGGAGGTTTCCACCGCCACTGCGTTGCTGGTGGTGATCGGCACGGCGTGGCTGATGGATCTGGTCGGCGTATCGATGGCACTGGGCGCGTTCCTCGCCGGTTTGCTGCTGGCGGATTCCGAATACCGCCACGAACTGGAAGCGCAGATCGAACCGTTCAAGGGCCTGCTGCTGGGGCTGTTTTTCATCAGCGTCGGCATGGGCGCAAATCTCAGCCTGCTGCTCAGCGCGCCAATCACGGTGCTGGGCCTGACCCTGTTGCTGATCGCCATCAAGCTGCCGCTGCTGTTTGTCGTGGGGCGGCTGGCTGGCGGTTTGGGCAAGGTCAGTGCGATTCGCCTCGGCATCGTACTGGCGGCGGGCGGTGAGTTTGCATTTGTGGTGTTCAAGATCGGTCGCGACCAGGGTTTGTTCGAACCGCGCCTGTACGATCTGCTGGTGCTGACCATCACCCTGTCCATGGCGGTGACGCCTTTGTTGTTGCTGATCTGCGCGCGACTGGTCAGCCCCAAGGTGCAGCCGGTGGTGGTGCCGGAGAAATTCCGCGAGATCGACACCGACGAGCCGCGTGTGGTGATTGCCGGCATGGGCCGGATGGGGCAGATCGTCGCCCGTATCCTGCGCGCGCAGAACATCAAGTTCGTCGCCCTCGACACCTCGGTGGAAACCATCGAACTGTCGCGCAGCTTTGGCGGCGTGCCGGTGTTCTACGGCGACCCGATGCGCCCGGAAATCCTCAGCGCGGCCAAGATCGAGCACGCGGAATACTTCATCATCGCCACCGACGACCCGGACACCAATATCAAGACCGCCGAGGTGGTGCACCGGCTGTATCCGCACATCAAGATCATCGCCCGCGCCCGTAACCGTCAGCATGTACACCGGTTGGTGGACCTGGGGGCCGAGGCGATTCGGGAAACCTATTATTCGAGCCTGGAAATGAGCCGGCGCACGCTGGTGGGATTGGGCCTTACCCAGGCGCAGGCAGATGCGCGGATCAAGCGTTTCCAGCATCACGACGAGCAAGTGCTGGAAGCGCAGCATGCGGTGTACGACGATGCGGCGAAGGTATTGCAGACCGCGCAGGAAGCCAGGGCGGAACTGGCGAAACTGTTTGAGTCGGATCAGCTGGAAGAGCAATCCGCGAAGAGTTGAGGTGAATGTGAGGGCCTCACCGCGATGAGGCCCTCAAACTCAGCGAGTAATCACCCGCCGATCCGCGTCAGAAACACCCGCGTCACCCGCCGCTCTTCAACCGCCATCACCGTCATGCGCCAGCCTTCCCACTCATGGCTGTCGCCAATCATCGGCAGACGATCCAGCAAGCTCATCACCAGACCCGCCAAGGTCTGATAGTCCTCGGTCGGCTCTGCGGCGAACCCGGTCCGCTGGCGAACCCGCATCAGGTTCAACGCACCATTGACCCTGAACCCGCCCGGCTCTTCCACCACGTCCGGCCCCTCGATTTCGCTGGCGTCGGGCAACTCGCCGGCAATCGATTCGAGAATGTCGGTCATGGTCAGCACGCCGACGAAGTCACCGAACTCATTGACCACAAAGGCGATGTGCGTCGAGGCTTTGCGCATCTGTTCCAGGGCATTGAGGATCGAATAACTGTCCAGCAAGTTGATGGTCTTGCGCGCCAGATGCTCAAGGTCCGGCTCGTTGCCGGCCAGGTATTCCTTGAGCAATTCCTTCTTGTGCACGAAGCCCAGCGGCTCATCCACCGCACCGTCGCGTATCAACGGCAGGCGCGAATAGGACGAATGCATCAGCCGTGTACGAATGGTTTCTGCGTCGTCGGACAGGTCGATGTGATCGACGTCGGCACGGACCGTCATTAACGTGCGAATCGGGCGCTCGGCCAGTTGCAGCACGCCGCTGATCATCACCCGCTCGCGACGGTCGAACAGCTCTTCGCTTGGCGCCTCGCCGTTGTCGAGCAAGTCGGCAATCTCTTCGCCGACCTCCTCCACCGCCAGTTTGCGACCACCCAGCAAACGCAAGACCGCGTGGGCCGTGCGCTCGCGCATCGGTCGCAGGCCCTGCATGGACTTTTTGCGGCGCGCCCGGGCGATCTGGTTGAACAGCTCGATCAGGATCGAAAAACCAATGGCCGCGTACAGGTAGCCCTTCGGAATATGGAAGCCCAGGCCTTCAGCAGTCAGCGCGAAACCGATCATCATCAGGAAGCCCAGGCAAAGCATGATCACCGTCGGGTGTGCGTTGACGAAACGGGTCAGCGGCTTGCTGGCGACAATCATCAAACCGATGGAGATGATCACCGCGATCATCATGACCGCCAGCTCATCGACCATGCCCACGGCGGTAATCACCGCGTCGAGGGAGAACACCGCATCGAGCACCACGATCTGCGCGACGATCGGCCAGAACAGCGCGTAAGCCGTGTTGGACGAGCGCTGGCCGACATGGCCTTCGAGTCGCTCGTGCAATTCCATCGTCGCTTTGAACAACAGGAACACACCACCGAACAACATGATCAGGTCACGGCCGGAGAAACTGTGCTCGAACACCTCGAACAGCGGCTGGGTCAGGGTCACCAGCCAGGAAATACTCGCCAGCAGGCCCAGGCGCATCAGCAAGGCCAGGGACAGACCGATGATTCGCGCACGGTCACGCTGCTCGGGCGGCAGTTTGTCCGCCAGGATCGCGATAAACACCAGGTTGTCGATACCGAGCACCAGCTCCAGCACGATCAACGTCAACAGGCCCAGCCACGCGGTGGGGTCAGCTATCCATTCCATAAAAACGTCTCGATCTCTTCAGTGAATTCAGAATGCCGGGCACGGCAAGGCGCGGCGCAGAGGCCGTGGAGCTGCAATGACAAGGGTGTTCGGAAGGCGAAAGACCGGGTGTTTCGCGTGTATCAGGCGCGCACGATGGCGCTGAGAGGAAGGATAACTGGGGGGCTCCGAGAGGGTGTTCATGCAAGTCCTGAAAGGAAAAAGGCCTTGGAGCGTACAGGTGAAAGCGACTTTTCCTACAGCCAGAAATCATTACAAAATCTGTAGAAGGTCAAAAGATCGCAGCCTTCGGCAGCTCCTACAGAACATCGTCGAACGACTGTAGGAGCTGCCGTAGGCTGCGATCTTTTAACGGTTTTTCACCCGTTCGATATACCGCACCACCGCCGCTGACTTCTCAAACCGCCGATAAACCAACGACAACCACGAGCTCACCTCACACCCTTTGATCGAGCGGTAAACCACACCGGGCAACCCGACGTGCCCGACCACCGACTCCGGCACCACCGCCACGCCCTGCCCCAGCGACACCAGCGCCAGCACCGCCACCAACCCGCCGGGTTGCGCCCCGAGTTTCGGCGCAAACCCGCCCTCGGCGGCGACTTGCAAGGTGCCGCTGATCTGCTCCGGCAGGATGAACGTCTCGCCCTGCAAATGCTCCGGGCCGAGCTCAGTCAAACGGCACAGCCACGACTCGCTCGACAGCGCCAGCACAAAACCTTCCGCGTCGAGGCGAATGGCTTCCAGCCCCTCGGGCAATGTCATGGGTGAACGCACATAACCGATATCGAACCGGCCTTCGAGGACCATCGCCGGCAAGCTCGCCATCGGGCTTTCGCGCACGTTGAGGCTGACGTCCGGGCATTCGCGACTGAACGCTTGCACCTGCTTTTGCAACAGTCCCGAGTACACCGCAGAAGCCACGTAACCCAGCTCGATATGACCGATATCCCCTCGCCCGGCGCGCTGGGCGTTACGCTGGGCGTACTCGAATTGCCGCACCGTCGCCTCGGCTTCGATCAGCAGTGCGGCGCCGGCTTCGGTCAGGCTGACTTCACGGGTCTGGCGCACGAACAGTCGTGTGCCGAGTTCGTTCTCCATGTCCTGGATCTGTCGAGTCAAGGTCGGCGGTGCGATACCGAGTTGTTCGGCAGCACGCGTGAAGTTGCCTTGCCGGGCAACGGCCAGAAAGTAGCGGAAATGCCGTATATCCATGGAAGCATTAGCTCAAAGGTAATGAAGTGCCGGTTTTCGGCTAACGAAGCGCGCAAGCGGTCGCGATAAGCTCATTTGGCAATCACAGTAGAGAGCCCACAGCATGTACGTCAAACCCCTTATCGCCGTTACTGCAAGCAGCCTTGCGCAAAAGGCAATCCGCTCATGAGCCGCGTCAATCCACGCCTCACATTGTTGACCGCCTCTGGCGTGTGTTCGTTGATCGTCCTCGATACCAACATCGTCGCCGTCACCCTGCCGACGATCGCCCGGGACCTGGGCGCAAATTTTGCCGATATCGAATGGGTGGTCAGCGCCTACATGCTCGCCTTCGCCGCCCTGTTGCTGCCGGCGGGCAGTATCGCCGACCGCTTCGGCCGGCAGAAAACCCTGCTCTGTGGCCTGGGCATTTTCATTCTGGCGTCCATCGGGTGCGGCGCTGCGCCCAACGCGTTGTTCCTCGACATCGCACGGGCGATCAAGGGGGTCGGCGCGGCGTTGTTGCTGACCTCAGCCCTGGCCTCTATCGGCCACACCTTTCACGATGAAGTGGAACGGGCCAAGGCCTGGGCGTTCTGGGGCGCGTGCATGGGCGTGGCGATGACAGCCGCGCCCACGGTCGGCGGCTTGATCACTGAATTCATTGGCTGGCGCTGGATCTTCTACCTCAATTTGCCGGTGGGCCTGTTCCTGATGGTCATGGTCTGGCGTGCGGTGCCGGAATCCCGCGACCCGCAATCCGCGCGCCTCGATCCGTGGGGCAGCCTGGCGTTCAGTGGCAGTTTGCTGTGCCTGATCTGGGGCCTGATCGAGGCCAACCGGATCGGCTGGAACAACCCGCTCACTTACGCCCGACTGATCGGCGGCGCGCTGTTACTGGGGTTGTTCGTCGTGATCGAGCGGATGCAGCGGCGGCCGATGGTCGACCTGCAATTGTTCAAACATCCGCGCTTCATTGGCGCGCTGCTGGGGATGTTTGCCTACGCCGGCTGCGCGCAGGTGATGATGACATTGCTGCCGTTTTATCTGCAAAACGGCCTGGGTTTCTCGGCCATCGCCTCAGGGCTGGGCATGTTGCCGTTTGCCCTGACCATGCTGATTTGCCCGCGTATCGGCGTGCGTCTGGCCAGTCGATTTGCCCCGGCTACGTTGATGGCGACCGGTTTGACCCTGGTCGGCGGCGGCAATCTGCTCAGTGCCTGGGCGGTCAGCAGCGGCGGTTACCTGCCTTTTGCCCTGGCGATTGCCGTCACCGGCGCGGGGGCCGGGCTGCTCAACGGCGACACGCAGAAAAACATCATGGCCTGCGTGCCCAGGGAACGCACCGGGATGGCCTCGGGCATGAGCACCACCATGCGTTTCAGTGCGATCGTGCTGGCCATCGGCGTGTACGGCGCGTTGCTGTCCAGCCATGCCGAACAGTTGTTGCGCGCAGATTTGTCGGCACAAGGCGCGCAATGGCTCGCCCAGACCCAGGGCATCGCGTCGCGGGTGGTGGCCGGTGACATGCCGGCAGCGCTGGGCCTGTTGCCGGAAGCCGCGCGCAGCGTGGTCGAACCGTTGGCTCGACAGGCGTTCGTCGGCGGCTTCAGTCTCTTGTTGTTGGTCGCCGGATTACTCGCATTGCTGGGGGCGTTGGTGGTGGGCACGCTGATGCGCAATCCGATTCCCGTACCATCGGCTGCCGCCATCAACGCGAATGCTTGAAGGACGCCAGCACCCGTTCGGCATTTGCATCGCAGCCCATGCCGTCGGGGCGGGCGTGGATATCGTCGAGCACCGCTAACAGCTTCGCCTTGCTCTGCGCCAGGTGTCGCTGCATTTCTTCGATCTGGTCGATTTTTCGCTGGAGACCCGCGACCAGTTCGTCGTGCTTGAATTCACCGGTCGCGGTGTCGGGCAACAACTGCTTCAGCTCTTCCAGGCTGAACCCGGCTTGCTGCGCGCACTGGATCAGATACAGCGTTTGTAAAACCTGCTCGGGGTAATGCCGGTAACCGTTCGCCCGGCGCTCCACTTTCTGGATCAGGCCCTGGGCCTCGTAAAACCGAATGCGCGACGCGTTCAACCCGCTTAGCTGCGCCAATTCACCAATCTTCATCCTGGCCTCGTTTGCCTGCTTGACATTAAAGTTAACTTTAAGCTTAGCCTCTGCTCTTCACTGATGAGGAGTCAAGCATGTCGCCCTTCCAAGCGTTGAATTTGCCCAACGGCCAGACGATCGGCAATCGCATTGCCAAAGCGGCGATGGAAGAAAACCTTGCCGACACCGGGCAAGCGCCGTCCGATGCACTGTTTCGCTTGTACCAGGCCTGGGCCGGGGGCGAAGCCGGGTTGTTGCTGACGGGCAATGTGATGATCGACCGCCGCGCCATGACCGGCCCCGGTGGCGTGGTGCTGGAAGATGATCGAGACATGGAACGCTTTCGCCAATGGGCAACGATTGGCCGCTCCGGTGGCGCGCAATTCTGGATGCAGCTCAATCATCCGGGGCGCCAGACCATGGCCAACCTCGGCCAGCAAGCGTGGGCGCCCTCGGCGGTGGCGCTGGATCTCGGTTCATTTTCCAAGATGTTTGCCGAACCCAAACCGATGTCCGAAGACGATATCGCCGAGGTAATCACACGCTTCGCCACCAGCGCTGCGCTCGCCGAAAAGGCCGGCTTCACCGGCGTGCAGATTCATGCGGCACACGGTTACCTGATCAGCCAGTTCCTGTCGCCATTGACCAATCGCCGCACCGACCGCTGGGGCGGATCCCTGGAGAATCGCGCACGCTTGTTGCTCGAAGTGATCAGCGCCGTCCGCCAGGCCGTATCACCGAAATTCTGCGTCTCGGTAAAACTCAACTCGGCGGACTTCCAGCGCGGTGGCTTCGACGCCGACGATGCCCGCCAAGTGATCCAGTGGCTCAACGATAAGCCGATCGATTTGCTTGAGTTGTCGGGCGGCAGCTACGAAGCACCGGCCATGCAGGGCGAAGCACGCGATGGCCGGACCCTGGCGCGGGAAGCGTACTTTCTGGAAATGGCCGGTGAATTGGCGAGCGTGGCGCGTATGCCGGTGATGGTGACCGGCGGGATTCGGCGTTTGGCGATCGTCGAACAGGTGCTCGACAGCGGCATCGCCATGGCCGGCATCGGCACGGCGTTGGCCCTCGAACCGCAGTTGGTCAAACACTGGCGCGAGGGCCGGAACAGCCATCCGCAACTGCCGCCGATCCACTGGAAACGCAAACCGTTGGCCGCGTTGGCGAGCATGGCTGTGGTGAAATTCCAGCTCCAGCGCCTGAGCCGTGGGCGCAAGCCCCGGCCTGAGGTGTCGGCGGTCTGGGCGCTGATCCTTGACCGTTTGTACATTGGCCGGCGTACGCGGCAGTACCGACAGGCGATGGGGAAGTAATCGGGAGCGGGCGTGGGGATGCGGTGTTTGAGTGGGTGCGGGCGCATTTGTTTCGCTGACCCGCGGGGACCGTGTCGCCCCCATCGCGGGCAAGCCCGCTCCCACAAGGTTTTCACAATACCTGTGGGAGCGGGCTTGCCCGCGATGGGGCCATTAAATTCACTGTTTTACCGTCCGGAGAATCGCAATCTCGACAGCTCCCGCAAATCCCCCGCCAGGTAGTAATCATCAGTCCAGCTATCATCCGCCTTCAACGGCTGCACCTGTTTGAGCGCAAGTTTCTTGGCGAAGTAGCGAAAGCGGTAATGCTCGTAGAACCGCAGCAACTCCAAACCATAACGATCAGCCAGATCGGTATCGCCGCGCACGATCAGGTAGTTCTCGTCGTTGCCGTTACTGGCCGCAGCGCTGAGGTTGTGGCTGCCGCTGATGATCGTCGGCGCATCGCTGGTGAAGTCGGTGACCACGGCTTTGGTGTGCACCAGCAAATTGCCCTTCTGGCCCTTCATGTTCTCTCGAAGCCAACCTTCCAACCCGGTGTTAAGCAGCGCAGTCGCGGCAAATTCGGCGCTGCGATCAGCGTGAAAACCGGTGATGCGACTGGCGGTGTTTTGCAGGCCGTAACGCAAAATGTCGTCGTGGGGCTGGCCGAGCAGCGCGTTGAGAATGTCGTCGGGCAAGGCGAACGCCGTGACAAACAGCACGTCCTTTTTCGCGGCGTTGATGATCTCGACAAACGCCCGCAAATCACCCTGCCCCGAACGCGGTGAAAACCCGGCGAACAGCGGTTGCTGCGGGTCCATCGGGTTGTGTTGCGTGATCCATTGCCGGGTGGCGCCGACGTCGTCCGGTGTCGCCCAGACTTGCTCGAAGGTCTGCAGATAGCTGGCGCTGATGCGCGCGTCGTCCAGCACATGCACCACGTTGGCCTGGCGATAAACGCCATTGGGCGTGAAATTGGTGCTGCCGCACAGCACCGCTTCAGGCTGAAGCTGCCCGGCGGCATCGACCCGGCTCAGCACCATGAATTTGTTGTGGAAGATGTTGTGAGTGACACGCCCGCGCTTGTTCGCCGCCGGGATTTTTTCCAGGCTGGCCTGGTTGATGACGGTGTCGTCATCGTCGGGTTGTGCGTGATACAGCACGCGAACCTCCACACCCCGTTCGAACGCCGCGTTGACGGCATCGACGATCACCTGCAACTCGTACTCGTAAATGGCAATGTCCAGTGCCCACTGACCATCCACCGCCCGTTCGATAAACCCCAGCAAGCGCCCGAGCAAACCGTTTTCCAGCCACTGGCGCGGCGCATCGGGCCAGGCCTCGATGGGCAGGTTCTTGTTGGCGCTGATCAACGCGTCGAGGTCGGGAAACTTGCGCTGGAATGCCTGGCTGGCGGCCACCGCGCGGTTGAAAATCACGCTCTGATTGTGCGGCAGGCCATTGTCGGACGTGACGGTCACTTCCAGATATTCGCCCAGTTGCGGTGCATCAGCGCTGCCATAGGCGAGGTGGATTCGGTAATGGATCGTCATCCCAGGATTGACCGCGTAATCGGCCCAGCGAAATTTCTGCAACGGCGCGAGGTCGCTCGGGGTGGCATGAAACTGCGGGAACGTATGAGCCTTGCCGGGGAACGTCAGGCTATTGAACAGGAACAACCAGGGCTTGCTGCCTTGCTGTTTTTCGATGGCAAAACCCAGCAGGCCTTTACGGCGGGATTCGGCCAGGTCCATGGCCAGCAGCACGCCGTTAGTGCCGGCGTAGGCTTTGACACGGAAATCGTCCTGACTGTTTGTGGCTAGAACACGCATGCTTCACTCCTGTGAATGGCTGCCTGGATAGCATAGGGCAGCGCTGCAGATTGATCGTGAGTATTCGTTACCGAGGTGATGCCTTCGCGGGCAAGCCTCGCTCCTACAGGTTACGCATTGTCCCTGTAGGAGCGAGGCTTGCCCGCGAAGAGGCCAGCACAGACACTGTAAAAATCAGCCTGAAACCAGCTCATCGATATGCCGATAATCCGTTTGCAGCTCCGTCGCCAACTGCCGCGCCCGCCCCAACCGGATCGGGCCACGCTCGATGTCGATCAGCAGCCCCGGACACGCCAGCTCCGGCAACCCCGACCACTCCTTCAACCGGCCATCGGTCACCAGCAACAACCGTTGCTGCTCCGCCGGAAAGCGTTTTTGCCGGACCGCGAGCCATCGCCCCGCTTCGCCCAATGCCGCCAGCAACGGCGTACCGCCGCCCGCGCCAAGGCCATCGAGCCAGTGGCGCAACCCGCTGGAAGCTTTCAACCCTTGCACTTGCCACTTCGGCGCATGGCCGCTGGCCGTCAGCAACGCCAGGTGCGCACGCTGGCGATAAGCGTCGTCGAACAACTGCGCCAACAGCCCCTTGGCGTCGCTCAAGGCCTGGTGGCGGCGCGTCGAGGCCGAGGCGTCGACGATCACCAGCCACAGTTCATGGGGCGAACGGGTGCGCAATTGAAACAGCACATCCTGGCGTTGGCGCGGGCGGCCGTTGAGCAAGGTGCCGGGCCAATTGATCGAGCCGCTGCGGGCGGCATGACGCTTACCCTGTTTGCCGTGGTCCAGCCGTCCGGCGCGGGGCCTGGCATTCGCCCCCGCGTCAGATCGAGGGCGAATGCCTAGGGCTTTTTTGGCCAGCTCGGCACTTCACGTCGAGCGCCGACCGGCAGCGCCTGCGCCGGCATTTCACCCCATTGGCCCTGGCCTTCGCTCGGGCTGGATTGTTGCGGGGCGGGTTGTCGGGCCTGTTGCGGCGCCGGTGGCGACTGTTCGCGACGACGATGGCGCAAGGCGAACTCGGCAACGGCATCGATATCTTCCTCGGCAATGGCGCTCGCCCCCCGCCAAGCCGCATGGGCACGGGCGGCACGCAGCCAGACCAGATCGGCGCGCAGGCCATCGACACCGGCGGCGAAACAGCGCTCGGTAATCTGTGCCAGCGCCTCATCGTCGAGGGGGATGCTCGCCAGTGTGCTGCGCGCTGTCTGGCAACGCTCACGCAATGACTGCTGCTGGCTTTCCCACTCGGCGCAGAAGCGTTGCGGATCGCTGTCGAAATCCAGCCGCCGACGGATAATCTGCCCACGCTGAGCGGGTTCGGTATGACCGCTGAGGGCGACGTTCAGGCCAAAGCGGTCGAGCAGTTGCGGACGCAACTCGCCCTCTTCCGGATTCATGGTGCCGATCAACACGAACTTTGCCGAATGCCGATGGGAAATGCCGTCACGCTCGATCAGGTTGGTGCCGCTGGCGGCGACGTCGAGTAGCAAGTCCACCAGGTGATCGGGCAGCAGATTGACTTCATCGACGTAGAGCACGCCGCCGTCAGCCTTGGCCAGTACGCCGGGAGAAAACTGCGCACGACCTTCGCTCAGGGCAGCGTCAAGGTCGAGGGTGCCGACCAGCCGTTCTTCAGTGGCACCCAGCGGCAAGGTGACGAACTGACCGCTGGCGAGCAGGTCCGCGAGGCCTCGGGCCAGGGTGGATTTGGCCATGCCACGCGGGCCTTCGATCAGCACACCGCCGATTTTCGGGTCGATGGCGGTGAGGTACAGGGCGAGTTTGAGATCGTCGGCGCCGACCACGGCGGATAAGGGGAAATGCGGGGTGTCGGTCATGTCGGGGTTTCTCAGTGTGGTCGGTGGTGTCTTTTCGTACGTCTTCGCGGGCAAGCCTCGCTCCTACAGATTTACGCCAATCTGTAGGAGCGAGGTTTGCCCGCGATCGAGGACGAAGTCCTCGCAGCGATTTCTGATCTAACTGTCTTCTTCTATGTCCAGCAGCAGGTTTTCCAGAGCCTCTTTATAAGCTCCGGGCTCCTGCCACATCCCCCGCTGCTGCGCTTCCAGCATGCGCTCGGTCATGTCGCGCAACGCATGAGGATTGTGCTCGCGCACAAAATCCCGGGTCGCCGGGTCCAGCAAATACGCATCGGCCAGCAACGCGTATTGGTGATCGTCGATCAACTGCGTCGTCGCGTCGAAGGCGAACAGGTTATCGACCGTCGCCGCCAGTTCAAACGCACCTTTGTAGCCGTGGCGCTTCACGCCGTCGATCCATTTCGGATTGGCCGCCCGCGAGCGGATCACCCGGTTCAGCTCTTCCTTCAACGTACGGACTTTCGGCAAGTCCGGCTGGCTGTGATCGCCATGGTAACTGGCCGCCGCTGCACCGCTGAGGCTTTCCACGGCCGCGAGCATACCGCCCTGGAACTGGTAATAGTCGTTGGAGTCGAGCAAATCATGCTCGCGGTTGTCCTGATTTTGCAGCACGGCCTGAACCTGGCTCAGGCGCTGGGCGAACTGCTCGCGGGCCGCCGTGCCTTCGTCGGCACCGCCGTAAGCGTAGCCGCCCCAGTTGAGGTAAACCTCGGCCAGGTCCTCGCGGCTCTGCCACAAACGACCATCGATTGCCCCTTGCACGCCAGCACCGTAAGTACCGGGTTTGGCGCCGAAGATGCGCCAACCGGCCTGTCGTTTGGCCGCTTCTTCATCAAGGCCCGATTGCAGCAACGCCTCGCGTTCGGCGCGGACCTTGGCCGCCAATGGATTGAGGTCGTCCGGTTCATCCAGCGCAGCGACTGCCCGCACCGCTGCATCGAACAGGCGAATAAGATTGGCAAAGGCATCACGGAAGAACCCGGACACGCGCAAGGTCACGTCCACGCGTGGGCGGTCGAGCAGGCTCAGCGGCAGAATTTCGAAGTCATCGACCCGCTGACTGCCCGTCGCCCAGACCGGGCGCACACCCATCAGCGCCATGGCTTGCGCGATGTCGTCGCCGCCGGTGCGCATGGTCGCGGTGCCCCAGACCGACAGGCCGAGCTGACGCAGGTGATCGCCGTGGTCCTGCAAGTGCCGCTCGAGAATCAGGTTCGCCGACTGGAAACCGATGCGCCACGCGGTGGTGGTCGGCAGGTTGCGCACGTCCACCGAATAGAAATTGCGTCCTGTCGGCAGCACGTCCAGACGCCCGCGACTCGGCGCGCCGCTGGGGCCTGCGGGGACGAAACGACCGCTGAGGGCGTCGAGCAGGCCGCGCATTTCCGCCGGGCCGCAGGCGTCGAGCCTTGGCGCAACCACTTCGCGCAGGTTGTCGAGGATGGCGCTCACATCAGACCAATCCGCCCCCTGTAGGAGCGAGCCTGCTCGCGAATGCGGTGTGTCAGGCAAATCAATGTCGACTGACATTCCGCTATCGCGAGCAGGCTCACTCCCACAGGGATCGGGGTTGGTATTCAAAATTTCGGAAATCAGTTGAGCGGCGAACAGTTCGAGGCGTTCGCGAGTATCGCCGGCTGTTCGCCAGGCTTCGTCACTGACAGATTGCAGGGCATCCGGTCGTGGCCCGATCCAAGGCTCGGCCAACGCGCAATCCAGCGGATCAAAGCCCAACCCAAACGCCTTGGCCAACGCCCGCAGCAGACTCGACTGCGCACCACGGCCATCGCCGCGTGGAATCCGCAACAAAGCCAACAAGGTGTCGATGCGCAGACGCCCGGTCGGCGATTCGCCAAAGATGTGCAAGCCATCGCGGATCTGCGACTCCTTCAGATCGCACAAATACGTGTCCAGACGCGGCAGCCAGATCGCTGCATCGGCGTCGCTGTCGAGCTTCTCGTCCAGTTGCAGTTCACGGTCGATGTGCGTGTCGCGCACCAATTGCAGAATGTCGCGCTGCAACTCACGGGCGCGGCGTGGGTCAAGCAATTGCGCTTCGTAATACTCGTCGGCGAGCAGTTCGAGGTTTCGTAGCGGGCCGTAGGTTTCGGCGCGGGTCAGCGGTGGCATCAGGTGATCGATGATCACCGCTTGCGTGCGGCGCTTGGCCTGGGCGCCCTCGCCCGGATCGTTGACGATGAACGGATAGATGTTCGGCAGTGGCCCGAGCAATGCGTCCGGCCAGCAATGCTCGGACAGTCCGACGCCTTTGCCCGGCAGCCATTCGAGGTTGCCATGCTTGCCGACGTGGATCACGCCGTGGGCGCCGTAGGTGTTGCGCAACCAGAAATAGAAGGCCAGATAACCATGAGGCGGCACCAGGTCCGGGTCGTGATAGACCGCGCTCGGGTCCACCTGATAACCGCGCGCCGGTTGAATGCCGACGAAGGTCAGGCCGAAACGCAGGCCGGCGATCATCATTCGCCCGTCACGGAACATCGGATCGTTTTGCGCGGTGCCCCAACGTTCCAGCACTGCCTGGCGATTAGCCTCGGGCAAGGCGTTGAACATCAGGTTGTAATCATCCAGCGCGAGGCTTTGCTGGCACGGGCGCTGATCGAGGGTGTCGAGGTCATTGCTGACGCCGCCGAGCAATTGCTGGATCAGTTCGGTGCCGCTGCCCGGCAGTTCGGCCGGCAGCGGGTAACCTTCTTGATGCAGCGCACGCAGAATATTCAGTGCAGCGGCGGGTGTGTCGAGGCCCACGCCGTTGCCGATGCGCCCGTCGCGGGTCGGGTAGTTGGCGAGGATCAGGGCGATGCGTTTCTCGCTGTTTGGCACCCGCGCCAGTTCGATCCAGCGCCGCGCCAGTTCGGCCACAAAGTCCATGCGTTCCGGTTGTGGTCGGTAGCACACCACGTCGGACTGACTGCGCTCGCTGCGCCACGCCAGGTCCTTGAAGCTGATCGGGCGACTGATGATCCGCCCGTCCAGCTCCGGCAGCGCGATGTGCATCGCCAGATCCCGCGGGCCGAGGCCTTGTTCGCTGGCACGCCAACCGGGTTCGTTGTCCTGGGCGCAGATGGCCTGGATCACCGGGATGTTGCGTCGAAACGGTCGCAAGTGCGGCGCTTCGGGGCTGGATTGGGCGAAACCGGTGGTGTTGAGAATCACCGAGGCTTCGACTTCATCCAGCCAGTCCTCGACCACCAAGAGGCAGCCGGGTTCTTTGAGACTGGCCACGGCAATCGGCAAGGGATTCAACCCCGCCGCTTGCAAACGCTGGCAGAAAACATCAATGAACGCGGTGTTCGCCGCCTGCAAATGCGAGCGGTAAAACAGCACCGCCGCCACCGGTTGATCGGCCTGCCAGTCGGCTTGCCAGTCTTTCAGTTCGACGGGGCTTTTTTGTGGGTGGTAAATCGCTGTGCGTGGCAGGGTTTGCGGTTCGGCCCACTTGTAGTCGCGCTCCAGCCAACGAGTGGCGAGGCAGCGAAACAGATCGAGCGCGTTGGCCATGCCGCCCTGACGCAAGTAATGCCAAAGCCGGTCGCGGTCTTCGGCAACCACCGTGCTCAGGTCGCTGAGTTCCGGGTCGGGGCGATCATCGCCGGGCACCAGAATCAGCTGCACGCCGCGCTGTGAGAGCTCGACCAACCGCTCGACGCCGTAGCGCCAATACGCAATGCCGCCGTGCAGCGAGATCAGAATCACCTTGGCGTGGCGCAGCACTTCGTCGACATACAAATCGACCGAGGCGTGGTTCTGCACCTGCATCGGGTTGGCCAGACGCACGCTCGGGTAATCGTCCGGCAACTGTTGCGCGGCTTCGGCGAGCAGCGCGAGGCTGGAATCGCCGCTGCACAGGATCACCAGCTCGGCAGGGGTTTGTCCAAGGTCGGCAATGTTGTCATCCGAGACGAAACCGCCGGGCTGGGTCCTGAGCAGGTGCATGGGTTAAACGCTGAGCGCGGCGCGCAGTTGCGCTTCGAGTTGCGCGGCGTCGAGCGCCTGGCCGATCAGCACCAGACGCGTGGTGCGCGCTTCGTCGACGCCCCACTGACGGTCGAAATGCTTGTCGAAGCGCGTGCCCACGCCCTGGATCAACAGGCGCATCGGCTTGTTCGGGATCGCCGCGAAACCCTTGACCCGCAGGATGCCGTGCTTGACCACCAGTTGCGTCAGCGCGTCCATCAGCAGGCTTTCGTCGGCCTGTGGCAGTTCGATGGAAATGGAGTCGAACGCGTCGTGATCGTGGTCGTCATGGTCATCGCCGTCGTGGTGATGATCGTGGTGGCTATGACGGCTGTCGATGTGTTCTTCGGAGCCGGCGCCGAGGCCGATCAGCACATCCAGTGGCAGGCGACCGCTGCTGGCTTCGATGACTTTGACGGCGGGCGGCAGTTCTTCGGCGACTTCCAGGCGTACGCGGGCCAGGTCTTCGGCGCTGATCAGGTCGGCCTTGTTGAGAATCACCAGGTCGGCGCTGGCCAGTTGGTCGGCGAACAGCTCGTGCAGCGGCGATTCGTGATCCAGGTTCGGGTCAAGTTTGCGCTGGGCATCCACTTGGTCCGGGAACGCGGCGAACGTGCCGGCCGCCACGGCCGGGCTGTCGACCACGGTGATCACCGCGTCAACCGTGCAGGCGCTGCGGATTTCCGGCCACTGGAAGGCCTGGACCAAAGGTTTTGGCAGGGCCAGACCCGAAGTTTCGATCAGGATGTGATCGAGGTCGCCGCGACGGGCGACCAGTTCGCGCATCACCGGGAAGAATTCTTCCTGGACGGTGCAGCACAGGCAGCCGTTGGCCAGTTCGTAGACGCGGCCGTTGGCTTCTTCTTCGGTGCAACCGATGGAGCACTGCTTGAGGATTTCGCCGTCGATGCCCAGCTCGCCGAACTCGTTGACGATCACCGCGATGCGACGGCCCTGCGCGTTATCGAGCATGTGCCGCAGCAAGGTGGTTTTGCCCGAGCCGAGGAAGCCGGTAACGATGGTGACGGGAAGTTTGGCCAGTGTTTTCATCGGATGCCCTTTGGCAAGGTGGCGGGCATACGGGACGACGACCGCAGCGACAGGCGCGCGGAAGAGTTCGCCACCGGATCACCCCGCCCGGTTGTAGTGAGAATTCGTGTCGAGGCAGGTCTCCTGGCTGACGGTGTGCCTGTCGCGAGACTGGCGTTGGCTGCGCCTTCCCGCGAACCCGTTGGACAGGTTTGCAGTGGCGTGGCAGCGAACATCACCGTTCACAGTTGCGGGGGCAGCCGCGGCATCGACCGCGTTCCCTTCTTAGCTCCGGCAAACGCCGAAGAACCTCGAATGCGCAAGGCTACGCATGGTGTGGGGGCGGGTCAATGTCTTGTGGCGTCCACCAGGACGCCTTCGCGGGCAAGCCTCGCTCCTACAGGTTGGCGGTGTTTCCTGTAGGAGCGAGGCTTGCCCGCGAAGGGAGCGACTCGGTTCCAAGTTGAGAACCCTTGCCAATTGACGCCCAACCCCCGCCCATGCTCTCCTACACACCTAGTTACGGGTGCCCTTCACAGGGTGAAACGGGAAACCGGTGATTCATGTGCTTTACTCAAAGCCATGTCAGTCCGGTGCTGCCCCCGCAACGGTAAGCGAGCGAAGCGTCAGATCCACTGTGCCAGCAGTTCGGCATGGGAAGGTGACGCTTGCAGGTTTCGGCTGACGCCAAAACCCCTCGTGAGCCCGGAGACCGGCCCGCAACACAAAGTGACGATTACGTTCACTGAATAACAAACCCGCGGCGGGCGGGCGCTGTTTGAATCTCTGCGAGCCCGATTCGCAGGGGTCTTCCATGCGCTCTATCCACCCGCTGACAGACCAGAGGGAAGCGCCATGTCGATCATCAGCAGCACCGGCCACACATCCGCCAGCACCACCACGACCACCCTGGCTCAACGCCTGACCGCTGCCGTCTGCGCATCGATCCTTGGCGCGTGCCTGGTGTATTTCGCCGGTTTCTCGCACATCGAAGCGGTGCACAACGCTGCGCACGATACCCGTCACAGCTCCGCCTTCCCGTGCCATTGAGACCTGCCGACATGATCAAGCGTATTGCGCAAACCGCAGGTTTCACAGGGCTGCTGGCCGCTCTGTTGCTGACCCTGCTGCAAAGCTTCTGGGTCGCTCCGCTGATTCTGCAGGCCGAGACTTACGAAAAATCCGAGCCGGCCGTTGTTGAAGTTCATGAACACGCCGCCGGTGCCGCCGCTCACACCCACGATGCCGAAGCCTGGGAGCCGGAAGACGGCTGGCAGCGCGTGCTGTCGACGACTGGCGGCAACCTGGTGGTGGCTGTCGGTTTCGCCCTGATGCTCGCGGGCCTCTACACGCTGCGCTCGCCGACCAAAACCTCGCAGGGTCTGCTCTGGGGCCTGGCCGGTTACGCCACTTTCGTGCTGGCACCGACCCTCGGCCTGCCGCCGGAACTGCCGGGCACGGCAGCAGCTGACCTGGCACAACGGCAAATCTGGTGGATCGGCACGGCAGCGTCCACCGCCGTCGGCATCGCGCTGATCGCTTTCAGCCGTCATTGGCTGATGAAGATCCTGGGCGTGGCGATTCTCGCCGTCCCTCACGTGATCGGCGCACCACAACCGGAAGTGCACTCGATGCTCGCGCCGGAAGCCCTGGAAGCGCAATTCAAAATCGCTTCGCAGCTGACCAACCTCGGATTCTGGCTGGCCCTGGGCCTGATCAGCGCCTGGTTGTTCCGCCGCAAAAGCGATGGTCAATACCACGCATGACCGACACCAGCACAGCGCCGACGTTAGTGGTCGGCCTGGGCTGCCAGCGCGGCTGCCCCGTCAGCACGCTTCGGGCGTTACTCGATCAGGCGTTACAGGCGCATCAAATCGGACTTCAGCAGATCACGGCGTTGGCCAGCATCGACCTGAAGCGCGACGAACCGGGCCTGATCGAGCTTGCCAAACAACTCGAACTGCCGTTGAAGTACTTCAGCAGTGAACAACTGAAAGATTACAAACCGCGACTCAGCCACCATTCGGACATCGCTTTTGAGCGCACCGGCTGCTACGGCGTAGCAGAAAGCGCCGCCCTCGCCCTTGCCGAACAACTGGCCCAGGCGCCGGCAAAACTGCTGATTTCCCGACAAAAATATGCCCAGGCGACCCTGGCATTGGCCTGCGCTGCGCAAAATCCCCGATAATCCTCGCCTTCGATCATGAGCAATCTTCATCTGAAGCCTTGCCCAGCCCCTTTTTTGACAGGAAACGACGATGACCGTCTATTTCATTGGCGCAGGTCCCGGCGACCCGGAACTGATCACCGTCAAAGGCCAGCGGCTGATTCGCAGCTGCCCGGTGATCATCTACGCCGGCTCACTGGTGCCCGCCGCCGTACTGGAAGGCCACAACGCCGAACAGGTGGTCAACAGCGCCGAACTGCACCTGGAACAGATCATCGAGCTGATCAAAATCGCCCATGCCAACGGCCAGGATGTGGCGCGGGTGCATTCCGGCGATCCGAGTCTTTATGGCGCGATTGGCGAGCAGATTCGTTACCTGCGCGAACTCGATATTGCGTTTGAAATCATTCCCGGTGTTACCGCGACGGCGGCGTGTGCGGCGCTGTTGGGCGCGGAGCTGACGTTGCCGGACGTGTCACAAAGCGTGATCCTGACTCGCTACGCCGACAAGACCGCGATGCCGGCCGGTGAAGAGCTGGGCAGCCTGGCGCAGCATGGGGCGACCATGGCCATTCATTTGGGGGTGAATCACCTGGAGAAGATCCTGGCTGAATTGCTGCCGCATTACGGCGCGGACTGCCCGATCGCGGTGATTCATCGGGCGACCTGGCCGGATCAGGATTGGGTGGTGGGGACGATTGCGGACATTGCCGGGAAGGTTGAGGCGAAGGGGTTTCGGCGCACGGCGTTGATTCTGGTGGGTCGGGTGTTGGGCAGTGATCAGTTCAGTGAGTCATCGCTGTATCGCGCCGGACATGCGCATTTGTATCGGCCATAGCGGCCTCTTCGCGAGCAAGCCCGCTCCCACATTGGACCGAGTTCAACATGAGAACGCGGTCCAATGTGGGAGCGGGCTTGCTCGCGAAAGGGCCAACGAATCTAACGCATAAAAAAACGGCGCTCACGGGGCGCCGTTTTTCATGTCGCAGCGAACACCTTAGTAGTAGGCGTTTTCTTTCTGCGTGTGGTCAGTCACGTCACGAACACCCTTGAGCTCGGGAATGCGCTCGAGCAAGGTGCGCTCGATGCCTTCACGCAGGGTGACGTCTGCCTGGCCGCAGCCCTGGCAACCGCCGCCGAACTTCAACACGGCGATGCCATCATCGACCACATCGATCAGGCTGACCTGACCGCCGTGGCTCGCGAGCCCCGGGTTGATCTCGGTTTGCAGGTAATAGTTGATGCGCTCGTTGATCGGGCTGTCGGCGTTGACCATCGGGACTTTGGCGTTTGGCGCCTTGATGGTCAGCTGGCCGCCCATGCGGTCGGTGGCGTAGTCGACAACCGCATCGTCCAGGAAAGCTTCGCTGAACGAATCGATGTAAGCAGTGAAGCTTTTCAGCCCCAGCGCGGTGTCTTCAGGTTTTTCTTCGCCCGGCTTGCAATAAGCAATGCAGGTTTCGGCGTACTGGGTGCCAGGCTGGGTGATGAAGACGCGGATGCCGATGCCCGGGGTGTTCTGCTTGGAGAGCAGATCAGCCAGGTAATCGTGGGCGGCGTCGGTAATGGTAATAGCGGTCATGGAAACTCCTCGCAGGCTTGGGCGCAGTTTACGCCAATCATCGCGCCGCACAAAGTCCTAGTGTTTTTGTCGGGAAAGATTACGACAATACCTCTGCCTAATGTAGGAGCGAAGCTTGCTCGCGAAGGTGTATCAGCTACATACATGTCGCCTGACACACCTTCGCGAGCAAGCTTCGCTCCTACGTTAGATAGGGGGATTCAGAGGTTTTCGTAGCGGTTCATGTCCAGCACGCCCTCTTCCACCGGGTCGGTTTCGTGGACGTACTGGCTCAGGTCGTGGAAATAGAACCAGAATTGCGGATGACTGCGGCGAATCCCCCAGCGCTCGACGATTTTCTCGAAGCGATTGGCATCCTTGGCGTTTTCCATCGCCTCGACAAAGGCTGGCACCTGATCGGCGGGAATATTGAACATGAAGTTCGGATAGGTGCTGAGCACACCCGGAAAAATGGTCAGCGTGTCGAGCCCCGGCTGATAACGCAGCGACTCACCGAGCAGGAATGCGACGTTGCTGTGCGCGCGGTTGCGCAACAGGCTATAAACCTCGCGTTTGCCGCTCGCGGCTTCGATACGCAGCATCGTCGCTTCCGGCAGTTGATCAATGACCTTCAACCCGGCGGCGGGCCGTGAGGTCAGGCGACTCAAGGCCTGCTCGGCACTCTGCAAATCCGGGTCGATGTTCGGCCGCGAGCAATAGGCCCCGTCGCAGCGATTGATCGGATCGGGCTTGGCATTGAGCTCGCCGTAACGGGCCAACAGTTGCATGGAAAAGTCGCGTTTCGGGTCTTTTTCGTCGAGGTTCAGTGCCGTCGGCTTGTCGTTGTCGATGGACTCGTAATCCAGCCACATCTTGAATTTGCCGCTGCTCTGGTACCAGTCGTCGAGGTAGTCGTCGCGTGAATCGGCGGGCATCAGGCGCAGGAAATTCTGCTCGGCGCCATTACGGATCAGGTCGAAATACAGGCGCGTCTGCGCTTGATGGGAAACGTTGCCGTACACATCGAAGTTGACCGCCAACTGATAATACGTGCGCTCCAGCAACGGGAAATCGAACAGCCACATCGTTTGCGGTACATCGCCGATCAGGCCCTTGTTCACCGAGGCGCTGTCGAAATGCCGGAAGATGGTCAGCAGCGCGTTGTCGTTGCCGGCCCATAAAGTCGACCAGCTCGGCGCGGGCGCGTCGGCGTAGTTGTCGCGGCGCAGCACTTCATACTCGTTACGTTTGTCGCGGTAGTCATGCCACAGGCTCAGCACGCTGCCGACATCGTCGTTCTGCCCCGGCATGGCCAGCAATGGCGTGGCCTGGCCGCGGTAGATCGGGTCGATGATGTAGAGATCATGTTCCGGCGCCTGGAACAGCGCCCAGAAGTTATCGCGAATCACATCCGTGGCGATCTGCCCACGGCACACCGGCCCGCGGATAAACGTACGCACGAAGTATTCGGCGTTATCGAGCATGAATTGATAGCGCGCCTGCGCCGGAATCGCCTCGAACGTGGCAAACGGATTGGCCCGGCGTTCCGGACCGTAGCCCGGCAAGGCATGGACCTGCCAGTTACCGTTGTAGAACAGGCTTTTGACCCGCGCCATCTTCGCCGCGCTTAGCGGGTAGGTGATGTGAGTCTTCTGCACGATCACGCCCTGCACCGGCCACAAGCGGTAATACACCTGCGTGCCCGGATCGTCATTCGGGCGACGGGTGCTGATCAGGTCAATCGGCTGGCCGGTCGGCGTGCGTGAACGCACCCACTGGAAGAAATGCCCCGGCTCACCGTCCTTGAAGTAAATGTGGGCAAGGAACCAGTGCTCGAACAACCAGCGCCCTACCAGACTCTGCCGGGCGCCCGGCGAGTTAAGCAGATTTTCCCACTGCACCACTTGCAAGGCTTCTTTCGCCGAAGGCACCAGGCCTTGTTCATCGATCGGCGCACCCGAGGCCAGCCAGCGTTGCAGCGTCTGGTACTGCTGATCGGTCAGGCCGGTGACCGCCAGCGGCATGCCTTCCTTCGGATGAGCGCCCGCGTAACCGTCGAACTCGGCCGGCATCGCGCACATGTTTTCACGATTGAGGCCCAGGACGATGTCTTCCGGCAATTTGGCATTGGGCGTCAGAGGCGTTTTGTGACCCAGTTCCAGCATCCGCGCCATCAACGCAGCCTGGCTGCCCTGGGCGTCGAGTACCGGATAGAAGCCCTTTTGCTGCCAGGCGTGCTTGCCGAAGGCGTCATAAAACAGCCGGGTCGGCGCGGCTGCCTGGCTGCGTTCGCCGTCGTAGACCGGGACTTTCGACGCGCCGCGCGCCGCGCCTTCGCCGCTGCCCAGGTTGAGCTGACAGGCGGCGTCATTGCAGGCATGGCAGGCCACGCACTTTTCGGTGAAGATCGGTTGGATGTCGCGGGTGTAGGAAATGGCAGCGGAAGGCGCCAGCCCCTGCGCCACGGCGCCCCAGCTTAAAAACAGCAATACGCTGCTGATGACGACGCGATACGACATGTCCCTGTTCCCGATCCTTGAAAAAACGCAGCGATTCTACCGGGACAGCGCCCAGACCAACATGAGCGATATTCATGCAATTCCCCGACATGCTCTAAAACCGCACAGGTTTGCTATGATCCCGCCCCTTCGTCATGGTCTTTCCGAGTAGTCCCAATGTCCGATCGCAGTGTTCGCCTTCAAGCCCTCAAGCACGCCCTCAAAGAGCGCATTCTGATTCTCGATGGCGGCATGGGCACGATGATCCAGAGCTACAAGCTCGAGGAACAGGATTATCGTGGCAAACGCTTTGCCGACTGGCCAAGCGATGTCAAAGGCAACAACGACCTGTTGGTGCTGACGCGCCCGGACGTGATCGGTGGCATCGAAAAAGCCTACCTGGATGCCGGCGCTGACATTCTGGAAACCAACACTTTTAACGCCACGCGGATTTCCATGGCCGACTACGGCATGGAAGAACTGGCCTACGAACTGAACGTAGAAGGCGCTCGCCTGGCCCGCAAGATCGCCGATGCGAAGACCCTCGAGAACCCGGACAAGCCACGCTTCGTCGCCGGCGTGCTCGGCCCGACCAGCCGCACCTGCTCGCTGTCCCCGGACGTGAACAACCCCGGCTATCGCAACGTGACCTTCGATGAACTGGTGGAAAACTACACCGAGGCCACCAAAGGCCTGATCGAAGGCGGCGCCGACCTGATCCTGATCGAAACCATTTTCGACACCCTGAACGCCAAAGCCGCGATCTTCGCCGTGCAAGGCGTGTTCGAAGAGTTGGGCATCGAACTGCCGATCATGATTTCCGGCACCATCACCGACGCCTCCGGCCGTACCCTTTCCGGCCAGACTACCGAAGCGTTCTGGAACTCCGTGGCCCACGCCAAACCGATTTCGGTCGGCCTGAACTGCGCCCTCGGTGCCAGCGAACTGCGCCCGTACCTGGAAGAGCTGTCGAACAAGGCCGGCACCCACGTTTCGGCGCACCCGAACGCCGGTCTGCCAAACGAATTCGGTGAGTACGACGAACTGCCGTCGCAAACCGCCAAGGTCATCGAAGAATTCGCCCAAAGCGGCTTCCTCAACATCGTCGGCGGCTGCTGCGGCACCACGCCGGGCCATATCGAAGCCATCGCCAAAGCCGTGGCCGGTTATGCACCGCGTGAAATCCCGGACATTCCGAAGGCTTGCCGCCTCTCCGGCCTGGAGCCGTTCACCATCGATCGCAGCTCGTTGTTCGTCAACGTCGGCGAGCGCACCAACATCACCGGCTCGGCCAAATTCGCCCGCCTGATCCGTGAAGACAACTACACCGAAGCCCTGGAAGTCGCCCTGCAGCAGGTCGAAGCCGGCGCCCAGGTGATCGACATCAACATGGACGAAGGGATGCTCGATTCGAAGAAGGCCATGGTGACCTTCCTCAATCTGATTGCCGGCGAACCGGACATCTCCCGCGTACCGATCATGATCGACTCCTCGAAATGGGAAGTGATCGAAGCCGGCCTGAAATGCATCCAGGGCAAGGGCATCGTCAACTCGATCAGCATGAAAGAAGGCGTCGAGCAGTTCATCCATCACGCCAAGCTGTGCAAGCGCTACGGCGCTGCAGTCGTCGTGATGGCCTTCGACGAAGCCGGCCAGGCCGACACCGAAGCGCGCAAGAAAGAGATCTGCAAACGCTCCTACGACATTCTGGTCAACGAAGTCGGCTTCCCGCCGGAAGACATCATCTTCGACCCGAACATCTTCGCCGTGGCCACCGGTATCGAAGAACACAACAACTACGCTGTGGACTTCATCAACGCCTGTGCCTACATCCGTGACGAACTGCCGTACGCGCTGACCTCGGGCGGAGTGTCAAACGTGTCGTTCTCGTTCCGTGGCAACAACCCGGTGCGCGAGGCGATTCACTCGGTGTTCCTGCTGTATGCGATCCGCAACGGCCTGACCATGGGTATCGTCAACGCCGGCCAACTGGAGATCTACGACCAGATCCCGGTGGAATTGCGCGACGCCGTCGAAGACGTGGTGCTCAACCGAACCCCGCACGGCACCGACGCCCTCCTCGCCATCGCCGACAAGTACAAGGGCGACGGCAGCGTCAAGGAAGCCGAGACCGAAGAATGGCGCGGCTGGGAGGTCAACAAGCGCCTGGAGCATGCACTGGTCAAGGGCATCACCACGCACATCGTCGAAGACACCGAAGAGTCCCGCCAGTCGTTCGCCCGCCCGATCGAAGTGATCGAAGGCCCGCTGATGTCTGGCATGAACATCGTCGGCGACCTGTTCGGTGCCGGTAAAATGTTCCTGCCGCAGGTGGTGAAATCCGCTCGCGTGATGAAGCAGGCCGTGGCCCACTTGATCCCGTTCATCGAACTGGAAAAAGGCGACAAGCCGGAAGCCAAGGGCAAGATCCTGATGGCAACGGTGAAAGGCGACGTGCACGACATCGGCAAGAACATCGTCGGTGTGGTACTCGGCTGCAACGGCTACGACATCGTCGACCTCGGCGTGATGGTGCCGGCCGAGAAGATCCTGCAAGTGGCCAAGGAGCAGAAGTGCGACATCATCGGCCTGTCCGGCCTGATCACGCCGTCGCTGGATGAAATGGTCCACGTCGCCCGCGAAATGCAGCGTCAGGACTTCCACCTGCCGTTGATGATCGGCGGCGCGACCACCTCCAAGGCACACACGGCGGTGAAGATCGAGCCGAAGTACAGCAACGACGCAGTGATCTACGTGACCGACGCCTCCCGCGCAGTGGGCGTGGCGACGCAGTTGCTGTCCAAGGAATTGAAAGCCGGTTTCGTCGAGAAGACCCGCCTGGAATACATCGACGTTCGCGAACGCACTGCCAACCGCAGCGCCCGCACCGAACGCCTGAGCTACCCTGCGGCCATCGCCAAGAAGCCGCAGTTCGACTGGAGCACCTACGCGCCGGTCAAACCGACGTTCACCGGCTCCAAAGTGCTGGACAACATCGACCTCAAAGTCCTGGCCGAATACATCGACTGGACGCCGTTCTTCATCTCCTGGGACCTGGCCGGCAAGTTCCCGCGCATCCTCACGGATGAAGTGGTCGGTGAAGCCGCCACCGCGCTGTACGCCGATGCCCAGGAAATGCTCGCCAAACTGATCGACGAGAAACTGATCAGCGCCCGCGCAGTGTTCGGGTTCTGGCCAGCCAACCAGGTGCGTGACGACGACATCGAAGTCTACGGCGATGACGGCAAGCCATTGGCCAAGCTGCATCACCTGCGTCAGCAGATCATCAAGACCGACGGCAAGCCGAACTTCTCCCTGGCCGACTTCGTTGCACCGAAGGACAGCGAAATCACCGACTACGTGGGTGGTTTCATCACCACCGCCGGCATCGGCGCCGAAGAAGTGGCCAAGGCGTATCAGGACGCCGGCGACGATTACAACTCGATCATGGTCAAGGCCCTGGCCGACCGCCTGGCCGAGGCCTGCGCCGAATGGCTGCACCAGCAGGTTCGTAAGGATTACTGGGGTTACGCCAAGGACGAGACGCTGGACAACGAGGCGCTGATCAAAGAGCAATACACCGGCATCCGCCCTGCTCCGGGCTACCCGGCGTGCCCCGATCACACCGAGAAGGCCGCGCTGTTTGCGCTGCTCGACCCCGAAGCCGCCGAAATGCGTGCCGGCCGCAGCGGCGTGTTCCTCACCGAACACTACGCGATGTTCCCGGCAGCGGCGGTCAGCGGTTGGTACTTCGCTCACCCGCAGGCGCAGTACTTCGCGGTGGGCAAGATCGACAAGGATCAGGTGCAGAGCTACACCTCGCGTAAAGGTCAGGAATTGAGCGTGACCGAACGCTGGCTGGCGCCGAACCTGGGTTACGACAACTAACCACTCTTCGCGCTGGGCATCGCCTCTGTAGGAGCGAGGCTTGCCCGCGAAGAACGATGACGCGGTTTTCCTGTAGGACTGCGGTAGCTTCTTCGCGGGCAAGCCTCGCTCCTACAGGATCCGGTTGGAATGTCTATGCTTACGACTCACACTCAAGTGACGAGGGGTTTATGGACGATCCAGTCGACAACAAGCCGCCCACTTTCTGGCAGATGCTGCACAGCGTCATGGCGGCGGCGTTCGGGGTGCAGAGCGGGAAGAACCGCGCGCGGGACTTCACCCACGGCAAGCCCAGTCATTTCGTGATTCTGGGGGTTCTGTTCACGGCGGTGTTTGCGTTGACGCTCTACGGCATCGTGCAACTGGTGATCATGCTGGCAGGGGTTTAGCGCATCAGGGTTTGCAGGCTGAACGGATAGCGATAGGACGCAGGCCGGCCCTTGGCCGACAGTCGGCGGAAGTTCACGCCGTAGTCCGGCGATTCACCCATGGCCAGCATTCGCTTGGCGGTTGCCCTGTCGACCAGTTGCAGCAGCGGGATCTGACGGTCACGGCCGCCGTACCGGCTGATGTCCACGCCCCGATCAAGGTCGTGCACCTGCACCAGCGCCCAACCACCCAAAGTGAAATGCCCGCCCAACAATACGCTCAACTTTCCGTCGACCTTTGCCTGCAACGCGGCCGTCGAGGTATTGACCGCGCTGAACAACGCGTCCTTTCCGGGCACACCGCCCGTTTCCGAGTACGCCTGCATGGCGCCAAACGCCATTTCGTCATTGGCTGACCACACCAGCGAGACCTTCGGGTAGCGCCGGAACAGCAACTTTGCCTGTTCATACGCACGTTCGCGGGTCCAACCGCTATAAACCAGTTGCCGCAAACGCACTTGCGGGTGCTCGGCCAGCGCTCGCATCATGCCTTGCTCACGCAGTTGCGCCGACGGTGTGATCTTCAGGCCGGAGAAGGCCAGCAATTCGATCACCTGACCAGGCGCCACGGGCGGATGCTGGCGAATCAGCTCCTTGGCCATCAGGTAACCGCCCTCCTCGTCGTTGGGCACCAGGCTGCCCAGTCGATCAGGGCGTTCGCCCATCAGGCTCAACTGGTTGGCCGTCAGCGACGCGTTGACCATAAACAGTTTCACGCCACTGCCTTGCGCCATGCGCAAGACTTGCGGGGCAATGTACTGTTCGTTGACGAAGAGCAGATAGTCCGGGCGATCGGGACCCTGTAGCGCCAGGCGCGCTTGTGCCAATGTGAGTTCGGGCATGCGTCGGGAATAGACAATCCGCAGGTCGATGCCCAAGTCCGTGGCGGCCGCCTGCATGAACTGCGAATAGCTGACCCAAAAGGCCTCGTCAACATTCCCCGGGTTCAGGAACAACACCGATTCCGCACGCGCAGCAGGGCCGTAAACCGTGCCGAGCAGCAACAGGAAGGTGTAGAAAAACTTCAACATTGATCGTCCGAGCCCCCGGAAATTCGCCGCGCATTATAGCCAGCGAACGCCCGTAAAACGGCGTTTATTACAGTTTTTGTCCGACAATTGTCGGGACCGGGCCCGGACGGGGTCGGTTATTGATGGCTGACCCAGAATACCGCTGTCCCCACGACCAGAATGATCAGAAACAGAATGGCCCAGGCATCGACCGTACTGTCAGGTTTTGAAACTTTGGTAGGGTTGCTCATTGCATCGCCTCTTGTCGGTTTTATCGGTGATTGCATAAAGACTCGACCACAGTTAAGACGATGATTGCCCACACCACAAATACGGGTTTAGTAATAACAATTCTCGTTAGTCGATTTGGTTCTTTACATATACTCAAACATCACTTTTGCGCATAACTCCAAACTGGTATCTTGCCCCGGCTCCGTTGGGAGTGCGCGGCCGTGCGCGCAGAATTGCCGAGGCAGTATCGGAGACTTTCCAGGCGAAAAACGCAACTGGATCCGACCGGCCCAAGCCTGAGAACAGGACTTATATGTACGTATACGACGAGTACGATCAGCGGATCATCGAGGACCGCGTCAAGCAGTTCCGTGATCAGACCCGACGCTATCTGGCAGGCGAGCTGAGCGAAGAAGAATTCCGCCCTCTGCGTCTGCAAAACGGGCTTTACATCCAACGCTTCGCGCCGATGTTGCGAGTGGCGGTGCCTTACGGCCAGCTGACTTCGCGCCAGACGCGAATGATGGCGAAGATTGCCCGCGACTATGACAAGGGCTACGCCCACATCAGCACCCGCCAGAACGTGCAGTTCAACTGGCCGGCGCTGGAAGACATCCCGGACATCCTTGCCGAACTGGCGACCGTGCAGATGCACGCGATCCAGACCAGCGGCAACTGCCTGCGCAACGTCACCACCGACCAGTTCGCCGGTGTCGCTGCCGACGAGCTGATCGATCCGCGCCCATGGTGCGAGATCGTCCGCCAGTGGACCACGTTCCACCCGGAATTCGCTTACCTGCCACGCAAGTTCAAGATCGCCATCAACGGTTCGACTTCCGACCGTGCGGCCATCGAAGTCCACGACATCGGCCTTGAGCCGGTGCACAACGCCGCTGGCGAACTGGGTTTCCGTGTGCTGGTCGGTGGCGGCCTCGGTCGTACGCCAGTGGTCGGGGCATTCATCAATGAATTCCTGCCGTGGCAAGACCTGTTGAGCTATCTCGACGCCATTCTGCGTGTGTACAACCGCTATGGCCGTCGTGACAACAAGTACAAGGCGCGGATCAAGATTCTGGTCAAGGCCCTGACGCCTGAAGTCTTCGCGCAGAAAGTCGATGCGGAAATGGAACACCTTCGCGGTGGCCAGACCACGCTGACCGAAGCCGAAGTGCATCGCGTCGCCAAACACTTCGTCGACCCGGACTACAAGGCGCTGGACAACCAGACCGCCGAGCTGGCCGAACTCGACAAGCAGCACCCGGGCTTCGCCCGCTGGCGTACCCGTAACACCCTGGCGCACAAAAAGCCGGGTTATGTTGCCGTGACCCTGTCCCTGAAACCGACCGGCGTTGCGCCGGGCGACATCACCGACAAGCAGCTCGACGCCGTGGCCGACCTGGCCGATCGCTACAGCTTCGGTCAACTGCGCACGTCCCACGAGCAGAACATCATTCTGGCCGACGTCGAACAGTCCCAACTGTTCGCCATGTGGGGCGAATTGCGCGAGCAAGGTTTCGCCACGCCGAACATCGGTTTGCTGACCGACATCATCTGCTGCCCTGGCGGCGATTTCTGCTCGTTGGCCAACGCCAAGTCGATCCCGATCGCCGAGTCGATCCAGCGCCGTTTCGACGACCTGGATTACCTGTTCGACATTGGTGAACTGGACCTGAACATCTCCGGCTGCATGAACGCCTGTGGTCACCACCACGTCGGCCACATCGGCATTCTCGGGGTGGACAAGAAAGGCGAAGAGTTCTACCAGGTATCTCTCGGCGGCAGCGCCAGCCGTGATGCGAGCCTGGGCAAGATCCTCGGCCCGTCCTTTGCCCAGGACGCCATGCCAGACGTGATCGAGAAGCTGATCGACGTGTACATCGAACAACGTACCGAAGACGAGCGTTTCATCGACACCTATCAGCGTATTGGCATCGACCTCTTCAAGGAACGCGTCTATGCAGCGAATAATTAAGAACAACGAAGTCGTCGACGAAACCTGGCACTTGCTGCCCAAGGACTTCAACATCGACGAGATCAGCAACTGCGACGACCTGATCGTCCCGCTGCAGCTGTGGCGCGAACACAGCCGCATGCTCAAGGCCCGCGATGGCGGTCTGGGTGTGTGGCTGGATGCCGATGAAGAAGCCGAAGAAATCGGTGAAGACGTGGCGAGTTTCCAGGTCATCGCCTTGAACTTCCCGGCCTTCACCGATGGCCGTAACTACTCCAACGCCCGTCTCCTGCGTGACCGTTATGGTTTCAAAGGCGAACTGCGGGCGATTGGCGATGTGCTGCGCGACCAGTTGTTCTACATGCATCGCTGCGGTTTCGATGCGTTTGCAGTGCGCGCCGATAAAGACCCGTACGAAGCCCTGGAAGGTCTCAAGGACTTCTCGGTGACCTATCAGGCCGCCACCGACGAACCGCTGCCGCTGTTCCGTCGCCGCTGACCACGTAAAGCCCTGATCTCATGGGATCAGGGCTTTATCAGCTCCACCAATCTGCTATTGCTCGATCGGAATCGGTTGCCCCAAGGCCACCCAGTCCCGGTATAGCTGCACACGGTTTTCCAGTGCCGCGAAAACCGCGAAAGGGTTATCGAAAGCGCCCTCCGGCATCGACACATCCCGCGCCAACCGCCCCCACAACTCTTCCGAAGCATCTGCTTCCGTCAACATCCGCCATACCCGTGCCTGAAGGTCCAGATAATTGACCTGGAAATCCGGGGTGAGCGTCAATGTGTTCATGGTCCCTAAAAACCGGCCTCCTCTTGGCTTGAGCGCCAGTCGCTGCCAGATTTGCAGCCGGGCATCGCGCAGTCCTGCTTCAGTCCCGTTGAGCCAGGCCGCCGGATTTGCATAGTCAGGCCCCGCCGCACTCAACCACAAGTTGATCCCCGTTTGTTCTCGATGCGTAATCAGTCGCCGCAACGTGTCTTCGTCGGTCAACGGGTTGTTCCACAGCAGCACCCGATCCCTGGCGATGGCCTGATTCAGCACCGCTTGGGGAACCCGCGTGATCTGGTTATCGCGCAAATCAAGGGAGGTCAGGTACGGCTCATGCATGATCCCGACCGGGCATCGACTTATTCCGGTATTCCTCAGGTTGAGCTGGCGCAGGTTATTCAAGCCGAGCACCATCGGCGGCACGCCCAACGGGTTGTCGCTCAGGTCGAGGCTTTGCAGACTGGTCAGATCGGTCAGTTGTGAAGCGGCGCGTTCACTGAATACCAGTTGGGTGGCGCGCAGGTTGAGTGAGGACAAGTGTCTCAGCCCGCAGAGCGCAGGCGGCAAGGCACACCCCTCGTGACCGTCCTCGGAGAAATGACGCAAGTCGACGTTTTCCAGATTCAACGTCTCAAGATTCGGGAAGCTCTCGAGAAAACCATTCAAGCTGGCCGCCTCGGTCAGATGAAAGCCCTGCATCGACAATTCGACCACATCATCCAACCGGACGCTCAGGGTGGGCAATCGGTGATAGTTCTCGAAGTTGAGATCGAGCCTGACGCCGCGCAGTTGCTCGCCTGAGTACAGGCGATTTAGCGGTGGCCCGCGTTTTTGCCAAATAGAGACAAGCTCTACGGCAAGCTCAGTCCTGATCGCTCGCTCCTCATTCAAGCCCGTTTGCAGGACATGTGCATTGTGCACGGCGATTTGCGCATGGCTCATACCCGCAGCGGCTTCGTCGCCCATGACCAGCAAGGGAAGTTCGATGTCGGCAATGTCTAGCGCGGCTTGATCGACCCAGTCAAACAACTCGGTGTTGAGTTGGTGCAACTGCAGATTCAGCCCGTCGATGTGCGCCTGCACCGATACACCCGCGCGCTGTATGACCTGATCCGCGTCCGCATCGGTGAAGTCCGGGTAAATGTCCTTGATCTGTAATCGGGTCGCTTGCAGTTTCATGGCGTCCCCTTGTGGCGTCGTCGGGTACCCCCCACCGCGCAGTCCCTGCCGTTCGAAGGTCAGCCCTGAGTCGAGTCTTTGCAAACCAAGCAGGGTTTCGGTTCGGGACAATGCGTGATCGCTGAGGCTGAGCCGCAACTCGCTGGCTGGATCCAGCGACGTGAGATGCAACAGTGAGAGTTCCTCCTCCGACAACACGCCGAGGATCGCGTCGTAGAAATCCGTTTGCCGGCCTTGTCGCAGGTAACGGTTTCCCACCTTGATGATGTGTCGGGAGTTCGGGGTATCGAGTGGCCCGCAACGGTCAAGCACCCTGCCAGTGGACGAACCGTCGAGGACCTCGATCCGCACATCTTTTGGCCAGCCGGGCAGGTTTTTCAGGGAGTGCAATGCCAGCCTGTCCGTCTCGGCGTTCACCACCGAGCGCAGATAAAAGCCTTCATAGGCGCGATTGAGTCGCACATGCTGCTGGTATTGCCGTGCCTTGCTGTCCAGACGTGCGAAAACTTGCCTGGCCTCGGCTATCTCGGGCGTCCGTTGGATATCCACGCCAAAGCGGTCGAGCATTTGTTCGATTGCGCTGGTTGGCAGGTCCGGGTATTGGTCCTGGAACAACCGGACCCATTCAAGCTCCGAGCGTTGCAGTTCAGCGTAACGCTGGCCGAATATCGTTGGGTCCCCGACCGGCCCGAGATCCTGATCGATCCTGAAGCGATTGATGGTGTCAGCCAACAAGGGCGTCGGCGAGCGGCCAGTCTGGATCAACCGCAGCATGTCGTCGTCAATCGTGCTGACCTTGCCGATCTGCGCCAGCACCTCATCGCTGAACGACGCCACAGAGGGGCCAATTGCGCGCATGAGTTCGACACGGGTCGCCGGCACCACGTTCGAAGGGCCTGGCGTTGGGGCAACGGCCACTTCCGGCACGGGCCTTGCGCCTTCCTCTGCTGAATCAACGATGGCCGCGTCACCTTTTTGCGCCACCTCCGCGACGATCGGCAAGGCGTTGAGCAAGCCAAAAACAGTGCGCGTCACGCCCTCTGACCGTTCGATGGATGTCTTGCCGTTGACCACCTGATCAATGCCGTAGCCCGCATCGATAAGCCCGGCCAGCGCCAATATCCCCTCACCTCCCGGAACGAACAACGCCAAGGGCCCAAAGCGGTTGACCCACTGCACAAGCGGCTCAACGACCGCGCTTAAGTTGTCACGATTGACCTGGGCATCGTCACGGATGCTTTTGATGCTGGCCCGGGCTGCCTGCTTCATCGACAGCACGCACTGGGCAAACGGATCGGTGTCAGATGCCGGATCGTCGTAGCCAATGTACTCATCCGGGTCCCAGTAGCCGTCGTTGTTGAAAAAACCGGCATTGTTCGTCAGCCAGTGTTTTGCCGGATACAACGCCATGCCATCCAGCGCCGTCAGAACACCGGCATGAAACGTACCGTCCTCGCGGTCATCTTCAGCAAAGTGGGCGGCCAATGCCTGTTTGGTCTCACTCACCCGGCCTTGAGCGGCAATCCATTGGTGCAGTTGAACGGCATCGGCGAATTCGTGCAGCGGAGAAGAGTTGCCGGGAATGTACAACAGCACTTTGGGGCTTGCGGTGTCGCGAAAGGCCCAGATATCGGTCGCGGTATAACGGTTGAGCTTTAACCGGCCGATCTTGACCGAGGAAGGCGCGTGAGTCGGTGCTTGCAGTTGCTCGGTGGCCAGTGTTTCCCATGGCTGATCCGCTGATAAACCCGCCGCTTGCATCGCCAGTTCCAGGCCTTTTGGCGACAGGCGTTGTTCGTGAAACTGCAACCAGGCGGCCATGACGAACGCCGCTTTGACCGACGTCCTCAGCGCGTAAGGTTCGGCGGCAACAAGCACGTCATCGGCTGGCCAGGCCTGACCGAGATACGCTTCGTACAAGTCCTTCAGTTCCAGTTCCCAGACCCATTTCTTGTAATCGGCAGGTCTCAGGTTGATCTGCGTTGAAGGCCCGTAAACTTGCGGTGTGGTTTGGCGATAGATGCCTTCATACGTCTGGTGATTGCCGCTGCCGTGATCGGCGAATTCGTCGACGTTTTTCACAATGCGTATGGCAGGCCCGATATCCGGCGGCGTGTACAGACCGAACGCCGTTTCAGCGAAACGCCCGTCACCCACAGACTGATAGTTGGATAACAACGTTTGCAGCAGCGATTGTGAGCTCGCCACTTGCCCTTGCTCAGTACCATCAATGGCAGGATGGCCCTTGTAGTTGTAATCAAGCGTGGCCAGCAAGGCTGTCTGCGGATCAATCTCCTGGCCCCATTTTTCCTTGATCAGGTGTTCGCCAAACTGGTCGGGGGTTTGGGGCAGCGCAATATCCAGCACGGCTTTCAGTTCGTCTCGCATTCGTGCAGAGGGCGCAGGATGCGGGCCGGCAGCGTTGTTATGAAGGAGCTCTTTCATGGTGCATTCCATTGCAGTCATTTCAGGAACACCACCCTACCCAACCCGGGCTGCCGAAAAAGCCGGACCGATTGACAGTGACGATAGGAAATTTCGCTGTATGCGCACGGAAAGCGCAGCCTTACGAGCGGCAAAAAAAAACCGTGGAGGCTATCCACGGTTTCATTTTTCAGGCGATGGTGTTTTGAAAAATCACCAGAAGCGTTGCTGGGTCAACCGACTCCACCAGCTCAGCAATACGCGGTCGACCGAGCCGCTGGCCGCCATGCCGATGCGCTCTTGCAGGCTTTTGCGTTCAGCGTAGTGCAGGTGATAAAGCTCCGATTTCTTCGCGCGCTCGGCGAGGTATTCATCGCTGGTCTTGAGCTCGTCCACCAGTTGCTTGTCCAGCGCCGCGATGCCGAGCCAGATTTCGCCGGTCGCCACTTCGTCGATGGCCAGTTGCGGGCGATAGCGGGAAACGAAGTTCTTGAACAGCTGGTGAGTGATGTCCAGGTCTTCCTGAAACTTCTCACGGCCCTTCTCGGTATTTTCGCCAAACACGGTGAGGGTGCGTTTGTACTCGCCGGCGGTCAGGACTTCGAAGTCGATGTCGTGCTTTTTCAGCAGGCGATTGACGTTGGGCAACTGCGCCACCACGCCGATCGAGCCGAGAATCGCGAACGGCGCGCTGATGATCTTCTCGCCGATGCACGCCATCATGTAACCACCACTGGCCGCGACCTTGTCGATACACACAGTCAAAGGCACGCCGGCATCGCGGATGCGCGCCAGTTGCGAGGACGCAAGGCCGTAGCTGTGAACCATGCCGCCGCCGCTTTCCAGACGCAGCACCACTTCGTCCTTGGGCGTGGCCAGGGTCAGCAGCGCGGTGATCTCGTGACGCAGGCTTTCAGTGGCCGATGCCTTGATGTCACCGTCGAAATCCAGCACGAACACCCGCGGTTTTGCTTCGGGTTTCTTCTTTTGCTTTTTCTCGGATTTAGCCTCGACCTTGCGCAAGGCCTTGAGCTGGTCCTTGTCGAGCAAGGTCTGCTCCAGGCGTTCGCGCAGCCCTTTGTAGAAATCATTGAGTTTGCTGACTTGCAACTGGCCGGCCGACTTGCGCCGACCTTTGCTGCGCAATGCCGCGAAACTGGCCAGGACCACCAGAATGGCGATCACCAGTGTCACGGTTTTAGCCAGAAAACTGGCGTACTCGGACAAAAACTCCACAGTGACTCCTTCAGTACAATGCGCTGCATAAACGCGCGCGGGATACCATCAGCATACCCATGCGCCGGCTTGGCGACCAGACGTGAAACCTCTGGCAACAGGCCTGTAACGGGCATTTCAAACAAGCGTATGTTTTTTCATTGACAGCTCACCGCCATCCTCATAACCTCGCCGAACCTTCAACGTACCGGGATGACGCGGACGTGGGCACTATCTATTTGATTCGACATGGCCAGGCCTCCTTTGGTGCAGACGACTATGACGTCCTGTCGCCGACCGGTATTCGCCAGGCAGAAGTCCTCGGCCGGCACCTCGCCGAACTGGGTATCAGCTTCGATCGCTGCCTCTCGGGCGACCTGCGCCGCCAGCAGCATACGGCCAGCAGCGCGCTGGAGCAGTTCGCGGCCGTGGGCCTGCCGGTGCCTACCGTGGAAATCGATTCCGCGTTCAATGAATTCGACGCCGACGCGGTCATCCGCGCGCTGTTGCCGGCCATGCTCGACGATGAGCCCGAAGCGCTGGACATCCTGCGCAACGCCGCGCAAAACCGCGCCGAGTTCCAGCGTATTTTCGCGCTGATCATCGAGCGCTGGCTGGCCGGTACGTATGACACACCGGGCCTGGAAAGCTGGCTGGGCTTTGTCGAGCGGGTGCAGGCCGGTCTGCACCGCATCCTCGAAAGCGCCGACAACACCCAGAAAATCGCCGTGTTCACCTCCGGCGGTACCATCACTGCCCTGCTCCACCTCATTACGCAAATGCCCGCCAGGCAGGCCTTTGAACTGAACTGGCAAATCGTCAACACCTCGCTCAACCAACTGAAATTCCGTGGTCGCGAGGTGGCACTGGCTTCTTTCAACAGTCATGCGCACCTGCAACTGTTGAAAGCACCGGAACTCATCACGTTTCGCTGAGTCCGGACTATTGTGACCCTGGCTGTAATCACCCAGCTCTAATTACCCAAGAAAGGATCGAACCATGACCTCCGTAGCTGATGCCGTACAAGCAATGAAAGCCAAGTTTAACCCAGCCGCTGCTGCCGGCCTGGACCTGGTTTTCGGTTTCCGCATCGACGACACCAAGAACTTCTCGCTGATCGTCAAGAACAGCACCTGCGAACTGCAAGAAGGCGAAAACCCGGACGCCCAGGTCACTCTGGTGATGGACGGCGAAACCCTGGAAGGCATCGTTGACGGTTCGACCGACGGCATGCAAGCGTTCATGGGCGGCAAACTGCGCGCTGAAGGCGACATGATGCTGGCCATGAAACTGTCCGAGCTGTTCCCAAGCTAAGACGGCGGTTCCCGCGCTCGGGAGCCTCTCTGGTTGCACACGAATCCCGCCCCTTGTGGCGGGATTCGTCGTTTTTCATCTTTGGAAAACGGCTGTCGGTGAATTTGCGGTCTATATTCCTTCTGGCCGCATGCGTCAGACATCGGCTGTTCTGTCCCCTTTTTCTTCTATGAAAGAACCGAGCGGAGAACACTGCATGAGCCCACCTGACGAGCACGACGGTTTCAACCGTCGACGTGTACTGCAAGGCCTTACGGCAGGTGCCGTCGGCGCCTGGATCAGCCCGCTAATCGCAGGGAGTAAAACCATGCCAGATGCCCCGGCCGACCTCATTCTTTACAACGGACGCCTGCACACCGTCGATCGCAAGAAACCCCAGGCCAGTGCCGTCGCGATCAAGGACGGACGCTTCGTGGTGGTCGGCAGCGACGCTCAGGCCATGGCCCTGCAAGGTCTCGGCACACAAATTATTGATCTGCACGGTCGCACGGTGATTCCCGGCCTCAATGACTCGCACCTGCACTTGATCCGTGGCGGCTTGAATTACAACCTTGAGTTGCGCTGGGAAGGCGTGCCGTCCCTGGTCGATGCCTTGCGGATGCTCAAGGATCAGGCCGACCGCACACCCACGCCGCAATGGGTACGGGTGGTCGGCGGCTGGAACGAATTTCAGTTCGCCGAAAAGCGCCTGCCAACGATTGATGAACTGAACAAAGCGGCGCCGGATACGCCGGTGTTCGTGCTGCACCTCTACGACCGCGCCCTGCTCAACCGCGCCGCGTTGAAAGTGGTCGGCTACACCCGCGACACGCCGAACCCGCCGGGCGGTGAAATCCAGCGAGATGCCAACGGCGACCCGACCGGCATGCTGATCGCGCGGCCCAATGCGATGATTCTGTATTCGACCCTGGCCAAGGGCCCGAAACTGCCGCTGGAGTACCAGGTCAACTCGACCCGGCAGTTCATGCGCGAACTCAATCGACTCGGCGTCACCAGCGCCATCGATGCCGGCGGCGGTTATCAGAATTATCCGGACGACTATCAGGTGATCCAGCAACTGGCCAAAGACCAACAGCTGACGGTGCGGATCGCCTATAACCTGTTCACGCAGAAACCCAAGGAAGAGCTGACCGACTTCAAAAACTGGACCGGCACGTCGCATTACGGTCAGGGCGACGATTTCCTGCGGCACAACGGGGCCGGGGAAATGCTGGTGTTTTCGGCGGCGGATTTCGAAGACTTCCTGGAACCACGCCCGGACCTGCCGCAAACCATGGAGCAGGAACTGGAGCCAGTGGTCCGGCACCTGGTGGAACAGCGTTGGCCGTTCCGCCTGCACGCCACGTACAACGAATCCATCAGTCGTATGCTCGATGTGTTCGAGAAGGTCAATCGCGACATCCCGTTCGACGGTTTGCCATGGTTTTTCGACCACGCCGAAACCATCACCCCACAGAACATCGAGCGCGTCAAAGCCTTGGGCGGTGGCATTGCGATTCAGGACCGCATGGCTTTTCAAGGCGAATACTTCGTCGACCGCTACGGCGCCAAGGCTGCCGAACACACACCACCCATCGCGCGTATGCTCGCCGAAGGTGTACCGGTTGGTGCCGGCACCGACGCCACGCGGGTGTCGAGTTACAACCCCTGGACTTCAATGTATTGGCTGGTCAGCGGCCGTACCGTCGGTGGTCTGGCGCTGTATCCGCAAGGCTTGAGCCGCGACACTGCGCTGGAGTTGTTCACCCACGGCAGCGCCTGGTTCTCTTCCGAGCAGGGCAAGAAAGGCCAGATCAAGGTCGGGCAACTGGCGGACCTGATTGCGCTGTCGGCGGACTATTTCCACATCGAGGACGAAGCAGTCAAATGGATCGAGTCGGTGCTGACGATTGTCGACGGCAAGATTGTCTATGGCACCGCCGAGTTCGAAAAACTCGGGCCGCCGCCCGTACCGGTGGTGCCGGAATGGTCACCGGTGGTGAACGTGCCAGGCCATTGGAAACCGTTGGTGCCGATGACGGCGCAGGTTCATCAGTGTGTCGGGGCTTGTGCCGTGCATGCCCATAGCCATGAGCGGGCGCGATTGTCTTCGGCGCCGGTGAGTGATTTTCAGGGGTTTTGGGGGGCGTTTGGTTGTTCGTGTTTTGCGTTTTGAATGCCTGGCCTGAGATTGACGTTGCTCTGACAGGGCTCACCTGGACCCTGTAGGAGCTGGCTTGCCGGCGATGGCTGCGTGTCAGGCGACGAGTTTTTTGCTGGTGTACATATCCATTACTGGGGTAACGGCGGCTATTGGTTCCGCCCTTACGGCGGGTTACTTGGAAAAGCGCCAAGTAACCAAGCGCCCGCGCCCCTGACGTACGGTGCCTCGCTAACGCTCGCCATGCCCTCGCTCCGGTCCCGCTCCGTGGGCCCGCCGCCATCGGCCATCCCTGGCCGGGGGCGGCTAACCCGGCATCCATGCCGGGTTGCCCACTGCGCAGAACCTCCACTCGGCCTTCCGACGGGGCAGATCAAGATCAAGATCAAAAGCCAAAGCAAAAGCGAGGCGGCCTGCCAGCCGACCTGGCTCATCAGTCGTGCGCATTCCCCTGTAGGAGCTGGCTTGCCAGCGATGGCGCCCGTTCGGTCACGCACTCATTGCCTGACCCACCGCCATCGTCGGAACGCCGCCCGCAGCAAGCCGGCTCCTACAGTTGATCGTATTTATCCAAACACATACGCATTCCCCTTGTAGGAGCCAGCTTGCTGGCGATGGACGTCAACGATAACGAGGGCTGTCTGAATGAATGCGTTGCCCAGACGATTTTCGCCAGCAAGCCGGCTCCTACAGGGAATCCCATACGCTTTTGATTTCCACCACTCATCAGGCCGAGCGTTAGCTCGCCTTCAGCTTTTGATCTGAGCGCCCCCTCGAGAGGCCGAGCGCAGGTTCTGCGCAGTGGGCAACCCGGCATGGATGGCCGATGGCGGCGGGCCCACGGAGCAGGACCGGAGCGAGGGCATGCCGAGCCACAGCGAGGCACCGAACGAAAGGGGCAGAAGCGCTTGGTTACTTGGCGCTTCTCCAAGTGACTCGCCGTAAGGGCGAAACCAATAGCCGCCGTTACCCCAATAACGGATATGCACCCAATCAAAAAATGAGAGCCCCACAGTATCCGTTTACAATGCCCACACCTCCCGCACCGGCCCCCCCATGGACATCGACCTCGCCCGCACCTTTCTGGAAATCGTCCGCCACGGCAGCCTCGCCGCGGCCGCTGAAAAACTCCACGTCACCCAGACCGCGATCACCGCACGCGTGCAGAAACTCGAAAGCCAACTGGGCAGCACACTGTTCGTGCGCAACCGTGCCGGTGCCCGTCTGACCCCGAACGGCGAAGCATTTGTGGTGTACGCCAATCAGCTGGTCGAAACCTGGGACGCCGCACGCCGGGACTTGCCACTGCCTGAGGGTTACCACGACGTATTGCACATCGGTGGCGAAGTCAGCCTGTGCAACCCGTTGATGCTCAGCTGGGCCGGCGAGCTGCGGGAGAAGATTCCCAGCCACGCGCTGCGCATGGAGATCCGCGACGGCGAAAACCTGCTGCGCCAACTGGAACTGGGGGTGTTGGACGCGGCGCTGGTCTACCAACCGGAGTACTGGCCGCGCCTGCAAGTCGAACAGGTGCTGGAGGAAAAACTGGTCCTCGTGCGGCTTCCCGGTAAACCCGATCCCTATGTCTACATCGACTGGGGCCCGGATTTCCGTCGCCAGCACGATGCGGCCCTACCGGAAAAAGCCAAGGCCGCCCTGAGCTTCAACCTCGGCCCGCTGGGCTTGCAGTACATCCTTGAAAACGGCGGCAGTGGCTATTTCCGTACCCGCGTGGTGCAGAGTTATCTGGAAAGCGGCGTACTGGAACAGGTGCCCAAGGCCCCGGAATTCAGCTACCCGACTTATCTGGTCTATTCCCGCGACCGCGACTCGGCGACCCTGCAACGGGCCTTCGACCTGCTGCGTGAAGTCATCCAGTCAGATGAAGACTGGTCGCAACGCTGGAACCCGCTGACCTGAGTCCGCTTTACACCGGATCATGGCGTTTGTGTCCTCAAGCTTCGGTCCGCCTTGCACGCGGGATCGTCTAATCTGCTGGGACAACAATAACTACAGGTGACCGCAGTGAGGCAGACCACCGAGGCTTTTCGCAACCGCTATCGCGCTGACATTCATCCCCTCTACAACCCCTGGTTGCACGGTGCCTTTGTGCTGCTGTTCGGTTTGCTGGCCATCGGGTTGTTCTGGAGCACCGTGCACCAGGTGCAACCGCTGGAATGGCTGGCGGTGCCGCTGACGTTATTGTTCTTCAACTTTGGCGTGTACATGGTGCATCGCCACCTGGGGCATCACAAAAAGAGCTTCGCGCGGATGTTCTATGCCCGTCACGCCGGTGACCATCACAGCTTCTTTGCGCCCGGGCACATGACCTACGACAGCGCGCGTGACTGGCGGGTAATCCTGTTTCCGGCGTGGCTGATCGTGCTGCACACGCTCGTCATTACCCTGCCCGTCTGGTGGCTGCTTGAGCAGTTCGATGCCAACGTCGCCGGGCTGTTCGGCGGCTGCCTGGTCCTTGGTTACCTGACTTATGAAGTGTTTCATGCCTGCGAACACCTACCGCCCGAGAACCCGGTCACACGCTTGCCGTGGATCCGCCAGATGCGTCGTCTGCATGAGCTGCATCACCGTCGCGAGTTGATGCAGGAACGCAACTTCAACATCGTTTTTCCGCTGATGGACTATCTGTTCGGCACGCTCTATTGGGAGCCTGAGCCGACTTACCTGACGAGAGCGCCCATGACTAGCATGCAGCATCAGATCAACATTGCCGGCAACCCGATTGACGTGCTCGCCTACGCCAGCACCGTGACCCGTTGGCCCGAATGGCACCCGTCGTCGCTCAAGGTCGATGGTCCGCGCGGTTCGCTGCATGCCGGGGCGCGGTTCGAGGAAGACATCCGCGCCGGCGGGCGCGAGGGGCATCTGAGCTGGACGGTCGACGAGTACCTGCCCGGTCGCCGCTGGATCGCGCGGGCTCATGGTGACAACGGACTGTCGCTGGTGGTGACTTACGAATGCACGGCCGAGGACAATGGCACGCGGTTTGTCCGTACCCTGGACTATCAGTTCAGCGGCCTGGCAATGCGCATCGCCAATCGACTGTTGCTCAAGCGGCGCATTGACCGTGAATCGGCGGCATCGATGCAGGCCTTGCGCGAGATGGCGCACAAACACCTGGCCACCGCAGGAGCCAACGCGTGAGTCGAACCGTCAAGTTTCGTCATGTCGTGTTGCTGGTGATCGTTGCCATCGCGGCCTTTCTGCTGCTGATGCCGACGAAGGTGCAACCGGTGGCCTGGACTCCGCCGCCGGCGCCGTCCCTCACCAGCGGCCCCTACGCCGACAACCAACGCCTCAAAGGTGTGGAGCGTGTCGGCGCGGCGGATATCGACGGGCCGGAAGCGTTGCTGCTGGAGAACAATGCGCTCATTACGGGCCTGCATGACGGCCGTCTGATTCGCACCAGCCTCGACGGCAAAGTCACCAAGGTGCTGGCCGATACCGGCGGCCGACCGCTGGGCCTGGCGCGCCACCCCAATGGTTTGCTGGTGATCGCCGACGGGGTCAAGGGCTTGCTGTCGCTGGACGCCCAGGGTCGCTTGATTCCATTGACCACAGCGGCCAACAGCGTGCCCTTCGGTTTCACTGATGACGTGGTCATCGACAAGTCCGGGCACTACGCCTATTTCAGCGATGCTTCCAGCCGCTTCGGCTATGGCAGCGATGGCGAGGCGATCATCGAGCATGGCGGCGACGGTCGCTTGCTGCGTTATGACTTCCAGACCGGTAAAACCACGGTCCTGCTGGATAAGCTGGAATTCGCCAACGGCGTGACGCTGGGCCCGGACGATGCCTTTGTGCTGGTGAACGAGACCGGCGCCTATCGCATCAGCCGTTACTGGCTGAGCGGCCCCAAGGCTGGCACCCACGACCTGTTTATCGACAATTTGCCGGGCTTGCCGGACAACCTGGCGTTCAATGGTCGAGACCGTTTCTGGGTGGCGCTGTATGCACCGCGCAGCGCACTGCTCGATGCCACGGCGCCGCATCCCTTCGTGCGCAAGATGATTGTGCGGGCGATGACGGTCCTGCCCAAACCCATAGAGAAACGCGGGTTTGTCCTGGGCCTGGATCTGGAGGGAAAGGTGATCGCCAATCTGCAGGATGGCAGCAGCGGCAACTACTCACCGATCACCACGGTGCGTGAATATGGGGAGTGGTTGTATTTCGGCTCGTTGAAGGCCAGATACATGGCGCGATTGCCGCTCGCCACCGCGTTGTCGAACTGACCTGTAGGAGCTGGCTTGCCAGCGATGGCGTCATCGCGGCCACCATCGCTTCGCCAGCAAGCTGGCTCCTACAGGTTCGGTGTCGTTGAAATGTTAACGGGGATCCATCTCGCTATGGGGTTCTGCGTTGTCGGTTTCCTTTCGGGAGCGACACGTCAGGACGAGGCCTGGAGTTGCTTGACGATCTTGTCCTTGACCAGCAAGCGCGTCTCCTTGAGCTTCTTCACCGCATCATCGCTGGACTTGGCCTGCTCTGCCTTCACCACTTCGGCATCCGCCTGCGAATACTTGTTGATCAGCGAATCCAGTAACGGATCCTTGGTGCGTTTTTGCTGGATCTCTTCCTTTGATATTTTCAGGTCCTGAAAAAGGTCATGTGACACCGGCATGGAACACCTCCGTTTGTTGATCGGTAGCAAACGCGATCGATTGCGTTCACCAACTATCAGAATGGCCTCGGTTGGCAGGTTCTGTCGACCGCCTATCAGACCAGCGGTGTCCGTTCGTCGTCCTGGCGCAAACGCGACAAACCTTTGTCCGTCCATCGCCAGCAAGCCGGCCCCCTACGCATTGAGGGTTCTGGCGAGGAACGGCGCGGTTCGGCTTTTTTTGCTGCTGGCGACTTTCTGCGGTGGGCCCGCCACGACAATCTTGCCGCCCTGATCCCCTGCCCCCGGCCCGATGTCGATTACCCAATCACTCTGCGCTACCACGCGCATTTCATGTTCGACGACGATCACCGTGTGCCCCGCCGTCACCAGCGTATTCAACTGTTCGAGCAAGCGATCGACATCCCGCGGGTGCAACCCGGTGGTGGGTTCGTCAAGCACGTAAAGCGTTGCCCCGCGCTGGTTGCGTTGCAGTTCGGTGGCCAGTTTGATGCGCTGGGCTTCGCCGCCCGACAACTCGGTCGCCGGTTGGCCGAGCCGCAGGTAACCCAGGCCGATATCGCGCAGCACTTCCAGTGAGCGGCGAATACCCGATTGCTCGGCAAACACCTCGACCGCTTCATCCACCGTCAATTGCAATATCTGCGCAATGCTCAATCCCTGCCAGGTAATCGCCAGCGTCTCGGGGTTGTAACGGGCGCCATGGCAAGTTGGGCATGGTGCGTAGACGCTCGGCATGAACAGCAATTCGACGCTGACAAAACCTTCGCCTTCGCAGGTCGGGCAGCGGCCCTTGGCGACGTTGAAGGAGAACTGACCGGCGTCGTAGCCCTTGGCTTGCGCCTCGGGCGTGGCGGCGTAGAGTTTGCGCACGTTGTCGAACAGCTCGGTGTAAGTCGCCAGGTTAGAGCGCGGCGTGCGGCCGATGGGTTTCTGATCGACTTGCACCAGCCGCTTGATCGACTCCAGCCCTGCGCTGACCTGACCGCCACTGACTTGCGGTGCATCGTCCTCAAGGCTCAATTCTTCTGCCTCGCTGTCACTGGCTGCGCGCCCGAGATGCGCGCCCACCAGTTCCAGCAACGCCTGGCTGACCAGGCTTGATTTACCGGAACCCGAGACACCGGTCACCGAGGTGAAACAGCCCAGCGGAAACTCGACACTGAGGTTACTCAGGTTGTTGCGAGTGATGCCTTCCAGCCGTAGCCAATCGGTCGGCTTGCGGCTGGCTCGCGGCAGCCTGACCTGATCGGCGAACAGGTAGGCGCGGGTCTGCGAGTGCGTCACGTCGGCCAGGCCCTGCGGTGGACCGCTGTACAGAATCCGGCCGCCATGCTCGCCCGCCGCCGGTCCGACATCGATCAACCAGTCGGCGCGGCGCATGGTTTCCAGATCATGCTCGACCACAAACAGCGTGTTGCCCGCCGCTTTCAAGCGTTGCAGGGCTTCGAACAGCGCCTCGCCATCCGCCGGGTGCAGACCGGCCGACGGTTCGTCCAGCACGTAAATCACCCCGAACAACTGCGAACCCAATTGCGTCGCCAGACGCAGGCGCTGCAACTCGCCGGACGACAACGTCGGCGTGCTGCGTTCGAGCGCCAGGTAACCGAGCCCCAGGTCCGTCAACGTGCTGACCCGCTCCAGCAAATCCTGGGCGATGCGTTGCGCAGCCAGGCGTTTTTCCACCGACAGGTTCGGCGTGTGGCGCACATCCGGCGCATGGGCGTGACCACTGGCGCCGTGGGCCACTCGCTGCTCACGGGCCTCGCGGGTCTGCTCATGGGTCAAGACCTCGCCCGCCTCATCGGCCTGATCGAGGTAACTGTGCGCCGCCACTGGTTTCAATACGTCGGCCACTTGCAGCAACGGCATTTGCGCCAACTCGCCGATGTCGTAACCGGCAAAGGTCACCGACAACGCCTCGCGCTTCAGGCGCTTGCCGTCGCACAGCGGGCAAGGGCTGCCGAGCATGAATTGCGAGACGCGCTTCTTCATCAGCGCACTTTGCGAGTGGGTGAACGTGTGCAGGATGTAGCGCCGGGCACCGGTGAAGGTGCCCTGGTAACTCGGCTCCATGTTGCGCTTGAGCGCGACTTTGGTTTCTTCGGGTGTGAGCCCGGCATACACCGGAACGGTCGGGGTTTCTTCGGTGAAGAGAATCCAGTCACGCAGCTTTTTCGGCAGGTCGCGCCAGGGTTTATCGACGTCGTAGCCCATGGTCACGAGGATGTCCCGCAGGTTCTGCCCTTGCCACGCCGTGGGCCAGGAAGCGACCGCGCGCTGGCGAATGGTCAGGCTCGGATCCGGGACCATCAGCGCTTCGGTGACTTCATAGACCCGGCCCAAACCATGACATTCAGGGCAGGCGCCCTGGGGCGTGTTCGGTGAAAAGTCTTCGGCGTAGAGCATCGGTTGCCCCGGCGGATAGCTGCCGGCGCGCGAATACAGCATGCGGATCAGGCTCGACAATGTGGTCACGCTGCCCACCGAAGACCGCGTGCTCGGCGTGCCCCGCTGTTGTTGCAAGGCGACCGCTGGCGGCAGGCCTTCGATGGAATCGACATCTGGCACACCGACCTGGTCGATCAGACGCCGCGCATACGGCGCCACAGATTCAAAATAACGGCGTTGCGCTTCGGCGTACAGGGTCGAAAACGCCAGGGATGACTTCCCTGAACCGGAAACGCCGGTGAACACCACCAGCGCATCACGGGGGATATCGACGTCGATGTTCTTGAGGTTGTGTTCACGGGCCCCGCGTACCCTGACCATGCCGGAAGGAGGATTGGAGGTGCGCTTGGAAGTCATCAGGTGGCCTTGATCAGAAGGTTCGAAGGATTACCGGGAATTTACGCGATCCAATTGTAGGAGCGGCCGGGCGGCGTTCCGTTTGCTGGCGATGGCGGTGTGTCAGGCGATATCTTTATCGGCTGGCAGGACGCCATCGCCAGCAAGCCGGCTCCTACAGGGTTCGGTGTTCAGCCGTCCGATTGTGTGTTCAGCCGTTGAGGACGGTGCGGACCATTCGGGTCAGCGCCTCGGGGCCGTAGGGTTTGCTCAGCAAAAAAGTGTCGGGGCTGAGTTGGTGATTGCGCGAAATAATGTCACGAGTGTGGCCGGACGTGAACAGTACGGCCACCGGTGGCGTTTGCACTTTGGCCCAGGCGGCCAGGTCCGAGCTTTTGATCAGGCCGGGCATGACCACGTCGGTGAAAATCAGCTGAACCACCACGCCTTCGAGCAACATCTGCATGGCGGCGTCGGCGTTGGCCGCCGTCAGGACTTGATAACCCTCTTCACGCAACAACTCCACCGCCGAGCTACGCACAGCCTCGTTGTCCTCGACCACCAGAATGGTTTCGTGGCCGCCGCGATGTTGCGCATCAGGGCCCGTGGTTTCACTCGGCAACGGTCGCAGGCTGCGTGGAAAATACAACTGCACGCGCGTGCCCTGCCCCTCGACGCTGGACATTTCGATATGCCCGCCGCTCTGTTTGACGAAGCCGAACACCATGCTCAGCCCCAGCCCGGTCCCCTGACCGTCGGCCTTGGTGGTGAAAAACGGTTCGAACGCTTGTGCGAGCACTTCGGCTGACATGCCGACGCCGGTATCCGCCACGGCGACGCGCACGTAATCGCCAGGCGCAATACCTTTACCCGCGCAGAACTTGCGGTCGAGGTCAACGTTCTCGGCGCTCAGTTCAATGGTGCCTTCGCCCGCCATGGCGTCACGGGCATTGATCGCGAGATTGAGAATGGCGTTTTCCAGTTGGTTGCGATCAACATTGATGTGCCAGGTCGCTTGAGGCAGCCGCACATCGATCTGGATGGTTTCGCCCAGTGCCCGTTGTAGCAGCTCGCCCAGGCCTTCGAAGATCTGTCGTGGGTCGCAGACCGCCGGCGACAGCGGCTGACGGCGGGCGAAGGCGAGCAATTGCGAAGACAGTTTCGCGCCACGCTCCACCGCCGCAATCGACGCCGAGACCCGACGCTGCACGTTGGCATTGTCCGGTTCATGCCGCGCCAGCAGGTGCAGGTTGCCGGCGATCACTTGCAGCAGGTTATTGAAGTCATGGGCCACGCCCCCCGTGAGACCGCCGATGGCTTCGAGCTTCTGCGACTGGCGCAGTTGCTCTTCCGCCGCCAGCCTCGCTTCGACTTCGTCGGCGACGCGTTGCTCCAGGTTTCGGGTGAATTTGAGCAGGGACTCTTCGGCGGTCTTGCGTTCGTGGATGTCGATCAACACACCGGGAAAGCGGAACGGCTCACCCTGTTCATCGAATTCGCAGCAACCGCTGGCCTGCACCCACAGGTAACTGCCGTCGGGACGCAGGACCCGATATTCGGCGTTGAAGGGCTCACCGGTGGTGATGGATTGATTGACTTGCTCATTGACCCAACTGCGGTCGTCGGGATGAATCCGCGCTTCGGCGAATTCCGTTGGCAGGTTGCCCAGATCATGCTCGGCCGGGAAGGAAAAGGTCCGGGCAAAGCGTTCATCGCCGGAGAGCCGATTGCCTTTGATGTCCCAGACAAACGAGCCGAGCAAGGCCCCGGCGTTCAACGCCAGGCGCACCCGTTCATTGTCGGCGTGGTAGGCGTCTTCGGCCTCCTGGCGCCGGCGTTCGGAAATCACATGCTCCGTGGTTTCGACCACCATCGCCATGACCCCGGCCGGCGTCCCCTCGTCATTCGCCACCGGGCTGTAATAGAGGTCCAGCCAGACGTCTTCGGGGACGCCGTCGCGCAACAGCACCAGCTCTTTGTTGCGATAGGACAAGGTGCCGCCCGCCAGGCAAGTGTCGACCACATGACGATTGAATTCGGCGACTTCCGGCCAGCCCAGCTCCACCGGAGAGCCCAACAGATAAGGATGTCGGCCACCGGCGAACGACGAGTACGCATCGTTATAGATCATGTAGCCGGGGCGGCCCCAGAGCATCACCATCGGCAGCGGCGACGCGAGCAGCAATTGCACCGCGCTGCACAGGCTGGCGGGCCAGGTCTCCAGGCTTCCCAGTTCGGTGCGATTCCAGTCGAACGCACGGATGCGTCCGGCCATTTCACCGTTCCATCCAGCACACCCGTGGCTATCGTCTAGAAACTGCATCGACTGGCTCTGTGTCCTGTGATTGGCGCCCGTTTGTTTCGAGCACTGCGGATGCCAATGGTTTCATAGAGGTTAGCTGATTCTCACGGGATCTATGGCAACCACAGATCCCTGTGGGAGCGGGCTTGCTCGCGATGAGGGCGTGACACTCGACATCTTCATCGACTGTTGCACCGCTATCGCGAGCAGGCTCACTCCCACAGTTTCCCAGTCAAATTCAAGCTTGGTGATCAAACCTCAATCAGATGTTTGAGCGGGTGATACCCCGTTTTCAACGTGGCGGCGACGTCCAGGATCGCCTTCTCGATGCCGTTCAAATGGATGCAGGTCAGTTCGATGGCGGCGCTCTGGTTACCGGCCTCGATGTACTCGATCAGGCGCAGGTGCTCATCGTCGCGGCAGGCTTCGTGGCTGTCGTCGTCCAGCGCGGCGGCGTACAGCGAGGCGCGGGAGATCAGTTTGCGGAACCAGTCCAGCAACACCGGATTGTTCAGGCTTTGCGCGAGTTTGATGTGGAACTCGCCGAGCAGATGAATCAGCCGTTCATGGTCGCCGCTGCGGTGCGCTTCATCCTCGAGCAACAGGTGATCGCGCAGGTCACGGGTCACGGCGGTGTCACGACGCCGGCAGAGCTCGGTGACGATGCCGATCTCGATCAGGCGTCGCGTTTCAAACAGCGAACGGATCTCTTCATCGCTGGGCAACGACACCGATGCACCCTTATTGGGCTCGGTCGTCACCAATCCATCCGCCTCCAATTGCTTGAGCGCGGCACGAACCGACGTTCGGCTGACATTAAAAAGTTCGGCCAGCGAAGTCTCCCCAAGCTTCATGCCAGGACGCAACGAACGCTTGCTGATCGCCTCGTAAACCCCTTGGTAGACGCGGTCGACCGTGGTCTCGAGTTTCTTCTCGGTCATCTCAACACTCCTTTAGCGCTAAACAACCGGCCCCAGGCGATGAGCAGCCTTTGAAAAAGGGGGTTGCACGAGCAGATTAATCCGGTTATTTGTAGATTGCATCCAGATATTGCATACAATAATTAGAGGATTGCACCATTATGGGTCAACCAATAGCTATCGAAGTGCGTAACGTCTCAAAACGGTATTCCGACGATCCGGGGCTGGCTCCAGCCCTCGACAACGTGTCAGTCGACATTGCCGACAACGAATTTTTCACCCTGCTCGGCCCGTCCGGCTGTGGCAAAACCACCCTGCTGCGCACCATCGCCGGTTTCGAACATGTCAGCGAAGGCGAGATCCGTCTCGCCGGCGAACCGGTCAACGACTTGCCGCCGTTCAAGCGCCGGGTCAATACCGTCTTTCAGAGCTATGCGCTGTTTCCACACATGAGCGTCGCGCAGAATATCGCCTTCGGGCTCGAGATGCAGGGCCTTGATCACAAGGTTATTCCTCGGCGTGTCGATGAGATGCTGGCGCTGGTGCAAATGCAACACCTGGCCAGGCGCAAACCCGCCGAGTTGTCCGGTGGTCAGCAACAACGCGTGGCTCTGGCGCGAGCCCTGGCGCCAAAACCGAAAGTGTTGTTGCTCGACGAACCCCTGTCGGCGCTCGACCTCAAGCTGCGTAAAGAGATGCAGGTCGAACTCAAGCGCGTGCAGAAGGAAGCCGGGATCACCTTCATTTTCGTCACCCACGATCAGGAAGAAGCGCTGACGCTGTCCGACCGGATTGCCGTGATGTCCGCCGGCAAGATCCTGCAGATCGGTACACCCAACGATATTTACGAACGGCCGCAGCATCAGTTCGTCGCCCAGTTCATCGGCGACATCAATTTCCTGCCCGGTCATCTCAAACGCGGCCAGCAGAACGAAAAGCTCTTCGTGCCCAGCGGCATGCCGGTGGAGATCCCCTGCCCGGCTCAGGGTTTCGACGGCAACAACGTGCAACTGGCGTTCCGCCCGGAGCGCTCGCAACTGGTCGACGTTGAGCAACCCCATCACCTGCGCGGCGTGATCGAAGCGGTGTTGTATGTCGGCACCGCGACGCTTTATCAGTGCCGCTTGAACAACGACATCAAGGTCATGCTGCGCGAGAACAACGAAGGCCTGAACCGTGGCCGGGTGGTGGGTGATCGTGTCGCGGTCAATCTGCCGCCCCACGCCTGCCTGTTGATGGAGGCCTGAGATGAGCGTCAGCAGCACTTCCCCCGCTCTCAACCGCGCGCTGTTGCTCAGCCCGGTGGTCTTGACTTTGCTGGCACTGATCGCGATTCCGCTGGGCATCATGGGCTACATCAGCCTGTTGCCGCGCAACGTCTACGGCGGCGTCGACTGGCAAGCCAACTGGCAATTGCAAAGCTACGTGCAGCTGTTTTTCCAGGAAGGATTCGACGGTGAACTGGAGCTGAACTGGGTCTATGCCCAAGCCTTGTTGCGCTCGGTGTTCCAGGCCGGCGGCACGACGCTGTTATGTTTCCTGTTCGGCTTCCCGGTGGCGTTGTGGATGTCGAGCCTGACCCCGCGCCGGCGCAACCTCATGGTTTTGCTGATCACCATTCCGTTCTGGACCAACCTGCTGATCCGCAACTACGCCTGGCTGATCATCCTGCGTGAACACGGTTGGGTCGCGCAGAGCCTCAACACGCTGTTCCCGCAGGCGGGCGGCATCACCCTGCTCTACAACGACTTCGCCGTCAGCGTCGGGCTGGTTTATAGCTTCCTGCCGTTCATGATTTTGCCGATCTATTCGACCCTGGAAAAACTCGACTGGCGCCTGGTGGAAGCGGCCTACGACCTGGGCGCCAACCGCTGGCACGCGCTGAAGCGAATCATCCTGCCGCTGTCGATGCCTGGCGTGATTGCCGGCGCGCTGCTGGTGTTCGTGCCGAGCCTCGGCGCCTTCATCACCCCGGCGATTCTCGGCGGCGGCAAGACGCTGATGATCGGCAACCTGATCCAGCAACAGTTCGGCACCGCGCGCAACTGGCCGCTGGGCAGTTCGCTGTCGTTCCTGTTGCTGGGGATTCTGCTGCTGTCGCTGGTGGGTTACGCCCTCTATAGCCGCAGCGCCGCCAAAACTCTACGTCGGGGAGCCTCCGCATGATCGCCCTGCACCTGAAAAAACTGCCGCTGACCCGCGAAGTCAGCCTGCTGATCCTGGCCTATCTGTACGTGCCGATTTTTGTCTTGATCGCCTACAGCTTCAACGCCAACCGTTCGGCGACGGTGTGGACCGAGTTTTCGTTCGCCTGGTACGGGCGGATTCTGGCCAACCCGTCGATCCAGACCGCAGCGCTGAACTCGATCATCGTCGCCAGCATCGCCACGGTCTGCGCCACGGCCATTGCGCTGCTCGCGGCGCTGGCGACTTACCGGCCGTTCTATGGACAGAAAATGGTCGAGGGCGGGATCAACCTGCCGCTGATCCTGCCGGAAATCGTCACCGCTGTTGCCACGCTGCTGCTGTTCATGGCGCTGGGGATCAAGCTCGGTTTGCTGACGGTGATTGTCGCGCACATCGGCTTCTGCATTCCCTTCGCGTACCTGCCGATTCGCGCGCGGCTCAACGACCTCGACAAAAGCCTGCTGGAGGCGGCGAACGATTTGTACGCCAACCCGTGGCAGGTATTTCGCCGGGTGACGTTGCCGTTGCTGTGGCCGGCGGTGTTGTCCGGTTCGGTGCTGGCGTTCGTGGTCAGCCTCGACGATTTCATCATGACCTTCTTTGTTGCCGGGCCGGGTTCGACGACCTTGCCGGTGTACATCTTCTCGGCGATCAAGGCCGGCGTGACGCCGGAGATCAACGCGATCTCGACCCTGATGCTGGTGATTTCCATCGTGCTGGTGGTGCTGGCCTTCTGGCTGGGACAGCGCGGCAAAAACCAATAAATCCTGGAGCGCACAAAAACATGAAAATGAAAAACATGTGTTTCGCCGTCACCGGTCTGGCCCTGAGTTGCTTCACCGCGTTCGGCGCCCAGGCCGCCGAGCCCAAGGAGTTGTTCTTCTACAACTGGACCGATTACTACCCGGTGGACCTGCTGGCCAAATTCGAAAAGGAGACCGGCATCAAGGTCACCATGGACGGCTACGACAGCAACGAAACCCTGCTCGCCAAGTTGCAGGCCGGTGGTGCGGCGTATGACGTGATCGTGCCGTCGCAGTCGATCATGCGCACGCTGATCAATCAGAACCTGCTGCTGGAAATCGACGCGTCGACCCTGCCCAATTTCCAGCACGTCAAACCGGCGTTCCGCGACCCGAGCTTCGACCCCGGTCGCAAGTTCTCGGCGCCGTACCTGTGGGGCACCACCGGATTTTCCTATGACAGCGCGCGCGTGCCGGGCGGCAAACTGGACGATTCGTGGAAGGAGTTCTTCGAGCCACGCAAGGAGCTGCAAGGCCAGCTCGCCGCGCTCGACACCTCCAGCAGCGTGATCAACGCCGCCAGCCACTATCTCAACGTCGACGAGTGCAGCGAAAACCCGCAGGACGCCAAGCGCATTCTGGAACTGCTGCAAAAGCAGAAACCGTTCCTGAAGATGTACAGCTCGGACAACACCGTCGACCGCATGGCCTCTGGTGAAGTGATCATGATGCAAAACTGGAACGGCTCCACCGCCCGGGCCACGTTGCAGAAGAGCAGCATCAAGTACGTATATCCGCGTGAAGGCCTGGCGATGTTCCAGGACAACTTCGCCGTACCGAAAAGCGCGCCGCACCCCGGCAACGCGAAGATCTTCATCGACTGGATGATGAAACCGGAAAACGCCGCCGCCGTGTCCAACGCGATCGCCTACGACAATGGCATTCAGAGCGACAAATTGATCGACGCCAAATGGCGGGTGATGGACGCGATCAACATGCCCGACGAGTTCGCCTCGCGCCTGCGTCCTGAGAAAGAGTGCAGCAACAAGGCGCGTGAGCTGCAGGACCGGATCTGGTCGAAGCTCAAGGGCTGATTGCTCGGCTTGAGACCGAGTTGCGGCCTTCGCGGGCAAGCCTCGCTCCTACAAGAGCAGCGCAGGACCTGTAGGAGCGAGGCTTGCCCGCGAAGAGGCCCGCCTGAACACCACAAAATTCGAGGTATGCAATGAATCACCCCCGCTGGCTGCGCAACGTGCGGCCCTACGGTTCCACCGCCGAAGACCTGCTGATCGAAAACGGCCTGTTCAAACAACGCCGCCCGGCATCGTCCTCGCCACTGAATGCCACCGACATCAACGGCCAGAACCAACTGCTCACCCCGGCCCTGGTGGAAAGCCACGTCCACCTCGACAAAACCCTATGGGGCCAACCCTGGCGCCCGAACAGCGCCGGGCCGACGCTCAAGGACTACATCGCCAACGAGCGCCGCGTGCTGCGTGAAATCGACAGTCCCATCGCCGAGCGGGCCGGCGCCCTGCTGGAAAACTGCATCGCCCGTGGTTCGCTGACCATGCGTTGCCACGTCGACATCGACCCGGATTTCGGCCTGCGTCACGTCGAAGCCATGCAACAACTGCGCGAACGCTACCGCGACCTGATCGACCTGCAACTGGTGGTATTCCCGCAAACCGGCCTGATCAGCCGCCCCGGCACCGCCGAACTGATGCGCGAGGCCATGGCCCTTGGCGTGGAAAACGTCGGGGGTCTCGACCCGTGCGGCATCGACAACGACCCCGTCGCCCAACTGGATTTCGTGTTCAAACTGGCCAGCGAATTCGACCGTGGCGTCGATATTCACCTGCACGACAAGGGTGAACTGGGCCTGTGGCAAATCGCGCTGATCGCCGATTACACCGAGCATTTCGGGCGCCATGGCCGAGTGATGATCAGCCACGCCTATTGCCTCGGGATGTTGCCTTGGAGCCAGGTCAAACCCGTGGCCGAACGCTTGGCGGCGTTGGGCATTTCGTTGATGAGTTCGGCACCGGCCGATTGTGCGGTGCCGCCGTTCCTGGCGTTGCGCGAGGCCGGGGTCAACGTGTGCCTGGGTTCGGACGGCATCCGCGACGCCTGGTCGCCCATGGGCAACGGCGACATGCTGGAACGGGCGATGCTGCTGGCGTTCCGTTTCGACTTGAACAAGGACGAGGAACTGGCGGCGGCGTTTGCAGCAGCAACGGTGAATGGTGCGCTGGCGTTGGGCTGCGAGGATTATGGCGTGGAGCTCGGTCAACCGGCGGACTTCCTGTTGATGCCGGTGCAAACGCTGGGTGAAGCCGTGGTGGCGCGGCTGCCGCGACAGGTCTATCGGCGCGGCGAGCTGATTGCCGCAGGTGGTCGACTGCTGGAAAGCCGGTTGTGAAGCGCATCGCCCTGAAAAGCAGCTGCGTGGTCGGCTTCGACGGCACGCAACATGTGCTGTGGCGCGACGGCGAAGTGGTGTTCGAGGGCTCACGCATTGTGTTTGTCGGGCGCGGTTATTCGGGACCGGTGGATCAGTGGGTCGATTACGGCAACGCGCTGATCGGTCCCGGCTTCATCGATCTGGATGCACTCGGCGACCTCGATTCCACGGTGCTGACGCTGGACAACGGCGATGAACGCGACATGGGTCGGATGTGGTCCGAGGACTATCTGGCGGCCGGTCCGCGCGAGAGTTACAGCGCGGATGAAGAGGTTTTCAAATACCGCTACGCCTTCACGCAACTGATCCGCAACGGCATCACCACCGCCATGCCGATCACCTCGATGTATTACCGCGAGTGGGCCGAGACCTACGATGAATTTGCTGCGGTGGCCGGCGTGGCGGCCGAGCTGGGACTGCGGACTTACCTCGGTCCCTGCTACATGAGTGGCATGAGTTATTGGCGCGCTGACGGAAGTCTCGGGCATCACTGGGATGAAGCGCGGGGCCTGGCCGGGCTCGACGCTGCGGCACGGTTCTTCCAGGATTTCGACGGTGCACATGACGGTTTGATTCGCGGCGCGCTGCTGCCGGATCGAATCCAGACCTGCACCCCGGCGCTGCTGCAACGCACTGCCGCGCTGAGCCGCGAGCTGAATGCGCCGATGCGCTTGCATTGCTGTCAGGGGCTCGGCGAAGTGGCGATGGTCGAGCAGTTGCGGGGTGTTTCGCCGCTGGCCTGGCTGGAGCAGTTGAACCTGCTGACCCCGCGCAGCCTGCTACCCCACGGCATTTACACCCAAGGTGATGCAGACCTGCAACGGCTGGTGGATGGCGGCGCGAGCCTGGTCCATTGCCCGGTGGTGTTTGCCAGGGACGGCGAGGCGCTGAACTCGTTCGGACGCTATCGGACCAAGGGCATCAACTTTGCGCTGGGCACCGACACCTGGCCGGCGGACCTGCTGGAGAACATGCGTCAGGGGTTGAACATCGCTCGCTTGATGGAGGGCGGAGGTTCGATGACCAGTGCCCTGGATTTTTACAACGCCGCCACGCTCGGGGGCGCCAAGGCCTTGGGGCGTGACGACATCGGTCGTCTGGCGCCGGGAGCCAAGGCCGACATTACAGTGTTCAACCTTCGCGGCCTGCACCTCGGGCCGCTGTTCGATCCATTGAAAAACCTGGTGCTGGCCGGACGCGGTGACGACTGCATCGCCAGCTACATCGATGGCCGCAGCGTGATGCAGGACGGACAGGTTCAAGGCGCCGACTACCCCGCCCTGCAACGCCAGGCCCAACGACAATTCGAAACACTGATGCGCAGCCACAGCGACCGGGCCTTCGGTCGACCGGACTGGAAAAGCCTGTTCAAACCGGCCATCCCGTTCGCCGATGACTACAGCGCACAGGCGCCGCTGAGCGCGATTGATCCCCTTCCTTAGAGATTTCTGCCCATGCAAAGCTTCGACTTCAGCACCCTCAGTGCGCGGGACAAATACAAGATTCTGATCGGCAGCGTGGTGCCTCGGCCCATCGCGTTGGTCACTACGATTGATGGCGAAGGACGGATCAACGCCGCGCCGTTCAGCTTCTTCAACGCGCTGTCCGCCGACCCGCCGATCCTCGCACTGGGCGTGGAAAACTATGGGGACCAGAGCCCCAAGGACACCACGCGCAATATCCAGCTCAATCAGGAATTCACCGTCAATATCGTCAGTGATGCGCTGGTGGAAGCGATGAACGTCTGCGCCGTGCCTTTCGCTCCCGGTTTCGACGAACTGACCGCCGCCGGACTCACCGCGATTCCCGGCACCACGGTCAAATGCCCGCGGATTGGCGAGGCGCCCGTGGCGCTGGAATGCCGACGGATGATGGCGTTGTCCATCGGGCAGTCGCGGGAGATCATCTTCGGCGAAGTGCTGATGGCGCATGTGCGTGATGAACTGATCGACCCGAAAACCCTGTACATCGATCAGTTGGGACTCGATGCGATCGGGCGAATGGGTGGGCATGGGTACGCGCGTACGCGGGATTATTTCGATTTGCCGACCCGGTCGTTGCAGGCGTGGACGGATGCGCCCGGCGGTGGCGAGCGGTTTTGGCCAGAGGCTAAATAGTCCGCGAGATCATCGCAGGGTTGAGGATGACCTCGACCTGTAGGAGCCGGCTTGCTGGCGAAGCGGTGGTGGCCGTTATGACGCCATCGCCGGCAAGCCGGCTCCTACAGGTTCGGTGTTGTGCAGAAAATTAACGGCATACCCACAATCATGTAGGAGCCAGCTTGCTGGCGAAGCAGTGGTGGCCGTGATGACGCCATCGCCGGCAAGCCGGCTCCTACAGGTTCGGTGTTGTGCAGAAAATTAACGGCATACCCACAATCATGTAGGAGCGGCCGGGCGGCGTTCCGTTTGCTGGCGAAGCGGTGGTGGCCGTTATGACGCCATCGCCGGCAAGCCGGCTCCTACAGGTTCGGTGTTGTGCGAAATATTAACGGCATACCCACAATCATGTAGGAGCCAGCTTGCTGGCGAAGCGGTGGTGGCCGTTATGACGCCATCGCCAGCAAGCCGGCTCCTACAGGTTCGGTGTTGTGCGAAATATTAACGGCATACCCACAATCATGTAGGAGCCAGCTTGCTGGCGAAGAGGTGGTGGCCGTGATGACGCCATCGCCAGCAAGCCGGCTCCTACAGGTTCGGTGTTGTGCGAAATATTAACGGCATACCCACAATCATGTAGGAGCCGGCTTGCTGGCGAAGCGGTGGTGGCCGTTATGACGCCATCGCCGGCAAGCCGGCTCCTACAGGTGTGTGATTACTTCAATGGAAATCCCGGCTGCGTACGTTGATGCCATCCAGTAGCGGGCTCAGGTCGCTCAAGCGTCCGGCAATCAAATGTCGCACCTCGCCTTCCTTCTCCCAGCGCCCGTCGACCTTGAGCAACTGCGAGCCGACCAACACCTGCCGTTGCCGGTCGGCCAGGTCGCGCCAGACCACCACGTTGACGTTGCCGAACTCGTCTTCGAGGGTGACGAAAGTCACGCCACTGGCCGTACCCGGACGCTGCCGCCCGGTCACCAACCCGGCGACGCTGACCGGGCGGCCATGCTCGACGTCCAGCAACTCCCGCGAACTGCGACAGCGCCGGGCTTTCAGCTCACCCCGCAACAGGGCCAGTGGATGCGGGCCGAGGGTGGTGCCGAGACTGTTGTAATCCGCCAGCAGGTCTTCGCCCACCGTGGGTTTGGGCAATGCCACCGCGTCCTCTTCCTGGCTCGGCAAACCGGCGAACAAACCCAATTGCTTCTGCACCCCCGCCACTTCCCAGCGTGCTCGATGACGATCACCGGCCAGCCCACGCAACGCGCCGGCATCGGCCAGTTGTTCCTGCGCACGGGCATCGAGCCGCGCCCGTTCGCCGAGGTCGGCGATGTCGATAAACGCCCCCTTGGACCTCGCGGCTTCGATACGCCGCGCATCGTCTTCGCGAAAGCCCTTGATCATCCGCAGCCCCATGCGAATCGCCGGCTGCGCACCGATGACGGGTTCGAGGCTGCAATCCCAGTCGCTGGCACGCACGTCCACCGGGCGGATCTGCAAATGATGCCGGCGCGCATCCTGCAGAATCTGGTCCGGGCTGTAGAAACCCATGGGCCAGCTGTTGATCAGCGCACAGGCGAAGGCCGCCGGTTCGTGGCATTTCAACCAGCAACTGGCATAGGTCAGCAAGGCAAAACTGGCGGCGTGGGACTCGGGGAATCCATAGCTGCCAAAGCCTTTGATCTGCTCGAAAATCTGCGCGGCGAATTCGGGTGTGTAGCCGTTTTTCTTCATTCCGGCGGCCAGGCGATCCTTGTGTGGTTCCAGTCCGCCATGGCGTTTCCAGGCGGCCATGGAACGGCGCAATTGATCGGCTTCACCGGGGCTGTAGTCGGCAGCAACAATGGCGATCTGCATCACCTGCTCCTGGAACAGCGGTACGCCGAGCGTGCGCTTGAGTACCGCTTCCAGTTCTGGGGACGGGTAAGTCTCGGGCTCCTGTTTGTTCCGCCGTCGCAGGTACGGATGCACCATGCCACCCTGGATCGGCCCCGGCCTGACGATCGCCACTTCGATCACCAGGTCATAAAACTTCCGGGGTTTAAGCCTCGGCAGCATCGACATCTGCGCCCTGGATTCGATCTGGAACACGCCGATAGTGTCCGCATGACCAATCATGTCGTAGGTTTGCGGGTCTTCGGACGGGATCGTCGCCAGGCTTAAATCAAGGTTGCGGTGCCGTCGCAGCAAATCAAAGCAGCGGCGGATGGCGCTGAGCATGCCCAGCGCAAGAATATCGACCTTGAGCAAACCGACCGCGTCCAGATCGTCCTTGTCCCACTGGATGATGGTGCGCTCGGCCATGGCGGCGTTTTCCACCGGCACCAGACTGTCCAGCGGTTGCTCGGAAATGACGAAACCGCCCGGGTGCTGGGACAGGTGCCGGGGGAAACCGATCAGTTGCCCGGTCAGGCTCAGCACCCGGCGCAACACCGGACTCTCGGGATCGAAACCGCCTTCACGCAGGCGCTCCACCGGTGGTGTTTCATCACTCCAGTGGCCGCAGCAATCGGCCAGGGCATTGATCTGGTCCGGCGGCAAACCCAACGCCTTGGCCACATCGCGTACCGCGCCGGCCGCGTGGTAGGTGCTGACCACCGCAGTCAACGCCGCACGGGTCCGGCCATAACGCTGGAACACGTACTGCAAGACTTCTTCGCGTCGCTCATGCTCGAAATCGACGTCGATGTCCGGTGGCTCGTTGCGCTCTTTGGAGAGAAAGCGCTCGAACAACAGCGTGGTGCGATCCGGATCGATTTCCGTGATTCCCAAGGCATAACACACCGCCGAGTTGGCGGCTGAACCACGGCCCTGACAGAGGATTTTTTGCTCACGAGCAAACCGGACGATGTCGTGAACCGTCAGGAAATAACTTTCGTAGCCCAGTTCGGCAATCAGCTCCAGTTCCTTGTCGATCTGTTTGAGCACCTTGGCTTGCGGGCCTTTTGGCCAGCGCCATGCGATCCCCTCTTCGGTCAAATGACGCAACCAGGACGAGGCCGTCTGGCCTTCGGGCACCAGCTCGCGGGGATACTGATACCGCAACTGGCCAAGGTCGAAGGTGCAACGCCGGGCGATGGTCAACGTTTCATCGAGCAATGCTTGCGGGTAGATCGATTGCAACACGTCGAGGCTGCGCAGGTGCCGCTCGCCGTTGGGGTGCAGGCGCAACCCGGCCTCGGCCACCGGCAGGTGATGACGGATCGCGGTCATGGTGTCCTGCAAGGCGCGGCGCCCCCGCGTGTGCATGTGCACATCGCCGCTGGCCACTGCCGGGACTCGCAGCTCCCTTGCCAACGTCATCAACGCACTCAATCGCCGGGTATCGTCCTGGCCGTGATGTAACTGGACCGCCAGCCACAGGCGCTCGGCGAAGGTTTGCTTCAGCCAGTGACCGGTTTGAAAATCATCCAGCGCATCCGGCACCCACAACGCTAACAGCCCCGGCAAAGGCTCGCTGAAATCCTCCCGCAGCACCTGATACCGGCCTTTCTGCGAACGACGCCGCGCCCGGGTAATCAGCCGGCACAGGTTTTGGTAGCCCTCAAGGCTCTCCACCAGCAGCACCAGTTTCGGACCGTTCTCGATGCGCACTTCGCTGCCGATGATCAGCGGCAGCTCCACGGATTTGGCCGCTTGCCAGGCGCGGACAATGCCCGCCAGCGTGCATTCGTCGGTGATCGCCAGCGCCTGATAGCCCAGTTTTTTCGCCCGCTGAAAAAGTTCGAGGGCGCTGGAGGCGCCACGCTGGAAACTGAAGTTCGACAGGCAGTGCAGCTCGGCATAATCAATGCTCATGCGAACCAACCCTGCAACCACAACGGGCCGTCCTCACCGACCGTACGATAGGCCCAGCCCTGTTGGCCGGAACGGGTTTCGATCAGGTAGTAGTCGCGACGCACGTCGGCGCCGTCCCACCAACCGGACTCGATACGCTCCGGGCCCATGAGGATGCGCGTCGAACCTTCGTGTACCGCTTGCGGCTCCGTCAGCAACCAGCCCGGACGCTGCACGCCAGGCATCACCGCGCAGCGCTGGCTCTCGGCACTGGCCTGCCACGCGCACTCCGGCCGGTGATCGGCCTGGAACCGCAGGCCCTGCACCGCGTCATCCCCCAACCGTGCGCGCAAGCGTTCGCGCAGTTGTTCCCAGGGCAAGGACTGCTGCGGGCGATCATCGAACAGTTCCTGATACTGCGGAACGAAGGCCGGCAAGTCTTCGGCGCGCAAACGAAAACCGCGTACCGGCGCCTCAACCTGAACCTGTTCCAGCCGCCCTCGGGCCAGTTCGAAGAGCATCGCCGGATCGCGCTCGGCGCTGAGCAGGCCGACCTTGATCACGCTGTCCGGCAAGCCGGCATGCTCCAGGTGCAGGTCAAAACGCTGCACACCGCTGTCGCGACCGCACAGGAACGCCGACAGATCGCCGGTCAGCCGGCGTAACGGAAACAGCAGCGCCTGATGGGATTGCACGTCGAAATTGAGCTCGATGCGCACATCGAAGCGGTCCGGCGGCAGGTAGAACGCCAGCGCCAGCCGTCGTTCGCCAGACAGCGCGTCCAGATGCTTGAGCACCTGGGCCTCGAAACGCCGCGCCAGACTCTGTCGCGGTAACGCCTGCACCTGGCTCAAGGTGCGCAACCCCATGCGCGACAATGCCGTGGCCACCGCTGGCTCCAGAGCGATCCGGTCGACAGGCAATTGCCCCAGATGATGCTGCAAGGCTTGAGCGTCTGGCACCACCAGACCGTCATATGCATTGGCCAATACCCGCGCCGCCACCGGGTTGGGCGCGGCAACAATCCGATGACGAAAGCCCAGTTCGTCGAGTTCGGTGCGCAAGCGCGCTTCGAATTGCGGCCAGTCGCCAAACAGTCCCAGGCTGGACTCGATTTCAAACACCACCGCACGCGGGTAATGCACGCTGACCTGGGAGCTGAAGCGGTAGGCCCAGGCAGCGAGAAACTGCTGCCAGTGCTCGATCTCGGCGGCGTCGTATTCCGCCGTGACAAAGTCTTTGCTCAAGGCCTGCGCGGCGGTCATCGACATACCGGGGCGCAAGCCCAGCGCCCGCGCCGAAGCGTTGACCGCCTGCAACACCCGACGCTGCGCCGGACCGGTCAGCAGCGCCAGCGGCTCATCGGGGTCGGGGCGCTGACGCAGTACCGCGTCCAGCGCCAATTGCGGGAAGAGAATGCACACCCAGCGCATGGCAACCTCAATGCCCCACAGGGAAGGCAATCGGCGCCGAGCGGGCCAGCCCGCCCCGGCACTTGAGCACGCGCAATTGCGCAGGCCTGGCATCGATGGCGATGCGCAGCGCCGCCGGTGACGGGTTGATCGCTTCATGGATCGAGCGGTAGGCGAATGCCAGGGTCGAGCCGGTTTCCGCCGCCACCTGCAAGCGCCGCAAGGCGCGGTCATCCGCCTTGTGCGGCCAGCACAGCACTGCGCCGCAACTGCCCGAACGCAGGCATTGTTCCGCCGCCCACAACGCATCACGCTCGCAGGCCTGGATGATCGACAACTGGCGCAGATCAACCCCGGCGTTCTGCCAGGCTTGCGGATACGGCACGTACGGCGGCGCCACCAGCACGATGCGTTCACCCGCCGCCGACAACCGCGCCAGCGCCGGCCACACCAGTTGCAGCTCGCCGACGCCCTGCCCGGCCAAGAGGATTTCGGTCAGCGCCGCTTCCGGCCAGCCACCAGTGGGCAACGCTGCATCCAGCGCCGCATGCCCGGTGGGTTGCGGGCTGAGCGTCGGTGGCGCAGGCCGGCCCTTCCAGACCTGGCCGCCATTGAACAGCGTGTCCAGCGCAACGACGGCGCCCATCACCCTTGCCTCACCAGACCGCAGAACACCCCTTCGATGGCCAGGTCCTGATCGGCGTCGACGATGATCGGCTTATAGGCCGGGTTGCGCGGCAACAGGCGAACCGCATCGCCGACCCGCTCGAACCGCTTGATGGTGACTTCGCCGTCAAGCCGCGCCACGACGATCTGGCCATTGAGCGCTTCGGGGTTGCGATGCACGCCCACCAGGTCGCCATCGAGGATGCCGTCCTCGATCATCGAGTCACCCTGGACCCGCAGCATGTAATCCGGCACCCGGGAGAAGATCGACGGGTCGAGCAGCAAGCGGCTGTGCACCTCGGCATCGGCACCGATCGGCGCCCCCGCCGCCACCCGACCGAGGACCGGAATGTCCAGCAGCTCGGGGCGCGCCGGTTGCCCGAGCAAACGAATGCCCCGGGCCTGATGCGGGTTGACCTCGATAAAACCGGCTTCGGTCAGCGCCAGCACATGCTTGCGCGCCACGCTACGGGAGGCGAAACCAAAGGCCTCGCTGATTTCAGCGAGGCTCGGGGACTGACCGTGCTCCGCGATTCGATCACGGATAAACGTCAGGATGGCGGTACGGCGGGGAGTTAAAGTCGTCATGGAGTACATTTGTACTCTTTTGGCTTTTTTATGGCAAGGACCGCCAGTCAGCTCCTGCTGTTCAGGCGCGCTGTAAATATCGTCTGGAACTTCACCGAGCAAGCGCAAATCGGGTCAAAGGGTTGGCCCGCTTTCGTCTCACAGCGTTCTCTGGCTATTACCGATACGTCTCGCGATCTCGATGCCCCAGTCCAGCGCCGCTTCCATGTCCAGCAGATGAGGTTTCGGATCGTGGTTCTCCTCAATAACCGTGCCGTCCGGTCGGTAGACACCGATGGACATCCCCAGCGAACCATCCCGCAGAATCTCCTCCTTGACCTCGATCCTGCATCCATTGGAAAGCGTCTCCTTGTGGACCAGATGACGTTCAGTCATTGCTGCATTCCTCTCGTCGTTGAGGGCTGAGTCGTGCCTGTACCCATTGGCCATGTTAGCTCAGCGCCACGCACCAAAAGCGCCAATTCAGGCGTGTGAAAGCTCAACCGATCAGCGGCGTAATGCCACCTATACTACAAGCCACCGCCCCCTCGGGGTCTGCAATCCCAACAATAAAAAGCAGAGGTGGAACATGGTCTGGCAGCAAATCTACGATCCGTTCGGCAACCCGGTCATTTCAACCATCATGGCAGCTGTACCGGTCGTGGTGATGCTCGCAGCCCTGGCCTTTTTCCACATCAAGGCCCATCTGGCGGCCTTGCTCGCCCTCGCCTCGGCACTGGTCATCGCGATTTTCGCCTTCGGCATGCCGGCGAACATGGCAGGCTCGGCCGCCCTTTACGGCGCCGCCAACGGCTTGCTGCCGATCGGCTGGATTGTGCTGAACATCATCTTCCTGCACCGACTGACCACCGAAAACGGCTCGTTCAAAGTGCTGCAGGACTCGCTGGCGCGCATTACCGACGATCGCCGCCTGCAACTGCTGCTGATTGCCTTCTGCTTCGGTGCCTTCTTCGAAGGGGCTGCCGGTTTCGGCACACCCGTGGCGGTGACCGGCGCGATTCTGATTGGCCTGGGCTTCTCGCCGCTGGCGGCGTCGGGTCTGGCGTTGATCGCCAACACCGCGCCCGTGGCGTTCGGCGCCCTCGGCACGCCGATCATTACCCTGGCAAAAGTGACCGGCCTGGACGAAATGGAACTGTCGATGATGGTCGGTCGGCAATTACCGTTTTTCTCGGTGATCGTGCCGTTCTGGTTGATCTGGGCCTTTGCCGGGTGGCGCAAGATGCTGGAAATCTGGCCGGCCATCCTGGTCGCCGGGGTCAGTTTCGCCGTGCCGCAGTTCCTGGTGTCCAACTATCACGGGCCGATGCTGGTGGACGTGATCGCCGCGCTGATTTCCATGGCCTGCCTGACCGGTTTTCTCAGGGTGTGGAAACCCGCGACGGTGCACACCTCCGCCGCGCTGTCCGGGCGCGTCGATAACTCCAAAATTGCCGAAGAGCATGATGAAAAACCCGTCGCCAGCGCGACCTTCGCCAGCGATGCCAAGCCTGCAGTCATGCGCGCGTGGATGCCGTGGATCATCCTCACGGTGTTCGTGTTTGCCTGGGGCACCCAAGGCTTCAAAAACATGTTCGACACCCGCCCGGCGATTGATCCCGTGACCCACTCGGCCAAGCTCGATCCGCAAGGCAAACCGCTGCGCGAAGCGAACCCGATCTTTGCGCCGGTCGTCACCTTCGGCACGATCCACCAGCAAATCGAAAAGGTCCCGCCGGTGGTGCCTGCGCCTAAAACCGAGGATGCGGTCTACAAGTTCACCTGGCTGACCAGTACCGGCAGCGGCATCTTGCTGGCGGCGATCCTTGGCGGGTTGTTGATGGGGTACTCCATCCCGCAGTTGGTCAAACACTATCTGCGCACGATCTGGGTCGTGCGTTACTCGCTGATTACCATCGTCGCGATGCTCGCGCTCGGCTTCCTCACCCGCTATTCAGGGCTGGACGCGACCATGGGCCTGGCGTTCGCTGCGACGGGCATCTTTTACCCGATGTTCGGCACCTTGCTCGGCTGGCTCGGTGTGGCACTGACTGGGTCGGACACGGCGTCCAACGTGCTGTTCGGTGGGCTGCAACGGGTGACGGCCGAGCAACTGGGGCTGAGCCCGGTGTTGATGGCTGCAGCCAACAGTTCCGGTGGGGTCATGGGCAAGATGGTCGATGCGCAGTCGATCGTGGTAGCTTCCACTGCTACGCGTTGGTATGGGCATGAGGGGGAAATTCTGCGTTATGTGTTCTTCCATTCCATCATTCTGGCGATTTTGGTGGGGGGGTTGGTGACGTTGCAGGCTTATGTGGCGCCGTTCAGTCATATGGTGGTGGGTGGGCATTGAGCGGAGCTGCCTGGTGAGTGGACGGGGTGGTGGGCATATCCGTTTCTTCGGTGATGGCGGCTATTGGTTTCGCTTTTACAGCGAGTCACTTTCGAAAAGCGCGAAAGTAACCAAAGCGCTCTTGCCCCTTTCGTTCGGTGGCTCGCTAATGCTCGCCATACCCTCGCTCCGGTCCTGCTCCGTGGGCCCGCCGCCATCGGCCATCCCTGGCCGGGGGCGGCTAACCCGGCATCCATGCCGGGTTGCCCACTGCGCAGAACCTCCACTCGGCCTCTCGAGGGGGCGACTACCGCCACAGCCGCCGAGGCGGCCTGAAAGCCGACCTGGCTCTTTGGCCGTGTACACACTCCCACATTGTGGTGGCTGCACTAATTTTGGATGTTTGCACATTTCCCCTGTAGGAGCCGGCTTGCTGGCGATGGCGTCCGTTCAGGCGATACATGTGTCGCTGACCCACCGCTATCGCCGGCAAGCCGGCTCCTACAGGGAATCGCGTTGGCTTTTGATTTTCACCACTCATCAGGCCGAGCGTTAGCTCGCCTTCAGCTTTTGATCTTGAGGTACACGCCCCCTCGAGAGGCCGAGTGGAGGTTCTGCGCAGTGGGCAACCCGGCATGGATGCCGGGTTAGCCGCCCCCGGCCATGGATGGCCGATGGCGGCGGGCCCACGGAGCAGGACCGGAGCGAGGGCATGCCGAGCCACAGCGAGGCACCGAACGAAAGGGGCAAAAGCGCTTGGTTACTTGGCGCTTCTCCAAGTGACTCGCCGTAAGGGCGAAACCAATATCAGCCATCACCCAAAAAATGGATATACACACAAAACCTGAGTAAACAGCCCGCTGCCCGGACACACGAACGGAGTATCGTAAAACGACCATGAACATTCTCTACGATGAACGCGTTGACGGAGCGCTGCCCGACGTCAACAAGTCAGCACTGTTGCAAGCCCTGCAAACCCGTTTGCCGGCCCTGGAAGTGCTGCATCAGCAAGAAGAACTCAAGCCATACGAATGCGACGGACTCTCGGCCTATCGCACCACGCCCCTGCTGGTGGTCCTGCCACGCCATCTCGACGAAGTACAAGGCGTGCTCCGGCTCTGCCATGAAATGCACGTGCCGGTGGTCGCCCGTGGCGCCGGCACCGGTTTGTCCGGCGGCGCGTTACCGCTGGAAAAAGGCGTTCTGCTGGTCATGGCACGCTTCAACAACATCCTGCACATCGACCCGGCCGCCCGCACAGCACGGGTCCAGCCCGGCGTACGCAACCTCGCTATTTCCCAGGCGGCAGCACCCTTCGGCCTGTACTACGCGCCAGACCCTTCCTCACAGATCGCCTGTTCCATCGGCGGCAACGTCGCCGAAAACGCTGGCGGTGTGCATTGCCTGAAGTACGGCCTGACCGTGCACAACCTGCTCAAGGTCGACATCCTGACCGTGGACGGCGAGCACCTGACATTGGGCTCCGATGCCCTCGATTCACCCGGCTTCGACCTGCTGGCGCTGTTCACCGGTTCCGAAGGCATGCTCGGGGTGATCACCGAGGTCACCGTCAAACTGTTGCCCAAACCGCAGTCCGCCAAGGTGCTGTTGGCAGCGTTCGATTCCGTCGAAAAAGCAGGACGAGCGGTGGGTGACATCATCGCCGCCGGCATCATTCCGGGCGGTCTGGAAATGATGGACAACCTGGCGATTCGCGCCGCTGAAGACTTTATCCACGCTGGCTACCCGGTGGACGCCGAAGCCATCCTGCTGTGCGAACTCGATGGCGTCGAAGCCGATGTCCACGATGATTGCGACCGCGTGCGCCAGGTGCTGGAACAGGCCGGTGCCACCGAAGTGCGCCAGGCCAGGGATGAAGCCGAGCGTGTGCGTTTCTGGGCCGGACGCAAGAATGCCTTTCCGGCGGTCGGTCGGCTCTCGCCGGATTACTACTGCATGGACGGGACGATCCCGCGCCGCGAGTTGCCCGGCGTGCTGCGCGCCATTGCCGCGTTGTCCGCCGAGTATGGCTTGCGCGTCGCCAACGTTTTCCACGCCGGTGACGGCAACATGCACCCGTTGATTCTGTTCGACGCCAATCAACCGGGTGAGCTCGACCGCGCCGAAGCGCTGGGCGGCAAGATCCTCGAATTGTGCGTGAAGGTCGGCGGCAGCATCACCGGCGAACACGGCGTGGGCCGCGAGAAGATCAATCAGATGTGCGCGCAGTTCAACGCCGATGAGCTGACGCTGTTCCATGCCGTCAAAGCCGCGTTCGATCCCGGCGGTTTGCTCAACCCCGGCAAGAACATTCCGACGCTGCACCGCTGCGCCGAATTTGGCGCCATGCACGTGCACCTGGGTCAGTTGCCCTTCCCTGATCTGGAGCGATTCTGATGCGCAACGAACTCGATATCGATGACAGCGGCGTGCTGCTGGAGCAGGTCAATCAAGCGCTGGAAAACGCCACGCCGCTGCGTATTCAGGGCTCCAACAGCAAGGCGTTTCTGGGGCGCATCGTGGCGGGCGAAGTACTCGACACGCGCAGCCACCGAGGCATCGTCAGCTACGACCCGACCGAGCTGGTGATCACCGCCCGCTGCGGAACGCCCTTGTCCGAACTGGCGCACGTGCTGGATGAAGCGCAGCAGATGCTGCCCTGCGAACCGCCGTCCTTTGGCGACGATGCCACCGTCGGCGGGATGATTGCCAGTGGCCTGTCGGGACCGCGTCGTCCCTGGTCAGGCTCGGTGCGCGATTTCGTCCTCGGCACACGGGTCATCACCGGGCACGGCAAGCATTTGCGCTTCGGTGGCGAAGTGATGAAGAACGTCGCCGGCTACGACCTGTCGCGCCTGATGGCCGGCAGTTTCGGCTCCCTTGGGGTGATCACCGAAGTCTCGCTCAAGGTCCTGCCCAAACCACGGCAAACCCTGAGCATCAGCCTGGAGATGGACAGCGATCGTGCCTTGCTGCGCCTCGCGGAATGGGGCCAGCAGCCGTTGCCGATCAGTGCCGCGTGCCACGACGGGCAACGCCTGCACTTGCGGCTTGAGGGCGGCGAAGGCTCGGTGGCGGCGGCTCATGACCGATTGGGCGGTGAGCGGTTGGACGCCTCGTATTGGGCGGATCTCAACGAACATCGACTGAGTTTCTTCGACGAAGGCCAGCCACTGTGGCGCCTGTCCGTGCCGCACAACACGCCGCGGTTGTCCCTGCCCGGCCTGCAACTGCTCGACTGGGGCGGCGCCCAGCGCTGGCTCAAGTCTGACGCCGAAGCGGCGTTCATTCGCCAAGTCGTGGATGAGGTCGGCGGCCATGTGACCTGCTACAGCCATGGCCTGATCGACAGCCCGTTCCAGCCTTTGCCTGCCGCGTTGATGCGCTACCACCGCAGCCTGAAGCAACAACTCGACCCACGGGGCATTTTCAACCCGGCACGCTTGTACGCGGAGCTTTGAACCATGCAGACGACCCTGAGCGAAACCGCCCGGCACCTGCCCCGCGCCGAAGAGGCCGAAAGCATTTTGCGCACCTGTGTGCACTGCGGCTTCTGCAATGCCACCTGCCCGACTTATCAATTGCTCGGCGATGAACTCGACGGGCCACGGGGCCGCATCTACCTAATCAAACAGGTGCTGGAAGGCAACGAGGTCACGCAGAAAACCCAGCAGCATCTGGACCGCTGCCTGTCGTGCCGCAATTGCGAAACCACCTGTCCTTCCGGGGTCGACTATCACAACTTGCTCGACATCGGCCGGGCGGTGGTCGATGCGGCGGTGCCGCGTTCCATCGACCAACGTCTGTTGCGTGAGGGATTGCGCAGCGTCGTCCTTAATCCGGGACTGTTCAAAGCGCTGGTCAGCAGCGGTCAGGTGTTTCGGGCGCTGCTGCCCAACACCTTGCAGGCAAAGTTGCCTCGCCATGTTTATCTCCCCCGGCCACGCCCCACCACGCGCCATGCCCGTCAGGTGCTGATGCTCGAAGGCTGCGTGCAGCCGAGCCTGTCACCCAATACCAATGCGGCGGCGGCGCGGGTACTGGATCGACTGAGTATCAGCGTCACCCCGTCCAGCGAAGCCGGGTGTTGCGGCGCCGTGGATTATCACCTCGACGCTCAGGCCGCCGGCCTCGACCGCGCTCGCCGCAATATCGACGCGTGGTGGCCGAGTATCGAGAACGGTGCAGAAGCCATCGTGCAAACCGCCAGTGGCTGTGGCGCCTTCATCAAGGACTATGGCCATTTACTCGAACGCGATCCGGCCTACGCCGAGAAGGCAAAAAGGGTCAGTGCGCTGGCCCGTGACCTGGTGGAAGTGTTGCGCGACGAACCACTGGAAACACTCGGCATCCACAGTGACCAGCGCCTGGCCTTCCATTGCCCCTGCACCTTGCAGCACGCGCAAAAGCTCGGCGGCGCGGTGGAAGCGCTCCTTGCTCGCCTCGGTTTCAACCTCACACCTGTGCCCGACAGCCATTTGTGCTGCGGGTCGGCGGGTACTTATTCGATCACCCAACCCGAACTGTCCCGGCAACTGCGCGACAACAAACTGAACGCACTGGAAAGTGGCCATCCTGAAGTTATCGTTACCGCCAATATCGGCTGTCAGTCGCATCTCGACGGCGCGGGCCGAACCCCGGTCCGGCACTGGATCGAACTGCTCGACGCGGCGCTGCCCTCATCGATCACCGGAGATTCCCCATGAAAAGCAAAGCCATCCTGAGCCAGACCGAAGTCAGCCAGATCCTCGCGGCTGCCCGTACAGAAGCACAAAACAATCAATGGGCCGTGACCATCGTGGTCGTCGACGACGGCGGCCACCCTCTCGCCCTAGAACGCCTCGACGGCTGCGCGCCCATCAGCGCTTACATCGCCACCGAAAAGGCACGCACCTCGGCGCTGGGCCGGCGCGAGTCCAAAGGTTATGAAGAAATGGTCAACGGCGGGCGCTTCGCGTTTTTGTCGGCCCCCTTGCTGACATCCCTGGAAGGCGGCGTGCCGATCATCGTCGACGGTCAGGTGGTGGGTGCGGTCGGCGTGTCCGGGGTCAAGGCCGAGCACGATGCGCAAGTGGCCAGGGCCGGGGCGCAATGCCTGAACTGAGCAGGGATCGAGGACTGTAATCAGAAGAAACAAAAAAGAGACTTCCGTCTCTTTTTTTATGCAGGGCTAATATTGATAGTTGTCGCCGCTTTGTCGAACTGACAGAGCAACCGACCACTTCAAAGGAAGCGCAAAGATGAATCGTCTTACTGCGAAAGACTTTGCCCCTGAGCTGCTCGAACTCTACGACTATTACGCCCACGGCAAGATCAACCGGCGAGAGTTTCTCGACCGGGCGGCGCTATTCACCCTTGGCGGCCTGACCGCCAGTGCGCTCCTCGCCGCCCTGAGTCCCGACTATGCCTTGGCCGAACAAGTGGCGTTTACCGATCCGGACATCATCGCCGAGTACATCACCTACCCCTCGCCCAAGGGCCACGGGCAGGTTCGGGCCTATCGGGTGCGTCCGGCAAAAGTTACCGGCAAAGTGGCGGCCGTGGTCGTCGTGCATGAAAACCGCGGGCTCAACCCCTATATTGAAGACGTTGCCCGACGCGTGGCCAAGGCCGGGTTCATCGCCCTCGCGCCCGATGGCCTGACGTCGGTGGGCGGCTATCCCGGCAACGACGACAAAGGCCGGGAGCTCCAGGCGACCGTTGATCCTGAAAAGCTCATGAATGACTTTTTCGCCGCGATCGAGTGGCTGATGAAACACGATACGACCACTGGAAGAGTCGGCATCACCGGCTTCTGCTATGGCGGTGGCGTCGCCAACGCGGCTGCCGTGGCCTATCCCGAACTCGGGGCTGCCGTGTCATTCTATGGCCGGCAACCAGACGCCAGGGATGTCCCCCGGATCAAGGCACCGGTGATGCTTCACTATGGCGAACTGGACACACGCATCAACGAAGGATGGCCCGCCTACGAGCAGGCACTAAAAGCAGCCGGCAAAACCTATGAAGCCTACCTCTACCCCGGCGCCAACCACGGCTTCCATAATGACTCCACGCCTCGATATGATGAGGCCGCAGCCAAACTTGCCTGGGAAAGAACGTTAAACTGGTTCCGGCGATACCTGTCTTAGCGCCGCAAGCAATAAGTGGTCTTGAATTTTTATTGCTGTTTTCAGGTTTTTAAAGAGTGCATCACACATGAATAACAATGATTTCCTGTCTCAACAGAAACCACCCTTCAGCATTGTCCTGGTCAATTACAAAACCATTGAAATAACCCGGATTTGCCTCGACCTGCTACATCAGCACCTGGGCGACAGCAACATTCCGGTCTGGGTGGTTGATAACGACTCGGCCGATGAAAGCACCGACTATCTGCGCACACTGGACTGGATCAACCTGATCGAGCGAAAAGCTCCCGAACGGGAGCACGGTCATATCGCGCATGGCAAAGCACTCGACCTGGTGCTGGAACGGGTTGAGACCGACTTTCTATTCCTGCTGCACACCGATACGTTTATTTTCGACAAAAATGTATTTTCAATGATGTTGAACAAGTGCATTAAAAACCCGAATGTCGTGGCCGTCGGGTGCACAGAACAACTTAACCGCGGCACCACCAGAACCCTTTGGCGCTTTAGCTCACGGCTGGTAAAACATCACGTCAGACGCCTGAAACTGTCCCTGGGACTACATTCCAGAGAGCCAAAGCCCTACAGGGAGGTTTATTTGAAAAGTTTCTGTACCTTATGGAACTGCAAGCTGATGAAGCAACACGGCATGCGCTTCCTGATGGATGAGCGCGTACCCGGTTATACCCTCCAGGACCGCATGACCCAGTTGGGCTATGTTGTTGAGCTGTTGTCCCCGCGCAAGATATTCAGCTACCTCGACCATATTCAAGCGGGCACCGTCGCGGCCGCTGGCGGTTATGCGACAACGCATAGACGAACGAAGATGTACAACGACATCCTTAAACGTTTGAAGAGTGACAACAACCAGGTATCGGCAGCGCGTCACAAGTAGCGCGCCCTCTCTTGTCGGAGGCAGTCGCAGGTTGTTATGAACAGACTATTGGAGCGGTAATGACACCGATCACTCAGAGACTCCCCATCACCACCACCCCGGAGCTGGATTTTGACCAGAACGCTGCCAGCACTTTCGGTGACTCGCTAGCCAGTACTTATGCTCAAGCCACCCCCTTTCCACACATCGTCATTGACGACTTTTTACCGCAGGACCTGATTGCGAGCATCTGCGCGCATTTTCCCGTCGAGCCAACCGACAACGAAATGCTCTATGAGCGCGGCTATAAGGGTCAGCACAAACGGCAAGTCAGCCCCAACGAATGCGATCCCTACTTGAAGACGGTTTTCAACGCTTTCAACTCGGCGCCCATGTTGCAGTTTCTTGAAAAACTCACAGGTATCGAGGGTTTGATTCCCGATCCTTACTTTACCGGCGGCGGACTGCACGAAACGAAAAAGGGTGGGTTTCTGGGGGTGCACTCGGACTTCCGGCTCAACAAAAAGTTGAATATCGAGCGCAGACTGAATGCCATTATTTACCTGAATCAGGATTGGCAAGAGGCGTACGGCGGCAACCTGGAGCTATGGGACGTCGGGATGAAGACTTGCCTCAAGAAAGTCCTGCCGATCTACAACCGCTGTGTCATTTTCAACACCGACAAGGACAGCAATCACGGACACCCGGAGCCTCTGACGACGCCGGAGCACATTACACGCCGGTCCATCGCGCTCTACTACTACACCGCAGCAACGGTAGCGGCTGATCCTGCGCAAAGAAACAAAACCCACTACAAACCAAGGCCCAAGGATCGCTTGAGCCTCAAGTACTACCTCAACAAACTCATCAAGAAAAAAAACTGACGGCACTTGCGGTTATCGGACCACATCGATCAACTGCTCGCGTTGCGCCCCCGTCAGCATCGGGCCGAAACCGGCACCGGCATTGTCCGCCATGTAACGCGGGTTGCTGGTGCCGGGGATGACGCAGGTCACTGCCGAATGCGCCAGCAAATACTTGAGCGCCAATTGTGCCCAACTGGTGACGCCGACTTGCGAGGCCCAGCCCGGCAGCGGCTTGCCCTTCAAGCGGGCGAGCAAATCACCACCGCCAAATGGTCGGTTGCAGATCACCGCTACCCCACGCTCACGACACAGCGGCAGGATGCGTTTCTCGACCCCGCGATCGTCCAGCGCATAGTTGATCTGCAAGAAATCCAGTGACTCGGCTTTCAGCACCGCTTCCACTTCGTCATACGCCGACGCGGTGTAATGGGTGATGCCGATGTAGCGAATGCGCCCTTCTTCCTTCCATTTGCGCAATGTAGGCAAATGGGTTTTCCAGTCCAGCAAGTTATGGATCTGCATCAGGTCGATCCGGTCGGTCTGCAGCAGTTTGAACGATTGCTCCATCTGCGCGATGCCTTCTTCGCGGCCACGGGTCCACACCTTGGTGGCCAGGAACGCTGGCGAACGCGGCTTGTGGATCGACAGCAGTTCACCGGTGGTCTGCTCGGCGCGGCCATACATGGGTGAGCTGTCGATCACCGTGCCGCCCTTTTCAAACAACGCACTAAGGACCGCGGGCAGTTGCTTGTAGGCCGGATCGGCAGGCGCGACATCAAAGCCGCGATAGGTGCCCACGCCGACAAGGGGCAATGGCTCGTTGCTGGAAGGAATGGCGCGGGTCAGCATGTTCTTGCCTCCTGTTTCCTTCGACGGCGCGGTGGCTGCAAAGGCCGGATCGAAAGTGAGCACCGCCGAAGCACCGGCAGCCAGCGTGAGTATTCGTCGACGCGTGTATCCATCAGTGTGGCTCATGGTGGTGTCCTTCCACTCTTTTGCGCTTGTTGCGCGGCAAACGGCGCGATCACCAGCGCCACGAGTCCTCTGCTAGCCAAGAGAATAGCTGCCGGCGGCAATTCGTCCCTGCTTGAAATAGAACATGGTCGCAGGTGCTGGTGGGCGGCAGCAATTGCTTGGGTGTATATCCATTATTTTGGTGATGGCGGCTATTGGTTTCGCCCTTACGGCGAGTCACTTGGAGAAGCGCCAAGTAACCAAGCGCTTTTGCCCCTTTCGTTCGGTGCCTCGCCTAGGCTCGGCATGCCCTCGCTCCGGTCCTGCTCCGTGGGCCCGCCGCCATCGGCCATCCCTGGCCGGGGGCGGCTAACCCGGCATCCATGCCGGGTTGCCCACTGCGCAGAACCTCCACTCGGCCTCTCGAGGGGGCGTGTACCGCAAAAGCCAGATCAAAAGCGGAAGGCGAGCTAACGCTCGGCCTGATGAGTGGTGAGAATCAAAAGCGTATGGGATTCCCTGTAGGAGCCGGCTTGCCGGCGAAAAGTGTCTGGGCAACGCGTTCATTCAGACAGTACGCGTTATCGTTGGCGTCCATCGCCGGCAAGCCGGCTCCTACAGGAGAGCGGTGTACAGATTCGGAATGAGTGGTTGCAGCCAAGAAGGACAACGCGGACATCTAAAGAGCCAGGTCGGCTTTCAGGCCGCCTCGGCGGCTGTGGCGGTAGTCGCCCCCTCGAGAGGCCGAGCGCAGGTTCTGCGCAGTGGGCAACCCGGCATGGATGCCGGGTTAGCCGCCCCCGGCCATGGATGGCCGATGGCGGCGGGCCCACGGAGCAGGACCGGAGCGAGGGCATGCCGAGCCTAGGCGAGGCACCGAACGAAAGGGGCAAGAGCGCTTTGGTTACTTTCGCGCTTTTCGAAAGTGACTCGCCGTAAGGGCGAAACCATACGCAGCCGTTACCGCAGCAACGGATATGCCCCCCTCAAAAACCACACCCCCAAGGGCCCCACCGTGATTCAACTACACTCTGAATGCGATCAAGCCGTCGCGGTCCTCAGGCCCAGAGCAGTCAATGCCACCCACTCACGCTAGCCGAATGTCGCGCCCCCTGATGTATCTCATCATCATCGTTACCGCGTTGTACCTGGCGCTCTGTGTCGCGCTGTTCGTGTTCCAGCGCGCCCTGATCTACTTCCCGCAACCCGCCGCGCTCGAGGCGCCCGAAACGCTGCTCACGCTATCGGTGGCGGACGCACAGGTGCAGGTCACCGTCAAACCGCACGACGGGCCAAATGCACTGATTTATTTTGGTGGAAATGCCGAGGACGTTTCGCGCAACCTGCCCGTGTTTTCCCAGGCATTCCCCGACCATGCCCTGTACTTGCTGCACTACCGGGGCTTCGGTGGCAGCACCGGCTCACCTTCCGAAGAGGCGATTTCCCGCGATGCCCTGACCTTGTTCGATAAAGTCTACGACACCCATCCCCACATCGCCGTGGTCGGTCGCAGCCTGGGCTCGGGTGTCGCCGTGCGCCTCGCCAGCCAGCGCCCGGCCTCCCGACTGATCCTGATCACCCCCTACAACAGCCTTGAAGACCTCGCCGTCCGCCAGTACCCGATATTCCCGGTGAAGTGGCTGCTGCAGGACAAGTTCGAATCGTGGAAATACGCCGAGCACATCTCGATACCGACGCTGTTGCTGGCGGCCGGACAGGATGAAGTCATCCCGCCCTCCAGCACGGAAAAACTCTACGGGCATTTCGGCAAAGGTGTGGCGACCCTGAAGGTTATTCCTGGCGTGGGGCACAATTCGATCTCCGACAGCCCCAAGTATCTGAAGCTGATGGAAGACGGGTTGTAGATCACTCGGTCATTTGCGCGCCAATTTAAAGCGCACGCAATCTTCGTAGAAACTCTGGCGCAGTGCCGCAGGTTTGATCCGCGACGGGCTGTCGTAGGTTTGCTCGGTAATACCCATGGCCGTCATGCGCATCCACGGCTTGCTGAACTTGTAGGTCTGTAATTTCTGGCGGGCGGCGTACAGCGAAACGCCGGCCAGTTTGAGTTCCTGGGCTCTGGCTGCAGTGCCCGCGCCCCAGCTGCACATATACCGGTCATTGGCTTGAAGGTCTTTGGCCTGGGCGGAGACGGCAATGCCAGCCAAGCCTAACGAAATCAGCGTAATCCATACATTGCGCATTTAAAGCCAGCCCTAACCACCTGAAATTAAAGTGATTCTGTCTGTAACTTTCGGGCTTCGGGGCCAGCAAATTGCCTTATTTCAAAGCTTCTCAGTTTCCCGTGACCAGCTTGAGTCCGATAACGCCGCCCAGGATGACCAGGATGCACAGTATCCGCAGCAGTGTGGTGGCGTCGCCCAGCACCGCCATCCCCAGTATCGCGGTGCCCGCCGCGCCAATTCCGGTCCACACCGCGTAGGCGGTGCCGACGGGCAGGGTTCGCAGCGACAGTGAAAGCAGAAAGACACTGGACAAACCGGTCGCGGCTGCCAGCAGTCCCGGGGTCAATCGGGTAAATCCGTCTGAGCCCTTCATGAAAAACGCGAAGGCAATTTCGAGAATGCCGGCGATGCCAAGCAGTGACCAAGCCATGGTGTTAACTCCATTGGTTGACCCGCCGAGCGTGACCACTCGGCGAGTTCTATTGATTCAAGGGGATGGTTCAGGCGTTGTTGGCAGCGGCGGGTTTCGCCCGGAACGTCACGCCGAACCGGTTGAAAGCGTTCATCAGGCCGATCGCGTATGTCAGGTCCGCCAGTTCCTTATCGCCGAATTCGGCAGACGCAGCGGCATAGTCGGTATCGGGAACGCCGGTTTCCGCCACGCGAGTCACCGTTTCCGCCCAGCTCAGCGCAACGCGTTCGCGGGCACTGAAGACTGCACCGGCATCACGCCATACCGGCACCAACACCAGTTTTTCTACGCTGACGCCAAGCTTGAGCAGATCGCGGGAATGCATGTCGATGCAAAACGCGCAGCCATTGATTTGCGAAACCCGCAGGTAGACCAGGTCGACCAGTTCATGGGAAAGACCGCTGTTCTGCAGGTAGACATAAACCCCGCCGAAAGCCTTGTAACCTTCAGGCGAAGCCTTGGCGTAGTCGAGACGATTACTCATGATGAGTCCTTGTGTTTGCTGGTTGAGGGACTTCATCGTGTCGTGTCTTGGCCTTGTTGATAAGGTCCATGATCGGCCTTGAGTCATGGGCCATGACTCAGCAATCATGGCCCAGTGATTAACCAGATTCATGGACCTTTGGCCTGGGTCATGAGCTTCATAGAATGATTCCCTCCACACAGTTCAAACCGGGTGAATCATGAAAATCCTCCACGTTACTTGCAGCCCTCGCGGCGAAGCGTCCGAAAGCTATCGGCTGTCGAAAAACATCATTGGCTTTTTGCTGAAGGCCCATCCAGCGGCAATCGTGATCGAGCGGGTGGTCGGTGGTGACGCGCTGTCCCCTATCGACGAGCCTTACGCGATTTCCCAACAGGCGTCCGCCGATGTCACAGAGACAGGCTCTATCGCCCGATCCGAAGCGCTGATCGAGGAGCTGCACAGTGCCGATATGCTGGTGATTGGTACGCCGATGCATAACTTCACCGTGCCTTCGACACTCAAGCTCTGGATCGATCACATCGCTCGGGTCCGGCGCACGTTCAATGTCGGTGCGCAAGGCAAAACCAGCCTGCTGCAGGACCGCCCGGTGTATGTTGCAGTGTCCTCTGGCGGCAGGTTTTCCGGGATGACCCCGCGGCAACCGGATTTTCTCACGCCGTACCTGACCGCCGTGCTGGGTATGATCGGGCTGCACGACGTGAATTTTTTCTCCGTAGAGGGAACCGCCATGGGCCCGGAGGCCGTCGCCGCCGCCAGGGACAAGGCGGGCCAGGCGCTAAAAGCGCATTTTTCTGCGCACGACACGGGCGAGGCCAATGACCCTTCAAATCAAAAACTTCTCACCCCTTGATCCGACCTCGTCGGAGCCGATCTACCGGCAAATCTACTGGCGGTTCCGCGGCGCGATCAGTGATGGACTGCTCGCCCCCGGGGACCGGATTCCTGCGGCCCGGGCACTGGCAAAAGAGCTTGGTCTGGCGCGGGGGACCATCGACACCGCGTATTCACTGCTGACGGCGGAGGGCTATCTGCTGTCGCGGGGTCAGGCGGGCACCGTGGTGGCGCCGGGGGTTAGCGGCAGGAAGCCCTCGGCGCGTACGGAGCACCCGTTTAATGCGACCGCCAGCGCCTCGATCAGGCACAAGGCAGCGGTCCTGCCCTTTCAAATGGCCTTGCCCGCGCTGGATGCCTTTCCGCGAAAGATCTGGTCGCAGATCGGCGCACGCTGCGTGCGCGCCACGCGCATTCCGGACATGGCCAATCCGTCGGTGTTGGGGCTGGAGTCGTTGCGCACGGCGATTGCCACTTACCTGCAAGTCTCACGGGGCATTACCTGCTCGCCCGCGCAAGTGTTCATCACCTCGGGATACCGCAACACACTGGCACTGATCGCTCACACGCTGCTCAAGCCCGGCGACCGTGTGCTCGTGGAAGACCCCGGCTACCTGCCGACCCGCCAGTTGCTGGCGCATCTTCAGATCAAGGTTGCCCCCGTGCCGGTGGATCAGGACGGCATGCAGGTCGCGCAAGGGGTGAGCAGCGCGATGGACGCACGAGCGGCGGTGGTCACACCGGCACATCAAAGTCCCCTGTGCGTGTCGCTGTCACTGCCGCGCCGACTGGAATTGCTTGAGTGGGCCACCCGGCAGCAGGCCTGGATTATCGAGGACGATTACGACGGCGAATACCGTTACGTCAGCCGTCCTCTGCCCGCGCTGAAAAGCCTGGACCGTGATGGCCGGGTGCTCTACGCCGGCACGTTCAGCAAGGTGCTGTTTCCGGGGATTCGCCTTTCGTACCTGGTGGTGCCGCCAGCGCAGGTCGAACGCTTCGAACACGTCAGCGAGACCTTTCTCGGCGGTTGTCCGGAACTGACCCAAGCCATCGTCGCCACGTTTATGACCGAGGGGCATTTCGCTCGCCATATCCAGCGCATGCGCAAGCTCTACGGCGAACGCCGGGAAGCGACGGCGCGCGGATTGAAGAAAGTCCTGGGGGAACGCATCCGCGTCGATCCGCAGCCGGGTGGCATGCATCTGATTCTGCGGCTGATGGAGGCACAGTCCGACCGATTGCTGGTCGAGCGCTTGTTGGCGGACGGTCTCTACGCTGAAGCGTTGACCGATTGGCGTGTGCATGACGAGACCGATTCCGCGCTGTTGCTCGGGTTTGCCAACATTGATTCGCAAGAGACTGCCGAGCAGTTGGGAAAACGGATTCTGGCGTTGATGTAGGGGCCAGATTAGAGGGCCCTATCGCCAGCAAGCCGGCTCCTGCAATTTTGCGTGCACCGCAAACCCTTGCTGACGATGGGGGCCTCATGGCCGGCACAAAAACCCATCATGGCTCACTCAAACAGCCAACTCTTGGACCTGTTTGCGCCCTCCTCGGCACCGCATCATCGGGGCATTGACCACCACCCGGAATAATCCGATGCCCAGCTCTTCCCCACTCCACAGCATCGCTGTGTTCTGCGGCTCCAACTATGGCTTCAACCCCGACTACGTGGCAGGCGCCCAGGCCCTCGGCCGGGAAATCGCCAGACGCGGCATACGCCTGGTCTATGGCGGTACCGACAAGGGTTTAATGGGCGTGATGGCCGATGCCGTACTCGCCGAGGGCGGTGAAGTGCTCGGCATCATCACGCGCTTGCTGTTCGACCTTGGGCATCTTCATGGCCGTCTGACCGAACACGAAGTGATGCCAGACATGCGCAGCCGCAAGACGCGCATGAGCGAATCGGCGGATGCGTTCATCGCATTGCCCGGTGGGCTGGGGACGTTTGAGGAGTTGTTTGAAGCGGCAACCCTGACCCAATTGGGTGAACATCACAAAGGCGTCGCTTGCCTGAACATCGGTGGTTTTTTCAACCCGGTGCGCAGCCTGCTCGACCATGCGGTGAACGAAGGTTTCATGAAGACCGAACACAGCCAGATGCTGATGTTCAATACCGACCCGGCGGCACTGCTCGACGCGCTCGAACAGTGGCAAGCGCCCACCGTCACCAAATGGATCGGGTCGGCGACTTGAAAGTCGTTTCAGTGCTTAGCGATGTACCCGGTTCCGCCCAGCGCGCTTGGCCTGGTAGAGCGCGTCATCGGCGCGGGTCAGGAGGCTGTCCAGGTGCTCGCCGGGTTGCGCGAAGGCCACGCCGAAGGACGCTGTGATTGTGTCGAGCACCTTGCCATCAACCCGCGCCTTGATTCGCAGCGACTGGATTTTCACCCGCAGTTGCTCAGCGAAAACAGCGGCACTCGCCAGGTCGGCGCAGTGTTGCAGAATCACGCAGAACTCTTCTCCGCCGTAGCGCGCCGCCGTGGCGTCGGTTGGCAGCGAACTGCGCAGCACTTGCCCGACATGCTGCAGCACTCGGTCGCCCAACGGGTGACCGTACTGATCATTGAATTGCTTGAAGTGATCGATATCCAGCATGACCAGCGCGACGCCCTGGGATTCATTGCTCAGCGCCTGCTCCAGCAAGCGGGTAAACGCGGTGCGGTTGAGCAGTTCGGTCAGGCCATCGAGCGTGGCCGCCAGTTGTGCACGCTCAAGCTTGCTGCGCAGGCTCTTGATCTCGCTCTGGGCCGAGTGCAGTTGAGAGAGGAACTGTTCCTGCTGACTCTGCATCAGTTGGGTGCTTTGTTGCAGCTCACTCAAAATGCCCGGCAAGCGCTCGTTGACGGGCGACTCGAGCATTTCCAGGCAACGTCCCAGACTGCTCTGAAAGTTGAGATTGCCCGCAACGCTGCGCGAAACGTCGCGCTGCATGTCGTCCACCAGATTGATCGCCTGTTGCTGCCCGGCGCGGGCCTCTTCCAGCTCGTCGCGAATGATGTAGTCGCGGAAAAGCCGGGTGGCGGATTCCGGCGGGAAGCAATCGAAGTCCTTCACCACCCGGTCCAGGTGACGATTGAGCTCCAGGTCCTGGCCTTTGCTGTAGGTGTACCACAGCGCGTAATGCACCGGATTGGGCGGGATGTTGTGACGAACCATCAGCGGAATGGCTTGTTTGAGCAGCGCCGCGGCCTCGCGGGAATCTTCCGGATACAGCGCAAGGGCAGTCGCACGCGTCTCTGATTGGCTCATGACATCACTGTGGTTGTTAATGATTGGCAAATGCAAAACGTTGCGAGCATAACCATACGCATGACAAACGACCATCCCCCCGTGTATTGCCGTGCCATTCGGGTTGATGCAGGTCAGTTTTATGGCCGGCATTGGCCACCGCAACGGCATGCGTACAAGGGCTTTGCGGTGTGCAAATGCTTCGGAGCTGCGAACACGGTCTTGTAGGAGCCGGCTTGCTGGCGATAGGGCCTTCAAACGTTGCGGTGGATTTGAGGACGCCATCGCTGGCAAGCCAGCTCCTACAGGGATTTGTGGTGTGCAGATGCTTCGGAGCTGCGAACACGGTCTTGTAGGAGCCGGCTTGCTGGCGATAGGGCCTTCAAACGTTGCGGTGGATTTGAGGACGCCATCGCTGGCAAGCCAGCTCCTACAGGGGGTTGTGGTGTGTTTAGCTGCCGGCATCGCCGTGTGCTTCTTCGAAGAAGTAGTCCTTCCAGCTGGCGGCCTTGTTTTTCAGCACACCCAGCTCCTGCAGTTTCTCGGCGTAAACCGCCGTGCGCTGCGGCACCACCGTGAAGTTGATCTCTGGATCGTTGACGATTTTCTCAACCAGCGGCAGGGCCAGCTTCGATTGTTCGACGCGGATGTAGGTCTGGGCGGCGGCGGATTTGTCGGCCTTGATGATTTTTTCCGCTTCGGCCAATGCGTCGTAAAACGCCTTGTAGGTTTTCGGGTTTTCGTCGTGGAATTTTTCCGTGGTGTACAGCACGTTGAACGTGGCCTGGCCGCCCAGCACGTCGTAGGAGCTCAGCACCTTGTGCACGTTGGGATTCTGCAATTCCTGATACTGGAACGGCGGGCTGGAGAAGTGCGCGTTGATCTCGGACCCCCCGGCGATCAATGCCGCCGTCGCATCCGGGTGGGCCAGGCTGATCGAGATGTCGTCGAATTTCTTGTAGTGGTCATTGCCGAACTGCCTGGCCGTTTCGATCTGCAAGGTGCGCGACTGGAACCCTACCCCGGCCGCAGGCACGGCAATGCGATCCTTCTCGGTGAAGTCCTTCAGGCTCTTCACATTCGGGTTGTTGGTCAGCAGGTAGTTGGGCATCGAGCCCAGCGAGGCAATCGCCTTGACGTTCTGTTTGCCCTTGGTGCGATCCCAGATCGTCAGCATCGGTGGCACGCCCGCCGACACCACATCCAGCGCGCCGGCCAACAGCGCTTCGTTCATCGCCGTGGCACCGGAGATGCTGTTCCAGTCGACCTTGATGTCGAGGCCCTGGGCCTTGCCGTGCTTCTCGATGAGCTGCTGATCGCGGACCACATCCAGAATCAGGTAACCGATGCCGAATTGCTGGGCGATGCTGATCTTGCCTTCGGCCTGCGCGCCGGGACTGAGTAACGCACTCATCGCCGCCAGGGAGGCCGCCAGGAGAGTCAACGCTGAACGCTTGTAGGGAGTTGCCATGAAATGCTCGCTGTAAGTGGACGAATCAGAAATAAAGCGACGACGAGGACTATTCCTCCACCGCCAGTGTCTTGTTCAACTCCCCGATTTTCTCCAGCCGCGCCCGGACGATGTTGCGGCTGATGTTCAGCAGGCGTCCGGTCTGCAACTGGTTGCCATGGCAGAACCGGTACGCCGCGCGAAAAATGGTTTCTTCGATGTGTTCGTAAAGGTCCGGGATGTTCTGTTCGAACAGCGCGTTGAGGGCGGCTTCCAGGTCCACCGGGCCGGCAACGGCATGGCTGGTTTGGCTGGCCTGTTCCTGGCGGATGCCGGAGGAGCGCATGTCCACCAAGTGCAGATCCGCCGGGGCGACCCGCTGATTGCGGCACACCAATAACGCGTGGTGAATGGAGTTTTCCAGCTCGCGGATGTTTCCAGGCCAGCTGTGCTCCAACAGCTTGCGTTCGGCTTCAACGCTCAATGACGCACGGTTGTAGCCCAGGCGCTGGCAATGTTCTTCGAGGAAAAACTCGGCCAGCGGCAGGATGTCGCCCGGTCGCTCGCGCAAGGGCGGCAGGCGAATGGTCGCGACGTGCAGACGGTAAAACAGGTCCTCGCGAAAATGCCCGGCGACGACCGCATCCGCGAGGTTGACGTTGGTTGCAGCCACCAGCCTTACGTTGATCGGGATCGGCGTGCGCGAGCCCAGGCGCACCACTTCGCGCTCCTGCAAGACCCGCAGCAGTTTGACCTGCATGTTCAACGGCAGATCGCCGATTTCATCGAGAAACAGCGTGCCGCCATTGGCCGCTTCGAACCACCCGGCCTTGTTGGTCGTGGCGCCGGTGAAGGCGCCTTTTTCGTGGCCGAACAGCTCACTTTCCACCAGGGTTTCGGCAAATGCACCGCAGTTCACCGCCACGAAGGGTTCGCGTCCGCGGCGGCTCAAATTGTGGATATGCCGGGCGACCAGTTCCTTGCCGGTGCCGGTCTCGCCAATGATCAATGTGTTGGCTTCACTGGGCGCCAGGCGCTCGATGCGGCTGAGCAATTCCTGGGAGCGCGGGTCCTTGAACACCAGGACGGTGGCCCGCACCGACTTGGTCAATTCGCGAGCGTTTGGATGAGTGATCAGCGACATGGTGCATTCCTGGCAGTAAAAGCGCGTGCTCAATAGTGCATGAAGTTGTTTAGACTAAAAAATTCTTAATTAGTATTTATATATTCCTAAAATACATACGCAACGCAACTGCTGCCAGCCTGCTGCTGGAGCAGCAATTGGCACGCACCGGCCTGCTTGCACATCAACACCCCACGCTCTCGGCCGCTCCCTCCCCTAGCCTTGAAACCCACGCCCTACGCGGCCTGCAGCGCGTTTTTCGCGCAGTGGCATGCAATCTGCTCTCTCCCATGTGCACCGCAAAACTTTGTAGGAGCTGGCTTGCCGGCGATGGCGTCCTCGGAAACGCCGCAAGGTTTGAAGGCCAGATCGCCAGCAAGCCGGCTCCTACAAGGACTGTGTTCACAACGCTGGAACGTGAGCACACCGCAAAACCCTGTAGGAGCTGGCTTGCCGGCGATGGCGTCCTCAGAAACGCCGCAAGGTTTGAAGGCCCCATCGCCAGCAAGCCGGCTCCTACAAGGATTGGGTTCACAACGCTGGAGCGTGAGCACACCGCAAAACCCTGTAGGAGCTGGCTTGCCGGCGATGGCGTCCTCGGAAACGCCGCAAGGTTTGAAGGCCCCATCGCCAGCAAGCCGGCTCCTACAAGGACTGTGTTCACAACACTGGAACGTGAGCACACCGCAAAACCCTGTAGGAGCTGGCTTGCCGGCGATGGCGTCCTCGGAAACGCCGCGAGGCTTGAAGGCCTCATCGCCAGCAAGCCGGCTCCTACAAGGATTGGGTTCACAACGCTGGAACGTGAGCACACCGCATAACCCTGTAGGAGCCGGCTTGCCGGCGATGGCGTCGGCAGAAACGCCGCCAGACTTGAAGGCCAGATCGCCGGCAAGCCGGCTCCTACAAAGACCGTGTTTCGCCAATAGCCATTTAGGGAGAGTTCAATGAAACGTTTCTGGCGCAACAGCCTGGTCGCCTTGACCGGGTTTCTGCTCAGTGCCACGGCGCTGGCGGGACAGGCACCGGCGTCGGTGAAGATCGCTATCGTCGCGTATACGCAGGGTGGCAAACCGGTATTCGGCGGGATCGCCGGGCGGGTGATCGAGGACGGTTGGCTGGAACAGCAACTGGCGCAGCGCGGTGTGAAGCTCGACTGGATCGCCCTGCCCCACGCCGGCGCCGGGCCGCAGATCAACGAAGGCTTCAGCAACAACAGCATCGACTTTGCCGTGCGCGGCGACCTGCCTTCCGTCATTGCCGGGGCTGGCGGTGTGCCGGGCAAGCTGATCGTGCCCGGTGGCAGCGGCAACAACATCTATCTGGTGGTGCCCGCCGGTTCCAGCGCCAACAGCATCGATGACCTCAAGGGCAAACGCCTGGCCCTGCATCGCGGTCGTCCGTGGGAGTTCGCGTTCAGCAACTTCCTCGCCAGCAAGGGCCTGAAGCTCGACGATTTCAAGATCGCCAACCTCAATCCGCAAGTCGGCGCCGCAGCGGTGTCCGCCGGCAAAGTCGATGCGGCCGTATTGCTCAGCGAAGCCTATGCGCTGGAAGACAAAGGCGTCGGCAAAATCATCTGGTCGACCAAGCAAGGCGCCAACGACTGGCGTCTGGTCTCCGACCTCTGGGGCACCGACAGTTTTGTCGCGCAGCACCCGGACATTACTCAACTGCTGGCGACCGCCTGGATCAAAGCCGCCTGGTGGATCTCCCAGGAACAAAACCAGGACGCCTACTACGAACTCTCCTCCCGCGCCGGCACCGCTGAAAGCGTGCTGCGCCGCGACGACCAGAACGATCCCGTGGCCTGGAAAGACCGCTGGGCACCGAAAAGCGACCAGCAACTCAAGGCCCACTATCAGGCGCTGACCGCCTATGCGCTGGCCAACCACCTGATTCGCGACACCTACGACATCACCCCTTCGCTGGCCACCGGTTTCACCAACCAGGCGCTGATCGATCTGAAACTCACCGACTACTGGCCGGCCCTGCGCGGCCAGGTCAGCAACAATCCATGAATAGGGAAATCCAGATGAAACTGCCGCAACAATTCGTTTTCGGTCTGAGCGTCCTGGCGCTGTCCATGAGTGCCATGGCCGCCGGTGCCCACGCCCCCAAACCCGACCCGCAACAAGGCGATGGCCGCGTCTCGGCGTTCTACACCTGGCAAGAGGTGATCCCGGCCACGCCAGGCAAACTGCTGCGCAGCGAGCCGCTGGAAAAAACCCTGAGCCTGCCCAACGCCGCCAGCGCGCAGCGGATTCTCTACACCTCCACCGACGGCATCGACAACAAGACGCCGATCGTGGTCTCCGGCACGTTGTTCCTGCCCAAAGGCAAGGCGCCCGCCGGTGGTTGGCCGGTCGCCAGCTGGGGGCATGGCACGGTCGGTGTGGCCGATGTGTGCGCGCCGTCCTGGCAAGGTCGCTCCTACCGTGACGTGCAATACCTCAGCCGCTGGCTGGATGAAGGTTATGCCATCGTCGCCACCGACTATCAGGGCCTCGGCGTCCCCGGCGGTCACCCGCTGCTGAACAATCGCATGGCCGCCTACGGCATTCTCGACGCGGCAAAAGCCGTGGTTGCGGGCGTTCCGGGGCTGGTCAACAAAGTGCTGATCGTCGGTCAGTCCCAGGGTGGCGCGGGCGCCTTCGCCTCGGCGGCGTATGCACCGACCTATGCACCGGACCTCGGCGTCAAAGGCAGCATCGGCACTGGCGTGATCTACACCGTCGGCGCGAAAAACGTCGGTGAACAGGACGTCAACAAAGTCGATGCGTCACTCGCCTACGGCTTCTACACCCTGCTCGCGGCCCAGCAATACGACCCGAGCATCAACCCCAAGGACTTCTACACCGACAAGGCCCTGCCGCTGTTCGAACAGGCGCGCACCAGCTGCCTGGCGGCGCTGGTCAGCGATGTGGTCGGCGTCGGCCTGACCCCGGCCAATGCGAAAAAAGACTACAAGGGCGACCAACTCGCGGCGTGGCAAAAACAGGTCTCCTACCCGACGCTGAAACTGGCCCAGCCGATCTTCATCGGCACCGGCGCCGAAGACAAAACCCCGGCCGCTTCGACACAGGTCGCGCTGATGCAGGACGCCTGCAAGACCGGCTCGGTGGTTGAAGGCCATCTCTACAAAGGACTGGGCCACAGCGAAACGGTCAACGCCTCGCTCAAGGACTCGGTGCCATTCGCGCACAAGGTCATCAACGACCAGCCCATCACCCCGATCTGCAGCCCCAGCGTGCAGTAAGACGGAGCCTTCGACATGAGTATTGAATTCTTCACCCGCCTGCCCCTGCATGGCGAAACCCAATTCCTCCCCGGCGACCCGCGCAACCGCGGCGACTGGCACCGTGGCGGCCCGAGCACCGGCGCCGTCTCGGGGTTCAGCGTCGGCGATCACTTCACCTACATCGACTACCTCGGGCAGATCGCCAAGGCTGCCGAGATCAACGGTTTCGGCGGTGCGCTGATGGTCAACGCACCCTCCGGCGAGGAACCGTGGACGGTCTGCTCGCTGCTGGCCCGGGAAACCCGCACGCTGAAATTCGTCACCGCGTTCCAGCCCTATCACTACACGCCGTGGGTGGCGGTGCAGCAGGCCGCGACCTATCAACGGGCGACCGGCAACCGCCTGGTGTGGAACATCATCAACGGCGGCTCGGATGCGATTCAGCGTCAGGTCGGCGATTTCAGTGATCACGACGAGCGTTATGAGCGCGCCATCGAGTTCATGGACGTGGTCAAGGGTTACTGGCACAACGAGAATTTCCACTACGAGGGCAAATTCTACAAGGCCGAGGGTGGTGGTCTGCGCGGGCCGTTGAAGAAAGCCGAGCTGCCGCTGATCTGCACCGCCGGCTCGTCGATTCCAGCCCGGGAATTCGCTGCCAAACACGCTGATTTCTACCTGATGCGCGCCGAGCACCCGAACGAAATTGCCGCGCTGATCGCCGACATTCGCGAGCGCGCGCTGAAGTACGGACGCAGCGACATTCGCTTCGGTTTGTCGATTGACGTCATCACCCGCGAGACCGAGGAACTGGCGCGCACTGAAGCCAAACGCTTCTTCGATGAAGGCATCGCCAGGGGCGCGGTCAAGGCCGTGGCCGCGCATGCCGGGCTGCGCACCGCGCGCAAACTCAGCTATGAAAACGAGTTCGCGCAGAAAGAGGAAACCCAGAGTTTCGACGACTTTTTTATCCACCCGAATGTATGGACCGGTTTCGGCTACATCGGCATTCCGCCGGGCTGCGCGCTGGTGGGCAGTTATGAAAATGTTGTGGCACGGATTCGCGAGTACAACGCCATCGGCATCGACCTGTTCTTCCTCGCCGGTTACCCGCATCTGGAAGAAGCCTATCGCCTGGGCGAGCACATCCTGCCGCACTTTCGCGGCGAGCGCGCCGAACTGAGCCGCCCGCTGCCGGCGCCGCTGGAACTGCGTTCCGCCAACGGCCCGGCCGGAGCCTGATGCCATGAGCGAGGATCTTTCATTGTTCAGTCGCCGGGATTTTCTCGGTCACAGCGCACTGCTCGGCGGCGGTTTTCTGCTCGGTGGCGGCCTGCTCGCCGGGTGCGGCCCGAGCGGCGATAAACCGGCGACGGCCATTGCCACCGCCGACGATCAGCCGCGTTATGGCGGGCGCCTGCGCCTGGGGATTCTCGACGGCAACCAGAGCGGCAACCTCGATGCGCACAAACCCATCGGCAGCGGCATCGTTCGCGGCTTTGCGCTGTACAGCAAGCTGTGGGAATGGGACGAGCAGATGCAACCGCGCCTGGCCCTCGCCGAGTTCGCCGAGCCGAATGCCGACGCCAGCAGCTGGACGTTGCGCCTGCGCCCCGGGCTGGAATTCCACCATGGCAAGACCATCGATGCCGATGACCTGATCTTCTCGATTCGCCGTCTCACTGACCCGCAATTGGCCTCGCCCTATGCTGCGCTGTTGCACTGGGTGGACCGCGACAACCTGGTCAAGCTTGACTCGCGCACCGTGCGCCTGAACTTCCGCGAAGGCCGCAGCTATATGCCGCTGGCGGAAACCTGGGTCAACTTCGGCGGCATCGTGCCGGTGGACTATCACCCGGTGAGCAACCCGGTGGGCGCCGGTCCCTACAAACTGAAAAGCTTCACCCCCGGCCAGCGCTCGCTGTTCACCCGCTTCGAGAACTACTACAAGGACGGCAAACCCTACGCCGACGAGCTGGAAATCATCGACTTCAAGGATCAGGTTTCGCGCTTGGCGGCCCTGCGTTCCGGGCAGATCGACATGGCCAACGTGATGCCCACCGAACAGCTGGAAGTGCTGCAGCACGACCCTCGGCTCAAGGTGCTGAAATCGGTGACCGGCAACTGGTTGTCGTTCGACATGAACCTGGACAAGCCACCGTTCAACGATCCACGGGTGCGCGAGGCCTTTCGCCTGTTGGCGGATCGAGAAGAACTGGTGCGCCGGGCGCTCAACGGTCAGGGCCGCGTGGCCAACGATCTGTATGCGCCGAGCGATCCGACCTTCAACCACACGCTCGGGCCGCGTCCCCACGATCCGCAGCGCGCGGCGCAATTGCTCAAGGAGGCGGGCTACGAAAACCTTGAACTGGAACTGGTGACCACGCCGGGGCCGGGGCTGACTTCCGCGCTGGTTCTGGCTGAACAGGCCAAGCGCATTGGCGTCACGCTCAAGGTCAAGCAAGTGGACCTGGCCACGTTCCAGGGACCGCTGCGCACCGACTGGACCTTGAGCACCGGCGGCAGCATCGGCGCACCGTTCCTCGCCAGTGCGATCCACACCGACGCGCCGTTTGCCGTGGCCAACAAGACGCACTTCAAGGATGCGCAGTTCAGCGAGCTGTTTCTGGCGGCCATGGCCCAGCCCGATCTGGAGAAACGCAAAGCGTTGGTGCATCAGGTTCAACAGATCCAGTACGAACGCGGCGGCATGCTGATCTGGGGCTACGCCGACCTGCTCGACAGCGTGGCCAACCGCGTAGGCGGCGCGGCGGCGGAAGAGTCGCTGTTCAGCACCTGGCGGTTTGAAAAGCTCTGGTTGAAAGACACGGCCTGATCCGCACCAGCGAAACGGCCTGCCTGCCCCCGGCGAATCATACGGCGTGGTCCACCTGATACCACGCGGACCTGTAGGAGCCAGCTTGCTGGCGATAGCGTCATAACGGCCGCCATCGCCAGCAAGCTGGCTCCTACAGAGTCGGTGGAGTGTCAGGCGAATTGTGTTTAGGCAATTCCATAAATTTATCTATCGAGGCTCATTTGCCATGCCCTCTATCGCCTTTCGTTTGCCCGTAAAACGCTCCGCCCTGGCCGTGGCGGTGATGTCGACCCTGTCGATGCCGACCTTCGCCGCCGACACCCAACTGCAAACGGTCACCGTCCAAGCCAGTGCCAGCGAGTCCGACGATGACGCGCTGCCCACCCGGCCACCCACGTCGGTCTATGGCGGCATCGAAACCAAGGTGCTCGACACGCCGCGATCCATCACCCAGATCAACGCCGAACAACTGGCCAACGACTCGATCCGCAGCGCCGATGACCTGGTGAAATACGCCCCTGGCATTACCCGCGGCGGTGGCCAGAACGCCGGCCTCGCCCCGCAGTTCCGCGCCCAGGGCTCCGAAGTATTCCAGGACGGGCAACGTGCATACGGCGTGCGCCACCCGGCCAACTTCAACGCCTACGAAGGCGCCGACATCGTCGCCGGCCCGTCTTCGGTGACCTACGGATCAGTGTCGGGCAGTGGCGGCTACGTCAATTACCTGAGCAAGAAGCCCAATTTCAACGAATTCAAAACCAAACTCAGCGGCGAACTGGGCGCCTGGGTGCCAGACGGTGAATCCCGCGACTCCAGTAAATTCAGCATCGACAACACCGGGCCGCTGACCGACAACCTCGCCTATCGCTTGAGCATCACCAAGCAGCGCCAGGAAGACTTCTACGACAACGTCGACAACAACTTCGACGCGTTCTACGGCGCCCTCGCCTGGCGCAACGACAATGTGCGGGTCGACTGGAACGCCAGCTACGACAATTACTACGACTACAACATCACCCACGGCTGGAACCGCGCCAACCAGGAACTGGTGGACAGCGGCAAGTACTACGCCGGGCGCGCCACGCCGATCATCCAGAACGGCAACACCCTGTGGTCGCCGGTGCTGGCGTCCGGTGCGGCCGATGCGCCGACCCTCGGCTGGGTCAAACGCCAGCGCAACGCACAGGGTCAATACAGTGTGGTCAACGGCAGCTTCCAGACGGCTTCGCCCAACACCCAAAGCAGCCCCGGCAGTTTGCGCGGCTGGGTGTATGACCCGACGTTGACGGGCAATGGCCTGACCAGCCTGTCGTCACAAACCGGCCAGCGCGACGAGGATGAAAATAGCTCGCGACGTTTCACCACACAGCTGCGGGTCGAAGCTGATCTGACACCGACCATCACCTTGGCCAACAGCACCTTCTACCAGCGCTCCAAAGACATGACCGATGCGGTCGGTTCTTTCCAGGTGCAGTCCAAGGACAATTTGTTTGATAACCGCTTCGAATTCCGCTCGCGCAACGAAGTGCAACTCGGCGGCTTGACCCTGCGCGATGACAGCAACACCGGGGTGATCTACCGCCGCGAGTTCAACCAGTCGATCGCCGCCAACAACAATTTCGGCTCGACCATCAACGCCTATGACTTGACCCAGGACCCGTCGGGCAAGAATCCCGGCACCTTGCTGGGCCTGACCGGCTCCAACCCTGCCGGCGGTAATGGCGCGTGGATCGGCCAGCCCGGCGTGGCGCAGTTTTCCAACTACTACGGCTGGCTGAATCTGCCGGCAATGTACCCGGCCGGCCACGGTTTGTACGCCGAGTCGGTGGCGCCCTACACCGCCGAAAGTACCTGGACCACCAAGACCCTGTTCAGCCAGCACAACCTGCGATTCGGTGACAGTGTCGGTCTGAACATTGGCGCCAGCCGCAGCTGGATCGACGCTGAAATCGAGAACCCGTTCGTGCTGGCCGGCGGCAATCCGCGCAAGGACAGCGACAATTATCGGCTGTTCGCGTTTCAGGTCAGTCCGTACATCAAACCGACCGAAAACAGCACGCTGTATTACACCTTCGATCGCTCACTGGCGGTCAATACCGGGTTCTTCTCCAACGGCCTCGGCTGGGGCAGCGGCGCCGGTGCCAATCAGCTCAACCCGTTGGCCTTCCAGAGCCTCAGCGTGTTGCACGAAGTCGGGCTGAAGGTCGAAGTGGTGCCCAACGAACTGTTCATGACCCTGGCCGCGTTCAAGCAGGCGCGGGATCAATCGCCCGACAGCAATAACAACATTGCCCGACTGGTGATCAAGGGCGTGGAATCGACCCTTCGCTACCAGCCGGACAATCACCTGCGCAGCGGCCTCAACCTGTCGAAACTCAGCGCCTACAACGAGTTTGCCTCGCAGGCCGGTTTCGCCTCGGCCGGGTTTGTGCCCGACAACGGCACGGTGTTCGGCGACAACAACAGCCTCAATCAGCGACCGTCCGGGCGCTTCGACGCGGTGCAGATTCCCGAGTACACCGCCAGCGGTTATGTCGACTATCGCTTCGACTCAGGCTTCGGCGCCGAGCTGTCCGGTTGGTGGACCAGCAGTTGGTATTTGAACCTGAGCAAGACCGTGAAAATCCCCGACGAGTACAACCTCGACCTCGCGGTGTACTACCGCCAGCCGCAATGGAGCACGACGTTGCGGGTGCTCAACCTGACCAACGAGCTGAACTTCGTCAGCGGCCTGGCCGGCTCGACCAATACCTTTTTGCAACCCATGCCTGGCCGCACATTGCTGGCCCAGGTGGATTACCAGTTTTAACGCAGCGGCACCTATCGCTATCAGGAGTGTTCCATGTCCATTGAATTTGTCGGCATGATTTTCCCCCGCCAGTGGTCTGAGACCCGTGGTATTCGCAGCGCGGATTTCGATCTGGACTTTATCCGCCATCACGCCCGCGCCCATGAACACGCAGGCTTCGACCGGGTGCTGATCGCCAGCGGCCCGGGCAGCGCGGACAGTTTGCAGATTGCGGCCTACGCGGCGGCGCACACCGAGCGCCTGGGTTTCATGATCGCCCATCGTCCGGCATTGAACGCCCCCACCGCCGCTGCCCGAGCCTTCGCGACGCTCGATCACACCACCGGCGGCGGGCGAATTCGCCTGCATGCGATTACCGGCATCACCGCCGAACCCCAGGAAGGCGACTTCCTGCTGGACAAGACCGAACGCTACAAGCGCACCGATGAATACCTGGAGATCGTCCGGCGCACCTGGACGGCTGAAGAGCCGTTCGACTTCGAGGGGCAGTATTTCAACATCAAGGGCGCCTTCTCGCCGGTCAAGCCATTGCAGCATCCGCACATTCCGATTTCCTTTGGCGGGTCGTCGGACATTGCCTATCAGATCGCGGTGAAACACGCGGACCTGTATGCGCTGTGGGGCGAACCGCTGAGCGGCGTCGCCGAACAGATCGGCAAACTGCGCGCGGCGGCAAGTGCAGCGGGCGTGGAGGCGCCACGGGTGAGCCTGTCCGTGCGCTTGATTCTGGGGGCGACCGAAGAATTGGCGTGGCAGCGGGCGGAGCAGATTCTGGAACAGATCAAGGCCAATCCACAGTTCGCCGCCGGCAGCCCCTGGCAAAAACGCATCAAGGGCACCGGCTCCGAGCGCTTGCTCGCCGCTGCGGCGCTGGGCGACCGCCACGACCGCGCCCTGTGGATGCCCACCGCCACCGCCGTCGGCGCCTACGGCGACACCACCGCCCTGGTCGGCACCCCGGAAACCGTGGCCCAGGCGTTGCTCGACTACGTCGACCTGGGCGTGACCACCTTCCTCAATCGTGGTTATGACCCGCTGTACGACACCGTCGATTACGGCCGCTGGATCATCCCGGCGGTGCGCGAGGAAGCACGGCGACGCAAGGCGCGGGTGGCGTAGTCTTCACCGACGTCATCGCCGGCAAGCCGGCTCCTACAGGGTTGTGTCGTGCCGCAATTCAACATGCACACCATGCCTTTGTAGGAGCCGGCTTGCCGGCGATGGCGGTTTAACGATCACCAGAAAAATGTGCGCCTACAGCCATTTGGCATCCCACAGCGGGTAATCATGCACACGCCTGACAAGGCCAGCACGTATCGGATTGGCGATGACATAACGCGCCACCGCCAGTAAATCCTCTTCACGCCGAATTGCACGGTCGTGAAAGTTTTTTTGCCACAAACGCCCGGAGCGTCCGAGGTGAGCATTGACCATCCGTGCACTGCGGGATTTGGTGCCACGCATCAACGTTGGCAAGGTGCACTGTTTGAGCTCGACCAGCCAATGGAAATGGTCGGGCATGATGACCCAGGTCAGAGATTCAACCAGATCCCCGGCGTGCGCATGTTGAAATTCGCGTACCAACAACCGACCGGTCCGCCAATCGCTGAACAAGGGCTCGCGATGCTGGGTGACGGCAGTGAGCAAGTAGATTTGGCCGGATTCGGAATAGCGCCCGGCGCGCAGGTGGTTAGCGTGGGGAAGATCGGGCATTCCATTGCCCTCCTGTGTTGTTGGGAGAAACACAAGGCTAGTGCGCAGGCGGGATGGTCGTTGTCAAAGTTCAGTTCTGAATGTGTCTGTTTGATCGCCATCGCCGGCAAGCCGGCTCCTACAGGTTTGTGCCAAGCCGCATTTCGGCATACACCCCATAACCCTGTAGGAGCTGGCTTGCCAGCGATGGCGGCGTAACGTTCGCCATCGAATTGCCAGCGAGCCGACTACGTGCCCAACGTCGGCGAATTCTCCAGCAACGTACGCGTATACGCCGCCTTCGGCTGATCCAGCACATCATCCACCGCCCCCTGCTCCACCACCCTTCCCAACTTCAGCACCAACACCCGGTCAGCAATCGCGCGAACCACGCCGAGATCGTGGGTGACGAACAACAGGGTCAATCCTTCGATTTGCAATTGCCGCAACAGCGCCAGAATCGAGGCCTGCACCGACACGTCCAGCGCCGAGGTAATTTCATCGCAGATCAGCAGTTTCGGCTCACACACCAGCGCCCGGGCAATGGCCACGCGCTGGCGCTCGCCGCCGGACAGGCTGTGCGGATACAGATCGGCCACCGACGCCGGCAGCGACACACGCTTGAGCACCGCATCCACTCGCTGGCGCGCAACACTGCCCTTGATGCCGAAGAAGTGTTCCAGTGGCGCACTCAGGGTCTGGTAAACGGTCTGTCGCGGGTTCAGTGCCCGGTACGGGTTCTGAAAAATGTACTGAATCTGATGCCGTTGCCGCCCGTCACGCCGGCGGGCCGACAAGCTCAGCGGCACACCCGCATAGTGCAAGTCGCCCTCGGCGTTTTCCCCGAGCCCGGCGATGGCCCGGGCCAGGCTGGTCTTGCCGGAACCGGATTCGCCTACCAGTGCCAGGCATTCCCCTGCGGCCACCCGCAGAGAAACGTCGAACAACACCTGTCGATCGTAGGCCACGTTCAAGTCTTTGATCTCCAGCAGCGGCGCCCGCTCCACCGGCACATCGACAGCCGACACCGGCGCCTGGGCAACTAGCTGCAAGGCCTGAAGATGCGGATCGAGACACGCCACTCGCTGCGCGGAAGAAAGGTCGTGCAAGGCCGGCTCAGCCTGCGAGCACTCGGCGGTGCGACGCGAACACCGAGGCGCGAAAGCACAGCCGTGCGGTCGCTGCCCCGGTGCCGGGGCATGCCCCGGGATTGCCTGCAAATCGCGACGCTGCGCCACATCGGGAATTGCCGCCAGCAGGCCTCGGGTGTACGGATGAGCCGGCCGAGTGAACAACGCTTCACGGTCGGCGACTTCAACGATGCGCCCGGCATACATCACCATCACCCGGTCGACCAGGTCCTTGATCACCGCAAGGTCGTGGGACACATACACCGCCGCCACGCCGAGGCTTTTGCACAAGCGGCGCAAGGTCGCGAGGATGTGCGCCTGAGTGGTGACGTCCAGCGCCGTGGTCGGTTCATCGAGGACGATCAACTGCGGACGCAGGACAAACGCCAGCGCCAGCATCACCCGTTGCTGCTGCCCACCGGACAGTTGATGGGGGAAGCGCCGCAAAAACGCCGGATCGTCCGGCAAGCCAACATCACGCAAGGTATCGACAATGCGCTGCTGTTGCGCCGCACGATCCAGTTCAATCTGATGCGCACCGAGGGTTTCGCGCAGCAGACTGCCGATGCGCAGCGCCGGATTCAGCGCCGTCGCCGGGTCCTGCGCGACGTAGCCGATCAGGCTGCCACGGGCCCGCCGCAACGCTTCGCCCTCCAGTGTCAGCAGCGAATGGCCGGACACCTCGACCTGGCCGCCGACAATCCGTGCCCCGCGTCGGGCATGAGCAAGCAACGCGGTGGCCAGGGTCGTCTTGCCGGAGCCGGACTCGCCGACCAACCCCAGAATCTCGCCCGCCTCAAGGCTGAACGAAACCCCGGACAGCACATCAATCTGTCCCGCCAACTCGACCCGCAAATCCCGCACCTGCAGCACCCCGGCAGTGGTCACCGGCGGGCGGGACTCGATCCCGGCAATCGCATTCATGGCTGTTTTTCTCCGATCCGTGAACTGCTGCGGCCGATGCCTTCAGCGAGGATATTGGTGCCATAGGCGAAGATGCCGATTAGGATCGCCGGGGCCAACACCGCCCACGGCTGCACCAGCAAACCGGCCTGATTTTCATTGATCATCAGCCCCCAATCGGCGGTCGGCGGTGCCACGCCGTAGCCGAGAAAACTCAGGCCCGAGAGCATGCCGACGCCCCAGGTCAGCATGTTGCCGAAATGCACCAGCAGCGGCGTGAGGATGTTCGGCAGGATCTCCCTGAACAGAATCCGCCGCCGCGAGTAGCCCATCATCTGCGCGGCCTCGACGAACTCCTGCCCCGCCACCGCCACCGCACTGCCACGGGCCAGGCGGATCACACCGGGCGTGAAGGCGATGGCCACGGTCAACACGATCAACCACGGCGCACGGCCGAGCATGGAGACAATCAACAACACCAGAATCAGGTCGGGAAAGGCCAACGACACGTCAGCCAGCCAGGTAATCAACTGGTCGAGCCGGCGCCGGGAAAAACCCGCCAGCAACCCCAGGGTGCTACCAACCAACAGCGCAATCGAGGCCGCCGCCACCGACATCCACAACACCGAGAGGCCGCCACTGAGCAAGCGTGACACCACGTCGTGCCCGAGAAAGTCATAGCCCAGCAACGCCGCGCCAACCGGGGCGCCGTACACCGAACCGAGCATTTCCGTCGGGCTGTGCGGCGCCAGCCACGGGCCAGACAAGGCCAGTGTCACCACCAGCGCAGTGATCAGCGCGCCTTTGCGGGTTTGCGGTTCCGCCAGCCATACCTGCCAGCGCGAACGTCGGGAGTCAGTCATGTTTTACCTCTCAAGGCGCCTTGGATGGGGAACGTCGCCACCACGGCTGAATGCCCCGGCGGTTACGCTGAATCATGGTCACGCGGCGGGCGGTGCGCAGTTTCGGCGTGAGCAGCACGGTCAGCAGATCCGCGAGCAGGTTGATCAACACCACGCCGAGGGTGATCACCAGCACGATGGCCTGGACCATCGGCAAGTCGCGCATCTGGATCGCTGAATTCAACGAGGTGCCGATGCCGGGGTAACTGAAAATCACCTCGGCCAATAGCGCGCCGCCGATCAGCGTTCTCAGTGTCAACGCCACGCCTTGAATCGCCGGGATCAGTGCGTTGGGCAAGGTGTGGCGCCAGACAATGCGCCACTCGGGAATGCCGCGCAGGCGCGCAGCGATCACGTAATCGGACTCCAGCGCCTCGATCATCGAGGCCCGCACCATGCGCGTCAGGTACGGCAATGCCGACAGACTCAGGGCCAGCACCGGCAACACCAGGAACTGCAATTGGCGCAGCAGCGCCTTGTCCGGATCGAGGATCGACACCGCCGGCAGCAGGTCCATGTGCGGCATGGAAAACAGCAGCACCAGACCGATGGCCAACAGAAACCCCGGCGTGGCTTTAAGGAAGATCAGCAGCGACAGGCTCCAGCGATCCAGCCGACTGTCACGGCGCAACGCCAGGGAAACGCCGAGCAACAACGCCGCCGGCACTACCACCGCAATGACCCCGGAGAGCAGCGCCAGCGTGTAGCCGAAACGGCCGAACAGAATGCTGCCGACCGGCGCGTTGGAGTCGAGCGACACACCGAGTTCGCCGCTCAGGGCATGCCCGAGCCAGCGCAGGTACTGTTCGAGAATCGGCCGGTCCAGACCCAACTGGCGTTGCAAGGTGAGGATGCTTTCCAGCGGCGCGTCGGGGCCGAGAATCACCCGGGCCGGGTCCGAGGGCAGCGCCTGCGTGGCGATGAACACCACCAGACTGATGACCCACGCCGTCAGCAATCCGTAAGCCAGGCGCCCGACAAACCACGACAGCCAGGCTGGCGTGCGGGGTTCTTTGCAAGAAGGCTCAGGCATGGTTCACCCACAACTCATCAAAACGCCAAGAGGCAAATGTGGTCTGTTCAGGCTGCAAACCGCCGACACGCACCGATGCGGCGTCCAGCACATCGTTGAAGCCCCAGATCAACAAGCCACCGCGTTCGTGTTGAATGCCTTGCGCTTCGTGCACCAGCACTTTGCGTTGCTCAAGGTCGGGTTGCGCCAACGCCTGGCCGTACAGCGCACTGAAGCGTTCATCGTGGAAGTTGCTGCGGTTGTAGATGGCCTGTGGCGCATCGTTGTGCAGCGCCGACGCGAGAAAACCCCGGGCCGGTGTGGAGCTCGGCGACAGCAGCCAGTTTTCCCGTTGCGGACCGTTGAACACCGAGCCATCGACCTGAGTGACTTTGATCTCGACCCCGGCTTTTTTTGCCTGTTGTGCAAACACCAGCGCCGCGTTGACACCCGGTCCCGGCGTGGTGGTCAGCTCCACCCGCAGGTCGGTCTGCCCGGCCTGGCGCAACAGCGAACGCGCCTGTTCCAGGTCGTAGGGACGCTGGGCAATGTTGTGGTTGTAGGTGGGGTCGTGGGGCGAATACAGGTCGTTGGCGATGCGCCCGAAACCGTTGAGGCCGCGGTCCACCAACTCGCGACGGTCGGCCAACAGGCGGAACGCCTGGCGCACCCGCTGATCCTGAAACGGTGCCTTGGCCAGATTCAGATTGAACCCGGTGAACGAGGTGCTCGGCGACGCGTACAACCTCAGCCGTGAGTCTGCCTTGAGCAGTGCGCTGTGTTCGGCTTGCACGCCGCTGGCCACGTCAATCTGCCCGGCGCGCAGGGCGGCGGCGCGGGACACCTGATCCTTGAACTCGATGATCTCCAGTTCATCGGCATAGGGTTGGCCGGGTTTGTAGTAATTCTCGAAGCGTTGATAAAGCGAGCGCTGGCCGGGAATGAAACTCTTGAGTTTGTAAGGACCGGCGCCGACCGGGTTGCTGATGGGGTCGTAATCGGTGGGGACGATGCCGCCAAAACTGATCAGGGTTTCATCCAGCGGGTAAAAGCTCTGGCCTTCCTTGAAGCGGATCTCGATGGTGCGCGCATCCAGTTTGCGCAACGCATTGCGGTCGATCGCGCCCACCAGACCGGCAAACGGCGACGCCAGTTTCGGATCGGTCAGGCGCAGGATCGAGAACAGCATGTCATCGGCGCCGATGCTCTTGCCGTGATGGAACTCCAGGCCCGGTTTGATGCGAATGGTCCACGCGCTGGCGTCGGCGTTGGGTTCGGCAAACTCGGCCAGGGCCAGGCGCGTGCTGACGTCGGTGTTCCATTCCCAGAACTTGCTGTACAGCGCCCAGCCGCGAATGATCCCGCCGCCCACCGGTTTGTGCGCGTCGAGGTTGCCCGACTGATCGCCATCGATGATGCCGACCCGCAAGCGACCGCCGCGCACCGGGGTGCTGGACAACGCGGCCGCGCCGCTGACCTGTGCCCCGCTGTCGCATCCGCTGAGCAGGCTGCTGCCTAGCAACAGGCCGCCACTGACCGCCAGGCCATTGCCGAGAAACCGGCGACGGGAAAATTCGTTCATCGCTGTCTCCTCAGACTGTCTGGACCGCTGCCGCACGCTGCGGTGCCGGTGTGCTGACACCCAGTTTCGGCACCTCGAAACCGTGATCCAGATCGAGCAACGGGAACAGCAGATCAGCCACCCGGTGCGCTTCATCGATCAGCGGGAAACCGGACAGAATGAATGCCGATGTGCCCTGCGCTTCGTATTCGCGAATACGCTCGGCGACCTGCTCGGCGCTGCCTACCAGGTAAGTGCCGGCTGCCGGGCCGAGGATGTTGAAGCCGAACAGGCTCGGGCCGAGCCAGACGTTCGGGTAGATCTCCAGGTCCCGGGCCTTGGGCAAACGGCCGGCGCGAATGGCCTCGACGTTGCGCTGGATCTGCGGATCGTCGCTGTGGAAGGACTCCAGGGTTTCACCGGGCGACAATTGGCGTTCGATGGCCGTGCGCGCGGTTTGCAGCGAGGTACGTTGCAAGAGTTTCTCGGCGTGGGCCCAGGCCTCTTCCTCGGTTTCGCGAACGATGATTTGCAGGCGCGTACCGAAGGTCAGTTCACGGCCGATTTTCGCGGCTTCTGCTGCGACCTTGCGGAATTTCTCACCGAGTTTCGGCGGGGTGTTGGCGAAACTCAGGTACACGTCGAGCAATTGCACCGAATGCGCGACACCCGGCCCCGACGTGCCCGCGCCCCACAGTGGAATGCCAGGCTTTTGCTTCGGCGGATGCCAGCCCCCCAACGGATGATTCGCGGCAGCCGGTGAACGGGGGGCGAGTTTGACGTACTGGCCGTCGAACCCCGAGGTGTCCCCGGCGTAGAAGCTCTGGAACGCACGCCAGTATTCGAGGCTGAAGTCATAACGTTCGTCGTGGGGGTAATGCACGCCGAGGATGGCCAGGCCGGCGTCATTGCCGTTGACCACGTTGAACAGCAGGCGGCCGTTGGAGAATTGATCAAAGGTCAGCGCCCACTTGGCCAACACGGCTGGCGACAGTTCGCCGGGGTGTTGCGCGACCAGGAAGCGCAGGCGTTTCGTGGCGTCGATCAGCGCGGCCGAGACAGCGAGGCTTTCGTTGGGGCTGGAACCCAGCAGCGAACCGTAGTAACCGAGCCGGTCGCTGGCCACGGCGAGTTGTTTCAGATGTTCGAAATCGGTTGTCCAGCGGCCTTCGGGTTCCCAAGGATATGGCCCGTCGGGGGTGGTGAGGTACCAGAGAATTTTTACAGCCATGGGTGTGTTCCTTGAAATGTGTAACGACCTTTCAGCGCTGTAAACACGGTCTTTGTAGGAGCCGGCTTGCTGGCGATGGAGTCCGTTGAATCGACGCAAGGCTTCAGGCCCAATCGCCAGCAAGCCGGCTCCTACAGGAGAGGTATGCCGGCTGGGGAATCGGCGGGTTAGCTGCGGCGGTCGATGGCTGGCACCAGACCCAGCTCGGTGGCTTTGTCGTACAGGCCGCTCATTTTCCATTGCTGGGTCAACACGCCAGGGCCATAGGCGCGGGAGCCGCCGAGGGCGTCGGCGAGCAATTGCAGTTGCGCGCCCTCCTCCAGCAACAGGATGAATTCGGCAGTGGCGCGCAGGCCCTGTTTGCCCCACACGGTGGAGCCGCCGTTGGCTTCGAGAATCGCCAGGTTGAAGGGGTTTTCGGCAATCTTGTCGAGGATGAAATCGACCTCCGGCTGACGACGGTCGATGTACACCGGCAACTCCCGGGCGAGCTGATAACGCTGCACCGGCACGTAGTGGAACGGCAGCGTGCGGTGGGTTTGCGCCCAGGCGCCGAGGTACGGCGAGTGCACATGGGACACGGTGGTCACATCGGCATGTTGCTGGAACAGTTTGGTGTAACGCCCCAACCCGCCCTTGCCTTTGCCGTAGATCACCTTGCCTTCGAAGTCGGTGACCGTAGCTTGCAGCGGCTTGCGGTAATTCCACGGGCCTCCATAGTTCACCGACACCAGCAGTTCCTGGCCCGGTACGCGCTCAATGAAACCGACGGTGCCGTTGGCGGTGATGGTGTTGGTTTCACGGAACACGGTGAAGGCTTCTTCAGCCTCGATCAGCACCTTGTCGATGAAGTTCTTCAGTTCTTCGCTGATCAGTTGTTCGTTGATGAGTACGGTCATGGCAATTCTCCAGAGTCAGGCGCGGCGCTTGGCCAACAGTTCATGGGCGGCTTGCAACGGGCGCGGATCGACCCAGTCGGCGATGGAAAAATCGCGTTCGAGGAAGCCGTGCAGGTAAAGGAAGTCTTTCTGGGTATCGAGAAATTCCAGACGCTGTGCCGACAGGTCCGGCGCCAGCGTGGTGTGGAATTCACCGCGATAGGCTTCGGCGACACCGGCACTGCCGGCGCGGGTTTCTTCTTCGAGAATCGCGTTCAGTGCCTCGCGATTGTTCGCTGCCCAATCAGCGGCACTGAGGGTTTGCGCGAGAAAGCGCACGACCAGGTCGAAATGGTTGTCCAGCAGGCTCTGGTGGACCGTGATCGGGCGCGGCGTGCCATTGTTGATGCGATAACGCGGCTCGGCGATCAGGTCGAGGTCAATGCCCACCACCAGCCCGAGACGCCGTGCAGCATCGGCGGCGGACGCGCCTTTGACGTACACCGCGTCGACTTCACCGCGCACCAGGTAATCGAGGCCCGACCACAGGCGCTGTAAACCTTCCTGAGGATTCGCCGCCTGCTCCTGGTTTTGCAGCGCCACTTCCACCAGTTCGACGTCATCGAAGCCCAGCCCCGCCAAGCTCAACGCGCCTTTGTAGCCGTGCAGGCTCATGGCCCGAGCGATACTGCCGGGGCGGGTTTCACCCCAGGCCGGCAGCGCCAGACGCTTGCCTTTGAGGTCTTGCGGACGACGAATGCCGGAGTCCGGGCGAACCAGGATGGTTTGCCACTCTTCGATCCAGGTCAGGCCGATCAGGCGGCTCGGCGCACCAGCGGCGCGTGCCGCCAGGGCCGGTACGTTGCCGCCTTCGCGAAACAGGCCCGGCAACTCGTGATCGTAGTGGTGATGCCCAAGCTGCCGGGCCTCCTGCAAGGTCGACACCGGCAGGCCGTCAGCGGCGAATTCTTCGCTGAGCCAACCGAGTTTGTAGGCGATGCCGGAAGCGGTCGGCACCGGGCAACGGGTGAACCAGATCTGCTCCAGTTCAGCCGGGGCAGCGGGTCGGGATTGTTTGGCAGCAAGCGTCATGGGCAGCTCCGTGGTTGGGCAAGTGTCTGTTGCCAGAGCTATTGCAGCGCCCGTGCCAAGAGCTGAAACGCCCGGGTTACGGGGCTTTACGCCGGGCACCGAGCAAACAACCGACGTTGATTGCTGGCCTGCCAGCAGCATTGCGCGGTGACTGCTGCTGGCCGAGCAGTCGCCTCCCCGGCATTGCTTCCCCAGCAACACCACCCCGCCCAACCCCTTGCCGGACGGGCGTTCCAGCCCTTGGCGCAGAACTTGCTCAAGGCCCTTCAACGCCCGTGAAACACCGATCCCCCTTGTAGGAGCCGGCTTGCTGGCGATGGCGGTGCATCAGGCGACATCAATGTTGTTTGATCCGCCGCCATCGCCAGCAAGCCGGCTCCTACAGGGGGGCGCAGGTTTCACGGCCATCATCAGATCAATGATCAGAGGTACAGCAATGAGCAAGGTCGAACACAACCCCGCCGGACAACTGATACAAGAACAGGCGCCGATCCGCCTGCTGGACAGCGAGGCTCAAGCCATCGCCGTGGCCAGGGACATCGCCCGGGAGATTGCCGAGATCGCCGCCGACGCCAGTCAGAACGGCCAACTGCCACGGCGTCAGGCGCAATTGTTGTCGGAGAGCGGCTTGACCGCCATTGGCGTGCCCAAGGCGTTTGGCGGCCTCGGCGCCTCGGTGGAAACCATCGTCGAAACCGTGCGCCTCATCTCGGTAGCCGACGGCGGCGTCGGTCAGTTGCTGCAAATCCACAACGTCATGCTGCGAGGGATTTTTACCGGGTATTCCGACGAGATTCGCGACCGACTGATTCGCGATGTACTAGCCGGCAAGCGTTTCGGCAATGCCCTGGCGGAAGTCGGCGGCAAGAACAAATTCGCCCTCAAGACCCGCGTCGAACGCCGCGCCGACGGCAAGTTGATCCTCAATGGCAGCAAGTTCTACTCCACGGGTTCTTACCTGGCCGAGTGGATTTCCCTGACCGCCGCCAGCGATGACGGCGGTGCCGGGGTGCTGCTCAATCGCAACACACCGGGCCTGACGCTGGTGGATGACTGGGAAGCGTTCGGCCAGAAAAACTCGGTCAGCGGCACAGTGATTTTCGACAACATCGAACTCGACGAAGGTTTTGTCTCCCAGCGCAAAGGGCCGATGAAACGCACCGGGTTGACCTTCCCGCAGATCCTCCACGCGGCCATCGATACCGGCATTGCCGAAGGTGCGCTGTCGGCTGCGGTGGACTACCTGAATCACAATGCGCGGCCGTGGGTGGAAAGCGGCGTCGATCACGCCAATCAGGAGCCGCACATCATCAAGCAGATCGGCGAATACGCCGTGGCCCTGCGCGGTGCGCAATCGCTGCTGCGCGACGCGGCGCGGGTGTTCGATCAGCACGAACTGGACCCGGACAACAAGGAACTGCAGGACGAGCTGATTCTGTCGGTGGCCACCGCCCGCGCCCACTCCGATGCAGCGTCGCTGAAAATCTCCAGCGACATCTTCTCCCTGCTCGGCGCCAGTTCCTCACTGAGCAAATGGAACCTCGACCGCTTCTGGCGCAACGCAAGGGTCCACACCACCCACGACCCGATCCGCTGGCGCCTGCACCACGTCGGCAACTACTACCTCAACGGCGTCGACCCCGGCGAATACACCGCGATTCTCAACGTCAAGGAAAAACAGGGCGCGACCAGCCCCGGACGGTGATCCCCCAGACACCGCCTCCCCTTGTAGGAGCCGGCTTGCTGGCGATGGCGTCCTCGAAATCGATGCAAATCCAATGGCCTCATCGCCAGCAAGCCGGCTCCTACAGGTTCGGCGTTCCACCTGAACAAATACGAAACCCTGTAGGAGCTGGCTTGCCGGCGATGGCGTCCTCGAAATCGATGCAAATTCAAAGGCCCCATCGCCGGCAACCTGATCGTGTCCGCACACCACACAGAGCTTTTTCATGATCGAAAAACATCCTCTCTTGCGCAGCCTGGCGATTTACCGGGAAATGCCCTGGCGCTTCGCCCTGGTGGCGGCGTTGTACATCGCGGTGAACCTCGGGCTGGTCTGGCAGCAATGGCTGATCGGCCACGCCGTCAACGACGTCAGCCCCGGCCGCGCGGTTGTCCGGCAAGCCGATGGCAGTCTCGACGCCAGCCTGGGCTGGTACTGGTTGTGGCTGATGCTCGCCGTGGCGTTCGGCCGTGGCGTCTTGCAATACGCCGCCAGCGTGCTGTCGCTGGTGCTCAGCCAGGAACTGCTGACGCGCCTGCGCGAGCGCATCCTGCAGCAGGTGCAAACCCTGCACCTGGGTTATCACTGGCAGCACGGTATGGGTGAAATGATCACCCGCACCACCCGCGATGCCGACAAGGTACGCGATGCGCTGATCAGCTTCTGGCGCCAGGTGGTGGAAACCCCGCTGGTGGTGCTGGCCACCGTCGGCCTGCTGAGCTGGTACAACCCGCTGCTGGGGTTGGTGCCGCTGTTGCTGACAGTGTTCGGCCTGTGGATTTTCGTGCGTCAGACCGAACGTCTGGTCAGCCTCGACCGCGCCGTCGGCGAGGCCTACGACCGGGTCAATCAGGACCTCAGTGAAGGCATCGGCGGCGTGAGGGTGATCAAATCGTTTGGTCTGGAACACAGCCGCATCCAGCGTTTCGCCGGGCAGGTGGCGGTGTTCGCCGAGCACGCCCGCCAGGCCCTCGCCTATTCCAGTTCGCGGATTCCGTTGCCTCAAGCGGTCGTCGCGCTGGGGCATGTGTGGATCCTGGTGTACGGCGCGCACCTGGTGGCCACCGCGCAATTGGGCATCGGTGAACTGGTGACCTCGCTGCTGATCGCTACCACCCTGGTGTTTCGCATCGAAGGCATTGGCCGGGTGATGCAGACCTTCGCCGACGCACGCTCCAGCGCCGAACGGATCTGGCAACTGCTGGATGAGCCTGCGGCGATCCGCAGCGGCAACGCCACCCTGCCCGATACGCCGCTGGGGCTGAAACTGGAACACGTCAACGTCAGCGCACCGGGTGGCGGCCTGGACATTCTTCATGAATGCTCGCTGACCGTGCAGCCCGGCGAAATCGTCGCGCTCGTCGGCGCCACCGGCACTGGCAAGAGCCTGTTGGCGAGTCTGCTGCCACGCCTCAGCGACATCAGTTCCGGGCGTCTGCTGATCGGTTCGGACAGCGCCGGCTGGCAAGACATTCGCCAGTTGAACCTCGACGAATTGCGGCGCCGGGTGCACGTAGTGCCACAGGAAAGCTTCCTGTTTTCCGACACCCTGGCGGCTAACCTGCGCCTGACCGCACCCGACGCCAGCGATCAACAACTGCGTCACGGTTTGCGCCTGGCCGCCGCCGAAGACGTGCTGGAACGCCTGCCGCACGGCCTGGCCACGCCACTGGGGGATCGCGGCGTGACTTTGTCCGGCGGCCAGCGCCAGCGTCTGAGCCTGGCTCGCGCACTACTTGGCGAACCGGACATTCTGTGCCTGGACGACGCCACCAGCGCGCTGGATGCGATCAGTGAGCGCCAGGTGCTGAACAACATTCGCCAGCTGCGCCGCGATCAGGGCCGGGCCACCACATTGCTGGTGATCTCCAGCAAACTCTCGACCATCCTCCTGGCGGACCGCGTGCTGATGCTGCAGGACGGAAAAATCGCCGCCAACGGCACCCACGAAGCCTTACTCAAAACCCATCCGGACTACCGCGACCTGCTAGGGATCGACCATGGCTAACCCAATCGCCGGCAAGGCCTTGAGCGATATCGAAATCGAAGAAATGCTCGCCCGCAAGGCCCTCGACCGCAGCATGTTCAGTCGGCTGTTGCCGCTGCTGAAACCGATTCGCCGGCACATTGTCGGCGTCATCGGCATTGAACTGCTGCTGGTGTTCACGGTGTTTCTGCGGCCGTGGTTTGTCCGTGAATTGCTCGACCGCGGGCTGATTCAACAGAACGATCACTGGCTGCTGGACGAACGCCTGGTGCTGTGGCTAGGCCTCGGATTGGCGGCCAGTTGGCTCGGGCGTTTCCTGCTCGCCGGTGTCTCGCAGTTTGTCGCGGGCAGCGCGGCGATTCGCGTGCTCAATGACCTGCGGGTGCGCGTATTTGCCCACGTGCAGAGTTTGAGTGTCAGCTACTTCGACCGGACCAAGGCCGGGCGGATCATTTCTCGCGCCGACCGCGATGTCGACGCCCTCGAACCGCTGCTGATTCAAGGCCCGCCCGAACTGCTGGGCGCGTTGCTACGCTGTGGCCTGGCTTCGGTGATGTTGTGGCGGATCGACCCGCGATTCTTTCTCAGTCTCGCCGCCACGGTGCCGTTGCTGGTGTTGGCGACCTGGAGTTTCAAACGCATTTCCCAACGCAACTGGGCCAAAGTCGCGGAAAACCGCAGCCGTTTCACCGCGCATCTGGTGGAGAGCGTCAGCGGCGCACGCATGTTGCAGCAATGCGCCCAGCAAGCGCCCAACCTGCGGCGCTATCGCGGCTTGCTGGATGATTTCAATCAGGCGCTGATTCGCGGCAGCCTGCGATCCAGCTGGTTTGCGCCGTTCACCGCGCTGCTCAGTTCCGCCGGTATGGCGGTGCTGTTGCTGGTGGGCGCCTATGGTCTAGCGCAGGCGGATGTCACCGTGGGCCAGGTCGCGGAAAGCCTGTTTTATGTGTTTCTGTTTCTAGGGCCGTTGCAGGAACTGTCGGACCTGTTCGAGCGTTACGCCACAGGCTCGGCCTCGGCGCAGCGGATCTTTTTGCTGCTGGACACGCGCCCGGAGATCAGCGACAGCACCACCCCGCAACGCCTGGACAAGGCCCGCGGCGAAGTCAGTTTTGAGCGGGTGCGGTTTGCCTACGATGCCGGCAGTTCTTCACCGGTGATCAACGACCTCGACCTGCAGATTCCGGCCGGAGAAGTGCTGGCGATCGTCGGCCCCTCGGGCCATGGCAAGAGCACGCTGGTGCAATTGCTGACACGCTTTTATGAGGTGCAGTCGGGGTCGGTGAAACTCGATGGCGTAGACATCCGCGACCTCACCCAGCATGAACTGCGGCGCAACGTTGGCGTGGTGCTGCAGGACAATGTGCTGTTCAGCGGCAGCATCCTCGACAACCTGCGCCTCGCCGCGCCCCAGGCGGACGATGCCCGGCTGATTGCTGCTGCCCGGGAGCTGGGAGCGGACGAAGTGCTGGAACGCCTGCCGCATCAGTACCAGACCGAAGTCGGGCCGCTGGGCGGGCACTTGAGCCACGGCCAGCGGCAATTGGTGTGCCTGGTGCGCGCCTACCTCGCGGACCCGGCAGTGCTGGTGCTGGACGAAGCGACTTCGGCGGTCGACATCCACACCGAGCGGCGCATTCAGCGCGCGTTCCGCCGCCTGTGCGAGGGCCGCACCGCGATCATCATCGCCCACCGCCTGGCAACCATTCGCGATGCCGACCGCATTGCGGTGATCCGCCATGGCCGCCTGGTCGAACAAGGGCCGCACAGCCAATTGATCGATCAGGGCGGCGCCTATGCGGCGTTGTACCAGACCTATCTGCGCAGCGCCGAAGCGGGTGCATCGATTGACGATATCGTCGCCATCGCACCGGCATGATCAAGACCGCCATCGCCGGCAAGCCGGCTCCTACAGGTTATCGCTGACCTTGTAGGAGCTGGCTTGCCAGCGATGGCGATCTGTAAAACACCACAAAACCCTCTGCTGCACCCCGAACAACCATTGCTGACAGACTGCTGCTACAGCAGCACCTCCCACCGCCAATACCGCTTCTCCCCCCGTCAAACGCCCGCCCCCGCTGACCCTAACCCACCCCGCCGACCATGGCATGTCCGTTGCAACCACCCCTGCCAAGGCGTCCTCGCACCTGCGCGACGCAACGCGTACTTGAATCAGGAGCATCCCATGAGCACTGAATTTTTCTGGCGTCTGCCGCTGGGCACCGATGGTCCGCAACTGACCACCGACAAACACAATCGTGGCAATCCGGAGTATCGACCGGGCAACATCGCACCGGGGCGCTTGCCCAACGGCGAACCGGATGATTTCACTTACATCGACTACATCGCCCAGGTCGCGAAAGCGGCAGAACTGGCCGGGTTTGAAGGCGCCCTGCTGCCCACCGGCCCGGAGCCGTGGATTGCCGCAGCGGCCCTCGCCCGGGAAACCCGCCGGATCAAATTCCTGATCGCCTTCCAGGCCACCTGGACCTTGCCTGCCTATGCCGCGCAACAAGCGGCCATCCTGCAAAACCTCAGTCGCGGCCGTCTGGAGTGGAACATCATCACCGGCGGTAACCCGGCCAGTCAGCGGGCCAACGGTGACTTCCTCGAACACGACCTGCGCTACAAGCGCACCGGTGAATTCCTCGACATCATCCAGGGTCTTTGGCAGAACGAACGCTTCTCCTACGACGGCGATATCTACCAACTGGAGAACGGCGCCCTGCCCCATGGTTTGCAAAACGAACGCAAACCCGGCGTGTATTTCTCCGGTTTTTCCGATGCCGCGCTGGATGTCGCCGCCAAACATGCCGACGTTTACCTGAACTGGGCCGAGCCGATCGACAAACTCAAGCCGCACATCGAGCGGGTCCGCGAACTGGCGGACAAACAAGGTCGCAGCGTGCGCTTCGGACTGCGCGTCGACCTCTTCGCCCGCGAAACCGAAGAGCAGGCCTGGAAAGATCTGCGCCGCCAGTTCGACAAGCTCGAAGGCAAGAGCAGCGTAGTAGCCAAAGGCTTTACCAGCGGTTCCGACTCGGTCGGCGGCGCACGGCAAACGGCTTACCACCAGAACGTCGATCGCTTTGATGACCTGATCATTGGCCCGAACCTGTGGGCCGGTTTCGCCAAGGCCAAACCCGGGCCGACCGTGGGCCTGGTGGGCAGTCACCAGAACATCGCCGAACGCCTGTCGGAATACCGCGACGCCGGTTTCTCGACCTTCATCCTCGCCGGCAATCCGCACCTGGAAGAAGCCCTGCGCATAGGGCAGGAAGTGCTGCCGCTGGTGCACCAGCGCCCTGTCGCCCAACCGCAAACTCACTTGAAGGCCAGCGCCTGAGCGCGGCGGGAGAATCATTCATGACGCAAGCCCTCGACACCCTCTGGTACACCCGCTGCCCGGTCCCGACCGGGCTCGGTATCGCCGTGCAAAAAGGCTGGCTGCAAGACACCGTCGGCGCACTCGGCACCGAGGTTCAATCGCTGCGCGAGTCCACTGACAAAGCGGTTCGCGAATCGCACTTCGATCACACCTTGCGTAACTCGGTACGCCACGGCGGCAACATCCCGGCGATCTGGGCCCGTGCGCAGGGCCGGGAAACCCGGGTCATCGGCCTGTCCTGGGCTGATGAAGTGCAACTGATCCTGACCCGCGCCGACAGCGGCATCAAAACCGTCAAGGACCTCAAGGACCGTCGTTTCGGTCTGCCGGACTGGGCCGGCGCGCAGATCGACTTCACCCGCGCCCAGGCCCTGCGCGGCCTGGAAAACGCTCTGAAACTCGAAGGCCTGCAAGTCGGCGACGTGCAATTGGTGAACTTCCGTTATGACGGCACGTTCAGCGACCCGCAGGTGCAAACCGTCAACGGCACACCGGTCAGCGCGCAGCGGGTCGAGGGCCGTAATCTGGAACTGGTGGGCCTGCTGCGCGGTGAGGTCGATGCGATTTTCCTCAAGGGCGCGAGTGCCGCCCGGCAGGCCCACGAGTTCGGCCTGCACACGGTGATCGACACCGGCTCGCACCCGGAACCGCTGATTCGCAGCAACAACGGCACCCCGCGCACACTGGCCGTGGACCTGAACCTGCTGGACCAGCATTTCGATGTGGCCACCGGCATTCTTGATTCGGTGCTGCGCGCCGAACAATGGGCGCACACCCACCCGGAAGAAACACGTCGCTACCTGGCTCGGGAAACCAACAGCAGCGAGTACTGGGTCAGCGCCGCGTATGGCGACGACGCGCACCTGCGCCTGCGCACCGAACTCGACGAACAGGCCATCGCCGCGTTGCAGGATTTCACCCACTTCCTGCATCGCTGGCGCTTTATCCCGAAAAGCTTCGACGTGCGCGACTGGATCGATCCACGGCCGCTGCAAGCGCTGCTGGCAACACCCACCGCACTGGCTGGCTAACCCGCCGGATTTCATGGATTGGAACTGAAGACCCTTATGAGCAAACCACTCGATACCCTTTGGTACACCCACAGCCCGGTGCCCACCGGGCTTGGCATCGCCGTGCAGTCCGGACGCCTGGCGGAAGCCTTTCTGCCGTTCGGCACCAATATCCAGTCCTTGCGCGAGTCCAGTGAGCGGGAAGTTCGCGAAGCTCATTACGACCATCACCTGAAAAATTCGGTGCGCCACGGCGGCAATATTCCAGCGATCTGGGCCTACGCCAGCGGCGTGCAAACCCGGGTATTGGGGTTGTCCTGGAGCGACGAGGTGCAGTTGATCCTGACCACCGCGGAAAGCGGCGTGAAAAGCATTCGCGACCTGAAGAACCGCCGCTTCGGCCTGCCAAAATGGGCCAACGTGCAGATCGATTTCACCCGCGCCCAGGCCCTGCGCGGACTGGAAAACGCCCTCAAGCTTGAAGGCCTGGAGGTGTCCGACGTCGAGCTGGTGGATTACCCCTACGGCGGCACTTACAGCGACGATCAAAAACAGCATGTCTTCGGCTCGGAAGTCAGCCTCGGTGTCACGCGTTTCAGCAAGCGCAACAACGAACTGATCGGGCTGCTGCGCGGCGACATCGACGCGATTTTCCTCAAGGGTGCGCACGCCGTGCACCTGGCGAACGAGTTCGGCTTGCAGGTGGTGGTCGATACCGGCTCGCACCCTGACCCGTTGATTCGCTCGAACAACGGTACGCCTCGGACTCTGACCGTGGACACGCACCTGCTGCACGAACATTTCGATGCCAGCGTGAAAATCGTCGACACCGTGCTGCGCACCGAGCAATGGGCGTGGGCCAATCCGGAAGAAACCCGACGGTTTTTGGCGCGGGAGCTCAATACCAGCGAGTACTGGGTCGCCGCTGCGTATGGTGAAGATGCGCATCGGCGTTTGCGCACGACCCTGGATGCGCGCTCGATTGAAGCGTTGCAGGATTTCACCGATTTCCTGCATCGCTGGGATTTCATTCCACGCCGGTTCGATGTGCGCGAGTGGATTGATTTCAGCGTGTTGGAAAAGGTGATTGGTTCGACGTCGCGATTGGCGGTTTGAGGTTTTTTGTCGTTTGTGAGGGCGCCTTCGCGGGCAAGCCTCGCTCCTACAGGGGATGTGTGTCGGCCACAATAAACTTGAACGACACACAAACCCCGTAGGAGCGAGGCTTGCCCGCGAAGGCGTCTCACGATTCCAACCATTGATCTGCGTGCGCCGCGATCCCGTGTAGGAGCCGGCTTCCTGCGGACGGCGTTCCGACGATGGCGTATTCAACATCACCGCATTGCTCGCCTGGCAACACATCCCCGCCCCACTCCTGCTGCTCCAGCAACACCCGCCAAGCAACTTTCTGCTGAATCCTCGACAGGCACTAAGCGCCAGACTGGATCCAACTAACACGCTCATTAAAAAGTGCTTTAAAACCAAACTTCTAAGTACAATTTAATCCTTATATTTCAATATCTTAATAAAACTAATATTCGTACAAAAGAATCTGGCACGATCTCTGCTCTACCCCTATTAGCGAAACTTTAACGGGGGAGATTCACATGCATAAGCTTAATCCAATCACCAAGAGTATCTGGTTAACCTTGCTGCTGGCCGGGGGGACTGTCAGCGAGGGGCTGCTGGCGGCGCAATCCAAGGACGCAGACAGCGACAAGACCACCACGGAGCCTTCACTCAAGACTATCACCGTCACCGCTCAACACCGGGAAGAAACCCTGCAAGAGGTTCCGGTGGCCGTGTCGGCGGTACAGGGCACCAGCCTGGTGGCCGATGGCGTGCGCAATATCGGCGACATCACCACATTCGTTCCCAACGTAGCGGCGAAGAACCCCGACGGCGATGGCCGGCCGCGTTGGTACATTCGCGGCCTCGGCACCGGTGATACGGGCGCGGCCACGGTGTTCCCGGTGGGGATCTACGCCGATGACGTGTACCTGAACGCGCCGATTGCCGGTGGCGGGCCGTTGTTCGACCTGGAACGCGTGGAAATTCTGCGCGGTCCGCAAGGCACGCTGTACGGCAAGAACACCACCGCCGGCGCGGTGAACATCATTTCCAAAAAGCCGACCTTCGACACTGACGGTTTCGGCACCATCGGCTTCGGCAGCAAGAACGAACGCATCGTCAGCGGTGCCCTCGGCGGCGCGTTGGTGGATGAAAAACTCGCCGCACGGGTGTCGCTGTATTCCGAAGAGCGCGACGGTTTCCAGAAAAACCTCGTCGACGACAACACCTACGGCGACGTCAACAAGAAAGCCGTACGCCTGCAATTCCTCGCGCAACTGAACCCGGACCTGGAGGCCCTGCTGAAGATCCACAGCCGCGAATTCAAAGGCGATGGCAGCAACGGCTCGCTGGCCGTCGGGCGTTACTACAACGTCGGTTATCAACGACCCAACGGACGCGACACCGCGCTGAACGTCAACGAGGACTCCAAGCTTGATCACGACGGCACGTCGCTGACCCTGAACTGGAATTTGGGTGATTACACCCTGACGTCGATCAGCGCTTATGACTACATCCGCGGCCAGTCCACCAGCGATGCCGACTACACACCTTTTGAGGTGAACGGCGCGGCGATTTCCGATAACAAATACACCCAGTACTCGCAAGAAATCCGCCTGGCCTCGCCGCAGCAGGAAACCCTGCGCTGGCTCGCCGGTGCGCATTACTTCCACGAAGACCTCGACAGCTCGGCCCAGCGCATCATCACGCCCGGCCCGACACCCAACGGTACCGGTTCGAACCAGACCGGCGGCGCCACCGATTTTCGTGACCTCAACTTCGACCACACCACCGACAGCTATGCGTTGTTCGGCAACCTGACCTACGACTTCACCGACAACTTCAGCGTCACCGGTGGCCTGCGCTGGACCCAGGAAAAGAAAGACATCGACCTCAACCTGACCCAACTGACCCGCACCACCGCCAACGGTCCGCTGGTGCCGCTGGGCGGCGCCGGCACCAACGGCAATCGAGAGGAAGACAAGACCTGGGAAGCCTGGACGTACGACCTGACGCCGGAATACCGGATCAACGACAACGTGCGCGTGTTCTTCCGCTACGCCCACGGCTTCCGTTCCGGCGGCTTCAACACCGGGTTGTCGACCAGCCTCGCGCAGCTGACTACGGTTGATCCGGAACAACTCGACGCCTACGAAATCGGCCTCAAGTCCGAGTGGTTCGACCATCGCCTGACGGCCAACGCCAACATCTTCTACTACGACTACTCGGACATTCAGGTGAACCTGCTGACGGTCAACAACGGGGTGTTGACCACCGCGCTGACCAACGGCGCCAAGGGAAAGGTCAAGGGCGCCGAATTGGAGCTCGAAGGCCAGCCGACTGACTACCTGCACTTGCGGGCGGCGGTGTCGTTCCTCGACACCGAGTACACCGACTTCAAAAACACCAACCCGAACACAGGCGCCGTCACCGGTGACTACAGCGGCAACAGCTTCGTACGTTCGCCACGCAACGTGGTGTCGCTCGGTGCCGATTACACCTTCCCGCTGGAAATCGGCGGCAAGCTGGTGGCCGGTGGTGACGTGAGTTTCCGCGACAAGGAATACTTCCTCGCCGATCGCCAGAGCAGCGCCGACAAGACGCTCAGCCAACCCCATTACACCCTGGCCAACTCCCGCCTGACCTGGTTCAGCCCGGATGAAAAACTCAGCGTCACCGGTTTCGTCAACAACCTCACCGACCGTCGCTACCAGGTCCATGGCCGGCCCAACGGCACCCTGGGTCAGTACGTCATCACCTACGGCGACCCGCGCACCGTCGGCCTGAGCGTGACCAGCCGTTTCTGACGCCCCCCCTCTGTAGGAGCCGGCTTGCTGGCGATGGGGCCTTCAAGCCTTGCGTCGCCAGTGAGGACGCTATCGCCGGCAAGCCGGCTCCTACAAGGATTGTGTTGTTTTCAATTTCCGTGACACCGCTCCCCCTGTAGGAGCTGGCTTGCTGGCGATGGGGCCTTCAAGCCTTGCGTCGCCGGTGAGGACACTATCGCCGGCAAGCCGGCTCCTACAGAGATGGTGTTGTTCTCGATTTCCGTGACACCGCTACCCCTGTAGGAGCTGGCTTGCTGGCGATGGGGCCTTTAAGCCTTGCGTCGCCGGTGAGGACGCTATCGCCAGCAAGCCGGCTCCTACAGAGATGGTGTTGTTTTCAATTTCCGTGACACCGCTACCCCTGTAGGAGCTGGCTTGCCGGCGATTGGGCCCTGAAGGCGCGCATCGCCGGTTAGGACGCCATCGCCAGCAAGCCGGCTCCTACAAGGTCCGCGTACTTTTGGAAGGACTCTTTTATGTTCCATCGCACTCCGTTGGCCGGCGCTATTGCGCTGGTCATTGGCAGCCTTGCCGTGCCTGTCGCGGCTGCCGAAACCAAACCCACCGCCAGCGGCGATCACCTGGACACTGTCGTGGTGCTCGGCACCCGGCGCAGTGATGTCACCGCACTGGAAAGCGCCGCGCCGGTAGACGTCTTGACCGGCGAGCAATTGCAGCAGACCGGTGCCAGCGACTTGTCTGGCGCGCTCACGGCCCTGTCGCCTTCGTTCAGCTATCCGCAATCACCCCAGGGCGCGTTCGCCGGTTCCATCGCTCAGGGCGCTTCGTTGCGAGGCCTCGCTTCCGATCAGGTGCTGGTGCTGGTCAACGGCAAGCGTCGCCACACCAGCGCCAACGTCACGCGGCAAAGCCTGGTCAATGGCCGTGGCGCCGCCGCGGTCGACCTGAGTCTGATTCCCTTGAGCTCGATCCAGCGCGTCGAAATCCTGCGCGACGGCGCCGCCGCTCAATACGGCTCAGACGCCATCGCCGGGGTGATCAACATCGTGCTCAAGGAAAAGGACGACGGCGGCAACCTCGGCTACCGCTTCGGTGGCTACGACAAGGGTGACGGCATCCAGCGCAAACTCAGCGGCTGGAAAGGCTTCGCCCTGCCCAACGACGGCTTCCTGACCCTGAGTTTCGACGCCGGCAGCCAGGACCCGGCCAGCGACACCAACCCTGACAACCGGATCTTCTACCCCGGCTCCACCAGCATCAACACGCCGCGCGAGCAGAACAACCGCTACCGCACCTGGCGCTGGGGCTCGGGCAATGTCTCGGACCAGTACAACTTCGCCGCGAACAGCGAAGTCGGCATCGGCGACGGTCTGACGGCCTACGGTTTCGCCACCTACTCGCACAAAAACACCGATGCCGAAGGTTTCTTCGACCCGCCCACCACCCTGCGCAACAACTACGGCAGTACTGCTTTGCGCCGCTTCCCGGACGGGCGCCTGCCGATCACGCGCTATTCGCTGGAAGACTATGCGCTGACCGGCGGCCTGCGATACGAAGACGACCTTCTGGGCAAATTCGACTTCGCGGTGAACCATGGCAACAACACCCTGAAGTCCACCGACCGTAACGCGATCAACCCCAGCTGGGGCGCCACCAGCCCGGAAAAAATCTTCACCGGCGAACGGGAGGCCGATCAGACCAACGTCACGCTGGACTGGGTGCGGGACTTCCCCACCGACCTGCTGTTCAAGCCGCTGACTCTCTCGGCCGGCCTGGCCTGGCGTCAGGAGAATTACGAGCTGAGCGCCGGCGAAGCGGCAGGCTGGCAGAACGGCCCGTTGTTTAACACCGTCGACCCGATCACCGGCCGGCGCATTCCAGGTTATTACTCGGGCATCACCCAGGTCGATGCGGCGTCCCTGGACCGCAACGTGCTGGGCGCCTACGTCGACGTCGAAGGGCAGATCACCGAGAAATTCCAGGCCGGCGTCGCGGTGCGCACCGAGCACTATTCGGACTTCGGCGACACCACCAACGGCAAACTGTCGCTGCGCTATGACTTCACTCCGCAGATTGCCGCACGGGCCACGGCCAGTACCGGTTATCGCGCGCCGTCGCTGGTGCAGAGCGGCTTGTCTTCGTTCAGCGTGCAGGTGGTCGAGCAGCCGCCGGGCAGCGGCAACTTTGTCGAGGTGCAGCAACGCACATTGCGCGCCGACAGCCCGGAAGCGGCGCTGCTGGGCGGCAAGTCGCTGAAACCGGAAGAGTCCACCAGTTACTCCCTGGGCCTGGTCTGGCGCCCGTTGGCCAACGCGTCGGTGACGCTGGACGCTTACCGGATCGACATCGACAACCGCATTACCCTCTCTGATCAGTTGCCGGCATCGGTGGTGTCGCCGATCTTCGCCGGCACGCCGTACGCGAACATTCAGAGCGCGGCCTTCTACACCAACGTGGCGGATACGCGCACCGACGGTGTCGAGCTGACCGGCAACTATCAGCTCGACCTGCAGCAATGGGGACGTCTGAACCTGAGCAGCGGCATCAGCCAGAACAACACGAAAATCACGGCGTTGCGCGATGTCGGCAACATCAAGGGCTCGCAGATTGTCGGCCGCACCACTCAGGGCCTGATCGAGGACGGCACACCGGAAACCAAACTGGTGCTGAGCGCCAACTGGCTGTTTGATGAGTGGGGTGTGACCGTGGCTCAGCGCCGTTACGGTGAATGGAAAAGCCTCAACGCCACCAACCCGACCCTGGACCAGACCTACAGTCCGCAATGGGTCACGGACCTGGATGTGTCGTACACCTTCAACAAGGCGCTGAAGCTGTCGGTGGGCGCGATCAACCTGTTCGACACACACCCGGACAAGGCGGAAGGCGCGCAGTTGTACGGCGTACCGAAATACTCGATCACCAGCCCTGAAGGTGCGCAGGGTGCGTTCTATTACACCAGCGTCAGTTACGAGTTCTGACGCGGGTGCTGATGGGGTGTTGCTGGGGCAGCAATGGGTGTTGGCATGGCATCAATGTGCGGTGCATAGGCTGACGCCTTCGCGGGCAAGCCTCGCTCCTACAGGTTACGCATTGTCCCTGTAGGAGCGAGGCTTGCCCGCGAAGGCGTCAGTGCGATCAATCACTCTCTGAGCGATGGCACAGCTCTTGCGATACCCCTGCGGTACTTCGCCGAAATAAGACCCGCCATGCGTACCCGACGTCTGTTGTTTTCCCTGACCTGGCTCATCTCCCCTACCGCCCTGCTGTTGCTTTGGGCGGTGGTGGCCGAGGCCGGGATTTTCCCGCGCAACCTGCTCGTCCCGCCCGCTCAGGTGTGGCAGACCTTCGAGGAACTGTCGGCCAGTGGTGAGCTGCTCGAACACTTGCTCAACAGCCTGTCACGGCTGGGGCTGGGCTTCGGCATCGGCTCGCTGCTGGGCCTCGCGTTCGGGGTGCTGATGGCGTTGTCGAAGAACGTCGAGATCTACTGCTCGCCGCTGTTCCATACCCTGCGCCAGATCCCCAGCATCGCGCTGATCCCGATGTTTGTGCTGCTGTTCGGCATCGATGAAACCTTCAAGATCATCATCGTCGCCAAAACCGCGTTCTTCCCGGTGGCGCTGGCCGCCAGCGAAGGGGTCAAGGCCATTCCGCGCAGCTACTTCGAAGTCGCCGATGTGTATCGCCTGCGCTGGCCGACGTTTGTTCGCGCCATCGCCCTGCCCGCTGCCGCGCCGCCGATCATCACCGGTTTTCGCATCAGCCTGACCCGCGCCTGGGTGGTGTTGGTGGCCACCGAGTTGCTGGCCGCCGACAGCGGTCTGGGACAGATGATCGAAATGAGCCGTCAGATGTTGCGCATTGATGTGGTGATGGTCGGGATTGTGGTGACCGGCGTTATCGGTTTCGCCCTGGACTTCACCTTTCGCCAACTGGAACAGCGGCTGTTCCGCTGGCAGACCCGCTAGGAGCCGATGATGATTCGATTGCTTGCCAAATCCCGCGGCCTGCTGCTGCCGCTGTTGTTGATCGGCGGCTGGGAATACCTGTCGCGCCAGGGTGCCGCCGGCGCGTATGCCTTTGTGCCGTTGTCGGCGATCGGCGCGGCGTTGATTGAACTGTTGGCCAACGGCGAGTTGCTGGTGAACCTGCTGGCCAGTCTGGCGCGCACCAGTACCGGCCTGGCACTGGGCATTGTCTTCGGCGTGCTGCTGGGGGTGCTGATGGCGCTGTCGGCGGTGGCCAATCGGCTGGCCGGGCCGCTGTTTCATTCGATCCGCCAGGTGCCAATGCTCGGCTGGATTCCATTGATCGCCATGTGGTTCGGCAATGGCGAGTTTTCCAAAGTGTTGATCGTCAGTCTCGCGGCGTTCTATCCGATGGTCCTCAACACGTACCAGGGTTTCAGCCATGTCGAGAAGCGCTATCGCGAGGTCGGCCAGGTGCTGGTGCTGAGCCGCTGGCAACGCTTTCGACATGTGCTGCTGCCGGCGGCGCTGCCGAGCATTGCCACCGGCGTGCTGCATGCGCTGGCGTTTGCCTGGGTCACTGCGGTGGGCAGCGAACTGTTCCTGTCTTCGGGGGCCGGCCTGGGCAACCTGATGATGAACGCCGAAGCCGGCTCACGCATGGAAGTCATCGTCCTCAGCGTCCTGTGCATCGGCCTCTGCGGTTACCTGATGACCCTGCTGTTCACTCTTCTTAGCCGCCATCTGCTGCGCTGGCGCAACATTCGCTGAAAGGCCGATAACCATGAACGCAATTGCCCAACACGCTGTGCCACACAGCACCTCATTACACACTGGTGCGCTGCAGATTCGCGGCCTGAGCAAGGCCTACCGGATCGAAGGCCAGCCTTTGCCGGTGCTGCAGCAGATCAATCTCGACGTGCGTCCCGGTGAGTTCGTCAGCATCGTCGGTGCCAGCGGTTGCGGTAAGTCGACGCTGCTGCGGCTGGTCGTAGGGCTGGAGGACGACTATGAAGGCGATATTCTGCTGGATGGCAAACGGGTGGTCGGCACGAGCCTGGAACGCGGGATCGTGTTTCAGGACCATCGACTGTTTCCGTGGATGACCCTGAGCCAGAACATTGCCCTGGCGCTGAAAAACCATCCGTTGTCCAAGGCAGAAAAGGACCGTTTGGTGGCCGAGCACATTGCGCTGGTCAACCTCGAAGGCTTTGAAAACGCCTACCCTCACCAGTTGTCCGGCGGCATGGCGCAGCGCGCGGCCATCGCCCGTGCACTGATCAACCAACCGAAAGTGCTGCTGCTCGACGAACCCCTCGGCGCCCTCGACGCCTTGACCCGGGTGCGCCTGCAACACGAGTTGCAACGGATCTGGGTGCAACAGCGCTGCACGGTGATCATGGTCACCCACGACATCGAAGAAGCGCTGTACCTGGGCGACCGGGTCATCGTGATGGACGCCCACCCGGGCCGGATCAAGCACGAAATCAAGGTCGACCTGCCCCACCCACGGGACCGGGCTTCAACGGTTTTGCAGGGGTACAAGGAACAATTGCTTGAGGAATTGGTGGGGCATTAAACGTTGGACCTGTAGGAGCCGGCTTGCTGGCGATTGAAGCGACGCGGTGTGTCCGATGCGCCGCCATCGCCGGCAAGCCGGCTCCTACAAGGTCATTAGATAAACACAGAATCCTGTAGGAGCGGGCTTGCCGGCGATGGCGTCTGGCTTGATACACCGCGTCGATCCGATCGCCAGCAAGCCGGCTCCTACGGGATCAGGGGGCATCCAGAGCCCTTCTGGCAGCTGGCTTTTAAAAGAACCAAAATGAATTAATAAATACAAAAACAGTATTTATCGTTATAAAAATATCCGCGTAGTCTCAGACCATCCCGTCATTCACCACGACAGTGAAGAGCCCTATGAATCCGACCAACATCATCGACTTCGCCAGCTACCGCAAACGCAAACAAGCGCAGCAACGGGCACGGGCCATGTGGGAAATGTACGCACGCAATGCTGGCCTGCAGGCCTTTCAGTGGGTTCAGGCTTCGCGTTCGACCGAGACTCGTCAGGCGTGAATACACAAAACCCCTCGCGCTTTCTGGCGAGCGCTGACGAACCCGTGCTGGACCTGAACAACCTCGAATCACTGGAAGAGGACCCGATCTGCGAGCGGGTCGCGCAAAACCTGCAACGCCTACGGGGCAAGCGTCACCTGTCCCTCGACGCCCTCGCGCGACAATGCGGTGTGAGCCGGGCGATGCTTGCGCAGATCGAATCCGGACGTAGTGTGCCGTCGATCAAAGTGCTGTGCAAAATCGCCAAAGGCTTGAAGGTCTCGGTGGCCGCGTTTCTCGAACATCGGGCCTTTGAAGGCGTGGCCGTGTTATCGGCGAGCCAGAGCAAACGCCTGGTCAGCGCCAGCGGTGCCTTTGTCAGCCGTGCGCTGTTCCCGTTTGACGTGGCGCGCCAATCGGAGTTTTACGAACTGCGCCTGAGCCCATTGGGAGAGGACGTCTCCGAGGGCCATGGCCCCGGCGTCCAGGAGAACCTGGTGGTTTCCCAGGGCGTACTGGAAATCAGCGTCAACGACGAACGCTACCTGCTTTCCACCGGCGATTCGATCCTGTTTTACGCCGACCAGCCCCACCGCTATCGCAACCCGGCGGACAGTGAAGCGGTGGCGTATCTGGTGGTGACTTACCCGGAACGCCTCGACTGACAGAACCGGCTTGCTGGCGAACGCGATGGCGTTTTTGATGACGTCATCGCCAGCAAGCCGGCTCCTACAGGGTGGGTGGCCAACTCCAACTCATCGAACGACGCAAACATTGTAGGAGCCGGCTTGCTGGCGATGGCGATCTCAAATACGCCTTCGCCGGCAAGCCTGGCTCCTACAGGGTCGTGGATACCACCAGTTTTTCGAACGACATCAAACTGTAGGAGCCGGCTTGCTGGCGATAGCGATCCCAAATACGCCTTCGCCGGCAAGCCTGGCTCCTACAGGGTAGTGGTTACCGCTAATTTTTCGGACAACATCAAACTGTAGGAGCCGGCTTGCCGGCGATGGCGATCCCAAATACGCCTTCGCCGGCAAGCCTGGCTCCTACAGGGTCGTGGATACCGCTAATTTTTCGGACAACATCAAACTGTAGGAGCCGGCTTGCTGGCGATGGCGATCTCAAGTACGCCTTCGCCGGCAAGCCTGGCTCCTACAAAAACAGGACATTAAAAAGCCCGGCCAATCTGCATTGGCCGGGCTTTTTAATGGCTGTCGCTCGGGATCAGCAGGTGCAGCACATCAGCGGCATGCCATTGCAGCTCATCATCATCGGCATGCTGCAATCGTTCATCATTTTCATCATCAGGGTGCAGCAGTTTTTCATCATGTCCATGTTCATGCCCGCCATCGGCATGATTTTGCACATCATGCCGTCAGCCATCATGGTGCATTCCATCACGCACTTCATCGACGGCATCGGCATGCCCATCATCGGCATTGGCATCATCATGTTCATCATCGGCATGGCCATGGCCGCCTGGGACATGCACATCATGCTCATGTTGCCGCAGTGCATCATCATCGGCATGCCGCAGTTCATCATCATCTGCATCATTTCTGCGCTGTTCTTGAACATCGCCATGTCCATGCCAGCGGCCGGCATCATTTTGCACATCATGCCGTCGTCCATCATTTCGCACGTCATGGTCGCCATCATCATCGGCATGCCCATCATCGGCATCATCGGCATGTTGGTGTTCATCGGCATTTGCATCTGCATGGCGTTCATCATGGTGTTGTTCCCCAAAGGTTTGAATAGTTGGACGAAGCTGATGGGGCCGATTCTAAGGATTGGGCCGGGGGCGACAAGATGACCATCGAACAGCGGGATTTGATGCTGGGGCAGCTTTAACGAGGTGGATGGAACGTCTATTTCTGCCATGACCACCATTCGGATTTGATTGCAGACACAACCCAATCAACAACGCGGATTTCACGGTTATGGATATGCAGAAGAGGTCTATTTAAATAACCGAAAGAAATAATCGTTCTAACTGAACGAATAATTTTTGAAGCACCGCTTATTTCAGGCAAAAAAAAATCCCAGGCAGCTGATGGACGCCTGGGATTTAAAAATGCATAAACCGTGGTGGTGAACGCGGTGCGAATATTACGGAATATTTCACCGTGTAACAAGATATTTTGACTCATCACCCGGTTACTAATCTTTCCAAGTCCTTAAATATCCACACTTTTTTTAAGGTCGAGTGACGACAAGCGGTCAACTACAAGTACCAGCGATATTCACGCGCATTGATGTCCTGCATAAATGCCAAATGGTCCTGACGCTTGTTTTCGCAGTAGACATTTACAAACTCCGCACCCAATCCTTCGCGTAACTGCGCGTTGTGTTGCATGGATTGAACGGCCTCCAGCATCTCCAGCGGGAAGTTGATGCCACTGCTGCGATCTTCATTCAACGGTGCTATCGGTTGACGACCGGTTTCAAGTCCTTGTTCCAACCCGACCAGAATTGCCGCCAATACCAGATACGGGTTGGCATCGGCACCGGCGAGGCGATGTTCGATGCGCAGATTCTTCGCGTCCGACTCAGGAACCCGCAGGCAGGCGTCCCGATCTTCGAAGCCCCAACTGGCACGCGTCGCGACATTCACGGTGCCGCTCAAGCGACGCAGCGCATTGTGGTTCGGTGCGAAGATCGGCATGCAATGCGGCAACAGTTCAAGGCAACCGGCCACGGCATGGCGCAGCGGCTGTTGGTCATTGGCCGCTAAAAGGTTATTGCCCGCCTCGTCGTACAGGCTCACATGAACATGCATGCCGCTGCCGGGGTGTTGCAAGTAAGGCTTGGCCATGAAGCTGGCGCGGTAGTTGTGCTTGAGCGCCACGCCACGGGTGCTGCGGCAAAACAGCGCCGCCCAGTCGGCAGCCCGCAGGCCGTCATCCAGGTGACCGAAGTTGATCTCGAACTGACCCGGGCCCAGCTCGGCAGTAATCACCGTGGTGTCGATACCTTGCGCCCGCGCCGTCTCGACCATTTCATCGAGCACCGGCGCAAACCGCGACAGCCGCTCGATGTGCATGTTCGGCTGATCGTCCGCATCGTCGGTCAGCGGATCACGCGCAAACTGCGGCAAGCCGTCACGCAACTGGCGATCGAACAGGTAGAACTCCAGTTCGAAAGCCACCACTGGGAAGATCCCTTTGCCAGCGAGGCGTTCCAGCACTTGCGCCAGTACTTCCCGAGGCTCGAAGACGATCGGTTTTTCAGTGCCGCTGGAGGTGATCAACATCTGCCCCAGCGGCTGTTTTTCCCAGTCGACAATTTTCAGCGTGCCCGGCACCAACCGACGGGGCGCATCCGGGTCGCCGTCGTTGAAACAGTAGTCGCCGATTTTGAACAGCCCGCCTTGAGTGCCGAGCAATACACAATTCTGCGGCAGCTTGAGCGCGCTGCCGGCGGCGACCTTTTCGAGCATCTCGATCGGATAGCGCTTGCCGTAGAAATGCCCCGGGATGTCCAGGGAAATCAGGTCGACGTAGCGCACATCCGGAAAGCGCTGCCGAAATGCGCGCACTTCAGCAACCAGATCAGAGCAGACAGCATCCATCATGTTGTTCCTTGTTGTTTTTATCAGGTGTAAACCCAGAGCACCCGGGTGAGTTGATCGGTGAGATTGCCGTAGCGGCAATGGGTATGGCTGGCGAGCTGAAAACTGTCCCCGGCCCCCAGAGTGACCGGTTGATTGTCATCCAGCCAAAGTGTCAGTTGCCCTTCGAGCACGTAACCGCCCTGCTCCGAGCTGTCATTCATGTGCCGGTCACCGCTGCTGGCGCCGGGTTCGAGACGGCTTTCGAGCATCGAGAACGAGGCGCGCATTTTCGGCGAGACCAGAATGTCGGTGATGCCGTCGGCGTAATACAGCGTGCGGCGCTCGTCCGGCCGGGTCACCCACGGCAAGGCCATGGGTTTGGGCAGGCTGTAGAAATAGGTGGTCGGCACGCCGAGGGTTTCGCTGATCGCGGTCAAGTCCGCCACGGTCGGACGTGACAATCCACGCTCGACTTGCGAGAGGAAACCGACGGAGCGACCGATCTTGTCCGCCAGTTCCTTGAGCGTGTATTTTTTGTGTTTGCGCAGGTCCTGAATCAGGATCGCCAGCGCCGAAATCTCTTCTTGCATGTCCATCTGAAAGCTTCCAGAAAATGTGCGTTTCAAAGGCTGTCGCGCAACCGATACCAGGCCTTGCCGATGGCTTCCAGGGGCGCGGCCATGTATTTGCCGCCGGGGAAGCTGCCGTTGACCAGGCCCTGATACAAGCCCAGCTCATCTGCCTGACCGAGTATCGCGTCGGACACGGCGCGGGCCCCGGCCAGGGTCGGCAGCACACCGTGGCCAGAATAACCCTGCAACCAATAGAGATCGCCGCGTCGGCCAATGTCAGGCGTGCGTTTGAGCGTGAGGTCGATATGGCCGCCCCAGGCGAATTCCAGTTCGACGCCCTTGAGCTGAGGAAATACCCGTTGCAGGAACGGCCGGGTCGCGGCGGCGATGTCCTTCGGCATGCCCCCCAGGTAGGTGCAACCGCCGCCGAACAGCAAGCGGTTATCCGGTGTACGACGGAAATAATCGAGAACGAACTGATTGTCAGTGACGCAGACATTGCTCGGCAGGAGCGCGGTCGCCTGTGCTTGCGAGAGCGGCGCGGTGGCCACCTGATAGGTGCCGACCGGCAACACACAACTCGATAGCTGCGGATCGAGCCGGTCCAGATAGGCGTTGCACGCCAGCACCAGCACATCGGCCCGGATGCGCCCGCGCTCAGTGGTGACCACGTACCGGCCACCCTCCTCGCGGTAATTCAGCGCCTTGCTTTGTTCATGAATACGACCACCGGCGCGCTCGATGGCAGCCGCCAGGCCGAGTGCCAGTTTCAACGGGTTCAGGTGCCCGCCTTCAGGATCAAACAGGCCCGCCTGGTAGCGCTCGCTGGCGACCCATTGCGGCAACTGCTCACGGGGAATGAATTGCAATCCATCGTGGCCCCATTTGTGGCTCGCCTCGTGTTGCCACTCGGTCAGCAGGCTCACCCGTCGCGGCATCACCGATGTCCAGAGGTGGCCGGGCCGATAATCACAATCGAATTCATGCCGGGCAGGCAGCGCGCGCAACTCCTGCGCAGCCCAGCGCATGCCGTCCCACAAGCGCCGTGCGCGCTCATAACCCAGCGCGGCCTCCAGCGGCGGCATATCGCACGACCAACCGAGAATGGCCTGACCGCCATTACGCCCCGACGCCGCCCAGGCCACTCGACTGGCTTCCAGCAGCGTCACGCGCTTGCCCGCCAGGGCCAGGCGCAATGCTGTGTGCAAACCACTGAAGCCGGCGCCGATGATCAACACTTCGGTGTCGTGCTCGCCCTCCAACGCCGCACGTTCCACCAAGCGATCTGCGCAAGAGTGAGCGTAGTAACTGGCGACATGGCGGGTGGATTGCTGGAACATGCGAGCCTCATGAAATTTTATTATTTAAATTTCATGAAAAAATACACATGTTATTTCACGAACGCAAGGTGTGAATCCTCCACAACGAAAATCCCCCGATCCAGAAGGAATCGGGGGATTTTTAGTCCGCTGAACGCCTCAGCGACTCAAGCGATCGGGATCAGCGGATCCGCTGCGGCCCATGCGGTTGTGCGGTCAGCCGCCGGCGGGTAGATCCACACGGTGTTGATCTGCGTCTTCAGGTTCTTGCCTTCCTGTTTCACCAGTTTGACCTGACGGTCCCAGCCCTCGGTGTACACCGCGCCCCAGGCACCCAGGTCCAGGCAGGTGACGTATTTGGGTTGGCTGTACGGCGTCGGGTCCACGCCCAGGATCTGCGCGGCAACGTTATTGCCGGCGTGACGACCCAATACGATGGCGTGTTGGCAGGTCATCAAGGCGTAGTTGCCGATGTCGTCCGAGGCCGCGTAAGCCACATCGCCGGTGGCAAAGATATCGTCCTGACCGATGACTTTCAGGTGGCTGTCCACGTGCAGACGGCCCAGGTGATCGCGTTCGGCCGGGATCTGCTCGGTCAGCGAACTGGCGCGCACGCCGGTGGTCCAGACCACGGTTTTGGCTTCGATACGCTGGCCATCACTCAAAGTGACACCGTTGGCATCGACGGAAAGTACCGAAGCTTTCAAGTGCCATTTCACGCCGGTTTCAATACTGGCCTCTTCGATCGACTTGGCGATTTCAGCCCCCATCGACCCGCCAATTTTCTCGCCGCGATCGACGATGATCACCTCGACGTCGGCCTGATCACCCAAAATGGTACGCAGACGTGCGGTCATCTCGGTCGCCGTTTCAATCCCGGTGAAGCCGCCGCCGGCCACCACCACGGTGTTGCGGGCTTTGCTTTCTGGCAGGCTGGCCAGGGATTTCAGATGGTTTTCCAGGCGCACGGCTTCTTCGATCTGGTCGACATCGAACGCGTGCTCAGCCACGCCGGCGGTCGCCGGAATCGCCAGACGGCTGCCGGTGGCCAGAACGAGTTTGTCGTAGCTGCACACCTGTTTCGCACCCGAGGCGTCGACATAACCCACGCGTTTTTGCACAACGTCGATGGTTTCCGCAGCGCCCTTGATGAACTTCACGCCCACCGCATCGAACAACTCGCCAATCGGCGCGGCCAGTTGGTGCGCGTTCGGTTCATAGAATCGCGGACGCACGCGCAGCTCGGCCTGCGGGGCCAGGACGGTGACTTCTACGTCGTTGTGACCATGAATGTCGAACAGCCGCGTGGCGCTCAAAGCCGTCCACGTGCCACCGAAACCTGCGCCGATTACCAGAATGTGCTGTTTCATCTTTAACTCCGTGAGAAGGCCGATCAATGAATTCGTCAGAGGTCGTGCGTTTGCCAGTGCCGACCGAACAACTACGACTGTATTGATCCTAGTTAATTAACGCAATCGGTTTTTTCTGATGGTTGCCATCGACAGGTTCGATGGCTCGACCGAAAGAGCCTTTACCTATGCACAAGGCGTAATGCACAGAGAGATGCGCCGACGGGATTCGTTGCCTGCCTAACCTTCAGCTGCTAACATTTACGACAAGATTAGTCGGAGATCCAAATGTCTCTTTACAGCGCTGGCGTTGAGTACGGCATTCATTGCCTGATTTTCCTGGTGGGCAATTGCGGCGACACCCGTGAGGCAAGCGTGCGTGACCTCGCAGAGCTGCAAGGCGTGCCACTGGACTACCTGGCGAAAATTTTCACCAAACTGGCCAAGGCAAAACTGGTGGTCGCCACTGAAGGCGTGCGCGGCGGGTTCAAACTGGCCCGACCCTCCGACGAAATCAGCGTGCTCGATATCGTCAATGCCATCGACGGCCAAAAGCTGATTTTCGATTGCCGGGAAATTCGCGGGCGTTGCGCCCTGTTCGAAGGTTCCGCCCCGGATTGGGCGGTGTCAGGCCATTGCTCGGTCCATGCGGTCATGATGACGGCGCAGAAACGCATGGAAGACGCCCTCGCCCAGCAGACCATCCTGGATCTCGCCAGGAAAGTCGGACGAAAGGCGCCCTCGGAGTTCAGCGCTCAGGTTGATAACTGGATGAGTGATCGCCGGGACAAGAAAAGCGCTGCCTCGGCCGCTGACGAACAGACCATTGTGGTTACCAACATTTGACGCCATCGCCGGCAAGCCGGCTCCTACAAGGGCACCGTAATCCCCTGTAGGAGCCGGCTTGCCGGCGATGGCGATCTATCAAACACCGCAGTCACTCACGGCCAAGCCTTACAAACAGTCCCGAACCGTCTGACGCAGTGCGCCTGACTTGGCCCATGGCGGCCCTTGATACAGCGAAACCCGGCTGCCCTCTTTCGATTTCACGATATCCAGAATCTCGTCGGCCGTGATGATGCTCGGCGCCTTGATCCGGTAGCCATTGGAAATCGGCGTTTGAGTCGTATTGGAAATCTCTTTCTGCCACGCCGGCAATACGCAGGCGGCATACTCCTTCGGCGCTTTCTCACTGAATTTGCTGAAATTCGGCTCACCCGGCACCAGTGACGCAGGCAAGGAGCACCCCGCCAGTAACGCCACCACGACTCCCGCAATCAACGTCCGCATGACGCCCCCGTATTCTGAAAACAGGAAATGTAGCGCGTCGTCTTGCAGACATCCATTCATTGAGCCTTTCTCAATGTTTATCGTTGCTCTGGCCGGGATGTGCAGCGGGCCGCTCGTTCAGGAAAGTCATCCATCGCTCATACGCTTCGTGCTGCCATTGAGTGACCCGCTCCCATTCCGGACCGCTGAGTTGATGAGCGGAAATCAGCTTCATCATCTCCGTGGTCGCCGCGTCCAGATCGACCATCAGCTCATGCGCGTGAAACCTGAAGTCATCGGTCGTCGTCATTTGAAATTGCCTCGCCCCGGCGGAAATTCGCCACTTCAATACGACAGCAAATCTTTTCGTTCGCGTGCATCTTCCCGACCAAAGGCAGCATTGGCAGTTCGGACGAACAAAACGCCCCGTCCAGAGAAATGCGACTAAAATTTCGTAGCAGAGTTTTTTTGGAGATCGTCATGTGGCTCAACGAATCTGAAAACGAACTTCGACGTGACCTGCAAAGCGTTGCGTCGGACCTGAGGTGGTCGGCGGTGGAGCTTCTACGCCTGGCAGATCAGTTAAAGCTGTCTGGCAATGATGTCGATGCGCAGGCGGTGCTGAGGCTGTGCGACCTGTTTCAGGGCGACGAACAGCGATTGGCAGGCTATGCCGAAGAAGTGAAAGCCAAGGCCATCAGTCGCAACAAAGCTCACTGAACAGGAGCGCAGCCATGAACAAGCCTCAATTCGCGCTGGTTGTCGTACTGGCAGCGCTGGCAGGCTGCAGCACTGAATCACGCCTCTATGGCGACCTCCCGTTGGTCGCCAAAGTCGAGACCGGAATGAGCAAGGATCAGGTCGAGCAAATCGGCGGGCCGCCTCATACCATCACCGATCGCACGGCTGTGCCCGGCACGTGCTTTGACTACAAGCTGACGAAAGCCGGCCATCAACAAGCGTACAACGTCAGTTTCGATGACCGGGGCAAGGTCGACCACACCAGCTTCATTACCTGTGCGGAATGGAGCCGCCTGCAAACAAAAGCCAGGGAGTCTTCCCATAGCTCCGGCGGCGGTGGTGGCGGTTACTGAACCCGAATGAAAAGCCCCGGAAAAAACCGGGGCTAGAAGCGTTTTACTTAACCGTCGTCTGGTTGCTTGCCGGCCTTTTGGCCCGGGGTTTGTAACCGGGAAGCGCGGCGGCAAAGGCCAGTGCCTCTTCCCGGCTGGCAAAAGCGCCCAGTTGGTCACCTTGGGTGCACACCCGCCAGGGGCCATTGCTCACGCTGAGTACGTCATAACCGTTCATGTGCATCTTATTCAGCATCGTAACGCTCATAAGCTACCTCCATTTTTCGGTACTGATGTCCAGGATTGACCTGCCCACCTTACACCCACCCTTTGCCGGGGTGCCGACCAGACGTCGCGACAGGATTCCGCCATTCGGTTGCACTTTCAGACCCTGAGACACCTCCAATCAACGAAGAGCCCCGTGCAGCCTTGATCGGCCTGAATATTGCATTTTTATTTCTCTTTTGTGACAGCGATCAATCAGGTAACACATGAAAGTACGCGCAACCGTCATTTGCGAGCAGGACCGGCACGTTCTCCTGGTGCGCAAGCCAAGGTGTCGCTGGACGCTGCCCGGCGGAAAGGTCGAGCCCGGAGAAACCGCGGCAGGCGCCGCCATGCGTGAACTTCAGGAAGAGACCGGGCTTGGGGTCGACGACATGCTGTACCTGATGCAACTGGAAACCGGCGGCACCCGACACCACGTTTACGAGGCGTCGGTGCTCAATTCGTCTAAGGCCCGACCGCAAAATGAAATCTTCGACTGCCTGTGGTATCCGCTGGACGCCGTGCAGAACCTGAACACCAGCGACGCCACGCTGCGAATCGTCAGAGCGTTTCAGCGTCGCCTGTAAGGTGGGTCAGGCCTTGGCCACTGCCGTTGCCGCCTTGTCGATAAACGCCGCCACTTCGACCGGCATCGAGGCAAGGGACGCGTGGCTGGCGTGCAACGTCAGGACCTCTTTGGCGTTCAACCGTCCCGCCATCCACTGCTGGTTTTGCGGCGCGATCATCCGGTCGTCGGTCGACACCTGATACCACGACGGTTTGTTCTTCCACGCCACCGTAGTGATCGCATCGCCAAACGTGCCGGCCAAGGGGGCTTTTTGGGTGATGCCCATCACCAGTCCTTCGGTTGCGGGCAGGTCCTGGCAGAAGCTTTCGTGGTAAAGCTCCGGTCTGACCCACAAATAACCATCACTGTCGGGGGCCAGGTTCGCGGCGGCAGCGGGTGGATGCCGTTGAGTGATGGCGCCGGGACTTTCACCTGCGTCCGGCGCGAACGCGGCGATGTACACCAGACCCACGACATTCGCTTGATCGCCGGCCTCAGTGATGACCGCACCGCCATAGGAATGCCCCACCAGCAACACCGGCCCCGCCTCTTGCGCGACCATTTTGCGCGTGCGCTCGGCATCATCGGCCAACGACGTGAGCGGCATCTCGACCGCGCGGATGCGGGTGTAGCCCTTGTTCAACAGTTCGGCGATAACCTTGTTCCAGTGGGCGGCACCGCCCCAAAAACCATGGACCAGCACGATCGTGGGTTTTTCACTCATCACGTTGACTCCGTTTGATGGGGTTGTTGGCGAACGCTGTCAGCCCTGGTCGCCACCACCCACCGGCATGATCATGCCGGTGATGTAGGACGCTTCGTCGCTGGCCAGAAACAGAATAGCGCCTGCCTGCTCATCCAGCGTGCCATAGCGTTTCATCAAACTGCTGTCGAGCGTCTGGTCGACGATCTGCTGGTACCACACTTTTTCCTCGGCGCTCTGTTCGGCGCTGTTGCGCGGAATCACCCGCGGCGGCGCTTCAGTGCCACCGGGCGCCGTGGCGTTGACCCGCACGCCACGACCGGCGGTTTCGAACGCCAGGCACGCGGTCAGCGCATTCACCCCGCCCTTCGCCGCACCGTACGGCACACGATTGATGCTGCGCGTGGCGATGGAGGAGACGTTGACGATGGCGCCGCTGCCCTGCTCCAGCATGAACGGCAGCGCCGCATGGCAGCACCATAACGTCGGGAACAGCGAACGGCGGACTTCGGCCTCGATCTGGTCGGCTTCGTAGTGTTCGAACGGCTTGGCCCAGATCGTCCCGCCGACATTGTTGATGAGGATGTCGAGACGACCAAAGCGCTCAACGGCGGTTTGCATCACACGGTTGCATTCGCCGTATTGCTCAAGATCGGCGGTCAGCGCGAGCACCTGGCTGTCCTTCCCCAATTGCTGCTGCACTTCGAACACCAGCTCGGAGCGGTCAACCAGAATCAACCGCGCCCCTTCCGCCGCCATGCGCTCGGCGACACGCCGGCCGATGCCTTGGGCGGCACCGGTGATCAACGCGACTTTTTCGTGAAATCTGTTCATACCTACCTCGAATCGAAAATCGCTCTCGACCTGTAGGAGCTGGCTTGCCAGCGATGGACTCAAAGGCGCCGCGCTCACTTTGTAAACACGCGTCATCGTTAACGATCATCGCTGGCAAGCCAGCTCCTACAGAACTGCGTCGCCACAAATTTTTATGCCGCGCTGGCAGCGAATTTTTCGTAGTAGAAATTCACCGGCGCAATGCCTTGCTCGCGGATGTATTGGCTGACTGCCTCTACCATCGGCGGCGGGCCGCACAGGTACACATCGACGTCGCCCTCGTTCAAGTGTTTGGGCTCGATGTGCTGGGTCACGTAGCCCTTGAGCGGGTGCTGGCTATCGGGGCTGGCCACGCAGGCGCTGAAGCTGAAATTCGGGATTCGCGCCGCGAAGGCTTCCAGCCGGTCCATTTCCACCAGGTCGAAATCGTTGGTCACGCCGTAGATCAGATGCAGCGGATGTTCACTGCCCTGCTCGGCGATTTTTTCAAGCATCGCGGTGAATGGCGCAAGCCCCGTACCACCGGCCAGCAGCAACAACGGCCGACGGATGTCGCGCAGATAAAAGCTGCCCAGCGGCCCGGCCAGGCTCATGCTGTCGCCGGCCTTGGCCATGCCGGTGAGGAAGCTGCTCATCAAACCGCCAGGCACATTGCGAATCAGGAAACTGACCTCGCCGTCGCGCTGCAACGAGCTGAACGAATAAGCGCGGGTCTGCTCGCTGCCGGGAATCCCGAGGTTCACGTACTGCCCCGGCAAGAACGCCAGTTTGCTCAGCGCATCGCCCTTGATCGACAGCGCGATGGTGCTGTCGGACAACTGACGCACGGCGCTGATGGTCGCTTCAAAACTGGCCTGCTGGGTGCGGCAGACTTCCGAAGAGGCCGGTACCCGCACCACGCAATCGCTCTGGGCGCGCATCTGGCAGGTCAGGACAAAACCCTGTTCGGCTTCCTCCGCCGTGAGCGCGTCCTCAATGTATTCCTCGCCCAGGTCGTAGCGGCCGGCCTCGGCAAAACACTTGCACGTGCCGCAAGCGCCGTCGCGGCAATCCAGCGGAATGTTGATGCCTTGGCGGTACGCGGCGTCGGCCACGGTTTCGCCGGCGTTGGCGTCGATGAACCGGGTGACGCCGTCTTCGAAATTAAATGCGATGGAATGAGTCATGACGGCCGCCTCACAGGTGGTAAACATCGATGACCTGGCGAACGTAGTCGTTCTTCAGGATCACTTTCTTGGCCTTGATCAGCGGGTTTTCGCCGCGCATATCGAGGGTGTAGAAACTGCTGCCGAAATAGCTGTCGACGGTCTTGTAGCGAAAGCTCAAGGTGTGCCAGTTGAAGCGCACCTTGCACAGGCCGTCCGCCTGTTCCAGCAGCTCGATGTTGCTGATGTTGTGCGAGGTGCGGGTGTCCGGCACGGTGGCGCTGGAACGCTCGGTCTTGATGCGGAAGATGCGGTCTTCCAGCCCCGTACGGTTGCCGTACCAGATCAGCGAGATTTCCCGTTGCGGGTCTTCAGTCAGTTCGTCGTTGTCATCCCAGGATGGCATCCAGAACGTCGCATCCGTGGCGTACAACTCCAGCCATTCGTCCCATTGCCGATCATCGAGGTAACGCGCTTCCCGGTAGAGGAAGTCGCGCACGGTTTCATAGGTGATGGTCATTGCACGGTCTCCACGGCAATCAGCTTCGATTGCTCGGCAGCCAGGGCCTTGAGCATGGTTTGCTGCCAATACTTGTGCTGCAACACGAACAGGCCTTCGTCCTCGGTGCGCACACCGCTGAGCAACGGATGCAGGTCAATTTCCTTTGCCGCGTCATCGGCACCTTCGACCCAGTGCTCGGCGCCACGGGACATGTCGTTCCAGGCGGTCACGCTGCCCTGGTAACCGGTCTGGCAGGAGCGAAACTCTTCCAGATCGTCCGGGGTGGCCATGCCGCTGACGTTGAAGAAATCCTCGTACTGACGAATCCGGCTCGAACGGGCGTGATCGCTTTCGCCTTTGGGGGCGATGCAGTAAATGGTGATTTCCGTACGGTTGACCGAGATCGGCCGGGCGATGCGGATCTGCGAGCTGAACTGGTCCATCAGGTACACGTTCGGGTACAGGCACAGGTTGCGCGAGTTTTCGATCATCCAGTCGGCGCGGGCCTTGCCGAAGTCCTTGGCCAGCTCATCGCGACGCTCGTACAGCGGGCGGTCCTCAGGGTTGGCCCAACGGGTCCAGAGCAGCATGTGGCCTTTGTCGAACGAGTAGAAACCACCGCCCTGCTTGGCCCAGCTACCAGCGCTCATGGTCGGGTTGGTGTCGCCGGCCTCGCGCTGTTTGCGCTGGTTCTGGGTGGCGGCGTAGTTCCAGTGCACCGAACTGACGTGGTAACCGTCGGCGCCGTTTTCGGCGGTGAGTTTCCAGTTGCCTTCGTAGATGTAGCTGGAGGAACCGCGCAGCACTTCCAGGCCGTCGGCGGACTGGTCGACGATCATGTCGATGATCTTCGCCGACTCGCCCAAATGCTCAACCAGCGGCACCACATCAGCCTTGAGGCTGCCGAACAGGAAGCCGCGATAGGATTCGAAGCGGGCGACTTTGGTCAGGTCGTGGGAGCCTTCGCAGTTGAAGCTCGCCGGGTAGCCGGCCGCTGCCGGGTCTTTGACCTTCAGCAGTTTGCCGGAGTTGTTAAAGGTCCAGCCATGAAACGGGCAGGTGTACGAGCTTTTGTTGCCGGACTTGTGTCGGCAAAGCATCGCGCCACGGTGACTGCAGGCGTTGATAAAGGCGTTCAGCTCACCGTCCTTGTTGCGCGCGATGAAGATCGACTGGCGCCCCATGGTGGTGGTGTAGAAATCGTTTTTGTTGGGGATCTGGCTTTCGTGCGCCAGGTACAGCCAGTTGCCTTCAAAGATGTGTTCCATCTCAAGATCGAACAGCCGCGGATCGGTGAACATCTCGCGCTTGCAGCGATAGATGCCTTGTTCTGGATCGTCCTCAAGCAGGGATTGAAGATATTCGGGTCGCAGGGTCATGGCCGCCGCCTCCATTGTTATTGTTCAGGCAAGGCTCATGCTAGGACGGGGCAATGGGGTGGACTATCCGCTGGGTGCAGACCTTTATCCGTTTAGTGCAAAGGTCACTGTAGGAGCCGGCTTGCCGGCGATCGACGCAACGCGGTGTGCCAGATACACCACCATTCTGTAGGAGCCGGCTTGCTGGCGATTCAGGCGATGCGGTGTGTCAGATAGACCGCGTCGTTTGAATCGCCAGCAAGCCGGCTCCTACAGTTCGTGTTGTACCTGCGATCAGTCGCGGCGTTTGAGGGTGTCCGACGGTAACTCGCCGAACTGTTTGCGGTAGTTGTCGGAGAACCGTCCCAAATGCAGGAACCCATAATCCATCGCCACTTCCGTGACATTACGCACATTACAGGTCGGGTCGCTCAGGCAGGCGTTGATGCGCTCAAGGCGTTTCTGCCGGATGTAGTTTTTCGGCGTGGTGCCCGCGTTGCGCTCGAACAGACCGTACAACGAGCGCAGGCTCATCCGTGCCTGACGCGCCAGTTCTTCACTGTCGATGTCCTGCTTGAGGTGGCGTGCGATGTAGTCGGCAATCACCTCGAACGTGGCCGTCTGTGAGCCGAGGCTGATGCGGCTGACGTTGGTCTGCATCAGGCTGAGCATCTTGCTGACGATGATCTGCGCGTAATGCTCCTGCACTTTGGGAATCTGCTCGGTGGCCTCGGCTTCCTGGCAAATCATCGCCAGCAGCCCGACAAACCCTTCGAGTTCATTGAGCTGGTAACGGTTCTCCAGAAACCGCACGCCCTGCCCCGGATAGCGCCAGCGCTGCTCGTCGCACACGGACTCAAGCAACGTCGTGGGAACTTTGAGGATGAATTTTTCGCAATCGTCAGAGTACGTCAGGTCTACCGGATCATCGGGATTGATCAGCAGCAACTCGCCGGGCGCGAAGTAATGTTCCTGACCGTGCCCGCGCCACAGGCAGTTGCCACGCAGCAATACTTGCAGGTGATAGATGCTTTCCAGCGCGCCCGAGGTGACCCGCACGCTGCCGCCATAGCTGATGCGGCACAGGTCGAGGCTGGCAAACTTGCGATGATTGAGACTGGCCAGGGGTTGCCCGGCGCGCGGCATGAGGATGCAATGATTACCGACATGCTGATTGACGTAGCCCGACACCGCGTACGGGTCGGCATGGTCGAATACGGAGCTGCGCTGACTCAACAGTTGCGCTTGCATCATCGGGTCACTCTCGTTGTTTTTATGGGGTGCGACAGGTCATTCTAAGGCAGTGCTTGCAGCGGTGTGTCAGTTGATCGACATGTGGAATATTCTGGCCCCTTCGCGAGCAAGCCCGCTCCCACATTTTGACCGTAGTCCCACTGAAGAAACACGGTCGAATGTGGGAGCGAGCCTGCTCGCGAAAGCGGTGTGTCAGTCATCGCCAAGCTGGAATCAGTCCTCCAGCGCGCGAACCCGCTCGTGACGCTGCTGCTCTTGCGGCTGGGCGGACGACTGCAAGGTGAAATCGAATTCGATCTCGGCAAAACGACCGCTGACGCCATGCGCCGCTGCGCGTTGTTGATCATCGCTGAAGGTAATTTTCGCGATCAGCTCGTCACGGGTGGCGTAGGCGAAATCGTCGTGCAGGTATTGATCGCCGTCGAGGTTGATCTGGGTGGTCAGGTGACGATGATCCGCCGCCGAGATGAAGAAGTGCACGTGCGCCGGACGCTGGCCGTGACGGCCCAGTTGATCGAGCAGTTGCTGGGTCGGACCGTCCGGCGGGCAGCCGTAACCCGACGGCACGATGCTGCGGAAGCGGTAGCGACCTTCGGCGTCAGTGACGATGCGCCGACGCAAGTTGAATTCAGATTGCGTGGTATCGAAGTACGAATAAGTGCCGCCGGTATTGGCGTGCCAGACATCCACAATCGCACCGGCCAACGGTTCGCCGGCGGTGTTGAACACACGGCCCTGCATGAACAGCGTCACACCCGGATCGACGCCATCATCCAGACGCGCTTCACCTTGCGACAACGGCGCACCGGCCACGTACAGCGGGCCTTCGATGGTGCGCGGCGTGCCGCCAGCCTTGCCGGCCTGTTCGTCTTCGGCGTCCATCAGCAGGTCGAGGTAATGTTCCAGGCCCAACCCGGCCACCACCAGTCCAGCCTCCTGGCGCGCACCCAGCACGTTGAGATAATTGACGGCTTTCCAGAACTCTTCCGGGGTCACGGCGAGGTCTTCGATGATGTTCACCGAATCACGCAGGATGCGGTAGATCAGGGCTTTGGTGCGTGGATTGCCGGCATCGTTGTGCAGGCCGCTGGCCTCTTCGAGAAACTTCTGGGCTTTGGCAGTGTGGGAAATTTTTACGTTCATTTTATGGGTTCCTCATCTTGTAATTATTAGCGTGGCGAACTGAACAGGCTGGGTTCAGCGGTCATCCTCGCGGATGGAAGAAGGATGCCGGCACATCGCGGTGACTTCGATCGCCATGTACGGGTACAGCGGCAATTGCATGAGCAAGTCGTGCAGCTCTTGAACGCTGTCGACATCGAACACGCTGTAATTGGCATAGAGCCCGGCAATGCGCCACAGGTGACGCCACTTGCCTTGATCCTGCAGACGCTGGGCCAGGGCTTTTTCGTCAGCCTTGAGCTGCGCGGCGCGTTCGGGGTTCATGTCGACCGGCAAATTCACGGTCATCTTTACGTGGAACAGCATAATGCTCTCCTCAGGCTTGATGAATGGCAGTGGATGTCTTGTCGCGACGGAAAAACGCCAGGCGTTCTTCATCGAGGTTCAGGCCCAGCCCAGGGGTTTTCGGCACGTGCAGCTCGAAATCGCGATAGACCAGCGGCTCGCTGAGAATGTCTTCGGTCAACAGCAGCGGGCCGAACAGCTCGGTGTCCCACGCCAGTTTGTTCAGCGTGACGAAGGCATGGGCCGAAGCCAGCGTGCCGATGCCGCCTTCGAGCATGGTGCCGCCGTACAGGCCGATGCCCGCCGCTTCGGCAATCGCGGCGGTCCGCAGCACGGCGCGTGGGCCGCCGTTCTTGGCGATCTTCAGGGCGAACACCGAAGCCGCGCCTTCACGGGCCAGATTGAACGCATCTTCCACGCATTCGATGGATTCGTCGGCCATGATCGGCGCCGGGCTGATGGCGTTCAGGCGCGCCATGCCCGAGCGGTTATTGCGCGAGATCGGCTGCTCGATCAGGTCGATGCCGTTGCTGCCGAGAATCCGGCAGGCGCGTAATGCGACGGCTTCGTCCCAGGCCTGATTGACGTCGACCCGAACGCTGGCGCGATCGCCGAGGGCTTTCTTGATCGCGATGACGTGGGCCAGATCGCGGTTGACTTCGCCGGCACCGATTTTCAGTTTGAAGATGCGGTGGCGGCGCAGGTCGAGCATTTTTTCCGCTTCGGCGATGTCCTTGTCGGTGTCACCGCTGGCCAGGGTCCAGGCCACTGGCAGCGCATCCCGAACGCGGCCGCCCAGCAGTTCGCTGACCGGCAGGCCGAGGCGTTTGCCCTGGGCATCGAGCAACGCGGTTTCGATACCTGACTTGGCGAAAGTGTTGCCACGGATGCTGCGCTCCAGGCGCAACATCGCAGCGTTGACGTTGGCGCTGTCCTGACCCAGCAGCAGCGGCGCGAAGTGCCGGTCGATGTTGGTCTTGATGCTGTCCGGGCTTTCATTGCCATACGCCAGGCCACCGATGGTGGTGGATTCGCCAATGCCTTCAATGCCATCGGCGCAGCGCACACGAATGATCACCAGCGTCTGGTTCTGCATGGTGTGCATCGCCAGCTTGTGCGGGCGGATGGTCGGCAGATCGACGATGATCGTCTCGATCGATTCAATGGCAGTTGCAAGCATGTCGATACCCGTCAGGTTCTTAAAGTTCTGGAACCGATTCTGGTACGGCTTTTTTCGGGAAGCCAATATAGAATTGGTCTGACTTGATACCTTTAAGGTATGCAACCTGCTAAGCGGAGGCCTCATGGAACTGCGTCACCTGCGGTATTTTCAGGTGTTGGCTCAAACCCTCAATTTCACCCGCGCCGCCGAACTGCTGCACATTGCCCAACCGCCGCTGAGCCGACAGATTCAACAACTGGAGGATGAACTCGGGGTGTTGTTGCTGGATCGCGGACGGCCGCTGAAGCTGACCGACGCCGGGCGGTTTTTCCATGAACACAGCACTGCCCTGCTGGAGCAACTGGGCAAGGTCTGCGACAACACGCGACGCATCGGTCTGGGGGAAAAAACCTGGCTGGGGATTGGTTTTGCGCCGTCGACACTCTATGGCGTGCTGCCGGAACTGATCCGCCGCTTGCGCAGCGGCGAGCCTCTGGAGTTGGAACTGGGGCTCTCGGAAATGACCACGCTGCAACAGGTGCAGGCGCTCAAGGCCGGGCGGATCGATATCGGTTTCGGCCGCATCCGCATCGACGACCCGGCCATCATCCAGACGGTGTTGACCGAAGACCGGCTCGTCGCCGCCCTGCCCGCCGGCCATCCGCTACTGGCCGGGCCGATCAGCCTGCGCGAACTGGCGAAGGAACCTTTCGTGCTGTACCCCGGCAACCCGCGCCCCAGCTACGCCGACCATGTAATCGGGTTGTTCGAGTCCTATGGCGTGAGCATTCACGTGGCGCAGTGGACCAACGAACTGCAAACCGCCATCGGCCTGGTGGGCGCAGGAATCGGCGTCACCCTGGTGCCGGCCTCGGTGCAATTGCTGCACCGCGACGACATCGGCTTCACGCCGCTGCTGGAAGACAACGCGACCTCGCCGATCATCCTCAGCCGACGCGTGGGCGACGTGTCGCCGGGGTTGAATCATTGCTTGCGGATGATCGATGAATTATTGCCGCAACAGCTGAACGCTTTGTAGGAGCCTGGCTTGCTGGCGATGGCGTCCGTGAGATCGCCATCGCCGGCAAGTCGGCTCCTACAGATCGTGGGGGTGTTCGGGATTGAGGGTTCACGCAAAACCTGTAGGAGCCCGGCTTGCCGGCGATGGCGTCCGTGAGATCGCCATCGCCGGCAAGCCGGCTCCTACAGATGGTGGGGGTGTTCGGGATTGAGGGGTCACGCAAAACCTGTAGGAGCCCGGCTTGCTGGCGATGGCGCCCGTGAGATCGCCATCGCCGGCAAGCCGGCTCCTACAGATCGTGGGGGTGTTCGGGATTGAGGGGTCACGCAAAACCTGTAGGAGCCCGGCTTGCTGGCGATGGCGCCCGTGAGATCGCCATCGCCGGCAAGCCGGCTCCTACAGATCGTGGGGGTGTTCGGGATGGAGGGTTCACGCAAAACCTGTAGGAGCCCGGCTTGCCGGCGATGACGCCCGTGAGATCGCCATCGCCAGCAAGCCGGCTCCTACAGATCGTGGGGGTGTTCGGGATTGAGGGCTCACGCAAAACCTGTAGGAGCCCGGCTTGCTGGCGATGGCGTCCGTGAGATCGCCATCGCCGGCAAGCCGGGCTCCTACAGGTCGTGGGGTGTTCGGGATTTGCGGATATTCATCTGCCGGCAAACGTTATCCGTCACTTACTTTGATCAACACTCAGTGAGCGTCTCCGTCCCAGATCCAGTTCCAGACCCCAGGCAATTTCACCGGTTGCGCACTGTCGCGAACGGTGCGCGCCATGGCCGCCCGTTGCAGTTCGGCCTGATCATCGTAAAACGGCTTCTGCGCCGTTTTCACTCCGGTCGCCTGTGCACTATCGAGAAGGATTTGCAGGTATTCGCGGGCATGTCGGGCCGTGTAGCGATTGAGGTCGTGGAAGGTCACCACCACCGGGATCACCCCGTCCACCGTCGGCAACTCACCCAATGCGATGCGCTCGCGCACCTCCGACATCTGCCGCAGCATGTTGGCCCGGCGCCGGGGGCTGGCGTTGAAACCCCAGATCTTGCCGTCGTTGGCGCTCAGGTCGGTCAGCAACACGTGCATGCCGTGCTTTTGATAAGCGGCGAAGACCCGTTTGTCGTAGTTCCAGAACGGCGGCCGTACCAGGGTCGGCGGCGCACCGGTGATGGCGGCGATGTCGGCACTGCCTTTGGTCAATGACTGTTCCAGTTCTTCCGGACTCAGGGACCGGTGATTGGTGTGCCAGTGGGTGGCCGTATGGAAACCGAGAATCTGCCCGTCCGCATGCTCGCGGCGCATGACCTCGCGGCCGATGTCGCTGTCGCCCGCCCGTGGCGCGCCAGTCTGCACGAAGAACACCGCTTTGAGGTTCGGCTGCACCGGGTTGGTGGCGAGACTGTCGAGGATTGTCATCGTCGGGTTCCAGAAACTCGACGCGCTGGGACCGTCGTCGAACGTCAGCAGAAACCGGATCGGGGCTTGCGCGTGCAGACGCTGTTCAGTTTGCGGCGTCATTTCGATGGGAGCAGCGATGCAACCCGCCAGCCCGACGGCAATGGCGAGTGCGCTGAGAATCTTGAACAGCTGTTTCATGTTGTGCCTTGAGCCCGACCGTTAAGCCCGCACAGATGTGCGGGCGCGGTTTGGATCAGGGTACACAGTGTTTGGTTCCGGTGCTGCCCGGCATTGTCGGTTACTGGGTAAACGCCCGCTCGAACGAGCTGTCGATAATCGGCGCGGTCGCCAGTGCCGTCGGCAGTGCTTTGACCTTGAACAGAAAATCCGCGGTGCTTTGCAGGTCCTTCGCAGCCTGCGCATCCACCGGACCTACGGTCATGTGAGCCTGGCGTAACCAGTGACGCGAGACGTTCTGGTCAAGATTGGCCTTCTTCGCCCACAGATCGGCATATTCGTCGGTGTGATTGTCGACCCAGGCCCGTGCCTTTTTCAGGCGAACCAGGAAGTCGGCGATGGCTTCGCGCTTGCTGTCGATTGACGGTGTCGAAGCGGCGATGGCGCTGAGGCCTGGCATGAGGTTCTTGGCGGTGAGAATCGGTCGCGCGCCGGAGAACAGAATCTGCTGGGAAATGTAGGGTTCCCAGACCGGGAATGCATCAATGCTGCCCTGAGGCAGCGCGGCGGCAGCATCGATCGGCATCAGCTTGATGAAGTCGACGTAGTCCTCCGGCAGGTCAGCTTGTTGCAAGGCGCGCAGGGTCAATTGCTGGCTCCAGGCGCCGGGCCAGTAGGCGACTTTCTTGCCCTTGAGGTCGGCGATGCTTTTGACCGGCGAATCCTTGGGCACCAGCAGTGCAATGGTGTCCGGGTTCTGCCGCGAGACGCCGATCAGCTTCACCGGTGCCTGCTTTGAGGCGAGGAACAGGAAGCCTGAATCGCCCAGAAAGCCCACGTCCAGCGCCCCGGTGTTCAACGCTTCGGCCAGCGGTGCAGCGGCCTGAAAATGCTTCCAGTCAACGGTGTAAGGCGCCCCTTCCAGCGCCCCCGAAGCCTCCACCGAAGCGCGCACATTGTAGTAGTTCTGATCACCGACATGCAGGACAACGGGCTCAGCGGCGTAGGCCATTGGCGCAGCAAACAACGCGCTGGTCAGCAAACTGCGAACGAATCTGGACAGGTTCATCGGGGGCTCCTCGAGAGTGAATGGCATAGACCATAACGCTCTTACAGGACGCTTTTTAAATTCGATTTACGCATAAGCTCATGACTGTCAGCCAACACTGTTCGCCCGGCAACAGTGAGCCGACAGACTGTTTTCCCTGCAACACCCTTCTGCTTCATTCCTCGCCTCAACGCCTTGAAAACGCCTGATATCCAAGACATGGCACAGAGCCTGCAATATTCCTTTTACGCAGGAAACATTTATAAAAAATGAATTTTTAGACATAAGAAACTCAACGCCTTGTCCGGAGCCGATCCCATGAAATCCACCTTCCGCTTTCCCAAAGTCAGGTATCTGCTCAGCGCCTGCGCCCTGGCCTTGAGCCTGCAACCCGTAGCGCAGGCCGCTGAAACAGCGCCGGCCGAAGTGCATCTGGATTACGCCTACTACTCGCCAGTGAGCCTGGTGCTTAAACACTTTGGATTTCTGGAAAAGGCCCTGCCGCAGACCAAAGTCAGTTGGGTGCTGAGTCAGGGCAGCAACCGCTCGCTGGAGTACCTCAACAGCGGCGGCGTCGATTTCGCCTCCTCCGCCAGCCTCGCCGCCGTGCTCAGCCGCGCCAATGGCAGCCCGATCAAATCGGTTTACGTCTACAGCCGCGCTGAATGGACCGCATTGGTGGTGCGCAAGGATTCGCCCTACCAGACCGTCGCCGACCTGAAAGGCAAGAAAATCGCCGCTACCAAAGGCACCGACCCGTACCTGTTCACCCTGCGCAGCCTGCAACAGGCCGGCCTGAGCAAGGACGATGTGGAACTGGTGCACTTGCAGCACCCGGATGGCCGCACGGCCCTGGAAAAAGGTGACGTCGACGCCTGGGCCGGCCTCGATCCGCACATGGCCGCCAGCCAGGTCCAGGCCGGTTCGCGCCTGTTGTATCGCAACACCAACTTCAACAGTTATGGCGTAGTCAGCGTTACTGACACTTATGCGAAAGAGCACCCGCAGACCATCGAAACCGTACTGAACGCGTACGAAAAGGCCCGTGACTGGGCGGTAAAAAACCCTGACGAACTGGCGAAACTGCTCGCTACCGAATCCGGTCTGCCGCTGGAAGTGGCCAAGCTGCAACTGTCCCGCACTGACCTGAGCAGCCCGCAATTGACCGCCAAGGATGTGATCGCCTCCAAGGCTGCCGCGCCGATTCTGGTGTCCGAGGAACTGGTGCGTCGTGGGGTGAATGTCGATCAGGTCATCGATCAGTTGATCGACACCGGCTTCAAGGAAACCGTGGCTCGTCAGTAAATAACCGCCAACGGGTCACAACGAATCCGCGCCAGTCGCGGATTCGTCGTGACCGGAGAATCTCATGACCAGCAAAAGCAAAGACCTGCCCCTCGAACTGCCGACGCCACGTCGTGCCGCTCTTTCCTTGAACAATGCCTGGCGTTTGCGTCTCAAGGGTCTGGCGTTGCCGGTGCTGATCCTCCTGGTGCTGGAATTTGTCGTACGCATCGGCTGGTTGCCGTCCTACCAAATGCCGGCGCCCAGCGAAATCGCCCTGACCTTGAGAGACCTCGCCGAAGGCGCGCTGTGGAAACACATCAGCGCCAGCCTGTTGCGCGTGTTGCTCGGTTTCGCCATCGGCGCCGGTCTGGCACTGGTGTTTGCCGCCTGGGTCGGTTTGAGCCGCGAAGCCGAAGCCTGGCTTGAACCGACCTTCGCCGGCCTGCGTTCGATTCCGAGCCTGGCCTGGGTGCCCTTGTTGTTGCTGTGGCTGGGCATCGACGAAACCTCGAAAATCGTCCTGATTGCCATCGGCGCGTTCTTCCCGGTGTACCTCAACGGCGTCGCGGCGATTCGCGACATCGACCGCAAACTGGTGGAAGTCGGGCAAATGTATGGCTTCGGTCGCACACGGCTGGCCCGGAGGATTTTGTTGCCCGCCGCCCTGCCCGGCCTGTTTACCGGGTTGCGCAGCGGCATGAGCCTGGCGTGGATGTTTCTGGTGGCCGCCGAGCTGATCGCCGCGACCAAAGGGTTGGGTTATCTGCTCAGTGACGGGCGCGAGACGTCCCGCCCGGACATCGTGCTCGCGGCAATCATTGTGCTGGCGCTGCTGGGCAAACTCAGCGATGGCATTCTCGCCGGCCTGGAGAAGCGCTTCCTGGCGTGGCGCGACACGTTCAACGGCCAAAGCAAGGAGGACTGAGTCATGACCGATTACCTGCTGGACATTCGCGTCGAGCGCAAAACCTTCGCCACCACCACCGTGCTGAGGGATATCCACCTGCAATTGCAGCCCCGGGAAACCGTCAGCCTGCTGGGCCCCAGCGGGTGCGGTAAAAGCACGTTGTTGCGGATCGTTGCCGGTCTGGAAAAGGATTTTCAGGGTGAATTGAATCGCAGCGCCGGTGAGGTTGCGTTCGTGTTTCAGGAACCTCGATTGATGCCCTGGTTAACGGTCGAGCAAAACATCGGCTTCAGCGCCGACAACCGATATGACAAGGCCTGGGTCGCACAACTGATCGATGAAGTCGGCCTCAGCGGGTTCGCTAAAGCGTTACCCAAGGCACTTTCCGGCGGCATGGCGCAGCGGGTCGCCATCGCTCGCGGCCTCTACTCACGGCCCGACGTGCTGTTGCTCGACGAACCGTTCAGCGCGGTGGACGCCTTCACCCGGATGAAACTGCAAGATCTGTTGCTGCAACTGGCCGAGCGCCACGCCATCGCCCTGCTGCTGGTGACCCACGATGTCGATGAAGCGCTGTACCTCAGCGACCGCGTCCTGGTCATGGACAATCGCCCCAGCAGCATTCGCCAGGAACTGGCGGTGCAACTGCCCCATCCGCGTGATCGGCGAGATCCGCTGCTGGCACAATTGAAGGCCCTGTCGTTGACCGAACTGCAACGGGCGCACGTCATTTGAATCGCCCAGCGTTCCCCGATCCGTAGGAGCCAGGCTTGCCGGCGAAGGCGTCCGTAAGATCGCCATCGCCGGCAAGCCGGGCTCCTACAGGGTTCGCGTGAACCCCCAATCCCGAACATCCCCCAATCCGTAGGAGCCAGGCTTGCCGGCGAAGGCGTCCGGAAGATCGCCATCGCCAGCAAGCCAGGCTCCTACAGGTTTTGCGTGACCCCCCAATCCCGAACATCCCCCAATCCGTAGGAGCCAGGCTTGCCGGCGAAGGCGTCCGTAAGATCGCCATCGCCAGCAAGCCAGGCTCCTACAGGTTTTGCGTGACCCCCAATCCCGAACATCCCCCAATCCGTAGGAGCCAGGCTTGCCGGCGAAGGCGTCCGTGAAATCGCCATCGCCGGCAAGCCGGCTCCTACAGGGTTCGCGTGAACCCCCAATCCCGAACATCCCCCAATTCGTAGGAGCCAGGCTTGCCGGCGAAGGCGTCCGTGAAATCGCCATCGCCGGCAAGCCGGCTCCTAAAGGGTTTGCGTGAACCCCAATCCCGAACATCCCCCAATCCGTAGGAGCCAGGCTTGCCGGCGAAGGCGCCCGTGAAATCGCCATCGCCAGCAAGCCGGGCTCCTACAGGGTTCGCGTGAATCCCCAATCCCGAACACCCCCCAATCCGTAGGAGCCAGGCTTGCCGGCGATGGCGTCCGGAAGATCGCCATCGCCGGCAAGTCGGGCTCCTGCAGGTGAAGCGTCTAAGCTGAAGGTTCCAGTCGGAGGTTTCTTTCGATGTGCGGAAGACTCTCGCAATACCGGGGCATTCATGACTTCGTGGCAGTGCTGAGTATTCCTGACGCGCTGATCAACCATGTAGGCGATGAACCGCTGGCCAGATACAACGCCGCGCCGACGAATCAACTCGCGTTGTTTCATCGGCAAAGCAATGGGCTCCAGGCCGACAAGGTGCGCTGGGGATGGCGGCCGCACTGGGCGAAGGATCGTGCGGCGCCGATCAATGCACGGGTGGAGAAAGTCGCCCATGGTCCGTTCTTCCGCGCAATCTGGCCGCACCGCGCGATTGTGCCGATCGACAACTGGTTCGAATGGGTCGATACGCCGGACTCAACGAGACAGCCATGGCTCATCCGGCGGCAGGACCGCGAACCGATTTTCTGTGCCGCGATAGGCCGGTTTCCCACAGATGGCGAGGAACCGAGAGACGACAACGGTTTCGTGATCATTACCGCAGACAGCGCCGGAGGCATGCTCGACATTCACGACCGGCGGCCGGTGGTGTTGTCGCCGGAACTGGCGCGGGAATGGCTCGATCCCGCCACGCCCCCGGAACGCGCCGAACAGATGGCCTTGTTTCAAGGCGAAGGCAGCGAAGTTTTCGAGTGGTACAAGGTTGGCAAGGCTGTAGGCAACGTGAGGAATCAAGACGCGTCGCTGATTGACGAGAGTGCATGAACTTATCAATACCAACAGCATGACGGGAGCCAATAACAGCTAGCTATCCAGACCAATAACTTAAACGTTACACAGACTGTTTCACCCAAGTAACACTTACGGATAGAGGGCGCTTTGCTGTATCAACCGCTTGTCCGACAATTTGATCGTCATACATACATTTAGAATAACTACGGATAGCATGCGCGCCGCATTTCCATTGGCATCGCCCCAGTTGACCAAAGAGTCAACAACTAAGGAAATCCCTACTACAACAAGCCTTGCAGAGAATTAAATGCGCGACGATTTTGCAATCAATCCAGTCGTTGGTCTGGAGTGCGTTTATCTTTCGACGACAGAACACTATCGGCTGGACTGTTTCATAGAGCAATACATAAAGACCCGTAACCTGCAATCGGTTCCGGGGATTGACGGCACCTTGCGTTCAACGCTCAAACACTACCCCGGCAAACCGCCGGTCATGGTCAACGAAGTGAACGCATGGATCGACAAGACCCTGGGCTATCGGGCCTCACATCCCGACGAATTGCAGCTCGACGACGCTTGAAACGACGCGCAGGCCTACGTTTGGCAAAAGAACTGAACGAACCTGTCGTCGCCGCACTCTGAACGGTAGAGGCTCACTGAGCCTCCTCCTTTTTCAGCAGTCCTATTTCTGCATCACACTTTCACCGCAGATCTCTCTGAATTTTTATTCGACGACTAAGCCACTGACCTGGCTGGCTCCACGAGAGATGTATGAGTGAACTCGTTCCCTATGCCGTGCATTACTTGTTCGACGGCGTGCGACAGCACTTTTTCAAGCTGGCTGTGCATTTTTCCGATGTCGAAGCGATTCATTCGGCATCCGCGCATGCTTACCCTGAATCCGGCCGCAAGATCGCCGAACACGCCACCCTCGAAGCGGCACGCATCAAAGCGCAGCAATTGGGCATTACCCAGATTCGCTGGAACGTGTCGATCTGATTGACTGGCAAAAAAAAGCCCCGCGCATTGGCGGGGCTTTGTTGTATGCGCAGATCGGTCAGGGCGCCTGCTAAAACTTTTTATCAAGTTCTGACAGTTCCTTCCCGTCGTCGGGATGCTTCCAGTCAGGCGTCGAACGTTTCTGCTGCTCGATCTCCTCTTCCGTCGGTTCATCCATGTCTTCATCTTCCGGATCCGGACGCTTTTGTTCAGTTGCCATGCTCACCTCTCTCCCTAAGGGATCAGTCATCAACTTTAAGCGTAGAACAGTTTCGGGCTCCCGGCTCAGAGCCACCAGCGCAGCAAAAAGAAAAAGCCCATGCTCAACAACATGCTGAGCAAGGTGTTGCGGGTGTACAGCACCAGCCCCACCGCCACCAGCGAACTGATCAGGTACGGGTTGTCCCATTGCAGGTTCAGCTGTTTATCCGGCATGAACACAATCGGGCCGCAGATTGCGGTCAACATGCCCGGCACCGCAAAGCCGAGGAATTGCCGGGCGTTGCTGCTCAGGCGCAGCGGCAGCCGTGGCTCGAGAAATACATAACGGTTGAGGAACACCAGAATCCCCATACCGACAATCACCGCCCAGACCATCATGTGCGTCCACCGTAGAATTTATTGCAGATGAAGCCCGCCGTCATGCCCGCCAACCCCGACAGCACCAGCGCTGAGCCCCATTGCCAGTAACTGAACAACACCGAGCAAAACAGCGAAACCGCCACGCAGACCACGGTCGGTACGTTGCGCACCACCGGGGTGATCAGGGCAATGAAGGTCGCGGCGATGGAGAAATCCAGGCCCAGATGTTCCAGGCCGGGAATGCTGCTGCCCAGCACGATGCCCGCCAGCGTGAAGAGGTTCCAGGCGATGTAAAACGTCAGGCCGACGCCCAGGGCATACCAGCGGTTGAATTGCTGTTTGTCATGCTGGCTGGTCAAGGCGAACAGCTCGTCGGTGAGCAAAAAGCCCAACCCTGCACGCCAGCGACCCGGCAGCGGCGAAATCACCGAGCGCATGCTCATGCCGTAGAGCAAATGCTGCGACGTCAGCAGTAACGTGGTCAGCAGAATCGAAAAGATTCCGGCACCGCCCTTGAGCATGCCGATGGCCACCAATTGCGCCGCCCCGGCAAACACTATGCTCGACAACCCCTGGCCTTGCAGCGGCGTGAGGTTGGCTTCGATGGCCATGGAGCCGGCCAGCAATCCCCACGGCGCGGTCGCCAGGGACAACGGCATGATCGCCGCGGCGCCGCGAAGAAAGGCGCTGCGCGGCATGAGTGAGTGAGTCATAACGCTCTACAAACAGGAAAAGACGCCTGACTGTGCCAGCAGTCGCGCCCGATGGCTTGAACAATCTTGCGCACTTGTGCCTCGCACCGGTGCCGCGCATTCATACCGTTCATCGACTGCCTGCTTGATTCGGCACAATGATATCAACATGATGGCGCCTGTTTTCCTCGAGATCGGCCCGTCATGAGCGCAATCGATACCGACAGCGACGTCTACAAAACCCTGCTTGAATCGACCAAGGCGATTCCGTGGCGAATCGACTGGAAAACCATGACATTCAGCTACATCGGGCCGCAGATCGAGCGTCTTCTGGGCTGGAAGCAGGACAGTTGGCTGTCGGTCAACGATTGGGTCGAGCGCATGCACCCGGATGATCGTGATTACGTGGTGGAGTTCTGCGTCTCGCAGTCACGCGCGGGGGTGGATCACGAGGCGGATTACCGGGCGCTGACCCATACCGGCGATTACGTGTGGATTCGTGATGTGGTGCATGTGGTGCGCAAGGACGGCGAAGTCGAAGCGCTGGTGGGTTTCATGTTCGACATCAGCGAGCGCAAGAAAACCGAAGAACACTTGATTCGCCTGCAGAAGCAACTCGAAGAGTATTCCTTCCAGGACGGCCTGACCGGCATCGCCAACCGGCGCATGTTCGACACGGTGCTGGAGCGCGAATGGGGCAACGCCCAACGCGGCGGTTTGCCGCTGTCGCTGATCATTCTGGATATCGATTACTTCAAGCAGTACAACGATCACTACGGGCACATCAAGGGCGACGAATGCTTGCGCCAGGTGGCCCAGATCCTGTCGCTGGCGGCCAATCGACCACGGGATTTCATCGCGCGGATCGGCGGCGAAGAGTTCGTCTGGCTGCTGCCGGAAAGCGACGCCGAATCGGCAAGGCTGGTGGCCAACAAATGCCTGCACCTGATGTGGCAGCAGCAGATCCCTCACGAATTTTCGGCGGTATCGAAACGGCTGAGCCTGAATCTCGGCATCGGCACCACCAGCGCACCGTTGCAGGCAACAGCGCTGGAGTTCGTCGAGCTGGTCGACAAATTACTCTACAAAGCCAAGCACAACGGCAGAATGCGCGCCGAGTTCGCCGATTTTCGTGATTGACAAAATTCCCGCCGACTCTTAAAACTGAGCGCCTCATTCAGGGTGTAAGCAAACATGTCCGCAACCTTCAACCTCAACATTGACGTCATTGGCTTGATTGCCAAGGCGCAAGGTTGCGTTGCGCACGCCCTCAAATCGAAGAAACAGTCGCTCATGTGACCGGGGCGCGCTGTCCCGTCAGATGAGCTGACAGGACATTGAGCGCGACGGGCACCCTCCCCCTGCTTACTTCCTTCTACGCTTCTGACGGTGACGAAATCGGTCAACTTTCAGGAGTAAGTGCATGTCATCGTTTCAAGGTATCTGGGTCCCGCTCGTTACGCCGTTTCAACACGGTGCGATCGATTTCGTCGGGTTGCGCCGGCTCGTCAGCCATTTGCTGGACAAAGGCGTCGATGGCCTGGTGGTCTGCGGCACTACCGCTGAAGCGGCGGCGCTGAGCAAACATGAACAACTGGCGGTGCTGGATGCCGTGCTTGAGTTAGTGCCTGCGGATCAGGTGGTCATGGGGCTGGCCGGCAACAACCTGACCGAACTGCTGCAATTGCAGAGCGAAATCCTCAAGCGGCCACTGGCCGGGTTGCTGGTGCCGCCGCCGTACTACATTCGCCCGTCCCAGGCGGGCCTTGAAGCGTTTTTCAAAACGATTGCCGATGCGTCCACTGTGCCGATCATTCTGTACGACATCCCGTATCGCACCGGCATCGCCTTCGAACAGGCAACATTGCTCAACATTGTCGCCCACGAGCGAATCGTCGCGATCAAGGATTGCGGCGGCAATCAGGCCAACACCCTGGCGCTGCTGACCAGCGGCAAGGTCGACGTGTTGTGCGGCGAAGACAACCAGATCTTCAGCGCCCTGTGCCTCGGCGCCAAAGGGGCGATTGCCGCCTCGGCGCATGTGCATCCGGAGTTGTTCGTGACGCTGTATCAACAGATCCGCGACCAGCGGTTGGCGGAAGGACGGGCGACGTTTTTCCAGTTGCTGCCGCTGATTCAAAGCCTGTTCATTGAACCCAATCCTGCCCCGGTGAAAACCGCACTGGCCCTTGAAGGCTTGATCGACGACGAACTGCGCGCGCCGATGCAACGCAGCAGTGAGGCCATGGTGCTGCGTCTGAAGGCCGTGCTCGCCGGGCTGGGCAGCAACAATCGATAGAGCGCCGACGCCCCGTCCGAGTACCATGGAGTGATTCGCATCACGCGTCAGGGAGTCGACATGCTTTACCGGATCGCCGCCGATGGGCTGGTGCTGTTTCATCTGTTGTTCATTCTGTTCGTGCTGTTTGGCGGGTTGCTGGTGCTGAAATGGCGCCACTTGGCCTGGTGGCACCTGCCGGCCGCAACGTGGGGGGTTGCGGTCGAGGTGTTCCACCTGACCTGCCCGCTGACACAGTGGGAAAACCTCATGCGCAACGCGGCCGGGCAAACCGGCTATGGCGGTGGTTTCATCGAACATTATGTGTGGCCGGTGATTTATCCCGCCGGGTTGACCCCGAGTATTCAGCTGGGACTCGGCGGCGTGGTGCTGGTGATCAACGTGTTGGTCTACGTTCGAGTGTTCAGGCAACGCAAGTCACGCCGAACGTCCACCCTTTCAAATACCACACGATCCTTGTAGGAGCCGGCTTGCCGGCTCCTACAGGGGTTTGGGCTGGCCGATAAATGTCAAACAACCCGCGATTTTGTAGGAGCCGGCTTGCCGGCGATGGCGGCCTCAAATTCAACGCAGCGTTCGAGGGCCTCATCGCTGGCAAGCCAGCTCCTACAGGGGTTGGGGTTGGCCCATAGATTTCAGGCAGCCGCGATTTTGTAGGAGCCGGCTTGCTGGCGATGGCGGCCTCAAATATAACGCAGCGTTCGAGGGCCTCTTCGCGGGCAAGCCTCGCTCCTACAGGGGTTGGGGTTGCCGATAAATTTCAAACAGCCCGCGATTTTGTAGGAGCCGGCTTGCTGGCGATGGCGGCCTCACATTCAACGCAGTGTTCGAGGGCCTCTTCGCGGGCAAGCCTCGCTCCTACAGGGGTTGGGGTTGCCGATAAATTTCAAACAGCCCGCGATTTTGTAGGAGCCGGCTTGCTGGCGATGGCGGCCTCAAATTCAACGCGGTGTTCGAGGGCCTCTTCGCGGGCAAGCCTCGCTCCTACAGGGGCTGGGTTGGCCTATACATTTCAGGTGGCCGCGATTTTGTTCTCGTTGCGCCAGACATTCATTTCCAGGCCGTTCGTTCGAGGATTCAGAACATGTTGTCGATTGAGGACCTGGCGTTGCTGGAGGCCATTCGGGAAACCGGCAGCCTGTCGCGCGCGGCGGTGCACCTGGGCAAGGCGCCATCGACCGTGTCGTATGCGGCGCGGCAACTGGAAGAGCGTTTCGACGCCTTGCTCTTCGATCGCCGCCGTTACCGCTTGCAGCTCACCCCGGCCGGGGAGTTGCTGGTGAACGAGGCGGCGCGGCTGATGCTGGACGTCTCGCGCCTGACCCAACGGGTGCAGCAAGTGGCCAATGGCTGGGAGAGTCGTCTGTGGATCGTCACCGACGAACTGCTGGAGTTCGAAACCCTGATCCCGGTGATTCACGAGTTCGACGCGCTGGAATCCGGCGTACCGCTGCGCATCACCCAGGAAGTGCTCAAAGGTGTTTGGGAAGCCCTGCGCGAAGGCCGGGCGGACCTGATCATCGGCGCCACCAACGAACCGCCGGCCATCCCGTCCTTGCGCTGGATGCAGTTGGGGGAAATGGAATGGGTGTTTGCAGTCTCACCGAAGCACCCGCTGGCCAAGGCCAAGGAACCGATCTCACGGGCAACGGTGACGCAACACCGGGCGATTGTCGTGGCCGACTCATCCAAAGTCACCGAAGGCAGCACTTATGGCGTCTCCGGCGGACAACCCGTGCTCGCCGTGCCGACCATGCGCGCCAAAATCCTCGCTCAGTGCGACGGTCTGGGCGTGGGGTGGCTGCCCAAACATCGGGTCGGCTCGTTACTGAAAAACGGCACGCTGGTCGAAAAGCAGATGGCCGATCCACGCGAGCCGAACATCCTGTATGCCGGCTGGCGTGGCGACCATGACGGTCGCGCCCTGGGTTGGTGGCTGGAAAAACTCAAGCAATCGTACCTGGCGACCCAACTGGTTCAGGGCAGCGGTGGGTTTGTTTGAGTTCAGTTGGCGATGACGCTCATGTTCCTGCCGCTGGCCTTGGCCACGTAAAGCGCCTTGTCCGCAGCGCCCACCAGGTCGTTCGGCTGGGCCTGTGATGCCGGATCGTAAGCGGCGACACCGATACTGACCGTCACCATGCCTTCCGCGCCTTCACTGTGGCGAATACCGGCGTGCAACACCGCACGACGGATTTTTTCCGCCACCAGAAACGCCCCCACATAGTCAGTCCCGGGCAACACCACCGCAAACTCTTCACCGCCGTAGCGCGCCGCCAGATCCCCGGGCCGCTTGATGTTGTCGGTGATGATCGCGCTGATGTTGCGCAAACATTCGTCGCCGGCCACATGACCGTAGTGGTCGTTGAACAGTTTGAAGTGATCGACATCGATCATCAGCAGCGCGAGGCCGCTCAGGCTGCGCCGGGCGCGGCCCATTTCCGAGTGGATGAACAGATCGAACTGACGCCGGTTGGACAGCCCCGTCAACGCGTCTTCCAGGGCCAGCAATTCCAGGCCGCGATTGACCTCGAGCAGTTTGTCCTGAGCGTCCAGCAGCTGGTTCTGAATGCGGTTCTGCTGCTTCATCAGATTGATCAGGCGATAACCCAGTACACCGACAAAACCCAGCAAAAGCGTAACGATGCCAGCACTGAGCAAAGACTCCTCACGCCAGCCGGCCAGGACTTCCTGCTTGTCGAGCGCAGCAAAAATGACCAGCGGATACCCCTCGACCCGGCGAAATCCCACCACCCGCACAACGCCATCTACCATGGATTTGAATGTTGCCGTCCCTGAACTACCCGAGGGCAACAACTGCTTGAACAGCGGGCTGTTGGCGAGGCTGGTGCCAATATCCGCTTCTTTGAACGGCCGGCGAACGATGATGGTGGCATCGTCGGCGATCAGGTTGATCACGCCGTTGTGGCCCATGTCGATGCTGTCGTACAGGGACAGGAAATGATTGAGATAAACCGTCGCCAGCGCCACACCGGCAAAACTCCCATCGGCATGATTGATCCGGCGCGACACCGTCATGATCCATTCGCCGCTGGAGCGGCTTTTGATCGACGGGCCGATATGAGGCCCACGGTCAGGATGATCGCGATGGAAGATGAAATATTCACGGTCGGCATTGTTGGCATCGGTCAGGGCGGCGCCGTTGGAATTGGCAATCCAGCGCCCCGTTTCGTCATAGACGAACAGGCCATGCAACTGACTCAACTCACTGCGCTGGGCGCTGAGCAAGCGCTCCAGATGTGGCAGCCCGGCCGGGTCGAAGCCGTCGCTTTCGAGGCGTTCCACCAGCGTAAACAGCAGCGTATCGGCCTGCTTGATCGTCGCCTGCGCTTGCGAGGCCAGGGTCTGCGCAAGGTTGGACATCGCCACTTCCTTGTCATGCAGATGGTACTGGCGCGAACTCCAGGTTTCCCAGATCACAATGACAATCATGGACAGGCACACCGCAACAAGCAGTACCACCGCGGAGCGCACCTTGATCCTGGCACCGGCCTGTTCGGTGACCAAAGGCACGCTGTGGCGCAATTGTTCAATTCGGTCTTTGACAGACGGGTTACCCATGACGCTCCCTGACTCCTGATGAATGGCGACTGATCCCGTTCGCCTTTTTATTATCAATGTGCATTGACCCTGTACCGGTTAGCGTGGCGTCTGCTTCAAGGCCTCAAGCCACGCCGGGTTCAATTGCGTCTGTTCGGTCTCGATGCCCAGCGCTTCCATTCGTGCCTTGTGCAGCTCCATTTCACGTATCAATTGGCCGTGATCACTGGAGTTACCGTCCAGTTGGTGCATCTGGCTCAGCCCCAGGTGATAGAAACGCAGCAGCTTCATGGCGCTCGGATCACCCGCGTCCACCGCCGCCGTCACCTGGTGCATGACGTTGGTGATGCTCATCAGGCTGCGTTTGAGCCGCCAGCCATAGACCGCCGGCGCCATCCATTCCTGGGTCCAGAATTTGCCGCGCATCAGCACCGCCATCAACAGCACCGCGACAAACACGCCGCCGACGTTGAAGCGTAGGTTGTCGCCCCCCGGTTCGCCGAACATCGCCACCGCCGCGGTGGACAAAACCATCGCCAGGGCGAGGAAAACCAGGGCGATGATGATCGTGCTGCGGCGCGTCTGGCTACGATAGATTTCTGGGTTCTGTGGCTGGATTTCAAACATCGCGACGGGGTTCCTCAGGCGGCGTGAGCAAAAAGACTGCGAGGCATTATCGCCTCTGTGAGGGATTTAGCTATGCTGGGGCTCCTTTTCATCTTTTCATCGTCAAAGGGGAACATGGCGATACTGCGCAGTTCGTGCCATCTTCTTTCGTGGATACATACTATTCGGATGTCATGCGTCCTCGGCGGGTGACATCGTTTTAAGGATCATTGAATGTCCCAACGACAAGTAATCAACGCTTCGGTCAGCCCCAAAGGCAGCCTGGAAACCCTCTCTCAACGTGAAGTACAGCAACTGAGCGAAGCCGGATCCGGCAGCACCTATACCCTCTTCCGCCAGTGCGCCCTGGCCATTCTGAATACCGGCGCCCATGTCGATAACGCCAAGACCATTCTCGAAGCCTACAAGGACTTCGAAATCCGCATTCACCAGCAAGACCGTGGTGTACGCCTGGAGCTGCTGAACGCCCCGGCCGACGCATTCGTCGACGGCGAAATGATCGCCAGCACTCGGGAAATGCTGTTCAGCGCCCTGCGCGACATCGTCTACACCGAAAACGAACTCGACAGCCAGCGCATCGACCTGAGCAATTCCCAGGGCATCAGCGACTACGTGTTCCACCTGCTGCGCAACGCCCGCACCCTGCGCCCCGGCGTCGAGCCGAAAATCGTAGTGTGCTGGGGTGGCCACTCGATCAACACCGAAGAATACAAATACACCAAGAAAGTCGGCCACGAACTGGGCCTGCGCAGCCTCGACATCTGCACCGGTTGCGGCCCCGGCGTGATGAAAGGCCCGATGAAAGGCGCGACCATCGCCCATGCCAAACAACGCATTCACGGTGGTCGTTACCTCGGTTTGACCGAACCCGGCATCATCGCCGCCGAAGCGCCGAACCCGATCGTCAATGAGCTGGTGATTCTGCCGGACATCGAAAAACGCCTGGAAGCGTTCGTGCGTGTCGGCCATGGCATCATCATTTTCCCCGGCGGCGCGGGCACGGCCGAAGAGTTCCTGTACCTGCTCGGTATCCTGATGCACCCGGACAACAAGGGCCTGCCCTTCCCGGTCATTCTCACCGGGCCGAAACACGCGGCGCCGTATCTGGAACAACTGGACGCGTTCGTCGGCGCCACCCTGGGTGACGCGGCGAAGCAGCATTACGAGATCATCATCGACGACCCGGCTGAAGTCGCGCGGCAGATGACTGCTGGCCTCAAAGCGGTGAAACAGTTCCGCCGCGAGCGCAACGACGCGTTCCATTTCAACTGGCTGCTGAAGATCGACGAGGGCTTCCAGCGCCCGTTCGACCCGACCCACGAAAACATGGCCAACCTGAAACTGAGCCGCAGCCTGCCGGCCCATGAACTGGCCGCCAACTTGCGTCGCGCGTTCTCCGGCATCGTCGCCGGCAACGTCAAGGACAAGGGTATCCGCCTGATCGAAGAACACGGGCCGTACCAGATCCGTGGCGATGCGGCGGTGATGCAGCCGCTGGATCTGTTGCTCAAGGCTTTCGTGGCCCAGCACCGGATGAAACTGCCGGGCGGCGCGGCGTATGTGCCGTGTTATCGGGTGGTTGCGTAACCAAACCCTGTAGGAGCCAGCTTGCTGGCGATGAAGCCTTGCATCAAAGCAATGGTCGAGGGCCTCTTCGCGGGCAAGCCTCGCTCCTACAGAGTTGGGGTTGACCCATAAACTTCAAACAGCCGCGATTCCTGTAGGAGCCGGCTTGCTGGCGATGGGGCCCTAAAGCCTTGCGCAGCGCATCAAGCCGGTTCCGTTTTACAGGTGATCCGCGTCGATCACAGCCTTGGCAAAGGCTTGCGGATCTTCCTGCGGCAAGTTGTGGCCGATGCCGCCGCTGATGAGGCGGTATTCGTATTTGCCGGTAAAACGCTTGGCGTAATCCTCGGCGGCCGGATGCGGCGCGCCATTGGCATCGCCTTCCATGGTGATGGTCGGCACCGTAATCACCGGGGCCTTGGCCAGTTGCTGCTCCAGCGCTTCATACTGGGGTTCGCCCTGCACCATGCCCAACCGCCAGCGATAGTTGAAAATCGTGATAGCGACGTGATCCGGGTTGTCCAGGGCCGCCGCGCTGCGGTCGAACGTTGCGTCGTCAAAGTGCCATTTTGGCGATGCCAGCTCCCAGATCAACTTGGCGAAGTCGTGACGATTCTTTTCGTAGCCGGCCTGACCGCGCTCGGTTGCGAAATAGAACTGGTACCACCATTGCAACTCGGCCTTGGGCGGCAACGGGTTCTTGCCTGCGGCCTGATTGCCGATCAGATAGCCGCTGACGGCGACCAGCGCCTCGACCCGCTCCGGCCAAAGTGCGGCAACGATGTCCGCCGAGCGCGCACCCCAGTCGTAGCCACCCAGCACCGCTTTCTTGATCTTCAGTGCATCCATGAAGTCGATGACATCACCGGCCAACGCCGCAGGCTGGCCGTTGCGAACAGTCTTGTCGGACAGGAAATGCGTGTCACCGTAGCCACGTGCGTACGGGATCAACACCCGGTAACCCTTGGCTGCCAACAACGGCGCCACTTCGCTGTAGCTGTGAATGTCGTAAGGCCAGCCGTGCAGAAGAATCACCACCGGCCCATCGGCGGGGCCGACTTCGGCATAAGCCACACTCAGCAACCCGGCATTGACATGCTTGAGCGGGCCGAACGTGTCCGCCTTGAGGGTCGCAGCACTGGCCGCCACGGGCTCGGCAGTCGCGGCTTGCGCACTGGCAGCCCCGAGAGCACCGAGCTGCGTCAGCGCGAACGCGAGGACCGAGGGGCCAAGGAAACGGCGACGACGCGAGGCGGAGGTACTGCTCAACACATTGATCTTCATGGTGATCTCCCTGCAAGTCATTGATCGGGGGTTTGGACGACATGAATCAGCCATCGCGGGGCGCTGAGCAGACGGTGCGTTGCTCGACATCGACAGCGATGAGCGTAGTGGAAAGATCAGCCGCCCTGATTTGCGCAGTCTGCGAATTTGCTGTAACCGGCGACTTTCTGCGCGCCATTGGAATCGAGATAGGTCAGGCGGGCATCGACAATGCCGCAGGTGCCGCCGCCGTTGTCGACGATGGACACGACTTTCTTGATATCCAGGTGCGTGCCGTACGCCGTGGTCTGAGCCGGTGCTTGAGCATCGGCATGGGCCGAAAATGCGGCAACGTTCAAGACTGCGAAGAAGCTGGCGGCAATCAGTTTGTTCCAGTTCATGATGAATTCCTCAGGGGGTGCAATGGGTAATGATCGGGAGACAGATCGTGTTGTCTCGATGGAGCCCATTTAATCGACCCGAGGTATCTGCCATGTGTCTTAGAACCCGCGGAATTAAGGCGTAAGGTGTCAAACAGGGCAGCGGATACACTGTGATACAAAGCCTGTGGGCAGGTGCACCGTGGCTGCCTAGAATGCCCAACGTGCGAATAACAAGAGGGTTGAGCAATGGAACATGTAAACCACATCCTGATCGTCGACGACGACCGGGAGATTCGCGAGCTGGTCGGCAATTACCTGAAGAAGAACGGCCTGCGCACCACGGTGGTTGCCGACGGCCGGCAGATGCGCAGTTTTCTGGAAGCCAATCAGGTGGACCTGATCGTGCTGGACATCATGATGCCCGGCGATGACGGCCTGGTGCTGTGCCGCGAGTTGCGCTCGGGTAAACATAAAGCGACGCCGATCCTGATGCTCACCGCCCGCAACGACGAAACCGATCGCATCCTCGGCCTGGAAATGGGCGCCGACGACTACCTGACCAAACCCTTCGCCGCCCGCGAGTTGCTGGCGCGGATCAACGCCGTATTGCGCCGTACGCGCATGCTGCCGCCCAACCTGCTGATCAGCGAAAGTGGCCGACTGTTGGGTTTTGGCCGCTGGCGCCTCGACACGACTGCCCGCCATCTACTCGACGAAGACAACACGATGGTCGCCCTCAGTGGTGCCGAGTACCGCTTGTTGCGCGTATTCCTCGATCACCCGCAACGGGTACTCAGCCGCGACCAGTTGCTCAACCTGACCCAGGGACGCGATGCCGACCTGTTCGATCGCTCAATCGATTTGCTGGTGAGCCGTTTGCGCCAACGCTTGATGGATGACTCGCGCGAGTCGACCTACATCAAGACCGTGCGCAGCGAAGGCTATGTATTCTCCTACCCGGTGGAAATGCTCGGCGCAGAATCATGAAGCGTGTCTGGCACTGAACACGATCGCCCTTCACATCCGAAGGGTTTTGTATCCGTCTGTATAAGAACCCGCGGCAGATACGCAGATAGCGATTTCGCCGGGTTCGAGCACACATCACCGATACACCCGGGCGTTTAACTGTGATCACCGGATAGCAGCAGCTACCGACCCACTCAAACTAAACGCACGGAGAATTACCATGATCAACTTCTCGAAAGTTTCTTCCCTGGCACTCGGTCTGGCATTGGTCGGTGGTCTCGGCCTGTCGAATCTGGCCTCGGCCAGCACCGTGAGCACGCTGTCCCACGGCCAGATCCAGCAGCTGCTGGTGGAAGGTGGCTCGGATCGCCTGCAACAGAATCGCGTGGCTGAAGGTGGCGCCGATCGTTTGCAAGAGCTGCGCGAACGTGTCGCTGAAGGCGGTGCCGATCGCCTGCAAGAGCTGCGCGAACGTGTCGCCGAAGGCGGTGCCGATCGCCTGCAGGAACTGCGTGAACGTGTCGCTCTGATCAGCCCGGACAACGCCGTACGCGGTGGCGTGATCGTGGCGGATAACCGTGCAGAGTTCGGTTCGAAATATCAGCGGTATTGATCACGGTTTCGCTCACACAGGGGTGAGTGATACCCATAAATCCTCAGGTCTGACGCAAAAGCCCGCTCAATTGCGCGGGACAGTGACTGCACGCTCGTACTAAGCTTTGTGTCACATTTGATCAAGGACGATTCATGAAGCGCATCGCCGTTTGCCTGCTGTCTCTTTTGACGTTCACTGCGGTCGCGGCAGACCTGAACATGCTGACTGACAACCACCCGCCCCTGCATTTCCAGCAGGGTAAACAGCTGGTGGGGTTTGGCGTGGATGTGGTGCAGGCACTGGCCGACATGGCTGGCGACAAGGTGCACTTTCAACAAGTCCCGCTGCTGCGCGCCTTGCACGTGGCCAGCACCGAGCCCGCCACGGGGGTGTTCACCGTGATGCGCACTGCCGAGCGTGATGGCCAGTATCAGTGGGTCGGTCCGCTGATGGAGGTGGAAACCGCTCTGTATTCCACTGAAAGTACCCGGCAACCGGTGCGCAGTCTGCTGGAGGCCGGTCATCAGGGCCGCATTGTTGTTCCGCGAAAATGGCTGGTCTACAGCTACTTGCAGAAGCAGGATGTGAACAATCTGTACGGCGTGGAAACCCCCGAACAAATGATGCGTCTGGCCCGCCTGGGTCGCGCGGAGTTCGTGGTGGCCGACACCCTTTCCGTCGCCACCATGGCCCGTGAAGAAGGAGTGCCACCCGAGCAGTTGCACTACCAGATACCGCTGATGAAGGAAGCCACGTATATCGCTTTTTCGCCGTTGACCGACCCGCGTCAGATTGCGCGCTGGCAACAGGCGCTGGACACGATGCGCCAGGACGGACGTCTTGAACAGCTCAAGCAGCGCTGGTTGGGGGACCGCATACCCCGCTGACGGTGTGGATCAACGTTCTCGATACAGACTATGCGTCAGGGTGTTTTTTCATCGTGATGTTCCAGGACTACTGTGGGCCCATCTTCTTCCCACGGTTCTGGAGCAACATCATGAAAAGCATTATTGGTCTTGGTTTCGTCCTTTCGGTTCTTGGTGCTACATCGGCCATCGCTGCCCCGCATGCTACGTTGCCCGTAGTGGCGGCGGCGAAGGTCAGTCAGCCGGCTACGTTGAATGTGAATACGGTCGGTGTTGATCGTAAAGACACTCAGGCGAGCAAACTCTATGTGGCTGATAACCGTCCTGAGTTTGGTTCGAAGTATCAGCGTTATTGATTGGCTGGTTTGTGTGGTTGTGAATAGGAAACCCCGAGAGGATTTGGTCTTTTCGGGGTTTCTTTGTTTTTGATTGGGTACATATCCGTTTCCTCTTTAACGGCGGCTATTGGTTCCGCTCTTACAGCGGGTCACTTGGAAGAGCCCCAAGTAACCAAGGGCTTTTGCCCCTTTCGTTCGGTGCCTCGCCTAGGCTCGGCATGCCCTCGCTCCGGTCCTGCTCCGTGGGCCCGCCGCCATCGGCCATCCATGGCCGGGGGCGGCTAACCCGGCATCCATGCCGGGTTGCCCACTGCGCAGAACCTCCACTCGGCCTCTCGAGGGGGCGCTCAGATCAAAAGCTGAAGGCGAGCTAACGCTCGGCCTGAGGAGTGGTGGAAATCAAAAGCGTACGTGCCCCCTGTAGGAGCGAGGCTTGCCCGCGAAAAGCGTCTGGGCAACGCGTTCATTCAGACAGCCCGCGTTATCGTTGGCGTCCATCGCCAGCAAGCTGGCTCCTACAGGGGAATGCGTACGATCAAAGAGACAGGTCGGTTGGCTGGCCGCCTCGCTTTGGCTTTGGCTTTGGCTTTGGCTTTGGCTTTGGCTTTGGCTTTGGCTTTGGCTTTGGCTTTGGCATTTGATCTTGTGGTGGCCCACTAATTTCGGACACTTACGCATTCCCCTGTAGGAGCCGGCTTGCTGCGGGCGGCGTTCCGACGATAGCGTCCGTCCAGTCAATAAACAGGTTGACTGACCCACTGCCATCGTCAGCAAGCCGGCTCCTACAGGGAATCGCGTTTGCTTTTGATTTTCACCACTCATCAGGCCGAGCGTTAGCTCGCCTTCCGCTTTTGATCTGGCTTTTGCGGTACACGCCCCCTCGAGAGGCTGAGTGGAGGTTCTGCGTAGTGGGCAACCCGGCATGGATGCCGGGTTAGCCGCGCACGGCCAAGGATGGCCGATCGCGGCGGGCCCACGGAGCAGGACCGGAGCGAGGGAACCCTGAGCCTAAGCGAAGGGCCGAACGAAAGGGGCAAGAGCGCTTGGTTACTTGGCGCTTCTCCAAGTGACTCGCCGTAAGGGCGAAACCAATATCAGCCATCACAAAAAAAACGGATATACCCCCAACCTAACCCCCAACCAAGCGCAAAGCCAAAGCCTTGGCCTGACTAGCCACGTCAGTCACCGCCGTACTCTCCCACCACATCCCCCGCAACGGCGGCCCCATGGCAAACAGTCGACTCGCAACCTGCCCATCACCACCCAGCACCGCGCCATCAACCGCCGCCGCAATCCCCAACGCCAACGGCCCCGGCCGCACCAACCCACGGGCCAACAGCTGCCGCGGCAACGGTCGCGCCACCCGTCGCCAGTCATACTCGATGCCACTGGAATTGATCAACGCCGCGCCACTGACGACAACCGATTGCGCTTCACCACGTCGACGAATACGGATACTGACACCGCCCGAAGCCGGCTCCAGCCCTTTGAACGAAGCCGCCTGAATCCGCAACCGCCCTTCCCCGTGCAAGCGAGCAACCAACTGCGCACTCAACGGCGGCGACCGGTGATGATGACTTTCCCACCACGGCCGCACATGCCGCACAAACTGCCGACGCTGCCCATCCGTCGCCTGACTCCACAACCGACCGATATGCGCCCGCACCGTATCCAGTGGCGCCTGCCAATCGATACCCTGTTCAATGGCATCCCGGCAATGCCGACGCAGTTCTCGCACCAACTGTCGCGGCGTACGAATGCTGTGATCCTCGGCAAGAAAATCCACCCACGCCGGTGGTTGTCGACGCACGTGCGGCAGCAAGCCATGCCGGGAAAACACTTCAATCGGCCCGCGATGCCCGGCCTGTTCCAGCGACACCACGGCATCGACCATGGTCAGGCCCGAACCGATGATCAACACTGTCGATTGCGGATCCAGCTCACGCATCGCGGCAACATCCCAAGGATCAAGCGCCGCAGCGTTCAAGCCACTGGACTCGGTCTGCGGCGTCCGCGCAGCGGGGAACATTCCCGTGGCCAGCACCGCATAAGCGCCCTGCAACCGCTGGCCGTCACTCAAGCTCAGCCACACCGAATCATCCAGCGTCTGCAAGTCCACCACCTCGGCCCGCACATGCTCGACCGTCGAGCCATTCAACGCGCCCAGCGCTTGCGCTTCGGCCAACCGTTGCTGCACGTACAACCCGAAAATCCCCCGGGGCGGAAACAGTTCGCTGACCGGCACATGCTGCTCATCGGACTCCGGCCAGCCACCGCCGGCGATGTACCCGGTCAGCCATTGCGTCAGGTCGTCGGCGTTGTCCGGGTCGACGCTCATGCGCGCCGCGTTGCCGTTGAGCGTATGGCCCAACTCAACCGCGCTGTAGGCCTCGCCCCTTCCAAGTTCCGCTCGGGGTTCGATCACCAGCAACGAGCGTTTACCGGGCAGGCGCAACAACTGCGCCGCCAGCATCGCGCAGCTAAGGCCACCGCCGACGATCAGGATGTCCGCGTGGCGGATGGCGTCGGTCGCCTGTCCGCGTAGGGTTTCAGTCATGGCGTTCTCACTGCTCAGTGTTTACCTAGATAAAAGTCATGCAGATCGCCCCGCGCCAACAGCGCCTCGCTGCTGCCCGACAACACCACCCGGCCGGTGTCGAGGACATAGGCCTGTGAAGCGTACTTGAGCGCCACATTAATGTTTTGCTCGGCAATCAGAAAGCTCACCTGCTCGTCGCGATTGAGCTGGGCGACGATCTCGAAAATCTCCTGGACGATAATAGGCGCCAAACCCATGGAAGGTTCATCAAGCAGTACCAAAGTAGGACGTGTCATCAATGCCCGGCCGATGGCGACCATCTGCTGCTCGCCACCGGACGTCAGCCCGGCCTGGGTCTTGCGCTTGGTTTTCAGGCGCGGGAACCAGGCGTAAATCCGCTCCAGGTCCCGGGCCAGCTCCTGGCGGTTCAAGCCGCGCACGAAGCCGCCACTGCGCAGGTTGTCTTCGACCGTCAACTGCGGGAACACGTGGCGACCCTCCAGCACGTGCACCATCCCTTGGCGCACCCGCAGACTGGGATCGACACCCGCCGTATCGCGACCGAGAAACTCGATCGTGCCGCGACTGACCTCCGCCCGCTCGGCCCGCACCAGCCCGGAAATCGCCTTCAGCGTGGTGCTTTTACCGGCGCCGTTGGCACCCAGCAACGCGACGATGCCGCCCTTGGGCACCGTCAGCGAAACCCCGGCCACGGCCAGGATCGCCCCGTCGTAGATCACCTCGATGTCGTTGACTCGCAACAGGTCATTGGCGGCAATGTCGCTGGCGGCTTGGCTCATGGTTTATTCATCCCCGGTGCAGGTGCGTGGCGTCAGGCCTTTTTCCTTGGCGAACGCAGCGGATTTTTCATCGATCAAGGGCCGCAACAAGGCGCGGTCGGCGGCGATCCAGTCGCTGATCAGCGTCCAGTTCGCGCCGTCCCACTGCTGAACCCGCGCCGAACCGCCACCTTCGTGGTCCTTGCAGGACAATTTGAGGTTTTGCATCAAGCCGAAATAGCCCATGTCCTTGAGCCGCGCATCATCGATGTTCAGGTGTTCCAGACCCCAGCGACCTTCTTCGCCGTTCAACGGACGCTTGCCGAATTTGCCTTGGGCCGTGCGGATTGCTTCCACCATCACTGCGGCATTCACCAGCCCGGAGTTGTAGTAGACGCTGCCGAAATTCTTCAGGTCCTTGAGGTCGCTTTTGCCCTTGTCGAGGATGAATTGCTTGAGGCGTTTGTGGATCTCGAAATCAGCGCCTGCGGGGTATGGCGTCAGCGCCAGATAACCCTTGGCGGCAGCGCCTGCGGGCAAGACGTCTTCGCTGGAACTGGCCCAGATGTCGCCGACGATGTGGTCCACCGGGAAGCCGAAACGCGCGGCGGTTTTCACGGCGACCGGCGTCGACACGCCCCAGGTGCGCAGGAACACCCAGTCCGGGTTGACCTGGCGAATCTGTCGCCATTGCGCCGATTGCTCGTTACCCGGATCGGCCACCGGAATCTGGATGTTCTCGAAGCCGTATTTCTCCGCCAACAGTTTCAGCGGGCCGAGGGTTTCCCGGCCATACGCCGAGTCGTGATAGACCGTGGCAATCTTCTTGCCCTTGAGTTTGTCGAAACCGCCCTCGCGCTGAGCGATGTAATTGATCAGGCTCGATGCCTCGCTGTAGAAGGTCAGCATCACCGGGAAGTTGTACGGGAACACCGTGCCGTCGGTGGCTTCGGTGCGCCCGTAGCCGAGGGTAATCAGCGGGATCTTGTCGACTTCCGCGCGCTCGCTCAACGCATAGGCCGCCGGTGCGCCGTTGGGAGAATAGATCGCCACCGGCGCGCCATCCAGGCCTTTCTTGAAGCGCTCATAGCACTCGATGCCCTTCTCCGCCGTCCACTCGGTTTCGCATTCCTGCCACACCAGTTTGACGCCGTTGATTCCGCCTTCCACATCGTTGATGTAGTTCAGGTAATCGAGCATGCCGGCCCACACCTGCACGCCGCTGGACGCGTAGGCGCCGACGCGATAGGTAGCCAACGGGAAGAATTGCTGGTCCGCCGAGGCCTGGACCACCGGCACTGCACTGCTGAAAACGGCCAGCGTCAAAGCGGCGCCGACCAACGAACGTTTCAAGGATGCACGCATGTTGTCTCTCTAATAGTAGGAAGGATTCAGAAGCGCAGCGGCCAGTGACTCAGCCGTTCACGAAGGTTGCCCAGCAGGCGGATCAGGCCTTCCGGCTCCTTGATCAGGAACAGGATGATCAGCACGCCGAAGATGATTTTTTGCAGGTTCTGCAACTGCCCGGCGTCCACCGAACCACCGAACAAGGCTTGCCCGGCGTGGCTGAGCAGGATCGGCAACAAGCTGATGAACGCCGCGCCGACGAAGTTGCCGGCGATGCTGCCCATGCCGCCGATAATGATGATGAACAGGATCTGGAACGATCGATTGATATCGAAGCTACTGGCGCTGGCGGTGCCCAGATAGGCGAAGGCCCACAGCGCGCCAGCGATGCCGAGGTAGAACGAGCTGACGGCGAACGCCAGGTGTTTGTAGCGCACCACCGGAATGCCGATTACCGCTGCGGCGGTGTCCATGTCGCGGATCGCCATCCAGTTGCGGCCGATCTGGCTTTTCACCAGGTTCACCGCCACCCAGGTCAGCAACAATACGGTGGTCAGGGTCAGCAGATAACGACCGAGCGGCGTGTTCAGGTCGTGGCCGAACAGCGCCAGTTTCGGTGCAGAAATGGTCCCGGACGATCCGTAGTTGTAGAACCAGGGGAATTTGACGAACAGCCACTCCAGGAAAAACTGCGCCGCCAGCGTGGTGACCATCAGGTAAAAGCCTTTGATCCGCGAACTCGGCAGGCCGAAAACAAATCCCACCACCGCGCTGATCAGCCCGCCGCCGAGCAACGCGACGGGCAAGCCCAGCTCCGGCAAACGCAGCAAAAACCCATACGTGGCAAACGCCCCGACCGCCATGAATCCGGCGGCGCCGACCGAGGTCTGGCCGGTGTAACCGGTGAGCAGATTCAGGCCGAGCCCGGCCAGGGACAGCACCAGAAACGGGATCAGAATCGCGTTCAGCCAATAGTCATTGCCGGTCAGCGGCACGACCACGAAGGCGATCAATAACAGGCCAAGCAGTCCAAACGGGATACGACGCTGGATCAACACCGACGGCGCGGTTTCGCGGGTAAGGGAACTGGTCATGGGTTCAGACTCGCTCGATGTCGCGCTCGCCAAACAGGCCGGCGGGACGGATGTACAGGAAGGCCAAAGCCAGGACATAGGCGAACCACGGGGTGATGCCGCCGCCGATCAGCGGACCGACGTAGACCTCGGCGAGGTTCTCCGCCGCGCCGACAATCAGCCCGCCGACAATCGCCCCGCCAATCGAAGTGAAGCCGCCGATGATCAAGACTGGCAGAGCCTTGAGCACCACCAGCGACAAGGAAAACTGCACACCTTGGCGTGCGCCCCAGAGCAAACCCGCGACTAATCCGACAATGCCCGCGACGGCCCAGACGATCTGCCAGATCCGGTTGAGGTTGATGCCAATCGACAACGCGGCGGTGGTGTCATCCGCCACCGCCCGCAACGACACGCCGATGCGGGTCTTGTTGAACAACAACGCCAACACCGTCACCAGCACAATGGCCGCCGCCGCCGCGATCAGGTCGAACTGGCTGACCATCATTCCGCCGATGAACACCGGCACGTCGTCTATCCCTAAGTCCAGCGCCCGCACTTGCGAGCCCATCAAGCCTTGTGCCAGGCCTTCGATGATGAAGGACAGCCCGAGCGTGGCCATGAACAAGGTGATCTGCGAGCGATTGACCAGTGGCCGCAGCACCAGCCGTTCGATCAGCAACGCGCCGATGATCATCACCACCACGGTCAGCAACAGCGCCAGGGCAAACGGCACGCCCTGATCGTGCAGGCTGACGAAGGTCAGCGCGGCGAACAACAGCATCGCGCCCTGGGCAAAATTGAACACGCCGCTGGCCTTGTAGATCAGCACGAAGCCGATGGCGACCAGCGAATACATGGTCCCGGCGAGCAAGCCGCCGAGCAGGGTTTCGAAGAAGAACGTCATCAGTGCACCACTCCCAGATACGCCGCGATCACTTCGGGATCGGCCTGCACTTCGGCCGGCGTACCGTCACCGACCTTGCGCCCGTAATCGAGGACCACGACGTGGTCGGACAGGCCCATGACCACGCTCATATCGTGCTCGATCAACACCACCGTGGTGCCGAGGTCGCGGTTGATGTCGGCGATGAAACGGGCCATTTCCTGTTTCTCTTCAGCGTTCATCCCGGCCATCGGCTCATCCAGCAGCAACAGGCGCGGGCCGGCGATCAAGGCGCGGCCGAGTTCTACGCGTTTTTGCAGGCCATAGGACAGATTGCCCACCGGCACATCGCGATGCGCTTGCAGCTCAAGGAATTCGAGAATGCCCTGGGCCTGTTGGCGGAAGGCTTCGGCTTCGCGGCGTGCTCGCGGCAGGTTGAGTGCCTGTTCGATGAAGCTGCTGCGCAAGTGCCGCGACAGACCGGTGAGGATGTTGTCGATCACGCTCATTTTCTTGAACAACGCGTTGTTCTGGAACGTGCGGCCAATGCCTCGGCGCGCAGCGGTCAACGGGTCGATGCGTTTGAACGGCTGTTGCTCGAAGACAATCGAACCGGCATCGAAGCGGTACACGCCGTTCAGCACGTTGAGCAGCGAACTCTTGCCCGCGCCGTTGGGGCCGATCAGCGCGCAGATCTCGCCCCGACGCACGTCGAAGGACAACTCGTTGATCGCTTTCACGCCTTTGAAGGACAGGGAAATGCCGCTGACTTGCAGGATGGAATCGGTCGAAGTCATGCGATGCCCCGTTTGAATTCAGTGAGCCAGGTTGGCGCGGCTTTCACCTCAGGCGTGCGTGTGGCCTGCCAGATGTAATGCAGGTTGTGAAAACCGAGCAGTCGCCGAACGCGGTTCTTGATCAGCCGTTGCAGGCCTTTTTCCGGGTGAGCGATGGCCCACTCGCAAAGACGTCGACGCCAGGTGCCTTGCGCGGCGAGGCGACTGTCGATTTCCTCGGCCAGCAGTTGCAGGCGTTCGGCCGACAGCAGCAGCCCCGAAGGCGCGACTTCACGACGGTCGCGACTGGCACTGCCGGGGCTTTCCGGGAAAGCCAGGGATTGGCCGCTGCTCAGCCATTGCTCAAGCAACACCGTCAGGCCGGCCTGCCATTGCGTGCCCTCTTCGCTCCAGAGTTGCGCGTTCTGGCGCCAACGGTTGAGGCGCTGCGGAGTGTCCACCGGGCCAAGCAGGTCGTTGAAGTTGAGCAGCGTTTGGCCCTGATTGAGCCACAGTTGCCGGGTCTGCCGGCCTTGAACGAAGGCGTGCGTGGGCCCGCTGCGCCAGAGAATTTTGTGCAGGGATTCGGGGTCGAGGTTGTCCGGCAGCGTCAGCAACTGCCCGCCGATGTGTTGTGCGGCCAGGGCCAGCAGCAACAGATTCGGTTCGAACGCACCGCTGAGGGCCAGGCGCGAATCTTCGGTAAAACCTTGTTGGCGCAAGCCGTCGGCCAAGCGCTCGACATCGCGCAGGGCATCGATCCAGCGCCAGACAAACCACTGGCCATGGCGCTTGTGCCGCAGCGCCGGCTGCAACGGACTGACCTGCGCCCAGTGGCGCAATTGCTCCAGCGCCGTGGGCAGCTCGACCCGCCACTCGGCGGTGTCCGCAAAGGGCGGACGTTTGAGTTCATGCACGCTCATGGGTTGACCTCCTGTTCATGGGCAAAAGCGTGCGGTGGTCCGCTGGGCCAAAATCTCTAAAACACCACCATCCCCTGTAGGAGCCGGCTTGCTGGCGATGGCGGTGTGACAGCCGACATCAATGCTGGATGTACCGGCCCCTTCGCGGGCAAGCCTCGCTCCCACAGGTTTCATGTCGCCAGCGATATTTGTGCACGACACAAAACCCTGTAGGAGCCGGCTTGCTGGCGATGGCGGTGTGACAGCCGACATCAATGCTGGATGTACCGGCCTCTTCGCGGGCAAGCCCGCTCCCACAGGTTTCGTGTCGCCAGCGATATTTGTGCACGACACAAAACCCTGTAGGAGCCGGCTTGCTGGCGTTGGCGGTGTGACAGCCGACATCAATGCTGGATGTACCGGCCTCTTCGCGGGCAAGCCCGCTCCCACAGGTTTCGTGTCGCCAGCGATATTTGTGCACGACACAAAACCCTGTAGGAGCCGGCTTGCTGGCGATGGCGGTGTGACAGCCGACATCAATGCTGGATGTACCGGCCTCTTCGCGGGCAAGCCTCGCTCCTACAGGGTTTTGTGTCGTCCACGGAAATCACCGGCAACACGAATCCTGTAGGAGCCGGCTTGCCGGCGATGGCGTCTACGCCGACACCACTTTCTTCTCCTGCTGCCGCACCCCCGCCAAATCCCGATACCCCGCGCCCGGATGAATCTCCGGCAACCGCGCGCCCTCCCCGAACAACTTCTCGCGCAAGGTCCCCGGTGCGTACTCGGTCTTGTAGACGCCACGCTTCTGCAACTCCGGCACCAGCAGTTCCACGGCGTCGATAAAGGTTTCGTGCGTCAGCGCATAGGCCAGGTTGAAGCCGTCCACATCGGTCTCTTCAACCCACTCCTGCAAAAGATCGGCAACCGTCTCGGGACTGCCGACAAACAGCGGACCAAACCCGCCAATCCCGACCCAGTCGGCCAGTTCATTCGGCGTCCAGACCTTGTTCGGATCGGCCGTGGAGAACGCTTCCACCGCCGACTGGATGGCGTTGGTGTGCACATGCTTGAGCGGCTCATCTGGCTTGAACTGACTGAAATCGATCCCGGTCCAGCCCGAAATCAATGCCATCGCACCTTCGTAGCTGACCCAGGTTTTGTATTCCTCGAACTTGGCTTTGGCCTTGGCGTCGGTCTCGCCGAGGATCACCGTTTGCAGGTTGAAGATCAGAATCTTCGACGGATCGCGCCCGGCCTCGGCGGCGCGACGACGGATGTCGGCCACGGTCTTTTTCAGCAGCACTTTCGACGGCGCCGCCACAAACACGCATTCGGCATGTTCAGCGGCGAACTGTTTGCCACGACTCGATGCACCGGCCTGGTACAGCACGGGTGTGCGTTGCGGTGACGGTTCGCAGAGGTGAATGCCCGGCACCTGGAAGTGTTTGCCGACGTGCCGGATCTCGTGGATTTTGCTCGGGTCACTGAAAATCCGACGCTCGCGATCCCGCAGGATCGCGCCCTCTTCCCAACTGCCTTCCCAGAGTTTGTAGCAAACCTCCAGGTACTCTTCGGCGAAATCGTAGCGGGCGTCGTGTTCGGTCTGGTTTTTCTGGCCAAGGTTCTTTGCGCCACTCTCCAGGTACGAGGTGACAATGTTCCAGCCCGCGCGGCCCTTGGTCAGGTGATCGAGGGTCGACAGGCGTCGGGCGAACGGATACGGGTGTTCAAACGACAGCGATGCAGTCAGGCCAAAACCCAGATGCTCGGTGACCAGCGCCATCGGCGGAATCAGTTGCAGCGGATCGTTTACCGGCACCTGCGCCGCCTGACGGATCGCCGCCTCACCGTTGCCGTTATAGACATCGTAGATACCCAGCACGTCGGCGATGAACAACCCGTCGAACTTGCCGCGCTCGAGGATTTTCGCCAGGTCGGTCCAGTATTCGAGGTCTTTGTACTGCCACGAGCGGTCCCGTGGGTGCGCCCATAAGCCGGGCGACTGGTGACCGACGCAGTTCATGTCGAAAGCGTTGAGGCGGATTTCACGAGGCATGGGGATGCACTCCTGAAATCGTGTAGAACTTGAAGAGAAAGGAATCTCGGATGGTATTGGCGTTCATGATGTTATTGGACTCCGGATGGATATAGAGTCCTAATGCACAAGTCAGGCCAAATACTAAACAGTAGAGTTTTCGCGGACAAAACAAAGCGATACAGGGAATCAGTCAGCGCAACATGCGCAAACTGTCAAAGCACTGTTTGTGGAGCAACACTTGAACACCAAGTGCTCACAATCTTTAAAAACCTAAAGAAAGAAGCACTTGCTTCTATCTTCTATACATTTAGCTAAGATCAACCTCCACTTCATTAGACTCTTCTTTACCCCCCGCAGCGAAAGATGCAACGGCGTAAAATTTCGGCTTTTTCCCATCGAGGAGTTTCACTTCCTTCGCCGAAGCAGTACAGGTAGTCGACGCCCCGTCTGAATCAAACGCCTTGAAGTTAAATTGATCTCCATCGAGCCTGTATCGGAGCACTAGCTCTGTAAAGTCACCGGCGCCAATTTTGGCTACTGCTTTAAACCCTTCTTTATAATTTCCATTTACTGGTTGAATCTCCAACGCAAAACTAGGTTTTTTAGTAGACATATGCAGCTCCTTTAGCCCATTCAGATTAAATTCATATGACTCCGCCGCAAACCAATCTCTGTAGTGCGCCAATGCACAGGGCTTATATAAGATTCTTTTGAAGCAGATATCTACTGTCAAAAGTAACAGGTCAGACAGGAAATTCGACGAATGGCAAAGGTGGGCAAAGTACAAATCCCGATCTAATGCCTGTCATTGCGACAGGCATTAGATCGGGTACAGGAATAACAATCGAGTTACTAACGACCAGCAAATGCTGTTTACGCAAGCGTGACTGGGTGAATGCCGTTCAGGCGGAAATTACCAATAAGGTGAAGCTTCCAGCGCAACGGATCTTGCAGCGATCCAGGCAACACAGTGCGTTGCCCAGTCAGTTCGAATTCAGCATCGCTGACCGTGCTCAGCGCCTCTGCACTGGCAAGGTGAGACTCGGCAATGGCGATGCTGACCTCAGTGGCGTCTTCATGGCGATTCAAAGACTCTTCCGCACGTTCGAGCAGCGCGGCGGCAACTTCGATGCGGATGTGCACATCGCCGAAACGGCTGATGACAAACGGATCGTCCGTGGTTTTGCTCTGCTGACGAACGAAGCGCAGGGTCGCATCAAGCAAACTGCGCGCGTTGTGCAAGTCGTGCTGACTTTTGGCCAGGGGTTGCCCGGCATTGATCGGTTGGGTCAAGGCATTCATGGTGGACTCCTCAGTTCCAGGCGTGGCGCGCAGGCTTGACGCCGTTGAGCAGGTAGTTGCCGATCAGGTGGTATTTCCAGCGTGCCGGGTCGTGCAGCGTATGAGTGCGGGCGTTGCGCCAGTGGCGGTCGAGGTTGTATTTGCCGAGCACCGAGCGAGTGCCCGCCAGTTCGAAGAGTTTGCTGCTGGCGAGCAGCGCGATTTCGGCCGAGAGAACTTTGGCCTGGGCGACCACCACCGAGGCGTGGGCCACCGTGTCTTCATTGGGATTGAGCAACGCCGCGTCGATGGCTTGCCCGGCTTTCTTGAGGATCGCTTCGGTGCCGTGGACTCGCCATTCGAGATCACCAATCGCGGCGATGCTGAACGGGTCCTGCCAACCGTGATCCTGTCCGCTGTCGATCCATGGCCGGGATTCGCGGGCGTAGCGCTTGGTTTCTTCCAGCGCGCCGACGGCGATGCCGGTGTCCACTGCGGCTTGAATGATCTGTGAAATCGGGCCGTCGGCGGTGGGTTCATCGAACGCTTTGTGAGCCGGGATCACCGCATTCAACGGCACCTTCACCGCATTCAAAGTAACGCCGCCGCTGGCAGTGGTGCGCTGGCCAAAACCGTCCCAGCTATCGATCACGGTCAGGCCGGGATTGTCGCGTTCAATGAGCGCGATGAACGCCTGGTTCTGCTCGTTGACCGCCACCGCCGGGACGATGTGCGCGAACAGCGCGCCGGTGCAGTAGAACTTCTCGCCGTCGATCTGCGCGGTGTCTTTGTCGAAACGAATGCGGGTTTCGAAGGCCCCGGCGTTTTTGCTTTTGGACTCGGAGAAAGCGTTGCCGAAGCGGTAACCCTGCAGGACTTTGCCGAAGTAGTAACGCTTCTGCTCTTCGGTGGCGGTTTGCAGCAGGATGTCGAGCACGCCGAGGTGGTTTTGCGGGATCTGGCCAAGGGAAGAGTCGGCGGCGGAAATGATCTTGATCACTTCGGCGACGGTCACGTAGGAAACGCCGGCGCCACCGTATGCCTTGGGAACGGTGATGCCCCAGAGGCCGCTGGCGGAAAACTCGTCGAGCTCGGCGACCGGCAAACGTCGCTCGCGATCACGCACGCTGGCCTCGACGGCGAAGCGTGCAGCGAGTTTGTGAGCGACGGCGATTGCCTCGGCATCCGATTGGATGACGTGGACGGTGCGAGTGGGTTGGGCTGAGATTGTCATTACGCGACTCCAGCGTCAGGTGAATACCCAATCACCTCTACAGAAGTCGTGCCAATATTTTTAATCTTTATTAATCAGTATGTTACTGACAAAACTTAAATTACTTAACTAAATGAAGCGAGACAATCTGTGGATTTACTGTTGCTCGACAAACACTTCTGCCAGCAAAACGCTCGACCCTTTCGTAGAGGTCGAGCGCGTTGTTATTCCACTCAATCAAGAACGCAAGATATCGTAATTTATTGAATCAGAGAGGTCTCCGGCCCCGGCATACCAGATGATGTATTTGAACTGTTTGTTCGGCCCTATATGATCAAGCAAAGTACTTTTTGGTACTTTCACTCGATAATAGCCATCGGCCGACTCGCCGAGCTTCAGCAGATACTCCTGACGCTCAACAAACACGCTGACATCGTCACGGGGAAAATTATTGTCGGGTTTAGGAATGAGGGCCGTAGCGCCATCCACGGGAACATCTGTAAGTTTAATCACCCCACCTACAGCCTCTTTCATTTGGAGCGCTGGTAATAAAGCCATTTATCCAATTCCGTTCAGTGGACGGTCGGGCAAACCCTACCCGGCAGTCAGGCCAAGTCACGAGTACAACGTACTGAACGATATTTAAAGAACAATCACCCCGCACGCCTACTGTCATAAGTAACAGGTAGCGCATCATTTCAGATAAACGGTATCCGCCATCAGATCACTACATTTCGCACAAATCGCGTCGCCACGTCCCCATCGTTGCGATAGGAATGAGGCTGGTTGCTGGCGAACATGAAAAACTCCCCCGCGCCGATGTTATGCGGCGTGTCGCGCACCATCAGCGTCAGGCAACCTTCGAACACGTAGATCTGTTCGCTCCAACCCTCTGCATCCGGTTGCGACGGATAAATCTCCCCCGGTTGCAGGCACCATTCCCACTGTTCCACTTCGCGGGTGGCAGTGGCTTTGGACAACAACACGGCTTTGCTGCCCGGAATCACTCCGGCCCAGGCCACTTCGTTGATGCGGCTCGGGTCGCGGGCGTCCGGTGCCTGGATCAGATCGCTGAAGGCTACGTCCAGCGCTTCGGCCACGCGGTCGAGGGTGGTCAAGCTAACGTTCTTCTCGCCGGCCTCGATGGCCACTAGCATCCGGCGGCTGACCCCGGACTTTTCCGCGAGCGCGGTCTGGCTCATGTCGGCGGCGTGGCGCAGGCGCCGGACGTTCAGGCTGACGTGCTGAAGGACCGAAGCCCGCTGCGTTGAATCTTTGTGCACTATATTGCTCACTTGGTGGGGTTGGGCAGTATACTGCGCAACATTCGGCGCATTGTGCGTCGCCCTCAGGTAGCGTGCAAGGTCATGACGTCGTTGAACTCCTCCCCGGCTTCTTCCCGCAAGTTCAGCAAGGCCGAGTGCGTGCTGGTGCTGATCACCATGGTCTGGGGCGGGACCTTCTTGCTGGTGCAGCATGCGATGACGGTCAGCGGCCCGATGTTCTTCGTCGGTCTGCGCTTTGCCGCCGCCGCGTCCATCGTCGCTCTGTTCTCCTGGCGTCATCTGCGGGAAATGAGCCTGTTCGAACTCAAGGCCGGCGCCTTTATCGGCGTGGCGATCATGCTCGGCTACGGCTTGCAGACCGTCGGGCTGCAGAGCATTCCAAGCAGTCAGTCGGCCTTTATTACCGCGCTGTACGTACCCTTCGTGCCGTTGCTGCAATGGCTGGTGCTGGGGCGGCGTCCGGGGTTGATGCCGAGCATCGGGATCATGCTGGCGTTTACCGGGTTGATGTTGCTGTCGGGGCCAGCGGGTGCATCGTTCAATTTCAGTCCGGGTGAAATCGCCACGCTGATCAGCGCCATCGCGATTGCCGCGGAAATCATTCTGATCAGCACCTACGCCGGCCAGGTCGATGTACGCCGGGTGACGGTGGTGCAATTGGCGACCACTTCGGTGTTGTCGTTCTTGCTGGTGGTGCCGACCCAAGAAATGATTCCCGACTTCTCATGGCTCCTGCTGTGCAGCGCGCTGGGCCTCGGCGCGGCGAGCGCGGCCATTCAAGTGGCGATGAACTGGGCGCAGAAAAGTGTTTCGCCGACGCGGGCGACGTTGATTTACGCGGGTGAGCCCGTATGGGCCGGGATCGTCGGAAGGATCGCCGGCGAGCGGTTGCCGGCGATTGCGTTGGTGGGCGCGGGGTTGATTGTGGCGGCGGTGATTGTGAGTGAGTTGAAGACCAAGGGTAAGGCTGCTGCGGTCGAGGAAGAGTTGGAGCAGGAAACTCAGGGGTAAACCTCAAGATTTGAAGCGCCTGATAAATCGTCTTCGCCCCTTGCGACCACGTCGACCTTCACCTCTATGCCGTACCCCCAACGCAACGCTACCGGGGCACATCGCTACCCTGCGTTGGGCTAGCAAACATATGATCGGCACCGCGCACTCACTGGTACAGGCCTCTATTGACGGTATTCACGCGGTTCAAGCGGAAGGTGACGCATGAACCCGCACATACCGATGACCAACAATGATTGCGATATTCCGGTGCTGCTGGTTGCCATGTACACATCCCTACTGTAGGAGCCGGCTTGCTGGCGATGGCGGTGGGTCAGTCAACTGATTTCTCGACTGACCTACCGCCATCGCCAGCAAGCCGGCTCCTACAGGAGATCTGCGTACGCTTTTGATTTTCACCACTCATCAGGCCGAGCGTTAGCTCGCCTTTCGCTTTTGATCTGAGCGCCCCCTCGAGAGGCCGAGTGGAGGTTCTGCGCAGTGGGCAACCCGGCATGGATGCCGGGTTAGCCGCCCCCGGCCATGGATGGCCGATGGCGGCGGGCCCACGGAGCAGGACCGGAGCGAGGGCATGCCGAGCCACAGCGAGGCACCGAACGAAAGGGGCAAGAGCGCTTGGTTACTTGGCGCTTCTCCAAGTGACTCGCTGTAAGAGCGAAACCATTAGCGGCCGTTACCGCAGCAATGGATATGTACACCATCAAAGAAACACGCCAGCCATTAGGACGCCATCGCCGGCAAGCCGGCTCCTACAGAGACCTCGACACATCCCCTTAACCTGTGGGAGCGAGCCTGCTCGCGAAGGGGCCATACCCGTTGAACACAGCCCTCTGAAACAATGTGAATCAGGCATTTTCCGTCTACCTTGTAGGATTCTGCCACAGCTTGCCGTTTGGTGATCCGGGGACTGGCACGTATGATGCTTCACAAACTTCCGCAGATTAGAAGCCTATGTCCCTGATAGTTCTACTGCTTCTGCCCTTTGTCGGCAGCTGTCTGGCAGCCGTGCTGCCGCACAACGCGCGTAACACTGAATCTTTGTTGGCTGGCGTCGTTGCCCTCATAGGCACCGTCCAGGTCGCACTCCTGTACCCGCAGATCGCCCATGGTGGCGTCATTCGCGAAGAGTTTTTCTGGCTACCCAGCCTCGGCCTGAACTTCGTTCTGCGCATGGACGGGTTTGCCTGGCTGTTCTCGATGCTGGTGCTGGGCATCGGCACGCTGGTGTCGTTGTATGCCCGCTATTACATGTCGCCGGATGATCCGGTGCCGCGGTTCTTCGCGTTTTTCCTGGCGTTCATGGGCGCCATGCTCGGCCTGGTGATTTCCGGCAACCTGATCCAGATCGTGTTTTTCTGGGAGCTGACCAGTCTCTTTTCATTCCTGTTGATCGGCTATTGGCACCATCGCGCCGATGCGCGACGCGGCGCTTACATGGCGCTGATGGTCACTGGCGCGGGCGGTTTGTGCCTGCTGGCGGGGGTCATGCTGCTTGGCCATGTGGTCGGCAGCTATGACCTGGATAAGGTCCTGGCCGCCGGCGATCTGATTCGCGCACATGCCCTCTACCCTGTTCTGCTACCCCTGATCCTGATCGGCGCCCTGAGTAAAAGCGCGCAATTCCCCTTCCACTTCTGGCTGCCCCACGCGATGGCGGCGCCGACACCGGTTTCGGCGTATCTGCACTCGGCGACCATGGTCAAGGCCGGGGTGTTTCTGCTGGCGCGGCTGTGGCCATCGTTGTCCGGCAGTGAGGAATGGTTCTACATCGTCAGCGGCGCCGGTGCCTGCACCCTGTTACTCGGCGCGTACTGCGCGATGTTCCAGAACGACCTCAAAGGCCTGCTCGCCTACTCGACCATCAGCCACCTCGGCCTGATCACCCTGCTACTGGGCCTGAACAGTCCGCTGGCCGCCGTGGCTGCGGTGTTCCACATCCTCAACCACGCCACCTTCAAGGCGTCGCTGTTCATGGCAGCCGGGATCATCGACCACGAAAGCGGCACCCGAGACATTCGCAAGCTCAGCGGCCTGATCAAACTGATTCCGTTCACCGCGACGTTGGCCATGGTCGCCAGTGCCTCGATGGCTGGCGTGCCGTTGCTCAACGGTTTCCTGTCGAAAGAGATGTTCTTCGCCGAAACCGTGTTCATCAACGCGACCGCCTGGATCGAGATGACCCTGCCCATCGTCGCGACCATCGCCGGTACGTTCAGTGTTGCCTATTCGCTGCGTTTCACGGTTGACGTGTTCTTCGGCCCGACCGCCACCGACCTGCCGCACACCCCGCACGAACCGCCACGCTGGATGCGTGCGCCGGTGGAATTGCTGGTGTTCACTTGCCTGATCGTGGGGATTTTCCCGGCGCAAGTGGTCGGCTCATTACTGGCTGCCGCTGCCCTGCCCGTCGTCGGCGGCACGCTGCCGGAATACAGCCTGGCAATCTGGCACGGCTGGAACGCGCCGATGATCATGAGCCTGATCGCCATGTCCGGCGGCATCGTGCTCTACCTGCTGCTGCGCAACCAGTTCAAGCACGGACGTTTCAAATACCCGCCGGTGATTGGCCTGTTCAACGGCAAGCGCCTGTTCGAGCGCAGCCTGGTGATCATGATGCGCCTGGCCCGTCGCCTGGAGCGGCGGATCAGCACCAGACGCCTGCAAACCCAATTGTTCCTGATGGTGCTCGCCGCCGTGCTGGCCGGGTTGATCCCGATGCTGCACAGCAGCCTGAGCTGGGGTGACCGGCCGAAGATTCCGGGCTCGATCGTGTTCGTCACCTTGTGGCTCCTGGCGATTGCCTGTGCCCTCGGCGCGGCGTGGCAAGCCAAGTATCACCGGCTCGCGGCCCTGACCATGGTCAGTGTTTGCGGCTTGATGACCTGCATCACGTTTGTCTGGTTCTCGGCCCCGGACCTGGCGCTGACGCAACTGGTGGTTGAAGTGGTGACCACGGTGCTGATCCTGCTGGGCCTGCGCTGGTTGCCACGACGGATCGAAGAGGTTTCCCCGCTACCGAGCAGCTTGCGCAAAGCGCGCATTCGTCGCCTGCGCGACTTGTTGCTGTCGATCGCGGTCGGCGGCGGCATGGCGGTGCTGTCGTACGCGATGCTGACGCGCCAGACGCCTAACGATATTTCCTCGTTCTACCTCAGCCGCGCCCTGCCGGAAGGCGGTGGCAGTAACGTGGTCAACGTGATGCTGGTGGATTTCCGCGGCTTCGATACCCTCGGCGAAATCACCGTGCTGGTGGCCGTGGCACTGACCGTGTTCGCACTGTTGCGACGCTTCCGCCCGCCGAAAGAAAGCCTGCAACTGCCGGCGCAACAGCGCTTGCTCGCGCCCGACGTGGTCACCGATCTGGTCAACCCGCGTCACGCCAGCGACACCGCACTCGGCTTCATGATGGTGCCGGCGGTGCTGGTGCGCATGCTGTTGCCGATTGCGTTCGTGGTTTCGATCTACCTGTTCATGCGCGGCCACAACCAGCCGGGCGGCGGGTTTGTCGCGGGGCTGGTGATGTCGGTGGCGTTCATCCTGCAATACATGGTCGCCGGCACGCAGTGGGTCGAGGCGCAAATGAGCCTGCGCCCACTGCGCTGGATGGGCACCGGTTTGCTGTTCGCCACGGTCACCGGGCTCGGGGCGATGGCGGTCGGTTATCCGTTCCTGACCACCCACACCTGGCATTTCGAACTGCCGCTGCTGGGCGCCATTCACATCGCCAGCGCACTGTTCTTCGACATCGGCGTGTACTCGGTGGTGGTCGGCTCGACGCTGTTGATCCTCACCGCCCTCGCCCACCAATCGGTCCGGGGTCACAAGACCGCTGCCCAGACCAAACCCGTCGCCATGAAGGAGGCCGTCTGATGGAAGAAGTCATCGCAATCGCCATCGGCGTACTGGCCGCGTCCGGCGTCTGGCTGGTGCTGCGGCCACGGACGTTCCAGGTGGTCATGGGCCTGTGTTTGCTGTCGTACGGCGTCAATCTGTTCATCTTCAGCATGGGCAGTCTGTTCATCGGCAAGGAGCCGAACATTAAGGACGGCGTGCCGCAAGATCTGTTGCATTACACCGACCCGCTGCCACAAGCGCTGGTGCTGACCGCCATCGTGATCAGCTTCGCCATGACCGCGCTGTTTCTCGTCGTGCTGCTGGCTTCGCGTGGCTTGACCGGCACCGACCATGTGGATGGCCGGGAGCCTAAAGAATGAATGCGATGACGCACCTGATCGCCGCACCGATTCTGTTGCCGCTGCTGACCGCCGCCATCATGCTGATGCTGGGCGAGAAACACCGCCCGTTGAAGGCCAAAATCAACCTGCTCTCCAGCCTCTTGGGGCTGGGCATCGCCGTGCTGTTGCTGCAATGGACGCAAACCACTGACGTGCCTGGCTCCATCGGCGTCTACCTGCCGGGCAACTGGCAAGTACCGTTCGGGATCGTGCTGGTGGTCGATCGCCTGTCCGCGCTGATGCTGGTGTTGACCGGGATCATCGGCGTCAGCGCCCTGCTGTTCGCGATGGCCAGATGGGACGGCGCCGGTTCGAGTTTCCATGCACTGTTCCAGATTCAGATGATGGGCCTGTATGGCGCCTTCCTGACGGCGGACCTGTTCAACCTGTTCGTGTTTTTCGAGGTGCTGCTGGCGGCATCTTACGGCCTGATGCTCCACGGTTCGGGCCGGGCGCGGGTGTCGTCGGGGTTGCATTACATCTCGATCAATCTGCTGGCCTCGTCGCTGTTCCTGATCGGCGCGGCGCTGATCTACGGCGTCACCGGCACGTTGAACATGGCCGACCTGGCGCTGAAAATCCCGCTGGTGCCGGAAGCCGATCGCGGCTTGCTGCATGCCGGCGCGGCGATTCTCGCCGTGGCGTTCCTGGCCAAGGCCGGGATGTGGCCGCTGAATTTCTGGCTGGTGCCGGCCTATTCCTCGGCCAGCGCGCCGGTGGCGGCGATGTTCGCGATCATGACCAAGGTCGGCGTCTACACCTTGCTGCGCTTGTGGACCTTGCTGTTCTCCGGTCAGGCCGGCGCGTCGGCGTATTTTGGCGGCGACTGGTTGATCTACGGCGGCATGGCGACCATCGTCTGCGCCGCTGTGGCGATCCTCGCCGCGCAACGTCTGGAGCGCATGGCCAGCCTGAGCATTCTGGTGTCGGCGGGGATTCTGCTGTCGGCCATCGGTTTCGCCCAGCCGAACCTGATCGGCGCGGCGCTGTTCTATCTCGTCAGCTCGACCCTGGCGTTGAGCGCGTTGTTCTTGCTGGCCGAGTTGATCGAACGTTCGCGTTCGGCCAACGAAATGCCGCTGTTCGATGACGCCGACCTGATTGCGCGCCCGGTGGAATCCCTGCAACCACCCAAAGGCATCAACCTCGACGATGAACAGAAAGCCGTGGTCGGCCAGGTGATTCCCTGGACCATGGCGTTTCTCGGCTTGAGCTTCATTGCCTGCGCGTTGCTGATCATCGGCATGCCGCCGCTGTCCGGTTTTATCGGCAAGCTCGGTTTACTGCACGCTCTGCTCAACCCCCTGGGCCTGGGCAATGGCGCGGATGAACCGGTGTCGAACGCCGCGTGGGGTTTGTTGGCGTTGCTGATTCTCTCCGGGCTGGCGTCGTTGATTGCCTTCTCGCGTCTGGGCATCCAGCGTTTCTGGACGCCTGAAGAACGGCCATCACCCATGCTGCGACGGCTCGAATGCGTGCCGATCATCGCGCTGTTGGGCCTGAGCATTCTGCTGACCTTCAAGGCCGAGCCGCTGCTGCGTTACACCCAGGCCGCCGCACAGACCTTGAACAATCCGCAGCAATACGTGATGGCGGTGCTTGGCACCCGGGCAGTTCCGAGTCCGGAAGCCAAAGCGGCCGTCGCGGAGGTGCAACCATGAGGCGTCTGTTTCCTGCACCTTGGTTGTCGCTGGCGCTGTGGTTGTTGTGGCTGGTGCTGAACCTGTCGATAAGCCCCGGCAACCTGCTGCTGGGCGCAGTGCTCGGATTTTGCGCGCCGTTGATGATGCGCAAGTTGCGCCCCCTGCCGATCCGCATTCGGCGTCCCGGCGTGATTCTGCGTTTGTTCTTCATCGTCGGTCGCGACGTGCTGGTCTCCAACCTTGCTGTGGCCTGGGGTGTTTTGAACGCCGGTCGGCGCCCGCCGCGCTCGCAGTTCATCAAGGTTCCGCTGGATTTGCGCGACGCCAACGGCCTGGCAGCACTGGCGATGATCTGCACGGTGGTGCCCGGTACGGTCTGGTCCGAACTGGCGCTGGACCGCAGCATTTTGTTGCTGCACGTCTTCGATCTGGATGACGAAGCGCTGTTCATCGAGCATTTCAAGGTGACCTACGAACGCCCGTTGATGGAGATTTTCGAATGAGCCCGTTGCTGTCGAATGCGGTTCTGCTGAGCCTGTTCATTTTTTCGCTGGCGATGGTCCTGACCCTGATCCGCCTGTTCAAAGGCCCGTCGGCGCAGGACCGGGTTCTGGCGCTGGATTACCTATACATTATCGCGATGCTGATGATGCTGACACTGGGTATTCGTTATGCCAGTGACACCTACTTCGAAGCGGCGCTGCTGATCGCGCTGTTCGGCTTCGTCGGCTCGTTTGCGCTGGCGAAATTCCTGCTGCGTGGCGAGGTGATCGAATGAACGCTGAACTGTCTCTGTGGGTGGAAATCCCGGTGGCGATCCTGCTGGTACTCAGCAGTGTTTTTGCGCTGATCGGGGCGATCGGGCTGGTGCGGATGAAGGATTACTTCCAGCGCATGCACCCGCCGGCACTGGCCTCGACATTGGGTGCGTGGTGCGTGGCGCTGGGGTCGATCATCTACTTTTCGGCGCTCAAGTCCGGGCCGGTGCTGCATGCCTGGCTGATCCCGATCCTGTTGGCGATTACGGTGCCGGTGACCACGTTGCTGCTGGCGCGGGCGGCGTTGTTCCGCAAGCGCATGGCGGGGGATGATGTTCCGGCGGAGGTGAGTAGTCGGCGGACTGAGAGTGGGAGTTAGTCCCCGAGTTTGTGTTGATTATTCGGGCCTCATCGCCAGCAAGCCGGCTCCTACAAGGGGTTTGTGTTCACCTGTAGGAGCCGGCTTGCTGGCGATGCTTTTCAAATCCACGCAACGACCAACAACCCTGCCCCCAACACCACACACAACGGCGAATACACCCACGTATCCAGCCGGGCAAATTCCGATCCCTTGACCTGCTTGAAAAACCCCACCAGGTTCGAATCGCCAATCGCCCGGGCAAACATCAGCATCGCGATGGCGCTGATCACCCATTGCAGCGATTGATGGTTCACCGCCGGCACCCACCAGCCAACGCGCAAACACACCAGCGCTGCAATCAGCAGCAATCCGAAAGCCACCAATAACGTCAGCCACCTCGAAGGCTTGAATGCGGGTCGCGATTGCGCGCCGTCCTCCCCCGGCACTTGTGGCACCGCAGCCACGAAAGCCCACTGGCCACCCAGCGCCCAGTAGACATGTATCAGGCTGATCACCGCGAAGATCGTCACCAGCCATTGAGCCAACACAAACGTCATGTCGAGGATCCTTGATAGTGAATTAACAGAATCATCCTAGTCGGCATTTTTAGAAGTGCGCGGCTGATCAACGGTGGTAAAGTGCCACCCCATGAAACTCGCCCGGACCGATCGCTCACTCATTGCATGGATGCTTTATTGCTGCGTCCTGTTCAATGTGTTCGCCTGCAGCATCGGTCACGGGCAAATGGTCGGGGCGCAACTCAACGGCCTCGGTGGCCAGTTCTGTACGGTTGACCCGCGCACTCAGGCACCTGCGTCCTCAAACACGTCCGAAGAGCAACTGCCGACACTGTCGAAAGCCTTCGGCTGCCCGTTGTGCTCCACCGGCGGCATGGGCCCGGCGCTCAATTCCAGCCTGACCCTGGCGATCCTCCCGCAAACACACAGTCCACCCTTGGCGGTCGTCGCCAACGCTGACCTCCCTGCCCGCTTCACCTGGCCCTCGGCCAACCCCCGCGCCCCGCCGTTCGCCTGAATCCTTCGCCATTCAATCAGCTCACTTCGCCAACGCGAGGCGTTCGCCTGTGCGCTGTTTCCTAGCAAGCATTCAGGATTCATCGATGAAAACCATTCCTTTGCTGGCCAGCCTGTTCGGCTGCCTGTCCGTTAACGCCTGGGCACAATCCACAGTGGACCTCGCACCGATCACCATTGATGGCGAAGCCCCCGCCGAGCCGGGTCTGAGCCTGGACCAATCCAGCGGCATGGCCTCGCGCCTGGGGCTGAGCATGCGTGAAACTCCGGCGTCGGTGGCGATTGCCAACCGCAACGACATCGAACGCCACGGCGCGCAGAACTTCCAGGACGCCGCCAACACCTTGCCCGGCGTGAATACCAGTGCGCCGCCGGGTTTCGGCGGGTTCGTCTCCTACCGTGGTTTCACCAGCAGCCAGATCACCCAGATGTTCAATGGCGTCAACGTCTCCGGCGGCCTTGCCCGGCCCGTGGATGCGTGGATCTATGATCGGGTCGAACTGGTGGGCGGCCCGTCATCGCTGATCAATGGCGCCGGCTCCGTGGGCGGTTCGCTGAACTACGTAACCAAAATGGCGACGCGTGAAGAGCAAGCGGTCGAAGGCCGGGTCAGCTACGGTAGTTACGACACCAGCGAAACCGCTTTAGGCCTTAATCACGCGCTCAGTGAAGCCGGTGCGGACGTGCAGCATTACGCGCGGCTGGATGTCAGCCACAACACCGGCAATGGCTACATCGATCGCCAGGAACGCGATGCGTGGAGCGTGGCGTTTTCGCTGCTCAGTGACCTGACGCCCAACCTGTCCCACACCCTGGCCCTGGAATACCAGGATGAACACGAAGACAGTCCGTACTGGGGCACGCCAGTGCTGAATCCCAAGGCCGGTGAATTGAAGATCGACAAGCACAACCGCTTCAACAACTACAACGTCGAGGACGGCCGTTACGAGCAGCGCACGATCTGGGTACGCTCGATCATCGACTACCGGATCAACGACAGCACCACCCTGCGCAACACCCTTTATCACCTCGACAGTCAGCGTGATTACCGCAACCTGGAAACCTATCAGTACAGCGCCAACAACCGCGCGGTAAACCGCTCCACGGCGTACCAAGTGCGCCATCAGGGCGAGCAGAACGGCAACCAGTTCGAACTGCGTCACGACAACACGCTGTTTGGCCTGGACACCACCTGGTCCGGCGGTTTCGAGTACAAGGTCAACCAGACCACCAATTCGCCGCTGAACGTCAAAGGCGCGAGCACGGTCGACCCGAACAACTTTCAGCCGGGGCATTTCTACGACATCCCGGGCACCCGACCGGGGTTTGTCAGCGACAAGACCAACGAAGTCACCACCAAGGCGCTGTTCGCCGAGAACCGCCTGGCGCTGACCGATAAATTGTCGTTGCTGACCGGCCTGCGTTACGACGACATCGATCTGGACGTGACTAACCACCGAGTAGTGACTGCCAGCAATCCACGTCATCTCAAACGTAGCTGGGAACCCGTGACCGGTCGCGTCGGCCTGACCTACCAGTTCATCCCTGACGCCAACGTCTACGTGCAATACAGCACCGCCGCCGAACAACCCAACGGCACACAGGATTTTGATGTCTCGACCGGCAAACAATGGGAAGTCGGCAGCAAGTTCGACTACCTGGACGGTCGCGGTTCGGCGACGCTGGCGGCGTACACAATTGAGCGCAAAGACTTCGCGGTGACCGATCCGCAGGACCCGACGCTTAGCATTCCCGTGGGCCAGCAGACGTCCAAAGGCATCGAGCTGGCCAGTTCGCTGCGGATCACCGACAAGCTGTTGGCCGAAGGTAACTTTGCCTGGGTTGACGCTAAGTACGATGAGTTCACCGAGAAGAATGCAGCGGGTGTGGTGGTATCACGCAAGGGCAACACACCGACCAACGTGCCGGACCGGGTCGGCAATCTGTGGCTGACCTATGATTTTGCGCCGCAATGGCAAGGGGGCGTTGACGCACGGTACGTCGCCTCGGTGTTTGCCGACAGCGCCAACACGATGACCGTGCCGTCTTATACGCTTTACGGCACATTTCTCAGCTACAAGGTCGATCAACACACCACCGTCACTGGCCGGGTACGCAACCTGACCAACGAGGTGTATGCCGAGTTTGCGCACGTGTCGCCGGCGTATTACCTGGGTACACCGCGGACTTTCGAGCTGGCGGTGCAAACCCGGTTTTAGTGCTCGATCCACACTCCCTGTAGGAGCCGGCTTGCCGGCGATGAGGCCCGAGAGTTCTGCATCGATTTGGAGGCCGCCATCGCCAGCAAGCTGGCTCCTACAAGGGATCTTGTGGCAGGCCTGAATAAGATGAACAACACGACCCACTGTAGGAGCCGGCTTGCCGGCGATGAGGCCCGAGCGTTTTGCATCGAATTGGAGGCCGCCATCGCCAGCAAGCCGGCTCCTACAAGGGATCTTGTGGCAGGCCTGAATAATGTGAACAACACGTCCACTGTAGGAGCCGGCTTGCCGGCGATGAGGCCCGAGTGTTCTGCATCGAATTGGAGGCCGCCATCGCCAGCAAGCCGGCTCCTACAAGGGGTTTTGTTGCAGACCTGAATAAGGTGAACAACACGTCCACTGTAGGAGCCGGCTTGCCGGCGATGAGGACCGAGCGTTCTGCATCGAATTGGAGGTCGCCATCGCCAGCAAGCCGGCTCCTACAGTCCGGTGATATCAGCGGCACCTCATCATTTCAATTCGGCGGAGACTTTATCCGCCACATCCTTCGGCACCCACGCCTGCCATACATCCGGGTGCGCCTTCATGAACGCCTCCGCCGCTTGCCGTGGCGGAGTGTGTTTTTCGCTCATTTCAGCCAGCGCCTTGTTCAACGGGCCGATCGGGAAATCGACCTTGCTGAAGAATTCGGCAATCTGCGGATACTGTTTCTGGAACGGTGCGGACACGCCAATCGACAGCTTCGAGGGCAGTGAGCGCGTCGGTTTCGGATTGGGGTTGTCAGCGTCGGTCAGGGTTTTCCAGGCTTCGGCGTCGAACGGCGGTTCTTCCAGCTGAACCAGTTTGAAGCGCCCGAGCAAGGGTGTCGGCGACCAGTAATAGAACAGGACCGGCTTGCCACGACGGATCGACGAACTGATTTCCGCATCCAGCGCCGCCCCGGAGCCGCTGCGGAAATTCACATAGCTGTCGTTCAGACCATAGGCCGTGAGCTTCTGCTTGTTGACCACCTCCGAGGTCCAGCCGATCGGGCTGTTGAGGAAGCGCCCCTTGCCCGGGCTTTCCGGGTCACTGAACACGTCCTTGTATTTCGGCAGGTCACTGACACTGCGCAAGCCGGGGGCCAGCGGCTTGATGCCCTTGGCCGGATCGCCCTTGATCACGTATTCGGGCACCCACCAGCCCTCGGTGGCGCCCTTGACCGTATCGCCGAGGCTCGCGACTTTACCTTCGGCTTCAGCCTTGACCCAGACCGGGCTGCGACCAGCCCATTCTTCGCCAATGACCTGAATGTCATTGTTGGCCAGGGCGGTTTCCAGGGTGATGGTCGTTCCCGGCAAGGTATCGGTCTGCAGCCCGTAGCCCTTCTCGACAATGATCCGCAGGATATCGGTGATCAGACTGCCGCTTTCCCAGTTCAGGTCAGCAAAGTGGATCGGCGCCTGGGCGGCAAATACCGGAATGGGCGAAGCCAGACCGAAAGTGACCAGAACAGTGGCCAGCAACCGTCGAAATCCGTACATGCTTTTGCACCTCGTGCTGTTCACAGCAATAGCAGGATGGCCTGATAAAGACCGCAAGCCTCAAAATACTCAGTCAACTGACTGTAGTAGAGGTTCCTGCTTTCGAGGGGCGAGGATTATTTTTCGGAAATTTCCTGCAAGCGCGCCAGCTCTCTTCTGACCATGCTGGCGTATTCCGCCGGGCGCAAGGTGTAGATCTGCGACGCCACCCACCCCAGCCAGCCCCCCTGCAGGATGGCCTTCTGCTCGAACAGCCGCTGGGCCTCCACTTGAGCGCTGGCCTGGTTCTGTATGTGGAAATCGGCGCGGGTCAGGGGCATTACTCGCTGGCCTTGAAGGTCACCAGTTCACCCTTGCGCCACTTGGCGGCCTTGGCCGTCACGGCTTTCAGGGTTTTGGTCAGGCCTTCCTGCAATTGTTGGTGGGCGGCAAACACCATCACCACGCTGTGACCTTCCTTGAACACGATCCCGTGACCGTCGGCGGTGGTCACGAACGCGTAATCGCCCAGGCCATACACCGTCAGTTTGATTTCGCGGAACTTGATGTCCAGCTTGCCGCCTTCGCGACTGGGCAAAACCGAAGCGCTGAAATGATCGCCGACTTTAAGTTTCAGGCCTGGCTTGTCGTCCACCACCAGTGCTGATTCGGTGTCGATCTCGGCAATGTAAATGCCTTCGGCGTTCTGTTCGGTGATGTAAACAAAACGTGACTGGAACTGCTTGACCAGCTTTGCGCGCAAATCACCCAGCACGAACAAAGCATGCATATCGAGATTACTTACTGCCAAGGAAACATCCCCACATCTGAAAATGATGCTGCACGCCTGCAAACAGCGCACAGCAGAAAAAAGCGGCAATGCCGAAGGTGTCGCCAAATGACCCGAGTTGAAATCCTGAAACGAGCAGAGGGCTCATTCATCGCGAGGCGTAAGAAGACTAATGGAAAGTCACTCGCGTCGTCTTGCCTGGAGTTCGTCAGAGGTTGAAGGAAAAAGCCCTTCTGACTGCCAGAAAAAACGGATTACCAACCTTAGGGAAAAAACTCTTTAAAAAAAGCACTTTTCCGACATATCGCCGGCAAAAAATTGCTTTAGATAACCATCAATCGCCCACCAGTGACGGTGATTCTAGAGCAGCGATGCTCATCGAGACTACCCAAAACGACGTACACACGTCGGCAAAATAACGAAAAGGACTTCATATGTGCACCCTGACACACTTCGCCCGCCCCCTGGCGCCTTACTCAAGCAACCCGTCGGCGCTGTACGCGGCGCGGTTTCAAGACCCTGAACTTGCCCCTGAAACGCTTGCCACACCGCGTTTTCAGGTCGTTCTGGCCGGTAATGCGTTCTTCCACATCAAAGAAATTTCCACTGGCCATGTCAGAGGTTTCCGCAGCGACCACAACGAAGCATGTGCACTCGCCCGCAAGCTCGAATTACATCGCTAAACGCTACGCTCAGTCCCTTCTCATAGACGTTTCGTCATGCCGACGACTTAACTCAGCCGTCGGCAGGCAACTACTGCCATACTGCCGAACCAATGAAACCCGTTCCCAAGTCGGACGGCGTTCAACACAACAGGACATTTCCAGGGGAAGGCTGCTACGTGACGGAATTTGATATCGGTGAATTTTTTATCCGGGGCGAAGCCAGAGAAGTCGAAGGCGAATTCCAGGCGGTCATTGTCATGCGCGCCAAACCGCCGCTGACCACGGTGACGTATCACCAGGTCGAGAAAGATCGCTGGTTCAAAACCTCGGACGTCGCCGATATCGCCGCAAAGGAAGCCGCCAAGGCACTGAAGCTTGCGGTCGATGATGGGGCATTGAAAGCCTGAAGTGGGGGTAAGCAAGTCCGGGAGCCGGCGCTGGACAGCGAGATATTCATGACCGCCAGCGCACTTTATTAGGCCAGAGCGGGCCTCGCCGACAAGGTCGGCACCTCGGCCCGAGAGGTGTCAGCGGCGAGCCAACCTTGCACAGGTTGCACGCCGTCATATAGACAATCGATCAGATCAGATCAGCTTGCGCTTGACCGCTTCATCCAGCGTGCTTTGGGTCAAGTGCTTGAGCAACACGTCCCCTCGTTCATTGAACGGCACCCCGACAATCAGCAGAATCTGCAACCAGGTGCGGGTGCTCTCCTGTTTGACGATTTTACCCAGCACGTTGCCTTCCTGATCCTTGAACACCGTTTCCAGCGTGAAGGTATTACTGAACGTAGTCGGGATCACGAAAAACGTGAACCCCGTCAGCCAGGCACTGGCGATATTGCCTTGTTCGTTGTTGGTCAACGTACTCGTGACGTACAAGTTCGAGTCAACTTTGTCCGTGGTCACGCTTTTGAACTGTCCGGATTCCTTGAAGGTTTCCAGCATGTTCTTTTCTACCACCGCCGCATTGCCCCCGTCGCCCGACAGTTCGCCGTTGAACTTCTGCTGAGTGGTCACGTGCAGATAAGCACTGGGCTTGTCTTGCCTGGCCTGGGCCGGTGGCCATTGATCCACCGGTGGCAAGTTCTGCTGGGAGTAGGAAATGCAGCCCGTCAGGGCGCTGCTGGCCATCAACAGCAAAACCAAAAGGTACTTATTCATGTGCAGCCAATTCCTTTGACAGTGGACGCAGTTGAGGGGTGGCACCGGCCAGCAATTGAGCGATCAATTCGCGCAGCTGAGTACCGCCCAGGCGGGGATTGAGATAATCGGCATTCCACATGCCGACATTCTTGTCGAGTTTCACCTTCTCGACCGACCTGGCCAGTTGCTTGCCCTGGCGGTCTTCGATGATCAGTTCACCCGCGAGGTCGTATTTGTCGACGTAAATCGGACCGTCGACCCAGATCCAGAGGGTCAAGGTCAACAGCGCACCAGGAAGGTAAGCCGGGTGCATGGTGCGTTTGCCTGCCAGCGAGGTCAGGTTGAACTTGAGCACCACGTCGTCCTCACCGACCTTGGCCGGGAACGCCACGATTCGCTTGAAGTAATCGCTTTTGTCGACATAGACGCTGATCTGCTCGGTCAACTGCCGGCTGCCGGCGACACGCACCTTGTCGTCCAGATCGGGGGCGGAAATCACGACGTCGCTGATCTCGGCACTACGATCAAGGGTGGATGGCGCGGGGTTCAAGGGTTCGCCAATGGGGCCCAGCGGTGTGAACGACACACAACCAGTCAATGACAGGCCAAGCGCGATGGCCATCAGATAAACAAGACGCTTCACTGCTTACATCCTTTTCATGCGGGATCGGGGACGCGTCGACTCGAAAGAAAATCGCGCAAGGGATGGGCAATTCAGCACTGAAAGGCGGAAATCCTGGGGAGCGAGTGTCGCCTACATCCTTGTTCGAACTCTTTGAATGGCGGCTCAGTGACGCCAAAAACGCGACAGCATCGTAATCGTTGATGCCCTGACAGACAATAGCCCATTGCCATCATTGTAGCGATTCCGGAGAAAGCTGCTAAACCCCTATCGAACTCTTGGTGCGCGGCTCCCTCAGATGCAATGACACTGCACTGTGGGTTGCACACTCGATGCGACTGAATAACCTCAAGGAGATGCAGATGGATTCACCTACACACGACTTGAAAGGCTTGTTCGACCAACTCGGCCTGGACTCCAGCGAGAAGGCCATCGATGACTTCATCGCCAGTCATTCGCCTATGCCCGATGATAAAAAACTCATCGATGCCGAGTTCTGGACGCCGCAACAAGCTGGTTTTCTGAAAGAACAATTGCGTGAGGACGCTGATTGGTCACGGGTGGTTGATGACCTGAATCTGCGTATGCATCAGGTTCACTAGTCAATGCAGGCTGTCGGGGGCTTCGGCACTTAATTGGGCCAACCAGGCAGCCCTGCACTCCTCCGCTTCATCGCGACGGGAGAACGCCGTCCCCCGGCGTTCGCCGTTCAGCAGCACGACCCAGCAGACGCTTTGCCCCTGCGCTCGCAAACTGGCGGGCACACCGCTGCCGATCATGACGGCGACATCGACTTTGCTTTGCATGCTGACCTCTTTCACTTCATTAGCAACCTAACTATATGGGTATGGTAATGAGTTCATGTGTGAGGAAACAGCAACTGTGTTGCATTGATTAATTGCTGGAATCGCAACAATGTTGGGGTTGGGGTTGGGGTTGGGGTTGGGGTTGGGGTTGGGGTTGGGGTTGGGGTTGGGGTGCATATCCGTTTCTGCGGTAACGGCGGCTATTGGTTTCGCCCTTACGGCGAGTCACTTGGAAAAGCCCCAAGTAACCAAGGGCTCTTGCCCCTTTCGTTCGGTGGCTCGCTAATGCTCGCCATGCCCTCGCTCCGGTCCTGCTCCGTGGGCCCGCCGCCATCGGCCATCCATGGCCGGGGGCGGCTAACCCGGCATCCATGCCGGGTTGCCCACTGCGCAGAACCTGCGCTCGGCCTCTCGAGGGGGCGCTCAGATCAAAAGCGGAAGGCGAGCTAACGCTCGGCCTGATGAGTGGTGGAAATCAAAAGCAAACGCGATTCCCTGTAGGAGCGAGGCTTGCCCGCGAAAAACGACCGGACAACGCGTTCATTCAGACAGCCCGCGTTATCGTTGACGTCCATCGCCGGCAAGCCAGCTCCTACAATTTTGAATCGTGTGAACCCAATCCATTGTAGGAGCCGGCTTGCTGGCGATGGCGGTGGGTCAGTCGACGTTTGTATTGGCTGGACGGACGCTATCGCCAGCAAGCCGGCTCCTACAGGGGAATGTGCAAACATCCAAAATTAGTGGGGCCACCACAATGCGGGAGCACGCGCACGACTGAAGAGCCAGGCCGGCTTTCAGGCCGCCTCGGCGGCTGTGGCGGTGGTCGCCCCCTCGAGAGGCCGAGCGCAGGTTCTGCGTAGTGGGCAACCCGGCATGAATGCCGGGTTAGCCGCGCACGGCCAGGGATGGCCGATCGCGGCGGGCCCACGGAGCAGGACCGGAGCGAGGGCATGGCGAGCATTAGCGAGGCAGCGAACGAAAGGGGCAAGAGCCCTTGGTTACTTGGCGCTTTTCCAAGTGACCCGCTGTAAGAGCGGAACCAATAGAAGCCATTACCGCAGCAACGGATATACACACGCCGCTAAAACAATGCCTATCAACGAGCCCCCTGCGGCTTATACCCCAACCGCAAACCACCCCAATGCCGCCCCTTGAGCATGATCGGCACCGAAAGATCGTGCATCAACTCCCCCGTGTCCCGCGTATAGGTTTGCAACAGAACAGCCTGTTGATGACTGCCACAACGAATCCCGGTGCGGTCGGCAAATTTGCGTTTGGTGCGGTTTTGCAGCGTATCGACCTGCGCATCACCGGTCAGTGGCTGACTGAAAACCTTGTTATGGGTCGGCACATAACCTTGCTGCGTGCAGGCGATGGCAAACACCAGGCCTTCATGGCGCGGCAGCAACGGTTCCTGAATCGCTGGCAAGACCTGATCCGTGTAGCGGTCGAAACGGGTCTTGAATTTAGCCGGACTGGTGTCAGGAATGGCCTGATAACTGCGGTCGAACAAATCGTCGAGACTGACAAGACCCTGGTCGATATCCGCCTCAAAGCGGGCCGTAATCTGACGCGCGCCTTCACGGGCCAGGTCATAAATCCGCTGGTGATAGTCATCCAGTCCAACCTCGGCAAGACGCTCGCTGATGGTTTCGGCCTGACCTTCCATTTGCACCGCAGCTTGCGCCAGGCGCTGAGTCTGTTGATCGCTGATCGCCAGATCGCTGCGCATCTGCTCGATGGCGTGAAACAGGCTGTCGAGTTGTTCGCGGTTGGTGTCGGCGCCCTTGGCGATTTCGCCGACCTGACTTTCGACGCCAGCCGCCAGGCGGGCAATGTTTTCCAGGTGCTGGCCGGTGTGCTCGACCTGCTCGACACCGATGTCGAGGTCGCTGGACAGCTGTCGGATCTGCTCCACCACTTGCGCGGTGCGTTGCTGAATATCGGCAACCATCTCGCCGACTTCGCCGGTCGCCGTCGCTGTACGCGCGGCCAGACCGCGAACTTCGTCGGCGACCACTGCGAACCCGCGACCGTGCTCCCCGGCCCGTGCTGCTTCAATGGCCGCGTTCAATGCCAGCAGATTGGTCTGGCTGGCAATGGACTGGATCACCAGCGTGACCCGCTGGATATCGTCGCTGCGCAGGCTCAGGGCTTCGATCAGTTCACGGCTGTTGCTCGCGCGCTGACTGAGTTGATGCATGCGGGTGATGGATTCGACCAGCTCCGTGCGCCCTGCCGCGCTGCTCTGATGCGCTTCGCTGGCGGCACTGAGGGCCGTTCGACTGAGTGTCGAGGTGGCTTGTTCGGTGGCGATCATCACTTCGGCGTTGCTGACAATCTGTGCCGCGGCACCGAGTTGCGATTGCAGTTTGTCGGCCAGTTGCTTGACCGAAAAGGCCACGCCGGCGGCCGACAAGGCGTTATGACTGGTGGTGTAGGAAAGATCGCGAGTCAGCTCGGCGATGGTGCTGGAGTTGTCGGCAGATGGTTCTTCGGGAATGGCACGAGAACGTAGCCGGGGCAGCCAGACAATCAGGACGGCCAACGGCAAGCCAACGTAAAGCGGCCAGCCACCCAGCGTCATGCCGCACAGCAAGAGCATCAGGGCGATGCTTTGCAACGTCGGCGTCAGCCAGCGGGTCTTCGGTGCAAACACTGGTGCAGGCAATGCCCCAACCAGAGATCCGTCTCTCGTCATCTTCGTCACCCCATGCGTCTTCTAATTGTTGTGACTGCATTAAACGCCACTAGAGGGCCATTATCCATGGTCCATTAGTAGTGGTCGTTGCAGCAGATCAATAGAAGTGCGCGAGGTTTTTCGCAGACGAAAAAAAGCATCGCGGGCAAGCCTTGCTCCTTCAGGAGTGAGGCTTGCCCGCGATGCGGGGCGCTACGAAATCAGGCCTGACGCTGGTGCTTGTCGATCTGTTCGTGACGCTCTTGCGCTTCGATGCAGTACTTGGTGGTCGGACTGATCAGCAGACGCTTCAGGCCAATGGCCTCGCCGCTGTCGTCGCACCAGCCGAAGCTGTCTTCCTTGATGCGCTCCAGCGCCTGTTCCAACTGAGGCAGCATGCGCTGGTCGCGATCGATCGCGTTCACCAGCCAGGTGCGCTCTTCTTCGACAGAAGCTGCGTCAGCCGGATCGGCCGGGGTATCCAGGCTCTCGATGGCGATGCGGTTCTGTTCGATGCGCTCATGGGTTTCGACTTTCATGTTCTGCAACAGCTCAGAGAAAAAAGCATGTTGCTCGGCATTCATGTAGTCATCCGCCGGCATGGCCAGCAACTTGTCCTTTGTCATTGATATCTCTATAAAAAAACGTGCATTAAGGCGAATTAGGGAGCGTTCCGGCGGACCTGGTCTGGCCATCGGAAAGGCGCCGTTTATTCCAAGCGCCACCCGGCACTCAATTTACGAGGGGCGGCAGTCTAAGGCCGACTTGAGGCCTCAGCAACTGAAAAGACAGCGAATTTGTCCGACAAAGCCCCGAAAGTGCTCTATGTCAGCCTTTACGGTGGTTATCGGAGTGCGTTTATAGCAAGAAATTCAACCGAGCGGCTGTATATAGAAGACAAATGGCCTCAACGGTGGTGTTTACCGAGCACATTTGCAGGGCAATGAACCTCAGCTAAGGTTGTCCTCCCGAAATGGCAAATCTTGAGGAGAGGTTCAATGAAGCTGATCGGCATGCTGGATTCGCCCTACGTGCGACGCGTTGCCATTTCTGCCAAACGCCTGGGCATCGACCTCGATCATCAGTCGGTTTCGGTGTTTCGGCACTTCGAGCAGTTCCAACAGATCAACCCGGTGGTCAAGGCGCCGACGCTGGTGCTGGATGACGGCGAGGTGTTGATCGACTCGACGTTGATCATCGATTACCTGGAGGCACTGGCCGGACCCGGTAACAGCCTGATGCCTGAGGACCTGAACCAACGCCTGCGTTCGTTGCGCTTGATCGGCCTGGCGTTGGCAGCCTGCGAGAAGTCGGTGCAGCTTTATTACGAACGCAACCTGCGGCCCGCGGAAATTCAATTCGAGCCGTGGGTGGAACGGGTCGAGGGGCAATTGGCGGCCGCGTATTCGGCACTGGAGCGGGAGCTGGAACTGCAACCGTTGAAGACTGACGGTTCGATTGATCAGGACGGGATTACATTGGCGGTGGCCTGGAGCTTTACCCGTCTGGTGGTGCCGGATCAGGTAGATGCGTGGCAATTTCCGCGGATCAGTGCGTTTACCGATTATGCCGAGGGGCTTGAGGTGTTTGTGAGTACACCGATTGAATAGATAGTTGTGTTGCGCCTGACTTGCCGTCTTCGCGAGCAGGCTCGGTCCTACAGGAGAACGCGGTCAACTTGCTCGCGATGGCCTTCGCAAAAACGCCGCTTCTACCCAAGGCAGAAGCGGCAGAGGCATCAGCCTCGGAAAATCAATGCATGAACAGAGCGATCAGGATAATGATCGGGATCGGTACACCGAGAAAGAACAGCAGTAATGAGCGCATGATAATTCTCCAGGGTTAGCGAACAGGTACGGTGGTCACATAGGCGTCGGATTCCAGATACACCACCGCATCCCGACGACGGCCGCCGTAAGTAGCGGCGAGGCTGGCGAAAAACGCACCGATCAGCAGTGCGATAAACATCCACATCGAAGTCCACGCAGCGACTTTGGCGGCCGTGTCTGCCGCTTGTTGGGCAGCCTGTTTGGTGTCGGCGACGGCTTTTTGCGCGCGGGCATAGACTTCGTCGACACGACGCTCTGCGTCCGCTTGCGTCAGGTTGGTCCGTTGAGCCACCAGTTGCGCCAGATACGTGCGGTCTTCGGCCGCCAGTTGACCGTCGTTGCTCAGTGAGCGAACGAAGATGCGGGTCACGGTGCCACGCGCAGCGTCATCGCTGATGGCTGCGGGACGATCATCGCGGAACAGGCTGTCGACGAAATAGCCGTATTGATCGCTGTCGACATTTCCGGCGGCAGTGCCCGCCGCTTGCGTGGCCACACTTGCGGCACCACCGACCACGCTCGCCCCGGCCTGCACACCACCGCTGACAATGCTGCTGACCGAGCCGACGACCAGCGTCGCGGTCACCAGCGTCGCCACGCACCAAGCCAAAAAGCCATGAGCCGTGTCGCGAAAGTAGACTTCATCGCCATGCATGTTCGCCCATTTCACCCGCAGGCGACCGGCGATGTAACCACCGAGCCCGGAAGCGACGATTTGGGTGACGGCCAGCCAGACGATCGTTGAAATGCCCAGGCCCTTGGCGCTGACGCCTTCATGGGCCCAAGGGGAAACCGCCGAGAAGCCCAGCCCGAAACCGAGCAACACCAGGATCAGCGACAACGCCGCCGCAGCAGCGGCCCCGGCGAAAATCGCCCCCCAGGAAACACCCGACAGCGTGCTTGACTCTTCTGCGGCAGGATAGAAACCATCGGAGGATCTATTCATTGTTATGTCGCTCCAGGCAGGAAAGATGTTGTTACAACTCGTCTTGAGAGGAATTGCAGTCAACGTGCCAGTCGCCTGATTTCAATAAATAGATATATTTCAGCGGCTTATAAAGTTTGAACTTCTCCTGCCCATGCAATTTGCAAGGAACGGACCGATGCAACGGGTTTTATGCATTGCAGATGAGCTACTTGCGTTTGTAGCTCTTGTTGCCGCTGGGTGTCAGGCAATACACCCCGCCTCGTGGGCCGGTGCAAAACGAACCTGAGCCGCAAGTACAGCCATCGGAGCTCTGCATTAAGGTTTGTGGGCGAGCCTGGCTTGAACCGCCATAGAGTGCCGAACAACTTTTCTTCGAGGCGCTGATAGAGCCGTCATTACACAGGAACAGGTCGCCATCACAGCGATCGATACCGCCCTTCTTCCCCGAACACGGAGTGTTTCCCGCCAAGGCACTGCCGCAGATGACACACAGCAACAACACAACAATCGACATCCCGCCACGGCGAATCAAAGTGCGCACAGTCGAACTCCCTCTCAAAGTATGGCCAGATGATATCAATGTTCCGGGCCGTCCCATGAGCCACATGAAAGTTAATTTAAAAAGTCGCCGGCATTTCTTGGCAGAATGCCCACACACTTGCCTTGAACTGACTATCAGGTCCGCCCTATGACCCGCATCTTGACCATCGAAGACGACGCCGTGACCGCCCGGGAGATCGTCGCCGAACTGAGCAGCCACGGGCTCGACGTGGATTGGGTCGACAATGGCCGTGAAGGTCTGGAGCGCGCGGTCAATGGCAACTATGACTTGATCACCCTCGACCGCATGTTGCCCGAGCTCGATGGCCTGGCGATCGTCACGACGCTGCGGACCATGGGCGTGGCGACGCCGATCCTGATGATCAGCGCCCTCTCCGATGTCGATGAACGCGTGCGCGGTTTGCGTGCCGGCGGTGACGATTACCTGACCAAACCGTTTGCCACCGATGAAATGGCCGCCCGCGTCGAAGTGCTGCTGCGCCGGCAAAACACCGTGACCGCCCAGGCCACCACGCTGCGGGTGGCAGATCTTGAGTTGAACCTGATCAGCCACGAAGCCAGCCGCGACGGCCAGTTGCTGACGCTGTTGCCCACCGAGTACAAGTTGCTGGAATTCCTGATGCGCAACACCGGGCAGATTCTGTCGCGGATGATGATTTTCGAAGAGGTCTGGGGTTATCACTTCGACCCCGGCACCAACCTGATCGACGTGCACATCGGCCGCCTGCGCAAGAAGATCGACCCGCCCGGCAATGTCCCACTGATTCGGACCGTGCGAGGCTCGGGTTATGTCATTGCCGAACCCCTCTAAAGGCTGGCGCTCTTCCAGCAGCCGGTTGCTGGCGCTCTACAGTTCGCTGTTCGTGCTCTGGAGCGGGATTCTCATGGGGGTCATGTATTACGAGGTGTCCGCCTACCTGGACAACCTGGCCAAGCACTCGCTGATGCAACGTCAGCATTTGTTTTCACGCTTTTCCGGCGAACAACTGGTGGACGCCCTCGCCGTCAGCATGACTTTCGATATTCGCGGCATCGACGCCTACGGTCTGTTCGATGCCGAGCATCGCTACCTCAACGGTGCCCTGCGCCACATTCCTAAAGGTTTGCCGCTGGACGGCAAGATTCACATGCTCAGCGACTGCGCCGACTCCGATGACCCGACGCTGCCCGCCGACAGCTGCGACGCCGTGGCGACCCAGACACGGGACGGTGGCTGGCTGATTCTGGTGCGTGACAACGGTTCGCTGTTCGCCGTGACCCGCATCATTCTGCACGCGCTGTTCTGGGGGGTGACCCTGACTATTTTGCCGGGCATCGTCGGATGGCACCTGTTGCGCCGTCGACCGTTGCGACGCATTCGCGGGATTCAGGCCAGCGCCGAGGCCATCGTCGCCGGTGACCTGACCCGACGCTTGCCGCTGTCCAATCGCCGCGACGAACTGGACATGCTCGCCGCCATCGTCAACGCCATGCTCGAACGCATCGAGCGCTTGATGAACGAGGTCAAGGGCGTGTGCGACAACATTGCCCACGACTTGCGCACGCCGCTGACCCGCTTGCGGGCGCAGTTGTACCGCATGCAGCAACAGGCCGGCGAAGGGTCGGCAGAAGCGACGCAACTCGATTCGGTGCTTGCCGAAGCGGATACGCTGATGGCGCGTTTTCGTGGGTTGCTGCGGATCTCCGAGCTGGAGGATCGTCAACGGCGTTCCGGTTTTGTGCAGCTGGATCCGGTGCCCTTGTTGCAGGAGCTGCACGACTTTTATCTGCCGTTGGCGGAAGAAGGCGAGCTGACGTTCAAGCTGCAATTGCCTGGCACCCTGCCGCCGCTGAACGGCGACCGGGCGTTGTTGTTCGAGGCGGTGGCCAACCTGTTGAGTAACTCGATCAAATTCACGCCGCCGGGGGGCGAGGTGATTTTGCGCGGGATCAACGAAGGTGGGCATACGCGGATCGAAGTGCTCGACTCCGGCCCCGGCATTGCGCTGGCCGAGCGCGAGGCAGTGTTTCAGCGTTTCTATCGCGCTGAGGGCGGCAATCAGCAAAGCGGCTTCGGGCTGGGCTTGTCGATCGTCGCGGCGATTGTCAGCCTGCATGGGTTTACGCTTGAAGTGGGTGACAGCGAATCGGGCGGCGCACGGTTGGTGCTCGATTGCCGGCAGAGCCTGATTGCCCAGAGCTGACACGATTTCCCTGAACAGACACCGCCTCCCTGTAGGAGCCGGCTTGCTGGCGATGGCGATCTCACGGACGCCATCGCCGGCAAGCCTGGCTCCTACAGGATTGGGGGATGTTCGAGATGTTGGGATTAACGCGAAACCTGTAGGAGCCGGCTTGCCAGCGATGGCGATCTTGCGGACGCCTTCGCCGGCAAGCCTGGCTCCTACAGGATCGGGGGATGTTCAAGATTTTGGATTAACGCGAAACCTGTAGGAGCTGGCTTGCCGGCGATGGCGATCTTGCGGACGCCATCGCCAGCAAGCCGGCTCCTACAGGATCGGGGGATGTTCGAGAGTTGGGATTGACGCGAAACCTGTAGGAGCTGGCTTGCCAGCGATGGCGATTTTGAGGGCGCCATCGCCAGCAGGCTGGCTCCTACAGGATTTGGGGATGTTCGAGAGTTGGGATTAACACAAAACCTGTAGGAGCCGGCTTGCTGGCGATGGCGATTTCGCGGACGCCTTCGCCGGCAAGCCTGGCTCCTACAGGATTGGGGGATGTTCGAGAGTTAGGATTGACGCGAAACCTGTAGGAGCCGGCTTGCTGGCGATGGCGATTTCACAGACGCCTTCGCCGGCAAGCCTGGCTCCTACAGAGGATCGGTTTACACGGGGTAGTTGGCCCGCAGGGCTTCGAGGCCACCCTGGTAAATCCCGGCAAACAGCGCCGCCACTTCTTCCTCGGTCACACCGACCGGTGCAAACCGCCCCGACCAGGTCACCCGAGCGCCCTCGCCCTGCGCTTCAACGCGGATCGTCGCCAGGTAATCAGTCGCCGGAAACGGTGCCTGCAAAATCGAGTAGCTATACGTCTTCCCGGCGTTATCAAACGACTCAAGCCGTTCCACCACTACCGCGCCATCGGCGGTTTGCAGACTGCGCACGCGCCCGCCTTCGCTCAGTTCGCTTTTGGGAATGAACGGCAGCCAGTCCGGCAGCGAGTTGAAACCGCCGATCAATTGCCAAACCTTGTCGGCCGAAGCCGGGATGTCGATAAACGCTGATGCAGTTGCCATGTAGTCCTCTCTCCTCAATCAAAAATTTCAGATCGCCAGGCTGTCGACGACGCCGCCGTCGACTCGAAGGGCGGCGCCAGTCGTGGCCGATGACAGCGGCGAAGCGATGTAAGCCACCAGGTTGGCGACTTCCTCGACGTCCGCCACGCGCTGGATGATCGACGTCGGCCGGGCCTTGCGCACGAACGCATCGGCTTCTTCGCGCACACTGCGCCCCGATTCGGCCGTGGCGTCCTTGAGCATCTGCTCCAGACCGTCGGTCAACGTCGGGCCTGGCAGGATCGCATTCACCGTCACGCCCGTGCCCGCCAGCCGTTTGGCCAGGCCATGAGACACCGCGAGGTTGGCGCTTTTGGTCACGCCGTAGTTGAGCATGTCTGCCGGGATCGCGATCCCGGATTCCGAGGACAGGAAAATCACCCGGCCCCAACCCTGCTTGACCATGTCCGGCACGTAATGCCGCGACAGGCGCACACCGGAAATCACGTTGACCTCATAGAACCGCGTCCACTCGCTGTCCGGCGTGTCGAAGAAATCCACCTCGTTAAAGATCCCGAGGTTGTTCACCAGAATGTCCGCTCGCGGCTCGGCGGCGAACAATTGCTCGGCGCCTTCGGCGGTGCCGAGGTCCGCGGTCAGGCCACGCAGTTGCGCGCCCGGCACGCTCTGGCGGATGCTCGCCAGCGCCTGCTCGACCTTGGACGTCTCGCGGCCGATCACCACCACCGTCGCACCGGACTCGGCCAGTGCCTTGCTGATGCCCAGGCCAATGCCGGCGGTGCTTCCGCTGACAATGGCGAGTTTTCCAGTCAGATCGATCTTCATGCTCAAACTCCTGCGAGGGGTAATGGAGCGCGTTCGGACACCAGTTTCGCGTCGCGCATGGCTTGCCAGAACGCAGCGGGAATGACGGCTGACAACGCAGCCACATCTTCAGCAATCCGGTCCGGACGGCTGGAACCTGGAATCACGGCGGCAACGGCCGGGTTAGCGAGGGAGAACTGCAATGCAGCGGCCTTGATGTCGACGCCGTAAGCCGCCGCGATACGTTTGATCTGCTCGACTTTATGGATGATCGCCGGGCTGGCTTTCTGGTATTCGAAATGCGCGCCGCCGGCCAGAATCCCCGAGCTGTAGGGTCCACCGACCACGATCTCGACGTTCTGCGCCAGCGCGGCGTCCATCAGGCGTTGCAAGGCACGGTCATGGTCAAGCAGCGTGTAGCGCCCCGCCAGCAGAAAGCCGTCCGGCTGGGCTTCGGTCAGATCAAGGGTCAATTCGCACGGCTCGACCTTGTTCACGCCCAGCCCCCAACCCTTGATCACGCCTTCTTCGCGCAAACGGGTCAGCACTTTGAACGCGCCAGTGCGGGCCTGATTGAAGTATTCCAGCCACTGATCGCCGTAGAAGTCCTGCGCGATGTCGTGCACCCAAACGATGTCCAGGCGATCGGTTTGCAGACGCTTGAGGCTGTCTTCGATGGAACGCATCGTCGCGTCGGCGCTGTAGTCGTTGACTATCTTGTTCGGGCGGCCGTGTTCGAACACGCCGCTCTTCTCACCCAGATCACGGGCCGCCGCGTCTTCGACTTCATCCAGAATCACCCGCCCGACCTTGCTGCTCAGCACATAATCGTCGCGGTTGTACTGGGACAACGCGGCGCCCAGACGAATTTCCGACAGGCCCGAACCGTAAAACGGTGCGGTGTCGAAGTAACGCACGCCGGCATCCCAAGCCGCGTGCACGGTGGCCAGCGCTTCTTCTTCAGGGATGGCGCGGAACATGTTGCCCAAGGGGGCGGTACCGAAACCCAGCGCGCCGGGCAGTTTGTCTTTCAAGCTCATGAAAAAATCCTCTCGAATGTCTCGTAAACCTGTAGGAGCCGGCTTGCTGGCGATGGACGTCAACGATAACGCGGGCTGTCTGAATGAACGCGTCGCCTAGACGCTTTTCGCCGGCAAGCCGGCTCCTACAAAGAGCGGTGTTTGCTTTACCGTTGAGCCAATCCTAGATTGCGAGGATCGGACCGTCCAAGACATAATGCGCAGCACTTGAGTCCCTATAGGTCTGACATGATCGACATCCGCCAATTGCGCTACTTCGTCGCCGTCGCCGAAGAAGAACACGTCGGTCGCGCCGCCGAACGCCTGCACATTTCCCAATCGCCACTTAGCCGACAGATCGCCCAGCTTGAGGAACGCCTGGGCCTGACCCTGTTCGAGCGCAGCCAGCAACGCATCCGCCTGACCCGCGACGGCCAGACGTTTCTCGCTGAAACCCGCGCCCTGCTGACCCACGCCAATCGCCTGGAATCCCTCGGCAAACGCCTGGGTCGCGGTGAAGAAGGCGGCCTGTGCATCGGCTACATCGAAAACGCCATGCACGCTGGCGTCCTGCCCAATGCCCTGCGCGTGCTGCGGGTCGACCGGCCGAACGTGCACGTCGCGCTGTACAACCTCAGCTCCACCGAACAACTCGAAGGCCTGCGTCAGCGTAGTCTCGATATCGCACTGGTCAGCGAACCGCCCGTCGCCGACGATCCAGACCTGCTGGGTTTTCAAGTGCTGGACGACCCGATGCTGCTGGCCTTGCCCGAGCATCATCCACTGGCACTGCAAGCGGAACTGACCCCGACAGACCTGGCCGATCAGGAATGGATCGGCGTGCAACACCGCCAGAACTGCGCGAGCCGCGACGACTTCATCAGCGCCTGCATCCGCGCCGGTTTCACCCCGGACATCCGCATGGAGGCGACTGAGCCCTTCACTGCGCTGGGGCTGGTGGCGTCGGGGCTGGGGATCGCGATGATTCAGAAAGGTTTGAGCCGCAATGCACCGCCGGGCGTGGTGCTGCGGGAGGTGCCGTGGATTTCATTTACCACGCCGCTTTGGGCGGCGTGGCATCGGGTGAATTTGCGGCCGTTGGTGGAGACGTTCAGGAAGGTGCTGACTGAGCCATAAGCAAAGGGGGGGATGATCAGAATACCCGTCCGCCAAACGCGACCCATGTAGGTGCCAGGCTTGCCGGCGAAGGCAATCTCACAGACGCCTTCGCCGGCAAGCCTGGCTCCTACAGAATCGCGGGGGTGTTCGAGATTGGGAGGCACGCCAAACCTGTAGGAGCCGGCGTTCCGGCGATAGCGATTTCACGGACGCCATCGCTGGCAAGCCAGCTCCTACAGGGATCATCGCAGGGCCAAGGTTTGGTGCTTTACTGGAAAGACCCCGCCCTCTGCGAGTAGCCCCGCCATGAACCGCAACGACCTGCGCCGCGTGGACATGAATCTGCTGGTGATTTTCGAAACCCTGATGTTCGAAAAGAACCTGACCCGGGCCGGGGAAAAGCTGTTCCTCGGCCAGCCTGCCGTCAGCGCTTCACTGGCCAAGTTGCGTGATCTGTTCGATGACCCGCTGCTGGTGCGCAACGGTCGTGCGCTGGAGCCGACCCAGCGCGCGCTGCAGATTCTGAAAGAGTTGCAGCCAGCCATGGACACCATTTCCGGCGCAGTCAGCCGGGCCAAGGATTTCGACCCGGCCACCAGCCGCGACGTGTTCCGCATCGGCCTGTCCGACGACGCCGAGTTCGGCCTGTTTCCACCACTGCTCAAGCAGATTCGCGAAGAGGCGCAGAACGTCGTGGTGGTGGTGCGGCGGGTGAATTTCCTGCTGATGTCGTCGATGCTCGCCAGCGGTGAGATTTCCGTCGGGATCAGCTACACCACCGAATTGCCGGCCAACGCCAAGCGCAAAAAACTGCGCGACCTGAGCGTGAAGATCTTGCGCGGCGACAGTCGGCCCGGTGTCCTGACGCTGGATGATTACTGCGAGCGACCGCACGCGCTGGTGTCGTTTTCCGGGGACCTGACCGGGGCCATCGACAATGACCTGGCGCGCATCGGCCGTTCACGCCGCGTGGTGTTGGCGGTGCCGCAGTTTGCCGGGCTGCGCGCCTTGCTGGCCGGCACCGACATGCTCGCCACGGTGCCGGATTACGCCGCGTGTGCGCTGATCGAAGGCAGCAGCCAGTTACGCGCCGATGACCCACCGTTTGACATCAACCTGTCCGAACTGTCGATGGTCTGGAACGGGGTCAACGATAACGATCCGGCAGAACGTTGGTTGCGCGCGCGAATTGCCCAACACATGTCCGCTCCACTGCCGGGGTGTTGAACGAATTGAAATCCGGATCGGTTTCGCGCAGGAAGATCGGCAGGTCCGTCATCGGCGGCATGGCCGGAATGTCGAAGTACATCTGAATCACCCAGCCACGGTGATAACTGGCGTGGTTGACCACGTGCAGCAGCATCGCGCCGGCGCTCATGGTCCCGCTTTCGCCCGAGACGAATGTGAACTCCAGGGGTTTATCCAGCGAGGCATCGGTCTGGCGTTCGCTCCAGTCGCAGTACCAGTGATCGACGTCTTTTTGTGCCATGCGCAGATCGGCGAGGTCGGGATGCAGCAGATCGTGCGAAGTCTTGAAGCCGTGCCCCCGGCCTTCGAGGTGGGCCTGCCAGATGCAGTCCACTACATAGATGTGGTTCAGCGTGCCAATCATGTTCTTGAACACCGAGACCCGTTCTTTGTTGACCTCGCCTGGCGGTAAATCGGCCAGGCTGTCAAAGAGACGCTGATCGGCCCAGCGTTTGTAATCGGCCAGCATGCGGGCTGTGCGTACGTTAATCATCAGAGGTCTCCCATTGTGATGGGCGCACTGCAAAGCATAGTCCTCGTGGGGCGTGGCAGCTCAAACGCTGATCATCGGTCGCCCAGAGCCTGCGTTACCCGCTCGGCCAGCGCCAGGCAACTGGTCAGCCCCGGCGATTCGATACCGAACAGATTGACCAGTCCGGGCACGCCATGCGTGGCGGGGCTGCTGATGATGAAGTCGGCGGCGGGTTCTGTCGGGCCGGTGATTTTCGGGCGGATGCCGCTGTAGGCCGGTTGCAGACTGTCATCGGGCAAGGCGGGCCAGTAACGCCGGATGGCCTCGTAGAAACCATCGGCACGGCGCGGATCGACGCGGTAATCGACGTGATCAACCCACTCCACATCTGGTCCGAAACGCGCCTGACCACCCAGATCGAGGGTCATGTGCACCCCCAGCCCGGCACTCTCCGGTGCCGGATAAACCAGATGCCGGAACGGCGCGCGGCCGCTGAAACTGAAATAGCTGCCCTTGCACAAACGAGCCGTTGGCACGTGCCGCGCCGACAGCCCCTCAATGCGGCTCGCCACCTCAGGGGCGGACAACCCGGCGCAATTGATCAACTCGCGGCAGCTCAGGGTCATCGGCTGGACGCCGCCCATCTGCAATTCGAAACCGTGTTCGCTGCATCGGGCCGATATCAGTGGCGTATGAAACGCCATCGACGCTCCGGCGGCCTCGGCGTCCGCCTGAAGCGCCAGCATCAGGGCATGGGAATCTATAATCCCGGTGGAAGGCGACCAGAGCGCGGCAACGCAGGACAGCGCCGGTTCAAGGTCACGGGCCTGGTTGGCGTCCAGCCATTGCAAGTCATCGACACCGTTGCGGGCGCCCTGTTCCAACAACTTCTGCAACGCCCCGCGCTGGTCATCATCAGTGGCGACGATGAGCTTGCCCAGTCGCTGATAACCGACGCCACGCTCATCACAAAAGGCGTAAAGGCGCTGTTTGCCCTCCACACATAATTGCGCCTTGAGGCTACCGCTCGGGTAATAGATGCCGGCGTGGATCACTTCCGAGTTGCGTGAGCTGATGCCCACGCCAATGCCCTCGCCGGCTTCGACCAGAATCACTTCTCGCCCGCTGCGGGCCAACGCTCTGGCCACCGCCAGCCCGACCACGCCGGCCCCGACCACCACGCATTCGATATCGACGCTCACCTGCCCTGCGCTCCTTTTAAACGATCAAAACGTGCCGGGATAACTGCCGCCGTCCAGCAACAGATTTTGCCCTGTCAGGAAACCAGCGTGGGCGCTGCAGATAAAGGCGCAATAAGCGCCGAACTCATCGGGCTGGCCAAAGCGCTGGGCCGGCACGTTTTTGCGCCGCTGTGCGCTGATGCTCTCGACGCTGGAGCCATTGGCCTCGGCGGCAGCGCTCAGGGTTTTGTGCAGACGCTCGGTCTCGAACGGGCCGGGCAACAGATTGTTGATCGTGACGTTGTGCCCGGCCAGCCGCGACTGCCGCGCGAGCCCGGCGATAAAACCGGTCAGGCCGCTGCGGGCGCCATTGGACAGGCCCAGCACATCGATCGGCGCCTTCACCGCGCCGGAGGTGATGTTGACGACGCGTCCGAAACCGCGCTCGGCCATGCCATCGACACAAGCCTTGATCAGCTCGATGGGTGTGAGCATGTTGGCATCCAGCGCCTTCAACCAGTCTTCGCGCTGCCAGTCGCGAAAGTCACCCGGCGGCGGGCCACCGGCGTTATTGATCAGGATGTCCACCTGCGGGCAGGCCGCCAATACTTGTTCGCGCACCACCGGTTCGCTGATGTCGCCGGCCACAGTACGCACTTCGATGCTCGGTGCCAGGCCACGCAATTCTGCGGCGGCGGCTTGCAACGTTTCGTCGCCACGGGCGTTGATCACCAGGTTCACGCCCTCCTTCGCCAAGGCTCGCGCACAGGCCAGCCCCAAGCCCTTGCTGGCGGCGCAGACAATCGCCCAGCGACCCGATATGCCCAATTCCATGACGATGCTCCCGACGGTTCGAAAGCCTTACGTTACCACCGTGCGCCGTCGGGATACCCCAGGGAATCAGGCGTGTTCGGCAATTCAATTGTTCCGGATTATCACGAGTGGATCGCCCAGAACCTCAGCCACGAAAACCTCACGGTTGAAGTGCTGAGGCTGGAAGTGGCCCGGCGGTTGCTGGAAGAGTCCGAGCGCAATATTGAGCAGATTGCCTGGGGGGGCGGGTTGGGGATGCGGATTACGTTTCAGCGCAATTCGGGGGTTCGCCGAGGGAATATCGGAGGCGGTTTTCGCGGTGATGAGGGAAGTCTGGAGCAAACTTCCTTCGTTCGGATATGGCTAGATCACTGCACTATGTTTGCTCCGCTGATGGCGAAGCATTACGTTGCGATGTGAAAAACGTGTGTCGCAAGTCGGGCAAGCGTAGGGCTTTTCTCCGGTATGGGTGCGCATGTGAATATCAAAAACATTTTTCCGGGCAAAACTTGCGTCACAAGTCGAGCATTTATAAGGCTTTTCTTCGGTATGAATGCGCATGTGTGTCTTCAAATGAGACGATTGCGCAAAACCTGTTTCACAAATCCGGCACTTATAAGGCTTTTCTCCGGTATGTATGCGCATATGCGCCTTCAAACCACCCTTTTGTGCAAAGCGTTCTTTGCATAACGCGCAGCTGTACGGCTTTTCACCGGTGTGGGTTCGCAGGTGATTATCTAAATTACTTTTACCCGCAAATCCTTTGGCGCAACGCGGACAGCTAAACCGCATCTTCTTGCCGTGCGCGTGCTCCCCCCTATCACCCGAAGCAGAGGTCGAGGGCTGGGGTTCTGCCTGACTCAGGACTGGCGCCGGTTGACTGGTTCCGGGTATCGGCGACACCGGAGCCAAATCCGTAACAGGCGTAGAAGCAGGTGGCATAGACATGACGGGCTGTGGTGATGGGGGAGGTTCATGAATTTCGTTGGCTGGCAAATCATCCGGATCTGACGCCATACCCTCGCCAACCAGCGCAGCAAAGACTTCAAGGGTATCGGGGTCGTCTTCCAAGGCCTTAAAAAACTCAAGCAGCGCGCTCTGATCAAACGGTTGGTCATTACCTTTTACCCGCCCATCTCTGTCGAAATAGCGCATCGGCGAATTCCCGACAAACCCATACCGATTCAACCCGTCCACCTCCCCCGCCGGATCAGGGTTGAGCCAGCTATGTTGCCAGGGCGCGTAATAGCGATAACCGTAGTAATACAACCCGCTCGCGTCACGCTCCTTGCCCGAGTAACCCTTGGTTTTGTACGAGGCCTTGGCGGCGTGATGCACCACCCACCAGGCGCGGTCACCAAACGGCAGATAGCCTTCGTCACTGATCACCGCCCCCTGTTCGTCCAGCTCCAGTTGGCTGGAGCGCAGGTGATCGGTGACGCTGTAACTCAAATGATCATTGTCGACCCCGGTAGGCGGTGAGCCGACCCAATGCCGCAGCCGCACCGTGTTGCGCCCGGCTTCGATCTCCAGCACATGCCGCTCGGCGCCATCGGCGGTGCGGTGGATTTCCAGACCCGGCAGGTAACGCACGTCGGCGATCAAGGTGCGGCGTGAGGTCAGTTCGCTGCGTACTTTGCACAGGCGCTTGCCCCCGCCACCGTAGCGATACAACTCGATATCGTCCGGACCGTCTTCGCGGGTGACTGGCGACACCTGACTCAACTGATTGCGCGCATCCCAGCGTAGCGTTTGCCCGCGCAGCAAGTGAAGCTGATTGCCGTTGCCGTCGAACTCACGGGTGAAATCCGGCGGTGGATCACCGTCGTGCTGGATCACGCGACGATTGCTGTTCACATCCACCGCCCAACGCCGAGTGAACGGTTGCGCGCCAAGGTGCCGCAATTCCAGCAGGTTGCCGCCAGCGTCGTAGTCGTATTCTTCGCGGTAGTTGACCAGCGCGTTCGGGTCGTTGGCGGCGCGGTGGACCTCTCGGCCGGTGGCGCAAATCAACCGGTACAGGCTGTCGTAGGCGTAGGTACTGACGGGGTCGACACGCTGATTTTTGAAATAGGTGGTGGTTTTGGCCTGGTCATCGATCCGCACCGGATTGCCGACCGGGTCGTAGGTGTAATGCAGGTTTTGCAGCAGCGGTTGATTGGGCAGGCCGGCACTCAAGTGCACCAGCCGCGCGTCTTCCGGGTTGAACTCGGCACGGGTGACCACGCCGTTGCCCGCCGTTTCCTGCTCGACCAGACCGCCAGCGTTGTAGCGGATCTCGCTGACCAGCGTCACCTCGGCCTCGCCCTGACGCTGCAAGGAAACGGCGCGCAATTGCCCGGCGCAGGTTCGGCTGAACCGTCGGCGGTTGAGCATGGCATCAGTTTGCGTCGCGACCTCGCCCAAGGCGTCGTAGGTCCAGCGACTTTCGAGGCCAGGCGCCGGTTCGAGCAAGGCGTTGCGGCCTTCGATTTCCAGCGGCCAGTGCACGGGATCGAGCGACGCCAGAAAGTGACTGCTTTCCAGCAGCGGCAGGCCGCGCAGGTTGTAGTCGGGCATGTACCGGGTGGTGCTCGGGTCGTCGTGGCGGATCAGTTGTCCGCATTGATTTTTGGGGATGCCGTCGGGGTCGCCGTACTGAAAGCGTTCGACCACCCGTGGTGTTTCGTCCTCAAGTTGCTCGGTCACCGCGATGGGGCGCAAGTGTTGGTCGTAGGCGCGCTGCTCGGTGCTGCGACTGTCCCAGCGTTGCAGCATTTGCCCCGCCTGGCCAAACAACGACAGGGTCCAACCTGAATCGACACTGACGTTCAACAACTCGGTGCCGGACAACCCACGAAGGGAGGTTCGATTCGGCCCACGCCCCGCAGCCCCCATTCGCGGATCAAAGCACGCCACTTCCCGCCCCAACGGATCAAACACCTGCCGGGTGATCTGCGGCTGCGCCGGTTGTCCCGCCGCAGAACGGCAGTAAGCCACCGCGCGCACAGCCAGGCTACGCGGGTCAAAGACCGCGAGATCGGGAGTGTGGGTGTCCACGCCAAGGCTGTTCATTCAGGTTGAATAACATGCGACACGAACGGCGACTACTGACAGAAATAACAGGTCAATCCATACCGATGCCAACAGCGGAGCGGATCCAAACCCGCGCATTGAAGTGATTATGTGTGCGGCAAGGAACTCCTGACGACCGCCGCGCATCCTAAATTATGTGGTACTTCCATTACGCTTTCAGAGGACACCGTCATGCGCCGTCTGATCATCATTTCTTCCCTTGTGTTGTGCGTACCCTTCGGCTCGGCTTTCGCGGATGTGGATGCGGGCGATGTGGCCACCTCGGCCGGGGTTTCCGCTTCGCTGTACTCGACGTTCAAGGACGACAAACTCATGATCCCCGCCCGGGATGATGCCTCCAGCTTTGTGGCCAGTGGCGGTGCGATTCGTGGGGTGTATCTGGAGTCGGTCATGCAGCAGATCCGTCAGGACAACCCCGGACTGAACGCCAGCGATGAAGACCTGGCCAGAGCGATTCTGATCCAGGACGGTGCCGCTGCCGGGCAATGAAGGCTGAAACATTCGCGGTGGGGCTTGTGACACCTGACCAGGCGTTTACGGCCCTGCTTCGCTTGCCGTCTACTTTGCGCTTTCAGTGGATGTACGCGCCCATCCGGCAACGAGTTGTGCGTTGATGCTGACGCCACCGCACACCACGATCACCACGTCATGGGCATCGGCAATTGCCGGGTGGTCCAGATAGCCGATTGCCAACGAAACACCGCACGCCGGTTCAACCAGCTGGCGCAAATCGTTGGCGTAACGCACCACGCCCATGATCGCTTCGTCATCGCCGAGCACCACGCATTGGTGAGGAAAATCGAGGATGTGTTGCACCGGCCAGGCGGCCACTTGAGCCGCGCCGAGGGAGGTGGCAACGGTGTCGATGCGCGAAAGCCTGACGGGATGCCCGGCCTTGATCGCGGCCGAAAAAGACGCCGCGCCCACGGTTTCGCAGGCGACGATGCGGCAATCCATACGGCCATGCCGAATCAATCCCGTGAGAAGGCCTGCCAGTAAACCACCGCCCCCCACCGACGTCACCAGCGTATCGACTTGAGGGCAATCCTCGAGAATCTCATCGATCATCGTGCTGTGCCCTTCCCACAACACCGGATGATCGAAGGCCGGTACGTATTCGGTGTCCGCCCCTTGTGAAAGCTCCTTCGCCCGCTGATTGGCGTCGTCCCAGACCTTGCCGTGAACGATCACTTCGGCACCGGTTTTGCGAATCCTCGCGCGCGTGCTTTCCGGGGTGGTGTGTGGCACCACGATGCACGCTTGCAACCCCAGGCTGGCCGCCGCGACAGCGGTGGCGAAACCGGCGTTGCCACCGGAAGGACAGACCACCTTGCGCTTGCCCTCGGCCTTTGCCTGGCTGCACAACAGCCCCATGCCGCGCAGCTTGAACGAGCCGCTGGGTTGCAGGTTTTCCAGCTTGAGCCAGATCCGCCGAGTGGGGGTCGACAAACCCGGGTGCAGGATCAGGGGGGTTCTGATGTGAAGCATGTTGGGTTCCTCGGGCGCGCACCGACCAGTCGAGTTTTTCAACCAGCCGGTGTCGAACGATCCTTATCCAAGCTTAGATCACCCTGGCCCGAGCTTGCGGTTTCAACGATAACGCGGTGCCGCCGTGGAGTTGCCGAACAACCCTGAAAGGGTTTTGCGCTGGGCTTCGTAACGATCCCACTGCTCGCCATCGTGCAGGCCCGGAATGGTCACCACTTCTCCGCTCGCAAGCCCCACCAGTGCGGCATCGACCATGTCCTCAGCGGACATCACGATCTCCTGCGGCAGGTTTTCCACCGGGTTACCGGCCTCGCTCCAGAAGTCAGTCGCAGTGGCGCCGGGCAGCACGGCCTGGATACGGATGCCTTTATCCGCCAGTTCGTGGTGCAGCGATTGGCTCAGGCCCAACACAAATGCCTTGGTCCCGCCGTACACGCCGTTGAGAATTTCCGGCGCAATTGCGACGATCGAGGAGATGTTGATCACGGTTCCGGTGCCACGGGCGACGAAGCCTGGCACAACCGCGTAGGCCAGGCGCATCAGCGCGGTGACGTTGAGGGTGATCATGTCTTCCATGTCATCCACCGGGCTGCCCAGCAGCGGCATGACAGCGCCAACCCCGGCGTTGTTGACCAGCAATGTAATGCTGGCGTCGTTCCGCAGAATGCCTTCAACCCGGCGCAGATCGGCCTGGTTTTTCAGGTCGGCGGCGACCACTTCCACGGCACGCCCGGTTTCGTTGCTCAGGTGATTGGCCAGGGCGTTCAGTTTGGCCTGGCTGCGGGCGACCAGAATCAAGTCATACCCCTGACGGGCGAGACGGTCGGCGTAGACCGCGCCGATGCCGGAAGAAGCGCCCGTGATCAGGGCGGTGCCTTTGGACGAGAGAGCCATGTTCTGTTTCCTTCACAGTGAGGCGAGGTGTTCGCCGGGTGTGAACAGTTATAAATTGACTGACGCTTGTCTCAAATGACGTTTAAAGTACGTTTTCAGGACATTTCCTTTTGAGGGGCTGGCAATGACTTCCGTAGCGTTTGTGGTGTTTGACGGCTTCCAGTCCATGGCGCTGGCGGCGATGCCAGTGTTCGAATACGCCAACTTCAGCGCTGGCGAGACGCTTTATACGGTGAGTGTGGTGTCCGAAGACGGCCGCACCTTGCGCGCCTCCGGTGGTTTGAGCGTTGGCACCGAGGCGTTCGGTGAACGGGAGTTCGACACGGTCATCGTGGTCGGCGGTGATTCCATTCTCGAGCAGGCGCCCGAGGGGGTATTGAATTACCTGCGCGCCAGCATCAAGACCGCACGGCGCACGGCGTCGATCTGTTCCGGTGCCTTTGTGTTGGCCCAGGCGGGTTTGCTGGAAGGACGGCGGGCGACCACGCATTGGGCGTACGCACGGGAACTGCAGGCGCGGTTTCCGTCGATCAAAGTGGAAGAGGATCGCATCTACGTGGTTGACGGTTCGATCTGGACGTCCGCCGGGATGACCGCCGGTATCGACCTGGCGCTGGCCATGGTTGAGAAGGATCACGGCGCCGAACTCGCCCGCGCCGTGGCGCAGAAACTGGTGATGTACCACCGGCGCGCGGGCGGCCAGTCCCAGCACTCGGCGCTGCTGGAGCTGGAGCCGAAATCCGACCGCATCCAGACCGTGCTCGGTTATGCCCGTGAACACCTCGCCGAAACGTTGTCGGTGGAACACCTGGCGGACGTGGCGAGCCTCAGCCCGCGCCAGTTCAGCCGGGCGTTTCGCGCCGAAACCGGGCAGTCGCCAGCCAAAGCCATCGAAAACCTGCGCCTGGAAGCGGCTCGGCAGATGCTGGAACGCGGGCGGTTGACCCTCGATCAGATCGCCACCGAAACCGGTTTTAGCGACCGCCGGCGCATGCGTGAAGCCTTCCTCAGAGCCTTCGGCCAACCGCCACAAGTAATTCGCCGCAACGCCCGAGCCGAGATCCTGTAGGAACCGTTCTTCGTCCCGCACACCATTTGTAGGAACCGGCTTGCTGGCGATTGGCCCTTGAGGCAGGTAGTTATTTTGAGAACGCCATCGCCGGCAAGCCGGCTCCTACAGGATTCGGGGCAACTCTCGCGATCCTCAGTCACACACAAATCTTGTAGGAGCCGGCTTGCTGGCGATTGGCCCTTGAGGAATTGGGGGATTTTGAGAATGCCATCGCTAGCAAGCCAGCTCCTACAGGATTCGGGGCACTCTCGCGAACCTCCGTCACATACACATTTTGTAGGAGCCAGCTTGCTGGCGATTGGCCCTCGAGGCAGGTAGTGTTTTTGAGAACGCCATCGCCGGCAAGCCGGCTCCTACAGGATTCGGGGCAACTCTCGCGATCCTCGGTCACACACAAATCTTGTAGGAGCCAGCTTGCTGGCGATTGGCCCTTGAGGCAGGTGGTGATTTTGAGAACGCCATCGCCGGCAAGCCGGCTCCTACAATGAATGGTGTATTCGTTCAATGTGCGGGGTGACTATGAAAATCTCGGCCAGGCTGGCGTTTTTCGCCATTGTCAGCACCCTCGCCTACCTCGGGCTCGCCGTATGGGGCTTGGGCGGGTGGTCGGCGTTTTTCTCTCATGGGGCGCTTGTCGTCGTTGTTTTGGCGACGCTGCTGATGACGGTCGCAGCGCTGTTCACCGAGGTCAACCTCAGCTCCGGCGAACGCGAAGACCGGGCCAATCGCTGGGTGTTGCCGGCCTTCGGGGTGATCGGGATAGTGAGCGGTTTTCTACCCGCCTACACCGACCGGATCGACTTCTGGACCTTTGGCGGCGAAGGCGTGCGTTGGCTCGGGGCGTTGGTGTTCATCATCGGCGGTGCGTTGCGCATGTGGCCGGTGTTTGTGCTGGGCAAGCGCTTCAGCGGACTGGTGGCGATTCAGCCGGGGCATAGCCTCGTCACAGAGGGGATTTATCGCCGTTTGCGTAACCCCAGCTATTTGGGGATGTTGGTGATTGCGGTGGGTTGGGCGCTGGCGTTTCGTTCGGGCGTTGGCCTGTTGCTGGCAGCGTTGACGGTGATCCCGCTGATTGCCCGCATTCACGCGGAAGAGTCGCTGCTGCGGGCGCAGTTTGGCAGTGAATATGAGGCGTATTGCAGCCGTAGCTGGCGGTTGATTCCCGGTCTCTACTAACGACATCGCCCCTGTAGGAGCCAGCTTGCTGGCGATGGTGTGTCAGTCGACATCGATGTGGCTGATAGACCATCGCCAGCAAGCTGGCTCCTACAGGGGATGGTGTTGTTACAAAGGAAGTAGAAGGACCTGGCCGTCGGGGTCTACCTGGACGGTGACCGAGCCATAGTCGACCATCGTCGCATGCGGCGTTTCGATCGGATGATCGTGAGTCGAGGTAATGATCAAAAGGTCTGCCCCTGCGGCTTGCGCGGCGAGAATGCCGACGGTGGCATCTTCGAAGATCAGACAATCGGTCACTTCGACACCTAAGCGCCTGGCCGCCAATCGATAACCCGCCGGATCGGGTTTGCCGGCGCTGACGTCTTCCGCCGTGACCATCACCGCAGGTTCGGGAATCCCCGCCGCCGCCATCCGGCGAAGCGCGAGCGCTTTGGGCGCAGATGTCACGATGGCCCACTGGCTGGCCGGCAGCGACGTCAGGAAATCCGCCGCCCGGCGCACCTCGACAATTCCCTCGACATCATCAATTTCCGCTTGGGTAATCCACGCCGCTTCAGCCTCGGCATCGACACCCGGCAATGCCTGGCGATTCACGGTGTCGATGGCCCGGGCGCCGTGAATGGTCGACAGAAAAGATTCGACATCCACACCGTGGCGCAAGGCCCAGTCGGTCCAGATGCGCTCGGCGGCGGCGATGGAATTGAGGACGGTGCCGTCCATATCGAACAGAAAAGCGCGATAAGGCTTGTTGAAAACCGATGGTTGAGCTGACAAGGATGAGCGTCCTTTTGCAAGAGCCGGGCGAGTTTGTCAGCAATGTACACGACACTGGTAGGAGCTGCCGCAGGCTGCGATCTTTTGATCTTTGCTTTTAAGGTCAAAAGATCGCAGCCTGCGGCAGCTCCTACAGAGTGCGGTGCGACTTCAACGCGCCTTCCACGCAATCGAGCAACTGCCCCAGCGCCCAGGGTTTCTTGATGAAGAACACCTCATGCCGCACGCCAGACGTTTGCGGTGTTTCGAAGCCGGACATGATCATGATCGGCTTGCCCGGCCAGCGGTCGCCGAACTGATTGGCCAGATCGGCACCGTTGAGTTTGCCGGGCATGGTGATGTCCGTCAGCAGCAACACCACCTTGTCTGCGTGCTGCTCCAGGTAACCCGCCGCCGCATCCGCGCTGATCTGCGGTTCGACGGTGAAACCTTCCTCCTGAAGAATTTCGCAGAGAAACTCCAGGATCAGCGGGTCATCTTCAACCACAAGAATCAACCCGCCTGGAAGGTTCCTGCCCGCCGTCGATACTGGACACATGACTTTGCCACTCCCTGATTGCCGAATGAATTCGCGGGCTCAAATCCGCTGCCTACAGGTATGAGCAGCGGACTCGGCGGAAATTCATTTTTGATACAGGGAGTCGACGAAATCAGGCGTCCTGCAAAATCAGATCGGCGCCCTTCTCCGCCACCATCAACACGGCGGCGTGGGTATTGCCCGACGTCACGTTAGGGAAAATCGACGCATCGACAATGCGCAATCCCTCAAGACCATGCACCTTCAACCGTTTGTCCACCACCGACCGCTGGTCGTCCGCGCCCATCGCGCAGGAACCGCACAGGTGATAAATCGAACCGCTGTTTTCGCGGAAGTACTGCAGCATCTGTTCGTCGGTTTCGACGACCGGCCCCGGCAGCACTTCTTCCACGGTGATGTTTTTGAGTGCCGGCGCCTGCATGATCTTGCGCATCAGGCGGCTGCCCTGAATGACCTCGTCGATGTCCTTTTGCGTGCTCAGGTAATTCGGGTCGATCAACGCCGCGTCACGGGGATTTTTCGAAGCGATTTCAATGTGCCCGCGACTGGTCGGCCGGCACGGATTGAAGCACAGCAAGAAACCCGAATACGGTTCAGGCTTGAGGCTGGCCTTGTTGTTTTTCGGGATCTGGTACGACAGCGGGTTGAAGTACAACTGCAGGTTCGGGTTGGCCTGTTGCTCGTTACCCCGGAAAAAACCGCCGGCCTGATTGACGCTCATGGCCAGAGCACCCTTGCGGGTAAACAGGTACTTGAGGCCCAGTTTGAACTGACCGAACAGCGAGCTCAGTTGATCGTTAAGCGTCTCGATGTTGGCCTTGTAGTAGTAACTGGCGCACAAGTGGTCTTGCAGGTTCTGCCCCACCGCCGGCAGGTGTTTGACCAACGGGATATTGTGCCTGGCCAGCAGCGCCTGATCGGCGACACCGGACAGTTGCAGAATCTTCGGCGTGTCCACGGCACCGGCGCACAGGATCACTTCCTTGTTGGCGGTGAAGGTGCGCGCAACGCCGTGCTGGGTCACGGAAATGCCGGTCGCCCGGCCGTTATCGAACACCACACGATCCACCAGGGCGAAATGCTCGACCGTCAGGTTCGGCCGGCTCAATGCCGGGTGCAAATGCGCGAAGCTGCTGGAACAACGCTGGCCGTTGCGAGTGTTGACGTCGTAGATGCCCGAGCCTTCGAACTTCGGCCCGTTGAAGTCGTCGCTGTGTGGGTAACCGAGTTCGTCGCAGCCCTTGAGGAACACATCGCAGATCGGATGGGTCTGGCCCTTCATCGGCGTGATGCTGATCGGGCCGCTGCCGCCGTGGTATTCGCTGTCGCCCAGCGGATGGTTTTCCAGTTTGCGGAAGTACGGCAGCACGTCCTTGAAGCCCCAGCCTTCGTTACCGTTGGCCGCCCAATCGTCAAAGTCATGGGCCTGGCCGCGAACGTAGATCATCGCGTTGATCGAACCCGAACCGCCCTGGACCTTGCCGCGCGGGGCATAGATTTCGCGGTTGTTCAGCTGCTTTTGCGGCTGGCTGTAGTACATCCAGTTGAAGGTCGGGTTGTAATACATTTTCGCGAAGCCGACCGGGATCTTGAACCACAGGGAACTGTCCTTGCCGCCCGCTTCCAGCAGCAGCACCGAATGTTCGCCCGAAGCCGAGAGCCGATTGGCGAGGATGCAGCCCGCGGCGCCAGCGCCAGCGATGATGTAGTCATAAGTCATGCACGGTTACCGCGTAAGTCGTTGTACAAAAAACCGCGCGCCGCCCCCTTGTAGGAGCGAAGCTTGCTCGCGAAGGCGTCGAGTCAGTCAACATTGGTATTGGCTGGCCCGCCGCTTTCGCGAGCAAGCTTCGCTCCTACAGGAGAACTGCGCCCTCTCCTGTCAGCCCCTGGCTGGCGATGTGTCTTTGACGTCTGCCGGGGTCGGCGCCATTTGCAGGTGCAGACGCTCACCGGTGTACGGCGAATGCTTGCGCACCACGTCCATGTTCAGCTCGACACCCAGGCCCGGCTCGGTGGACGGAATGATGTAGCCGTCCTCCCATTGCAGCGGTTTGGTCAGGACTTCGGCATGGAAACCGCCCCAGGTCATGATGCTTTCCTGGATCAGGAAGTTCGGCGTACAGGTGGCCAGCTGGAAACTCGCCGCCGCGCCAATCGGCCCGTTGTAGAGGTGCGGCGCGATCTGCGCGTAGTAGGCCTCGGCCATGCTGGCGATCTTTTTCGCCTCCAGCAGACCGCCGCAACGGGCAACGTTCATCTGCAGAATCGATGCACCGCCAGCCTGCAGCAACTTGAAAAATTCGTACTTGGTGGTCAGCCGTTCACCGGTGGCAATCGGGATGCTGGTCTTGGCCGCAACTTGCGCCATGGCCTCTTCCTGACCCGGCGGCACCGGTTCTTCGAACCACAGCGGGTCGTATTTCTCCAGGCGTTTAGCCAGGCGAATCGCCGAGGACGGCACCATCTGCCCGTGAGTGCCAAACAGCAAATCGCACTTGTCCCCCACCGCTTCGCGGATCTTGCGGCAGAAGGTTTCGCAGCGATCCAGCACTTCCAGGGAAATCTGGTGCCCGGAGTACGCGGTGTACGGCCCGGCAGGGTCGAACTTAACGGCGGTGAAGCCTTTGTTCATGTTCTCGATGGCGCATTCGGCCGCCAGGTCCGGGTCGTCGTAGTCGTACTCGCCCTTGCTGTTGACCGGGTACAAATAGGTGTACGAGCGCAGGCGTTCGTGGACCTTGCCGCCGAGCAATTCGTAGACCGGCTTGTTCGCCGCTTTGCCGATGATGTCCCAGCACGCCATCTCCAGGCCGCTGACCACACCCATCATGGTCAGGTCCGGACGCTGGGTGAAACCGCTCGAATAGGCCTGGCGGAAGAAGCGTTCGATGTGGTGCGGGTCGTGGTTGAGCAGGTAACGTTCGAACACGTCTTCGATGATCGGCAGCATGGCTTTCGGGCCGAAGGTTGCGGCGTAGATTTCGCCCACGCCTTCGATGCCGCAATCGGTCTTGAGCTTGACGAACAGCCAGTACATGCCGCCGATGTGCGGTGGCGGTACGGCAACAATGTGGGTTTCAAGGGCGACGATTTTCATCTCAGGCACCTGTCTTGTTCAAAGAAGTCTTGTTCAAAGATTGACGATTGATTCGGGCACGCAGGGTCAGGGCCGCCAGGGTCCCGAGCAGGCCGACGAACGCGATGTAGCCGAAATACAGCTTGTAACCAAAGGCACCGGGGAAATGTTCGGTGAGGTAGCCGTTGATCAAGGGAATGAAGGCGTCGGGCAAGTAACCGACCACCGAGACAATCCCAATCGCCAGGCCAGTGATGCGCAGTGGAATGTTGCAGGTGTCGAGGATCGCCCAGTACAAACCGCGAATGGCGTAGGTCATCAGGCCGATGAAGATCACCGTGCCGATCAGCAGGCCCATGCTGTTGAGCGCCGGGAACACGATCAGGCCGACCATTGCCAACGTCGCGAAGAACAACGCCACGATCAGCACCGAAATGTTCGAAAACTTGTCACCCAGCCAGCCACCGCCGATGCCGCCAATCGGGCGCATCCACAGTTTGATGGTGGTGATGGTGCCGGCCATGACCGCCGTCATGCCGCCGCCCTGCAGGTAATCGGAGAAGCTGTAGGTGGCCCAGAAGATGTGATAACCGCAGAACACGATGGCCGTCACCAGCCACAGCTCGGGGATTTTCACCAGCGTGGTCAAGTCAGTGAGCAGGTTGTACTTGCCCTTCTCCACCGCTGCCGTGTCTTCCATCGACTTCGGGTCCTTGATCAACACCAGCACACAACCGATGGCGATACAGGTGAAGGCGTAGAGGTAAACCACGTGTTTGAAGCCTTCAGCGGCGGACTCGCCACGGGTTTCGGTGGCGAAGGCAAACAGCCCCAGCGCAACGGTCGCCAGCAACGCTTCGACCAGGCCGCGACCGCCATCGAGGATGCCAAAGAACCGGCCTTGCTCAGTGTGATGGGCAATCATCTTCACGCGTTTGAGCACCGAGGCCCAGAACGTCAGGCCGGTGGTCAGGCCCCAGCAACCGAAGATGATCATCAACCCGGTCAACGATGGCGCAGTGGAATACCACAGGCCCAAGGCACCGGTGGCGACCAGCGAGAAGAAAATCAGAAAACGCGGGGCAATGCGGTCGGCCAGCCAGCCGCTGGGCAAGTAACTCAGGAGGAAAATCGTGCCGAGCATCGAGTACAGATAACCCAGTTCGCTGTGGTTGATCTGGAACACTTCGAGCATGGTGGTCTGGTAGACCTGGCGCAGATAGAGGATCGGGTAGATCGCCCCGGCGGCCAGCACCAACAGCATCAACTGGACGTAACGACTTCCCTTGTCACTGTGGCTTTTTGAACCCGCGTTCGAACCCTGAACAGCGGCAACAGTGGTTGCAGGCTTGGACATCTGTGAGACCTCGGGCAGCCCGGTGGTCCGGGCGCCCCAAATAATTGTTTTTATGGGTGTGGCGTGAGGCGTGTTGCGGGTGGATCAATACTTCATGACCACCAAACGTGTCTGGGTAAATTCGAGCATGCCGTGCTTGCCGTCGTCGCCGCCCAGGCCCGAGCGTTTCCAGCCGGCGTGGAAGCCCTGGTACGGGTCCGCCGGGGTGCGATTGACGTACAACTCGCCGGCCTCGATGGCGTTGGCGACTTTCATCGTGGTGCGGTAGTTCTCGGTGTACAGCACCGAGGACAGGCCGAACTGATGGTCGTTGGCCATGGCCAGCGCTTCGTCGATGTCGCGGTACTTGAGCACCGGCAGCACCGGGCCGAAGATTTCTTCCTGGATGATTTCCATGTCCTGACGGCAACCGCTGAGCAGGGTCGGCGGGTAGAAATGGCCTTTGCCTTGCGGGATAAAACCGCCTGTTTCCAGTACAGCACCGTCGGCGACAGCGCGCTCGACCATGGCGTGGATGTTCTGCTGCGAACTGGCGTTGACCAGTGGCCCCATAAAGGCGGGATCCATGGCGCGATCGCCGAACTCCACAGCGCTGATTTTTTCTTTCAGCAGGCCAAGGAATTTCTCGTAGACGCTTTCCTGCACATAGACCCGCTCTACCGCCGTGCACAACTGGCCGCAGTGGGTGGTCTTGGACGCAACAATCGCGGTGGCGGCGGCTTCAAGATCGGCGTCGGCCTCGATGATCGCCGGGGTCTTGCCGCCCAGCTCCAGCGACGGTTTGGCGATGTTGGCCTTGCAGTAGTCGAGCACGATACGCCCGGCGTTGACGCTGCCGGTCAGGGTGATCAAGCCGACGGCCTTGTGCGTGCAAACGGCAGCAGCGGTGGCGTGATCCATGGTCAGGATGTTGATCACCCCCGCAGGCATTGCGGATTGCTGCACAGCCTTGGCGATTTCGAACGCCGAGATCGGCGTGTTGTTGCTCGGGCGCACCACCACGGTGTTGCCGGCAATCAGCGCCGGGGCGATTTTGCGCAGCAAGGTGTAAACCGGGTAGTTGAACGGGATCAGGCACGCGACCACGCCAATCGGCTCGCGGTGCAGGAACAGGTTTTCGTTCGGGGTGTCGCTGGGAATGATCTCGCCTTCGATACGGCGCGCCCATTCGGCGTGATAACGGGTGATTTGCGCTGCGTAGCGAGCTTCGTTGCTGGCGTCGGCGACGCTTTTGCCGGATTCGGCGGCCAGCGCTGCACCGATATTTTCGGCACAGGCTTCAAGTGCATCGGCAAACGAGCGCAGGTGTTCGGCGCGTTCGATGCTGGTGAGCTTGCCCCAGACTTTCTGGGCCACGGCGGCGGCGTCGACCGCCTGGGTCGCTTCATTGGCAGTGGCCGCTGAAACATGACCTAAAAGCACTTCAGTCGCGGGGTTGTACACCGCGATCAGCGCTTCGCTGGCAGGTTCAATGAAGTGGCCGTTAACAAAATTTCGCTCGAGTCGCATGTGCATCGCCCATCGTTGTTTTTATCCAGTGCTTGCAGTCTTGGCATCGGACGCGGGTTGAACAAACGATTTATTGAGCGGTGCAACATTCGAAAAATGCAGGTTACCCATGTGAACGGTACGCGCCCCTGTAGGAGCGAGGCTTGCCCGCGAAGGCGGAGTGTCAGTCAACATTGATGTTGCCTGACACTCCGCCTTCGCGGGCAAGCCTCGCTCCTACAAGGGGTTGTGGTGTTCAGGTGGCGGCGGTAGAGGGTTCGAGCTTGCGTTGCGCCAGCCAGATCTCTTCCTGCAACCACTCGCTGAACAGCTGCAATTGCGGCATCTCCGTCTGTTCCGGCCGGGTCACCAGCCAGTAGGATTGATGCCCTTCCACGTGCACGTTGAGCACCTGGGTCAACTGCCCGCTGGCCAGTTCCGAAGCGACCATATGCCAATCGGCGATGGTGATGCCCAAACCGTCGACGGCCGCGCGGATGGCCAGGTCCAGCAGGTCGAACTCGTAGCCGCCCTGGGTATCGACGCCGGTGATGCGTGCGGCGTCCAGCCAGTGTTTCCAGGTCAGGTAACGCTGGTCTTCCCGGGCCAGCACATGCAGCAAGGTCAGGCGATTGAGGTCGATGCCCTGCTCGCTCCACTCCCGCGCATACAAGGTCGGCGCGCACACCGCGATGTGCCGTTCCTGGATCAGCAGCGAACTGTCCAGCCCATCCCATTCACCGTCACCGAAACGAATCGCGCAATCCAGCGTACTGGTTTCCGCGAGGCTGTCCTGCAAGCGTGTGGTGATGCTCAACTCCAGTTCCGGATGCTTCTCGCGCAGCCGCCCCAGACGCGGCATCAGCCAGCGGTTGGTGAAGGTCGGCGGCGCGTTGATGTGCAGGCGATTGGAATGGGTTTTCTGCTGGATGCTGCGCACCGTCAGCTCGATCTTGTCGAAGGATTGATGCAGCGCCCGTAACAGCACCCGCCCGGCGCTGGTCAGGTCGAGGTGATGATGGCGCCGCTCCAGCAGGTTTTCGCCCAATTGCTCTTCGAGTTGGCGCACCTGCCGGCTGACGGCGCTCTGGGTGACATTGAGCAACTCGGCGGCCCGGGTGAAGCTGCCGGTGCTGCCGGCCACTTCGAAGGCTTTGAGGGCATTCAGACCAGGCATTTTGCGTTTCATGAAAGGCACTCGTGGAAGGCTGACGAGGTATTAAGCATCCCACGCCTTGTAGGAAATTTCCCCAGTAACATGCATTTTTGTGTTGTGTAGGACAATCCAGCAGCACCGCAGACTGCTTTTCTGTGGGAGCGGGCTTGCTCGCGAAAGCGGTGTATCAGGACGCATCAATGTTGAATGACACACTGCTTTCGCGAGCAAGCCCGCTCCCACATTGACTGCGTCCAGCCTGTCTATTTCAAGCTCTGACATAGCCCTGCGCCAGTAACATGCATTTATCGAACGTTTGCGCGTTGAATTTATCGTTTGTCGATCTTTGCGCCGATGACAAAACTGCGGCCATCTCAAATAAAAACAACATGAGAGCTGCCCCATGCCCCATCTCGACGAGCTAACAACTCTGGACGGCGCCCTGCCGCATCCAGCAGTCAACGACCTGTGCACCCAAGTCAAAAGTGGCGAGATCAACCGCCGGCAATTCTTGCGCACCGCCACCCTCCTCGGCATCACCGTCGCCAGCGCCAGCACCTTCCTCGGTTCCGCCCTGCTCGGTAATTCCGCCCACGCCGCCGAGGCCATCCCGCCACGCCAGGGCGGTACTCTGCGTTTTGCCTGCGCCATCCAGGAAATCCAGGACCCGATGCTGATCACCTGGATCGAAGCCTCGAACCTGCTGCGCAACTCCCTCGAATTCCTGACCTGGGTAGACGCCGACAACATCACCCACCCCTACCTGGCCGAGAGCTGGAGCCCGTCCGAAGACCTCAAGACCTGGACCTTCAACCTGCGCCAGGGCGTCAAGTGGAGCAACGGCGACGAGTTCACCAGCGACGATGTCGAACACAACATCCATCGCTGGATCGCCGCCGATTCCAAGTCGGTCAACCGCACCGCGTTCCAGGACATCGCTGCATTCGAGAAAGTCAGCCCGTACCAGTTCCGCCTGGTGCTCAAGCGGCCGATTCTGGCCATCCCGGAAATGCTCAGCGCCTTCACCTGCACTCTGGTTCACCGCAGCTTCAAAAACGGTGACGACTGGGCGAAAAACCCGATTGGCACCGGGCCATTCAAGCTGGTGTCGTTTGCGGTGAACAAGCAAGCCACCTTCGCCAAACGCGCAGATTACTGGCGCAAACCGGCCAACCTCGACGAGCTGCGCTACGTCGACATGGGCACCGACATTTCCACCCATCTCGCGGCGCTGCAAGCCGGGCAAGTGGACGTGCTGTACCGCGTGACCGTGGCCGAACTGGACCTGGCCAAGCGTTTGCCGGGCGCGCAGTTGCTCAGTTGCAAGTCGGCACAGACCGTGGTCATGCGCATGGCCTGCGACCAGAAGCCGTTCACCGATGTGCGGATCCGCCAAGCCGTGGTGCTCTGCGCCGACAATGCGCAGATGCTGAAAATCGCTTATCGCGGCATGGGGACCCTGGGCGAAGACCACCACGTCGCGCCTTCCCATCCGGAATATGCGCCGTTGCCCAAGCGTGAGCGGGATGTCGCCGGGGCGAAAAAACTGCTGGCCGACGCCGGTTACCCGAATGGCATCGACATCGACCTGATTGTCGGCAACACCCAGGGCCGCTACGAACAGGACTGCGCACAGATCCTGCAGCAGAACTGCCTGGAGGCCGGCATCCGCATCAACCTGAAAGTCATTCCGGCCACCCAATACTGGCCGATCTGGGACAAGGCGGCGTTCAGCCTGACCTATTGGGCGCATCGCCCGCTGGGCGTGATGTCGCTGGAACTGGCCTACCGCAGCGGTGCGGCCTGGAACGAAAGCCACTACAGCGACCCGGCCTTCGACGCCGCGCTGGACAAGGCCATGGGCATCATCGATCCGAAACAACGTGCCCTGGCCATGCAAGACGTCGAGCGCATCTTGCAGGACGCCGCGGTGATGGTGCAGCCGTTCTGGGGTGACAAGTTCACCGCCACCAGCAAGAAGGTCCAGGGGTTCCAGGTTCACCCTTCCGACTTCTACCCAATGGATGAAGTCTGGTTGAGCGCCTGACGCGCAGCCCCAAACGTGCCCGCCCACCGACCGGTGCGGCGGGCCGGCATCCCTTGATTAGCCGGAGCCTGCAGCATGGCTGAATTTCTGATACGCAAATTGATGGCGCTGATCGCGACCCTGTTGTCGGTGTCGCTGATCGTGTTTGTCGCCCTTGAACTGAACATCGAAGACGTCGCCATCAACGTCCTCGGCCCCTACTCCGCCGCCGACCAGCGCGCCGCGTGGCTGGTGGAACATGGCTACAACCAGCCGTTCCTGTGGCGTTACCTGGTGTGGCTGAAAGATTTCGTCAGCGGCGACTGGGGCACCTCGGTGCACTTTCGCGAACCGGTGATCAACCTGCTGCTGCCCAACCTCGGGCAAACATTGATCCTGGCCGGGCTGGCCCTGTTGGTGATGGTGCCGGTGGCCCTGACCCTGGGCATTCTGGCCGGCATTCGCCAGGGTTCGGCGATAGACCGCCTGGTGTCATTCCTGTCGATCGTCACCACCTCGATTCCGGACTTTGCCAGTGCGGTGTTCGTCTCGGCAATCTTCGTGTTCTGGCTCAACTGGCTGCCAGGCGTGAGCAGCATGAGCGATGGCTTCAACGCCGCCGAGCTGGCCCTGCCGCTGATGGTGTTGTGCCTGTTCGGCATCGGCTACCTGGCCCGCATCACCCGTGCGTCGATGGTTGAAGTCATGCAGGCGCCGTACATCCGCACCGCTCGCCTCAAAGGCGCATCGACCTCGCGCATCGTGCTGCGCCATGCCTTGCGCAACGTCCTCATCGCCCCGATCACGGTGATCATGCTGTACATCCCGTGGTTGCTGTCGAACGTGATCGTGGTCGAAGTGTTCTTCGCCTACAAAGGCTTCGGCTCGTTGCTGTACACCGCTTCGCTGAACCACGACGTTTACCTGATCGAAGCCTGCGCGATGATCAGCGGCGCAGTAGTCGGCGCGACGAAAATCTTTTCCGACCTGGCCTACACCTGGCTCAACCCGCGCATCACCCTGCGCAGTCTTGGCGGAGGTGGCCAATGAGCTTCCTGCAATCGTTCAAACATCCCCTGGCCCTGCTCGGTTTGCTGCTCGTGGGCGGCTGGGTGCTGACCGCCACGTTTGCCCCGTGGCTGGCACCCCATGACCCGCTGGAAAGCTTCAGCCCGCTGTTGACGCCGATGAGCGCCGACGGCAATGGTCAGAGCTTTCTGCTGGGCACCGACATGATTGGCCGGGACATTCTTTCGCGGCTGGTCTGGGGCACGCGCACCGTGTTGTTCTGGTCGATCCTGGCGACGCTGACCGCGTTTGCCGTGGGCATTGCCATGGGCCTGTGCGCCGGTTACTTCAACGGCAAGGTCGATGCCTTTCTGTCGTACGTCGCCGACACTGTGTTGTCGTTCCCGGTGCTGGTGCTGTACATCGTGATCATCATCGCCCTCGGCGCTTCGGCGCTGAACATCCTGATTGCGGTGACCTTCACCAGCGCCCCGGCGATCTTCCGCATCATGCGCGCCCTGACCATCGACATCCGCTCCCGGGACTACGTGCTCAGCGCGATCACCCAGGGTGAAGGGTCGTTGCGCATCATGCTGGTGGAAATCCTGCCCAACTGCGGCGGCCCGCTGATCGTCGATTTCTGCCTGCGCATCGGCTACACCGCGATCATGATCGGCGCCCTCGGTTTCCTCGGCCTCGGCCTGCCACCGCCCACCCCGGACTGGGGCGGCATGATCAACGAAGGCCGCAGCATGGCCATCGCGTTTCCGCACCTGGTGATCTTCCCGTGCATTGCCATCTCCACCCTGATGCTGGGCCTGAGCCTGTTGGCGGACGGTCTGGACGAACACGCCCAGAAAGGCGCAAGGAGCTGAGCATGAGTCAACAACAAGTATTGAAGGTGGAGAATCTCTCCATTGAATTGCCGGCCGGCGCCGACCGCAGCCACGCCGTGCAAGGCATCAGCCTGGATGTGCGCAAGGGCGAAATCCTCTGTGTGATCGGCGAGTCCGGCTCCGGCAAATCGGTGCTCTCGGCAGCGATCATGGGCGACTACGCCAAAGGCCTGCGCCACAGCGAAGGCGTGATCGATTTTCTCGGCAATGACATCTGCCGCATGGAAGAAAACGCCCTGCGTCAGTTGCGTGGCAATCGCATCGCGATGATCTTCCAGGAGCCCATGGCCGCGTTGAATCCGGCGATCCGTATCGGCCAGCAAGTCGAGGAAATCTTCGACATCCACGCCCCGCAGATGCCCGCCGCCGAGCGCCGCGAACGCATGCTCGCGCTGCTCGACTCCACTCACTTGCCGGACCCACCACGGATCGCCAACAGCTTTCCCCATCAACTCTCCGGCGGCCAATGCCAGCGGGTGGTGATTGCCATGGCTTTGGCGATGAATCCCGACCTGTTGATCGCCGACGAACCGACCACGGCCCTCGACGTCACCACCCAGGCGCAAGTCCTGAAACTGGTGCGCGAACTGCGCGGGCGTGGCCAGCACGGCATCCTGTTCATCACCCACGACTTCGGCGTGGTCGCGGAAATCGCCGACCGCATCGCAGTGATGGAAGGTGGGCGCCTGGTGGAAATCGGTGAGCGCGATCAGGTGCTCAACGCCCCGGCGCATCCTTACACCCGCAAACTGATCGCCGCCGTGCCGGCCCTTCACCCGGAACTGCACGTGCCCAGCGCCGACGGTGAACTGGCGCTGCGCATCGAGCACCTGAACAAAACCTACAACGTCGGCGGCCGCTCGGTGGCGGCGCTCAGGGATGTCTCCCTGCAACTGCCACGGGGCAAAACCCTGGCCATCGTCGGCGAATCCGGCTCGGGCAAAAGCACGTTGGTCAAAGCGGCGATTCGTCTGGTGGACAGCGACAGCGGCCACGTGTGGGTCGGTGACACGGATTTCCTCGCCTTGCGCGGCTCGGCACTGGCGGCCAATCGGCGGCGCATCCAGATGATTTTCCAGGACCCTTACGGCTCACTCAATCCGCGTCACCGGGTCGGCGACATCATTGCCCGCGCCGCGCAACTGCGCGGGTTGTCGGCCAAGGATGCGTGGACCGAGGCTGGCGACTTGCTGGAGCAGGTCGGGCTCAAACGTGATGCGCTCAAGCGCAAGCCCCGGCAGTTTTCCGGAGGTCAACGCCAACGCATCGGCATTGCCAGGGCACTGGCGATGCGCCCGGAAGTATTGATCGCCGACGAAAGCGTCTCGGCGCTGGACGTGTCGGTGCAGAAACAGGTGCTGGAGTTGCTCGCCGAGCTGCAACAGCGACTGAACCTGAGCATTTTGTTCATCACCCACGACCTGCGCGTGGCGGCGCAGATCAGTGACTACATCGCGGTGATGCGTCAGGGCGAAGTGGTGGAATACGGCACGGCGGAACAGGTGTTGCTGCGTCCGCAAAACAGCTACACCCAGACCTTGCTGGCGGCGGCCCCCGGCGCTTCGGCGATACCGGTGTTGCCTGTCGCGGAGCCCGCGCTGAGGCTGATCCGGCCTCAAGCCAACTAAGCCCATAACCCTTTCCCCAGGTCGCAGCGTTCGCTGCGGCATGGGTTGCTGTTGCCAACAATAATCAGAAAATCGGGAGTATCACAGTGCGCGCAATCACCCCTCGTGCTATCCGTTCCATTGCTTTGATTCCGGTGTTCGGCGCCTTCGCCGCCCCGGCCATGGCGGTTCAAGTGACCGACAACCTCGACCTCGGCGGCGCCGTGCGCGCCCGTTGGGACTATGACCCGGACCGCGACATCCAGAAATTCGGCCTGGACACCGTGTTCCTCAGCGCCAAGTACAACTCCGACACTTGGATCGGTGAGGCGCAGTACCGTTTCTACGGACGCTCCTACCCTTACCAGTACACCAAGGACTACGGCGACATCCAGTTCGCCAAGTACGCGTGGGCCGGCTACAAGTTCAACCCGGACCAGCAAGTGCAGGTGGGTTTGAACACCGTGCCGTTCGGTTTGCAGCCGTACTTCGGCAGCACCTTCTACGAAACCCTCGGCAACGTCATCGGCCTGGAAGATGTGCAACAGATCGGCGCCAAGTACATCCAGCAAAGCGGCGACTGGAACGTCCAGGCCGGCTACTACCTGCGCCCGGCGTGGCAAGGCAAAGGCACCAGTAAAGGCGTGACGTATTCCAGCGTGGTGTCCGGGGCGGACAGCTACGTGGGCGACGGCAGCGACAACCAGGAACGCAACACCATCGTACTTCGGGTGGCCAAGGCGCTAGACCTGGGGCCGTGGAAATCCGAAGTCGGGATCTCTGGCCTGACCTCGACCCTGGAGAACAAGGACACCGACAACGACGGCCGACGCAACGCCGTGGCCGTGCACTACCTGGGCAAGAACGGTCCGTGGGGTGTGCAACTGCAAGCGGCGCGGCAACAGATGTCGCCGCGCAACGCCGGCACCGATGAATTGGTGACGCTGGGCGGTTACGACGGCACTTACAACGTCGCCAGTCGCGGCAATTTGTACGTGGCGGACCTGAGCTACGACGTCAGCGGCAAATACTTGTTCGATCTGGTCAGCGGCGTGAAGCTGTACGCCAACTACAGCGCCTTCGACAAATCCGCCGATGAGTTCAAGACCTCACAACGGATGATTCTCGGCACCTCGTTTTCCTTCAGCAAATTGTGGATCGCGACCGAGTGGCTGTACGGCAAGAATGACCCGTACATCGGTGGCAGCAGCTACACCCAGAGCCTGGGCGCTGGCGGGACGGATCATTGGGAGAATCAGCTGTACATGAACATCGGGTATTACTTCTGATCCGGGATTTTTGGCGTCCTTGAGGACGCCTTCGCGGGCAAGCCTCGCTCCTACAGGGATCACCGAACCTGTAGGAGCGAGGCTTGCCCGCGAAAGCGTCAGCCCAAACAACACTTGCATCCCCTCCTTCCAGATAGTCAGATAGGCACCACAAAACCATCCAAAAACAACAAACCGGCCCAACGCAGCATCCGAGGCCGGTGCGGAGCCCTCCTTCCATGCGTCAACTCCCCTCGCTCAACATGCTGCGCGTCTTCGAAGAGGTCGCGCGGCATCGTAGTTTCAGCCAGGCAGCCTTGGGGTTGAACGTCACCCAGGGCGCGGTGAGTCGTCAGATCAAGCAACTCGAAGACTACCTCGGCGTGGCGCTGTTCATCCGCACCCCACAAGGCCTGTCCCTGACCGAAACCGGTCTCGCCCTCTCCCCGCAACTGAGCGACGCCTTCGACCACGTCGAACGTGCCCTGCAAGCCGTGCGCGTGCCCAACCTGCGCCAACGCCTGCGCATCGTCGCACCGCCGACCTGGGCCACGCGCTGGTTGTCGGCGCACCTGCGCGCCTTTTGCCAACGCTACCCGGACATCAGCCTGAGCGTGACCAACCAAAGCGGCCACGAAAACCTTGCGGAAATCGACTGCCACATTCGCTTCGGCCTCGAAGCGGCCAGCCACTGCAGCAGCCAGTTACTGGTGATGGAACGGCACATGGCGGTGGCCAGTCCGGAGTTGTTCGTCAACGGCCAACCGCCGGACTTGCGGCGGTTTCCCTTGCTGCACATCCTGCATGACGGCAAACGGTTGAAGGTCTGGGAGAACTGGCTCGCGGCAATGGGCCGGGACGATGTCGATGCGGGGCAAGGGCTGGAATTCAGCACGCTGGATCAGGTGATCCACACCGCACTGGCGGGTGGCGGACTAGCCGTGATTGACCGGCAGATGATCGAGAAGGAATTGGCGAATGGCAGTTTGTTACCGATCACTCCGGTGGAAGTGATCGGGCCGTATGGCTATTGGCTGGATGTGGCGAATGACAAGCAAGGGTTGTCGAAAGTGCGGTTGTTTACGGAGTGGCTAGGGGTGGTCAGCAATCCCTGATGTCATTACTACTCCGTCACAACAAGATCGATCTGAAAATCTGCGGATCCGGTCAAACTTAGTCATCATTTGGCAGCTTGATCTGAAAATACTCAAGCCTGAATCGAAACTCTTCATTCAGCCTCGCCAAAAATTGCTCAGTAATCTCGTCAAGGACTGGCTCCGCAACGATAATTAGTCTTTCGGGCTCGAACCCGCCTGGACGATATGCATATTCAAGCAGCTGCCCTAAAGCTTCTCTAACAGCGCTCGCCGCCGTCAATGTCACCTTGATCTCATATAGAAAACAACGGTTATCAGCTAGTCGAACCAGAGCGTCCGCATACCCTCCCGAACCAGTCGCGTGCTCCGTTTTAACGTGTTGTTTACCATATTGATCGCACAACAAACCATACAAGTGAGTTTGAAGCCTGTTATGACGCAGCAACACTTGACGGGATGTCGCGGGCAAATCAACAACCGTATCTGGGGAGCGCTCCGCATGTCCTGGAATAAAAGGAATACGCCGATCGGCCGTACGTAAATGCTCAAACACGAACCATGGAAACATACTGCGAAAAACATTCTCGCCTTCAAAGGCATCAATGGAATCCATATGCGCCATCAATGCCTGAGCCTTCTGCGCCCAGTTTCCACTCGGCACGGAAAACCCGGTATGAGCACAGAACCATGGAAGTACCTGCTCGTGTTTTTCCTCCACAACCAACGTGTGATATCGCTCTGGATGAATCGCCGCAAACGCGCGGGCGATCAACAGCATAGGCAGCTTTGTTATTAAACCCTCATCACGCCACTCCGCTAGTCGACGCACGATGGTCTGAAAGGTTTCAGGGCTGCCATCCACGGAAATTTCCGCCGTCAGTGCCTCGAATTGAGCTCGCAAGGAGTCGATCTTCGCCATTCCCAGCACACCCTGTGCCGCATTGCTCACACCGTTATCCCGCTCACTCCAAACCAGATCCATAACATCGACAACTCGACCACTTTCCAGTCCCAGACGGATCTTGTTTATCGTCTCGGTGTAGTGAGGCTTCCAAGTACTTTGGAATCTGTTTTCCGGGTTTTTGAACCGCTCAATAAGCAGTAATGCCTCAGCGTCAGGAATGGGGGGCGGAGAATAGAACTCGCGAAAACTGACATCCTTGTTTGAAACAACGCTTTCGTGTTTGACACCAGTGAGACGGGCTTGCGCCGCCATGACCGCCTGATTGGAAAACTCCTCCGGGTACTGATTGATAATCGCCTCGAAACTGTGTGCCCCCAGACCTGCTTGAGCGAGTTCGGTATATCCACGAGAGGGTCGCTGGGCAATGACCATTCGTTCGGCGGCAAGCAGGGCACCATGTTCTCGTATCATCTTTCGGGTCCGGTTAGCTCGATACGCTTTGCCGGCAACTGTTCCTTGCAGATCCTCATAAATGTAAAGTGCCTTGGCAATGGCAATCTCTGCAGGGGTCGTGTACCCCTCTTCTTTCGCTTGAAGATCCAGCGCCCGATCAAGTGCCTTGGTCTCGGCGTCAAGATCACCAAGACGCTTGGCATTGCTGGCAAAAATTTTTGCTTCCCGCGAGGTTTTGATTCGAGCGATGGTCTCGTCCAAAACATGGCTCCATTGACAGTGGCTGCGAAGTGAGATGTGGCGGCGTACACAGTACGCCACTCTCACGACACGATGCAGGTGAATTCTGCCAACGGAAATTTTCGTTCAGTGCCATCCACTGGCATTGCACAAACTCAGCTGCAAACCTGACATCCGAGACGACACAAAATCCTGTGGGTGCGAGCAGGCTCGCTCCCACAGCGTGGGTCGTGCTGTTACAGACCGCCCATCAGCAGGTATTTGAGTTCCAGGTAGTCATCCAGACCGTACTTCGACCCCTCGCGACCGAGGCCCGATTCCTTGATGCCGCCGAACGGCGCCACTTCCGTGGAAATGATCCCTTCGTTGATCCCGACCATGCCAGCTTCGAGGCCTTCGGCCATGCGCCACACGCGGCCAATGTCGCGGCTGTAGAAATACGCCGACAAACCGTACGGCGTGTCGTTGGCCTTTTGCAGCACTTCGGCTTCGTCCTTGAAGCGGAAACAAGCGGCCACCGGGCCGAAGGTTTCGTCCTGGGCAATCAGCATTTCGCTGTTGGCTTCGGCGAGGATGGTCGGCTCGTAAAAAGTCCCGCCGAGTGCGTGGCGACGGCCGCCGCACAACAGTTTGGCGCCCTTCTCCAGCGCGTCGCCGACGTGCAGTTCAACCTTGGCCAGCGCCGCCGCGTTGATCAGCGGACCTTGCTCCGTTTCGCCGTCCAGCGCACTGCCGACGCGCATCGCCGCCACGGCTTCAGCGAGTTTGCCGGTGAAGGCTTCGTAGACGCCGTCCTGAATGAAGAAGCGGTTCACGCAGACACAGGTTTGCCCGGTGTTGCGGAATTTCGAGGCCATCGCACCTTTGACGGCGGCGTCCAGATCGGCGTCGTCGAAGACAATGAACGGCGCATTGCCGCCCAGTTCCAGCGAGACTTTTTTCAGGGTGTCGGCGGCCTGACGCATCAGCAATTTGCCGGTGCGGGTGGAGCCGGTGAACGACAGTTTGCGCACGATGCCCGAGGCTTGCAGCGCCCCGCCAATCGCCACGGCATCGCCGGAAACAACGTTGAACACACCGGCCGGAATGCCTGCCTGCTCGGCCAGTACCGCCAGAGCGAATGCCGACAACGGCGTCTCTTCCGAGGGTTTGAGAATCATCGTGCAACCGGCCGCCAGCGCCGGGCCGACCTTGCGGGTGACCATCGCGAGCGGGAAGTTCCACGGGGTGATCGCAGCGACCACGCCGATGGCTTCCTTGACCACGATGATCCGCGCGTCAGCCTTGTGGCTCGGGATCACGTCGCCGTAAGCGCGCTTGGCTTCTTCGGCAAACCACTCCAGAAAGCTTGCGGCGTAGACCACTTCACCCATGGCTTCGGCAAGCGGTTTGCCCTGCTCGCGGCTGAGCAAGGTGGCCAAATCCTTCTGGTTGCTCAGCATCAGCTCGCTCCAGCGCTTGAGCTTCTGGCTGCGTTCCTTAGCGGTCAACTTGCGCCAGGCCGGCAACGCACGGTTGGCGGCGTCGATGGCGCGGTTGGTTTCTTCAGCGCCGGCCTTTTGTACGTCGGTGATCAACTCGCCATTGGCTGGGTTCAGCACCGGGTAAGTGGCACCACCGCTGGACCATTGGCCGTCGATGAAATTGCCGTGACGGATCAACGCGCTCATGCCACAGCCTCGGTCAGGTTGAAGCGCTCAAGACCCGGACGGGCCGAACGCAAGATTCGTTTGCCGGCGGTGTAATCGTTGATCACGTCGCACGGGGTGTAATTGCGTTCCAGCTCGTGCAGCTCTTCGGCATCGAGTTTGGTTTCCAGCGCGGCCAGGGCGCTGTCGAACTGCTCGGTGGTGTCAGCGCCGACGAGCATGCAATCCACACCGGGATGGTTGGCGACCCAGGCCTGAGCGATCTGTGCGTTGGACACACCACGGGCACGGGCCACGCGTTGTACCGAATGGGCGATTTCGAACGAGGCTTCGTCGCTGTACATCTGCTGAGTGAAGAAGTCGGTCTGGTTGCGGGTCGACTGCGCATCACCAGTCAGCAAGCCACGGGCCAGCGGGCTGAATACCGAGACGCCCAAACCCTGGTCGCGGCAGAACGGAATCATCTCGCGTTCTTCTTCGCGGTAGGCGCAGTTCAGTTGCAGCTGCATGTTGATCGGTTTGACCCAACCGTTGCGCTCGCAGGCCATGAGGATTTTCGCCAGCTGCCCGGTGAGCATGGTCGACACGCCAATGTAACGCGCCTTGCCGGAACGCACGATGTCATTCATCGCGCTCATGGTTTCTTCGACCGGGGTGTTCACGTCGAAGTAATGCAGCATGAACACGTCGACATAATCCATGTTCAGACGCTTAAGCGACGCATCGATGCTGTCCATGATGTGCTTGCGCGAATGGCCGCTGGCGTTGATCCCGGAGCGGGTGCCATAGCCGACTTTGGTGGTGATCACCAGGTCTTCGCGACGGGCCAGGCGCTTGACGATGCGCCCCACCACTTCCTCGCCGACACCGGCGGAATAGAAGTCCGCGAGGTCGATGAAGTTCACGCCGTTGTCCAGCGCGTGCGCGACGATCGGTTCGCTTTTCTTCTCGTCGAAGATCCACGGTTTCCAATCCGGGGTGCCCATGTTCATGGTACCCAGGCACAGGCGGGAGACTTCAAGGCCGGAGTTGCCCAAACGAATGTATTGCATGGCTCGGACCTCAGGCTTTTGGCGTGTAGAAAGGGTTGCTGATGTGATTGACCACATCCGCCAGTTGCGCGGTTTCCGGTTTGCCGGTCAGCGCGGCACGGATCGCCGTGCGGCAGGCGTTGTAGTTGTTCAGGTAGACCGCATCGAGGTCGTCGCACGCCGGGTTGACCCAGTTCGCGGTGACGATGGCCCACTCGTCTTCGGCTTCCGGCGGCAAGGTGCCGTCGAGCAGCGCTTCAAGCACCGCTTTGGCGATGCCGGCCTGCGACGCGCCCCAGGTGGCGTTGCCGTGCAGGTCACTGCTGATCGCGGCTTTGTTCACGTAAAGGGTCATCGGCTTGACCGGGATGTTCGGCTGAGCGATCACCATGAACGGGCAATGGCCCTGGCTTGGCGATGCCAGGCTGTTGGCAAACGCCTGCCCTGCCGGGCCGTTGCGCGGGCCGATCAAAATGTTGATGTGCGCGGCGTTCACGCCTGGGCCTTCGAAACCTTCACCGATGTACAGGTCGAGTTCTTTCATGGGTCGTTACTCTTCAGTGATTTTCTGGATGATCAGAAGTGCACGCAGACTGAGGAAGTCGCGTGGGGTTGGTCGGGGGTTGAAGAGCGCAGGACGTGGCGGAGGGAATCAGTCATGGGTGCAAACGCTCTTTTTTGTTGTTGATGAGCTGTGTTTGCGATTTTTTAACACTGGGGGTTGGTAGGGCTGTAACCATTAAAAGTCATGGGGCCATGACTAAAAGTCATACCCTGAAATGCATAACACTGTAGGAGCAGAGCTTGCTCGCGAAGACGGAGTGTCAGCCGACATCATCGTTGCCTGATACACCGCTTTCGCGAGCAAGCTCTGCTCCTACAGGGATCGCGTTGTAATGGATTATTGCGACATGGCGTCTTTTTTCATGGCGTCCTTGGACATCGCGTCTTTTTTCATCCCGTCCTTGCTCATGGGGTCCTTGGACATGGTGTCTTTCTTCATCGTGTCGTTGGACATCGAATCCTTTTTCATCATCGAGTCTTTTTTCATGGCGTCCTTGGACATCGAATCTTTGCTCATGCTGTCCTTGCTCATGCCATCACTGGTTGTCGTCTCGGCGGCAAACACGCTAGCGGCGCCTACGGCGAGGCACATGGACAATACGACGGTGGTCAACTTTTTCATGATGAAACTCCTTGAAGCACAGGTTGCGATTGAACGCAGCGTGAGCCGCGCGGTGAAGTTGGCGAGCGCCGTCAGCTGCCACCGAACCAGTTGTAGCCCTGGTCTTCCCAGTAGCCGCCGCTGTAGGTGTTGCTGACGAAAATCGCCTGAATGTGTTTGGGGTTCTTGTAGCCGAGCTTGGTGGGCATGCGCAGCTTCATCGGGAAGCCGTATTCGCGCGGCAGCACCGCGCCGTCATAGGTCAGCGCCAGCAAGGTCTGCGAGTGCAGCGCGGTGGCCATGTCGATGCTGGTGTAGTAATCGTCGGCGCATTTGAAACCGACATATTTGGCATCGGTGTCGGCTCCGACCCGTTTGAGGAAATCGCTGAACCGCACGCCGCCCCAGCGCCCGATCGCGCTCCAGCCTTCGACGCAGATATGCCGGGTGATCTGCTCGTTCTGCGCCATCGCGCGCAACTCTTCGAGGCGCCAGCTGCGCTTGTCGGCGACCAGGCCGGTGACTTCCAGTCGATAGCTTTCTTCCTCGACGGTCGGCGCCTCGTCGATGCCATAGAAAGCGTTGAAGGGAAACGGCCGGGTGATCATCGATGCCGGATAGGTCGGTGCCAGTGCATTGGGATTGAACAGCCAGCCCTGCACCCGATCGTTGAACCGCGACATGGATGACAACGCGGTCTCGACGCTTTCGTTGTCGGTCAGGTTGCAGCCCGACAACATGGCCACGCCGCCGAGGGTCAGCCCACGCATCAGGAACGAGCGGCGCGAGCGGTCTTCGATCTGCGGCGCAATGATTTTCCGGGCGTCTTTGAGGATGGATGACTCATCCAGGCCTTCGATGGGCTTTTTCATACGGGCTCCTTGCGACCGATAATCATGGCCAGCAGCGTTTTTGGAACGAGCGCGACCATCACCAGATGCACCGCGACAAACGCCACCAACAGCGCCATCGCGATGAAATGCACATGCCGCGCCGCGTCGTAACCGCCGAGTAATTCACGCAACAGCGGAAACTGGACGGACTTCCACAACACCAGTCCGGAGACCACCAACAGCGTGATATCGAGCATCACGAACAGGTAAGCCAGCCGTTGCACCTGGTTGTAATGACTCAGGTCGGCATGCCCCAGCCGCCCGCGCAATGCAGCCCACAGGTCCTGCAGAACACCTTTGGGTGACACCGGGAAAAAACGTCGAGAGAGACGACCGCTGGCGAGGTTGATGATCAGGTAGACAAGGCCGTTGATGGCGAGGAACCACATCGCCGCGAAATGCCATTGCAACGCCCCGCCGAGCCAGCCGCCCAGCGTGATGCCCTTGGGAAAACTGAAGTCGTAAAGCGGCGATGCGTTGTAGATGCGCCAACCGCTGGTGACCATGACCAGCACCGCCAGGGCGTTCAGCCAATGGGTCAGGCGCAGCCAGCGCGGATGGGATGAAGCAGGTATCGGCGACATGATCGGCTCCCGGCGGTTGTTGTTATTCGTTGGAGCCGAGTATGGGAGCCGACAGATCGCCAAATCCTCACGTAAAGTTAAATTAATCGTGATAACTAACCCGAAAACCTGTGGGAGCGAGCCTGCTCGCGAAAGCGGAGTGTCAGTCGACATCATTGTTTCCTGGTACACCGCTTTCGCGAGCAAGTCGGATCGCCGCACCGCCGCTCCCACAGTTTTTGTGCATTTGTGGTTAAAATGCCGCCCCCTCAAATGACCGACACCGCCCGATGAATTCAGACGCGCTCACCATCCTCCACGACCATCTGCTGACCGCCCTGGCCGCGGCACCCGCAGAAACCCGCCGACTGTTCCACGGTCGCGGACGGTGCTGGCCGGGGCTGGAGCAATTGACCGTCGACTGGCTGCAAGGCGTGGTGCTGGTGTCGCTGTTCAAAGAGCCCGAAGCGGTGCAACTCGATGAGCTGAAACTACGGCTTATGGAAATCACCCAGTCACCCGAGTGGACGCAATCCGGTGCGCATACCCTGGCGCTGCAACATCGCTATCTGCTGCAAAGCACCACTGAATGGCTGGTCGGGGAAGTCATCGATGACATGACCATCACCGAAGGCGGCCTGCGTTATCGCGTGGACCTAGGGCGCAAGCAGAACACCGGGCTGTTCCTCGACATGCGTTACGGCCGCGATTGGGTGCGCGCCAATGCCGAGGGCAAGCGCGTGTTGAACCTGTTTGCCTACACCTGCGGTTTTTCCGTGGCGGCCATCGAGGGCGGTGCCGAGCACGTGGTCAACCTGGACATGTCCAGCCCGGCCCTGAACCGTGGCCGCGACAATCACCGGCTCAACGGCCACGACATGAGCAAGGTGAGTTTCCTCGGCCACGACCTGTTCAAGTCCTGGGGCAAAGTGATCGGTAAAGGCCCTTATGACCTGGTGATCATCGATCCGCCGTCCTTCCAGAAAGGCAGTTTTCTGCTGACCAAGGATTACCAGCGCGTGCTGCGTCGGTTACCGGAATTGCTCACGCCACAGGGCACGGTGCTGGCTTGCATGAACGACCCGGCGTTTGGCGCGGATTTCCTGATTGATGGCGTCATGCGCGAGGCACCGAGCCTGCGGTTCGAGCACCGGCTGGAGAATCCGCCGGAGTTTCCGGATGCGGATGTCGAGTGCGGGTTGAAGGCGTTGGTGTTCCGGCAGTAATACCGAGTCGCCCCCATCGCGAGCAGGCTCGCTCCCACAGTTGACCGCGTTCCAATGTGGGAGTGACGGTGCGACGATTCGACCTGCTCGCGAAGGCGATTGAACATCCAACGCATCTATCGCGGCTGCAACACCAACGCAAACAACTCCCCATGCCCGTTCACGTTGAGCTTGTGATAGACGTTGCGTCGATGCACTTTCACCGTTTCCGGCGAGATCCCCAATTGCTGGGCAATCGCCTTGCTTGAAAAGCCTTGAAGAATCAGGCGCGCCGTTTCGATTTCGCGCACCGTCAAACGCGCATCGAAACGATCCAGCAACGTCGCCAGATCCCCGGCCACAGCTTCGGCAACCGGGCCTTCTGGCGGCATCAATTGCAGGTGACGGCGCATCGCCGCCAACACCCAGTCACGCACACAGAGCAGACGGCCTTGCTCTTCCAGGGTGAAACGCGTCGAACGACCGAGTGACAAACCGAGCACGGCATCGTCGATGTTGATCATGAACTGCAACTCATCATCGCCCACCACCGAGCGGAAGTAACTCAGGTAGTACTCGCTCTGCTGAAACTGGTCTGGCGCCAGCGATTCGAGGCTGTGCAAGCCATCGGCAATGCCTGCACACGCGGCCTGATAAAACGGATCAAGCAGGTACATGCCCGCGCTGTAACCGGCCAATTCCTCATGCTCGTCGGCGCTGCCCTTGGCGTCGAAATCGATCAGCAGGCGCGGCACTCGCCCCGGCCTCATCACCGCAACCAGTGCGTTGTCCAGCGGCACCAGCAACCGCAGCATGTCGACCAGTGCGCGCCAGAAACCGTCCTGGCCCAACGCGCCAAACACACGTGCCAGGCCCAGGTGCACTGGCAACTCTTTCAGCAACGCGTCCACGCTCTACCCCTTTCGAGTAACCCATGATGGGAATGGGTGAGTCCCCGGCCTGCCGATACGCTGCAAGCACCTGTTCATCACCGGCCTGCAGCAGGCCAGGAGTGCCGCATCATGAGTCGTCGCCATCAACAGATCAATCTCGGGCTGAGCGCCTGTTTGTGCGTTTCGCTGTCGGCGTTGGCTGCCGAAGGCCCGACGGTTCACGTTTACAACTGGTACGACTATATCGGCCCCAACACCCTGCACGACTTTAAGCGCGACACTGGGATCGAGCCGGTTTACGACACCTTCGACAGCGCCGAAGTGCTGGAAGGAAAACTGCTCACCAGCCGCAGCGGCTACGACGTGGTGGTGGCCAGCAACTTCAGCCTGCCGACGCTGATCAAGGCCGGCGCCCTGGCGCCGTTGCCCCACGCGCAGATGCCTGATTTCAAGAACATGGACACCGACCTGCTGGCGAAACTGGCCAACAACGATCCGGGCAATCAGTACGCCGTGCCGTACCTGTGGGGCACCAACGGCATCGGCTACAACGTCGATAAAGTCCGCGCCGCGCTGGGCGACAAGGCACCGGTGGATTCCTGGGAGCTGGTGTTCAACGAAGCCAACCTGGCCAAACTCGGTCAGTGCGGCGTGGCCATGCTCGACTCGCCGTCGGAGATGCTGCCGGTGGCCCTGCACTACCTCGGCCTGCCGCCCAACAGCACCAATCCCGAGGACTACAAGAAGGCCGAAGCGCTGCTGCTCAAACTGCGTCCGCACATCGCCTATTTCAACTCATCGAAATTCATCAGCGACCTGGCCAACGGCAACATCTGCGTCGCGGTGGGTTGGTCCGGCGCGATGCTGGAAGCCAAGACCAACGCCGAGCAGGCCAACAACGGCGTGAAGATCGCCTACAGCCTGCCGAAGGAAGGCGCGCCGGTGTGGTTCGACACCCTCGTGTTGCTCAAGGACGCGCCGCACCCGCAGCAGGGTCTGGCCTTCATCGACTACCTGATGCGCCCTGAAGTGATTGCCCCGGTCAGTGATCACCTCAACTACCCCAACGGTAACCGCAGCGCCACGGTGCTGGTGGCCGAAGCGACTCGCAATAACCCGGCGGTGTACCCGTCCGCGCAAGCCTTGGCCACGTTATTCACCCTCCAGCCACTGCCGCCGGCTACCGAGCGCGTGCGTACGCGGATCTGGAGCAAGGTCAAAAACGGTCAGTGAACCCGCTTTTGTAGGAGCCAGCTTGCTGGCGATGGCGTCCTCAAGAGTGCTTCGCCAGCAAGCTGGCTCCTACAGGTTCGAATGCCTCCAGTTATTTTTCTGCCACGAATTGAAGATGAGAGAAACAATGAAACCACGTGCCCGCGACCTGAACCTCCAGTTCGGCCAACTGCAACCCGGCCCACTCAACGCTATCACCGATGTACCCGGCGTGCGGGTCGGCCACAGCAATGTGCGAGGTCGCACCGCCAACGGTCGCGACATCCTGACCGGCGTCACCGTGATCGAGCCGCGTGCCGGTTCCACCAGCCAGCAACCGTGTTTTGCCGGCGTCCATGTGCTCAACGGCAACGGCGACGCCACAGGTCTGGAATGGATCCGCGAAGCGGGTCTGCTCACCAGCCCGATCGCCTTCACCAACACCCACAGCCTGGGCGTGGTGCGCGATGCGTTGATTGTGCTGGACCGCGAACAGCAACCGGATGACGGGCGACTTTACTGGAACATGCCGGTGGTGCTGGAAACCTTCGACGGCTTGCTCAACGACATCAACGGTTTCCACGTCAAACCCGAGCACGTGGCCCAAGCCCTGCGCACGGCGGCAAGCGGGCCGGTGAAAGAAGGTGCGGTGGGTGGCGGCAGCGGCATGATCTGTCACGAGTTCAAGGGCGGCATCGGCACCGCTTCGCGGCGTTTGAATGCCGCTCAGGGTGGCTGGACGGTGGGTGCCATCGTCCAGGCCAACCACGGCATCCGCAACGAATTACGCGTCGACGGTTACCCGGTCGGGCGCTATATGGAAAAGGCTGACTCACCATTCCTCAAGGCATCGCTGCCGCATCCGGGCATGGGTTCGATTGTGGTGTGCCTGGCCACCGATGCACCGTTGCTGCCACATCAATGCACCCGCCTCGCCCAGCGCGCCAGCCTCGGTCTGGCGCGGACCGGTGGCGGCAACGAAGACCACAGCGGCGATATCTTCATTGCCTTTGCGACCGGCAACGATGTGCCGCCCGCTGCTTATGAGAGCAAGAAGGCGCCGACAACCGAGAACCTGAGCATGGTCAACAACGACCACATCAGCGAGTTGTTCCTTGCCGCTACCGAAGCCGTGGAAGAGGCAATCATCAACGCCCTGCTGGCCTGCGACACCGCCGAGGGCAATGGCCATGCGGTGCCGGGGCTGGACGCCGAAACACTGCTCAACGCCTTGCATCGTGCCGGCTGGCCGGGACGCGACTAGCGGTACTTGAGTGCCAAACGCCATCTTCCTACGATGATTCTACGCAGCCGTTTGTTTGCTCAACTCGAGCGGTTGCGTAGGTGGTGAGTGATCTGAACCCCTACCAAGCTCACCGCCTGTTTCACGTGCATCTTGAGCCTCAAAGGCTCTACTTTTTCCCCATCAAAGAGCCTTGAGGCTCTTTTTTTTTGCACGGGTGAAAGATCAGAAAAAGCCCGGCATCTGATCGTAATGCTGTTTAGTTAAGAAGTTTGGGGGATTGGATGGGGGGGCATATCCGTTGCTGCGGTAACGGCTGCTGGCGGTTTCGCTTTTACAGCGAGTCACTTGGAAAAGCCCCAAGTAACCAAGGGCTCTTGCCCCTTTCGTTCGGTGCCTCGCTAAGGCTCGCCATGCCCTCGCTCCGGTCCTGCTCCGTGGGCCCGCCGCCATCGGCCATCCATGGCCGGGGGCGGCTAACCCGGCATCCATGCCGGGTTGCCCACTGCGCAGAACCTCCACTCGGCCTCTCGAGGGGGCGACTACCGCCACAGCCGCCGAGGCGGCCTGAAAGCCGACCTGGCTGTTCAGTCGTGCGTGCGCTCCTACACTGTGGTGGCCCCGCTAATTTTGGATGTTTGCACATTCCCCCTGTAGGAGCCGGCTTGCTGGCGATGGCGCCTGTTCAGCCAATACATACGTTGACTGACCCACCGCTATCGCCAGCAAGCCGGCTCCTACACGGGGATTGGGTTCACACGATTCAAAATTGTAGGAGCTGGCTTGCCGGCGATGGAGGTCAACGATAACGCGGGCTGTCTGAATGAACGCGTTGTCCGGTCGTTTTTCGCGGGCAAGCCTCGCTCCTACAGGGAATCGAGTGCGCTTTTGCTTTTCACCACTCATCAGGCCGAGCGTTAGCTCGCCTTCAGCTTTTGATCTGGCGGTACACGCCCCCTCGAGAGGCCGAGCGCAGGTTCTGCGCAGTAGGCAACCCGGCATGGATGCCGGGTTAGCCGCGCACGGCCAGGGATGGCCGATCGCGGCGGGCCCACGGAGCAGGACCGGAGCGAGGGCATGCCGAGCCTAGGCGAGGCACCGAACGAAAGGGGCAAGAGCCCTTGGTTACTTGGGGCTCTTCCAAGTGACTCGCTGTAAAAGCGAAACCAATAGCCGCCGTTACCGCAGCAACGGATATGCCCCCATTCAAAGCCTCCCGTTAGCGCATCCCCCTGAGCCCAAGTGAACGCCATTGCCGCATCAGACCAGGCTTTTTGCTGGTCAACCGCCGGAAATCGATCGCCACGCCGCTTGTGCAAGCTCGTCCCTGTACACCTTCGGACTGCCCTTCACCCTGCCCGATAACCACGTCCTGCAATAGTTGTCTGCCTGACCAATGATCAGCGACAGCATCAATTCGCCCGGAAAACCTTTCAATTCATCGCCTCTGGCCGAATCCGACAGCCATTCCAGCAATTGCTTGTTGCGCATCTTGTTACGGGTAGCCAGTTCGTCCTTGAAAGGCCCCTTCGTGACAGCGAATCGCGCGTGGTACTGAAACCGCGCCCATTCGGGTTGGCTGTCGACCCAATCCACGTAACTGTGTACCAACGCATGCACGCCCTCTTGCGTGGTTTTCGCCTCGCTCAAATAGCTGTCGCGCAGCCTGGCCTGATCATCCAGGGCGGTGAAAAACAGCGCGGCCACCAACCCTTCCTTGTTCCCGAAGTGGTGATAAATCGCGCCCACGCTGGTGTCGCATTCGGCGCGGATCATTTCAATGGTCGTGGCCTCGATCCCCTGCTCGTTGAACAGGGCGAGGGCCTTTCGAAAAATATCGCGCTTGAGTTCGGCGCGTCTTCCGGGGTAGCAGCGCTCGAGTAAATCTGACGTTTCCATGCTCAACACAGTCCCAAAAAATCGATGGAGAAGGCAGATGACTGCCATCGGACACGTGGCGACAGGTTGACAGATTTCCCGCCGACAGAATACTGTTCCGTCACAGAACATTATTCTGTTACGGAACATCATTCTGCTTTCAGCCCCTCAGTGAGGTTTCAAAATGAGTCAGTTTCTCAGCATGTTCAACAGCGCCGGCCCGCAAGCATTCAGCAAAATGGCCTGTCAGGTTGCGCCCTACTTCAGCACCATCAACCCGCTGGTCACAGAGTTGCGCAAAGGCTGCGCGACGGTGCAGGTGCCGTTCGCCAAGGAAATCACCAACCACTTGGGCACCGTGCACGCGATCGCGATGTGCAATGCGGCTGAATTGGCGGCGGGAATGATGACCGACGTGTCGATTCCCGAAGGCGCACGCTGGATTCCAAAAGGCATGACAGTGGAGTACCTGGCGAAGGCAAAAACCGACGTGACGGCGGTGGCCGATGGGGGCTCCGTGGACTGGACCACGGAAGGCGACAAGCTCGTGCCGGTGGACATTCACGACGTCGAGGGCAAGAAGGTGTTCACGGCGCGGATCACCATGAACGTGAAGCTTTCCTGAAATTTGCCATGGCCCAATGTGGGAGCGGGCTTGCTCCCACAGTTGATTGAGTTGTCTGGTGGGCCGAGGTCAGCGCAGCGACTCGCCCAACCGCTCGCGGACAAATTCATTGGCTTTGTGCGTCAATTGATCCAGATGCCGGTCACGCTGTTTTTCCGCATCGAGCATCGCCCGCTTGCCGTGTTTTTGCAGCAGGTACGTATGAATCTGCCGCACCTCCAGCGAGCTGTAGATCGACGCCACGTCGAGCAGCCCCATCAACCCGTCAGAGCGATGATCGCGGGTGTTCATCAACACCTGCGTACCGCGCGCGCCCAGCACCTGAAAGCCCATCGATTCAAACCACGGCACCTTGGCCACCGCGCAGGTCAGCTCGGCATGCGGGTAGCGGCCGACCATTTCCCGCAGCATCCGCCGCGCCACGCCCTGACGCCGATGGCCGGCCTGCACCGCCATGTACGCGACGCCGCACGCCTCGGGATCGTCCTTGATCGGCAGGTACAGCAAGAAGCCGATGACCTGTTCCGGATCGTCCACATCGGTCGCGACCAGCAACTCCACCGCCACCCCTTTCGTCCCGTTCAGCGCCTCCAGATAGAGGTGAACCTCATAGCCGATCGCGTACTGGTAAACGTTGTACAACAGGTTGCTCGGCGGGATGGCGACCATGCTGATGTCGGTCAGGTTATCGACCACCATCTGCAGAATCTGGCTGGTGAGGTGCTCGGGGCACGGGGTTTTGAAATGGGTGATCTGGGGCATTGAGGCTCTGCTCTGACTCTGGCGGCGGACGCGCCTATCATAACGCGCCGACGAGACCAGGGTGGCGTGTCAGTTGGCAGCCATGCCGAGTGGGTATGGAGATCAACTGTAGGAGCCGGCTTGCCGGCGATGGGACCAGCGACAACACCTCCCGTCCGGACAGGGCAATGGGGGAACATGCCCCTCCCCCAAGACTGAGGAATATCCCCCAACTGTTAGCTCTCGTTAACACTGCCCACGCATCAAACTGAACCTAACACGATGATTTATCTAAAAATTTCGTTAGTGGCTCAGCTTTTGCGTCGTTTTTTGGCGCAAGTGTCGACACCACGACACGCCCCCAGAGAACCACCATGAAAAGCTCAGTTCCTGTGAACAAGTCGCCCGGCTTTTTCCGGGCGCAGGGCATTACTTCGCTACTGTTGATGACGTTCAGCCTGTCTGTGGTGAATGCCGCTCCGCTCGATGATTTCGGGCCACCGCCTCCGACCGATCCGTCAGCCTTCCATAACCCGCCTGCCGACCCTGCGGCAGCCCTGGAAGCACTGAAAAACTTGCCCCCGGCCAATCAAGGTGCCCTGGCCTTGCCCAACGGCGTGTTCGGCGACCGAAACACGCCGCGTGCCGACAACGTACTGCCGCCCGCCGCGCAGACGTCGTTCAACTTCCCCACCAACGGCAAACCCAGCCCCTTGTTCGGCGCCGAGCCGTTCACTCAGCAACTGCTGCTGTTCGAAGAGTTCGGTTCGGAAAAACTCGACCCGACTACCCCGCCGCAGACGATAACATTCCCCGTGCCAACCCTCGGTCAGGCGCCCCAGCAGGATCCAAACAACGTCGCTCGCAGCGGCCCATCGAGTGCAGCGCTCGAAGCCTTCCTGCGCCAGCCGGGGTTGTCCCCGTTTCCCTCGCAGTTTTCCAATGTACTGGACCGCAACCCGTGGAAGGCGCAGATCGAAGCCTTCCTCAACCGGCATCCGGTGGGCTCGCCGGCGGAGGGTCGGCCACCGGGAAAAGGCTGGTCGCATCAACGCTGGAACGAGTTCTTCCCGCAGGTTCAGTTCAAGACGGTTCAAGCCGGTGCCAGAACCAACCTGGGCCTGCGTGACGCCCAACAATTGCACCACTACAACAAGGGTGAATTCGCCCCCGGCGGGCTCTACTACCAAACCTCGGACATCCCGGCAACCGCGGGCACCACTAGCGGCATCGACGTGCGTTTTCATTCAAGAATGCCGGTGCAGAATCACAACTCGCTGTGGACGTTCGACGGCACCGTGCCGCCCAAATTGCTCATGGTCCGCTACGGCCAAGCGTTGCTGATGCGCCATTACAACGCCCTGCCAATCGACCCCGCAGCCAACGCCGGTTTTGGCCTGCACACCCTCAGCACCCACGAACACAATGGGCACTCGCCGGCTGAAAGCGATGGCTTTACCAATGCATTTTTCTTTCCGGGGCAGTTCTACGATTATCGCTGGCCGCTGCAACTGGCCGGCTACGACACGATCAACACCAAGGCGCTGGATCGGCGTGCAGCCTTCCCCTGCTCACCGGGCGAAAAACTCTTCGTCAACGATGTCAGTCCGGGCCTCAAGACCTGCGAAAACGGCAGCATAAAAATCCGTGGCGACTGGCGCGAGACCATGAGCACCCACTGGTTCCACGACCACATGCTCGATTTCACCGCACAGAACGTCTACAAGGGCAATGCGGCAATGATGAACTACTACAGCGCTCTGGATCGCGGCAACGAAGCGATCGAGGACGGCGTCAACCTGCGTTTTCCCAGCGGTTCGGCCATGCCTTGGGGCAACCGCGACTACGACGTGAACCTGCTGATCGCCGACAAGGCCTGGGACGAGAACGGCCAGTTGTGGTTCAACCCGTTCAACACCGACGGCTTTCTCGGGGATCAGGTTCTGGTCAACTGGCAGTACCAGCCGCGCCTGAAAGTCCGCGCGCGCAGCTACCGTTTCCGCATTCTCAACGGCTCGGTGTCGCGCTACTTCAAGCTGGCGCTGGTACGGGAAATCAGCGGCAATGGCGGTGAATTTCCGGGGCCCGCCGGCTCTGGGGTTTCCTATAATCGGGTGCCGTTCTACCTGATTGCCAACGACGGCAACATCCTGGAGCACACCGTGCCGTTCGACGGCAGCATGGACCTGGATGGTGACGGCGACCGGCAAAATCACAATGCAATCCTGCCTGTTCAAGGCATCGCCGAACGCTTCGACATCATCGTCAACTTCTCGAAAAACGGGATCAAGGCCGGCGACAAACTGTACTTCGTCAACCTGCTGGAACACAGAACCGGCAAAGGGCCTGAGAAAAACCCGCTGTCGCTGGCCGACGTGTTGTCCGAGAAGTACAAGGCGGTCATCAAGCAAACCAGCAAAGGCCCGAAATGGGACAGGGGCGACCCGGGTGTAGGCAAATTCCTGCAACTGCTGGTTCAGCCCTACAGCGGTCAGGACCTGGCCATGGACCCGGCAGCCTTTGTGCCTGGCGGCAAGACAATGATCCCGCTGACCATCGACCGCGACAACCCGAACGACCAGGCCAGGCTCAAAGTGGCGCGGCATCGGGAGTTCATTTTCGGTCGTTCCGATGGCACCGATGAAGCGCCATGGACGATCAAGACTGATGGCGGCCCCGGCTTTAATATGGACCCGCGCCGCATCAGTGCCGCACCGCAACTGGCCAACGGCCCCACGGACGCCGGGTTCTCCGGTGACGGCACCCTCGAAGTCTGGAAAATCAAGAACGGCGGCAATGGCTGGAACCACCCGGTACATGTGCATTTCGAAGAAGGCGTCATTCTCAGTCGCGACGGCAAGGCACCGCCGGAATGGGAAAAATGGGCACGCAAGGACGTCTATCGTATCGGCGAAGGCATCGACAGTTCGGTGGATGTCGACGTGGCGCTCCACTTCCGCGAGTTCGCCGGCACCTACATGGAGCACTGTCACAACACTCAGCACGAGGACACGTCGATGCTGCTGCGCTGGGATGTCGAGCATCCGGGGCAGTTCCAGTTGATGCCAACGCCAATTCCGGGTTGGGACGGCGTCACCTTCGTCAACTCCGTGGCACTGCCGACTTTCCGCACTGGCGTTGACGGCGATGATAATGAAGGCAAGAACAAAAAACCCGTGGCCAACAATGACAGCGCCACGAGTAGTAACGGCCTGCCAGTGACCATCAGCGTGCTGGCCAACGACACCGACCCGGACGGTAACCTGCCGCTCAAGGTTGTCGGCCTGACCCAGCCGGATTCGGGCCAGGGCTCCGTCAGCACCGACGGCATTCGAGTGTTCTATATGCCACCGACCATTGTTGCGGCGCCGTTCACCGCGACGTTTACCTACGAGGCCAGCGACAACCTTGGCGCCGTCTCGGCCAAACCGGCGACGGTGTCCGTGGCGGTCAGCGCTGCGGCGGCGGTGAATGAAACGTTGTTGGTCACCAGCGCTTCCGTCAGCGTGCGCAGCAACAATCGCTACACCTGGGACGTGTCCGGGACGACCTCGCGGGCGGCGGGCAACAGCATCACCGTCAGTGCATCGACCACGGGCGGCCAGCTCAATCTGGGAACCGCGACGCTCACGCCGAACGGTGCGGGCGCACGCTGGAGACTGTCCGTCAGCACCACCGGCAACGGCCCGACACCGAGCCCGACCATCACCGTTCGCTCAGCGCTCGGGAAGACCGTTACAGCGCCTGTTGCCGTGCATTAAAACGGCCACGCCTTGACGCCCGGTCCATGTTTTTGTGGACCGGGCGTCAATCGATTGCGGAGTCAATTTTTCGCAAGCCGGTTTACCAGCGAAGGCGCCTGGCCAGTCACATCGCGCCGCCTGAATCGCCAGCAAGCCGGCTCCTACAAGGACCTGCGTCCACCTGACACACCACCGAACCTGTAGGAGCCGGCTTGCTGGCGATAGGGTTTACGCGGTGTGTCAGATACGCCGCCATCGCCGGCAAGCCGGCTCCTACAAGGATCTGCATTCACCTGACACACCACCGAACCTGTAGGAGCCGGCTTGCTGGCGATTCAGGCGACGCGGTGAATCAGAACACTGCGCAGCACGCTAAACAGCTATTGCTCCGGCGCAACCATCCGGAACCTGATGTTGATATCGTCGGAAACCACCGTATCAGCCCACTCACCTTCTCCGATTTTGAAGTCGCTGCGCTTGAGCGTCAGCTGGCCATCGAATATGCCGATGCCTTTCTGGGACTTCAGCAGGACCGGCACTTGCACCGTGCGCGTTATTTTCTTGAGGGTGAGATTGCCGGTGATCAAGTAACGGTTGTTGCTCAACGCTTTTACAGCGGTCGATTCAAACGTCGCCTGCGGATAGGTGGCCGTGTCGAACCACGCGGGCTTTTTCAGCTCTTCGTTGGCGTCACTGCTTCCGGCATCGATGCTGTCGAGCTCGATCGTGAGCATGGCGTGGGCTGCCGAGGGGTTCGCCGTGTCGAAATCGAGCGTGCCTTCGAACTTGCCGAACGTGCCGTAGACCCGAGAGCTGAACTGTTTGTACGTGAAAGAGATCGTGCTTGCGGTCTCATTCACCTGTTTGTATTCGATGGCATCGGCGCACGGCAACGCGCCGAGCGTGAGCGCGACAAATACGGCGGCGGAACGCGGGAAACGAAGGTTCATGGGATTCTCCGGCTGGTCGCCCTGGTGCAGTGAAGTGCTGCACACAGAGGCCAGCCACAGGTGGACTAAAGCAAAAAATCGCCGTTTCCGCCATGGGTGCACCGGCGGGCCGACCACCTGTCGCGCAACCCCATTGCGCACCGGATGCCTGAGTCATGCAGGTGTTTAATGGGTGTCCCATTCACCGCAACAGGAGACGGGTCATGAAAATCGTCGTCATCGGAGGGACTGGGCTGATCGGCAGTCAACTGTGCAAAAACCTGCGGGCACTGGGACATGAAGCCCTGGCAGCGTCACCGAGTACCGGCGTCAACGTCATCAGTGGCGAAGGACTGAAGGAAGCCTTGAAAGGCGCAGATGTGGTAGTGGACGTGGCGAACTCGCCCTCATTCGAGGATCACGCGGCGTTGCATTTTTTCGAAACGGCCGGGAAAAACCTGTTCGCGGCGGAGAAAGCCGACGGCGTCAAACATCATGTTGCGCTGTCCGTGGTCGGCACCGAGCGCATGCTCGAAAGCGGTTACTTCCGGGCGAAAATGGCTCAGGAAAAACTCATCAAACACTCGGGCATTCCTTACACGATCCTGCGCGCCACGCAGTTCTTCGAGTTCATCGGTGCCATTGCCTACTCGGGGCGCGAAGACGGCAACACCATCCACCTGACCCCCGCTGCGCTGCAACCGATTGCCTCGCTCGATGTCGCCACGGCCCTGACGGATATCGCCTTGAAAGCGCCAGACAACCAGACCCTGGAAGTTGCCGGGCCGGATCGCAAGCCAATCGTTGAATTCGTGAGCCAATACCTGCGGCACATCAAAGACCCGCGAGAGGTCGTCGCGGATGACACGGTTCCTTACTTCGGTGCGCCCATCAACGATCAATCGCTGACGCCGGGAGCGAATCCGATCGTGGGCACGACACGTTTTGAAAGTTGGCTGAAAAGCAGATCGGCGCCCTCTTGACGCAAATCGATGTTGCCCGGGCCGGCGGCCGGTTCGACTCGCCTGGCGAAGTCGAACCGGTCGTACGGTGCATCACTCGGTGACGACGTTCAGCGTCACGTCGATGTTGCCGCGGGTGGCTTTGGAGTACGGGCAGATTTCATGGGCGCCATGCGCCAGTTTCGTTGCGACCTCGTTCGACAGGCCCGGTACGCACAGGGTCAATCGCCCCTGGATGAAGTACGCCTGGCCGGTCTGGCCCAAATCAATTTCGATGTCTACCGCCGTGTCGGCTGGCAGTGTCACGTTCAGCTCCTTGGCCACCAGGCCGACGGCAGCGCTATAGCAGGCCGACCATGCGCCGGCGAACAATTGCTCGGCGGTCGGGTGCGGCAGAGCGTTCGAAAACTGGTGTGCCGGTTTTGCGCTGCCGGGCGAGGACAGCACGATGTCGAGGTTGCCGTTGTGGCCGCGCGACGTGTTACCGGCTGCGCTAGGGGTGGTGTGGGTTTTGCCGGTGGCCAGGACTTTTTCGATCTTGCTCATGATGAATGCTCTCAATTGGGGATTTGTTTTTCGCGTGCGCTTTTATCGCACGCGATGTTTTTACAATAATTAAACGGTGAGGACGTTCAGTGCCACATCAATATTGCCGCGTGTTGCTTTCGAGTATGGGCAGATCTGATCAGCGGTGTGCGCCAGAGTGGTGGCGATGTCGTGTGGCAGGCCAGGTACGCGCAGGGTCAAACGAGCCTGAAGGAAGTAGGCCGGGCCGGTTTGCCCCAGATCGACTTCGATGTCGACGGAAAAGTCCGCTGGCAGCACCACGTTCAAATCATTGGCCACCAGACCGATGGCAGCGGTGTAGCACGCCGACCATGCACCGGCGAACAGTTGCTCGGCAGCCGGGTGCGGCTGGGTGCCGGCGAACACATGAGCAGGTTTGGCGCTGCCGGGTGTCGACAGGGTGATGTCGAGGCTGCCGTTGTGGCCGCCGGAGGTGTTGCCGGCAGCGCTGGCGGTGGTGTGGGTTTTGCCGGTGGCCAGGACTTTTTCGATCTTGCTCATGGGGTGAATCCTCGATATTGCGATAGGTTTGATTTAGTGTCGCATTCGATTGTGTCGTATGCGATGGATGAATATTCACGCAGATGTGGATGGGTGTCAATAGGTCGTTTAAGTGTTGTGCGACGAACGGTTTAAACCGTGAGGCCGCCATCGCCAGCAAGCCGGCTCCTACAATGTGCGCGTGCAAACCCGATCCTTGTAGGAGCCGGCTTGCTGGCGATGGCTCCCTCGAGATCAACGCAACTTCCAGCCAAAAAAAATGAGCCACCCTGCAACGGATGACCCATCTCTAAAACCCAAAATGTTTACGCCGCCCCACTCCCCTACCGCTGCCACGCCCGCGTCAACAACCTGATGACCTCGGCATCCGCAGTCTGAGAAAAATCCACGTACCAATGCCCGATCGACATAAACCAATCAGCAGTGATCGGGCACACCAATTCATCCACCTCACCGCGCAGCGCCTCCGCCGTTTCAACCGGCGCCACCGGTACCGCGACGACAATGTGCGCCGGCGCCTGTGCGCGCACCGCGTGAATCGCCGCCCTCATCGAAGCGCCCGTCGCCAGGCCATCGTCGATCAGAATCACCACCTGATCCTTGAGCTGCACCGGCGCGCGCGTTCCGCGATACGCCTGCTCACGCCGCAGCAGCTCGCGGGTTTCCCGTGCGACCACGGCCTCGAACGTCGTCTGATCAATCGGGTGTGCCCGCAGCGCATGCTCATTGAGGATTTGAATACCGCCGCTGGCAATCGCGCCCATCGCCAGCTCCTGATGGGTCGGGACGCCCAGTTTGCGCACCAGCATCAGGTCGAGGCGAACGTCCAGCGCGGTCGCCACTTCATACGCCACCGGCACACCGCCACGGGGCAAGGCGAGGACGATGACATCGGGGCGATGCGCGTACTTGAGCAACGGCGCCACCAGCCGCCGACCGGCATCGGTGCGGTCTTGCAGAATGGTTGTCGATGAAGGACTCATGTGGAAAACCTCCCCAGGCGATCGGCCTGTCGGTTTGCATCACCGTCACTCTGGATTGTCAGTCCGAAGGTGGACGACAGCAAGCCCGCCGGCCTACACCGACGACTCGACTTTCTGGAGCAACTTTTGACGCAAATAAAAAAAGCCACCCTGTTACGGGTGGCCCTCTTTTTAAAACCGGAGATGTCCGGGAAGTTCAGCGAACGTTACAACCTAGCAAGCACTCGCAACAGTCCGCAGCGGCACCACATCGTCGTTCTGTTTTATCACTCGTTGAGTCAATGCCAGCATTGCCAGGAAACCCAGTGCAATCAACAGCGGATACGCCATCAACAGTTCAGAGAGTGAATACTTCCAGGCCAACGGCCGTCCGACGCCCAGCAGGGCCGCATACATCCAGGACACCGCCGACAGCGAACCGCAGAACAGCGCCAGCATCCGTGCGCTAAACTCGAGCTTGAGCAGCGATCCGGCCTTTTGCATGGCCGGCAACACCAGGCGATGCAACAAGATGCCGTTGTACGTCAGCAACATGACAATGATCACTTTGGCTTGAAGTTTCGGGTTCTTGAAGTATTCGATTCCTTTGTCCAGGTAATCAATACCCACAATTGCAATACCGGTGACCCACAACGCAATCAATGCTACGACGACAGACGTCTGGAGACTTTCCAGATGCGCATTATCGTGCTCCGAAAACACCTTGCCCTTCAACAAGTTCTTAACCATGGCTATATCACTGGTCAACACCAAACCAATGGCAACACAACAGGCGACCAAGTGAGCATAAACAACACCCAACCGCACAAATTCCATACACTCTTTGTTTTCGACCAGACTCATAATTGTATTTATAGACACGGTACTTCTCCAACTGATTATACAGTGCGAATCATTAGTTCAGCGGGGCTCTAATCGAGTTACAGGCCCTACGAGATCCGACTGATAAAAGACAAGCCAAATCAGTGATTTGGCGCGGCTGAACCGATTAATTTGCCCGGCAAATCAAGATCGGTTATTTGTTGGCTCCTGAATTTCAGGTAAAAAAATCCTCACTTGCATTCAATGCATATGAGGTTCGGGATCCACTTCTCTTTCTGCGGCTGCAGGAGCAGGTCATGGCGACGCGCTGAAGTATCAGAGGGCCTTGAAGCCCAAATGTTCATTTTTCAAGCAAACCACCGACAAACGGTTAGTTAAGAAGAAACAACTCGCCTCGTTGGAGAAGACCCAACTTCCCTGAAAGCTACGTGACAACTGGCCTGGTAAATTACATGGGGCCTTAGATCCTTCTATTGGATCCATTAGTTGTTACCTCACTAACGAAATCTGCAACAGAGACCAACTCGCATTCAGGGCCTCTCCAACTAAAACAGTCATACTTATTAGGGCCAAGATTGAAATAAAGGATCCAATCTACACCAAGCGCTCAATCTTCTGATGTTGCCACACTAGTTTGTAATACAGCGTCTGCGACATCAACATCCCCAAATACGCCACCGGAAACGCCATCCACACACCCTGCAACCCGAACTGCCCGTCCAGCACATACGCCATCGGCAACTGCACGCCAAGCACGCACACAATCGAAATCGCCATCGGCACCAACACCGTTCCGCTGGCCCGCATGATCCCGCCGACAATCGCCTGAAAGCCGAACACCAACAGGCTCCAGAGCATGATGTGCAACAAGTGCTCGGCCTTCGCCTGAGTCAAATCGTCCGTCAGAAACAACCCCAGCAACCAGTGCGACAACAGGTAACCCAACACCACCAACCCACCGGTCAGGCACACATTGATCAACAACCCCGTGCGCAGAATCGGCCCCATCCGCTCAATGCGCCCTGCCCCAATCGCCTGCGCCCCGAGAATCGACGCCGTGATCGCAATCGACAGCGCCGGAAACTGCACATAATTGACGATCTGCGTCACCGCCCCATACGCCGCCGTCGCCTGCGAACCGTGCTGATTCACCAACGCCAGAATCACCAGCTCCGACACCGACAACACCACCATCTGCAACCCGGTCGGCAAGCCAATGCGCAACACCTTGCCGAGAATCACCCGATCCAGGCGCATCGCCGCAAACATCTCCCGATCCGGCGCCAACGGATGCCCCCGCCGAATCAACCGCCACGCCAGCCATCCCATTGCTGACAGGTTACCCACCAAGCCCGCATACGCTGCACTCTGAATCCCCAACATCGGCAACCCGAACCACCCCCGAATCAACGCCGGCGTCAGCGCCAACCCGATACACGTCGACACCACCAATGCGATCAGCGGCGACACCGTATCGCTCACCCCGCGCAGCAGTTGGGTGAAGAGCACGTAGACCAGAAGCGACGGCATGATCCACATCATTACGTGGGCGTAGGACACGGCGTCGTCCAGCACGTCGGCCGGAGTGCCCAAGCCTTGCAAGGCTGGCCTTGCGAACACGCTGCCCAGCACTGCCGCTGTCAGGCCGATGATTGCTCCCAACAGCAACGTGGTAGCGGCGATGGTTTTCACCAGATGCGGTTCCCGCGCGCCCCAGGCTTGGCCGATGAGCACGCTCGCACCTGCGCCGAGGCCGATGACCAGGGCGATGAAGAAGAACACGATGGGGAACATCCCGGAGACGGCGGCCAGGGCTTGGGTGCCGAGCATTTGGCCGATATAGATGCTGTTGACGGTGCCCGACATGGATTGGAGGAAGTTGGAGAGGACCATGGGGGTGAGGAAAAGGAGGTAGGTTTTCCAGAGGGGGTTTGGGGTGGTGGCGGTTTGCATTGAGGGTCCGTCTCGGGTGGGGGCTCGTGTTTTGGAAATTCTACGCTAGGGAGCTGGGTACCTTCCGATTCGATTTCGCAGATTTGGATTGCATGCGTAATGTCCGCTATCGGCTCTGGCTGCCCTCCACGAAGGGCAGCTATGGGTCGTGAACGCACAACCACAAACAACTCAGCTTGACCGGAAAGGCCTGTGATACCTTCCCAAGCCCATTCATGACACGGAGGTCGCCATGCGCACTCTTTATATCCCGATCATCCTGGCGGCAACTTTTTTGGCATCTGGCTGCAGTATCAAGCAAACCGTGACGCCTGCTGAGCTGTCTTCCGAGATGACGCCAGAGATCTGTCTGATCCCCGCCGAAGGACTGCGAGAAGGATTCAACACTGCCTATGAAAACCAGCTCAAAAACAAAGGATTCCATACGCGTCAGCTTCCGCCAGGCAGTAGCCCGTCCAGCTGTCCTCTTTCAACGACTTATATCGGTACCTGGTCGTGGGACTTAGCTATTTACATGAGCTATGCAGATATCCGCGTTTATCAGTACGGCCAGCAGGTGGGCCAAGCTGAATATGACTCGCGTTGGGGGGGCGGTCGGGTCATTGATAAATTCATTAATGCTGAGAAAAAAATCACAGAGCTGACCAATCAGCTGTTTCCAAACGGTGCCGCAAGTTTGAAGGGAGTTAAGGAGTCAAATTCCGGGACCGGTGTCGCACTCATGACAAAAGACGCGTACCAACAGCGACAGCTCAAACAGCTTGAACAACAGGGCCTCCCCTATGATGAGTACCAGAAGCGCTACAAGCTGATCATGGCTGAGTAGGCTCCGTACCGGTCCTGACGGCAGTTGAGGGTCGTTTTCAGCCGGTCACCACAGGCAGAAAACGGCCAGAAGCTGTCATTGGACCATTTGATGAATAGTAAGCCACTCGACCCCTAATACGTTCGACCGGATCTGCCGGGCTTAGGAGTTGGACCTACTCCGCTCTAATGCATGGCGCGCTGGACCCACTCATCAGCTCTTCCGCGTACTACTCAGTCAGCGCCTCGCGCTCGGCAAAGATGCTCGCCATTTCAGCCGCGTTCTGTGTTCCCCAGACGCACAGGGGGAGAATTGCCTCAGACAAGCTGCTACCCAGCGTCGTCAAGGTGTAGTCCACGCGCGGCGGTACTTCCCGGTAGTCATTGCGTGCCAACACGCGATCACATTCAAGATCCTTTAGCTGCTGGATCAGCACTTTGTCACTCACTCCTGGGATCAGGCGTTTCAACTCGCCATAGCGCTTGGGACCGTCGCGCAGAAAGAAAAGGATCAGCGGTTTCCACTTACCCGAAATGACGCGCAGCGTCGCATTGAGCCCGCAACCAGTACCGCAAACTTCATCAGATGTGGTCATACCTTGCCTACTTACCAAAAGGTGCATACTTGTCCTTAGGTTACCAGAGATGCATCCTTGCCCTCAAGCAAGCAATTCTGCTTGTGCCAACCTACAACCAAGGATGCACAACATGACCAGATTGAATGGCAAGACCGCCGTGATCACCGGTGGCGCTACCGGCATCGGCCGCGCGGCAGCTAAGCGTTTCATCGAAGAAGGCGCTTTCGTCTTCATCTTTGGCCGCCGACAGCAAGCGCTGGACGCCGCAGTGGCAGAACTTGGGCCCAATGCCCGCGCAGTGAAAGGCTCGGTCTCCAGTGAAGCCGACCTCGGTCGGCTCTACGCAGCTGTTAAAGCCGAACGCGGAACCCTCGACATCGTCTTCGCCAATGCCGGGGCGGGGAGCCCGCTTGCACTTGGCCAGATCACCGCCGAACACATTGATGAAACCTTTGACACCAACGTGAAGGGGACAATCTTCACGGTCCAGCAGGCGCTGCCGCTGATGGGCCCAGGCGGCTCGATCATCCTCACAGGATCGAGCGCCGGCACCACGGGTGCGCCAGCATTCACAGCCTACAGCGCGAGCAAGGCCGCAGTGCGCAACCTCGCACGGACCTGGGCTGAGGACCTGAAAGGCACAGGCATCCGGGTCAACGTGCTGTCTCCTGGGGCGACCGCGACCGAACTCGCCAAAGAGGCGTTGGGTGAAGAGGGACAGAAGGCCTACGGCGCGATGACTCCACTCCAGCGTATGGCCGATCCATCCGAAATTGCGGCGGCGGCAGCTTTCCTCGCGTCGTCAGATAGCAGCTTCATGACCGCCAGCGAGGTTGCCGTCGACGGCGGCCTGGCGCAACTCTGATCCGCTAAGCCCGTCACGTCATTCGATTATTTGGAGCGCGGTCGGGCGCGAAAAACTCAAGGAACATCAGTTATGAGCTATGCAATTATCGGCTTCGGCAAGATCGGGCACGCGCTTGCCAAAGCGTTTGCCCGCAAAGGTATTGAGGTATCCGTTGCAACCACTCGCGGTCCGGAAAGCTTTACCGCTGATGCCGCCGTCATCGGACCCTCGATCATTCCAACAACGCTGAAGGATGCCGCCAAGGCAGATGTCATCTTTTTGGCCGTCCGCTTTGAGTCACACCTTGAGGTCGCGAAGGCACTGCCAAGCTGGAAGGGAAAGACCATCATCGATGTGACCAATGCATACGGTGTATCCCCTGAGAATCTGGGCGGGGAGCCATCGTCCAAGGTTGTTGCTCAGGCGTTTATGGGGGCAAGATTGGTCAAGGGCTTCAACCATTTGGGCTCGACAGTCCTGGATCAGGATCCGGCCGTACAGGGTGGGAGAAGAGTCGTGTTTTTAGCGAGCGATGATGACGCTGCCGCTGATGACATCGGTTCGCTCGCAGAAAGTCTCGGCTTCGCGCCAATCAAACTCGGCGGGCTTTCCGAGGGAGGGCTGCTCGTACAAGCGCGCGGGCAAAGCTGGGGTCAATTGATCTTCAAGGATCTCGTCAAGTTCGGCTGAGATCGTGATTGCCGATTTCGATTCGACCGCATCTCTTGGACAAAGAGTTGCCGCAGCTTGATGGGCGATGTATGCGCTGCGATTGACTGCTATCGATCAAGGTAGACAATCGCGGCGCACGGGTTTTGATGCCTAGTCATCAAAACAAGGTGACCACACCCGATTGCCTTCTGCTCATTCGCTACCCGCTGGAAAGATACATCCGCCCCCACGCAATAGCGCTTTCACCTCTTCGATCATTTGTGCAGGGTTTTGGCTTAGTTGTTCAAAGAGCTTCGAGCCCGGACGCACGTACGATTGCGAATCGTACTTCGCACTCCACAGGACGATATTTAGCAGGATCGGGATGAGGTCTATACCCTTCTCGGTCAACCCATAAAAATCCTTGCGCCGGTCATCTGGGTTGGGCTCCTTCGAGAGAACTCCCTGCGCCTCAAGAAAAGCAAGACGAGAAGCCAGGACATTGGTCGCAATTCTCTCTTCCGACTTGAGGAATTGGCCATAGGTCTTTTTCCCAGTAAATACGATGTCGCGGATGATCAACAGCGACCACCGGTCACCGAACACCTCCACCCCGTAATTCACTGCGCAGTGAGACCGGAAGGCCTCTTTAGGTGTCGTTTTCATCGGCGGATTTTAGCATCGATTGCACATAACAAGTAAAATTTCAGCATTTCACTTGTATTTTGCAAGTGAAAAGTCCAGCATGATTTCCACACCGAACACTCCCGTCCAATCGTTTGGTCGATCGTTCCACGCCCTACCAGTGAGGATTCAGCGTATGAGCACTATCAGCATCATCGGCTCAGGCGGCATGGCCGCCGCTATCGCAAGCGTTGCCGCCAAAGCCGGTCATACCGTGGAGATCATGAGTCGCGACTTGGCCAAAGCACATGGACTGGTACAGGACATCGGCACCGGAGCGATCAGCGGGACATTTGGCGCGACTCCAGTTGGGGACGTGGTGATCCTGGCGGTCCCTTACTCCGCTGTTCTGGACGTGATGAAACGTTATGGGGAGGGGCTTGCTGGCAAGATTCTCATCGACATCACCAATCCCGTCAGCTCCGACCTGAAAAGTTTTGTGACCCCTGACGACAGTTTCGGCGCCAGGGAGATCGCCAACGTTGCCCCAACCAATGCGCACGTCGTCAAAGCGTTCAACACTCAGTTCTCCCACGTCCTGGCTGCTGGCTCACTTAAGGGGCGGCCACTAGATGTTTTCATCGCCGCAGACGACGCAACTGCCAAGGCCCAAGTCGCGGCTTTCATCGAGAGCCTCGAAATGCGCCCGATGGACATAGGGCCACTTTCCATGGCCCGCACCCTTGAACACGTCTGCCTACTGTCGCTGGGCCTAATGACCCACTCGGTCAAAAACACCAATTTCGCGATCGGCATCAGCCTTCCCGGTTGAGTGCACGCGGGCCCGCACGTCTCGTATCACACTGCTCAGAGGGGCCAATAACATGCTCGTTTTCGTCACTGGCGGCACGCTAGACCTCCCCGCGGCGAACACCATCACACGTCCAGCCCTGCCTGATCTAGGACCTGGACAACGGCCATTACTTTGCGCCGACTGACTTGAGCTGACGACGGGCCCCTGGATCGCAAATGCGACCAACACCATCACATAGCATTTTTCCCCGCACCCCATCACCCACAAGGAGCGCGCATATGCACGTTTTTGTTACCGGCGGCACCGGCCATTCCGGTCCGTACATCATCACCGACCTTATCGCCGCCGGCCATGAGGTCACTGCGCTGGCCCGGTCCGATACGGCCGCAGCGGCGGCTACTGCACTTGGCGCCAAAGTACGTCGCGGCAATCTTGAGGATCTCGACGGGCTCAAAGAGGCGGCCGCAGCTTCGGACGGCGTCATCCACGTCGCGCACCGGCAGGATCTGATACCAACCGGCGGGATCAACGCTGTTGCGGCCGCAGAGCTTGAGATCATGCTTGCTTATGGCGAAGCACTAGCCGGAAGCGGAAAGCCGTTGGTCGTGTCTGGAAGCGTCGGCTCGCCCGGGTGGGAGGGCCTGGGCCGGCCGGCCACCGAAGAGGATCTGCCCCTTCCCGGCGGCGACCCGTACAAGAATACCCTGCGAGTTAGGAACATCGTAGAAACCACGGTAATCGGTCTCGCCGAAAAGGGCATACGGTCTTCGATCGTGCGGATTCCTGAGATCATGCACAGCGCCACCGATAACGCTGGCTTCCTTCCGCTGTTGATCGGGCTGGCCAAGGAAAAGGGTGTCGTCGGCTACCCCGGAGAAGGCGCCAACCGTTGGGGTGCCGTGCACGCCCGTGACCTCGCCACCGTGTTTCGCCTTGCGCTGGAGAAAGGTCCCGCGGGCAGAAGCTGGCATGCCATCGCCGATGTGGCTGTCCCGTACCGCCAGATCGCCGAAGCCATTGCCAGCCGGTTGAATCTGCCAGCCGTGCCTATTCCCGCGGACGTGCTGATGCTGCCTGGCTATTTCGGGTTCCTTGCGAATCTGGTCACGCTGGATACCCCGACATCGAACGCCATCACGCGCCAGCTTCTTGGCTGGGAACCGACCCAGCCCGGACTCTTCGCCGATCTTGATAACGGTCATTACTTCCCGGCCGACTGATGAGGTGACGTCACACGTCGGCGCGCACTGCGCCCGGCGGGTGGCACAGCCGCGACGCTGTAACCCTTCCAGAAAAGACAGAAATACCAAATTTCAGAACGGAGATTGCTCATGAGCACTATCAGCATCATAGGTTCGGGAGGCATGGCCACGGCGGTCGCCGGCCGAATAGCCAAGGCCGGACACACCATCGAGGTGGTCAGCCGCGATCCCGCCAAGGCGCAGGCGCTTGCCGAAAAACTCGCATCCGGAGCAATCACAGGGACTTACGGCGCCGCTCCGGCGGGCGACATCGTCATTCTCGCTGTACCGTACACCAGTGCGGTGGCGGTGCTGGCCGACTTTGGGAAAGCGCTCGACGGCAAGGTGATCATCGATATCACCAACCCGGTCGCTCCCGATCTCTCAGGCCTCGTTACCCCCTACGGCAGCTCTGGCGCGCAGGAGATCGCCAAGGGCGCCCCCGCTAGCGCGCATGTCGTCAAGGCGTTCAATACCCTCTTCGGCCACGTGCTTGCCAAAGATGCACGTCTGGACGCATTCATCGCGGCGGACGATGCGGACGCGAAAGCGCGCGTCTCGATCTTCCTTGAGAGTCTCGGCCTGCGTCCGTTAGACGTCGGCGGCCTACAGATGGCCCAGACGCTAGAGTGGCTCGGCCTGATGATGATCGGCCTCGCTAAAAACGGCGCCGGAACTTGGGACATCGCCATGAATGTCGATATCGGGTGAGTCATCGACACCACGTCCTCAACCGCAGGTTCACAACGTGTCCGACTAGATCGGGCACAATCCCAGGTAAAGGAAATGGAGAGACTTCGATGAGCGTCTGCCAATGTCCACTTCGGGTCGATAGCAGTCGCCCACGGAAGGGGCGTAAAGGTCCTAGGACGCTATAAAAATTCCTACACAAACCTCGGAATGCGTCACCTTCCCCGCCGTTCTGATGAAGCCTATAGTCCGACCCGTCGCCCAAAATGGCGATTCGGGTTTGGCGACCTGATCGGTCGGATGCAAAAGCGCTGTGCTTTAATGCAGTCGCTTTTGCATGCCCGCAAAGCTGTCTTTATGGCAGCTGTGCGCGGGAGACCTTCGGGTCTGCCGGTATCCCGATCCCGGTTCGCCAACCTGCGTACAGCTGTCACCCATTCGTTTGGCGACGATTGAGGGGCAGTCAAACTTTGCCTTGATCGGAGTTTCACCTATGGAAAGATACATGCCCCTCACCGGAATCGACCTGGTCCCGGCCTCCCTGCTAATCGACACCCAAGCCCCACTCGACGTACTGCAAGCAGCAGCTGACTACCGCATTCGCGCAGTTACTCAGGTACTGGAGAACATTGCCTTTCGCGCCGAGATTGGTTGCGACACGGTGGTGTTGTCGGACTTCTCCAAATTGCTGGCCATTCCGTTGCGCGATGGTTGTGACTTGATGGATGTGATTGGTCGGCGACTCCGGGCGCAAGCGAAGGAGTGAATGAAAACGGGCGCTACAAGCGCCCGTTTTTTTGTCTCTGGATCTGACCACCCGTGTTGCCCAACCGCTGGTTATTTCTTCCTGCAAACTTCAACGTCGTCCTGAGTCCTTAACGCCGTGTCGATTCCTAATCTGTATCTGCAGTAGTCGATAATCCACTTCCGCTCCTCCTCCGTAAGGCGCTCTACTCTTCTGATCTCTCCATCATTGGCGTGGATGTTGTAGAACTTCATCTGAACAGTCGGGTGCTTCTTGATAAACAGGATGGTCTCGATGTCACCATCTTCAAGCGCTTCGTAGTACCCGATGTAGAGAACGGCAAGCACTAAAAGCACCGCTACAATCAAAAAGGCTCGGACCGCAAACGGTGAGCAAACTGCCGTTATTGCCGGTGCTCGTACGCCCGTCGCCCCGACAGAGCCTCCCATAGCATAACGAGCCCTACTACGACGGACAAAATGAAAAACATGACTTTTTGCAGCAGATACAAAACGAAGCGCTCTGGTTGTTCGTCGAATACAAGGTGTTCGTTAATCGTGTTTCGACGAGGCCCTGTCAATGCGTCTAATTGCCAAGTGGTCAGAGCGTCATATAGTTCCACAGCCAACACCAAAGCAACGAGTAGTAATAACAGTGCACCGATGAAACGGTAAATGCGGGTGCGATATCCTGGGATCACAGAAGCTCCATCTTTCTAATCAGCTGATAACGTGGCGGCGGTTCATAGTGGTACCTGAGGGCGGCCATACGACAGGTCAGATATTCCTCGGGGCAAAAAACATTCAAGAAGTAGACATTGCGCTTCTCGCTAGACGCCAAAGAAGACAGTCTATTCAACCGTGAACTGGTCCAGCAACAGCATAGTCACCATGACTAACACTACCCATCCCGCCGCACAGGCCGACTCAGTTGCCGGGGCTTGCTCGCGATGGTCTTGAACGTAGCCGCGGGGTTCCTGGAGTAACGCGGGGTTCTTTGGTCCATCGCGAGCAAGCTCGCTCCTACAGTTTGTGCAGCTGACTGAGATGATTGCCCACAAGCACCCGTTTTTCTACTGTTTCAATCTGTGCCTTGAGGCGAAGGGATCCATTTTCGAGCCCGTTGAGCGAAGCCGTTTCACAAAAAAATATGTGAAATAAAATGTGAAGATAAATCTCGTAAAAAAACCCAAAAAACCTCTGAAGGCCAATAAATTAGCGCTTTTTCATCCAGTCGATATGTGAAATAAAATGTGAAGCCTCTCATACGGTACAAGCCGCTAAGTACGCCCAAAACGCCCAAATCCCGAATCGTCATACCTAGCCTGCCAGCCTAGTCTGCCCAAGATATTTTCCCGTATTGGCATCGACGGATTCAGTAACTGGAATGACTGAAAACGGGTGGCGATGGCACCCGTTTTTTTTGATGACGACACCTACAGACCTTTCTCACTTCGACGCCTTACGAGGATCATCATGGCTATCAACATACTCAAGGCCTAGCGGACCCGTTCCGTAAACTTGTGAAATGTACTCTCCTGATTTAGCCCAGTGAAAGTGTGGCGTTTTGGCCGGAAGTATCACTACGCTTCCAGGGCCATAAGCAACCAGCTTGGCCGGATCGAAAACAGTACCGAAGCCAATATAGAAAACACCGGACATGACGGTATAGATACGATCCTCAGGATGCGTATGGGGCATTAATTTTGTGCCATTCGGCACTTTGACTCTTACAACGTAGGGTGCTGGCTTGCTCGGGTCGCCGGCCAACACGGCCAGTTTCACTTCTTTCGGGAATGCTGGAAAGCTGCGCCATTCAACGTCTTCACTATGTAAAGCACCGACCTTATCCAGTGGCAATGGTTGTGCCTGGACGAACGGCATTGTGGCGCTGGTGACAATAAGTGCAGCCAGAGAAGCAGTTTTCATAATGTTCTTAATCATGAAAGGCACCTTGATTTCGCAGTAAAAAAATTGATGTCGTCACCTACGCCACTAGTAAATTTGGTGGGCAATTCGAGGTGAGTCGCGTGCGGCTTACTGTATTTGTCACTGGCGGTGATGAGAATGGCGTTGTCGCGCATTACAGTTGATACGCAATGTAATCAATGCGCTGTCATGTTTCGGCTGCCGGGGCTGTACCCATCATCACACTCACCAGGGGTAGGCCGCTCGCCCTATCAATGCCGTCAATGGTCACCATCACGTCAATGAAGTTCTCTTAAAAAATCCGCGGCGTAACATCTGCTCCATACCAACCAACAACACCCCGGAGCACACGATCATGAAACGCCAAACCATTCTCAGCATCGCTTTCTCGGTTTTTGCAGTTAACGCTTTCGCCGCTACCTCGACTCACCCGGTTGTCGCTGAAGGCGGCTCGGATCGTCTGATTGAAAGTCGTGTGGCTGAAGGTGGTTCGGATCGTTTGATCGAGAATCGTGTGGCCGAAGGTGGTTCGGATCGTTTGATCGAAAACCGTGTAGCCGAAGGTGGCTCCGACCGCTTGATCGAAAACCGCGTTGCTGAAGGTGGCTCCGACCGCTTGATCGAAAATCGTGTAGCCGAAGGTGGCTCCGACCGCTTGATCGAAAACCGCGTTGCTGAAGGTGGTTCGGATCGCCTGATCGAAAACCGCGTTGCTGAAGGTGGCTCCGACCGCCTGATCGAAAACCGCGTTGCTGAAGGTGGCTCTGATCGCCTGATCGAGAATCGTGTGGCCGAAGGTGGCTCGGATCGTCTGATCGAAAGCCGCGCTGTATAAACAAATCGCGTCAACGCAATACCCAAAAAGCCCGGCCTGATCAGCCGGGCTTTTTCGTGCGGGCGCAAAACACAGTCAGCGAGCTTCCCCTCATCGCGCTCTTCTCTGTACAGACAAGGTCTGACAAGAAACAAACACACTTAAAGGTGTGATCATCTGGGAAGCGACAAAGGGTCAAACTCGGACCGTCCCCTTGTAGGAGTGAGCCTGCTCGCGATGGACGTTAACGAAAACGCGTGTTTGCTGGATAAACGCGTCATCCTCAGGTCCATCGCGAGCAGGCTCGCTCCTACAGTTTGTGCATCGGCTCAGGTCAGCAAGGCGTGGGTCATGCGCTTCCAAATCGCTACGCAAAGGACAACTCAAAAACCACCACACAAAACTCATGGCGAAAAATATCTCAGCTACTACCCTTAGCCTGAGGCATTGAGGCTACCTGCTTTCACCTTCCCGACATTGATCCAGTCGTTTCAAACCTGCCTGGCCACATGGAGGCCGCGCGATGAGCATTCCGTTGTTTTTCGCGATGTCAGCCGTACTGTTTCTGAGCAGCCCTGCCCTTCTCGCGCAGCCAGTGGAGGCGGCCGCAAACGCTGCCGAGCCGGCGCCCGTCGCGGCGGCGGCGGCCAAAGACGCGGTGTTTACCGAAGAGCAGCTGGATCAAATGTTGGCGCCCATTGCGCTTTACCCGGACCCGTTGCTGGCTCAGGTGCTGATGGCCACCACTTACCCTGGGGAAGTCACCGAGGCGGTGACCTGGTCCAAGGCGCACCCCGATGCCAAGGGTGATGATGCGGTCAAACAAGTGGCTAGCCAGCCGTGGGATCCGAGCGTGCAGGCGTTGGTGGCCTTTCCGCAGGTCCTTGCAACGCTGGGACAGGATCCCGTTTGGGTACAACGCCTGGGTGATGCATTCCTGGCGCAGCCCGACGATGTCATGGAGGGTGTGCAACGCTTGCGTCATCAGGCGCAAGCAGCCGGTAACCTGCAGAGCAACCAGTATCAGAACGTGACGGTTCAGGCAGCGGCGCCACCCGCACCCGCACCAGCACCCTCTGCGCCAGCGCCGGCTCAGCTCCCAGCCAACAACACCACCATTATCATTGAGCCCTCCGATCCGCAGGTGGTGTACGTCCCCACCTACAACCCGACAACAACCTACGGCACTTGGGCCTACCCGGCTTCACCTCCTGTTTACTACCCTCCGCCGCCCGCCTATTACCCCGGTTCGGCCTTGATGGCCGGGCTGGCGTTTGGGACCGGCGTCGCGATCGTCGCTTCCTTGTGGGGTGAATGTGACTGGGGCAACAACGATGTCGACATCGACATCGACCGCTACAACAACATCAACCGTAATAACCAGATCACCAATAACAATTGGCAGCACAACTCCATTCATCGCGATGGCGTGCCTTATCGCGACAACAGGAGCCGCCAACAGTACGGTCGCCAACTGGATGGTGCCAACCAGCGTGATGCCTATCGCGGGGACAATGCCCAGCGCGCCGAGGCCCGTGAAAAAGCCCGAAGCTCCATGGACAGGCACGGTATCGAACGACCTGCGACCAGTAACCGCGAAGCCCGTGATCGAGCGAGTGCCGCCCAGACTGCGGGCCTCAATCGCAAGCAAGCCGGTACAGACAGACCAAAGGTGGCTGACAGGAGCCAAGGCGCAGACAGACCGAAGGCGGCTGACAGGGGCCAAGGCACAGACCGAAACACTCGTGAAAGTCAGCAACCCAGAAGACAGACAGCCGACGCCAATCAGCGTGCCCAGGCGCGCCAAACGGCGCCACAACGACCCGCCGCCAGTCAGGGCGGCGCCCGCAACAATGCATTCGCCGGCGCCCGCGCACCGTCCCAAACCAACGCGCAGGTCAATCGTGGACGGGCCAGCCAGGCATCCGCGCAACGTCCCAGTGCGGCGCGATCAGCGGGCCATCAAGTCAGTCGGCCATCCAGTCCGCCTGCGCGTCAAAGGGGGGGGGGCCGTCGTTGAAACACTATCCTCGAATGAATACGCTCATGGGCCTGCCCGCTCAGGCCTTGGTGATCGCTGCTGGCTTGGCATGGTCGTGCGTTGTCACGGCACAGGAGGTATTTCCCACGCCAGAAAAAGCCGCTCAAGCGTTCGTCGACGCATTGGGCACGGAACACGCCGATCAGGCACGCCTGACAGAGTTGCTGGGCAGTGAATGGCGCAGTTTCATCCCGCGCGAAGGCGTGGAGCGCAGTGATGTGGATGCGTTCATCAAGCAATACCACGAGCAGCATGCCATTGAAAAAGCCAGCGACCGCAAGGCGATCCTGTCGGTGGGCAGTGACCACTGGACATTGCCGATCCCCATGACAAAAGTGGAGAAAGGTTGGCGCTTTGACATCAAGGCCGGCAGCGCAGAAATCCGTGTCCGTCGTATTGGTCGCAACGAACTGGCTGCGTTGCAATCGGCGCTGACGTACCACGACGCCCAGATGGACTATGCGTCAGAGGACCGTGACGGTGATGGCGCCCTTGAGTATGCGCAGAAATTTTTCAGCACCGCCGGCAAGCACGACGGGCTCTATTGGCCGGACGACGACAGCGGTCAGATCAGCCCGCTGGGCCCCTTGTTCGGCCAACGCATTGCCGACGAAGACTGGCACGGTTATCACTTTCGCATCCTTGAAGGCCAGGGCCCTTCGGCACCGGGTGGCGCCTACAGTTACCTTATCGGTGACAAGATGAGTCGGGGTTTTGCACTGATCGCCTGGCCGACGAAATATAAAGACACCGGGGTGATGAGTTTCATGATCAGTCATGAAGGCCAAGTGTTCGAGAAAGACTTGGGACCTGACGGTTACAAACTGGCGCAGTCGATGAAACGGTTTGATCCAGACGACAGTTGGAAGGAGGTGGAAGATCAGAAGCAGTAATATTTATCCGCCCCGCCGGTTCGTTACCGGGTAGTACCTTTTGGGGCGCCCATAGAAAAACGGGACAGACGACGATTCTCTTTTAATCGCAGCCTGTCCCTTTTTTTTTGCTAAACCGAACGCGGTGCTTCAACGGGAGGGGTGCCGTCGTGAAACATCGTTTTCAGTTGAGCACGCAGATCCGGTGAATCGGTGTGTTTGTGAACACTGACCGCATGCTGTGCGGCAGCCTCGAGCAGTTCGCTTTCAGAGTCTGCGCAGAGCGCGACCGAGCATTTGGTATCGCTTGGAAACTCTCGGCAGTCGATGTATTTACGCGCCATGATCCTCTCCTCTCGATGAAGGCAGGTCGTGACCTGCGTGAAAGATCACTCGACGTATGTCGCATCGAGTGTGCTGACGTTTGAAGTATAGGCCCGCCACAAGACGCAGTTTCCAGCGATGGAGACTCAACGATCATGGTTTTACCGCGTGACCAGCGTCCATGTTGGTGACGTTCGATGATGTCTTCTCGGGAACGGTAAAACTCACTGTCGTAGCGGTGAGGATCTTGTGAGTCGGGTCGGCCACTTCCAGAAGAACCTTGTGAGCACCGGGCGTCAGTCCAACCAGGATAATCGGGCCGTCACTGGTATGCGCCCACGTACCTTTCCAGTCATCGACCGTTACGTGGAGGTGGCCGAGACGAGGTGAGACTTCACCCGCTGTCTTGCCAAAAACCGGCATGATCCTGGCGTGTTCTGTTCGATACTGGATGATGACAACTCCGCGGGCCAACGGCTCGGCAAGCGGCGGATAGGCAATGAGTTTTGGCAGCGTCTCGGATTCCAGCGGGAGTATTGCCGGTGGGTGATCGGTATCTGCTTCTCCTTCACCGAATGCGGCCACGCAAAAAAAGCCCCCCAAGGCCAGGACAAACAGATTTCTGAGCGCGATGGACATGGAGTTTTACTCCCGCGTGATGTAACTCAAGACTAGTCTATTGAAGGCATCGCAGGCCTGACGGGGCGTCTTTCGCCTCTCACTTCAGGAAGGCAAATACCGCGCAACCCTCTCATCCAATAGCTTGATCAGCGCCGGCTCCATGTACTGATAAGCATCCGGTATGTCCAAACAAACGACGCGCTTGTCCGCCAGTTCCGAACCAAATCGAGCCATCAGTTTGTTGCGATGAATGGGCTCCATGACAACGATCAGATCAGCCCACTGCAGCAGTTCCAGGTTGACCGAAACATACGCATCGTTGCTGATGCCCGCCGACGCGGTTTTCACACCCGGCCAGTCAGCAAAATGTCGTTCGGCCGTGGGGCTACGCAGGCGGTTTTGGCTGCAAATGAAAAGTACGTTCAACATCGTATGACTCCAGACAGTTAACGCGCCTGGGACTCAGGCGAATTACCGGGTCACTGCCGCACTCCGGGTGCCCGCGAACGCACTCGTGCCAAGCCAGCGCCACAGGCTTTGCGCGTCTTGTACGGCGCCATCCACACGCAGCTCTCGCGACTGAAGAACGTCCCGCGGTGTGCGGTCGCCCGTCCACACCTCGGTCAATGCGCGCACGCTGGAGTCCACGACGAGGGTCAGTTCGCGGCCAGGGTCGTCACGGCACAGATCGGCCACGCCCTCCTCGACCACGAGCCACCACGCTTGCTCGCCGGGCCGTGCGTCGCGGAACGTGAAGTGGATGACCACCGGTCGAGGCGGGAACGTTTCGATGCGCACGAACCGACGCACGTCCCACATCAGCAAGCCCGCGTCGAGTTCGTCATCGCGAAGGCGGCTGCCGATCCAGCGCGCGCCCCAATGACCCAGCGCCATGATGATGGGGCGCAACTCCTTGCCCGCCTCGGTCAGGCTGTACTCCCAGACTTTGCCCGTGGCCGTGCGGTGCACGACGCCGATTTCTTCCAGATGACGCAGCCGCTGTGTCAGCAGGTTGGTGGACATCCGGGGGACGCCGCGGTGCAGTTCGTTGAAGCGTTTGCTGCCGCACAACAGTTCGCGCACGACCAACGGTGTCCAGCGCTCGCACAGTGCTTCGGCACCGCGTGCGACCGTGCAGAACTGACCGTAGCTTTCTTCCATTGCCTGGGCTCCGCGACTGCAACGCTTCAGATTTTGAACTAGCCCCGTCACTTCGCCACGCGCACGCTCAAGCCTTCGAAGCCAAGTACCAAAGGTGAACGCCATGACCAAGGTTGCCATTATTCAGCGCCCGCCCGTGCTGCTCGACCGCGGCGCAACGATCGCCCGGGCCGTGCAATCGGTCGCCGAAGCTGCGGCGGCGGGAGCTTCGCTGGTCGTTTTGCCCGAATCGTTCATTCCAGGTTATCCGTCGTGGATCTGGCGGCTGGCGGCGGGAAAGGACGGGGCTGTAATGGGCCAGCTGCACACGCAGCTGCTGGCCAACGCCGTTGATATTACGAACGGTGACCTGAGCCCTTTGTGCGAGGCCGCGAGGGCTCACGCCGTGACGATCGTGTGCGGCATCAATGAATGTGACCGGTGCAATGGCGGCGGCACGCTCTATAACAGCGTAGTCGTTATCGGCGCGAACGGCGCAGTGCTCAACCGACACCGCAAGCTGATGCCAACGAATCCCGAGCGCATGGTGCATGGCTTCGGTGATGCCTGCGGCCTGCGCACGGTCGAGACACCGGTCGGTCGCGTGGGGGCGCTCATCTGCTGGGAAAACTACATGCCGCTGGCACGCTATTCACTCTATGCCCAAGGGGTGGAAATCTACGTTGCCCCCACGTACGACACGGGCGATGGCTGGATCAGCACGATGCGTCACATTGCACTCGAAGGACGCTGTTGGGTGCTCGGCAGTGGCACCGCGTTGCGTGGCAGCGACATCCCCGAAGACTTTCCGGCGCGTGCGCAACTGTTTCCCGATCCGCAGGAATGGATCAACGACGGCGACTCGGTGGTGGTCAACCCGCAAGGCCGGATCGTCGCCGGTCCACTGCACCGGGAGGCCGGCATTTTGTATGCGGACATCGACGTCGCACTGGTGGCGCCAGCGCGGCGAGCGCTCGACGTCACCGGGCATTACGCGCGCCCTGACATTTTCGAATTGCAGGTGCGGCGCACACCGGCGACTGCGGTGCGCTATATCGACGGGTGAAGGCAAACCATTGATGGGAGTTGTGTCATGAACAGTGAACGGTCTTACAAGGGCAGTTGTTTTTGCGGCGCAGTCGAGCTCACCGTCAGTGGCGAGCCGGTCGGGATGGGTTATTGCCATTGCGAGTCGTGTCGGCATTGGTCAGCAGGACCGGTCAACGCCTTCACGCTGTGGAAACACGAGGCGGTGCAGGTGACTCGCGGGGCTGACAACATCGGTACCTACAACAAGACACCGCAGAGTTACCGCAAGTGGTGCAAGACGTGTGGCGGGCATCTCTTCACTGAACACCCGGGCATGGGGCTCGTCGACGTGTATGCCGCGATCATTCCTGATCTCGCGTACTCGCCAGGCGTTCACGTGCACTATCAGGAGAGCGTGCTGCGCATCAAGGATGGATTGCCCAAGCTGAAGGATGTTCCCAGCGAACTGGGAGGATCGGGTATCAGCGTGGACGAATAGCGCTGACACCGGAGTAAAAGAAAACGGGCGCCTTGTCGGGCGCCCGTTTTGTTCAAGGTTTCGTGCTACGGGTGACGCTGATCAGTGCGATTTCTTTGAAACCGACGTCCCGGCTTTGCTCAACCCTTTCGTGTTGTGATCCCCGGGTGTCGAGGCCGAGATTGCAGAGGCTTTGGCCACGCCGCGAGTGTCTTTGGAATGGGCGATGCCAGACGTCGTTGTGCCATGACCGCGCTCACCATTGCGGTCACTGCCGTAGTGGTTTCCGCTTTCGCCACGGTCGCGAACAGCCTTCCCGGCATGATCGCTGCTCAGTCCATTACCATGGCCGTTGCTGTTGGCGTTGCCGTGATCGGAACCGCTGTGACCGCCACCTGTACCGCCGCCGTGGCCACCGCCATTACCACCACCGTTTCCGCCGCCGTTACCACCGCCACCGCCATTACCGCCTCCGTTACCGTCCTTCGCATAGGCGGCGTTCATGACAGAGAGGTCAGCAGGGAGCAATGGGGCGGCCGCAAGCATGAGGGCGCATGACATGACAGCAACGAAACTCTTGTTTTTTAAAAGCATGATTGCTTCCGTAGGGTGGTTGATATCGCATGCGTTAAGACGCAATTGCCCGGCGACAGTTCAACTCCTGCGACAGACGGAGAGCGGTGCGCTCACCACCCGAAAAAGCACCGCAGTCGCGGGGTTCAAGTATCAGTCAAAGGCCCCGTTGAGGACTTCATAGATGAGCCCGGTTGCCAGCGCGACCAGTATCAAATCGGTGCCTGCTTGCTGCCATTCGTATCCATCATAATGCGGCAGCCTGCCAATCAGGCGTCCATCCAGCTTTTTCGCAATGCCGGGTGGAAGCGGCTTTCCTCGAGCGAGGTTTTTCTGAATACCGGGTGGCAACGCAGGGCCGGGACTCCAGTAGTCCCTGTATTCGCCAACGATCCCGAGAATGCTCCCCTGATTGATACTGGGGCCATGACTCCAATCGCCGCCTCCGGCGTTTTTGCCTTTGCCGCCTTGATTGCCATGGACTTGATCGTTTTGCGGTTTTCCCTGGCCCTTTCCATTACCAGGATCAGCTAATGCGGTCGCTGAGCCGCAGACCAGCGCAAGGCATGTCATTGCGGCAACCAATGAGCGTGATCTGCGCATGAGTCGTTCCCTCAGAGTGGCGGGTTGTCTCTCTGAAATTTAGACGTTATTGACGATGTGAGTTCCTGTTCCGCTTATTTATGGCCAGGCCCCACGCCCGTTTTGTCTGCGTTTGAGTGCTGCGGATTTTGGTAACTCGTTGCACACTAGCCAAGTGTCAACGCAGAGCGCCAAGTGGCCAGGCGTTTTCAGGAGGTGAACAATGAGCAAACAACCTCAACCCCGCAGCCGCTCCAACCCTCAACCCAGATCCCGCCCGGTGGTGCCCAATCTGCCCAGCAAAACCGGCAACAAGTCCGGGGGCTTGCGTGGCAACTACCCGTCGAAGAAGTCGTGATGAAAAGCGATCATCCGCGAACTCCGGAACATCCGGAAACAGCCGAATGATTGTCATTCCGTGAGTCATCTGCTTGCATAGCGCTCCTGATCAGCACGCACGTCAAGGAGACAATCGATGAAAACCATGGTGGTAGGTGCAAGCAAAGGTTTGGGCAGAGCGTTGATCGAGGGGCTGGGTGAGGCTGGGGACACACTGATTGGTATCTCCCGTACCCGCCCCGAAAACCTGGTGCAAAAAGCCGGGGTTCATGTGCGTTGGGTTGAAGCCAACCTGGGTGAATCGGCAAAGGCTGCGCAAGTCATCGAGCAGGCGGTGGTCGATGACGGGTTGGATACGCTGATCTACAACCTGGGCATATGGGAAGAGTTTGCCTTTGATCCGGTGTACGACTTTCTGGCTGACCACGACGATCAGCTACAGGCCATCGTCAACTGCAACATCACCTCGACCATTTTGCTGATCAAACGACTACTCCCGGTGCTGCTGAAAAGCGCCAACCCAAGGATCATCCTGACGGGGTCGACTTCAGGCTTGCCACAAAGCGGACGGCCCGAAGTTGCCTTCGGCGCCTCCAAGTTTGCCCTGCGCGGTATTGCCGATGCGTTGCGCGAGGGGTACCGGGATCAGCGATTGGGGGTGACCTGCCTGAACCTGGGCAATCTGAATACCGAGGATCCGCTGACCACGTCGCGAGCACTTGCCGAGCAGAGAGGCGAAGGCCATCTGATCCCCGTCCATGACGTCGTGCACGTCGTACGCATGGCCTTGAGTCTGTCTTCGGCAAGCTTCGTCAAGGAACTCACCTTGCCTGCGATATTCGACGAGCGCTTCTGATTGGGGGTCATTCACCCTCCCCCGGCTGACGGCATCGGGTCGAAAGTCGGGGGTATACCACTACCGCGCCACTTCAGCATTACTTGCGGTGGAGAGTCACTTGGTTTGATTAGACGGATACAGACCGGCAAGCCGCGCTATCACAACCCCCACATAAAAGACGCCTGAAAATTCTTCGACCATCACAAGTGAGCGGGCATGGTTGGTCAACGGGAGAACATCACCGTAACCGGTGGTCGTGAGCGTCGTGAGGCTGAAATAGATCAGTTTGAAGAACGTGCCGGGCTGTCCAAAGTCGAGGTGGTTTGGGCCGAATGAGCCAGCGCTGGATATCTCGAGCAAGGCATAGACGAAGGACCAGACGAAGGCCAGCAGAATGTAACCCGCAAGCGCGCCATGCAGCTTGTCGGCCGTAATCGGCCCGCGTTGGAGAATATAGCGAAGCACTCCGGTGAACGAGACTGCAAGAGATGCCGCATAAGCTATCCCTGCAAGATTAAGAATCGCGATACTCCCAACCCACAACGCCGTCCATTGAAGGCCAACCCCAAGCAACGCCAGGCCCAGTTTGAGGATGAACCCCCACCGAGTCTGCCGGGTGGCGAAAGCGCCCACGAGCAGCACGATTGAAAACAGAATGCCGAGCAACGTGCGGGCAAATATACCTTCCTCAAGAAAGGGAAACAGGAGGATCAAACCTAGTAAGAGCAGCAACAGATAGGTGCAGGGCCCTCGCCCTATGACCATCTGACCTAAATCCTCGTCGGATTCGGTTTTATTTTGCGGGTTTGTCATACCGGTATCCCATAGGCCGAAACAACGTTCGAAACCTGGCGCTACAGGTTTTAAATCTGGCCTGGTTTTAGAAGTGTCGGCAGTGGAATTCTAGTCGCGATTGCATGTGAGAGGATTCAGCCGGACAGCTATCGGGCAATTTCTACCCTGCTCGGCTGAGAGCAATCGGCCAAACGTTGACGTTCAGCCTTCTCACTAAAGACCGCGAACAGCGTTAATGATGAAAGTTGTGCGCGGCGGTTCGAATGTGGGCTTTAATGTCCGTGCTTATAGGCAACCCCATGAGCTTCGACTCCGTACGAAGATGGATGCGCCCGACGGCGGGCTCCGGTTGCCATGTACTTGTCCAATCAAGGAAGAAACGACATTGAAAATAGCTTTTAGCGCCCTGTTATTGACCTGCCTGACGACTATCGCGCTCGCTGGCGAGAACCCTGTCGGCTTCCACTCTTCCACACTGGCGGACGCGCACAATGACCGTACACTGGAAATGGTCGTCTGGTACCCCAGTGCAACTACCGCAGCCACGCAATTGATTGGCGACGATGTGGTGTTCGTCGGGGCTTCTGCCGTTCGTGACGCGCCGCCCGCTGCTGGTAAGCATCCACTATTGGTGCTCTCCCACGGGTACAGGGGAAACTGGAGCAACCAGATCTGGCTTGCCAGTGCTCTGGCTCACAGGGGTTACATTGTCGCTGCAATCAATCACCCTGGCAGCACCACTCATGACCGTAGCCCTCAAGCAGCAGCGCAGTTAGGGCAACGGCCCGTTGATGTGAGCCGCGCCATCGATGGGGTCACGGCTCAACCTGAAAAATTCGGCTTGGTCGCCAATGACCTAATTGCAGTAGTGGGCCATTCACTCGGCGGCTGGACCGCCCTGGAGATCGCCGGTGCTCGTTTCGATCCAGACCGCTTCGCTCAAGACTGCAAAGCCCACCCGCAGTTAGCAAGTTGCGCCGTCTATGGAAAGATGAATCCCGCCAGCACCTCAGAATCAAAGACCGCGTTGGCCGCCGATTTGCGCGATGAACGTGTCACGGCGGTGGTCACACTGGACCTGGGCCTTTCACGGGGCATGACCGATGAAAGCCTGGCCGCGCTGCCGGTACCAACGCTGGTGATCGCTGCCGGCGTACCGTCGCACGATCTTCCCGCTGAGCTGGAGTCTGCCAACCTGGCCAAACGCCTGCCTCCGGCGTCAAGCCGTTACGTCGAAATCAGCGACGCAAGCCATTTCAGCTTCTTGTCAGTGTGCAAACCTGGCGCAGAAGCGATGCTCGAAGAAGAAGTACCAGGCGATGGCATCATTTGCCGGGATGGCGATGGCACTCGCTCACGGGATTTGATCCAGCAGCAGGTTACTTCGCTGATAGCAGAGTTTCTGTCGCAGCCACCTCGCAACTAATGAGGACGATGTTATTAACTGCGAGGTCAAAAGGGGACGGATTGATTACGCAAAAATTAATCCGCCCTTTTCTTTTATCCAACCTTACCGTTACGGAGCATTAACGATATGTCCAACATCGTCGCATGGACCCTGTTCGCCTTGGGCGTCCTCCATATTCCGTTAGGTATTTTCAAGTTCAAAACAGCATTCGCCGCCGCATTAGACGCGGGCTTCATTGACCAGTTCAGAGCCCACGAAGATCGGCGTACCGCCCTCTGGTTTACCCTGCTGGGTCCGCTTTTTATGCTCGCAGGGCACACAGCGATTCACGCCGTAGCCGTTGGGGATCTCGCGCTACTTAAAATAGTCGGCATCTATGTGCTGATGATCTCGATCATTTGCGTCATTGCTGTTCCAAAATCGGGGTTCTGGGCAACGCTGCTGGTTTCTCCACTGCTCATCGCGGCAGGGTATGGCTTGTACGCCTGACAAATGGTTCAAGTCGTTTGATGAAGATCTGCAGGCTTTAGAAGCTCTTCTAACCGCTACGCAAGCTCTGAAGCAAACCAGCTTTGCTGCAGCGAGCCAGTGAGTAAGCCTGGCTCGCCAGGTGAATTCGGTCCCTATCCGCTGACGCTTGCCTCTACTTCACCTACGCGCCCCTAGTCGGAGAGCGGCGCATTCAGAGCCCCCCCACTGAAAGCTCCCGGCAATATCTCCCCCCACGATGAGAGAAATCCCCCATAAACGGGCTGTATTACCCGAATCCTGTGCCAACTTTCATTGGCCAGGGAATCAAGTTGCGTCGCCAGCAGGGAATTATTGGCTGTTAAGTTTTTGGCACAGAGAATGCTGTGCGTTCACTAGCGTATTAATTGAAAGTTTGAAGTTGTTATCACTGGATAACAGATTTCCACCTGTGCTGCACAACCCTTCTGAGGAGTTACCTTCATGCGAAGTGAGCCGCTAATCCGCACGTTGGCACTCATGCTTTTCATCTTTGCCATAGGGGCATTCTGGAGTCTCTTCAGCTGGTTCAGCAGTTAAGCGTTGTTTGTGTTGCGGATCGGGTGAAGTCCCGGTTGAAGTCGGGAATACCCCCGATAGCAGAAGCGGCAAGCGAAACCAACAGGCTGCTCATCGCGCAGTTCGCTGAAATGTTCAGGCCTGGTTCCCCCACCCCCCCACTCCCCCACTCCCCATTCCCCATTCCCAGGTCATTTGTTGATTGAGTGTTTCCCACTGTCTGACAGACCGACGTGCCAGGTAGGTTCACACATTGTCAGTTGAACAAACGGCCAGGCGCTTCTCATAAAAAAAGGGAGGGCATCGCTGCCCTCCCTTCCGCTTTCCACGCTTTTTTTCAAACGTGGTGATCAGTACCTCAAGTGGCGAGAATGAAGTCCGTGGCAGTGACGGTTGTCGCATCGGCCACACCGACCAGGCGGATGGAGTCAGCACCAGCGAAGCTGACCAGGGTATCCGCACCGACATCGGCGATGGTGACGCTGCCGGCAAAGGTCGCAGCCGTGATGTTCATCGCGGAGATATCGAGGCGGTCCTGCCCTCCTCCCGCGATGGCATCGAAGCCAATGATCTGATCGACCCCGAAGCCCGCTGCGAACATGAAGATATCGTTGCCATTGCTGGCAACCATCATGTCGTTGCCGGCACCACCCGTGACCGTATCGTTGCCTGCACCGCCATCGATAAAGTCATTGCCGATACCACCCAGCAAGGTGTCGTTAGCGTCTCCACCGAGCAGCGTGTCATTGCCATCGCCGCCCTGGAGCAGATCGCTGCCGGTACCGCCATCCAGGCTGTCATCACCCAGCCCGCCGAGCAGTGTGTCGCTGCCTGCCCCGCCATTCAATGTATCCGCCCCGTCACCTCCGTCGAGGGTGTCATCGCCATTGCCGCCGTTCAGGGTATCGGTGCCAATGCCACCGAACAGTTGGTCGTTACCGGCGTCGCCATTCAGTGTGTCGTTACCACCGTTGCCGGTGAGGATGTCGTTGCCGCCGCCACCATTGAGGGTGTCGTTACCCGCCCCGGCGGTGATGACGTTGTTCAACCCGTTGCCGTTGCCGGCGAAATTGCCGACTCCGGTGTAGGTCAGGTTCTCGACATTACCGCCCAGCGTGTAGGTAGCCAACGAAGTCTGCACGGTGTCCGTACCGCCACCCCCTACCTCGACCACCACGTCTGTGGCTGCATCGACGATGTAGGTATCGTTGCCCGCGCCCCCCACCATCCGGTCAGCACCCGCACCGCCATCGAGGAGATCGTTACCCACCCCGCCAGTGATAGTGTTGGCCAGTGCGTTACCGACACCGGTGAAGTTACCGGCACCGGTATAGGTCAGGTTCTCGACGTTGGCACCGAGCTGGTAGCTCGTGAGGCTGGTTTGCACCAGATCGATACCACCACCCAGCGCCTCGGTGACAAGGTCACCGACGTTGTCGACCACAAAGGTGTCGTTGCCGGCACCGCCGTTCATGGCATCCGCGCCGAGCCCGCCGTTGAGGGTGTCATTACCGTCCTCGCCATTGAGGATGTCGTTGTCGTCTCCGCCGTTGAGGATGTCGTTGCCAGTGCCGCCAAACAGCTGGTCGATACCGGCCAGGCCATTCAACGTATCGTTCCCGCCCAGGCCAAGCAGCACATCGTTACCGGCGCCGCCGGTAAGGGTGTTCGCCTGTGCGTTACCCTGCAGCACCACGCCACTCAGTACCGCAACCGCTGCCGTTGCCGCAGAGGTCAGCGACTCCAGCGTGCCGAAGCCGTCGGTGTAGCGCACGATCACCCGCAGTTGCAGGTTGCCCTGCGCCACACCTGGGGTGAAGGTTGAGGCGGTCGCGCCGTTGATGTTGGTGAAGGAGGCACCGATACCTTGCTGCCATTGGTAGCTGAAGGTGCCCAGCCCGTCCACATCGGCAATCCCGCCCGTCAGCGCGGTCAACACCTGCCCTTGGTCCGGTGTCGTGTCGCTGATCAGCAACGCGCCTGTCGGTGCATCGTTGACGTTTGCCACCGGCCCCAGGATGTTGGACGAAACGCTTTCGGCCACACCGAAGTTATCCACGTAACCGATCACCACGCGCACTTCCTTGTCGACCTGAGCCTGACCAAGCGCGAACGTGCTACCGGTAGCGCCGGCGATATTGACGAAGCCAAGCCCGTCGTTCGCCTGCCACTGGTAGGTGAACTGCGGATTGCTGCTCAGACCATCGGCGTCGACGATGGTCGACGTGTCGGCGGTCAACAGCTGGTTCTGCACGGCAAGCCCGGTAACGGTCGCCCCGTCGGTCGGTGCACTGTTCCCGGAGGAATCGACAATCTCCAGCGTACCCTTGGCATCCTGGTACACCGCCCGGACGCGGATGTTCAGACCCGCCTCATCGGGTCCCACCCGGAAGGTGCTGCCAGTCGCCCGAGCGACCTCGCCAGCGGCGATGAAGGTGATGTCTTCATAGACGCCCGTACCGGGAATGGTTTCGACCTGCCAGTAGTAAGCTACCCCACCGGTTACCGCGCCGGTCGGATTGGTCGCACTCTGGTTGTCTGCGTCGTGTACCGCCGAACCACTGACGCGCAACAACTGGCCGGCGACAGGCGTATCTTCACGCACACCGGTACCCGCATCGAGGATTGCCAGATGACCCGATGGGTCGCTGTTTTGCGCGGTGCCGACTCCGGACGATACCGCAACGTCAGCAAACTGCAGACGCTCTATGCCCGTCAGGCGATCGACGCCATCACGCCCAGCCACCGAGTCGGTCACAATGACCGTGTTGCCATCGATCTCGATACCGTATTCCCCCAAATTGCCGGAGAACAACGCCGTATCGAAGCTGTTATCGCCGTTCAGAATTTCCCGAACGATGACCAACTGGCCTGGGTTGTAAGTACCGTTGAGCATCAGCGGCACCATCGGCTCCATGCTGTCGAACGTGGCGATTTCCGGGCCAGTGCCGTCAGCGTTCGCCCGTACGCTGATGCGTACGTTCAGCCACTTGTCACCATCGAGGATGTCGTCACCGCCGCGACCTTCAATCAGGTCGCTGCCGCTACCGCCGAGGATGATGTTGCCACCATCGAAGAACGTCGCTCCCGCAGGTAGCAGAGCAGCCAGGCCATTGATCAGGTCGATGTGGGTCAGCACACTGCCGGTTGCACCCGCAGTGGGCAGTGATGTGGCGTCTTCGTTATCACCGCGCAGGAAGTCACCGTGCGACGAACCCGACAGACCTTCCATGATGTCGAAACGCACCAGTGCCGAAGCACCCGAACCCGGTACTGGCGGAACATCGAAGAAACGGTCCGTGTAATCGATGGTCACGCCTTGGGCGAGCCCCTTGAAGGTTGCCCAGTCGTAGCCGGAGCCGCCGATGTAGCGGTCACCCATACCGAGACTGCCGACCATGATGTCATCGCCGCCTTCGCCGTTGAACTTATCGTTCTCGTTACCGCCGATGAACACGTCGTGGCCGATGATAGGGTCGTTACCAAGCGGGTCGAAGTTGTCGCCAGGTGCACCGTCCGAAGTGCCCTTCTCGATCCAGTCGTCGCCTTCGTTACCCATGTCCTGTTCGTTGGCCTTGCTGCCCAGGATGAAGTCATTACCCTGGCCACCAATGGCTTCGGAAGCATCCTCACCGGTCACGATGAAGTCATTGCCGAACCCGCCGATGATCAGGTTGACGCCATTACCTCCGTGCAGCACGTCGTTGCCGTCGCCACCCTGGATGTTATCGTCACCGCCGAGGTCGGTGATGATGTCGTCGCCGGTGCCACCGCGCAGTTGGTCGTTGCCGTTACCACCTTCAATGCGATCATTGCCCGCATCGCCCCAGACCGTGTCATCACCACCACCCGCGATGAGAATGTCTGCACCATTGGTGCCGCCCATCACGATGTGCTCATCACCGGTGTATTTGACGTAGTTGGCGTCCGGCCCCGCGGTCAGCGGATTGTCGCGGAACACCACCTTCTCGCCGTTTTCGCCAAGCGGATCGGCGTTGCCCAGGCCATCGTTGTACTGCTTGCTCTGGTCCCTTTCCAGATAGAACGCAGGGTCCGAGAACACCAGGCCCGGCAAGTGCGTGGCCGAGGTGTTGGCCATGATCAGCTTGGCGAACGAGTTGCTTTCAAGCTCGGCATTCATCGACAGGCCAGCGGTACGTTCCAGGTAGTAGAAGCGGTCGCCGTCCTGCAGTTTTTCCAGCTGGTTCTCGAACACGAAGTTGAAGGTCGAGCCGAGCATGCCGCCGAACGGCGTTTTCGCTTCAGCCAGGCCGCCGATCCACAGGTCGATGGCATCGACCCCCGTGATAGTCACACCCTTCAGGTCGTCGGCAGTTCCCAGCACTCCATCCTTGCCGGCCCGCGTTACGTTGGTCCAGTCACCGGTACCGTTGAGGAAGTCCAGGCGATCAATCGGTGCCCCCGCGCCACCGAATACCAGCGCCATGGCTGCATCGCGCTTGCCTTCCATCGTGGTCGCCGCGGTGATCGTTCCATGCGTGCCATAAGCCGCGATGAAGTTGATCAACGACTCCGGATGCTTGAGGTGCTGCACCAGATCGACCCAGCTGGTGTACGGTTTGAGGATGGCATCACCCGTCTGGCTGTAGATTTCGCGGCGCACCGCGTTGAACGAGGGAATGCCCACGTCGCGCCCACGGGCAATATTGAGCGCCGGCAGGTCAAGTGGCAGGCCTAGCAGGTTGTTACGCAGCGCCTCGGTGACGAACTCGTCGATTTCGTTACCGGCTTGCCGAGTCACCCCCCGCACGATCGCACTGGTCGCCTCCTCTGGCGTCACACCGCTGGCGGCGTACGCCAATGGGTTGAGGAACGCCGCGATCAAGCCCATTTGCTGATCGGGATCAGCACTGTTGGGATCGCCCACCACGTTGAAATCAACGTCGAAGCGATCGACAGTCTCGGTCAGCATCGAGTGGCCAAACCGGTACACGGTGTGGGCGAACTCGGCGACGATCGAGGCATCGAGGTCCACGTCATAGACCTGGGTCGGTGCGAAAAACAGATCGACGTTAGGCTGGATGGTCCGGGCAAATTCCTCGAACACCAGATGCTGATACTGCATCTCGGTGCCGAACTTGGCCGCTTGGAACAAGCGCTCGCCATTCCACACCAGCGCATCGATCTCCGCCTGATTGACCGGCAACGCGCTCACTGGATTGAGCAGCCACTCGTTCAGGAAAGCCACGTCACCCGAATCGAGCACGGTGTCTTTGGTTTGCGCAACCAGCCGGTTGTGCTCGGAGTGGAAGATCGCATGCACCGCCGTCAGGCCGATGTTTTCGTTGACCCGACCGTCGCCAGCGATGTAGTGCGCATCCAGCAACTCGTTGTCGTAAGCCAGGTTGGCCCCGGTCTGCGGATTGACCGGCACGGCGTTGCCAATCTCGGTACCCACGTCAGGCGCAAGCACGCCACCGATGAACACCGGCGCGGCATTGTGGGCAATGTCGACGAGGAACTGGTGACCGGTACGCACAGCATTGGTCAGGCTAATCGGGGAAAGCGGATTGCCTTCGACAAGCACGTCATCCGCCGTGCCGCCAAGACCGTCAGCGCCTTTCATCACGACCATCGGGAAGCCGTTCGGCCCCTTGATGAAATTGCCATAGGCATCGGTCGCCAACAGCGGGGCGTTATCGACGTCGGCATCGGTCAGGTGGATACCCAGAATGTCGTTGGCTTGCGCCTTGACCACTTTCCAGGTGGCCATGCCACCGATTTCGCTGTCGTCTGAGGTACCGTACTTGCCATCCGTCCCAAGGTCACGGTTGGTGATCAGCCGGCCCGTAGCGATGGGTCCGTCATCGGTCAGCAAATACCCGCGCAGGAACACCTGATGCGATGGGTGCGAGCTGTAGGTCTGGTTTTGATCCACGAACGGCGTGGTGGTGTTGGAGTGCTCATGGATGTCGTCGGCCGTGCCGAGAATACCATCCGCACCTGGCTGGTTGGTCGCGCGGGTCAGCACCATGAAGTTAGCGTTGCCGCCTGGTACATACAGCGGATCATCCGGTTGCAGCGGGATGAAAACGGTCCCCGACCCGCCTTTGGTGACCAGGTCCAGACCATGATCGAAGAACTGCCCGAAGAAGGTCATCCACGAGTTGAACGGCGCGGACAACCCTGCATCCGGCGCGGTGTTCTCAAACATGTACACGTCTTTATCATCGGCCGTACCGAACTGGCCGTCCATGCCCGGACTGGTGACTATCCGCACCCCATCCTTGAGGACGTCGTCGTTACCCGCCGTGCCGAAGTTGAGCACACCGTCCGCACCCGGGTCGTAAGCCGTGGCGTAGGCCGCAGGGTTGTGCGACGTCTGGTCCACGATCAGATTACTGATCGTGCGCGGCTGCGAGTCAAACACATTGCCGCTGGTCTGCTGATACGACGATCCTGGGATGGCCGGTGAACCGGGGCCAAAGAACCCGGCAGGAGCACCTTCCGCCGGATTGAAGACCGGATCGGTCAAACGCGGGAAGGTGTTATCCGCAGCACCAAACTCGGTGTTATTGATGCCGTTGAGGTTCATCAGGTTGTTGTTCGAGCCATCGACCGCACGCAGGCCCAGTGGCGCGCGGATGTTCGGGATCAGCGAAAGGATGTCCTGACCATGCGCGTCAGCCTCGGCAATCTTGATCTGATCAAGGATGAAGTTGAGGTCGGAGCGGACCATATTAAGGCCCGGGCCACCCTCGGTGGCATTGACTACCGGTGTCGGTGCCGTCGGCACGACCGGTGCGCCGGGAACCACCACGGCGGTTGGTTGCGAGAACACCACTTCTGTCGTGCCATGGCCATCCTGGTAGATCGCCTTGACCCGCAGTGACAGCCCGGCAAGATCCGGAGAGACCTTGAAGGAAGTGCCATCGGCACTCTGGAACGCCAGGTCACCCGCAGGCAACAGGATGATGTCTTCGAACACACCGGTGCCGGGGTTGGCTTCGAACTGCCAATAGTAGGAAACCGAAGTGTTGTTGACGAGACCCTGCAGGTTACCCACGGTGATGTTGTTGGCATCGCGCACCCCGGCCATGCTCACGGTCAGTGTGTCGCCCACTGTAATGTCGCCGCCGTTGCCATCCGTGACAGTCGGCCTGCCCGTCGGTTGTGCGTTCTGCCCCGGTACCAGCACCCGCTGGGTGTCGGCGAATTGCAGACGCTCGATATGCAGCAGGGTATCGGTGCCGTCGCGACCCGCAACGGTATCCGCAACCGTCCAGACATCGTCCGCCAGGCTGGCCGTGCCACGGGTGTCCTGGGTCACCGTGTACTCGGACTGAAGCCCGGAGAAAATCGCGGTGTCGAACGCCGCCCCGCCCGTCGAGGTGCCGGGCAGGATTTCCCGCACGGCCTTGAGCTGGCCAGGGTTATACGTGCGGTCCAGCATGAACGGAATCATGTCGACCATGCTGTCGAAGCTGGCGATCTCGGGGCCGGTATGGTTGACATCGCCAGGGGCATAAACTGCAATTCTGACGTTGATCCATTTGTCGCCATCGATCAGATCATCGCCACCGCGACCCTCGATCAAGTCACTGCCATTGCCACCGAGGATGATGTTGCCCGTGGCAAAGCCAGTGGTCGGCAAGCCGGCATCGGACAGGAACTGCTCCAGTCCACGGATCAACGCCACGTTGGTCAGCGCACTGCCTGTGGCACCACCGTGGTTGACGATAGTGACCGCATCAACATCATCGCCTTTGAGTATGTCGCCGAACTTCGAACCGGACAGGCCTTCCACTTCTGCGAAGCGGTCAAGAATCGAGGCCGGCGAAGCGCCCACCGGATTGAACACCCCGGTGTTCTGGTTTGGCGCGTTGCCATGTGGCTGCGCCAGCGCGGCCAGGGACAGGTCGACGGTCACGCCGACCTGGTCATTTTTGTAGGTCACCCAGTCGAACCCGGACATGCCGTCCATCTTGTCCTGGGCATCGCTGCCGACAAAGATGTCATCGCCACCCTCGCCGATCATTTCGTCGAAGCCACCGCCACCGACAAAGATGTCGTTGCCGACCACATCGTCAGTGAGCAACGGCGCAGCGTTATCGCCAGGCGCACCGTCCTGGGTGCCCTTCTCGATCCAGTCATCGCCTTCGTTGCCGGTCGGTGGCAGGTTGGTCTTGGCGCCGAGGATGAAGTCGTCACCCTGACCGCCGAAGGTCGTGGTGATGTCCTCGGTGGTGACGATGAAGTCCTGGCCATCGCCGCCAAGGATCAGGTTGCCCAAAACCGACATCCTGCCGGCCACGATCACATCGTTACCGGCATTGCCTTCCAGGCGGTTATCGCCGAACAAGTCGGTGATGATGTCATCGCCCGCGCCGCCCAGAACCGCATCGTTCCCGGCGCCGCCTTCGAGGACATCGTTGCCGCCGTCGCCGTAAACGGTGTCATCGCCGTCACCGGAGATGATGATGTCATTGCCGGCGGTGCCGCCGAGGACGACATGATCTTCACCGGTGTAATGCAGAAAATTACTGTCCGTGCCCACGGTGTCGGGATTGTCGCGGATCACCAGCGGCACGATTTCCACGCCGTTGATCATGATGCCGCCCGTCGGGTCGGCGCGACCGCCGGCGCCAAGGCCAGTGAACTGATTGGCCTGGGTCACTTCGAGAGTGAATGTCGGCGTCAGGAACACGGTGTTCGACAGGTGGGTGACATCGGTGTTGAGCATGATCAGCTTGGCGAAGGAGTTGTTCTCAAGCTCGGTGCCGAAGTTCAGGCCCGCCGTACGCGACAGGTAGTAGAAACGGTCGCCGTTCTGCAACGCCTCCAACTGGGTTTCAAACACGAAGTTAAACGTCGAGCCGAGCATACCGCCGAACGGCATCTTCTCTTCGGCGAGGCCGCCGACCCAGAAGTCGATGTCGTCGACGCCGGTGGTGGTGACGCCATTGATCATGGCGTAGGTGCCCGTGCTGTTAAGGAATGCCAGGCGATCCGCTTCAGTGGCGGTAAAAGTACGCTCACCGGCAGTGCCGGCGTTGATCACCGCGCTGCCGCCAAACACCAGGGCAGCAGCGACCGCACGCATCTCGACCAGCGTATCCACATCGGCCGCAGTCAATGCACCGTGAGTACCGAAGGCCGCGATGAAGTTGACCAAGGATTCGGGGTGTTTGAGGTTTTCCGCCAAGTCAGCCCAACTGATGTACGGCTTGAGTTGGCTGTCGCCGGTTGCCTGGTAAAACTCACGCCGCGCCTCATTCAATGTAGGGATGCCAGTGTCGCGACCACGCGCCAGGTTCAGGGCCGGCAAATCGAGGGGCAGACCCAGCAGATTGTTGCGCAACGCTTCGGTGACGAACTCGTCGATCTCGTTGCCGAGCTGACGGGTCACGCCGCGAATGATCGCACCTGCCGCTTCGTCCGCGGTAGCCCCGCTGCCGGCGAATGCCAGCGGATTGAGGAAGGCCGCGATCAGACCGAGCTGCGCGTCAGGGTTGTTCGGGTCAGAGAGGACCGGATTGAACTCGGGGTCGAAGCGATCGACTGTCTCGGTCAACATCGAGTGACCGAAGCGATACACCACGTGGGCGAACTCGGCGAGGATGGCCGGGTTGATCGAGGTGTCATAGCCGTTGGGGGCAAGGAACTCGTCGACCTGCGGCTGAACGGTCCGCGCAAATTCCTCGAACACCAGGTGCTGATACTGCATCTCGGTGCCGAACTTGGCAGCCTGGAACAGCCGTTCGCCATCCCACACCAATCCTGCAATTTCAGCGGGAGTAGTCGGTATTGCCGCGACGTCGTTTGCCAGCCACTCATTGAGGAACGCCAGATCGCCAGAAGCCAGGATGGTTTCCTTGGATTGCTGGACCAGGCGGTTGTGCTCGGAATGGAACACATGGTGCACAGTGGTCAGGCCGATGTTTTCATTCGCCCGGCCATCGCCGGCAATGTAGTGGGCGTCGAGCAGTTCGTTGTCGTAGGTCAGGTTGTTGCCACCCGCGCCCACTGGCTGCGCATTGCCGATATCGGTGTCACCATCCGCCTGCAAAACCCCGCCGACGAGGACCGGCGCGGCATTGTGGGCGATGTCGTCGAGGAAGCCATGCCCGGTGCTCACGGCGTTGGCCAGGCTGATCGGAGCATCCCGGTTGCCTTCGACCAGCTGCGTGATGTCATCCGCCGTACCGGCGATACCGTCAGCGCCGTTGCTGATGCGCATCACCACTTGCGGCATACCGCCCGGGCCACGGATGAAGTTGCCATAAGCGTCGGTCGCCAGCAGCGGCACGTTGTGCACATCGGCGTCGGTCAGGTTGATGCCGAGAATGTCACGGGCCTGGGCCTTTACCACTGCCCAGGTCGCCATGCCGCCATTTTCGGCGCCGCCATCATCGGCAGTGCCGAACTTGCCATCGGCGCCCAGATCGCGATTGGTAATCAAGCGCCCTGTTGCAATAGGGTCACCTGCCGCGTTGACGACGTACTCGCGCAGAAATACCTGATGCGAAGGGTGTGAGCTGTAAGTCTGGCTCTGGTCTACGAACGGCGAGGTGGTGTTGGGCTGCCCATCGTCCGTCGTGCCAAGAATTCCGTCCGCGCCGGCCGTATGTATGGCACGTGGCAGCACCATGAAGTTGGTCGGACTGCCCGGCACGAACAACGGATCGTCCGGCTGCAACGGAATAAACACGAAATCGGTAGCGCTCTTGCTGACCAGGTCGAGGCCGTGGTCGAAGAACTGGCCGAAGAAAGTCATCCACGAGTTGAAGCCCGCAGTCAGGCCGGCGTCCGCCGACTGGTTAGGGATGAAGAACACTTGCTTGTCGTCATCCGTACCGAAGACACCGTCGGGACCTGGGCTGATGACCGGGTCGGCACCGCCGTTCGCCGCTACCGCGGCCGGGTTGTTGGCGGTCTGATCAACGATCAGGTTACTGATAATCCGTGGCTGCGGGTCGATCACCGTCCCTGACGCGGAGTATGACGCCAGAAACGAGGGATCCAGCAGGCGCGGGAAAGCATTGTCCGCGGCGCCAAACTCACTTTGCCCGGTGACCAAGTTGTTGTAGCTGCCATCGACAGTGCGCAGGCCGAAAGGCACCTGACTGTTGGGTAGCAAATCACTGAGGCTGGCACCGCTGGCATGCGCTTCTGCGATGAAAATTTGTTTGAGGATGAACTCCAGGTCGGACTTGTTGAAATTGGCCATTTTGCTTGCCCTCGATCTCTTTGGTGAAGGGCACGGGACGACAAGAATCCTCCCGCGCCCAGTCAGGTGCTGGCTTGCGCAGTGTGTTGGTTCATTTTTTTGGCGAGAGCTGACACGGGAAGGCAAGCCGTTATACGGCCCCCGGTATGCGCGCCTGGAATTCGCGGAACTCGCGAAAGAATGGCTCGCTGAGCGATCAGGCAGAGCGAGCCCGGGCCCTTGGCGGGCCATGGAAACTTGAGGTCAAGGCGAACTTGCTGAACAGCCCCTTCCCTCTGCAGTAGAACGACGTGATCGACATGCTGTGCTCCTTCGGAGAACCACCGCGCTTTTCGCTGCCAAAGAGTTGACAGACTTCAGGCGGACGGTTGTCGTCAATGAGTAAGACTAAAGTTGGATAGCAAAAAATTGTCAATTTTACGACGGACAAACCGGACGACCGGTGCCAAACCTCTCAACTAGCTGTTTTTAATAGACTTATAGGAAGTTTGATGCACCATTAGAGCGAAATGTTATTTCAGATTGTTTCACCGCCACCTACGCTGCTGACTACGGGAGCAACGCAGAAATCAGCATGGGATTCGCCCGAGAGCGAACCTAAGTATCGACGGCTACCCGTGGGACTAAATCTGTTAGCTGCTGCTCCGCAAGGGCAAACGGCTTTTTGAAGAGGGGGTCAGCCAAATGCACAAGCAGTCGAACTCTCGATCCGAACTGGCCGACGCTCTCTTCCGACTTCGTCGCAGTTTTTACTCACTGGCGGGTTTCAGCGGCGTGATTAACGTCATGATGTTGACGCCAGCCGTTTACATGTTGCAGGTCTATGATCGAGCCTTGGTCAGTCGCAACGTCACAACGTTGACGATGTTGACCATCCTGGTGATAGGCCTGTTCTTGCTGATGTCCACGCTCGAAATGTTCCGCACCCGCGTACTGATCCGGGTCGGCAACTGCCTCGACATGGACCTCAATCGACGCATTTTCACCGCCGCATTCGAGCGCAACCTGAACCGCGCCGGAGGCAATCCGGCCCAGGCCCTGCAGGATCTCGCGCAGGTGCGTCAATTTCTCACCGGCAATAGCCTGTTCGCGTTCTTTGATGCGCCATGGACACCGATCTACCTGCTGGTCGCCTACCTGATCCACCCGCTGCTCGGACTGGTCACGCTCATTGGCTCGCTGATTCTGATGGGCCTGGCTTACCTCACCGAGAAGGCGACGCAAAAGCCGCTGGCCGAAGCCAATCAGGCCGCCCTCTCCTCCGCCACCTACGCCAACAACAACCTGCGCAACGCCGAGGTCATCGAGGCCATGGGCATGTTGCCGTCAATCGGCAAGCGCTGGTACCAAAGCCATTTGCGCATTCTGGAAATGCAGACCCTGGCCTCAGACCGTGCGGCCCTGATCAGCAGCACCGGGCGCTTCGTGCGTATCACCTTGCAATCGCTGATCCTCGGTGCCGGTGCGCTGCTGGCGATCGAAGGCAAGATCACCCCCGGGATGATGATTGCCTGCTCGATCCTTACCGGCCGCGCGCTGGGCCCGGTGGAACAAGTCATCGCGTCGTGGAAGCAACTGCTTGGCTGCCGTTCGGCCTGGGGCCGGTTGAATGAAATGCTCAACGACTATCCGCGCCGGCCACCGAGCATGTCGCTGCAACGGCCGCTGGGCATGCTGGCGGTGGAGAATGTGTACGCCGGCTCCCCCGGCACCAACAACACGATTCTGCGCGGGGTGAGCTTCAACCTTTCCCCCGGCGAAAGCCTTGGCATTATCGGCCCATCCGCCTCGGGCAAATCCACCCTCGCCCGCCTGCTGGTCGGCGTCTGGCCGGCACAGGCCGGCAAGGTACGCCTCGACGGCGCGGACATATTCACCTGGAACAAGGGCGAACTTGGCCCCTGGCTCGGCTACCTGCCACAGGATGTGGAGCTGTTCGAAGGCACCATCGCCGACAACATTGCGCGCTTTGGCGAAGTGGACAGCGACGCGGTCATCCGCGCCGCCAGAACGACGGGCGTGCACGAGATGATCCTGCGTTTTGCGCAAGGTTATGAGACCCGCCTGGGCACCGATGGCAGCCCGCTTTCCGGTGGCCAGAAGCAACGCATCGCCTTGGCCCGCGCGCTGTATGGAGACCCCAATCTGATTGTGCTCGATGAGCCGAACGCCAACCTCGACGACGTCGGTGAAAAGGCGCTGGTCGATGCGCTGGCCCAACTCAAAGACCGTGGCGCCACCGTCATTCTGATTTCCCACCGTCCCAATGTGCTCTGCGCCGTCGACAAGGTGTTGATGCTGCGTGATGGCGGCGTGCAGATGCTCGGCACCCGCGACGAAGTATTCGCAGCGCTGCGCAAGGCCAGTGTGATGCCTGCAGGCGCGTCGACTCCGCTGGCCTCCGTCAAAACGCGGGAGTGACCGATCATGCAAATGAGCCAACACACCGAGATGATTCACGTCGATCCCAGGAACGATGTAGATCTGGACGTCGCCAAACCTGTGCGCAGGGGCCTGTGGCTGGTACTCGCCGGCTTCGGCGGCTTCCTCCTGTGGTCGTGGCTGGCACCGCTGGATGCCGGCGTGGTAGCGACAGGCACGGTAAAAGTCACCAGTAATCGCAAAGCCGTGCAGCACCTGAGCGGCGGCACCGTGGAGGCCATTCTTGTCCGCGAAGGCGATTCCGTGAAAAAAGGCCAGGAGGTGGTCCGCCTCGATTCGCTGCGCGCCCTTTCCGAACAGGGTGCGGTCAGCGCTCAGTACATCGTCAGCAAGACCGTGGAAAACCGCCTGGAGGCGGAACGTGACGACCGCGACGTAGTGAACTTCGATCCCGAATTGTTCCAGCGCTTCGGGAATGACCACCGCCTGCTGGCTGCCATGGATCTGCAACAACGCCTGCTGGACACGCGGCGCGCCGGCCTCGCTGGCGAAATCAGCATCCTGCAGGAAAACCTCGCAGCGTCGGCGGTGCAGCTCAAGGGCCTGCAACAGGTCTATGGCGCCCGCGCCTCGCAGATCAACTTCCTCAACCAGGAACTGAAAGGCACCCGCGTGCTGGCGGCCGAAGGCTATGTGCCGCGCAACCGCCTGCTGGAGCTGGAACGCAGCAATGCCGACCTCTCCGCCGGCCAGGCCGAGAACCTCAACAACATCGCTCGCGTGCGCAGCCAGACCACCGAAATCAAGCTGCGCATCCTGCAGCGCCAGCACGATTACCTGAAGGAAGTCGAATCGCAGCTCACCGACACAGCCAAGGAAAACACCACCCTGGCCGACCGCTTGCGTGCGCTGGACTATGAAGTGACCCACACGGTGATTCGATCGCCCATCGATGGCATGGTCCAGTCCCTGAGCATTGCGACTGTCGGCGGGATCATCCAGCCCGGCTTCAAGATCATGGAAATCGTTCCGGACAACGAGCCGCTGCAGGTCGACGCGATGATTCCCGTGCAGGCCATCGACAAGATGGTCCCCGGCCTGGCCGTGGACATTGCCTTCCCGGCCTTCAACCATGCCCAGACGCCCAACATCCCCGGCCGCGTGAAGACGATTTCCGCCGACCGCCTGATGGACGAGGAAAGCAAGCAACCGTTCTATCTGGCTCAGGTAGAAGTCACGCCCGATGGCATGAACCTGCTTGGCAGCAATCACATTCGTCCCGGCATGCCCGCCAGCGTCACCATCAAAACTGGCGAGCGCAACATGATGAGCTATCTTCTGAAACCAATGCTCGATCGTGTTGACAGCTCTTTCAAGGAACAATGAAATGGACCGTCATTGCCTGTTCGCCTGCCTGATATCGCTGTCTCTGCCTGCCAGCGCCATTGACCTCAAACAAGCGTGGGATCTGTTGCAGTACCAAGGCCCCATCTATCGCGCCGCCGTGCATGAAAAGGAGGCCGGCCTGGAAAACCGCGCCATCGGCCAGGCCGGTCTGCTGCCGCAGATCAGTGCCTCGGCCTACGACAACAAGGTCAATGGCACCCAGCGCCAGAGCGGCATCGACAGGGATCTCGACTACGACTCCAAGGGCGCCAACGTGCGTTTGCGTCAGCCGCTGTTCAACAAACAGAAAATGGCCGAGTACCGCCAGGGTAAACAGCGTGCCGACTACAGCGTCGCGGTGTTCGATGCCAAGAGCCAGGACGCCGCGGTGCGCCTCGCCGAAAGCTATTTCGACGTGCTGTTGGCCAGCGAAACCATCGTCCTCGCCAAGTCCAAGCTGAACGCCTTCGAGGAGCAACTCGCTTCGGCGAAACGGCGCATGGAGCTGGGGGCCGGCACCGTCACCGACATCGACGAGTCGGTCGCTCGCCGCGACCTCGCCGATGCCGAGCTGATCGAAGCGCAGGACAACATGATCAATGCGCGCCGCAAGCTTGAGGAGTACATCGGAGAAACCCCCGATTCGCTGACCACTTTGCGTCCGACTTTCGATACGCCACCGCTGCTGCCCAGCAACCTGCAGGACTGGTTGGTCAAGGCTCAGACCGACAGTCCGCTGATCCATGCGCGCCGTCATAGCAGCGACCTTGCTGAAGAAGAAGTGAAGCGCGTCAAGGCGGGCCACTGGCCGACACTGGATTTCGTTGCCGGCTACACCGCAGGCGAGAGCCAATCCATCTCCGAGCTGAATCAACGCAACCGTTACGGCTCAATCGGGCTGGAAGTCAATTTCCCGCTGTACAACGGTGGCGGCACGAGCGCGCTGGCACGCCAGGCCAGTTCCAATAGTTCCAAGGCCCTGGACGAACTCGACGCCACGCGACAGGAAGTCATCTCCGGCACCACCCGCGAATATGCCGGCGTACAGAGCGGCGCCAAACGTATTCACGCCCTGGAGCGGGCCGTAGAGTCCAACGAACGTTCACTGATGTCGACACGCAAGGGTTTCAAGGAAGGAGGCACCAGCACCAACTCGGACGTCCTCAATGCCGAAGAGCTGCTCTTCGTTGCGCGCCACGACCTGTTCGAAGCGAAGCTGCGCTACTTGATGTCACGTCTGCGCCTGGCCTCTTCGGTGGGCAGCCTGGGCGACGACGACATCGACCACATCAACGACTACCTCGGCCCGGAGCTGTTGGTCACCAATTGAATTGGCGCTCAGATGAACAGCGTCATTCCTGAGCCGTCGCTAATCGTAGAACGGCTCAACCAACGTCCGACTGCCGACAAAAAAGCTGTCTGCAACCAGTCGCAGCGGCTGGAGATCCAGATCACTGGCCTTGTCGCCAATCAGCTGTTGAAAATGTCGATACACCGCCGCGTACTCGCCCTCCTCCGATACGGCCTGGCGCACGCCGTCGATACTCAACAGTGCACCGCCGTTGTCCAGTCGCAGGATGCCTTCGGCGCAGCGAATCTCGATGCTCCAGAGCTCATCATGGCCGTGGTCGAAATCGAACTCCGCACGGACATCGAGGTGGCGCGCGTCGGACATTTTGATGGACGCGGCGATAGGCGACTGGCAGTTGTCAGGGACGCGCAGCTCGGCGGACTCGACAAACAGCGACAGTGGCAGCAGATGAGTTGCAATCGACAAGGCATTGATGCCGGGATCGAAGACGCCCAGGCCGCCGGGTTGCCAGATCCATGTCTGGCCGGGGTGCCACTTGCGCACGTCTTCCTTCCAGTCGATCTGTACGCTTTGCAGGGTGCGGGTGGCCAACCAGTCACGAGCCGCTTCAATGCCGGGCGCGTAGCGTGAATGCCAGGCGAACAGACCGCTGACGCCTTGCTCTGCAACCTGATGCACCAACGCCATCGCTTCGCCCAACGTGGCGCACGGAGGTTTTTCGACCAGTACGTGTTTGCCTGCAGCCAGCGCTTGTTGCACCAGCGCGAAACGTCCTTGCGGCGGTGTGCAAAACGCAATCGCATCCACAGGCGGGCCGTTTTCGAGCAGCTCTCCCAGGGACTGAAAGTTCTCTACCCCGGCACAGGGTTTCCCTTGCGTTGCGACAGCGACCAGCTGGAACGCGGGGTTGGCGTTGATCGCTGGAACGTGTTGATCCTGGGCAATCTTGCCGTAGCCCACCAGACCGAGACGGATCGGTTGCATTCATGACTCCTGTTTTTTTCTTGTCTTGGGAAGCGAATCGACAAGACTACGTTTGTACAGCGGGGAAGTCATTGATGACGTGCTGACGCCTCATGAACGCTACCTTTCAGTCAGCCCCTCCCCGCACAAACCGCCTGACCTCGGCTTGTATGGCATAAGCCGGCGCCTCCACCGCATTGAAATCCTGTGTATACCGCTGGGTAAATCCATCAACTCCCCACTCCTGAAACTGCTGCACATGCTTGAGTTCGTGAGCCCAGAGCGCGACATCCTGTTCTGCGTCTTGAGCGTCCCGGAAGAGAATGATGTCGATCAGCGTCACGGCTCCGACATCGGGGTTTTGCAGCATGGCAGTGGCGGCACTGAACTGACCGTTGTCGCTGACTTTATAGCCCGCGGCATCGAGGACACCGGGGGCGTACCAACGCAGCAGTTGCTCGCGGATGTGCGGTGGGATGGGCTGGATGCTGGTGTTGACTACTTCAGCGTGGGCCTGGGTCAGCCACAGCGCCAAGGCAGGTGCAGCGAGCTGGTAGACACCATCAGGCACGGGGCCGAGCACCTGTCCCAGGTCTGGCAGGCAGATGCAGCCATCCAGGCAAACTTGTTTCTCGCCAGCTGGGCAGGCGCCGGGCTGGGCTGGCACTTCAAGCGTCAGACAAAGAACAAACAGCGCCACCAGGCGCGTGATGATGGGCGGCATTGTGACCTCCAGGGACGGAAGCAGCGCGAACAGTGGGCCATAATTGATCGACAACCTGCAAAGCTTTTGCGTATCCCTAAATTTCTTTACGCCACTTTCCTGCGGACAAAACAAAACCCCAACTGCTTTCGCAATTGGGGTTTCGGAATTTAATCTTGACGATGACCTACTCTCACATGGGGAAACCCCACACTACCATCGGCGATGCATCGTTTCACTGCTGAGTTCGGGATGGGATCAGGTGGTTCCAATGCTCTATGGTCGTCAAGAAATTCTTGAGCTGACGCGTCTTGCGACGTTCCAGCGAATTGGGTATGCGATAGTTTGTGTGTTGCTCTCGAACTTTCGGTTCATTGCGTCTTCACACACCGCAATCTGATGCTCTTTCGAGTAGTCAAATTGCTTGGGTGTTATATGGTCAAGCCTCACGGGCAATTAGTATTGGTTAGCTCAACGCCTCACAGCGCTTACACACCCAACCTATCAACGTCGTAGTCTTCGACGGCCCTTCAGGGGACTCAAGGTCCCAGTGAGATCTCATCTTGAGGCTAGTTTCCCGCTTAGATGCTTTCAGCGGTTATCTATTCCGAACATAGCTACCCGGCAATGCCACTGGCGTGACAACCGGAACACCAGAGGTTCGTCCACTCCGGTCCTCTCGTACTAGGAGCAGCCCCTCTCAAATCTCAAACGTCCACGGCAGATAGGGACCGAACTGTCTCACGACGTTCTAAACCCAGCTCGCGTACCACTTTAAATGGCGAACAGCCATACCCTTGGGACCGGCTTCAGCCCCAGGATGTGATGAGCCGACATCGAGGTGCCAAACACCGCCGTCGATATGAACTCTTGGGCGGTATCAGCCTGTTATCCCCGGAGTACCTTTTATCCGTTGAGCGATGGCCCTTCCATACAGAACCACCGGATCACTAAGACCTACTTTCGTACCTGCTCGACGTGTCTGTCTCGCAGTCAAGCGCGCTTTTGCCTTTATACTCTACGACCGATTTCCGACCGGTCTGAGCGCACCTTCGTACTCCTCCGTTACTCTTTAGGAGGAGACCGCCCCAGTCAAACTACCCACCATACACTGTCCTCGATCCGGATAACGGACCTGAGTTAGAACCTCAAAGTTGCCAGGGTGGTATTTCAAGGTTGGCTCCACGCGAACTGGCGTCCACGCTTCAAAGCCTCCCACCTATCCTACACAAGCAAATTCAAAGTCCAGTGCAAAGCTATAGTAAAGGTTCACGGGGTCTTTCCGTCTAGCCGCGGATACACTGCATCTTCACAGCGATTTCAATTTCACTGAGTCTCGGGTGGAGACAGCGCCGCCATCGTTACGCCATTCGTGCAGGTCGGAACTTACCCGACAAGGAATTTCGCTACCTTAGGACCGTTATAGTTACGGCCGCCGTTTACCGGGGCTTCGATCAAGAGCTTCGCGTTAGCTAACCCCATCAATTAACCTTCCGGCACCGGGCAGGCGTCACACCCTATACGTCCACTTTCGTGTTTGCAGAGTGCTGTGTTTTTAATAAACAGTCGCAGCGGCCTGGTATCTTCGACCGGCATGAGCTTACGGAGCAAGTCCTTCACCCTCACCGGCGCACCTTCTCCCGAAGTTACGGTGCCATTTTGCCTAGTTCCTTCACCCGAGTTCTCTCAAGCGCCTTGGTATTCTCTACCCAACCACCTGTGTCGGTTTGGGGTACGGTTCCTGGTTACCTGAAGCTTAGAAGCTTTTCTTGGAAGCATGGCATCAACCACTTCGTGTTCTAAAAGAACACTCGTCATCAGCTCTCGGCCTTAGAATCCCGGATTTACCTAAGATTCCAGCCTACCACCTTAAACTTGGACAACCAACGCCAAGCTGGCCTAGCCTTCTCCGTCCCTCCATCGCAATAACCAGAAGTACAGGAATATTAACCTGTTTTCCATCGACTACGCTTTTCAGCCTCGCCTTAGGGACCGACTAACCCTGCGTCGATTAACGTTGCGCAGGAAACCTTGGTCTTTCGGCGTGGGTGTTTTTCACACCCATTGTCGTTACTCATGTCAGCATTCGCACTTCTGATACCTCCAGCAAGCTTCTCAACTCACCTTCACAGGCTTACAGAACGCTCCTCTACCGCATCACCTAAGTGATACCCGTAGCTTCGGTGTATGGTTTGAGCCCCGTTACATCTTCCGCGCAGGCCGACTCGACTAGTGAGCTATTACGCTTTCTTTAAAGGGTGGCTGCTTCTAAGCCAACCTCCTAGCTGTCTAAGCCTTCCCACATCGTTTCCCACTTAACCATAACTTTGGGACCTTAGCTGACGGTCTGGGTTGTTTCCCTTTTCACGACGGACGTTAGCACCCGCCGTGTGTCTCCCATGCTCGGCACTTGTAGGTATTCGGAGTTTGCATCGGTTTGGTAAGTCGGGATGACCCCCTAGCCGAAACAGTGCTCTACCCCCTACAGTGATACATGAGGCGCTACCTAAATAGCTTTCGAGGAGAACCAGCTATCTCCGAGCTTGATTAGCCTTTCACTCCGATCCACAGGTCATCCGCTAACTTTTCAACGGTAGTCGGTTCGGTCCTCCAGTTAGTGTTACCCAACCTTCAACCTGCCCATGGATAGATCGCCCGGTTTCGGGTCTATTCCCAGCGACTAGACGCCCTATTAAGACTCGCTTTCGCTACGCCTCCCCTATTCGGTTAAGCTCGCCACTGAAAATAAGTCGCTGACCCATTATACAAAAGGTACGCAGTCACCCAACAAAGTGGGCTCCCACTGCTTGTACGCATACGGTTTCAGGATCTATTTCACTCCCCTCTCCGGGGTTCTTTTCGCCTTTCCCTCACGGTACTAGTTCACTATCGGTCAGTCAGTAGTATTTAGCCTTGGAGGATGGTCCCCCCATATTCAGACAAAGTTTCTCGTGCTCCGTCCTACTCGATTTCATGACTAAGAGATTTTCGCGTACAGGGCTATCACCCACTATGGCCGCACTTTCCAGAGCGTTCCGCTAATCTCAAAGCCACTTAAGGGCTAGTCCCCGTTCGCTCGCCACTACTAAGGGAATCTCGGTTGATTTCTTTTCCTCAGGGTACTTAGATGTTTCAGTTCCCCTGGTTCGCTTCTTAAGCCTATGTATTCAGCTTAAGATACCTAACTTATGTTAGGTGGGTTCCCCCATTCAGACATCTCCGGATCAAAGTCTGTTTGCCGACTCCCCGAAGCTTTTCGCAGGCTACCACGTCTTTCATCGCCTCTGACTGCCAAGGCATCCACCGTATGCGCTTCTTCACTTGACCATATAACCCCAAGCAATCTGGTTATACTGTGAAGACGACATTCGCCGAAAATTCGCGATTAAACTCACAAATTTTACCTTAGCCTGAATAAACACCAGTGAAAGTGCTATCCAGTCTATCTTTCTATCACATACCCAAATTTTTAAAGAACGATCTAGCCAAAGACTAGAAATCAATATTCGCACTGGAATATTCATTTCTAAACTCTAACAAAACAAACCACCTTAAAGGCTGGCCTCTCGTCTTCTTCAATGAATCAAGCAATTCGTGTGGGAACTTATGGAGCAGCTGATGTCGTCGATTAAGGAGGTGATCCAGCCGCAGGTTCCCCTACGGCTACCTTGTTACGACTTCACCCCAGTCATGAATCACACCGTGGTAACCGTCCTCCCGAAGGTTAGACTAGCTACTTCTGGTGCAA